>NZ_JBVIWP010000004.1:475123-714758 GCF_055594445.1 Streptomyces sp. NPDC040589 | reverse complement strand
GAGGGGACGGCCCTGGTGTTGTTGTTGTTTGGGGGGGGGGGGTGGATAGGCCAGGTTCTTTTTCCTTTTCGGGGGGGTAGGGGCGGCCCCCCCCCCCCCCCCCCTCGCCCCCCCCCCCCCCCCCCCCCCCCCCCCCCGCCACGTTCTGCCGGACTCGGGTCAGCAGGAGTTGGTGACGTAGTCCGTGGTGGGGGCGAGCATGTGCTCGGCCCAGACGGTGTGCATCTTCACGTAGGCGTCGGGGTTGAGGATGTCCGCGACCTGCTGGCCCAGGGACTCCTCCAGGTGCGCGGAGTTGATGTGCTGGAGCAGCACGCTGAGGGTGTCGTCGGCGACACTGCCGCTGCCGTTCACGGCCGGGGTGAGGATGGACTCCACCCAGACGGTGTGCATCTTGAGGTAGCTGTCGAGCTTGAGCGCGTCCTGGACCTGCTGGCCCGGAGACTCCTCCAGGTGGGCCTTGTTGAGGTGCTGGAGGATCGGCAGCAGGACCTGCTGGACGCTGGCGCACTGCTCGTCGCCGCCGTCGTCACCGCCGCTGGTGCCGCCGGAGCCGCTGCCCCCGCCGGTCGAACCGCCGGTGGAGCCACCCGTCGAACCGCCGGTGCCGCCTCCGGTGGACCCGCCCGTCGAACCCCCGCTCGTCCCGCCGGTCGACCCACCCGTGGAACCGCCGGTGTGCCCGCCGGTCGAGCCGCCCGTGGAGCCCCCGCCGGAGCCGCCCGTGCTGCCGCCGCTGTCGTCGGCGACCACGGTGACCGAGGCCGTCATGTCCGGGTGGACCGCGCAGTAGTACTCGTACGTGCCGGGCTTGGTGAAGGTGTACGACCAGCTGTCGCCCTTGTTCAGGGTTCCGGAGTCGAACTTCGCCGGGCCGCTGGTGGTGGTGACCGTGTGCGGAGCGGTGTCCTCGTTGACCCACTTCACGGTCTGGCCGACCTTCACCGTCAGCTTCGGCTGGGCGAACTTGTAGTCCTTGATCTCGATGGTGTGGTCGGCCGCCTTGGTGTCGGCGGCGGCCGGGTGCGCCTCGTCCGCCATCGAGTGGGCCTCGGCCGCCGGTGCGGCCGTCTGCGGGGCCGCGGCCCCGCTGGACGCCTGGAGCAGACCGAAGCATGCCGCGGCCGCGATGCCGGCGCCGATGCCGGTCGCGAGCAGTACCCGGTTGCCCGCTCGGGAGTGCCGGTGGCTCGGCGGTGACGCGGCCGCGGAGGTGTCGTCAGTGTGCATGGTGGTACGTCTCCCTAGTGAGGTGAGAGGGGTGGGAGGGGCGCCGGTCAGCGGCCTGGGGCGGACGTGACCAGCAGACTCGTCGCGGCCAGGACGACGAGGACGAGCCCCGTCTCGGCAGCGACCGAGTAGACGAAGGGCCGTAGGGTGGCGCGGTCGCCACGCAGGAGTACGGCGATGTCGAGCCGGGTCCGTACCCAGCCGCGGCTGCGTTGGGCGATCAGCAGTACGGCGGCCAGTACGGCGAGTTTGATCAGGAGCAGCCGGCCGTAGCCGGTGCCGACGAGCGCGTCGAACGAGCCGACCACCTGCCAGGTCAGCACCGCCCCGGCCAGCGCAGTGGCCGCGACCGACACCCCGGCCAGAACGGAGTAGCCGGACACCGTCGCCGACAGCTCCTCCGGGCGTCGCCTCGGCAGCACGCCCAGCAGCAGGAGTGTCAGCCCGCCCAGCCAGAGCGAGACGCCGAGCAGATGGACCAGGTCCGCGACCTCACCCCAACCGGGATGCGTGCCCTCGGCGTTGTGGCCGGTCATGCCGGTGGTGCGCAGCAGCCCGAGGCCGACCGCGAGGGCGCCGACCCGCCAGCCCGGCGAACGTGCGGCCCGCTCGCCACCTTGCAGCAGCGCGGCCAGGACGATGGCCGCGAGCACCCACAGGAGCACTCGGCAGGCGGCCACGATGCCGACCTCGGTGGTCAACAGGGCGGTGTAGGTGGATGGCCGGAGTACGTCGTCGAAGGTGCCCATCGCTCCGTACGCACCCTGCAGGCCGGGGGCGAGGAGGCTCGCCGCGAGGCCGGCGGTCCAGGAGAGCGTGAGGATGCGGCGGGTAGGGCGGTCATGGGCGCCCTGAGGCCAGAGCAGCGCGAGAAACGCGATTCCGCCGACGTAGAGGGCGAGGGCGAGATACCCGACCCATCGGGTGGCCACCCAGGCAGTGCGCACCGCCTCGGCGTCCTGCGGGGCGGCCTGTGTGCCGTCGGAGTCGGCCGCGCCGGCGGCCTTCGCCTTCGCGGTGAGGGGGAAGGACAGGGTGCCGGATGTCGCATGCCCGTCTTCTATGTCAAGGACATGCCAAGAGAGAGTCAAGCGGTCTTGATCGACGGCCTTCGGTACGGCCACCTCGACGGCGTTCCCCTTGCTGTCGCCGTGCGCGGCCCGGGCCACGGACAACTGCTGGCCGTCGGCGGTGACATGGACGTCGGCGAGGTCGACGGGCTCGCTGAACACGAGCCGTACGGTCGCGGGCGTATGGGCGAGTCTGGAGCCGGCCTTCGGGGAGGACGACTCCAGTTCGGTGTGCGCTGACGCGGCGGGCGCGGCGAGCAGCACGGCGGCGAGAGCGGCCAGGGCGGTGAGGAGACGGGGCAGGAGACGGCTTGTCACGGAAGCACCCCCGTCAGGACCGAGGGCGAGGCGGCCACACCGACGCACGGGCCGTCCGGCGAGGGGGACGACGAGGGTGCAGGGGACGACGACGGAGACGCGGCGATTCCGGTCAGGCCGCCGTTCAGCAGGCCGGTCACCTGCGTGAGAGCGCCGCTCAACAAAGGCTGGACGAGATGCACTTCGCCCTCGTCGCAGGTGTCCGAGGGGGTGGGCGAAGGGGAATCCGTCGCGGAGGCGGAAGGCGCGGGCGCCGGACCGTGTCCGGTGCCCGTCCCGCCCGTTCCGTGGCCCTCATGCCCGGCCATGGACGGCGGGTCGGCGATGATCGGGATTCCGGCGTCACCACCCCCGGTCCAGGAGTCGCCCACCGAACCGGCGCCCGGGTATCCGGCCGCCACCCCGGGATCACCGGCCCCCGAGCCCTCGGCAGGGCCGGACGACTCGGACGGTGCCGGTGCCCCGGCAGCCGGCGGTGCGGCGGTGTCGACCGTCGTGGGGCTCGGCGCGCCGATGCCGGAGGCGTACCCGAGGACGACGATCACCGCCGCGACGAGCGTTCCGGCGACGATCTCGTCGCGATGGTCTCCCGGCCAGGACGCCCTGGCAAACAAGGACATGGGCCCTCCAGACGCTGTGCGTGAACCGCAGTGCCGAGGAGTGGACCAGAAACAACGATTCCCGACGACTACGCGTCAGTTAATCGGCGGTTTCGTTGCCTCACATTGAGCTGGGGGTGATCTGTGAGGTCGGACCTCCCCGCCCTAATCCGCGCATTGCATTCCGTGAAGGAATCGAAGAGTGCGTGAATTCGAACAGGCAGGGCATTTCATTCTTCACCGAATCACCGCGAACTCATACGCGTCAACGCTCCCATTTTTTCCGCCCGCCAGGCCCTCATGGTTTCGACGCAACGCGGCGCCGTCATGCCGCACACGCTCGACGACAGCGGGCTCGGGATGACCCCGGCCAGTGCGGGCAGCATCGGCAGCTGGACGACCTTCGGCATGCTCATCGGTGCTCTCACGGCGGGACATCTCACCGCCTGGCCGGGCAGACGGTTGATGCTCGTCTCCAGCGTGACGATGTTCTCCGTCGGTTCGGCGCTCTGTGCAGTGGCCCCCGGCATCGGCGTGTTCGGAACCGGCCGTTTCGTCGCGGGCCTCGGACTCGGCGGCCTGATGCCGCTGGCGCTGGCCAAGGAGAGGGAGTTCGCACCACCGCGCCGGGCTGCTGATGACCTCGTACCACTTCGGCGGCAAGGCGGCGACCGGCCTCGGCGTGACCCTCGCGCCGGCTGCCGGCTGACGCTGGGTGTTCTGGGCGGGCGTACTACCGGCCGTGATCGCGGTGCCGCTGCTCTGGTTCCTCCTGACCGCCGTCGGCGCACTGCTGCTCAAGGTCCATCTCCCGCTGGGCGTGACGTCGCCCGCTCTCACCGACTTGATCGGCGCCGAGGGCTCGCTGCGGCGGCTGGGCGCCGAGCAGATCATCCTGATGGGCCGGCACCGGGACCGTACCGGCCTCGGCCGGGAGTTCGGCGCCACCGATGTCGTCGCCGAGCGCGGGGAGGAAGGCATCGAGCGTGACCGGGGGCGACGGCACTCACTCGGTCGTGGAAGCCGTGGGCGCAGAGCAGCCGATGGACACGGCGCTCGGCGTCGTCGTGTCCCAGTGTGGCAGCTCGCCTGTGACCCGTCCGTGACCAGGACGAACTGACCATGAGGGGCCCTGTCACACCCTGGAACACCGCTCCCCGGCACAACGCGGCCTGCCGCCCGTCGCGCGTGGCGAACAGGCTGGGAGTCGCCGCACCAACCACCTCTCTCACAGGAGAAACCCGTGTCCAGTCCCGTCGCGTCCACCCGGCGATCACCCCGCACGCACCCGGGCCGCGCGAGCGGTACCGGTGCCCGCTGGGCGCTGTCGGCCGCGCTGCTCGGCTTCCTCGTGATGACGCTCGACGCCCTGATCGTCAACGTCGCCCTGCCCGAGATCGGCCGCGATTTCGACAGCGGCATCACCGGCCTGCAGTGGGTGGTCGACGGCTACACCCTGATGTTCGCCGCACTGTTGCTGTCGGCGGGATCCGTGACCGACCGGATCGGCGCGCGTCAGGCGTTCGGGGCCGGGCTCATCGTGTTCACCGCCGCCTCGGCGGCCTGCGGCTTCGCCCCGGACCTGGGTGTGCTGGTCATCGCGCGACTGGTGCAGGGAGCGGGAGCCGCGGTGATCGTTCCGGCCTCGTTGGCCCTGATCCGTGAGGCGTTCCCCGACTCCGCGCGGCGGGCGCGGGCGATCTCGGTGTGGGCGATGGGCGGCTCGGTGGGAGCCGCGGCCGGGCCGGTGCTGGGCGGCGTGCTGAGCGAGATCAGCTGGCGGATGATCTTCTTCGTCAATCTTCCGGTGGGCCTGCTGGCTCTGTTCCTCCTCACCCGGACAACGCGTTCGCCTCGCCGGGCGGCCACTCCGTTCGGCTGGACCGGGCAGATCGCCGCGGTGGCGGCCATGGGCGGCCTCACGTACGCCGCGATCGAGGCCGGCGCTGTCGGACTGACCGCTCCGCGGGTCCTGGTGGCGCTGCTGGGCGCCGTGGCCGCGGGTGCGGTCTTCCTGATCGCGCAGGCCCGTGGCCGGCACCCGATGGTGCCGCTGCCGCTGCTCCGCGAGCGCACGATGGCGATCTCGGCATCGATCGGTTTCGCGCTCAACGTGGGCTTCTACGGCATGATCTTCCTGCTCAGCCTGTACCTGCAGCAGGAGCACGGGCTGTCGCCGCTGGCCACCGGGCTCGCCTTCCTGCCGATGACGCTGCTGACGGCCTTCGTGAGCCCCACGGCTGCCTGGTGCGCCCGGACGTTCGGTCCGCGCATGCCCGTCATCACCGGGCAGCTCGTCATGGCCACGGGCCTCGTACTGCTCTGTGTCCCGCGGGCGTCGGCGCCCACGTGGCTGATGGTGATGCTGATGATCCCGGTCGGTACGGGCGGCGGCCTGGCCGTCCCGGCGGTGACGTCCCTGCTGCTCGACCGCGTCCCGGCCGATCGCGCGGGCACCGCCAGTGCCGTCCTGAACACCGCCCGCCAGGTCGGCGGTGCCCTGGCCGTGGCCGTGTTCGGCGCCCTGGTGGCCCAGCACGCGACCTTCCTCCACGGACTGCGCGCCAGTCTGCTGACCGCCGTCTGCCTGCTCCTCCTCAGTACCGCGGCCGGCCTGCTGCTCAGGCCCGCCCCGCAGCAGTGACCAGCTCTGAGCATCGCGCAAGGAGCACCACCCCTGCCCGCTGAGGCACCGGCCCCCCACAGACCCCGGCAGCCGGGACCCGGCAGCCGGTCATCCGAAAAACCCGAATCCCCACAGGAGAACTGTGCTTACCGCAAACGCGTACGCCGCCACGTCCGCGACCGAACCGCTCACCCCGACGACGATCGAGCGGCGCGAAGTCGGCCCGCGTGACGTCCTCATCGACATCAAGTACTGCGGCATCTGCCACTCCGACATCCACCACGCCCGCAGCGAGTGGGGCGAGCAGCTCTATCCGGTCGTGCCCGGGCACGAGATCGCCGGCGTGGTCGCCGAGGTCGGCTCCGAGGTCACCAAGTACGCCGTCGGCGACAAGGTCGGTGTCGGCTGCCTGGTCGACTCCTGCCGCGAGTGCGCATACTGCGAGCAGGCCGTGAGCAGTACTGCGCCCAGGGCGGCGGCACCCTGACCTTCGGCGACACGGACAAGTACGACCAGGTCACCCAGGGCGGCTACGCCACCCGGGCTCGGCCACATGGCCCTGAAGTTCGCCCACGCCCTGGGCGCCGAGGTCACCGTGCTGTCGCAGTCGCTGAAGAAGCAGGACGACGGCAAACGGCTCGGAGCCGACCACTACTACGCCACCAGCGACCCGGAGACCTTCGAGACGCTGGCCGGCACTCGGCAAGACCTTCGAACTGGTCGCGGAACACGGCCCCGCCCCTCGCCACACGGCCCCGCCCCTCGCCACACGGGCCCGTTGTTCGCCGCGCTGGGCCAGGACGCACCCGGAGCCCTGGACGCGATCCGGGACGAGGCCAACATGCCGCTGGAGCGGGAGCCGCAACGAGTGCGCGACGACCTCGACGCCGTCAGGGCGTCTGTCGGCGCCTGACGACGCGGTCAGCCTGGACGCAGCCAAAGGCACGCCGCCGCCGCCTCGGAGCAATTCGTCGGCAGACCCGAGTGCTCGTTCTTCGCCACGGGCCGGTGTCACCAGCCTCGACGAGGTGCCGGACGGCTAATCACGCGATGGACCGCCGCGAAGCCCTCAAGGGCCTGGTCCGTCCCTGACCGCGGTCGCCCTGGGGGTCCGCGGTCACAGAATGGGTGAGGGGCCGTCGGGTACCGTCAGAAGCGCCGGATGGGCAAGGTCTCCCGGCGGAGGGGCCGTCGACTTGCATAACCGACCATCCCGGCCCTCAAGATCACACGTCCCGGACAGGCACCCCCCATGCCCAGCGGCATCGCGATCTGTCAGATCTGGCAGGACGAGGCCGGGTCACACCTCGTCGGTGTGCAGTCCGGCGTCGCGCGCGAGCAGCGCCGCCTGCACCCGGTTGTCGCACCCGAGCTTGGCCAGGATTCGGCTGACGTAGGTCTTCACGGTGGCTTCGCTCATGTGCAGCCGCCTGCCCGTGTCCGCGTTGGACAGGCCCTCGCCGAGGAGGGCGAGCACGTCGCGCTCCCGTGCGGTCAGTCCGTCGAGGCGGCGCCTGGCCTCCTCCGCGCGGGCGGTGGCCATGGGGGAGGCGAGGGCGTCCGCCACGTGCCGGGTGGCCGCCGGTGAGAGATAGGCGTTGCCGGCGGCCGCCGCCCGCACGGCGTGGATCAGCTCATCGGGCGCGGTGTCCTTGAGCAGGAAACCCGCGCCGCCGTGGCCGAGCGCGCGCAGTACGTTGTCGCGCTCGCCGAACGTGGTGAGGATCAGTACCCGTACCTGCGGCGCGGCGCGGCCCAGCTCGGCCAGGGCCGTCAGCCCGTCCATCACCGGCATCTGGATGTCCAGCAGGGCCACATCGACGGCGGCGCCGCAGGCGTTCTTCACCGCCTCTCGGCCGTCGCCGGCCTCTGCAACCACGTCGATGTCGTCGGCCGAGTTGAGGATCATCCTGATGCCGGCCCGGATGAGCGGCTCGTCGTCGGCGACGAGGACCCGGATCACACGGCCTCCTGGGGCGGTGTCGGTCGGAAAGCGGATGGCATGGCCTCGCCATCATGCCTTGATCCGGAGGGGCGCATCGCACAGACGGCGCCACAGCGCGGGCCGGGTCGTTTCTCGGCCTTGCGGATCAGCTCTCGTCCTGGAAGGTCTGCTTGGCGACCAGCTCTCCGTCGCGGAAGCAGAACCGGAAGATGGTCGAGATGTCGTCGGGGTCGTCGGACCCGAAGTGGCGGCAGGTCGCGTCCTTGGGTATGCGCGGGCCCTTCTCCTCCAGATCCGCCGTCAGGAACGAGTCCTCGTCGGGCAGCTTGGCCTGCACGTCGGCTTCGGGATCGCCGGTCTTCACCGACTCGTACACGCGCACCGGGATCGTGGACTTGTCCAGCTCGTCCATCAGCGTGCTCACTCCCCAGACGCCCAGGGTGATCACGCTCACGACGAGGACGACGGCGGTGACGGCGCAGCCGATGGCCCCGTTCTTCTTGCTGCTCATGATGGCGGCGAACTCCCGCTGGTTGTCGGAACGGTTGATGACCGGTCCGCTGTCGCCCGCTGGTCCCGCCTCTGGCTGTCCCACAAGGTCGTCGTCCGGACCGACGGAGGTCGCATCGTCCGGGCGGGGCCCGGGCTCGCCGTGCCCTGCGCCGTAGGGAAGCATCCCCGCGATGCGGAAGCCGCCGTCCGCGGTGGGACCGGTGTGCACCATGCCGCCGATGAGCCGGGCCCGCTCGCGCAGGCCTGCCAGCCCCTGACCGCCGCTGATCGCCGCCGGGGCGTCCGGTGCCCCGGTCGGCGCCGGCCCGTTGGCGACCTCCACGACCAGGCTGTCCGGCTCGTAGCGCAGGGCAAGGGTGATCGGGGCGCCCGGGGCGTGCTTGTGCGCGTTGGTGAGGCCCTCCTGGGCTATGCGGTACGCCGCGTGGTCGGCGGCGGGCGCCAGGGGCCGGGCGGCGCCGGACCGCTGAAGTTCCACGGTTGCGCCCGCAGCCCGGGACGTTGCGACCAGGCCGTCGATGGAGGCCACCGCCCGGGAGAGCGGACGCCCGCCGCCCGTATCGGTGGCCGCGGCCTGAGAGTGCCTGACACGCTTGCCGGCATGCTCGGTGTGGTCGTCGGGCCCGTTCCGGTGGTGGTCCCGGTCCTCGTGGAGGATGCCGACGGCCTCACGCAGCTCCCCCATCGCGGCCACGGAGGCGTCACGCAGGATCCGGACCCCGTCCCGCTGGCGATCGGTCAGGTCCGGATCAACCTGCAGGGCGCCCGCGTGCACGGAGATCAGGGCGAGTTGGTGGCCGAGGCTGTCGTGCATGTCCTGGGCGATGCGACCGCGCTCCAGCAGACGGGCCTGCCGTGCCACCATCGCCTGCTCGCGCATGAGCTGGGTGTTGTTCCGCTGTAGTGCGTCCAGCAGCGAGCGGCGTTGCGCACGGTAGCGGGACACCAGTCCCGGCACGATCCCCAACGTGAGAAAGGCTGCCGCGCTCAGCGCGCCCGTGACAGGCAGCGACAGACCGGAGCCACTGATCTCGTGGTGGGCGGACACCACGGTATGGAGGACGAGCGCGGCAGCGAAGGCGGCGACCACGCGCCAGGGCTTCATGATGCGGCTTCCCGCCGACCAGCTCGCATAGACCAGCAGCGGCACCGCGGACGGCAACACCGCTGCCGTGCAGGCGGAGACGACCAGCACCGTCGCCGGCAGCGCGCGCCTGGTCAGCGAGAGTACGGCGATGCCGGCTACGACGGCGAAGGTTCGTGCACCGAACCCGGCCCTCACCGCTTCGAACAGCCCCGCGAACCCAGCGAGGGCGACGGTGAGCACGATCTCCCCGGCGATCCTTCTGCGGCTCCAAGGGGACGCGGCGGCAAGCCGGGCACGGAGCGGCCGTACGACGCGGGCGGTGTGTGCTTCGTCCAGTTCCACAGGCCGACGATATTCAGCGCGCAGGAGCACCGCATCATCCCTGCGTCGTGACGGCGAACGACGAAAGTCAACAACCACAGGCGCGACAAGGGCTGTTGGGCGCGCCCGGGCCGTCGCCATTGGTCGCCGCGAGCCACGACTTCCGGGGACTGCTTCGGGCCGCCCGTCGCGGTGACGATGGTTCAGCAGAGCAGAGGCGGTGCGGGCGGTGCACAACTGGGCCGCGCAAGAGACGAAAAGGCGGGAGCCGTCACGTGGACAACGCACAGCTGCAGGCGCACGATCGGTTCAACGTCCTCCAGAAGCTGACCGTCATGGCCAACCAGTACGTGGTGACCGTGGCCCGTCCCGACGGCTCGGAGGGCGAGGTCGTCGCCTTCGCCCAGCAGAAACGGATGGCGCTCAAGGAACAGGTGACCCTTCACACCGACGAGTCCAAGGACCGCGTCCTGTGCACCTTCGAGGCCGGCCAAGTCCTCGACATCGGCGCCGTCTACACCGTGCGGGACGAGGAGGGAAACCCCATCGGCTCGTTTCGCGAAAAGCCTGTCGCCTCCTTGCTGCGCTCGACGTGGATCCTGGAGCAGCCAGGCACGATGGAGCTCACCGGGCGCGAGCGCAACCTGTTGGTGGCCCTGCTGCGCCGAGTCTGGGAGTTTGTTCCGGTCACCGATTTCGTGCCGTTCGTATGGCCGTACCACTTCGATTTCACCCTGGGCGACAAGCGGTTGATGGCGGTCGACAAGAAGTTCGGGCTGCGCGACCGGTACGTGCTCGACATCGCGGCCCCCGACCTCGACCGCCGCCTCGCCATCGCACAGGCCGTTGCGCTGGACGCTCTGCAGTCACGATGACAGGGCCGCCGTCGCCCCACATCCCGCGGACGCGGGCACAGTCCCGCACGTCAAAGACATTGAGGACAGCGAGCCATTGAGCGGAATCGGAGACGAAGGCTGTATGGAAGCGATCAAGGAGCCCGACTGGAACATCATCGGAATCCTGGGGGCCGCCCGCGGCGCCCGGGGGTCCGCCGAGGGACCCATGGGTACCGAGCATCTGCTGGCCGGCATCACCACGGCCAAGGGGCCTGCGCGCACAGCGCTCGACGATGAAGGAGCGACCAAGACCGCGCTGATGGTGGTATTGCGGGACAGGATGAACCGGGACGGTGCGTGGAGCGGTGCCGACGGCGCCGAGGCAAGCGTTGCCGCGCAGGACGTGCTGGGGGACGACGGCGGCCGGGAGCACGTCACCGGCGCCGCTGCCAGGGCGCTGATCGCGGCGATGGGGCAGGCACAGCGGGAGGACGCGGCGAAGTTCACCGCCGTTCATCTGCTGCGGGCGTTGCTGGAGGAGGACAACCGCGCGGTGGAACTGCTGGGCGCATGCCGCGTCTCACCACAGGCGGTACGCGCCCGGCTCGACGGCGGAACCGGAGGCCGGCAGGACGGCCTCGCCCCCTTGCTGCACGCCACTCGCGACGTTCTTCTCGGCCGTAGCCACTATCGACACATGCCCTTCTGGCAGCGGTGGGTGCTCAAGTTCTTCGGGATCAACTGGGCTTCGAGGCCTGCCTGGTGGGTCAGTATGGAGACCTACGACCAAGCACGCCGTCTCGGCCACGGCGTGGTGGGCACCGAGCATGTCCTGCTGGCGGTTCTGGCCACCCACGAGGTCGCGCTCCAGTACCCGCATCTGGCAAGAGAGAGCAGCCCCACTCCCGGCACCCGGTACGCGGGCGGGGAGCGGCTGGCCCGCCTGGGCATCGACTACGCCTCGGTTCACAGTGCTCTGACCGGTGACCGCGTCCGGCTGACGGCCGACGCCCGGCCCGTGAAGATGTACCTCGATGAGGCTGCACGCCCGCGCCCGGTGCGGTCGGCCGACTCCGGGAGCGCATCGGCAGATGACCCGGGCACCGGCCCCCTGGTCGAGACCCTCCTGAGGGAGGAGACACGCGCCCGGCAGCTGATCGACGCGCTGACCACCGCTCCCGGCGACTGACAGTGTGGTCACCAGAAGATCGCGATCGCCTCCAGCGTCACCTCGCGGGTGTCCTCGCGCCAGCCGGTCATCTTGCCGAGGCAACGGGCCGTGAAAGTGCCGGCCGGGATCGAGCGGCGCGCGTTCCCGGGGGCTACGACGCGCATGTACACCGGGGGCCGCTCGGCGCCGTACTCGGCCCGCAGGACGAATCCCTCCGCGACGTCGGGCACGCGGGTGAACACACCTTTGACCGAGACGAATTCGCCGATGCGGCTCAGGGTCACCGCACGGCCCTCGGCCAGATTGTCGGCGAGGTTGCGGTTCGGGACGACGGTCAGTGTGGTCAGGTCGGCGTGGACGATGGCGTCGGCCCGGTCGAAGGCCTCCATGACCACGCCGATCACGTTGATCGGTTTGTCCTTGCGCACGAACTTGCGGAACGTCTCCTGGCTGACGTCCCGCTTCAGCCGGAAGCGGAACAGCCACGTCAGCACCCGGCTCCAGAAGCCGACACTCGTGTCGACCTTCGTCCGCAGCTCGACGGCCTCCTCGAGCGCGGAGCGGTAGTTGCCGATCTCGTACAGGTCCATCACCGCCTGCTCGTCGAGGTACAGGCATATGCTGTACGCCGACTGCCAGCGCCGCATGTGCCTGCGCCGCTCCCGGGAATGGCGCAACAGGACCACCGCGAGCACCACCGCGCCGGCGGCCGTCACCAGCCAGACCGTCATCCACGGCCACCAAAGGCTCCACCACAGTGCGTCAGTGACAGCCACGGATCTCCTTGAAGGCCTCGGAAAGGGACGAGCCGGCGGCATCCACCATCCGTCCGCCCGTCCGCCCCGCCGCGCGCCGCAGTTCGCCTGGGTCGGCCTCGCCGAAGTGGACGGGGTAGGTGTGGACGGCGGTGCGCACGGCGGTGGGCAGCGCCTTGTGACGGCGTACGAACTCCGCATAGGACAGGCCCGCGTTGTTCTCGCCGTCCGTCATCAGGACGAGTGAGACGGAGCGGTCGGGGTCGGCGGCCAGTTCGCGGGCGGCGGTGCGGTACCCGCGGTCGAGGGCGGACCATACGGCGGTGGCACCGCCGTAGCCGCCCCTGGCGACGGTGTCGGCGAGGGCCGTCAGGTCTTTCGGGCCGGCGACGGTGACGGTCTTCTCCTCCAGCACGCGGCCGCCGAACCGGACGACGGTCAGCCGCTCGCCCCGGTAGAAGCGGGTGAACTTGCCGGAGGCGGAGGGGTCTGCGCCGCTGAGTCCGGCGAAGGCCTCGCGCAGGGCGGACATCCGGGCACCGCGCATCGAGCCGGAGAAGTCGAGCAGGAAGACCACCTGGCTCGTGGTGCGGTGGCCGGGGTCACCGTAGTCCGCCAACAGGGCTTCGACGACGGCGGGTTGGTCGGGGTAGAAGAGCGCGTTGCCGACCTGTTCACGCAGCCGCGCGTCCCGGGTGACCGTCGTGTTCACGGGGCGGCGCAGAGTGTGCCGCATGATCTGCCGCTGCACACTGTCGCGCCGCAGCCACTGCGTGACCTTGTCGTACGCGGTGCGGTGGGCCTGGTTGAGCAGGAGCAGCGGGAAGTCCGCCAGGACCATGCCGTCTTCGGGGCGGACGACCTCCAGGCGGTCGTCGAGGCGGTCAGTGGCGTTGAGGGCGAGCAGATCGGACTCGTAGGTGATGAGGGCGTTGGTCTCGTCCTGGTGGTCGGCGTAGGAGTCGACGAGGGCGGGACCGGTGTCGGCGGTGAGGGTCTGGCCGGAGCGGAAGCCGCGCAGCCGGTCGCAGGAGACGTCCTCGGGGCGCAGCGCGGCTCCGGTGCCGGCCGCGGCGGTGGCGACGCCGACGAGGGCGGCGAGCCCGCTGCCGGCGTGCCGGGGGTCGGCCATGCCGAAGCGGACGGTGCCGGTGGCGGCGGCGTCTGCGATGTCCGCCCAGGTGAGCCGGCCGCCGGGCACCTGGGCGCGAAGCTTCCGTGCCACGTCCGGCTTCAGGCCGATGACGACGGGGGACGTCATGGTGGGGGTGCGCTGCACGCCTCGGGTCGCGCTCTTGTCGGTGAGACGCAGATAGCGGTCGGAGGACAGCCACGCGAGGTCGTACCTGTCGCGGTCCGGGGTCTTCGTCTCGGCGTCGGCCCGGTGGTCCAGGCGCAGATCGACGCCGGTCTCGTCCTTCAGATCGCCCAGCAGCGGGGCCAGTACGGCGAGATCGGGACTGGCGAGCACACGCAGCCGGACCGTTTCGTCGCCGTCGTCGCCCGAGCAGGCGGTGAGCAAGGTGGCCACGAGCGCCAGGCAGAGCGCCAGCCGGCCCGCACCGCGCCTCACCGGCTGCCCGTCCGGTCCGGGCAGTCGCCGACGATCTCGATCATCTTCTCCAGTAGGGGCAGGCTGGGCAGGACCGCCCGGGTGTCGTCGGAGGAGGTGGTGGGCACCGGGATCTGCCGGTCGGTGAGGAAGCGGGTGAGCTCGTCGCTGGTCGCGCCGCTGGTCACGCCGTTGGTCGCGCCGCTGGTCGCGTTGCGGGCCCGAAAGCCCAACTCCATGGCTCGGTGCTGGAGTTCGCGGTCCTCGCTGACCAGTTCACCGAGCCGGGCGCCGTCGCCGGTCAGCGCGACGAGCTGGGGTTCGGTGACGAAGCGTGTGGACGGGTAGAGCAGGACGCGCTCGTCGTCGGTCGCGCCCTTCTCGGCTTCGTACTCGATCTGATGGGCGAGGAACTGGTGTTCGTAGATCACCGAGACAGGGGCGATGCTCTGCCCGTCGGGGGACAGATACGTCTCGGCCCGCTCGGAGGACGGCAGGCCCTGTTCGACGAGGAGCGGCTTGATCTTCCGGGCGAGTCGCTCGGCCTCGGCCTCGCTGTCCGGCGCGTCGTTCCCGTGCTCGACGAAGGCCACGAGCCCGAGATAGGTGCCGCCGGAGTTGGACTCGCAGATGTCCGAGGTCTGGGCAAGGATCTTGTTGCCATTGCGGACGTGGTCGTCGCGGTCGATCTCGTCCCAGCGGTAGCCGTTCTTGGGATCGCGCTGGACGCCCTTCCTCTTGCCGCGCGCGAGATCGAGGAACTGCCGCATGTCGAGGGTGTAGTACATCGGCCGGCCGCCCGAGCCCGGCAGGCGCTTCGCGACGCCCTCGGCCGTGAGCACCTCGGCGTAGTCCCGGTAGGTGGCCAGCACGATGGGGCTGACGAACGGACGGTACAGCAGCACCGGACGGTTCGCCCGGGCGCGCTCCCGGCTGATCAGGTCGGAGGCCGGCTGGCCGGAGGGGAAGACGACGTCGTATCCCTCGTAGTCCTGCTTGGCGATCTCACGCGAGCCCATGTTGGTGATGTGCACGCGGAAGCCGTGCTTCATCAGCAGCCGCTCGACCACGGGGTCCTGGAAGAAGTCCCTCTTCGAGGCCATCTTGGCCTCGATGGTGACCACCTGCCGCAACGGCAGCAGCAGGTTCCCGGAGGACACGAGCAGGACCAGCCCGACGACCGGGACGGGCAGCGCCGACGCCAGCACTCTGCGCAGGCGTCGGCGCGGGGGTCTGGTGACGGTTAACCGCGGCTCTTCGGCAGCCGGTCTGTTCGCGGGTCTGTTCGCGGGCACCTGCGTCTCCCCCCGTGACACCTGCGTTCTCCCCCCGTGGGCCCGGGCCAGGATCGTCGGTGTTGCCGGTGTACCCCGAACGGTCCTTCCCGGAACGTCGGTTGACCCGATCCGCCAACTCCCGAGTACACGCCGTCTCCGTCGCCCTTCAAGACCGCCTCACCCCCGAACAGCGCCACCTTCCTACCTCTTGATCCCGAACGCGTAGTACGGATGTTCGGACACACACCGAGGTGGGGTGCGAGCATGGGACACGTTGGTCTGACCGGCGTGACGCTATCGACGGGGATGAGTGGCATGAGCGAGCGCACTGGATCTTTGAGCGAGGCCATCGGTGGGACGGAGGTCCTTCGCCGGGTGAGCAACACCTTCTACGACCGGGTCCTGGCCGACCCGCTGCTGGCGCCGGTCTTCGCCGATTTCACCCGCACTCACATCGAGCACGTGGCCATCTGGCTGGACGAGGTCTTCGGCGGCCCAGAGGCGTTCACCCAGGAACTGGGCGGCCATCAGGCCCTGCTCCGCTCCCACCTCGGACTGGCGATCACCGAAGAACAGCGCCTGCGGTGGATGGAGCTGATGACAGAGGCCGTCGACAAGGAACTCCCCGACGACGACCTGCTGCGGCAGCAAGTGATGGCGTACTTCGACTGGGGCACGAAGATCGCCCGATCCGTCTCGGCCGACCCCGACGACACCGACCTGGGCGACCCCGGTCCCACTCCCCGCTGGGGCTGGAAGGGACTGTCCTAGCAGCAGTGCGCGTCCTCGGCGGGCGCGAGCCACTGGGCCGGCGAGGGGCACCATGTGGTCGATTTCCAAACCGGGCCTCTGGATGAGGACTTCAGCGCGCGTGTTGCAGCCGTGGGACGGGTTGTTGCCGGCGTTCCAGCGGCGGAACGCGGGACTCGGTCCCAGCGGCAGGCTGTCGACGGCATCGGACAAGGGCCGTGTCTCCTCGGGTGGGCCCCGGCTGGGCTCGTGCGGATGCCGACGGTGCGCCTGTTGCTCGTCGGCGCGACGGCATCGGGCCTGCTCCTGCATCGCCAACCGGCGGAAGCGCACCAGTCACGGGCCGAGGAAAGGGCGTCCCAGGCCTGCTCCACCGGTGAAGGGAGAGTGGTCAGCCGGCCGTGCGGGCCTCTGCCATCAGTGCCGTCACCCCGCGGCGGGGGCGATAGCCGAGGACCGCGCCCGCCCGCTCCGACACGTACACCCGGTCGATCGACGTCGGCAAGGTCCATCCGTGCCGGCCGAACCCGGCTGCCACCTCAGGGGCCCGCCGCGTGATGAGCGCGGCCGGATCGTGCCGCAGCCGCCCACGGTCCTCGATCCGCCACGGATACGGGCCGGCGATGTTCAGGACCCCGGCCGCCTCCTGGGGGCCCAGGACGGCGAGCAGGTGAGCCTCTGTCACATCGGCTAGGTCGACCCCCCGGTGGAGCCGGTGCCTGGCCTGGACCGCCGGCGGTTCGGGGAAACACCGGGCGATGCGCAGACACACCGTGCGCATCGCGCCCGCCGCGGAGAGCACCAGGTCTTCGGCCGCGAGTTTTGTCTCGTCGTAGATGTCGCGCGGCCGGCAGGCGACGTCCTCGGTGACCCAGACCGCCTCGTCCACCGGCTCCAGCGCGTACCCGTACACCGAGGTCGAGCTGGTGTAGACGAAACGGCGCACGCCCGCAGCGGACGACGCGTCCAGCAGGTCCCGGGTCGCCCCGACGTTGATCTCGCGGAACTCGTCGTCCGGGCGCACACCGACGTGAGGCGCGTGCAGGGCCGCCGTGTGGACGACCGCCCCGGCCCCGGACAGTGCGTGGCTCCACGCCCCAGGGTCACGCAGGTCCGCCACCACGGACGTGTCGGGCGACGGCAGACGATCGACACCGACGACCGAGCGGCCCGCAGCCCTGAGGCGGCGCACGATGGCCGAACCGACCAACCCCGCGGCCCCGGTCACCACGACATGCCTCGACTGCTGCGACTTGAACACCTCCCCTGGCCGAGCTGGACGGCACGGCACACCGCCTTGAGCGTAGGCCCTTCACGGTGCGGCTTCGCCCCCACCCGGGCCTGGGACCAGCCAGTAAAATGCCGGTAGCCGATTGCGGGTGAAGCAGGTGGCCAGCTGCCCGCCCGCGACGCCGCCTCGGACGGCATCACGATCCTGCTTCTCCTTGGGGGATCCGCGTACCGTGCACGCGGCGATGCCCTGGTGGAGCAGCAGGCCGAGCTGGCCGGGCCGGACAGCTGGACGTGGACGAGCCGGCTCGCCACGATCCGGGCGGAGCAGGGCCGGGTGCGGGAGGCACAGGGAGTGGCCGAGCATGCGCTGGGGCCCTGTACCCCCGCTCCGGTGTGGCGGCGCACGCCGAGCACGAGCTGGGCACCGGCCGCTCGGCCGTCGACTTCCTGGACCGGTGGCTTGCGGCCGACCCGCAGGCGCTGCAGTTGCGGCACCTGAACTGGCATGCCGGTCCGGGCAGCCACACGCGTCACCGTCGGCACCGACCGCGCCAGGGCGGCGACGTCCAGGCGGGGCCGTGACGGAGCACGACAGACCGCGAGTGGAGCGCGCCGACCTGCGAGTCGTACGTCCATCGAACTCCGTGATACCGGGTTAGGCTCCGCCCATGTCCGAGTCCGCCCCCGATCCTCGTCTGCAGTCTCTGCTCAACAACCTCCGGCCGGGTCCCGTGAGGAGCGTGACGGTCGCTGGGTTCGACCGAGCAGACGTCCTTGTTCTCCTCGGGGAGCCGGGCGAAGAGGGCAGCGAAGTCGGCCGCATTCCCCAACATGAGGTGTCGATCCGTCGCGCTGACCATCCGTCTGAGATCTTCAAGGTGGGCCAGCAGATCGAGGCCGAGGAGATCGGACGCTGGCGAGGGCAGTTGAACTTCTCGGCCCGTGCCTGCGAGAACCCAGAGCTACGCACCTTCCTGGTGGCCATTCAGCCTGGACAGATCGTCTCCGGGACGGTGTCGGGGGTTCACGACTTCGGAGTCTTCGTCCATCTCGACGGCGAGCCCGACCGGCTCTGCACTGGATTCATCCGCGTGCCCGACCTGACGTGGTCCCGAATCGATCACCCCTCGGATGCGGTCGAGGCCGGTCAGCGGATCACCGGTGAGGTGATCGTCTCTGAGACGCGTAGTGGCCAGGTCACGATCTCCTTGAAGGCTCTTCTGGAAGACCCCCTCGTGCGGTTCGCTGACTGAACAGGTCATGTCCTTGACGGGACCCTGCCTCGCACTCCCTCGGCACCGTCATGGTGCCGATGCCCCCGCCAACTCAAGCGCGTCGTCACGGCCGGCCTCATCGGCACCACCATCGAGTGGTACGACCACCCATTCGAACTGCGCCAAGACCCAGGGCTTTGTCTGATCGCGGCGTCCGAGCCGGCACCGTGACCTCAGTGCGCCGGTAGACGCCAACCGGGCGGCCCCGGGTGTACACCATCCCCGAACCGGTCCGGTATCCCGACGCCGGGATTCAGCCCTCGGCTCCGACGAATGCCCGATCCCGCTCGGTGGTGCGCCTCAGCGCGAGGGCCGCGATGTCGTCACCGAGCCTTCCGCCGCTGTGCCGGAGCAGATCCCGGTGCAGCTGGTCGAGCAGCTCGCGGGGGTGCTCCGTATCCTGCTGCCGCATCCAGTCCGGCAACGGGAAGAACCGGCCGGTGTGGTCCCGGGCCTCGGATACGCCATCCGTGTAGAGCAGCAACTGCTCGCCCGGGGCGAAGGCGACGATGTCGACCCAGTAGCGGTCACCGATGAGCGCTGCGAGGTTGAGGGGCGGGGAGGGGAGGGTGGGCTCCAGGACCCGGACGTTCCCGCAATGCTCGATCAGCGGTGGGGGATGTCCGCAGTTGAGAAGTCGCAGCCGGTCGCCACCGTGCGGGATCTCGGCGAGGAGAGCAGTGGCGAAGTGCTCGGGCTGGTCCTGGACGGGAAATGCGGCGCTGTGGCGCGTGACGGTGGTCTCCAGGCGGTGGACGATGCCCTGCAGGTCGGGCTCGTCGTAGGCGGCCTCCCTGAAGCAGCTGATCACCGCCGAGGCCGCCCCCACTGCGGACAGGCCCTTGCCTCGTACGTCGCCTATGAGCAGCCGGACTCCGTACGGTGTACCGATCGCCTCGTAGAAGTCGCCGCCGATCCGGGCCTGTTCCTGGGCTGCCAGATACAGCGACTCGATCTCGATGCCCTCGATGCGGCGTGGCAGGGGGCGTAGCAGTACCTTCTGGGCTGCGTCGGCGACGAGGCGGACCTGGAAGAGCATCTCCTCCCGCTGAAGTCGGACATGACTGCCGTATGCGGCCGCCAAGGTGACCGCGATGATCGCGGCCGATGTGTACTGCGTCCCCAGATCGGTATGGAAGAAGCTGAGGACGATCATGAGCAGGAGGCAGAACGCCCCCAGCACCATCGTGGGGAGCACGGGCCACATCGCGGCCGCAAGGGCGGGCGCGGCGGGCAGAAGGCGGCTGAAGGCGATCTCCCTGGGTGTGGAGAACGCGAGGGCGGCGATGAGAACGGTCAGGACCAGGGGCGACAGCCTGGCAGCTTCCCATCGGCCGCTGTAGGCAGGGCGACGGCGCCACAGCCGTGCAGGCGTGATCACAAAAAGCATCATATCGACCTAATTGGTCACAAGGCGCGGGAGGATCATGCGTCGCACGCGAGATTTTGCGGCGGCCCGTCACGCCCGGAGAGGCCGAGGCCACGTGACGCACGACCGCACAGATGTTCGAGATCAGCCGAACCAGGATCGCGCGCGCCCTGGCCACTTGGGATCACCGGTGTTAGAAAGGTCGCATGGCGAGTCTTTTCGCCCGTTTTCAACGCCTATCGGTTAAGCGTCTGATCAGCAAGAGCACGCGGAGCGTAGCCGGGCAGGTGTTGATTTTCCAGGTGGCTCTGGTGGTGCTGCTCGTAGCCTGCGGTGTCTTCGCTCTCATTCTGCAGTCGGAGCGGGACACCAGCGCCGAGGCAAGGCGCCGCTCCACGGCCGTGGCACAGACCTTCGCGCACTCGCCGGGTGTCCTGGCGGCATTGCAGACCCCGGACCCCAGCAAGATCCTCCAGCCGCTCACCGAAGCGGCACGCCGGGCCGCCGACGTCGACTTCATCGTGGTCATGGACACCGAGGGCATCCGGTACACGCACCCCTTGCCGGACCGCATCGGAAAGCGGTTCGTGGGTGAGATCCGACCGTCGCTGGCGGGGAAACTCTACGTGGAGAGCGTCGACGGCCCGCTCGGTCGTGAGGTGCAGGCCACGGTGCCGATCGAGAACGCCGACAGCGAGGTCGTGGGGATCGTCTCGGCCGGGATGCAGGTCAAGAACGTCGAAAGTCAGTTGACCCGGCAACTGCCGATCATCCTGGGCGCGGGGGCCGGAGCGCTCCTGTTGTCCATCGGCGTGACGGCACTGCTGGGCAGGCGGCTGCGACGGCAGACACACAGCCTGGCCCCGGACGAGATGACCCTGATGTACGAGCACCACGACACAGTGCTCCACTCCGTTCGGGAAGGGGTGCTGATCGTGGCCGCCGACGGGCGGCTGATGCTGGCGAACGACGAGGCCAGACGACTGCTGGAGCTGCCCTTGGACATCGAGGGGCGGCGCGTCTCGGAACTGCCGGGACTCGATCCCGAGACGAAGGCGCTGCTCACCTCCGGGCGCGAGGCCACCGACGAGGTGCACCTTGCGGGAGAGCGGCTGATCGCGGTCAACCAGCGGCCCACAGGTCGCGAGGGTGGCCCCAGGGAAACCGTGGTGACACTGCGCGACTCCACCGAGCTGCAGGCGGTGACGGGCAGGGCGGAGGTGGCACGGGAGCGGCTCAGGCTGCTGTACGACGCCGGACTCCACATCGGTACCACCCTGGACGTACTGCGCACCGCCGACGAGTTGGCGCGGGTCCCCATTCCCCGCTTCGCGGACTTCGTCACCGTGGACCTGGCCGACGCGGTCCTGCACGGCGAGGAGCCGGCCCCCACGGGGACGGACATGCGGCGCGCGGCCGTGTCCGGCATCGTGGACAACCATCCGCTCACCGAACAGGGCCGGCTTTTCGACTATCTTCCCTCCACACCGCAGGCGCGCGGCTACGGCAGCGGCCGCTCCCAGTTGGTGAGCGATCTGCCGACCGCCACGGGCTGGCGCGTGCAGGACCCGGAGCGGGCCAAGGCGATCATCGACTACGGCATCCACTCCCTCATCACCGCCCCCATCCAGGCCCGCGGCGTCGTGCTGGGCATGGCCACCTTCTGGCGCACGCGACAGCATGAGCGCTTCAACGAAGAGGACGTGTCGCTGGCGGAGGAGTTGGTGGCCCGTGCCGCGATAAGCATCGACAATGCCCGCCGCTACACCCGCGAGCACGCCCTGGCAGTCACCCTCCAGCGCAGCCTGCTGCCGCAGGCCATGCCCGAGCAGAACGCCCTCGACATCGCCTACCGCTACCTCCCCGCCCAGTCGGGCGTGGGCGGAGACTGGTTCGACGTGATTCCCATGCCGGGCAGCCGGGTGGCACTGGCCGTCGGCGATGTGGTCGGCCACGGCCTCCACGCCGCCGCCACGATGGGACGGCTGCGTACCGCGGTGCACAACTTCTCCGCCCTCGATCTGCCACCCGACGAGTTGCTGAGCCATCTGGACGACCTGGTCGGAAGCATCGACCAGAACGAGACGGCTCAGAGCGCGGCGGGCGTCGTGGGCGCCACCTGCCTGTACGGGATCTACGACCCCGTGACGCGCCGCTACGTCATGGCGCGGGCGGGGCATCTGGCGCCCGCGCTGGTCCGGCCCGATGGGACCGTCACTTTCCCGGACGTGCCCGCCGGTCCACCCCTGGGCCTCGGTGGCATGCCGTTCCAGACCGCGGAGCTGTGCCTCGCTGAGGGGACCCAGCTCGTCCTGTACACCGACGGCCTCATCGAGGATCGCAGGCGCGACCTGGACGTGGGAATGGGGCTGCTGCGCGATGCGCTCACCGGCCACCCCGGCCGGCCGCCCGAGGAGACCTGCCAGGACGTGCTGGACAGGGTGCTCCCCGAGCGTCCCAAGGACGACGTCGCCCTGCTCGTCGCCCGCACGCGGCAACTGCCGCCCGACCGGATCGCCGACTGGGACGTACCACCGGATCCCGCCGCCGTCGCGGGTATGCGCGACGCCGTGTCCCAAAGGCTCGGAGCGTGGGGCCTCTCAGAGTTCGGCTTCACCATGGAGCTCATCCTGAGCGAGCTCATCACCAACGCCATCCGCTACGGATCCGGGCC
The DNA here is from genome assembly GCF_055594445.1 of Streptomyces sp. NPDC040589. Taxonomy (NCBI): domain Bacteria; kingdom Bacillati; phylum Actinomycetota; class Actinomycetes; order Kitasatosporales; family Streptomycetaceae; genus Streptomyces; species Streptomyces sp. NPDC040589. Next base: position 692,158 of record NZ_JBVIWP010000004.1, on the reverse strand, counting down.
GATCCACGTGCGGCTGATCCGCGACCGTACGCTGATCTGCGAAGTGGCTGACGGCAGCAGCACCTCACCGCATCTGCGGTACGCCGCGTCGACGGACGAGGGGGGCCGGGGCCTGTTCCTGGTGTCGCAGATGGCTGAGCGTTGGGGCACCCGGTACACCCCGCAGGGCAAGGTGATCTGGGCCGAGCAGGCCCTGCCCGATGTCATACAGCGGCCTGCCCCGAGTCCGGCCGACGCGGACACACCCCTGGACGACGAGGCAGCCGACCCGTGATTCAGGTCGTTGCGCAGGCCGTGGTCGGCGCGGTGGGGGTAGCCGCCGCGGGTGCGGGCGGTCTCGACGGCGTCCGATCTCCGCGCGAGCGGAGGTGACCCGGTGCACAGCGGTCCGAGACCCGTGGCCTGTCACCGGACCGGCGCGCCCGACGCGTTTCAGCGCCATGCTCCCGACAGGTGCCGGGTGACCACGGCACTGAAGGTGCGCACGCCTCGTGTCGATCCGGGGTCGACACCCGTGAGCTCACGGACCCGGCGCAGGCGGTAGTCCAAGGTGCGGGTGTGGACGTTGAGCGAGGTCGCCGTGGCACCGCGGTGCATGTCGTGGCGGTAGTACGCGTCGAGGGTGGTGAGGAGGTCGGGACCGGTCTCCAGGCGGCGGGCCAGTGCGCGGAGCAAGTCGTCGACGAGTGGCACGTCCGCGACGGCGAGTTCGACGAAGACATCGGCCAGGGTGTGCGGCCGCAGCCGGACGGATGCCCGGCGCAGCGGGGCTGCCCGGCTGATCCGGCGGGCGCGGTCCAGAGCGTCGGCCAGCTCCGGCAGCGGTGCGACGGATGTGCCGACGGCGCAGGGGCGGCCGAGGGCCTGGGCGAAGTCCTGTACGAGGTCCGGCAGGTGGTCGGGGGTGAGGTCGGGTGAGAGGTCGGGAACAGCGTGCGACGGTGCGCTTTCCGCAGCCTCGGGGCCGGAGAACAGCGGAAGCAGGGTGATCAGCTCACCGCTCCCGTCGCCGCTCTCCGGTCCCCACATGATCGGCGCACGGTGGCTCTTCACGAGCGCCCCGATCTCGCTTTCCAGGAAACGATCGATGGTGGGCCGGTCCGGAATACGAAAAACCGTCACCGCGTAGCGGTCCGGGAGTTCCATCTCGACGGCTGCGGCGAGTTCAGCCGAAATCGGATCTCCGTTCAGCAATGACCGGGTCAGCAGGGCGACCTGCTCGGTGTACGGCATTCGGCGGCGCAGTACGCGTACGAATCCCTGGCGGTAGGAGGCGATGCCTCGTTCGCCCTGGGGAGCGAACCAGGTCATCATGCGCATGAGTTCGTCGACGCCGCCGGCGCGCTGGGCCTCGGTCGCCTCGTTGATCTCACGCAGCATGAGGGCGGTGTGCACGCGCAGCACCCGCTGCCGCGCGTCGAGCGGCATCCCGGCACCTGCCCGCAGCTCCCCCATCGACGCGATGTAGCTGAGATCGTCTCCGCTCAACTCGCTGTTCTCCGGTGCGAGTTCGACGGTACGACGCCGGAACCACATCGAGTGTTCCAGCGTCTCGGCTCGCGCCCGGGAGTTCTTCTCCAGGAACCCGAACTCCGGGATCTCACGTGCGTATATCTCGACCTCACGACGGGCGTTGGTCGACGCCTGCCGGGCCAGCTCGGCGAAGAGGCTCCCCATGAACGCGAGCATGCCATTCAGGACAAGCGGGCCGACAGGGGGGATCCGGACGGCGTTCATCACTCCGCGCAAAACGGCGGCAGGTGTGTCGACAGGGCCTTTATCACAGTGCGCAAAATTCCCGGATCGGGGTGTTTCCGTCAGGCTTTCTACTTGTGAGGGAACTGTGAAGCGGCCTTAATGAGAACCGCCTTCGGCATGACTGCGGTGATCAATACAGGCAGGAGCAGGGGGATTCGCAGCCAGGCGCCTCGAATGGCGCTCGCTCAAACGGGAGGGAAACTCCGATGACAGCAGACACGAGAAAGAGAATCATGGCCGCGGTCGCGGTCGTGGTCACATCGACGGCGCTCATGCTCGGCGCACCCGGCACCGGCTCGGCCGCCCCCGCCGCCACGCCCAGCCTGCGCGCCTTCGGGATCAGCGGTGATGGCACCCTGATGGCCACGTTCACGACCGACCGGCCGCAGGTCCTCGACTGGGTCAGGGTCGTCACCGGCCTCAGCGGCGACACAGGCCTGATCGGGATCGACTTCCGGGTGCAGGACGGCCTCATGTACGGCGTCGGCAACAAGGGCGGCATCTACACGATCAAGACCCCGCCGACCACCACGGACGTGGTGGTCACCAAGGTGTCCCAACTGCAGTACGCGCTGCACGGCGCGAACTTCGGCGTCGACTTCAACCCCGCGGCCGACCGCCTGCGCGTGATCAGTGACAACGGCCAGAACCTGCGGCACAACCTCAACGACCACAGCACCATCCAGGATCTGAACCTCACCACCCCGCCGATCGAGGGCACGACCAAGGGTGTCTCGGCCGCCGCCTATACGAACAACGACCTCAACGCGGCCACCGCGACCACGCTCGTCGACATCAACACGACCACGGACCAGGTCGTCCTCCAGTCACCGGCGAACAACGGCACGCTCGCCCCGACCGGCAGCCTCGGCATCGACGCCGGAATCAACGCCGGCATGGACATCTACAGCACCCTGTCCGGCGGGAAGACGGTCGACAACGCCGCTTTCGCCTCCCTCACCCCGTACGGCGCCAACACCCCCTCGCTGTACGGCATCAACGTCTTCACCGGCCAGGCCACCTCCATCGGCCAGTTCCCGCTGAACATCACGGACCTGGCCGTCTCCCTCACCGGATCCTGATCCCCGGTCCTCGCCGCGGCCCGGCCACCGCCGGCCCGCGGCGAACCGGCGCCACCGTCGACGGCTCGGGCCGGTCATGTGATCGCCATTCAGGTAGGTGATCAGGTGGATCTTCGAGCGTACTTGCCCCGGTCGACAGGATTCGGACCAGTCAGGTCCCCCTTTTTCAGGGCCCGCATGTTCACCGAGTCGATCGCGCAGCGGGACCAGTCCAACTCGCCGCGGGAGCCGAGCTCGTCGAGTACCAGGCGGTGCAGCTTCGCCCATACCCTGGCCTTCGTCCACTCGGCAAAGCGCCGATGAGCCGTCGCGCCCGACGGTCCGAACGACGCTGCCGGCAACTGCTGCCACGTGCAGCCCGACGTGGCCACGAACACGATCGCCGCCAGCACCTCCCGGTCGCCATGCCGACGCCGACCACCGCCCTGAGGCCGCGACGGCGCCTCCGGCACCACCCGCTGAAACAACTCCCACACATCATCCGGCACCAGCCGCTCAACGATCCCCACCACGGCCGACAGCCTACTGAGTCAACCAAATGAGATGACGTCTAAGTACTCAAGCCGTAGATCGTGATCTCGATGGTGAGGGGCGTCGAGGCGGCAGGTGTCCAGCGTGGATCATCTCGCCCGGGATCGCCCATGCCGTCGCGGGCGTCGGCTCCTTCTCCGTCTACCCGAGTTCACCGCGACGGAGGGCGTCCCTTATCTCGCTGAGCTTCGCGGTCGTTGCCGGGGTCCGCTCCTGTGCTTGTTCGGCGAGTCGGAGGGCATCGTCGATCTCGCTGAGCTTCCTGGAGGACAGGACGGCCGCCCGCTCTATCAGGTCGTCCCGGGACACGGTGGTCAGCCAAGTGCACGGGGTGAAGCCCGGACGCGGGAACGCGAGCCGCAGCACGCCTTCGAGCGGCAGCCCTTCACCGGCGCCGACCGTCACTTCGATGCCCAGACCGCTGATGTCGAGGCCCGCCGGAGCGACGACCTGCATCACCTGGAACCCGGACGCGTCATCTCCTGACAGCAGTACGACCAACCTCCGCTCGTCGAACTGGACCCACCAGACTTCGCCACGTTGCACAAGCCCTCCGATACACAGGACGGCAGGCAGACGCTGCGCGACCTGACGCGGTGTGGAGACGGGTGCGGCCACCGTTGATCATCGGTGTGTGAAGACAAACGATCACGCGGTGGCCGCAGGTCACAGCGTAGACCCTGCCTGCTGGCAGGAGGCGTTCGAGGGCCTGATGAGCCGGATGGCGGGACGCTTCACACGGGTCGAATCCCGACGCCGGGCCCGAGGTCTACGGCGACAACCCGAGGCTGCGCACCGCGCTGGAGGAACGCGGCACCGGCTACGTCCTCGCGGTGGCCTGGTCGCACGAAGTCACCACAGGCGCCGGGAGGTTTCGCGCCGACATGTTGGCCAGGAAGGTGCCCAAGAGGGCCTGGCAGAAGCTGTCCGCAGGGGCCGGAGCCAAGGGCCACCGCTTCTACGACTGGGCCGTCATCGACCTCACCGATCCCCGGCCCGGGAGCCGGCAGCTGCTGATCCGCCGCAACCGCAGCTCCGGCGAACGTGCCTACTACCGCTGCTACTCGCCTGCCGCAGTGCCGCTGACCACCCGGTGCGCGTCGTTGGATCAAGGTGGCGGGTCGAGGAGTAACGAGAAGTACGCCGCGCTCGTGGAGATGGCCGTTCTTCCAGTCCGGCAAGGGCCTGGCGGCCCTGGACGAGCACCAGGTCCGCCGCTACCCGTCCTGGTCCCGCTGGGTCACCCTGGCCATGCTCGCGCATGCCTTCCTCGCTGTCCTCCGCGCGAACGAACACGAGGGTCATCCCTCGCCCGACGAGCTGATACCGCTCACTCGTGACGAGATCCAACAACTGTTCATCACGCTCGTCAACCGGACCGTCTTTGACCCTGTCCACCGACTTCGCTGGTCCGTCTGGCGACGCCGCCACCAGGCCCGATCCCAGACCAGCCACTACCGGCGTCAAGCCGCTCAAGCATGAAGATCACGATCTACGGCTGTAGTATCAGAGGTGATCTCAATTGGCGTTGTGGGGCGGCCGGGGCCGCCAGGCTGGGGCCACCGGATGAGTGCGGTGGCCCAGCCGGATGTGGTCAGCGAGGGCCGTTCAGGCGGCTGCTGATTTGTTCGTGGAGTTCGTGCGGCAGGTGGGTGGTCCAGCGGTCGGCGGCCTCGGCGGCCAGGTCGCGGCTCCAACGCCAGCTGTTGCGTGCCGCCGTGCGCACGTCCTGGTCGCGGGCGGCAGCCGTGGTGGCGACGTAGCGATGACGGTCGGTGTCGGGCAGGTCCTGTTCGAGCGCGCGGCTGGGGGTGAGCCAGTGGGCCGTGCTGTTGCGCAACAGGCGGCAGAGCTGCAGTTGCTGGGGCGCGATGACGGTGTGCAGCAGGGCATGGGCGCGGGCGATCTCGCCGCGGGCCAGTACGTGGGCGAGCATGAGCGTCCAGTTGGTCAGCTCGTCGGTGAGCTGCTGGGCGGTGGTCACCGGCTCGGGCGGCTGGAAGGTGGCCAGCTGCCGGGCCGCCTGGATGAGCCGGCCGGTGCGGTCGAGCAGGACGGCGTCGTCGGGGCGGGGTAGGTGCACCATGCCTTGCCAGGTGGGGACTTCGTCGATGCCGGGACCGGCGGGGGTGAGGTGAAACTCGCCGCGCATCAGGTCGTCGAAGACGACGGCGAGGATGCCGTACATGTTGGTGTAGGAGAGCTGGAGCGGTGCGAGCTGTGCCAGGAAGCCGGGGCCGTCGAAGTCGGCGAGGCGGTCGTCCTGGATGTAAAGGTATGCCTCGATGTCGGAATGTGCGTCGGCCTCGCCCACGGTCCACGAGCCGTAGAGCAGTACGCCCTCCAGCCGGGTGTCGGTGTGGGCGAGCTGTCGCAGGCGTGCGATGCGGTCGTCCAGAGCGGAACGGGCAGAGTGAACGGACATGGTGTGGTCGTGTCTCCTGAGGTGAGCGTGCGGGCACGCTGACGGAGCCCGGCACCTGCCGGGCGAATGTCTGTGGACCGTCGCGGCCCGCTCAGGAGAAGTTGCCCATGATCGAGATCATAGGGGGACGGCTCAGCCGCCAAGTCGGCGGAAGCAGATCAGGGTGGCCGCGATACCGGCGAAGGCCAGGAAATGCTCGGCCTGACGTTCGTAGCGGCGGTGCAGGCGACGGCACCCAGACAGCCACGCCACCGTTCGCTCCACGGTCCACCGGTGGCGGCCCAGCTTCTGGGAGGACTCGATGCCTCTGCGGGCGAGGCGCGGGATGATGTTGCGCAAGCGGAGCCATTTCCGCAGGTGGTCGTAGTCGTAGCCCTTGTCTCCATGGAGCTTGCGGGCCGCCGGCGGCGGGGCCCGCGCCGGGAACGGATGGGAGATATGCCCCGTACCAGGGGTTCAAGTCCCTGGCTGTCGTGCGTGTTCGCGGCGGAGATACCGATCGAGAGGGGCAGACCGGTCCGCTCGGTGATCAAGTGGATCTTTGAACCCTTCTTGCCGCGATCTACGGGATTCGGACCCGTCAAGTCCCCCCTTTCATCGCGCGCATGTTCACCGAGTCGATGGCGCACCGCGACCAGTCCAGCTCGCCTCTGGCGCCGAGCTCGTCCAGGGTCCAGGACCAGGCGGTGGAGTTCCCCCACACACGGGCCCGGCTCCACTCGGTGAAGCGGCGGTACACGGTCGGCCCAGACGGGCCGAAGCCCGGCGGCAGCTGCCGCCACGTGCAGCCTGTCGTGGCCACGAACACTATGGCCGCCAGCACCTGCCGCTCCCCATACCGACGTCGGCCCCCACCCTGCGGCCTCACCGGAGCGACCGGCACCACCCGCTGGAACAACTCCCATAAAGCGTCCGGCACCAGACACTCCACCATCGCCATCACGGCACCCAACCTAACGATCCCGCCAGTTGAGACGACGTCTTAACCGCACTGACACCCAGAGAGGAAACTCCCGCTCGCTGAACACCGCTTGGCCCCACTACGTACTGAGGGCATCCACAGGTGACAGCCATAGGACGACCCACGTCGACGCGCCCGCTAACCGCCGCGCACGCGACGGCCGGTCGATGCGGAGGGCAGCAATGGGAAGTCCGGCTCTGACGTGGACGCTGGCGGCCGTCTCCGTACTCGTGACTGTCGTGAGCGCAGCCCGGCTCGCCGCGGCGGACAGCGGAGAGGCCCGGTTCGCGGCCGGAGGCGACGTCGTCATGGCCGGTGGCATGGCCGCGATGTTCCTTCCCGCGACGGCAGCCAGCTTCGGAGACCACGGCTTGTGGTGGGTCACGGCCTTCACCACCGTCGGCCTCGGCGGTGTGGCCCTGTCCGTGCGCCACGCCCGGCTGCACGGCTGGCAACACGGTCGCCGCTGGGCACACCACGTCATCGGCAGTGCCACGATGGTGATCATGACGCTGGCCATGCCTGGCACCGACTCCGCGCCGGCTCTGGCTCTGGGCGGGCACTCGATGGCGGGCATGAACCACGGACATGGCCAGGGGTCCGCCGGGACGTCCGACGCCTCCGAGATGGTGGGCCACGCCGGGATGGAGGGCATGGAGCACTCCTCTGGGATGACCTCGCACGACATGACGGCCGGCGCCGCCCACAGCGCTGCGGCGGGAGGCTCCGCTTCTGTGTGGCGTGCCGTTCTGTTCGCTCTTGCCGTGTACTTCCTGCTATCGATCGTCGCGTCCGTCTGGGCACGACTGCGCGGCACGTATCGGCAGTCGGGTGCGGGCCGCGGCGCGGGAAGGGGCCGCTGGGCACGGCGGCTTCTCGCCCTGCCCGACGCGATCGTGGTGTTCGTCGCGTCCCTCGCCCTTTCCGTATGGGACAAGGCCCGGCCAGGAGGGAACAAGCGCCGGGCACACGCGGCAGCAGGCAGCCGCCGTCGCCCGCCGGGTACGTCACCGGGCGCAGCGCTGACGGCCCACATCGGCATGGGCGGCACAATGTGCGCCATGCTCGTCATGATGGCCGGCTGACGCCTCCGTCGCCCCGACTTCCCTACGTCACTCATTGCCGTGAGGCTGCGGACTCCGCCCGGGCGTCCCGCCCGGGGTGTATGACTCACAGGCCGAAGCTCCTGCGGACAGTCCCTGGAACCATCGGGGCACCGCAGGGCGTACGTGCACGCCGGAGACTCCGGTAGGGAGTCTCCTGCGTGGGGAGATACCGCTCAGTGGGCGCCGCTCGTCTCGACGGCGAGGCGCTTCGTGAACGCATTGCCGCCGTCCTTCGACTCGTACACCCCGGTCTGGGTGGCTGCCAGGATGTGCTCAGCGTCGACGGCGGTGAGAGCCTGGGGCTGGCCGCCCGGCACGGTGGCGGCCTTCTTCCAGGTGCTGCCGCCGTCGCTGCTGCGGTGTACGCCGCCGGAGGTGTCGATGCCGTACAAGGCGTCCTTCGCCGCCCAGGAGAGGAAGGCCATCACGGGCTTCTCACCCTTGGCGAAGGTGCTGCCGCCATCGGCGCTCCGGGCTACGCCGTCAGCGGTGGTGGCGAGCACGATGTCGGGTTCCTGCGGGCTGACCGCGATGTCGATGGCTTCCACCCGCGCGCCCTCCTTCCAGGAGACGCCGTCCTTGGTCGTGCGCACCAGACCGTTGGTGGAGTCGTAGCCGTAGACCGTGCCGTGGGCGAAGTCCAGGGCGTGGAAGTCGGACTCGCCGGACAAGGACAGGGACTTCCAGGTCTTGCCCGCGTCGGTGCTCTTGATGAGCCCCTTGTTGCCACCGGAGGTCGGGTGGCCGCTGGCGTAGAAGGTCTTCGCACCGGCCACGGTGAAGCCCATGAAGTCGTCCTTGCTGTTGCCGACCAGCTCCGGCTCCCCCTCGGCGTCGGGGGTGTAGACGCCTTCGTGGGTGGCGACGTACAGGCGCTGGTCGGCGGGGTCCAGACCGAGACCGTGGATGTGGCTCACGGTCCTCCCGGACGCGGTGGAGCCGGTGGAGTCCGAGTCGTCTCCACTGTCGGAGCAGGCAACCGGGGAGAGAGTGAGAGCCAGGGCCGTGGCTGGCATGGCGGCAAAACGCTTGTTCATGATTCCTCGCGGGCGTGCGTGCGCACCGGAGCGGCGACGGCCGATCGCGGTGACGGTAGCAAGGAGGATGACCGCCCGGGCTCCTCGGGCGCGCTCCTTGGAGCCAGCCAGGTGTGGAAAGGGGCTCTGGTCAGTGCACATGCGGGCCACCCGTCGACTGCGGTTTGCCTCGCGGGACAAGCCCCAGGGACACGACGGCGCCGATAGCGGCCGCCACGGCGCACACCGTGAACGCGTCGCCGAAGCCTTCCACCGAGCCACGCTCGAAGCCGGAGGCTGCGACGGTCGAGACGACGGCGACGCCGACCGAGCCACCCACCTCGTGGAAGGTGTTGACGACTCCCGAGGCGAGCCCTGCCTCCCGGTGCCCGACCATGCCCAGAGCGGTCGTGGTGGCGGTGACGAAGACCGCGCCGAGGCCGAGGGAGGCGATGACGAAGCCTGGCAGAAGCCCGCCGTACACACCGCCGGTCTCGGACAACCGGGTCAGTGGGATGGTGCCGACGACCGCGACGGCCATGCCGGCGACGGCCGTCGGACGGCTGCCGATCCGGCCCACGAGCCGGGAGGCGAGGTGGGCACCGATACCGGTGCCCACGGCGACGGGCAGGAAAACCACGCCGGTCTTCAGTGCACTGAAGCCGCGGATGTGCTGGAGATAGATCGACCCGAGGAAGAAGTACGCGATCAGCAGGCCCGTGGCGATCAACATCAAGAACGCTCCCGCCAGCACCGGCCGCCGAGTAAACATCCGCAGGTCCATCAGTGGGGCGCGACTGGTTCGTTCGACCCCCGCGAAGGCCGCGTATGCGACCGCCGCACCTGCCAGCGGCAGCAGGGTCGAGGCGGCCGCCCAGCCGGCGTCCCCCGCTTTCACCAGGCCGTAGATCAGGGCGGCCGTACCCGTGGTGACGAGGAGCGCACCAGGTACGTCGAGCCGCGCGGGCTGCGGGGCCCGGGCCGGCACGAGGGCGGGCAGGGCGACCAACAGGAGCAGTCCGACCGGCACATTGACGAAGAAAGCCCACTGCCAGCCGGGACCGTCGGTCAAAGCCCCGCCGAGGAGCACGCCGGCCGCCGAACCGGTGCCGCCGATCGCCGCCCAGACACCGAGGGCCTTGGTGCGTTCCGCACCGTGGAAGGTCGTGGTGACGATGGACAGCGCTGCCGGGGACAGCAAGGCCGCGCCGACGCCCTGGCCGATCCTGCCACCGAGCAGTGCCGGGGCGCTCTGGGCCAGACCAGTGACCAGTGAGGCGGCGGTGAAGAGAGCGAGGCCGACGAGCAGGGTCCGGCGGGCGCCGAGAGCGTCGGCGAGTCGGCCGCCGAGCAGCATCAACCCGCCGAAGCAGAGGGTGTAGGCGGTGACCACCCAGGTCAGCGTCTCCCGGCCGAGGCCGAGGTCGGCCGCCATGTCGGGCAGGGCGACGTTCACGACGGTGACGTCGAGGATCAGCATGAACTGGGCGAGGCAGATCAGTGCGAGGGCTGCCCAGCGTCGCAGGTCGGCGGGCGGAGGAGTGTCGTGTTCGGCCATGTGCGGGGCACCGGCTGCGGAGTGGGTCATGACGAGTCCTTCTGGTGCGTTGTTCCGGTCGTGTCCGCGCCTCGGGACGGCGCGAGGAGAAGGGCGAGGAGCACACCTGCCGCCGTGACGCCTGCTCCGGCGGACATCGCTGCTCCCATGCCGTCGACGAAGGCATGGCGGGCAGCTTCGGCGAACGAGGCTCCGGCCTCGCCGGGCAGGCGTTCGGCGAGTGCGAGCGCGGTGCCGAGGGAGTCCTTGGCGGATTCCAGGAGTCCCTCGGGAACAGGGACAGGGGTGGCTTCGAGTCCGCTGCGGTAGCGGTCGGAGAGCAGGCTGCCCATGACCGCGACTCCGGTCGCCGCTCCGAGTTGTATGGCGGCGCTGTTGGTGGCCGAGCCGACGCCGAGGTCGGTTTCCGGCAGCGAGCCGACGATGGCGTCGCTGGTGGCGGTGATGACGAACCCGGCGCCCGCTCCCAGCAGCAACATCGCCACAAGCGCCAGGTCGTAGCCGTCCGTTGCCTCGGTGGTGGCGAGCACCGCGGCGGAGGCGGAGAGTAGGGCGAGCCCGCCGGCCGATACCGTACGCATGCCGAGGCGCGGCGCGAGGACACCCGCCAGCGGGCCGGCGACCAGCAGGGCGAGCGCGGCGGGGCCGAGCCGCACTCCGGTCTGCCCGGCGCTGTACCCGAGCACGAACTGGAAGTGCTGTACGGCCACGAAGAGCGTGCCGATCAGCGTGAACGCTCCCAGCAGGACCAGCAAGTCACCAGCCGCGAGCGCACGGTGCCGGAAGATCCGAGGCGGCAGCATCGGCGAGGCGGACTTGCGCTGCCAGGCGACGAAGGCGGCCAGCAGGAGGGCGCCCGCCGCGAAGGCGGCCTGCACTGCGGGGCTCGTCCAGCCGCGGTCGGGCCCCTCGATGACTGCCCACAGCACACTCGCCACGGCCACGACGGACAGCAGTGCCCCGGCCGGGTCCAGCCGTCCGCTCTCGGGGGCGCGGGAATCGGGCACCACGAGGGCGGCGGCGATCAGACCCGCGATACCTATGGGGAGGTTGATCAGGAACACCGAGCCCCACCAGTAGTGGCTCAGCAGCCAGCCGCCCACCATCGGCCCGATCACCGTCCCGACGCCGACGGCCGCCGACCAGATGCCGATCGCCTTGGTGCGGTCGGCACCGCGCGGGAATACGTTCCCGATGACGGCGAGCGTGGCCGGCATGATCAACGCCTCGCCGACACCCATGGCTCCACGCGCTACCACGAGGGTGGTGACCGAGCCGGCATAAGCGGCAACCACGGACGCCACCGTGAACAGCGCCAGCCCCGACATGAAGATCCACTTGCGGCCGAGCCGGTCCGCCAGACTGCCGCAGAACAGCACCAGACTGCCGGACATCAGCGCATAGCTGTCGACAATCCACTGCAACTGGCTGGTGGAGGCGCCGAGCTCACCGACGAGGGTCGGCAGGGCGACGTTCAGCACGGTGGTGTCGAGCCCGACGACCAGCAGGCTCACGCTCACGACGGCGAGGGTGAGCCATCGCCGGACCGGCGGGTCGCCAGTCTGTGGTGAAGCGGTCACCGGATGAGTCACAGAAGGCACGGGGTCCCCTTTCGCGCGCACGGCCTTGCTCGACCGGCGTTCCGATCTGAACCGTACCGTTCAGTTCATATGAACTCAACAGTTCAGTTCAGCTGAGTGCTAGGGTCGAGGTCATGAGCGTGGACAGCGTCAAACGGCCCCCCAGCGGGCCCCGCGCAGAGCTCAAGCGGCAGGCCATCCTGCGGGCCGCCCGCGAGCTGTTCCTGCGGGAGGGCTTCGGCGTGGGAATGGACAGCATCGCCGCCGAGGCAGGCGTCTCCAAGGTGACCGTCTACAACCACTTCGGTAGCAAGGAAGCCCTGTTCACCGCGGTGATCACGACCGCGCTCGACGAGCCGCTCGCCGGAGAGTCGTCGGCCGCGCTGGAGGGCCTGGCCGAAGCCGGGGACCTGCGGGCCGCCCTCGTCGAGGCGGCCCGCACCTGGGTCCACGCCGTCCGCACCAACCACGAGGTCACCGCCCTGCGCAACCTCGTCGCCGCCGAGCTCCACCGCTTCCCCGAGCTGGGCGAGGCCTGGAGACACCGCGGCACGGAAAGCCACCACCCCGCAGTCGCAGGCGCCCTGCGCACCCTTGCGGATCAAGGCCGACTCGTGATCCCCGAGCTACAGGTGGCGATCATCCAGTTCTACGGGCTTCTGGTCTTTCCCCACATGGTCTTCAGCTCCTACGGCACACATATCGACGAGGACCTGACCGACCGTCTCATCACCAGCGGCATCGACATGTTCCTGGGCCACTACAGCCCACAGAGCACATAGCGGCACGCCCCGTCGAGACCACCGAAACGGCGCTACGACAGGCCCAGCACGCGCATCGCCAGACCGGCCGTCGGCTTGGGACCGAACGAGGTGGACTTCCGGGGCAACAGCACGCCGGCACCGGCCAGTTCCCACACCGTGTCCTGACTGATCGCCGGCATGAGGAGCGCGCTGCCGCTACCAGGAGCGGACACGGCAGCCGTGGCCTGGCGGATGTCGTGGAAGTACGTCACGGCACCGGGCAGGTCGGGCACGGACCAGGCGTGGCGGAGCAGCAGGTGGTCGCTGACGGCAGCGGGGAGCTGCGCCCACTGGCTGGGACGATCCGCCAGGGCTTCTTCCAGGGCTCGAGGATCAGGATGTGTGATGCTCCAGGCCTCTCCCCCGCCGGTCAGTATGAGTTCGCCGGGCTCGGGCGGATGCGGTCCTCCTGGCAGCGGGAGTACTCGGGCCACTTCGGCCGCGTTGCGTGCGGCTTTCTCCGGTTCCAGTGCCGGCAGCAGTCGATGGATCGCGGAGAGCCGAAGCGGAGACGTGACGGTATCGACCAGGAGAGCGAGGCTGCTGGTCCACGGGCCTGCCGCATCGCCGCTCAGCTGGAGGCAGGCGGCGTGGCGGTGGTGGCCATCAGCGATGAGTGCCTGCCGTACGGACAGACCACTGACCAGACGGGCGAGTTCCGCGGGGTCATCGCAGGCCCACAATATGTGGGTGATCTGTCCGGTCCGGGCGACGGCGACAGGCGTTCGGCGGGTGGTGTGGTCCACGAGCTGTGCGGTCGTCGACTCTGTGCCTCGGTGGGCCAGCAGCAGCGGCTCCAATTGGGCGCGCAGCCCTGACATATGGGCGGCGCGCTGCCTGACCACACGAGCCGACACCTCTTCGTGCGGCAGCAGTTGTCCCGCCTGGCGTGGCAGCAACAGGTCGCCGATGAGGCCACGTTGGAGGATCCGGGCGCCACGCTGTTGCTGGTAGACGTACAGTGCGGGCCGCTCGTCCCGGCGGAGTACGCCGCGTCGCAGCCAGCGCGCCATTTCGCATGCGGCGCCATGCGGTGCGTCCGCGTACAGCAGTCGCGCCACGTGGTGCGGGTGGCGTCGGAGCGCGCGGACCCGGGCTGGGTGAAGGTTGTCGTGGGGCGAGGCGAGGAGCTCGGACGGGTCGCCGACACGGTCCGCGTCGTAGCGCACTGCCCGGAAGGGGCGGAGCTGCAACGGGGTCGGCTCGGGGAAGGGCACCGCAGGAGCGGGCATGAATGACTCCTGAAAGAGGGCAGAGCCCAGTAGGGGCGGGGCACCGTGTGGTGCCCCGCCCCTGGGCCGGAGGGTTGGTGGGTCAGACGGTCGCGGCGAGCGGCTCGGAGGCCGGCGGCGCCAGTCGGCCGGTGCGGTGCAGGCCGTACAGGGCGGCCGCGCAGGCCAGGCCGAGCGCGCACAGCGTGATCCAGGGCAGCGCGGGCAACCCGGCCGCGCGGGCGGCGTCGAGCGCGGCGCCCGTGCCGAGGTTTCCGACGGTGATGCCGATGCCGCAGATCGTGTTGTACAGCCCGTAGTGGGTGGCGACGAGGCGGTCACCGGAGAGGCGGACGATGGTGTCCATCTCAAACGGGTAGGCGATCATCGTGCCGATGGCCAGCAGCAGCGCGGCGAGCGTCGGCGGAACCGCCGCGAGCAGCCACAATCCGACCCCTGACTCCGGTACCGGCACGGCGGTGGCGAGCAGTAGGGGCACGAAGGCCAGCCCCATCGCTGCCAGTCCGCGCACGAGTGCCTGTCCTGGCTCGTACCGCGCCTTGCACCACGCCGTCACTCGCGTCTGACCGAGGATCGTGGTCAGCCCGGAGACGGCGAAGAGCATCGCCACGGCCGCCGTGCCGGACTCCCCGTCGCCGCCGAGCCGGCGCACCTCCAGCGGCAATGCCAGGTAGACCTGGAAGGACAGGACGTAGGAACCGATCATGGCGATGGAGAAGAGCAGGAACGGCCGGTTGGCGAGGATGCCGCGCCACTGGACGAGCACACCCTGGCCGGCGTGAGCGTCCTGCCGCTTGGCGTCCTGTGACCTCCTGGCGGGCAGCGCGCGGATCTGTACGACGCTCAGCAGGGCGAAGATCCCGGCGGAGACCAGGCAGGTGATGCGGAAGTCCACGCCGGTCAGCACCATGCCGGCCAGCGGGCCGAGCAGAATGCCTGCCTGGTAGAACACGTTGAACAGGGCGAACGCCTCGACCCTGCGCTCCCCCGCGTCGGCCGCGAGGTACGCCCGCACGGCCGGGTTGAACAGCGCACCGGCCAGCCCGGTGGCCGCGGAGGCGGCGAGCAGGGCGGGCAGGGAGTCGACGAGTCCGAGCGTCGCGAAGCCGAGGGTGCGCAGCACGCACCCGGCGACGATCAGCGGCTTGTAGCCGAACCGGTCGGCGAGCGTGCCCCCGACCAGGAACATGCCCTGCTGGCTGAAGTTCCGTACGCCGAGGACGAGTCCCACGATCCAGCCGGCCAGCCCGAGCGTTCCGGAGAGGTGGGCGGCCAGATAGGGCATCAGCATGTAGAAGCCGAGATTGATGGTGAACTGGTTCACCATCAACAGCTGGACGCTGCCTTCGTACGAACGGACCTGGGTGAGCAGCCCCTTCACCGGTCCTCCTCCGAAGCGTCGGCCTCGACATCCGATCCGCCCTGGGCGCCTTGCAGGGTGAGGGGATCGACGACCGTGGTGCACCGGGTCCAGCGGGTGACCTCCTTCTCGTCCAGGCGGCCGAGCAGCTCCGGTTCGGGTGACGGTGGCGACTCCAGCAGGCCGTGGGCGGCGCAGTAGTCGTCGTCGTAGACCGTCCCCAGGTAACGCTGCGGACCGTCGGGGAAGATCGCGACGATCCGTGCGTCCGCCGGCATCGTCCGGGCCAGCCAGCCGGCCACCAGCGCGACCGCGCCCACGCTCCAGCCACCGGTGGCGTAGTGGGAGGCGGCCAGTTGGCGGCACGTCCACACGGCCTCGTGCGGGGCGACCCAGTGCACCTCGGAGAAGTTCTCGTAGGCGACGTTGCGGGGGTAGATGCTGGAGCCGAGGCCGCGCATCAGCCGGGGCCGGGCGGGCTGGCCGAAAATCGTGGAGCCGATGGTGTCCACGCCGACGACGGTCAGCTCGGGGTAGAGCTGGCGCAGGACACGGGAGACGCCGGCCGAGTGGCCGCCGGTGCCGACGCTGCACACCAGCACGTCGATGTGGCCCATCTCGGAGGCGAGTTCAAGAGCCAGCGGTGTGTAGGCGGCGACGTTGTCGGGGTTGCTGTACTGGTCCGGGCACCAGGAGCCGGGGTGCTGCGCCAGCAGCCGCTGCACGCGCTCGCGGCGGGCCTGCTGCCAGCCGCCCGTGGGATGAGGCTCGGAGACGACGTTGACTTGGGAGCCGTACGCGGTCAGCAGCCGGGTCATGGACAACTCCAGCCCCGGATCGGTGACCAGGGTGACCGGATGGCCGTACACCATCCCGGCCAGGGCCAGCCCCAGGCCCAGGGTGCCGCTGGTGGACTCGATGATCCGTCCGCCGGGCCGCAGGTCGCCACGGGCACGGGCCCGCTCCACCATGTGCAGCCCGGGACGGTCCTTGATGCCGCCGGGGTTGAAGCCTTCGAGCTTCGCCCAGAAGCCACGCCCGGTCGGGGCCAGCGGCTCCGACACCCGCAGCAGCGGGGTGTTGCCCACCAGCCCGGACAGGGCGGACCGGCCGGAGGAGGTCGCGGCCTTGGTCAATGACTGCATGTCTTTGTGTTCACTCTCGCTCGATGAATACCTGTGCGGTTCATCTCGCGCGTCCTGGTCATGGGCGGACGATGCGTCCGCGCTCAGGCCATGGGCACGCGGCAGCCGTGAAGTCGGTCGGCTGCGAGCAAGTGGTCTAGATCCGCCACCGCGACGTGCGAGCGAGCGCCGCGCGGCCGGTGCGTGCGCTCCGACGTCTACGGCGGTCGCGCCACAGGAGGGGTTTCCCGGCCACCACGGACACGGCAAGGAGTACGACGGCCATCGCGCCGAGGGCACGTTCCTCGGCCGGCTGGGCCGCGGTGCGCACGATCACGTCCGCCGCACACTCCTCGGCCCCGTGGGGAGCGTGGGGGCCGTGAGGGTCCTTGTCCGCTGCCGTCGCGGAGAATGCGGCGGGCACGGACACCGACTCGTGCGTCTCCTCAGATACGCCGTGCAGGACGGCGCAGAGCACGAGCGCCATCACGAGGGCGCCGCGGATCGCCGAGACGAATCGGCGGGACGACGGTGAGCCGCATGGGGTCCGTAGGGCGTGCGAGGGCGTACGGGAATGGGTCGACACAGGTCCTCCGCGCTGCTGCCACGTCTCCGGCAAGTCGGAGTGAGGCGCAGACATGGGTGGGGGCAGGACGGCTTCGACGAACGGGACGACCCATCATGAGTCCGGGGCAGGACGCTCGTCGCGCGGTACCAGCCGAACCGGTGACATCCGGCAGGCCGGTTGGAGGGACTGCGTACCTCTAGACCTGCCGCACCACGGAGGCTGCTCTGAGAGCCACGGGAGACTCACCGTCCATGGGCCCACCAGCGGTCGGCCCTCGAACGGTCGAGGCGTCGTAGGAACTGGTCGATTCGCGAACCGACGCTGCAAAGCAGGGCGATACCAGGGCAGAAGCCTGCTGAGGCTGTCCGGATACGCAGTGCTCGCCAGGATGTGACGGCCCATGGCTCCCATGGTGATCGTCGGCATCCGCGGCGGACAGCGTCGGCGCGACGCCTGCATCGCGAACGCCGCCGTCCGACGGTGCGGTGAAGGCCGTTGCGCTGGTGGAGAGGTGTCCCTTGACACTGTCCACGTGCACGCCGTGCGTCACGAGGACGCCGAACAGGAGCACGGCCATGGCCAGTACGCGCAGCAGCGGACCCGCACCAGAGCGGGTCCTGACGATGCGCCAGGGCGACCAAGCCGTAATCATGCCGTGATCCTAGCGGCTCTCTGGAGGTGATCGACCACCCGTGCCGAAACACTGGGTTAACTCGTCAGATGAAAGGCTTGTTTGCTGCGGTGAGTGCTCAGGCGACCTGATCCGGCCGCCGTATTGGGGAGCAGCCCGCACCGGAACTGGGTGAGGGCTGCGCGCCTCAGTGTGCGTGCCCCGGCCTTTCCTCGGCCGACTCTGCCTGTGAGGGCTGCTCGGACTCGGCCACCGCGCCGCCCGCATGCACCGTGAAGGCTGCCGAACGGACCTTGCCCTCGTGCCGGAAGTCCAGGAACAGGCGGTACGCCATCGTGTGGCAGCCGGATCTGGCGAGGGTGGCTACTTCGACTCCAGTCGTCCCAGCGGGTGGGAGTCACCGGCGAGCGCGGCTTGCGCCGTTTCCCAGTCGGTGTGGTCGATGCCGGTGACGTGGCGGAGGTAAGCGAGGGTGACTTGCCGGACGAGGGCGACGCGGCCGGGATGTTCGTCGGTGGTTTCTGCTGCCGCGTAGCCCGCGATGCCGCCGAGGGAGTGCTGGCCGCCGTAGACCGTCAGCAGGCTCTTGCCGCTGGGGCTCAGGGTGTACGGATCGGTCGTCCAGGACGGTCCCCGGGTGGAGAGCGGGAGTTCGTCCTTGTCCCCGGCAACGACGAGTCCGGGCGCGGTGATGTGGGAGAAGTCCTGGCCGAGCAGCCAGGGAGCGCTCTCGAGGGCGAAGGGGGTCAATTCGTCGCCGCCCTTGCCGGCGGTGGCCAGCTGGACGCTGGCCATGACCCGGCGGTCGGACATGTCCTGCGCGATGCCTGTCGTCGGGTCCGTGACACGCAGGCCCACGAGGACACCCGCGGTCTGACCGCCGAAGGAATGCCCTGCCGCGACGATGCGGCTGCGGTCCACCCGGCCGACCAGGGCGGGTACGGACGCCTCCAGGTGATCGAGTTCGTCGAGGATCTGCTTCATGTCTTGCACGCGGTAGCGCCACATGTGGGGCTTGCGGGGATCGTCAGCGGGGATACCGAAGCGCTTGGAGTCGAGGTGCGTGGCCTGGATCACTACGAAACCATGGGACGCCCAGTGGTCGACCAGCGGCGCGTAGCCATCCAGATGCGAACCGAATCCGTGCGCGAACAGCACGATCGGCAGATTCGTACCAGTGACCGGTGCGGAAACGCGTACGGGCAGGTCCTCGCCGCGATACGGCGCGGGAAGCACGACCGGCTTGACCGACACAGTCGGGGTGAACGGGGGGTCCGTGAGGCCGGTCATCTGGCTCGCGGTCATTCTCGCGTACTCCTTCGTTCGGGCCTTCGTGCGCCAGGAGAGGAACCGGGAGAGCCCCGTGGTGAGGCGCACGTCGGTTACGCTAAAACCTGACGTTGACGTCAGAGGCAAGTCGCGTGACGGAAGTCGCACAGGAGACGAGATGCGCGTCGGAGAACTCGCCGCCCGGACCGGCGTCAGTGTCCGGGCCTTGCGCTACTACGAGGAGCAGAACCTGCTCAGCGCCGAGCGCAGTTCCAGCGGCCAGCGCCACTACCCCGAGAGCGCGGTCGACCGGGTCCAGCTCATCCAGCAGCTGTACGCCGCCGGGCTGTCCAGCAAGACCATCGCCGAGCTCCTGCCGTGCGTCATCGACGGCCGTGCCACACCCGCCCTGCTCGAGCGGCTGGCGACGGAGCGCGGTCATGTCGACCAGCACATTACCGATCTCCTGCACGCCCGGGACCGGCTCGACTCGGTCATCACCGCCGCCACCAGCAACATGCTCACGGGCATGCCCTGCCGACGGAAGGCCGGAGTCCACATCCAGCGCTGACGGACGATGAGGGGCGTCGATTCGGCCGCGAGTCGTGCGTCGGCGCGACGGACGTCCCCGCGGCGCCGTCCGCGGAGGCGGCAGCCCGCGATGCGTCCTGCCAAGGCGGGTTATACGCGGACCCCTACGTATCCTCGGGCTGCGGGCTCCGGCGCCTTGATCCCCTACACCACCTCGCGGGACGCCATCCGTCAGGCCTGGGCCCGTTGAGCTGCTTGGCGTCGTCGTGCACCAGTGGCACCCACGTCGGTTGCAGCCCGCCGCGTGGCTCCTGGGCACCGTAAAGCGGCGATGCAGCAGAGCAACGCCTACCAGCCGCCGGCAAACCCGAATCCGGCTGCCGGCACGCCGGCCCACCACTGATGGGACGGCAGCGCCGGCTGTCGCTCGTCGGTAATGCACTGGCCCTTCAACCGCGCGCCAACCACCGCAAGGGCAGCTGCGCCGACACGCCGACGCCACGAGGCTGGCGGACAGAGGCCTCTGGTGAATCCACTCCTGCAAGCCGTCTCGCGGAATTTTGACCATGGAGGAAATACCCCCGGGGGGTATATGGTTACGGGCAACGTCCTGAGCGGACCACGCCTGAAGGCGCATAGGACCATGGGAGATGTCATGAGCGATCACTTCGGCCACGACCAGGCCAACCACGGCGTCCACGGCGTCCACGGCGGAGCCCAGCCCGGTGGCCTGTCAGTCTCCGAGAACGGGTACACGCTCGAGCTCGACTCGACGATCCTCACCGCCGACGTGCAGCCAGTCAGCTTCCGGGTGATCGGTCCCGACGGGCAGGCGGTGACCGAGTTCACGCCCGAGCACGAGAAAGAACTGCACTTCATCGCCGTCCGGCGCGACACGACCGGTTTTCAGCACGTGCACCCGGTGATGGACGAGAAGGGCACCTGGAGCGTCGAACTGGCCCTGGAACCCGGGGACTGGAGATTCTTCGCCGACATCCACCCGGTCGGCCACGACGGGACCATGACGCTGGGGATCGACGTCGCGGTCGCCGGGACGTACGACCCGCAGCCGCTCCCCCAGGCCACCTGGATCGCACAGATCGGCGAGTACACCGTCACGCTCGACGGCGGACTCCTGCCCGGCGAGCCGAGCGAGCTGACCCTCACCGTCAGCCGGAACGACCGCCCCGTCACCGACCTGCAGCCCTACCTGGCCGCGTACGGGCACCTGGTAGCACTGCGGGTCGGAGACCTTGGCTACCTCCACGTCCATCCGGAGGGCGAACCCGGTGACGGCACCACCGCGCCGGGACCCGAGATCGCCTTCATGGCGGTCGCGCCTTCGGCCGGCACCTACCGCCTGTACTTGGACTTCCAGCACAACGACGTCGTCCGGACGGCTGAGTTCACGGTTCAGACCACCACGACCACGCCCCGCTCAGACGCGACCTCTCAGGCCGCACCCGGGCACAGAGGCGACCACCACAGCGGCCATGCACACCACTGACGCATGACGGCCGCCGATCGCCTGCCACGGCACACGGCACACCCAAGGTGCGCTCACCTCATCGAGCCCACCGCCCCCGCCCATCTCCTCCATCGGAAGGAGCGCCATGCCCCGCCTGACCCGACTCACGCCCGACACGGCGGTCGGCGCCTCGCGCGACCTCCTCGCCGACCTGGTCTGCCGCCATGGCCAGATCGGTGACAGGTCTCCACGATGGCGCACTCGCCGGCCGTGCTGGGCGGCTACCTCCAGCTGAGCCGCGCCATGGGACGAGCCAAACTCGACCGAAGGATCAGCGAACGGATCTCGATCGCCGTCCAGGCCCTGCAGGGATGCAGGCTGTGCCTCGACTCGCATGTCAATGCCGCCCGCGCGATGGGAGTGGACGAGGAGGAGATCGAGCGAGCCCACACGGGCACCTCGGCCGATCCCGCGATCGCGGCGATCATCATCCTCGCCCTCCAGATCTATCGCGAGCCGACGTCGATCACCGACGAACAGGTCATCGCGCTGCGTGAGTACGGCTACAGCGACCGCGCGATAGCCGACGTCGTCGGCGTCGTCGCACTCAACATCCTCACCGGCGCCTTCAACCTGCTCGCCGGTCTCACACCCGAAAGCGACACCCGTGCCTAGGGACATCCCCGCCTGTACTCGCGGGGCACGGCCTCCACCCCGAGCCCGTGCCCCGCCGCATGGATACGGAAGGAACCAGCCATGCGCCTGTTCGCCGTCCGCGACTACCGTCACCTGTTCAGTGCCCAAGTCATCGCCCTGTTCGGTACCGGACTGACCACAGTGGCCCTCGGGCTGCTCGCCTACGACCTCGCCGGTCCGCGTGCCGGCATGGTCCTCGGTACCGCCCTGACCATCAAGATGGTCATGTACGTGGCCATAGCCCCTCTGGCTGCCGCGTACGTCGACCGACTCCCCCGGAGAACCCTCCTGGTCCTCCTCGACGTGGTCCGCGGTGCGGTGGTCCTGGCACTGCCGCTGGTCACCGAGGTCTGGCACATCTACGTCCTGATCGGCCTGCTACAGGCCGCCTCCGCGGCATTCACCCCGACGTTCCAGGCCGTCATCCCCGACATCGTCACCGACGAGTCCGACTACACACGTGCCCTGTCCGCGTCCCAGGTCGCCTCCACCATGGAGAGCCTGCTCAGCCCCCTGCTGGCAGCTGTCGCCCTGACGTTCATCAGCTTCGGCTGGCTGTTCCTCGGCACCTCCGCCGGGTTCCTCATCTCCGCCCTGCTCGTCCTCTCGACGCGCATCCCCGACGCCCGCCCCAGCACCCACACCAAGGCGTGGGACAAGGCGGCAGCAGGGATCAGGACGTTCCTCAGGACACCGCGGCTGCGCGGCATCATGGCGCTCAATCTCGTGGTTGCGGCGGCAGGGTCGATAGTCGTCGTGAACACCGTCAACTACGTCCGTGACGAGCTCGGCGGCTCGCATTCGGACGTCGCCTGGATGCTCGCCGCCTCCGGCACCGGAACCCTCCTGGCCGCCCTCACACTCCCCCGCGTTCTCGACCGGATCGCTGCCCGCACCGTCATGATGACGGGCGCCGGAGTCCTCGTGGGCGGCACGACCGCCGCGGTGACGCTCATCGCGGCCGGTCTCACCACCTGGACCGGTACGGCGATCATCTGGACCGTCGTCGGCATCGGCATGGCACTGATCATCACACCGACCGGCAAGGTCCTGCGCGCCTCCGTCGGACGGAACGCGATCCCCGAGGCATTCGCCGCCCAGTTCTCTCTGTCGCACCTGGCCTGGCTGATCACCTATCCCGTCGCGGGGTGGCTCGGCACGAACACCGGCTTCACTCTCGCCTGGTCCTTCCTCGCGGTCCTGGCCGGGGCGGGAGCAATCGGTGCCCTCCTCCTATGGCCGCGCCACGACGAACGAGGAGCCATGACCACACTCGCGGCACCCGACCGGCATGCGCCCAGCAAGGACCGGTCCGCCCTGGCCAAGGCCGCGTGAAGCGCCGCGTACAGCGCCCTGACTGTCTGCGTCGTGCACAGCACTTGCCGCTGGCCAGACACACCGAGAAGGCCGTCACCGGTCTGACGGAAGCGGCAGACGCTCCCCCGAAGACGGATGCCATCTGGCCCGACCTGCACATCACGTACGGCGGGATCCAGCCCGGGCGCGCCCCCGGACGGACCCCGCCTTACGTGTTCTCGCGGCTCAGGCAGCCACTGTTGGTGCATGCGAGCCTAGAGCAGCGGCGCCATGTCAACTGTGGTCACGATCGCAGCACAGGGTCGGCCGCTCGCGGAGATGCCCCTGTGGCGAGGCGTCACTGCCCCCTCTGGGTGGATTTACGCAACATGGACTCTGTCTGATCAGCCACCGATGAAGCCCTCAGGACGGCCCTTGAAGCACTGGCATGGGGGCGACACGCACACCCCGCCCGCGAACTATGTAGTCCCACCACATGTGCGCCTGACCTGCATGTTTCTACCGTGTGCCGACACGTACCCGTCCCCACCGCACACGAGGAAGTGGCGCCCATGGCCTCCGCAGCAACCGCTCCCCCGCCCCAGGGCAACCTCAAGCGCATCGTCGCCGCCAGCCTCATCGGCACCACCATCGAGTGGTACGACTTCTTCCTCTACGGCTCGGCCGCCGCGCTCGTGTTCAACAAGTTGTTCTTCCCGGACTCCGATCCCCTCGTCGGCACGCTGCTGTCGTTCCTGACGTACGCGGTCGGATTCGCCGCCCGGCCCCTCGGCGCGCTGGTGTTCGGGCACTACGGCGACCGGATCGGGCGCAAGAAACTGCTGGTGCTGAGTCTGCTGTTGATGGGCGGAGCGACCTTCGCGATCGGGCTGTTGCCGACGCACGCCACCATAGGGACGGCCGCGCCGGTCCTGCTCACCGTGCTCCGGCTGGTCCAGGGGTTCGCACTCGGCGGTGAGTGGGGCGGTGCCGTGCTGCTGGTGTCGGAGCACGGGGACGCGCGGCGGCGCGGGTTCTGGGCATCGTGGCCGCAGACCGGCGCACCGGCGGGGCAGTTGCTCGCGACCGGTGTGCTGTCCCTGCTGACGGCCGTCCTGTCGGACGCCGCGTTCGGCAGCTGGGGCTGGCGGATCCCGTTCCTGCTCTCCGGGGTACTGGTGATCGTCGGTTTGTGGATTCGTCTGTCTGTCGATGAATCGCCGGTCTTCAAGCAGGCGTTGGCGCAGGTCGAGGCCCGCAAGGCGGACCGGGCCGCGGAGGCGGAGAAGCTCCCGCTCGTCGCCGTGCTGCGGCACCATTGGCGTGACGTCCTGATCGCTATGGGCGCGCGCATGGCGGAGAACATCAGCTACTACGTGATCACCGCGTTCATCCTCGTCTACGCCACCACCTCGGCCGGCGTCTCCAAGCAGACGGCGCTCAACGCGGTGTTGATCGCCTCGGCCGTGCACTTCGCCGTCATCCCGGCGTGGGGCGCGCTCTCCGACCGGATCGGTCGTCGTCCCGTCTATATGGTGGGTGCCGTGGGTGTCGGGCTGTGGATGTTCCCGTTCTTCTCGCTGATCGACACCGGCGGCTTCGGCAACCTGATCCTCGCCGTCACCGTCGGGCTGGTGCTGCACGGGGCCATGTACGCCCCCCAGGCCGCGTTCTTCTCCGAGATGTTCGCGACGCGCATGCGCTATTCCGGAGCGTCCATCGGCGCGCAGTTCGCCTCGGTCGCGGCGGGCGCGCCCGCCCCGCTGATCGCGACCGCGCTGCTGGCCGACTACGGCAGCTCCACGCCGATCGCCCTGTACGTCATCGCCGCCGCCGTGCTCACGGTCGTGGCGGTGGCGGCGGCCAAGGAGACCCGCCACCGGGACCTGGCGGACGTCGCCCCTGACGCCGACGCGGACCGGACGACGGCCGCCCCGGCGGAGGACGCCCGGACGATCTGACTCTCCAGGATCCTGTCGGCCCAGCCCCCGTACGTCCGTGCCGGCCACGTACGGGGGTCAGTGCTGTCCGGGCTCCGACAACCGGTGCAGACGCAGGGCGAGTTGGATCTCCAGGGCGCGGGCCGGGGTCTGCCAGTCGTCGCCGAGGAGGCGGCCGACCCGCTCCAGGCGCTGGGCGACCGTGTTCACATGGACGTGCAGCTCGTCCTTGGTGCGGGCAGGGCTCATGCCGCAGGCGAAGTACGCGTCGAGGGTGCGCAGCAGTTCGGTGCCACGTCGTCGGTCGTACGCCACGACCTGGCCGATGGTGCGCTCGACGAAGCCGGGTATGTCCCGGTCGCCCGCCAGGAGCAGTCCCAGGAAGCCGAAGTCCTCGGCGGCGGCCCCGTCCCCGGAGCGGCCGAGCAGCCGCAGGGCGTCGAGGCAGCGCCGGGCCTCCGCGTAGGCCGTGGCCACGGTGTCGGTGCGGGTGGCGAGGTCCTCGGCGGGTGCGGAGGCACCGACGGTGACCGGTGTGTGGACCGCTGTGCCCAGCTGCCGGGCGGCGCGGCGGGCCAGGTCGGTGGCGCTGTCGCCGGGGCCGAGGGGCAGCAGCAGGACGGTGCCGCCGTCGCGTGCGGCGGCCAGGCCGTGCCGGGTCGCGGCGAGATGGGACGCCGCGGCCGCCAGGCGTCTGCGGGCGTCCGCCTCCTGGTCGGCGTCGGCCACGCCGCCTTCGAGACGCGCGGCCAGCACCACGTGGACGGCGTCGAGGTCGGCGTGCAGACGGGCCGCGCGCTCCCGCAGCAGGCGCGGGTCACGGTCGCGGGCGTCCAGCAGGTCGTCCAGCAGTTCGCCGCGTACGCGCTGTTCGGCCTCGGCGGCGGACCGGCGGGCGAGGAGGAGCAAGGAGGTGACCATGGCGGCACGCTCCAGGGTGCGCTGGTCGACGGGGTCGAGCCCCGGGTGGCCCCGCAGCACGAGGGCGCCGAGCAGTTCCCCGCCGGCGGCGACGGCTGCGATCCAGTCGTCCTCGAACCGCACGGCGTGCCCGTCCGCGCGAGACGATTCCAGGGCCTCGGCCGGTGTGGCGGCGGACTCGGTGAAGACGACCGTGCCGTCGAGGACCTCGGAGACCGCGGCGGCCACGTCGTGCACCCCGCCGCCGCGCAGGACCAGTTCGGCGAGCCGGTCGTGGACGTCGGAGGCCCGCTCGATGACGCCGCTGCGGTCCCGGATGATCTCGTTGGCGAGCTCCAGGTCGGCGAGGGCCGACCGGGTCTCGGTGAGCAGGTTGGCGGTGTCGATGGCGGCCGCGGCGAGGGCGGCGAAGGAGCCGAGCAGGGCGATCTGCTCGCGCTCGAAGACCCGGGCCCGGCGGTCCGCGGCGAAGAGCACGCCGATGACGTGGTGCCCGAGCATCAGCGGCACGCCGAGGATGGCCACGAGCCCCTCGTCCCGCACGCCCGCGTCGATGGTGCGGGTGTGCTGGAAGCGGTCGTCCTTGAAGTAGTCGTCGGTGACGTACGGGCGTGCGGTCTGGGCGACCAGGCCGCCGAGTCCCTCCCCCATGCCGAGCCGCAGTTGCTGGAACCGGGCCGCGACCGAGCCCTCGGTGACCCGCATGTGGGTGTCGCCTCTCGCCGGGTCGTTCAGGCTGAGGTAGGCGACGTCCGTGCCCAGCAGCGACCGGGCGCGCTGCACGATCGCCTGGAGCACGGCGTCGAGGTCGCGCAGCCCGGCGAGGTCGTGGGCGGTCTCGAACAGGGCGGACAGCTCGGCCTCGCGCCGGCGCCGTCCCTCCAGCTCCGTCCGCACGCGCAGAGCGAGCGGCTTGGCCCGCTGGAGCGCGGCGACCCACTCCGCTGACCGTCCTTCGGCGCGCGCGAGCAGCACCGGCTGCTCGTAGGCGTCGGCGGAGGCGCCCCGGGCCAGCAGCTCGAGGAAAGGCGTCTCCGGGTCGGCCGCCGGTGCTTCGGCGGTTCCGGCGGAGCGCTCGGCTGACTGCACGTGATCGCTGGACATGCTCACAGGATTCACCATGACCGGGCCGTCCCGTCAGCCCTGTGGATAACCCAGGAACCGACACAGCCGGGCCAGGAAGTCAATGAGCGGTCCAGCCGCCGTCGAGCACGAGCGAGGTGCCGGTCACGAAGGACGCCTGCGGAGCGCACAGATACGCCACGGCCTCAGCGACCTCCTCCGGTTCGATGAGCCGCTTGACGGCACTGTCCTGCAGCAGCACCTCGGACAGGACGCGTTCCTCGGGGATGCCGTGCGCCTGCGCCTGGTCGGCGATCTGCTTCTCGACCAGTGAGGTGCGCACATAGGCGGGGTTCACACAGTTCGAGGTGACACCGTGGGGTGCGCCTTCCAGGGCGGCGGTCTTGGAGAGTCCCTCCAGTCCGTGTTTGGCGGCCACATAGGCCGACTTGTAGGCCGAGGCGCGCAGCCCGTGGACGGACGACACATTCACGATGCGGCCCCACCCCTGGCCGTACATGTGGGGCAGTGCACCGCGGATGAGCCGGAACGGTGCCTCCAGCATCACGGTGAGCACCAGGTGGAAGGCGTCGGGCGGGAACTCCTCGATGGGGCGCACCAGCTGGAGCCCGGCGTTGTTGACGAGGATGTCGGTGCCCGCGGCGGCGAGTTCGGCGGCGTCCAGGTCGGTGAGGTCGAGGACGTGCGGTTCCACGGTGCCCGCGAGGTCGTGGCCCTGTTCGGCGAGCGTCTCCAGGCCCGCGGCGTCCCGGTCGACGGCTCTCACCTTGGCCCCGGCGGCCGCGAGCCGCAGCGCGCAGGCGCGGCCGATGCCGCCGGCGGCGCCGGTGACGAGCGCGGTGCGGCCGCCGAGGTCGAGCGGGGAGGCGTGGGGGGCCGGGGAGACACGGGGCGCGGTCATGCGTCGACCTTAGGAAGCGCCCCTGCCCGGCCCCATGTGGTCACGCCCCATAGTTCAGCTGGGGGCAGTGGGGTCAAACCATGTGGGGGCGTCCGACACAGCCTGCTTGATCCGGAGCAGGCCGAACTCGTTCAGTTCGGGCAGGGCGTCGATGTCGAACCAGCCCACGTCCAGCGACTCGTCGTCGTTGACCCGTGCCTCGCCGCCGACGGCCCGGCAGCGCAGGGTGATGTCCATGTACTGGCAGGTGTCGCCGTTGTCGTACGTGACGGGGTCGAGCGCCTGGACGAGGACGACCCGCTCGGCGACGCAGTGCACGGCCGTCTCCTCGTGGACCTCCCGTACGGCGCAGGCCGCGGGCTCCTCTCCCGGGTCCGGGATGCCGCCGATCACGGACCACTTGCCGGTGTCGGACCGGCGGTTGAGCAGCACTCTGCCCTCGTCGTCGAAGACGATGGCGGTGACTCCGGGGAGCCAGAGCAGCTGATGGCCGGCCGATGCGCGGAGGGTCCGGATGAAGTCAGGAGTAGCCATGCCGACGACCCTAATCGGCCGGTCGCGGTGTCCCGCGCGATTCAGGCAGCGTGCGACAGGCGTACGGCTACACGTCACCGCTGCGTCGTGCGCGCAGACCGGCGCCGACGGCCCAGCCCAGACCACCGGCCGCGACCAGCACGAGGGCGATCTCCGGCAGGATGCCGAGTCGCGTGGCGGGGGTCTGCGAGGACCGCAGCGGCACCTTCTGCACCAGCGAGTCGGCGACGAACATGCCGGTCTTCTGCGTGATCTTCCCGTCCGGCATGATCATCGCGCTGACGCCGCTGGTCACCGGCACCGTCACGGTCCTGCTGTGCTCGACCGCGCGGACCCGGGACATGGCGAGCTGCTGGTAGGTCATCTCGCTGCGGTCGAAGGTGGCGTTGTTGCTCGGCACGGAGATCATCTGGGCGCCGTCGGTGACCTCGGAGCGCACGGTCCAGTCGAAGGCGGCCTCGTAGCAGGTGACGAGGCCGACCTTGGCGCCGTCCATGGTGAACACGCCCGGCTCGGTGCCGCGGCTGAAGTCCTGGCGGACCATCGCCGTCCAGTTCTTGTTGATCGCGCCGATGAACGAGCGCAGCGGCAGATACTCGCCGAACGGCTGGATCTGACGCTTGTCGTAGGTGTCGACGGGGCCCTTCGCCGGGTCCCACAGGATCTGCTCGTTGTACAGCTTGCCGTCGCGCTCCACCACGCCGCCGACCGAGATGGGCACACCGATGGCCTGGGCCGCCTTGTCGATCACGGCACGGGCGTCGGGGTTGGCGAAGGGGTCGATGTCGGAGGAGTTCTCCGGCCACAGCACGAAGTCGGGACGGGCGACCTTGCCGGCCTTGACCTGCGCGGCCAGGCGTTCCGTCTCACGCGCGTGGTAGTCGAGCACGGCCCGCCGCTGCGAGTTGAAGTCGAGGCCCGCCCGGGGCACGTTGCCCTGGATCGCGGCGACGGTCACGCTGCCGTCCTCGGCCTTGTCGCTGACCAGCGGCCGGGCGGCCACCGCCGCCAGGACCGGGACGCCCAGGCTCAACACGGCAACCGCTGCCGCCATGTGCCGCACGACTCCGGTGGCCCGCCTCTCCAGACCGAGACGCACGGCCTCGTACAGCCCGAAGCCGCACAGGACCACTGCGAAGCCGAACACCGGCGTACCGCCCACCGCCGCGAGCGGCAGGAACACCCCGTCGGCCTGCCCGAACGCGACCTTCCCCCAGGGGAAGCCCTCGAACGGCACGCGCGCGCGTGCCGCCTCTCCGGCGATCCACACAGCGGCTGCCCACACCGGCCAGCCGGGCAGTTTCGACACGGCCGCGACGCCCGCGCCGACCAGTGCGACGAAGATCGCCTCGATGACGACCAGGGCGAGCCAGGGGCCCGGCCCGACCTCCACTCCGGTCCACACCAGCAGCGGCAGCAGAAAGCCGAGGCCGAAGAGGTAACCGAGGCCCAGCCCCGCCTTCCAGCTCCGGCCGCGCAGCACCCAGCCGAAGACGGCGAAGGCCGGCAGGGCCAGCCACCAGAGGGTGCGGGGCGGGAAGCTGACGTAGAGGAGCAGGCCGGAGAGCGCGGCTGCGGCGGGCGGAACGAGACGCCGGGCCCAGGTCCGCGCCCCGGGCGCGTTCCGCGGCTCCAACTGGTCCGACTCGCCGACGGAGGTTGCGGTGACGGTCACTCCCGGAGTCTAAGGCGAGTGACCTTGAGGCCGACAGCGCGGTCCACGAGGCGGCGGCACCACGCCGTGCGGACGGCCACGCGCGGCGTCGCCCGCGTCCGCAGCATCGTTCCTGCTCATTTCGTCACGACACATCCACAAACCGTCCACCAGCGGCTACGGTGTGCCGAAGCCTCAGTCGTGCGGCCCGTGGCGGCCCGTGCGGCCGGGGTCTTCACAGGTCGGGGGCGACGTGGTGCGGGGGGCGGGGCGGGGTGGGTTCACGTGGGCTGACGTCCGCGTCCGGGCTGGACGCGGACGGCGAGAGAAGAATCGTTTCCGATGCGGCGGGCGTCGTGGTGCTGGGGGCTTGCGCCGGCTGGTCCCTGATCACGGCCGCGGTGCACGAGGGCCGGCCCGAGGGCGTGCTCCTCGCGGTGCTGGCCGTGGCGGCCGGGTACGCCGCGGGGCGCATCGGCGGGGCGCTGCTGCCGGTCGGCGCGCCCTGCGCCGGGGCGCTGGCGGGTGTCGCGCTGACCGTGGCCGTTCCGCACCTTGCTCCGGGCCCGCAGATCACCACGCCCCTGGGACACGCCGGGGCCACGGCGGCCGTGCTGACGCTGTCGGCCGGTGCCGCGTGCTGCGCGGCCTGGGCCGCCACCGCTCCGGCCGCCCGGATCGCCCTGCGCCTGCTGGCCGCCGGGACCGCGGTGCTGGCGGCCGTGCTCGGCTCGACCACCGGCTGCGTCACCTGTGTCGCGGTGCTGTTGTGCTCGCTCGCCGCAGGACGCACCCGTCACCGCGGCGCCGGACTTGCCGTACTGGCCGCGGTCGCCGCCCTGGTGACCTGCCTGGCCTGGGCGGTCGCCGCGCGTGCCGTACCGGGCGGGCTCGTGGCCGCCCTCGAAGGGCGGCTGACGCCGCACCGCGTACAGCTCTGGGAGGACGCGTGGCACCTGCTGCGCGAGGACGCCGCCCTGGGAGTCGGCCCGGGCCGCTTCGGGGAGCTGAGCACCACGTCCGCCCAGTCACTGCTGTCCGACGGCAAGCCCCACTCGGCGCCCCTGCAGCAGGCGGCCGAGCAGGGCATCGTCGGCGTGGCCCTGCTGGCGGCGGCGTTCGGCTGGGTGCTGTACGCCCTGTGGCGCGGCCCGCGCCCGACGCCGGTGGTGCTCACCGCGGGCGCGACCCTGACGGCGCTCGCCGCCATCGCCGCGATCGGCAACGCGCTGAGCTTCACCGCGGTGTCGGTGGGTGTGGGCCTGCTGGCGGGCACGGCCACGGCACGCCCCTGGGCCGACGAACAGTCGACCCGCGCCCCGGACACACACCCGCGCGCCGGACGCACCCCTGCCTGGTGACCGGCCGCCCCGGTGATCACGGCCGGCGATCCACAGCGCTCAGTGCGCGGCAGCGCCCGGCTTCGTGGGCCGCAGCCGGGCCTTGATCACCTGGACGGCAGCCTCCGCGTCGTCGACGGTGACCGTGAAGGTGTGTCCGTCCCACATCTCCAGTACGACGCCCTCGCCCCGTCGTACGACCACCGCGGTGCCCTTCTCGGGCCGCCATCGGTAGCCCCAGCCGCCCCACTGCCGGGGGGTGACATGCGCGATGTACGTGGCGCCCGCCACATGGGAGAGCGGGATACGGCGGCGGGGCAGGCCGATGTGGCCGCAGCGCACCTCGAGGTGCTCGTCGTCGACCCGGAGCGCGACGTGCACGAAGGCGAGGGTTCCGAAGAGGACCAGCAGCCCGGCGGCGATGCACCCGACGACGGCCATGACGAGCGGGGCGCCGGGCGTCCACGCCGAGTCGACGGCCAGCTCGATGCCCAGCGCCATACAGGCGGCGCCGACGAGCGCCAGCAGCCACTGGACCCGGTTGGTGGCACGGCCGGTCCAGACATCGGGGTGCGAGTGGGGGGCGTTCTCGCCGTGGGGGTGGTCCCTCATGCATATGAGGTTACTCAGGTTTCGCTCCGCCGGTACCTCGTGGCGGAGCGTGACTGCGCCGACCGGGCGGGCCCCTCCGGCACGGGCGACGGCGGTCGGTGGCCGGTGCCGGTCAGCCGGCGGGCGTGACCGCCTGGAGTATCCGCCCTTCCTCGTACGCCAGGGCCGGCGCGGGCAGCCTGCCCTCGCGTCCGCTCAGCAGCACGGTCAGGGTGCCGTGGGGCGGGGCTCCCGGTGCGGGCTGCTCGCCGAGCCGGCGCAGGGCCTGGGCGGCGACGGCGCCCGCGGAGCCGTGCAGCACGAGGGGCGGGCGGCCGGGGCGCTGGACGGCGGCCCGGATGCGTTCGGCGACCAGTTCGTAGTGGGTGCAGCCCAGGACGACGGTCGTCACCTCGTCGGGGGTCAGCGCGGCGGCGGCGGCCACGGCGGCGTCGATCGCCGCCTCGTCCGCGTGTTCCACGGCCTCGGCAAGGCCCCAGCAGGGCACCTCGGCGACGGGCACTCCACCGGCGAAGTCGCGGATCAGGGCCTTCTGGTACGGGCTGCCGGTGGTGGCCGGAGTGGCCCAGATGGCGAGGGGCCCGCCGCCGGCCGCGGCGGGCTTGATCGCCGGGACGGTGCCGACGACCGGGAGCTCCGGTTCGAGGCGGGCGCGCAGGGCGGTGAGCGCGTGCACGGTCGCGGTGTTGCAGCCGACGATCAGGGCGTCGGGGCGGTGCGCGGCGGCCGCCTCGGCGACGGCCAGGGCCCGCCCGGTCAGGTCCTCCGGGGTCCTCGGGCCCCACGGCATGCCGTCGGGGTCGAGGGAGAGCACGAGATCGGCGTCGGGGCGCAGGCGCCGCATCGCGGCGGTGGCCGCCAGCAGACCGATTCCGGAGTCCATGAGGGCGATCTTCACCCGATCACGATAGACGATGAGCCTTCCCGGGCAGGCCCGGTGGGGCAGACTGCGCGCGTGAGCGCCGTTGTGTGGACTGCCGCTGGATCACTTCTCGCCTGGCTGTGGCTGCTGCTCTGTCAGGGCTTCTTCTGGCGCACGGATGTGCGACTGCCACAGCGCCGGGACCCGGACGCGTGGCCGTCCGTGTGCGTCGTCGTCCCGGCCCGCGACGAGGCGGCGGTGCTGCCCGCCGCGCTGCCCTCCCTGCTCCTTCAGGACTATCCGGGGCGGGCGGAGGTCTTCTTCGTCGACGACGGCAGTTCGGACGGCACCGGTGATCTCGCGCGGGAACTGGCGCGCCGGCACGGCGGGCTGCCGCTGACCGTGGGCTCGCCGGGCGAGCCGCCGCCGGGCTGGGCCGGGAAGCTGTGGGCGGTGCGGCACGGCATCGGCCTGGCACGCGCGCGTGATCCCGAGTATCTGCTCCTGACGGACGCCGACATCGCGCACGCGCCGGACAGTCTGCGGGAGCTGGTGGCGGCGGCCCGTGCCGGAGGGTTCGACGTGGTCTCGCAGATGGCCCGGCTGCGGGTGGAGAGCGCCTGGGAACGGCTCGTCGTGCCGGCCTTCGTCTACTTCTTCGCGCAGCTCTACCCCTTCCGCCGGATCGGCAAGGAGGGGACACGGACGGCCGCCGCGGCCGGTGGTTGCGTCCTGGTGCGGGCGGAGACCGCCGAGCGGGTACGGATCCCGGACGCGTTCCGGCACGCCGTCATCGACGACGTGGCCCTCGCACGGGCCGTCAAGCGCGGTGGCGGGCGCGTCTGGCTGGGGCTCGCCGACCGGGTGGACAGCGTGCGGCCGTATCCGCGGCTGCACGACCTGTGGCGGATGGTGTCGCGCAGCGCGTACGCCCAGCTGCGGCACCACCCCCTGCTGCTGGCCGGAACGGTCGCGGGGCTGGCGCTGGTGTACCTGGTGCCGCCGGTGGCGGTCGTGGTCGGCCTGGCGGCGGGGAGCGCGGCGGCGGCGATCACCGGCGGACTGGCGTGGCTCGTGATGACCGGGACGTACGTCCCGATGCTCCGCTACTACCGGCTGCCGCTGTGGCTCGCTCCTCTGCTGCCGTTCACCGCGTTCCTCTATCTCCTCATGACGGTCGATTCGGCGGTACAGCACTACCGGGGACGCGGCGCGGCCTGGAAGGGCCGCACCTACGCCCGTCCGGAGGCCGTGCCCGACGAGGGCTGACGGCCACCGGTGGGCAGGGTGGTCACTTCCTGCCGGGGGTCCAGTTCATGCCCCACCCGTAGGCGTGGTCGACCGTCCGCTGCGGGCTGACCCCGCGCTCGGGCACCAGGTAGCGCGCCTCCCGCTGGACGACCAGATCGCCGCCGGTGTTGGTGATCAGGGCGAGCGCGCACACGGGCGAGGGGACCGTGCACTCGTCGAGGGAGAAGTCGATCGGGGCGCCGTACTGCGGCTGGAGCGTGACGGTGGCGTTCAGGTCGGCGAAGGAGCGGGCGCCTTCGTAGATGGTGACGAAGACGAGGATGCGCCGGAAGGCGTTCTTGTGGTCGAGATTGACGGTGAGGTTCTCACCGGCCGCCACGGCGCCGGTGCGGTCGTCGCCGTCGAGGTGGATGTACGGGGGCTGGTGCAGCGCTCCGAAGGTGTTGCCGAGGGCCTGTACGACGCCCTTGCTGCCGTCGGTGAGTTCGAACAGCGCGCACAGGTCGAGGTCGAGGTCGGAGTGCATCGCGGCCGGGCGGCCGAACTTGCTGCTCCACCCCGAGAACTGCTTGCGCACCTCCCAGTTGAGGTTCACGTGGAGGGCGCCGGAGGTGCCGCCCTGCTTGGTGAGCGAGACGGAGGGGGCTGCCTTGGTGAGCGTCACCTTGGTCAGGCGGACCGGTGCCGGTGCAGCCGGAGGCGCCGGGGGCGGGGGCGGGGCCGTCGGCCGCGTCATCGGCGGGGGCGCGGCGGGCGGTGGGGGCGCGGCCATGGGCGGTGCCGCGGCCGGGGCGGTCTGCTGCGGTTCGTCCACCGTGATGCCGTACTCGGTGGCCAGCCCTTCGAGCCCGCTGCTGTAGCCCTGCCCGACGGCGCGGAACTTCCAGGCGCCCTGGCGGCGGTAGAACTCGCCCAGCACGAAAGCGGTTTCAGTCGTGGCGCCCGGGTTGTCGAAGCGGGCCATCGGAGTGCTCCGGCCGGCATCCTGGACCTCGATGTACAGGTCCGGGACCTGTCCGAAGGTGCCGCCGTCGGCGGAGGCGGCGAGGACGACGGTCTCGATCGCGGGCTCCACGCGCGTGAGGTCGACGAGGAGCGCGTCGGTCACCCGGCCGTCGGCGTTCCGTTTGCCCTCGTGACGGATGGCGCCGGATGAGTGCGCGGGCTGGTTGTAAAAGACGAAGTCCGCGTCGGAGCGCACCTTCCCGCTTACCAGCAGCAAAGCGGAGGCGTCGGCGTCGGGCACGCCCGGTCCGGTCCGCCAGCCCAATTCCACCCGCAGTGCCGCGGTAGGCACAGGAGTGTTTGAACCTTTCAGCATTTGCATGTCCGCCCCCATCGCGTATCACCGCGCCAGGCACATCCCGGCTGTCCGTCGAGTTCCGTTCGCACAACCTATTCCTCCTGGCCGCGAACTCCCATGAGCCGCCACCGGGAGACCGGTGGCCAACCCCTGGTAACCGGCCCGGAACTCGGCCTTTACACGATCAGAACCCTGTTCGGTGCCCCTTTTTGGCGAGTTCGCTCGCATTGGGGATCCCAGGTCACTGACGACGCGGAAAACAACCCTCTTATCGGTCTCCCCAACCAGCACATCGTTGGCTTAACTTATGTGGCATGACCTCCCCCCGCTCCACCTATGGCGGCGGCTACTACTCCGCCTCCTTCCCGGACACCCCGATCTACGACAGGCTCGTCGCCGAGCGGGGCACCCCGCAGATCGCCCCGATCCGGGTCCCCGCGCAATACGACATGCCCGGCAGCAACCTGCCCGCCCTTCCGTCGGCGCTGCCCGCTCTGCCGGCAGCCCCCTCCCAGCCCGCCTACGGCTATCCGCAGGCGCAGCAGCCCGCCCCGCTCCAGCAGGCGCCCGCTGCGTACATCCCGCAGCAGGCCTCCGCACCGCGCGGCTATCCCGGCCCTCAGCCGCAGCAGCCGCGCCCGGCGGCGCCCGGCGGGGGCTACGAGGCGATGCGCCCCGCGGCTCCCCGGCCCGCACCGGCTCCCTATCAGGACCCGTACAACAACCAGCAGTACCGCGGTTACTGAGCGCTCCCGGGGGTTGTCGGTGCCGACTGGCACGATGGCCCCATGGGGAACGCGCATCTGCACTCGATCCACGTCCATCCGGTCAAGGCGGTCCGGGGCCTGGCGCCCCGGAAGGCCGTCGTGGAGCCCTGGGGGCTGGCCGGAGACCGGCGCTGGGTGCTGATCGACGACGGGGGAAAGGTCGTCACGCAACGCCAGCGGCCGCGCCTCGTGTCCGCCGCCGCAGAACTCCTGCCGGACGGCGGCGTCCGGCTGTCCGCGCCCGGTATGGAGCCGCTGACGGTGCCCGTTCCCCGGCCCCTCGGCACGGTGCCGGTGCAGATCTTCCGCGACAAGGTCGAGGCGGTCCCGGCCGAGGACGAGGCCGCGCACGCCTGGTGCAGTGCCTATCTCGGCATCGGTGCGCGTCTCGTGTACATGCCCGACCCGGCCACGCGCCGCCCCGTCGACCCGGAGTACGCACGGCCCGGCGAAACCGTCTCCTTCGCCGACGGCTTCCCGCTGCTGCTCACGACGACGGCCTCGCTCGACGCCCTCAACACCCTGATCGCGCAAGGCGACCACGCGGACGAGGGCCCGCTGCCCATGAACCGTTTCCGGCCGAACGTGGTCGTGGCGGGCACGGCCGCCTGGGCCGAGGACGCGTGGGCGCGCATCGCCATCGGGGAGGTGTCCTTCCGGGTCGCGAAGTCCTGCGGCCGGTGCGTGGTGACCACCACCGACCAGGGCACGGGCGAGCGCGGCCGCGAGCCTCTGTACAGCCTGGGGCGGCACCGGCGGCTCGGCGGCAAGCTGGTCTTCGGACAGAATCTGGTGCCCCTGTCCCGGGGCACGATCCGGGTCGGTGACCCGGTCAGGATCCTCGATCAGCACGGGCAGGAGGTCTCCGACCGGGGCGGGAACCCCGTCGCGGGCCCGGGCGTTGGCCTTGTGTGAGAAATTCATGAGAGACCCGTGAGAGGTGATTTGGCTCTCTCTTCGACGGGTCCGAGCGTGGAGGGCTCCGCGGGGGGTTATCACGGAGCGGGAAGGGGGTGCGGTCGGTGCGAGCGATCAGCGGGCTCTGGCGCTGGCGGCGCAATCCGCTGTGCCGCGCGACCGATCTGGCCGAGGCCTGGGTGGCGCTGACCGCCCTGCTGCTGATCCTCCTGGTCGTCCCAGTGGCCGGATCCCTCGTCGGAGGCGCCGCCCAGGACACGCTGCAGCAGTCCGTCCGGACGCAGCACGAGGCGCGGCATCTGGTGACGGCCACGGTGGTCCGCAAGCTGGACCGCTCCCCGCTCGACGCCGACCCGGAGACCTCGACGGGCAGGGATCTGCGCAACCGTGTCCTCGCCGACTGGACCGCCCCGGACGGCACCGCGCACCAGGGCCCGGTCCTGGCGGGCCTCAAGGACCCGCGGCAGGGCGACGAGTTCCGGATATGGACCGACCGGCACGGCCGGATGGTGGCCCGCCCGCTCGACTCCGCGACGGCGTCGACGCACGCGGTCCTCGGCGGCATAGGCGCGGCCCTGGCGGCCGGCGGCCTCGTCGAGGGCGGCAGGCGGCTGATCGTCTGGCGCATGGTCCGCCGCAGGTACGCCCGTTGGGACCAGGCATGGGACAAGGCGGGCCCGGACTGGGGCAGGACGGGCACGGGCAGCTGAGGCGGCCTTCCGACTCTGGTCAACCCACCACCCGCGCGCACGCTACGGTGGTCCGGCCGAGACGATCGGCACAACCCGCGCGCGAGCGAGCAGGAGGGGCGCGCCGGTGTCGCTGCCGCGTGCGCGCGCAGGCCCCGAGAGGCCGAGCACGGCCGCGACTCACGACACGGGCTGAAGCGCCCCGAGGGCGAACGAGCCATCAGTACGACCGAGGTGGGGGCACAGCTACACCATGGCACAGGGCACGGTCCAGGTGACGCACACCGGCACGTCGCGGTGGCGGCGCCGCACGGGTGAGTACGCATCGCTCGCCGCTGCCCTGGAGGCCGCGGCCGACGGAGACGTCCTCACCGTCGCCCCCGGCACCTACCGGGAGAACCTCGTCGTGCAGCGCGCGGTGACCCTGCGAGGGCCCGAGGGCTCCCCCGGCTCCGTGCGGATCGCGCCCCTGGACGGGGTGCCGCTGACCGTGCGCGCCTCGGCGGTGGTGCAGGACCTGCATGTGGAGGGCCAGGACTCGGCCGCCCCGGCCGTCCTGGTGGAGGAGGGCACACCGGAGCTGCGGGATGTGCGGGTCGTCACCCGCTCGGCGGCGGGGATCGAGGTGCGCGGCAACGCCCGGCCCACGGTCCGGCGCTGCGCGGTCGACAATCCGGCGGGCGTCGGCATCGCCGTACTCGACGGCGCGGGCGGGGTGTTCGAGGAGTGCGAGGTCGTCGCGGCCGGTCAGTCGGGCGTGGCGGTGCGCGGCGGCGCCCACCCCCGTCTGGAGCGCTGCCGGGTGCACCACACCTCGGGCTCGGGGCTGTCGGTGACGGGGGAGAACTCGGCGCTGGAGGCGGTGGGCTGCGAGATCTACGAGGTCCGGGGCAGCGGGGTGCAGATCACCGGCCGGGCCACCGCACACCTCACGGACTGCGATGTGCACCGGACGACGGCCGACGGTGTCACGCTGGACACGGACGCCGTGCTGACGCTGGCCGACTGCCGTATCCACGACATCCCGGAGAACGCGGTCGACCTGCGCTCGCGTTCGGTCCTCACGCTGACGCGCACCACGGTGCGGCAGTTCGGGCGCAACGGCCTGTCGGTGTGGGACCCGGGCACGCGCGTGGACGCCAACCAGTGCGAGATCTTCGACAGCACGGGCGACTACCCGGCGGTGTGGGTGAGCGACGGGGCCACGGCGGTGCTCGACTCGTGCCGGGTGCACGACGTGCCGGACGCGCTGTTCGTCCTCGACCGCGGTTCGCGCGCTGACGTCGTCGACAGCGACCTGTCGCAGGTGCGCAACACGGCCGTCTCGGTGAGCGACGGCGCGACCGCCCAGCTCGACGACTGCCGGATCCGGGACGCGGCGACGGGCGCCTGGTTCCGCGACCACGGCAGCGGCGGCACCCTCAACAACTGCACGCTGGACGGCACCCAGACCGGCGTCATCGTCACCAAGGGCGCCGACCCCACCGTGGAGCGCTGCACCATCGACTCCCCCGCTGAGGCCGGGGTCTATGTCTCGGCCGGTGGCCGCGGCAGCTTCCAGAACTGCCGGGTGACGGGCAGCGGCGGCTACGGCTTCCATGTGATCGACGGCAGCCGTACGACGCTCAGGAAGTGCCGCACGGAGCGGTGCACGCGCGGCGGCTACGAGTTCGCGGACAGCGGCGCTGACGCGGCGTCCGGGACGGGCCCCGTGGTGGAGGACTGCACCAGCGACGAGAGCGTGGGGCTCAGGGCACCCGCGGCCCCGGAGACGGCCGTGCAGACGGTGAGCCACTCCCCCGGTCTGCTGGGCGCCCTCCCGGAGCAGCGCGCCGAACCGGCGCTGCCGGCCCCGGCCGTGGAGCCCGAGCAGCCGTCCCGCACCTCCAAGGCGGTCCTCGGTGAACTGGACGCGCTGGTGGGCCTGGAGAGCGTCAAGCGCGAGGTGCGCGCCCTCACCGACATGATCGAGGTCGGCCGGCGCCGGCAGCAGGCGGGCCTGAAGGCGGCGTCGGTCAAGCGGCACCTGGTCTTCACCGGCTCCCCCGGCACCGGCAAGACGACGGTCGCGCGGCTGTACGGCGAGATCCTCGCCTCCCTCGGCGTGCTGGAGAAGGGGCACCTGGTCGAGGTGTCCCGGGTCGACCTGGTGGGCGAGCACATCGGCTCGACCGCGATCCGCACCCAGGAGGCCTTCGAGAAGGCGCGCGGCGGCGTGCTGTTCATCGACGAGGCGTACGCGCTGTCCCCCGAGGACGCGGGCCGCGACTTCGGCAAGGAGGCCATCGACACGCTGGTGAAGCTGATGGAGGACCACCGGGACGCGGTCGTGGTGATCGTCGCGGGCTACACGGCCGAGATGGAGCGCTTCCTGTCGGTCAACCCGGGTGTGGCGTCCCGCTTCTCGCGGACCATCACCTTCAGCGACTACGGCCCCGAGGACCTGCTGCGTATCGTGGAGCAGCAGGCCGAGGAGCACGAGTACCGGCTGGCGCAGGGCGCGGGCGAGGCCCTGGGGAAGTACTTCACGGAGCTCCCCAAGGGCCCGGCGTTCGGCAACGGCCGTACCGCACGGCAGACGTTCGAGGCGATGGTGGAGCGCCACGCGAGCCGGGTCGCCCAAGTCGCGGAGCCGAGCACGGACGACCTGACGCTGCTCTACGCCGAGGACCTGCCCGAGTTGCTCTGAGGATCCCCCTCCGGGCCCGGGCAGGGCGGCTCGCCGGGGTGCCGGGGTGATGGCAGGCCCGGCCGCAGCCGGGCCAGCAGCTTGCGGCGCTCCTCGGCGAACGCCGGGTCGGCCTGGTAATCGGAGTGGCCGAGGATCGGCGCGGGCAGCGGCAGCGAGTCCGTGCGGCCGTAGGCGAGTGGGTCCTTCAGAGGGCCGTGGTCGACCTGGTGGCCGCGGTCGCCGGGCAGGCGCATCGGGCCGCCGATGGGGTCGGTGAGCCGGTAGAGGTTGCGCCAGCAGTCGACCTCCCGGTGCAGTGAGCTGAGCGCGGCGGGGCCGAAGTGCGCGGGGAACCAGCGGCCGTAGAGGCGTTCCAGCGGGGAGCCGTAGGTCAGCAGTGCGACACGTCTGCGGGCGGACGGGGCGAGTTGCCAGGCCGCCGCGGCGGCGAGCACGCTGCCCTGCGAGTGCCCGGAGATGACCAGCCGTCCGCCGGTGGTCCGGGTCCAGGTCGCCATCCGCCAGGTCAGGTCGGGCACGGCGCGTTCGGCGTAGCAGGGCGGGGCGAAGGGGTGGGCGGCGCGCGGCCAGAAGGTGCCGACGTCCCAGAGGATGCCTATGGTGCGGCGGGCCGCCGCGTCCTTGTAGGCGCGTCGGCCCCAGGTGACGAACAGTATGAAGCCGAGGCCGATCAGCCAGGAGCCGAGGGCCTGGGCGGTCTCCGCGGCGCCGTGGACGACGGGGTAGGAGCCCTGCGCGGCCTCCCCGGGTGTCTCGTCGGTGGTCAGGGCGCCCACCAGTGCTCCGGCGCCGAGCAGCAGGGTGACGCCTGAGGTGACGGCGACGATGCGGGGTCCCCGGTCGGTGAGCGCCGCCATCGCGCGGGTGTAGGCGATACGGCGGGTCCGGGCGCGGTCCTGGGCCTCGTCCGGGTAGTCGCGTGCCACGGCCTCGCGCTCGTCGCGGGCGAGCTGCCAGGCGCGCCGGCCCAGCCAGCCGAAGAGCACCAGGAGCACCACCATCAGGGGCGGGATGACGGACGCCTGCCAGGTCAGCAGGACCGGTGGGCCGTCGATCGAGGTACCGGTGCCGTCCAGCCAGTCGGACACGCGCTGGGCCACGCCGCCGGACATCACCCCGCCCAGGGCGCAGGCCAGCATCGCGACGGCCGGTCCGCCGAGGCCGCGCAGCACGGCCCGCCGGTCGGGGTCGGTGCGGTGCAGGGTGTGGGCGACGACGGCGAGGACGATCACGAGCAGCCCCTGCACCAGGGCGATACCGCCGAAGGTCATGTCTCCCGGCAGCCGCCCGGCCGACTCCCAGCCGGGGCGTTCCCACCCGGCGTACAGCAGGGCGAGGCCGAGCAGGACGAGCGCGGCGAGCGGCAGGCGTCGTACGAGGCGTTCGTCGAGTTCCCGGTCGAGGCGCCTCTCGCTGCGGCCCCGGCGGCACACGACCCATACCACGGCGACCGCGCAGGCCACGAGGGCCGCTTCCAGGAGCAGGCCCAGGATGTTCAGTGCGGCGGGGCCGCCGGGCTCGCGGTCGCGGCGGGCGGCGGCACTGGCGACCGCGGCCGCGACGGTGATCAGTCCGGCGGCGGTGTGCGCGGCGCGCAGCCGGGCCACCAGCCGGCGTCCGTACCAGAACCCGGGCCGGCCCAGCGCGGTCGGGCTGCCGTCCCCGTCGGGCTCGGGGGCGCGGTCGATCGGCTGCTGGGACTCGTAGTCGCTCCAGGTGCGCTTGGACAGGTACCACAGCAGGGCGGTCAGGGCGGTGGGGACGAAGGCGGCGAGGGCGAGCCTGCGGCCGGGGCTGCTCCACCAGCCGCCGTCCGAGACGGTGGGCGAGAGGAAGCCCAGCCAGGAGTGGCGGTCGGCGCACTCGAGGGTGCCCGCGCACTGCCATGCCGCCAGGTCGAGGGCGACCTCGCAGGCCGCCGCGACGAGCAGCACCGTCAAGGTGAGGCCCGCCAGCCGTACCAGGAGGCCGTAGAGGCGCACCGTGCGTCTTCGGCCGCGGGCGGTCGGGCGCATCCAGTGGGCGAGGTTGACGACCATGAACGGCAGCAGCAACAGCCACAGGGCGCGGGTGCCGTTGCCGGAGGTGAGGTTGCACCAGACGTAGGCCTCGGGCACCGGGCCGTCGCGGCGGTGGGCGTCGGGGCTGGTCTCCGCGTCGACGTCGTCGGCGCGGCGGAAGACGGCCGCGATGTTGTCGCCGGTGATCCGCACCGTCCGAGGATCGTTGAGCATGTCCTGCGGCGTGGTGCCGCCCACGCCGTGGACCAGGAGTTCCAGGGCGGTCCCGGTCTCGCCGGGCCGTCGGGCGGGCTGGTCAGGCCCGCCGGTCGAGACCTGTTCCTGCGCATGTTCCACTGATTCGCACTTCCCCCGTGACACGCCGTCGGCTCTGTCCGCGCGGGCACAAGGATCTCCACTTCCGCGGCGCCGTACACCTCCTGTCACGGAATCTCACCGATCCGTGATGCGGGGAAGCGACGGATGAGCAGCAAGTGGCATGTGCGCGACGAGCGGTCGGTGGCGCCGGCGACTCCGCGACATGCGAGGATGAGACGTCCGCGCACCGGAGCCCGGGGAGAATGTCCTAGTGGGGGCGGGTGTGCTGGGCGAGTCGGACGGCAATGAGGCGAAAGGACCGGAGCGTACGTGAGCGAGAATCAGAACCTCCTCGCGGAGCAGCGGCGATCCCTGATCCTCGACGAGGTCCGCCGCCGGGGCGGTGTCCGGGTCAACGAGCTGACCCGCAAGCTCGGCGTGTCGGACATGACGGTCCGCCGCGATCTCGACGCGCTGGCCCGCCAGGGCGTACTGGAGAAGGTGCACGGCGGCGCCGTCCCGGTTGTCGAGGCGAGTACGCACGAACCGGGCTTCGAGGCCAAGTCGGGCCTGGAGCTGACCGCCAAGGAGGACATCG
Organism: Streptomyces sp. NPDC040589; assembly: GCF_055594445.1. Classification (NCBI taxonomy): domain Bacteria; kingdom Bacillati; phylum Actinomycetota; class Actinomycetes; order Kitasatosporales; family Streptomycetaceae; genus Streptomyces; species Streptomyces sp. NPDC040589. The sequence goes on along the minus strand of NZ_JBVIWP010000004.1, from coordinate 648,780 downwards.
CGCGGGCCGCGGCCAAGCTGGTCGCGCCGGGCGCGGCGATCGCCCTGTCCGGCGGGACGACGACCTTCGCGCTCGCTCACCAGTTGCAGGACGTGCCGGATCTGACGGTGGTCACCAACTCGGTGCGGGTGGCGGACGTCTTCCACGCGGCGCAGCGCACCTCGGGCCCGCGGCAGGGCGCTGCCACGGTCGTGCTGACCGGTGGTGTGCGCACTCCGTCCGACTCGCTGGTGGGACCGGTGGCCGACCAGGCGATCGCGGCGCTCCACTTCGACCTGCTGTTCCTCGGTGTGCACGGCATATCGGTCGAGGCCGGTCTGTCGACGCCGAACCTCGCGGAGGCCGAGACCAACCGGCGGCTCGTGCAGTCGGCCCGGCGGGTGGTGGTGGTCGCCGACCACACCAAGTGGGGCAAGGTGGGCCTGAGTTCGTTCGCCTCGCTGGAGCGGATCGACACGCTCGTGACGGACGCCGGCCTGCCGGACGAGGCGCGCGGGGTGGTCGTGGAGCATCTGCGGCGGCTGGTGGTGGCCGGGGAACCCGAGGACGAGGCAGACATCTGACGGGCCGCCAGCTAGGGTGACGCTTCCGGTCATCGCCCGTTGCGTGCGAGGAGGGCTTCGCCCATGGCTCACCGTCTGCGCCCGGTCGGGCTCGACTTCGCCGGGACCGCGCCCGTGCGGCATGTCTCCGCGCTGGTGATCTCGGCTCCGGTGGAGGCGGTCTACCGCGCGCTGGCGGACGTGCCCGGCTGGGTCGACTGGTTTCCCCAGGTGACGGCCGCCCGCCCGGTCGACGGGGGTGCGGGCCGCGACATCACACTCAGCGGGGGCGTCCGGTTCCGCGAGTCCGTCATCGCGGCGAAGGAGCCCGAGGTGTACGCCTACCGCGTCGACGTCACCAACATCCCCGGGGTGCGCGCGATCGTCGAGGAGTGGCGGCTCGCGCCGGCCGGCGACGGCACCCGGGTGCGGTGGACCTTCGCCACCGACGGGACGGCGGCGTACCGGCTCGCCATGAAGCCGATACGGATCGCCCAGGCGCGCGCCTTCCGGGATGCCGTCTCGGCGCTGGACCGGAGGCTGGCGGCCTGATGCCGCGGGCCTGGTCTCAGTCGGGCCAGACGCCCGTCTCCAGCAGCGAGTCGATCGCGGCGGTGTACGGCGCGATGTCCAGCCCCTGGGCGGCCAGCCAGGTGTCCGAGTAGTACTTGTCGAGATACCGGTCCCCCGGGTCGCACAGCAGGGTCACGACACTTCCCTGCCGACCCTCGGCCACCATCTCGGCGGCGATCTTCAGCGCGCTCCACAGACCCGTGCCCGTCGAACCGCCCGCCTTGCGGCCGATGGCCCGCTCCAGTGCCCGCACGGCGGCGACACTGGCCGCGTCGGGCACCTTCATCATCCGGTCGATCGCGCCCGGCACGAAGCTCGGTTCCATACGGGGCCTGCCGATGCCCTCGATACGGGAGCCGCAGTCGTACGTGACGTCCGGATCGCCGGTGGTCCAGCCGTCGAAGAAGCACGAGTTCTCCGGGTCGGCCACGCAGACGCGGGTGTCGTACTGCATGTAGTGGATGTAGCGCGCGAGGGTCGCGGAGGTGCCGCCGGTGCCCGCGGTGGCGACGATCCACGCCGGCTCGGGATACCGCTCCAGGCGCAGCTGGCGGAAGGTGGATTCGGCGATGTTGTTGTTCCCGCGCCAGTCGGTGGCCCGTTCGGCGTAGGTGAACTGGTCCATGTAGTGGCCGCCGGTCTCCGCCGCGAGACGGGCGGACTCCTCGTACATCGTGCGAGGGTCGTCCACGAAGTGGCACCGTCCGGAGTGGAACTCGATGAGGCGGATCTTCTCGGTGCTCGTCGTGCGCGGCATGACGGCGATGAAGGGAACGCCGATGAGCTTCGCGAAGTACGCCTCGGAGACGGCCGTCGAACCGCTGGAGGCCTCGATCACGGGTCTGCCCGGCCGGATCCAGCCATTGCACAGGCCATAGAGGAAGAGGGAGCGGGCGAGCCGGTGCTTGAGGCTGCCGGTGGGATGGGTCGACTCGTCCTTCAGGTACAGGTCGATGCCCCACCGCTCCGGAAGAGGGAACGAGAGCAGGTGTGTGTCGGCCGAGCGGTTGGCGTCGGCCTGGACTCTGCGGACGGCCTCTTTCAGCCACGCACGGTAGCCGGCGTCACTGTGGTCGACGTCGAGGGTCACGCCGGTCCGGGTCTGCTGGGGAGTGCTCACGGGGGTGCTCCTAACGCTTCGCGCCGACGGCACGTCGCGCGGCCGACACCTCGATGATAAGCAGCTTCCGCACGCTTCTCACCTGCATAAACGCAGCTTTGAGCCCCCCAAAGCGCCCCCTGGGGCAGAGGCCGGGGCAAGGGGGCGCGCGGTCCCGGGGACGCATTCGCGTGTGTGCTGCGGGCGCCCCCCGGCGAGGGGGTCGCACGTACTGGTGCTCGACGCCGGGTGCGGGCAGACTTCACCGCGGGACCGAGGCCCCGCACGGGGTACCGGCAGGGGTACGAGCACCGCCGGAGCAGGCTTCCGAGGCACACTGGAGCAGTACACGGGCCCGTACCGGGGCGCCGCGGGGAGCGCGGGCCGGTACACCGAGCGCACAAGGGGGCGGGTGGCATGGCGGAGCCGGAGTTCAAGGCCACGGGCGTGCGGATCGGGAAGCGGCTGCGTTCGCTCACCCGGGCCGGACAGGTCCGGATCAGCGACGGCCGGCTCGAGCTGCTGACGAGTTACGGCAGCGAGATCGACAGCGCGCCGGTACAGGCGGTACGCGCCTCCAGGCCCTGGTTCGGCCCCGACGGCCGGGCCACGGCGGATCTCAACGGCAATCGGTACCTGCTCACCCTGGGCGATCACGACCCCGCCCCGGGCGAGCCGGGGCCGCCCGCGGCGCGGCGCTTCATCGAGGCCGTGCGCCGAGCGGCGGGGCGTGGCGACTGAGATGTCCGCGAGTTGCGGTACCTCACCCCCTGCGTCACTCTGGTCTCACGTCACTCTGGGTTTACCGGCGATAACGCTGCGAACCAGCCCGCCGGACATGACAGCGGGCGGCAGTGTCCTGAAGGCGCCCTGCTGGATCCGAACTCCGTGTTCTTCCGGACCTCACGTCGGGGAGTCGCAGCCGTGATCAGCTACCCAAACAGACACTGCACGGTGGAGCTTCAAGCTCTGCCGTCGCGGATCGGCCAGGTCCGCAGAATCGTATCTGCGCAGTTGCGCTACTGGCATCTGGACGCCCTCATCGACCGGGCCTCGCTCGGCGTGACGGAGCTGCTGTCCAACGTCCACCGGCATGCCCAGCCCGACAAGACCTGCACCGTGGAGATAGAGCTGCTCCTCGACCGGCTCACGGTCTCGGTGCACGACCACGACCCGCGGATGCCCGTGGTGGAGGATCCCCAGGACATCGCGCCGCTGGCGACGTGCGGGCGCGGGCTCGCGATGGTGGCCGCCATGAGCGAGAGCTGGGGCGTCCGGCCGGACGGCGAGTCCGGCAAGGTCGTGTGGTTCACCCTGCCGACCTCCGTGGTGGCGGCGCCGACGCGCCGGGCGCGCCGCGCGGTCCTGGACATGGAGAAGCCCGTGCGCAGGTTCGCGGAGGTCGGGCCCTCCCCCGACGGGCTGCGGCCCGACCATGCTCCCGCCCGGTCCGCCGTTGCCGGTTGACCGGGCGGTGACCACCCTTCGCACGGCGGTCACTCCGAGTTGACTCATCCGGTCGGCATGCTCAGGCACCACCGCCCGTGGCCGAGCGTCCGAACTCCTCGTTCAGGACGGACAGTCGACGCCAGTACTCGTCCTCGTCGATCTCGCCGGAGGCGAAGCGGTGGCCGAGTACGGCGATGGGTGAGTCGTGCTCGACGGTGGGCTGCCGCCAGGGGCCGCCCCGGCGGCCTCGCCACACGGTGCGGCGCAGCAGCACGATGCCGCCGCCGATCACCAGCGCCCAGATCAAGGGGAAGAACAGGATCCACGGGCCGGGCCCGCCGCCGTCGCCGAAGTTCGCCAGGGTCTGCATGTCGTCCAACTCCTCGGATCCGTTGCCGCGATGTCCTCTCCGTGCTTCCGAGCATCGCCCCGCAAGGGGCCACCGGTCGTCGTACGGCCGGCGGCAGTCCGCGTACTTCGTGGGAAGTAGGCCTCGACGTCTGTAACTACTGGTATGTACAGTGAAGGGCATGAGCACCTCGGAACGGCTGATCGAGTCCACCCGCGAGCTGCTGTGGGAGCGCGGCTATGTGGGCACGAGCCCCAAGGCGATCCTGGAGCGCGCCGACGCCGGGCAGGGCAGCATGTACCACCACTTCAAGGGCAAGCCCGATCTCGCACTGGTCGCGATCCGGCGGACCGCCGAGGAGATGCGGGCTACCGCCGAGGGAGTACTCGACGGCCCGGGCACGCCGTACGAGCGCGTCGAGGCGTATCTGCGGCGCGAGCGGGACGTGCTGCGGGGCTGTCCGATCGGCCGGCTGACGATGGACCCGGACGTGATCGCGAGCGACGAACTGCGTGCGCCGGTCGAGGAGACCCTGGACTGGATCCGGGGGCGCATCGCCGCGATCGTCGAGGAGGGCAAGGAGCAGGGCCAGTTCGCGCCCTCGCTGGACGGCGGGGAGATCGCGGCGGCGGTCGTGGCCACGGTCCAGGGCGGCTATGTCCTCGCCCGCGCCTCCGGCTCCCCCGCCGCGTTCGACGCGGGGGTGCGGGGGTTGCTCTCGCTGCTGGCACCCCGTCCCGCCTGAGGAGGCTTCCGTGCACGCCATGCAGTACGAACTCACCCTGCCGGCCGACTACGACATGGGCGTCATCCGCGACCGGGTCGCCCGGGTGGGGCGGCTGCTCGACGACTGGGACGGCCTCGGCCTCAAGGCCTATCTGATGCGCGAGCGCGGTCTGCGGGGCTCGCCGGTCAATCAGTACGCGCCCTTCTATCTGTGGAACACCGTGGAAGGCATGAACTCCTTTCTGTGGGGCGGCGGGTTCCAGCGGCTCGGTGACGACTTCGGGCGGCCGTCCGTGCGGCAGTGGACGGGGCTCGCGCACGAGGAAGGGGGCGGATCTCGGGCGCGGTTCGCGGTGCGGAGCCGCCAACGGGTACCTGATGGAGGGCTGTTGGCCGATGTCGTGGCGAACGCGGCGGGCGAGGCCCGGCGGCTGGCCGCGGAGGACGGGGCCCTGCTCGCGGCGGCCGCCGTCGACACGAGCCGGTGGGAGCTGGTGCACTTCTCACTCTGGGAGCACGACACGCCCAAGGCCGACGGTGACGTGTTCGAGGTGCTGCACCTGTCCGCGCCCGGCCGGGACCGGCTGCCCCGGGGGCGCCAGTGGTGAGCGCGATACGCACGGTGCTGGGGGACGTACCCCCTGGAGACCTGGGTGTGTGCGACGCCCACGACCATCTGTTCTTCGGCAGTCCCCGGCTGCCCGGCCAGGAGCTGCGCAGCGTGGCGGCGGCGCGGGCGGAGCTGGCCGCGTTCCGGGAGCAGGGCGGCGGGACCGTGGTGCAGTGGACGCCGTACGGGCTCGGGCGGCGGGCCGCCGATCTGCCGCCGCTGTCCCGGGAGACCGGCGTGCACGTGGTCGCCGCGACGGGGCTGCACCAGGCCGTGCACTACGACGACGACACACTCGCCGGGCTGCGGGGCCGGCTCGCCGACGTCTTCGTCTCCGAACTCACCGAGGGCATCGGGGTGTCGGGGGTACGGGCGGGGCTCGTCAAGGTCGCGGGCGGGTTCCACGCACTGGACGCGCACGCGCGCTGGACCATGGCGGCGGCGGCCGAGGCGCATCACGCGACGGGGGCGGCCATCGCCGTGCACCTGGAGCTGGGCACGGGCGCGCTCGACGTACTGGACCTGCTGTGCGGGGAGTTGGGGGTGCCGCCGCACCGTGTGGTGCTCGGGCATCTCAACCGCTCCCCCGACCCCGTGACGCACCGGCAGGCGGCGGAGTCCGGCTGCTATCTGGCCTTCGACGGGCCGTCATACGCCCACCACGCCACGGACTGGCGGATGCCGGACGCCGTACGGGCCCTCGCCGACGCCGGGTTCGGTGACCGGGTGCTGCTGGGCGCGGACACCACCACGGCCGCCGCCCGCTCGGTGGGCGGCGGCCCCGGGATGCCGTATCTGCTGCGCCGGGTGCGGCACCGGCTGGTCCACGCCGTGGGCGAGGACCTGGTGGGGCGCGTCCTCACGGAGAACCCGGGCCGGGCGTTCGCGGTGGAGTGGCGCTGACCGGCGTGGTCGCCGGGATCATCCTCCGGCCTGGTCGCTGTCCTTCAGCTCGCCCCAGCCGTGCCAGCGGTCGACCTCGATCCAGGCGCTGACCCGGGGGCGGACGCGGTCCGGGTAGGGCTTGCCGATGTAGTGCCGGGCGAGGCGGTCGATGTCGGCCAGGCCCTCGTCGTCGTACATCTCGGTGACCCTGCCGATGAGGGTGACGTGGGTGTACCAGTCGTCACCGGCGAGGACGGTGAGGGTCACGCGCGGGTCGCGGCGCAGGTGCTTGAGGCGTACGCGGCCCTCGTCGAGATTGATGAGAACACGCCCGTCCTTCCACATGTACCAGGTGGCGGTGGAGACCGGCGTGCCGTCGGAGCGCAGCGTGGCCATGACGCACGGGTTGGGCCGGCTCAGCAGGGCGTCGGCCTCGGGCGGCAGCGGCGGCTTGGACATGAAGGGAACCTCCTAGGAGTCGGTCTTCTCGTCGAAGCTGGCGAAGTAGGCGGCGACCATGTCCTCGTCGCCGTGGCCCTGGGCGGCGGCACGCTCCATGCGGGTGGCGGCCGCCTCGGCGACGTCCAGGCGGACGCCGTTGTCCGTACCGGCCCGGACGATCAGGCGGGCGTCCTTGGCGGCGGTGCTCACCGCGAACTGGGGCGGTGTGAGCCGGTCGTCGAGGACCAGCTCGGACTTGGCGCGCAGATAGCCCATGTCGAGCGGGCCGCCGGCGACGAGGTCGAAGAAGCCGTGCGGATCGACGTCGAGGGCCTTGGCCAGCGCCAGGGCCTCACCGGCGGCGGCCGTGACGGCGAGAACCCAGCTGTTGGCCACCAGCTTCAGCCGGGTGGCACCCCCCGCCGCCCCGTCCTCTCCGGTCCACACGGTGCGGGCGCCGACGGCGTCGAAGACCGGCGTCACCCTGTCCCGCCCGTCGGCGGGCCCGGCGGCGAGCACGGTCAGCTGACCGGCCTCGGCGGGCTGACGCGTGCCCAGGACGGGTGCGTCGTAGAAGACGAGGCCGTGCTCGCGGGCGAAGGCGGCCAGATCGGCGATGCCCTCGATGCCGGCGGTGGTGGACTGCACCCACGCGATGCCGGGACGCAGGGCCGGGGCTGCCTCGCGCATCGTCTCCATGGCGGCCGGACCGTCGTAGAGCATGGTCAGGACGACGTCGGTGTCCCGCACCGCCTGCGCGGGCGTGTCGACGATCTGAACGCCCTCGGCGGCCAGCGGCTCGGCCTTGGCACGCGTGCGGTTCCAGGCGCGGACGGTGTGTCCGGCCCGGGCGAGGTTGCGGGCCATGGCCGCGCCCATGATGCCGGTGCCCAGGACGCTCACGGTGAGCTTGTCGGTCATTGCGCGTCTACTTCCTCGGTGGTGCGGTGCGGCGGGCGTACTGCCTGTGAACCAGCCTGCCCGCTCGGGGCTCGCCTGCCCGGGAGCGGCGCGGGCACTCCTACGGGGCATGCCCTCTAGGTCAGCGCCCCGAGCGGATCGTCCAGCACCGGCTGCCACGCCAGCTCGGCCGCGCCGACCAGGCTGTTGTGGTCGAGGGTGCACGGGAGGATGGGGACACCGCCGCTCTGGCCCCAGAGGCTGCGGTCGGCGACGACCGCGCGGAGGCGGTCGGGGTCGGCGTCCAGGAGGGTGCGGTGGAGGCCACCGAGGATGATGCGGTCCGGGTTGAGGATGTTGACCAGGCCGGCGAGTCCGAGGCCGAGCCGGTCGATGAGGGCCTCGGTGGCGGTGCGTACACCCGGGTCGTCGTAGTGGTGGCGGACCAGGTCGATGGACTGCTGGAGCAGGGACACCTCGGGGCCCGGGTCGCGGCCCGCCGCCGTGAGGAAGGCCAGCGGGTCGGTCTCGACGTCCAGGCAGCCGCGGCTGCCGCAGTGGCAGGGGCGGCCCTCGGGGTGCACGGTGAGGTGTCCGACCTCGAGGGCGAGGCCTGAACTGCCTCTGTGGAGGCGGCCGTCGAGGACGAGCGCACCGCCGACGCCCCGGTGGCCGGTGGCCACGCACAGCAGGTCGCGGGCGCCGCGGCCGGCGCCGTGCCGGTGCTCGGCGATCGCGGCGAGGTTGACGTCGTTCGCGGCGAAGGCGGGTCCGTCGATGCCGGCCGCGCGCACCTGCTCGGCGAAGATGTCGCGGACGGGCGCGCCCGCGGGCCAGGCCAAGTGGAGCGGGTTGAGCGCCGAGCCCTCGGGCTCGGCGACCGCGGACGGGACGGCGAGTCCGGCGCCCACACACCGGCGCCCCGTCTCCCGCAGCAACTCGGCGCCCGCCGTGACGACGGACGCGAGCACCTTCGCCGGGTCCGCGTCGACGACCTCGCAGCCGGGCGCGGTGGCGACGATCCGGCCGCCCAGTCCGACCAGCGCCGCCCGGAATCCGTCGGCGTGCACCTGCGCGGCGAGTGCGACGGGGCCGTTCTCGGCGACGGCCAGCCGGTGTGAGGGCCTGCCCTGGGATCCGGCCGCCGCGCCGGGCCGGGCGTCGACCCGGATCAGCCCGAGCGCCTCCAGCTCGGCGGCGACCGCGCCGGCCGTCGCCCGGGTCACTCCGAGCTCGGCGGTGAGGACGGCCCGGGTCGGCGCGCGTCCGGTGTGGACGAGTTCCAGCGCGGGTCCGAGCGCTCCGCGCCCCCGGTCCAGCCGCGTCCTCGAGGTGCTCCCATCCCCCGCCTGCCGGGGGTCCGCCTTCCCGCTCATGAGGGCGAGTCTCCCATGATCCGCCGGGCCGCCGGCCTACAGACCGCTGACCCGGAGCGTGATGTTGAGCCGTCCGGTCAGGCCCAGCCCGGGCGGTGCCGTGCCCCCGTGTACCCGGGGAACGCCGTGGTAGGCGAGCCGGGACGGGCCGCCGAAGACGAACAGGTCGCCGCTGCGCAGCTCGACGTCGGTGTAGGGCCGGGTGCGGGTCTCGGTGTTGCCGAGGCGGAAGACGCAGGTGTCGCCGAGGCTCAGTGACACCACCGGCGCGTCCGACTTCTCGTCGCTGTCGCGGTGCATGCCCATGCGGGCGTCGCCGTCGTAGAAGTTGATCAGTGCGATGTCGTAGGCAGCCGTTGCTGGGGCGCCCAGGGTGTCCTGGACCGCTCGGCGGCCCAGGTCGCCCAGCCACTCGGGGAACGGCTTGACCGGGGTACCGTCGCCGTCGGCCACCGTGCGGGCGTAGGCGTACGGGTACCAGTGCCAGCCCAGACAGACCTGCCGGGCGGTCATCGTGCCGCCGCCGGGGGTGCGGACCGTGCGCAGTCCGGCGGGTGGGCGGGCCCAGTCGCGGCAGGCGTCGAGCAACGCGCGCTGGTGTTCGGCGTCCAGCCAGTCCGGCAGGTGCACCGCGCCGGGTGCCACCTGCGTACGGGCCCTGGGGAACAGCTCGCCGTCCATGCTTCCCATCCTGCCCGACACGGCCTGAGCTGCGGCTCGGCTAGCCTTGACGCACGATGAACGACCGTATGACGACGCCGTGGGGCGAGTTCGCGCTGACCCGTTTCCCCGAGGATCCGCGTGACAGGCTGCGTGCCTGGGACGCTGCCGACGAGTACCTGCTGAGGCATCTGGCGCAGGAGCGGGTCCCGCTGTCGGGCACGGTCGTGGCCGTCGGGGACCGGTGGGGCGCGCTGGTGACGGCGCTCGCGGAGCACCGGCCGACGCAGATCACGGATTCCCATCTGACCCAGGAGGCGACCCGGGCCAACCTGGCGCGGCACGGCGTCGAGCCCGGCGCGGTCGGGCTGCTCACCACGCAGGACCCGCCGCCCGACCGCGTCGACGTCCTCCTGGTGCGGGTGCCGAAGAGTCTGGCGCTGCTGGAGGACCAGTTGCTGCGGCTGGCGCCGGCCGTGCATGCGGGGACCGTGGTCGTGGGCACGGGGATGGTGAAGGAGATCCACACCTCGACGCTCCAGTTGTTCGAGCGGATCCTCGGCCCGACCCGCACCTCGCTCGCCGAGAAGAAGGCCCGGCTGATCTTCTGCACGCCGGATCCCGCGCTGGAGCGGCCCGCCAGTCCATGGCCGTACGTCTACACACTGCCGGACGGCATCGGCCCGGCCGCGGGAGGCACCGTCGTCAACCACGCGGGGGTCTTCTGCGCCGACCGGCTCGACATCGGCACCCGGTTCTTCCTCCGGCATCTGCCGAGCGGCCAGGGGCGACGAGTGGTCGATCTGGGGTGCGGCAACGGCGTGGTCGGTACGGCGGTGGCGCTGGCCGACCCGGAGGCCGAGGTGCTGTTCGTGGACGAGTCGTTCCAGGCCGTGGCCTCGGCGGAGGCGACGTACAAGGCGAACGGCGTGCCGGGGCATGCCGAGTTCCGGGTCGGCGACGGGCTGGCCGGTGTGCCGTCGGGCAGTGTCGACCTGGTCCTCAACAACCCGCCGTTCCACTCCCACCAGGCGACGACGGACGCCACGGCCCGGCGGATGTTCACCGGGGCGCGGCGCGTGCTGCGGCCGGGCGGTGAGCTGTGGGTGATCGGCAACCGGCATCTGGGCTACCACGTCACGCTGCGGCGGATCTTCGGCAACAGCCGACTGGTCGCCGGTGACCCGAAGTTCGTGGTGCTGAAGGCCGTCAAGCGGTAGCCGGGCCGAGGGTCCGGAGGGCTCGGGCCACCGCCCGTGTCATGGCCTCCCGCGCCACCGTGAGGTAACCGCGCGGGTCGACGGCCTCGGGGCGCTCGGCGAGGAAGTCCCGGATGGCACCGGTCAGCGCGATGTTCAGGGCGGTGCCGATGTTGACCTTGGCGATGCCGCCCACGACGGCCGCGGTGAGTTCGTCGTCCGGGACGCCGGAGGAGCCGTGCAGGACGAGCGGGACGTCCAGGGCGGCCGACAGGCGCTTGAGGAGGGCGTGGTCGAGGGTCGCGGTGCGGGTGGTCATGGCGTGGGCGCTGCCGATGGCGACGGCCAGGGCGTCCACCCCCGAGTCGGCGACGAAGGCCCGGGCCTCGTCGGGGTCGGTGCGGGCGCCGGGGGCGTGCGCGTCCAGCGGAGGCCTGCCGCTCTTGCCGCCGATCTGCCCCAACTCGGCCTCGATCCACAGTCCTTGGGCATGCGCCCAGTCGACGGCCGCCCGGGTCGTGGCGAGGTTCTGCGCGTAGGGCAGCCGGGCCGCGTCGTACATCACGGAGCTGAAGCCGGCGTCCGCCGCCTGGTACAGCAGCGCGTCGCTCTGTACATGGTCGAGGTGCAACGCGACCGGTACGGCGGCGTGTTCGGCCGCGGCGACGGCCGCGCGGGCGAGCGGGTGCAGCTGCCCGCCGCGGAACTTGACCGCGTTCTGGCTGACCTGGAGCACGACGGGGGCGTGCACGGACTCGGCGCCCGCGATGACGGCCTCGACGTGTTCCAGCGTGATGACGTTGAACGAGGCGACGGCCGAGCGGGCCGCTGCGGCGCGGGTGACGAGCTCGCCGGTGGTGGTGAGGGGCACGGTGCCTCCAGGGTCAGTGAACGAGGGCCACCGAGGTCAGTGAGCGAGGATCACCGAGCGGGTGAGATGGCGAGGGCTGTCCGGGTCGAGGCCGCGTGAGGCGGCGACCGCGACGGCGAGCCGCTGGGCGCGGACGAGTTCGGCGAGCGGGTCCAGGGCTCCGGCGATCCACAACGCGCCCGTGCCGCGCACCTGTTCGGCGAGACCGTCCGGCGCGTCCCCGAACATCCAGGTCGCGGTGCCGCTCGTGGTGACGCTGATGGGCCCGTGTCGGTACTCCATCGCCGGGTAGGCCTCGGCCCAGGCCAGCGCGGCCTCGCGCATCTTCAGCCCGGCCTCGTTGGCCAGGCCGACGGTCCAGCCGCGCCCCAGGAAGGCGAACTGGGCGCATTCCACCAGGCCTTCGGGCAGCGGCTCCGCCAGGGCGGTGCGCGCGTCGGTGACAGCCGTGTCGGGGTGGAGCCCCAGATGAGCGCGGAGCAGGGTGAGGGCGGTGGTCGCGAACCGGGTCTGTACGACGGAGCGCTCGTCCGCGAAGTCGAGCACGGCGAGCTCGTCGGCCGCCGTCTTCACGGGCGTGTCCGGGTCGGCGGTGATCGCGGTGGTGCGGGTGCGGCCCTTCAACCGGCCCAGCAGGTCGAGGACTTCGGTCGTGGTGCCGGAGCGGGTGAGGGCGACGACCCGGTCGTAGCCCCTGCCGTACGGGAATTCCGAGGCGGCGAACGCGTCGGTCTCGCCCTGGCCGGCGTCCTCGCGCAGGGCCGAGGCGGCCTGCGCCATGAAGTACGAGGTGCCGCAGCCGACGATCGCGACCCGCTCCCCCGCCGCCGGCAACACCTCCGCGTACCCCGCCGCCTCCGACGCGGCGCGTGTCCAGCACTCGGGCTGGCTGATCAGCTCGTCCTCGACATGCGTCATGCCACACTCTCCACTCTGATTGTTCCTGCAAGATATCGCCATCTTTCGAGCAACATCAAGCATCAAGGGAGATCGGGTGCGCTAGGGTCGCCCGGAGATCGAGACGTGGAGGTGCGGATGTCGCGCGACGCCCGCTGGAAGGCGCTGCTGGACCTGCTCGTGGAGCGCGGCCGGCTGGACGTCGAGGAGGCGGCCGGAGAGCTCGGGGTGTCGGCCGCGACGATCCGCCGCGACTTCGACGGGCTGGCCGAGCAGCAGATGCTGGTGCGCACACGGGGCGGTGCGGTCGTGCACGGTGTGTCGTACGAGCTGCCGCTGCGCTACAAGACGGCCCGGCACGCCTCCGAGAAGCAGCGCATCGCCAAGGCGGTGGCGGACCTGGTCGCGCCCGGCGAGGCGGTGGGGCTGACCGGCGGGACGACCACCACCGAGGTGGCGCGGGCCCTGGCCGTGCGCGGGGACCTGACGTCCGGGTCACCCGCGCTGACCATCGTGACGAACGCGCTGAACATCGCCAACGAGCTGGCCGTACGGCCCCAGTTCAAGATCGTGCTGACCGGCGGGGTGGCCCGGGCCCAGTCGTACGAACTGGTCGGGCCGCTCGCGGACGGGGTGCTCGGGCAGATCACCGTCGATGTGGCGGTGCTCGGCGTGGTCGCCTTCGACGTCACGCACGGGGCGGCTGCGCACGACGAGGCCGAGGCCGCGATCAACCGGCTGCTGTGCGAGCGCGCGGAGCGCGTGGTCGTGGCCGCCGACTCCAGCAAACTGGGACAGCGCGCCTTCGCCCGGATCTGCGCGGCCGAGGCGGTGGACACGCTGGTCACGGACACGGCGGCCGACCCGGAGACGCTGCGGCGCTTCGAGGAGGCCGGGCTGCGGGTCGTCACGGTGTGACACCCGGCCCATTCCCCCTCGGCGGGCCTAAGCTGAAATCCAGGCGCTCACCGGGGCAGGGAGGCTGCCATGCGGGGAACAGCGGACGGCCGGCGGTATCTGCCGATCGCCGAGCACGGGCTGATCGGTGATCTGCGCAGCGTGGCCCTGGTGGGGACGGACGGCACGATCGACTGGTACTGCTGCCCGGCCTTCGACGCGCCGAGTGTGTTCGCCTCGATCCTGGACGCGGAGCGCGGCGGCTGCTTCGAACTGGCGGCGACCGTGCCGGCCCGGACCAAGCAGTTCTACTTCCCCGACACCAACGTCCTGATGACCCGGTTCTTCACCGAGGACGGCGTCGGCGAGGTACAGGACTTCATGCCGCTGGACGGCGAGTCGGCGGAGGCCGAGCGGCACCGGCTGATCCGGCGGGTGGTGTGCGTACGCGGCTCGATCCCGTTCCGTACACGCGTGGCTCCCCGGTTCGACTATGGCACCCGGCCGCACACCGTCCGGCTGAACGGTGAGACGGCGCTCTTCGAAGCCGACGGGATGGCGCTCGCGCTGACCGCGACCGTGCCGCTGGAGGCCGACGGGCCGGACGTGCGCGGCGACTTCAAGCTCGGCGAGGGCGAGTCGGCGGTGTTCGCGCTGGACAAGGTCGGCGGCGACGTGACGCCCCGCCGGTGTGCGCACACGGAGGCGGAGGAGCAGTTCGCGGCGACGGTCGCGTACTGGCGGCGCTGGCTGGCGTCGTCACGGTACCGGGGCCGCTGGCGGGAGATGGTGCACCGCTCGGCCCTGACGCTGAAGCTGCTGACGTACGCGCCGACCGGGGCGATCGTGGCCGCGCCGACGACGAGCCTGCCCGAGCGGCTCGGCGGCGAACGCAACTGGGACTACCGGTACGTGTGGGTGCGCGACGCGGCGTTCTGCGTCTACGCCCTGTTGCGGCTGGGCTTCACCGGCGAGGCCGAGGCGTTCATGGACTTCGTGACCCGGCACATCAGCCCGGGCGACGGCAAGCACTCCGGCCCGCTGCAGATCATGTACGGCATCGACGGGCGCACCGACCTGCCCGAACGCACCCTCGACCACCTGGAGGGCCACGAGGGCTCCGCACCGGTACGGGTCGGCAACGCGGCGGCCGACCAGCTCCAGCTCGACATCTACGGCGCGCTGATCGACTCCATCTACCTCTACGACAAGTGGGCCAAGCCCATTTCCAGCGGCCAGTGGGACGACGTCTGCGCGCTGGTGGACTGGGTGTGCGCGCACTGGGACCAGCCCGACGAGGGGGTCTGGGAGACCCGGGGCGGCCGCAAGAACTTCCTGTACTCGCGGCTGATGTGCTGGGTGGCGATCGAGCGGGCCATCCGGATGGCCACCCGGCGCGGGCTGCCCGCCGATCTGCCGCGCTGGCGGGAGTGCCGCGACACGATCTACCGGCGGATCATGAGCCGGGGCTGGTCCGAGGAGCGCCGGGCCTTCGTCCAGCACGAGGACGGCGACGTGCTGGACGCGGCCGTGCTGATGATGCCGCTGACGAAGTTCATCGCCCCGACGGACCCCAAGTGGCTGTCGACGCTGGACGTGCTCACCGAGGAGCTGGTGTCGGACTCGCTGGTCTACCGCTACAACCCGGAGTCCAGCCCGGACGGGGTGCGCGGTGACGAGGGCACGTTCTCCATCTGCTCGTTCTGGTATGTCGAGGCCATGGTGCACGCCGGCCGGATCGACGAGGCGCGCCTCGCCTTCGAGAAGATGCTGACGTACGCGAACCATCTCGGCCTGTACGCCGAGGAGATCAGCCACACCGGGGAGCAGCAGGGCAACTTCCCGCAGGCGTTCACCCATCTCGCGCTGATCAGCGCGGCCTTCAACCTGGACCGGGCGCTCGGCTGAGGCTCAGTGCCCGTGGCCGTCGTCCGCATGCCCCTCGGGGGTACCCGGTCCGTCGGCCGCAGCCCCGCCGGCCCGGACGGTGAACGCCGCCGTGCGGACCTTTCCCTCGTGCTTGAAGTCGAGGAACAGGCGGTAGGAACCGGTGCTGGGTGCCGTGGCCGTGAACGAGACGTCCGGTCCGGGCCGGGTGGTGCCGTCGCCGGGTTCACCGTTGGGGTGGACGTGCAGATAGGCGAGGTCGCCGGAGCGCAGGGCGACCAGGTGGCCGTAGGCGCCGAGGTAGGGCTGGAGGTCGGTGACGGGCTTGCCGGCCCGGGAGACCTTCAGTTTCAGTTCGCTCGCCTTGCCCGGGCGCAGGGCGCCGGCCAGCTCGACGTCGTAGCCGTTGGTCTCGGCCGTGGTGCCCGCCGGCGGGAGTTTCTCCGGCTGGTACGGGCCGGAGGCGGCGAGGTCCGCGCCGAGGGTGAGGTTCCGGGCGTCCTTCTTGGCCGGGGTGAAGTCGGCGAAGACGCGGTAGCCGCCCGCGCGGGGCAGGTCGACGGGGATGCTCCAGGTGCCGTCGGCGGCGCGGGTGGGGTGCAGGTGACGGTAGGTGACCAGGTCGCGTGAGGCCACGATGAGGTGGAGTTCCTTCTCGTGTTCGCGCTGGTAGGCGGTGACGGCCCGGCCGCTGCCGTCCCGGACGGTGAAGCGCAGGTCGGCCCGCTGTCCGGCGGTGACGCGCGGGGTCTCGAGGTCGAGGGTGTAGCCGCCCTCGGAGATCTGGAGTCCGCCGGCCGGGGGCGTCTCGTGTCCGGCGTGGCCGCCGCTCTCCTCCGGCTCCGGTGCGGGCCGGGTGTGCTCGTCCTCGTGTTTCGGCGGGCGGTCGGCGACGACGGGGTCGATGCCCTGTCCGACGCCGTAGGCCGTGCCGAACGTCGCGGCCAGCGCGGCGGCGAAGGTGGTGATCTTCAGTCCGGTGTTCATGGCCGGCGTCTCCTCCAAGAAGCGGGCCTCCCGCTCGGATGCGGGGCCTCCATGCAGTTCACCATACCCCTAGGGGGTATCGAGTCAAGCTGTTCTCGCGCTTGCATCCTATACCCCTCAGGGGTATACAGGAACTCGGCGAGGGATACCCCCGCCCCGTATTCTCCGGAAGCACCCCTAGGAGGCACCGATGCCCGCCACCACCTACGCCGTCGCCGGAATGTCCTGCGGTCACTGCAAGGCCACGCTGACCGAGGCCATCGGCGGGCTGGACGGCGTCAGCGGCGTCGACGTCGATCTCGGCACCGGACGCGTCACCGTCACCAGTGCCGCCGAGCCCGACGACGCCGCGATCGCGGAAACCGTCGACGAGGCCGGCTACGAGCTGACCGGGCGGGTCTGACCATGACCACCGAAACGGTCGGGACCGGCGCCGAAGTGGAGCTCGCCATCGGAGGCATGACCTGTGCCTCCTGCGCGGCGCGCATCGAGAAGAAGCTCAACCGCATGGACGGGGTCACCGCCACCGTCAACTACGCGACCGAGAAGGCGAAGGTCAGTTACTCCGGTGAGGTCTCGGTCGGGGATCTGATCGCCACGGTCGAGGCGACCGGGTACACCGCTCAGGAACCGGCACTCCCCGAGCGGCACACCGAGCCCGCCGAGGAGACCGACGAACTCCGCCCGCTGCGCGAGCGGCTGGTCGCGGCCGTGGTGCTGGCGGTTCCCGTCGTGGCCATGGCCATGATCCCGGCGCTGCAGTTCGAGTACTGGCAGTGGCTGTCGCTCACGCTGGCCGCGCCTGTCGTGGCCTACGCGGCGTGGCCCTTCCACAAGGCGGCGTTCACCAACGCCCGGCACGGCGCGGCCACCATGGACACGCTGATCTCGGTGGGCACCTCTGCCGCGTTCCTGTGGTCGCTGTGGGCGCTGTTCTTCGGCACCGCGGGCACGCCGGGCATGACACACCCCTTCGAGCTGACCATCGAGCGCACGGACGGCGCCGGGAACATCTACCTGGAGGCCGCCGCGGGTGTGACGGCCTTCCTCCTGGCCGGGCGGTACTTCGAGGCCCGGGCGAAGCGCAAGGCGGGGGCGGCGCTGCGGGCACTGCTGGAGCTGGGCGCGAAGGACGTCACCGTACTGCGCGACGAGGGACGTGAAGAGACCGTTCCAGTCGGGGAGTTGAAGGTCGGCGACCGCTTCCTGGTCCGGCCCGGCGAGAAGATCGCCACCGACGGGACGGTCGTCGAGGGTTCCTCCGCCGTGGACGCCTCGATGCTCACCGGCGAGTCCGTGCCGGTGGAGGTCGGCACCGGCGACCCGGTCACCGGCGCCACGATCAACGTCGGCGGGCGGCTCGTCGTGCGCGCCACGCGGGTCGGTGCCGACACCCAGCTGGCCCGCATGGCCCGACTCGTGGAGGACGCGCAGAACGGCAAGGCCGCCGCGCAGCGGCTCGCGGACCGGATCTCCGCCGTGTTCGTGCCGGTCGTGATCGCCCTCGCGCTGGGCACGCTGGGCTTCTGGCTCGGCAACGGCGCCGGTCTGACGGCCGCCTTCACGGCCGCGGTCGCCGTCCTGGTCATCGCCTGCCCGTGCGCCCTCGGTCTGGCCACGCCGACCGCGCTGATGGTCGGCACCGGGCGGGGCGCCCAGCTCGGCATCCTCATCAAGGGCCCGGAGGTGCTGGAGTCGACGCGCCGGGTCGACACCGTCGTCCTCGACAAGACCGGCACCGTCACCACCGGCCGTATGACCCTGCTGGCCGTGCACACCGCCGACGGCACCGACGAGGCCGAGGTGCTGCGGCTGGCCGGGGCGCTGGAGCACTCCTCCGAGCATCCGATCGCCCGTGCCGTCACCGACGGGGCGCTGGAGAAGCTGGGCGGGGCGCTGCCCACGCCGGAGGACTTCGCCAATGTGCCCGGGCTCGGCGTCCAAGGTGTCGTCGAGGGCCACGCGGTGCTCGTCGGGCGGGAGCGGCTGCTCGCCGACTGGGCGATGGAGCTGCCGGAGAGCCTGGCCCAGGCCAGGGCGGCGGCCGAGGGCGCCGGGCGCACCGCCATCGCGGTCGCCTGGGACGGCGAGGCGCGTGCGGTGCTGGAGGTCGCCGACGCGGTGAAGGAGACGAGCGCGGAGGCGGTCGGACGGCTGCGTGCCCTCGGGCTGACCCCCATCCTGCTGACCGGCGACAACGAGGCGGTGGCCCGGTCCGTCGCCCGCGAGGTCGGTATCGCTCCGGAGGACGTCGTCGCCGAGGTACTGCCGCAGGACAAGGTCGAGGTCGTCAAGCGGCTTCAGGCCGAGGGCCGTTCGGTGGCGATGGTCGGCGACGGTGTCAACGACGCGGCGGCCCTCGCCCAGGCCGATCTCGGACTGGCCATGGGCACCGGCACGGATGCCGCGATCGAGGCAGGGGACCTGACTCTCGTACGGGGCGACCTGCGGGCCGCGGCGGACGCCATCCGCCTCTCCCGCCGCACCCTCGGCACCATCCGCTCCAACCTGTTCTGGGCCTTCGCCTACAACGTGGCGGCCCTGCCGCTGGCCGCGGCCGGACTGCTCACGCCGATGATCGCCGGGGCGGCCATGGCCTTCTCCTCGGTCTTCGTCGTGGGCAACTCGCTGCGGCTGCGCACCTTCCGGGCCGCCGTCTGAGAACGAGGGTCAGCGGTGGTGCCACACCAGCGTGTAGCGCCAGAACAGGCGGCGGCGCAGGCGGGCACCGGGCAGGACCGCACGGGCCTCGCGGAGGATCTCGGGGAAGGTCATCTCCGCGGGTCTCGTGGGGGCGGTCATCGAGGCCGGGCGGGGTGCTCTGCGGCCCCGGTTCCTCACCAGGGCCATGACGATGTTGAGCGGGATCGACGCGATGCCGAGAAGGTGGTCGGTGGGGGTCTGTTCCCGGGAGACCCCGACGACGACCAGCGTGCCGCCGGGGGCCAGACGGCCGCGGAAGGCCCTGAGGGTCTCCGTGAACGGCAGGTGGTGGAGCACGGCCACGCAGGTGATGACGTCGTACGACTCGTCGGGAAGCCCGGTCGGCGCGTCGGCCACCGCGTAGGTCACCGGGACCGTCGCCGGGGTCAGCTCCCGCGCCCGGGCCGTGATCGCCGGGTCGGCGTCGATCCCGTGCACCCGTACGGCCCGGGCGGCCAGCAGCCGGGCGAGGTCACCACTGCCGCACCCCACGTCCAGGGCGCTTCCCGCACGCTCGGGGAGTTGCCGCAGGATCCAGCGGTGGAAGTGGGCGTTGTGGTCCCAGGGGCGGGCCGAGTGGAAGCGGTCGAGTGCGCGCAGGGCCCGGTGCAGCGATGACGTCATGCCGCCAGTCCACCAGGTCACCCGGACAGCCGTGCCGGGTCCGGCTCACGGATGGCCGTCCGCCGCGTGGGCACTCGGCGGGTACCGGCCCGCGGGGGCGCCGAGCGTGCGCCCGGCGTGAGCCGGTACCTTGCTGGGGAAAGGCCACTGCGGGGAGAAGCACATGACCGATCCGACGATCACAGACGCGGACGCCCCCCGTCCGCTGCCGGGCGGAGGGAAGCCCGCGAGCGGACCCGGCCGGCTCCTGGCCGCCGTACTCGGCGATCTCAGGGCCGTGGACGGCGCCCTGTACGCGGCGGTGGCCGCCACCCCCACGCCCACGCTCGACCGGACGCTGCGCCATCTGTCGCACGCGGCCGACCACTCCAAGATCTCGTTCGGCATCGCCGCCGCCCTGGCGCTGGCCGGGAGGCGTCCGCGCCGTGCCGCGGTCGTCGGCGTCGGGGCGATCGCCGTGGCGTCGGCCTCCGCCAACCTGCTCGGCAAGCGCCTGGTGCGCCGGGCCCGGCCGGACCGGGAGGCGGCCCGGGTGACGGTGGACCGGCATGTCCGGATGCCCACGTCGGCCTCGTTCCCGTCCGGGCACACGGCGTCGGCGGTCGCGTTCGCCACCGCCGTCGGTGTGGTCCTGCCACCCGCCGCGGTGCCGCTCGGGGCGCTGGCGAGCGCCGTCGGCTACTCCCGCATCCACACGGGCGTGCACTATCCGGGCGATGTGGCCGCCGGTGCGGTCCTCGGCATCGCGAGCGCCGCTGCGGCGCTGGCCGCGGCGGCGGCCACGCCGTCGGCGCGGACCCAGGCGCTCCTGACGGCCGCCCGTTCGTGGCCGCGGATCAGCATCGGTTCCGCGGGCCGCTGAGGCCGTCGGCAGGGCGTGAGGCTGCCGCCCCGCGCCCTGCCCCCACACGACCGACAGGCCCTCAGCCGAAGGCCTTCACCGCCTGGTAGTAGGTCCACGCCGTGCTGTCGCAGGCGTTCTTCGTGCCGCCGGTGTAGGCGGCGCAGATCCGTTTGAGGTCCTCGTAGAAGGCGCTGTCGAGACGGGACTTGTCGGCGCTGAAGGTGCCTGCGGCCTTGTAGTTGCGGTAGCCGAAGTCGTGGCGGGCGCAGGACATCGAGAAGGGGAAGCCGAACGGGTTGTCCGGCGACGAGGAGCAGTAGTCGGTCGACCAGTCGAAGGCGTACGCGGCCCAGGCGGCCTGGTTCGCGCGGGCGGCGGCCCAGGCGTTGTGGCTCGACGCGCTGGTCTGCGTCCAGCTCGCGAGCACCTGGGGCTTGTCGGCGGGGGCGGCACTCGCGAGGGTCGCGGTGCCGACGACGGTGACGAGGGACAGGGTTGAGGCGGCAAGACCGGTGGCGAGTCTGCGGTGCATCCCACACCTCCATGAGGCCGCGGCCCGCCCATCGGGCCGCAGGTTCATGACAAGAGCATCGCCACCTCCTGAGGGTCCTCACACCTGACGTGCCCCAATGCCCCCTTAATTCTTGGCTATTGAACGAGAACGGCAGCCGACCGGCGTACGTCAATGGCCGTGAGCGCGAGGGCCAGCGGCCCCGGGGCCAGGAAGGCCAGGGGCAGCAGCATCCAGGCGCACAGCGCGGCCGTCGCCACGGCGAGCAGGACCAGCCCGCTGCCGCCCACGTCCGCCACGGCGTCCCGGGCGGCCCCGCGCACCGCCGCGCGCCAGTCGGTGAGCGAATCGGGGCGTCCGCAGGCCCGCAGGCCGACGACCGCCGCGCAGGCGCCGATGACGGCGGCGGCCACCGCGAACAGCCGCGCCCCGGGCAGCCCGGCCCCGGCCAGCGCCAGATCGGCCGCGAGCAGCAGCAGACCCGCCAGCGCGATGCCTCCCGCCAGCAGGTCACCGGCCCGGAGCCGCCGCCGCAGCAGGGCGAAGTACCGCCCCGCCGTGACGGGCCGGTCCTGTCCCGCGCCGCGCAGGACGGCGCAGGCCGTCGACAGCGCGGCCGGTGCGGTTACCAGCGGCAGACAGGCCGCCGCCGTGGCGAGGCCGACGCTCAGCACGTCGGCGAACAGGGCCATGCGCGGCCCGAACACCTCACCGGTCTCACGGGTCCGCATCCCGCTCACCCCTTGACTCCGGAACTGGCCATGCCCTCCACCAGGAACCGCTGGAAGGCGAGGAAGAACAGCACGATCGGCAGCAGCGCGATCACCGACAACGCGAACATCGGGCCGAACGCGGAGGTGCTGGAGGCGTCCACGAAGGAACGCAGCGCGAGGGTCAGCGTGAACTTGTCCGGGTCGAAGAGGTAGATGAGCTGGGTGAAGAAGTCGTTCCAGGTCCAGATGAAGGTGAAGATGGCGGTGGTGATCAAAGCCGGCCGGGTGAGCGGCAGTACGACCTGGAAGAAGCTGCGGAAGGGGCCGCAGCCGTCGATCCGGGCGGCCTCCTCCAGCTCGCGCGGCAGGCCGCGCATGAACTGCACGATGAGGAAGACGAAGAACGCCTCGGTGGCGAGGAACTTCGGCAGGATCAGCGGCCAGTAGGTGTTCACCAGGCCGAGCTGGTTGAAGATGATGTACTGCGGGATCAGCACCGCGTGGTGCGGCAGCATGATCGTGGCGATCATGAAGGCGAACAGTGGCCCGCGGAAGCGGAACCTGAGGCGCGCGAAGGCGTAGGCGGCGAGCGAGCAGCTGATGACGTTGCCGAGGACCGCGCCGCCCGCGATCAGCAGGGAGTTGCCGAGCAGCCGCCAGATGGAGACGTCGTTGACGCCGTCCAGGGCGGTGGAGTAGTTCGACCACTCCAGGTGACCGGGCAGCAGGTTCAGGCTCGCGATCACCTCGTCGGCGGGCTTGAGCGAGGTGGCCAGCAGCCAGGCCAGCGGGTACAGCATGACCAGCAGCGCGGCCAGGCAGCCGAGGTGCACGGCGATTCGGCCCCAGCGAACCGGCTTGTGGGAAACGGCGGTCGAGGTCATCGGTTCCCCTCGGAGGCGTAGAAGACCCAGGAGCGCGAGGTGCGGAACAGCACCGCCGTGACGACGCCGATCACGACGAGCAGCACCCAGGCCATGGCGGAGGCGTAGCCCATATGGGAGGCGACGAAGCCGCGGTCGTAGAGGTACATGGTGTAGACGAGGGTCGAGTCGGCCGGCCCGCCCTTGCCCGCGCTGACCGCGAAGGCGGGCGTGAACACCTGGAAGGCCTGGATGGTCTGCAGGACCAGGTTGAAGAACAGCACCGGGGACAGCATCGGCACGGTGACCGACAGGAACTGCCGCCATTTCCCGGCCCCGTCCACCGCCGCCGCCTCGTACAGCTCGGCGGGGATCTGCTGGAGCCCGGCGAGGAAGATGACCATCGGCGCGCCGAACTGCCACACCGTCAGCAGCGCGACGGCCAGCAGCGCGAAGCCGGGCTTGTTGACCCAGCCGCCGGTGCCGAGCAGGTTGTCGACCGTGCCGCCGTCGTTGAAGACCGCCCGCCAGACGAGGGCGATGGACATCGAGGCGCCGAGCAGCGAGGGCGCGTAGAAGGCGGAGCGGTAGAAGGCCTTGCCTCGCTTCATGCCCTTCAGGGCGAGCGCGACGACGAGGGCGAGGGCCAGTTGCAGGGGCACCGCGATGACGACGTACGTCAGGGTCGTCACGACCGAGCGCCAGTAGCGCGGGTCCTCGGTGAACATCTGCGCGTAGTTGCGCAGGCCGACCCACTTCGGCGGATTGAAAAGGTCGTAGTCGGTGAACGACAGGTACAGCGACACGGCCATCGGCAGCAGCGTCAGGACGGTCGCGCCGAGCACCCACGGGGAGAGGAACACCCAGGCGGCGCCCTCGCGTTCGCGCTTGGGGCGGCGCTTCGGGGCGGTGGCGGTGGCGCGCTTCGCCTCCGGGGGAATCGCGGTGGTGGTCATGACCTCAGCTCCGCCTTCGCCTCGGTGACGTAGTTCTCGGCCGCCTCGCGGGGCGACATGCGCGCGTAGGACACCTGGTCGTAGTCGCGCTGGAAGGTGGTCTGCAGGGCGTTGTCGCCCGAGGGCGGGGCCTGGGGCGGGTCCTTGAGCTTTCCGTCGAGGGAGGCCTGGAAGTCGGAGATGGTCTTGTCGAAGTCCTTGAGCTCCGGGCCGATCGCGTCGCGGATGGTCTCGTTGACGGGGATGCCGCGGCCGGCGCCGAGGATCTTCGCGGCCCGCCGGTCGTTGATCATGAAGTCGACGAGCTGGGCCGCTTCCTTGGGGTGGCCGGTGTTGGCCGAGACGCCGAGGAACATGGACGGCTTGAAGTACTGGCCGGGGGTGCCGTCCTCGCCGGACGGCATGGGGGCGAGGGCGACGCCGGTCGGGACGAGGGCGAGGAAACCGCTCGCCGGGGCGTCCCAGTTGGCGTCGGTGACAGACTTGCCGCGGCCGAGAGGGGTGTTCTCGACGGAACCGTCGAGCTGTGTGGTCTGCTCGGCGGGCGAGACGGCGCCCTCGCGGCGCAACCCGTCGGTGAAGGTCCACCAGCGGGTGAGGTCGCCGGCGGTGAAGCCGAGACGGCCGTCCTCGGTGTAGAGGGCCTTGCCCCGGCCGCGCAGCCAGACCTCGAAGGCGTCCTCGCTCTGGCCGGGGTCGGTCGCCCCGGGCTTGCCGGTCTTCTTCGCCAGGGCGCGCATGGTGTCGGCCCACTGGCTCCAGGTCCAGCTCTCACCGGGGAGGGGCACGCCCGACTTCCTCCAGGTCTCGACGTCGTAGGCGACGGTCTCGGTGCCGCGGCCCTGCGGGATCGCGTACTGGACGTCGTCCACGCGGCCGGTGGCGAGCAGTCCCTGGTCGATCTCGGAGGTGCGCAGTACGGACTTCTGCTTCGCCAGGTCGAGCAGCACACCGCCGGAGGCGTACTGGTCGATCTGGCGGTAGTCCAGCTGCATCACGTCCGGCGCGTCACCGCCGGCGGCCTGGGTGGCGAGCTTCTGCTTGTAGGCGTCGTAGCCGGAGAACGACGTCGTGACGTCGATTTCCGGGTGCTGTTTCTCGAACAGCGCGACGGCCTGCTCGGTGCGTGCCGCGCGGTCGGGGTTGCCCCACCACGTGTAGCGCAGCACGACCTTGCCGCCGCCGGCGGATTCCCCGGATCCTCCGCAGCCTGCCAGCACGGCGCACAGTGCCAGTGCGGCGGCCGACGCGCAGAACCCCTTTGTCCTGTGTCCGGGCATGCCGAGGTCACCTCTCCTTTCCTCGGACTTCCTGTTGGCCCCCCTCGGCCCCCCTTGCCGGGTTACTCGCCCTGGTACGGCAGCGTGGTACCTGGCAGGTTGTACTCGTCGCGCCGGCCGCACATGCCGAAGCCGCCGAGCCGGGTGGGGGCTGCCTCGTGGGCGGTGGCCTCGCCGAGGTGGACGGGCTCCCCCGCCTCCAGCGCGTCGAGCTGGGCGCCGGTGCGTTCGGCGGTGGCCAGCGCACCCGCCCGCCACAGCTCGCGCCAGGTGGGAACCTTGTCGCGCACGAGGCGTGCGGCGGCCCGCTGGAACTCCAGGTACGGGCCGTTGGCGCCGGCTTCGAGGGCCTCGCGCAGGACGAGGTAGCCCTCTACGGCGAGGTCCCTGCGGCGCCGGGCGGCCGCCGCCGTCTCGGGTCCCGTGCCGGGCGGCAGTTTCGCCGCGGCGGCGTACTTCCCGGGGTCGGCGAGCACCTCGGGCGGGAAGGTGAACACGGCGTCCCCGGCCTCGGGCAGGCCGCTGTTCTGCATCAGCACGGTGATGCGCAGGTCGCCGCCCTGCACCATGCGGTGGACGGTGCCCGGTGTGAACCAGGCGATGGAGCCGGCCGCGAGGGGGATGTCCCGGTAGCCGTCGGGGCTCAGCGTCTGGACCGCGCCCCGGCCGCCGGTGACGACGTACGCCTCGGCGCACACCAGGTGCAGATGCGGGCTGCCGCCGCAGACGCCGTCGGCGGCCTCCCAGTCGTAGGCGCTCAGATGGGACAGGCCGATCGCGCCGGGCAGCGGGTGCGGCAGGGCGGGCTTCGGGTCGCTCACCACGGCAGGCTCTCCATGTGGGTGCCGACCCGGTCGCGGTCCCAGGCGCCGTCGGCGACGACCAGCCGGTAGCGGTAGGCGAAGGACTCGCCCGGCGGGAGTGCGAACTCCTCGAAGAACGCCCAGGAGAAGGCGACCGTGGGGAAGGGCTCGGCGCGGACGAACCAGTGCGACTCGTGGATCGCGGACGTCTCGTCGAGGTTCTCGGGGGCGTGCGCGAAGACGAGTGTGGAGTGGCCGTCGACGTCGTCGTGCTCGGTGGTGAAGGCGAGCCAGGGGCCCTGGGTGCCCATGAGCTTGCCCGCGTCGGCGTCGGTGTCGGGGGCGAAGACCGTGCCGCCGGTGAAGTCGCGCGGGCCGCGCCACTGCAGTCCGGTGTAGCCGGCCATCTCACGGCCCGCGGTGGTCGGGGAGCCGAAGGCCAGGGGCTCGGACCGGAGGTTGGTGAGGCGGATCGACCAGTCGAGAGCCCAGGATCCGGCTTCCTCGTCCACCGAGTGGACGGTCAGCCCCCGCACCTCGCGGGCCCACTCCTCGCCGCCGTTCTCGACCCAGGTGAGGTTCTCGGTGAAGGCGAGGCGGTCGTCCTCGACCGTGAAGTCCGGGAAGCCGTCGTGCCGCATCGAGCCGACGCGCTCGGGCAGGGGCAGATAGCCCTGGCCGTGGACATAGCAGTTGCCGCCCCAGAAGTTCTGGCCGGACAGATGGCTCGAGGTCATCTGCAGGCCCTTGTGCCAGCGGTGGTCGTTCGGGCGGTAGCCGGTGACCGTGCGGCCGGAGAGGGTGCGTACGGGGTGGGCGTACGGCTTGCGGGACTCGAAGGGATCCGGGTCGGGGCGGTAGACATAGCGGAGGATCTCCGTGCCGCCTGCAGCCGTGACGGCGATGTCCTCGCCGTGGGTGTGGGTGACTCGGATGCTCATGCGCGCTCCTTGGGGGCCCAGTCGGGGTACTGGCCGTGCATGGCCTCGTAGAAGGGGTCGCCGGGGCCGATCTCCCCGGCGCGCACCGAGCGGCCGGTGAACGCCGCCTTGTACAGGGCGGCGGCGAACTCGAGGGTGGCGCGGGCGTCCTGGCCGCTGCCAGGTGGTCGGGTGCCGGTGTCGTAGGCGTCGAGAAGCGTGCCGAGCTGGGCCGTGTGCGAACTCGGCACGTCGTTCGCGGGGGTGCGCCAGGCGGTGGCGCGGTCGGAGGCGACGTGCGGGGCCGGGGTGTAGGCCCAGCTGTCGTTGCTGTGGCCGTACAGGTGGGTGAGCTCGATCGTGGCGTCCGCGCAGTCGACGCGGATGCGGCTCACCTCGTCCGGGGACAGCACGCTGTTCACGACGGTCGCGAGGGCGCCGCCGCGGAAGCGCACCAGCGCGGTGGAGACGTCCTCGCTCTCGGTGTCGTGGACGAGCCGGGCCGCCATGGCCTGGATCTCCTCCCACTCGCCGAGCAGGTGCAGCAGCAGGTCGTACTGGTGGATGCCGTGGCCCATGGTCGGGCCGCCGCCCTCGCTGGCCCACTTGCCGCGCCACGGCACCGCGTAGTACGCGGCGTCCCGGTGCCAGGTGGTCTGGCAGTGCGCGACCAGCGGGGCGCCCAGTTCGCCGCTGGTGATCAGCTCGCGGGCGTGCACGGCGCCGGAGCCGTAGCGGTGCTGGAAGACGACCGCGGCGTACGCCCCGGAGGCCTCCTCGGCGGCGGCGATCTCGTCGTACTCGGCGAGTGACAGGGTGAGCGGCTTCTCGCACAGCACCCAGGCGCCCGCCTTGAGCGCGGCCACCGTCTGCTCCCGGTGCAGGGAGGGCGGTGTCCCGATCAGCACCAGGTCGGGGCGTACGGCGTCGAGCATCGCGCCCATCGAGGTGTATCCGGCGACCTGGTCGCCGGCCAGCTCGCGGAAGGCGTCGAGCCGCTCCTGGTCCACGTCGACGGCGGCGACCAGCTCCACCCGGTCGGAGTGGGCCCGCAGCGCGGGCAGGTGGCTGCCGCTGACGATGGCTCCGGTGCCGACGACGGCCACGCGGCGGCGGGTGGGAGACCCTGGGGACACGGACATGCGGCGCTCCTCGGACGGCCGGTGGACTCACGCTTGGAAAGCGCTTGCACTCGGAAGGTGACCCTAGGCGCGGGACCATGTCTGGACAACCCCCCTGCGGCGACCTGCACAAGGTCTGCGCGAGCGTTCTCCCAGCTTGGGGCGGATATTTCGGCTGTGGTCGCCGCCATGGAAACGGCATTCCCCCGCCTCCTCCCGGGGGTTGGCCCCACCATGAACGGGCTGCCGGCCGGAGTGATCAGACGGCGGTCCTTTCCCTAGCGTTCTGTCGCACAGCAGCCCCTTCCGCATGTCCCTGTGGGACAGCCGAGGGGAGTTTCGCCACAGAAGGGACACCCACGTGTTACCCCGTTCCTCGGCAGCCCCGGGACGAGCCGCCCTGGCGCTGACGGCCGCCGCCCTCGCCCTCACCGTGCTGCCCGCCACGGCCGAGGCGATCCCCGGCTCCGACACCCTCGCCCGCTACCACCAGCAGCACCTCACCTGGAAGAGCTGTGTACTCGGACCGCAAGACACGACCGGCAAGGAACTGGAGCAGGCGGGCGCCCGCTGCGCCGACGTCACGGTGCCGCTGGACTACTCGGACCCCGGCGGCCGCACGATCACCGTCGCGATATCCCGGATCCGCGCCACCGACACCGACCGCCGCGTCGGCCCGCTGCTGCTCAACGGCGGCGGCCCCGGCGGGCCGTCGCTCGGCGACCCGCCGTGGGTGCGCAAGGCGATGAAGGACGTCGCCGCACGGTACGACGTGGTGGGCGTCGACCCCCGCTTCATCGGCCGCAGCACACCGCTGAACTGCCGCTGGCCGACCGGCTCGGCATGGCGCGGGGCGGGTGCGGACCGGGCCGGCTTCGACCGCATGACCGCGTTCTCGAAGGATCTCGCCGAGCGCTGCCGCACCAACGCGGGCGACGCCCTGCCCCACGCCACGACCCGCAACACCGCGCGCGACATGGACGTCGTCCGGGCCGCGCTGGGCGAGCGGCGGATCTCCTACCTGGGCTACTCGTACGGCAGCTACCTCGGCGAGGTGTACACCACGATGTTCCCGAGCCGCACCGGCCGGGTCGTCCTGGACGGTGTGATCGACCCGGACCGCTACGGGCCGAGGCTGCTGCGGGGCGTCGAGCGGGCCAACCGGCACGCGCTGGAGGGGTGGGCGTCCTGGGCCGCCGCGCGCGAGGCGACCTACGGGCTGGGCGGGACACGGGGCGAGGTGCTGGCCGCCGTGGACCGCGTCCGGAAAGCCGCGTCCCGGACACCTCTGCGGCTCGGCGACCACCGGCTGGACGAGCACGTGATGCCCATGGTCGTCTTCAACGGCCTCTCCCAGCACAACGACGCCGCCTACGGTGACTTCGCGCAGGGCGTGCGGGACATGCTGCGGGCGTCCGAGGGGCAGCGGGTCACGCCGTCGCCCTGGCTCGCCGGGGTGCTCGAATTCGTGCTCACGGGCACCGACTCCCCCTACGGCAGCGCGCAGACGGCGATCCTGTGCGGCGACAGGGCCGCGCCCCGTGACCCGGAGGCCTACTGGCGCGATGTCCAGCGCGGCCGGGCACGGGACCCGCTGTTCGCGCCCGTCACGCACAACATCAACCCGTGCGCGTTCTGGGACCGGCCGCGCGAACGCCCGACCACGATCCGCGACGACCTGCCCGCCCTCCTCGTCAACGCCACCGGGGACCCGCGTACCGACCACGACGGCGCCAGGACCGTGCGCGCCATGTGGCCCTCCTCGCGCCTGGTGACGCTGAACGGTGCCGATCAGCACGCGGTGTACGGCGTCTACGGTGCGCCGTGCGTCGACGACACGGTCAACGCGTACCTCGCGACGGGTCGCCTGCCGGCGCAGGACGTCGACTGCGCGGCACGGTAGGACCGCGTCGCTCGTGCGGTCCTCGGGCCGATGGGGGCGAACCTGCGGCCCGTCGAGGCACGGTGGGTCCAAGGCCCTGTTCAGCCCCTAGGGCCTGTCGTTTGGATCAGGTCGCAGGGAATCGGCGGCACCTTGTCAGCGCCGGTGAGCGGGGCCTGGTGCGTGCAGTTGCAAGGCGGAGGAGGGAGTCGATGCGGAGCATCGGCGAGTGACGACAACGCGGCAGATGCGCGTGCCAGGCCCCGCGTCTGCGGCGTGATCCAAACGACAGGCCCTAGGCCCGCGCCTCGCCCCCCGGCCGGAGCGCGGCGGGGCCGCGGAAGCGGTAGCGGCGTTCGGG
This sequence comes from Streptomyces sp. NPDC040589, assembly GCF_055594445.1. Taxonomy (NCBI): domain Bacteria; kingdom Bacillati; phylum Actinomycetota; class Actinomycetes; order Kitasatosporales; family Streptomycetaceae; genus Streptomyces; species Streptomyces sp. NPDC040589. The sequence goes on along the minus strand of NZ_JBVIWP010000004.1, from coordinate 618,851 downwards.
GCGGCCCGCCACGCCGTAGCGCAGGGAGACCTCCACGCGGCCGACGGTGTGGAAGTGCTCCAGGTAGCGGCGGGCGCTGACGCGGGAGACGCCGGTCAGGGCGGCGCACTCGCTGGCGGACAGGGTGCCGTCCGTCTCGCGCAGGGCCCGTTCGACGAGCTCGGCGGTCTCCACGCTCATGCCCTTGGGCAGGGCGGCGACGGGCGTGGCCCCTCCGGCGGCTCCGGCCAGCACCCGGTCGACGTCGGCCTGGCTGCGCACGACCGTGCCGAGCAGCCGGCCGCGCCGGTCGGCGTAGCGCTCCAGCCGGGCGCGCAGCTCCTCGGACTCGAACGGTTTGAGGAGGTAGTCGACGACCCCGTGCCGGACGGCACCGCGGACCGTCTCGGCCTCCCGGGCGGCACTGACGACCATGACGTCGCAGTCGTGGCCCGCGGAACGCAGCCGGGGGATGACGTCGAGGCCGAAGATGTCCGGCAGGTGCAGGTCGAGCAGCACGAGGTCGGGGCGCAGCGCGTCGGCGGCGGCGACGGCCTGTGCGCCGGTACCGGCGACTCCGACGACGCGGAAGGAGTCGACGCGCTCGACGAAGGCGCGGTGGACCTTGGCCACCATGAAGTCGTCGTCGACCACGAGGACGTCGATCGTGCCGGTGGTGCCGGACGTGCGGGGCTCGCTGGTCATCGGGTCGCTCCTTCCGTGCCGGGGCCGCCCATCATGGCGTCCACCTGTGGTGAGGGAAAGGGATGTGCACGGGTGCGGTCCACGGGGCCGGGGGTGCGCACGGCTGTTCCGGCGACCGCAAAGACCAAAACCTCCGTTGGTTCCGCAAGAGAGACAGCTCGTCGGCGCCCGGGCAGCATGTGGCCCACGTCACCCTCCCCCACAGGGCCTTTACCTACCCGCATCGACGTACCGACAGGTGGTGGCACTCGTGCGCCTGCGCACTCCCCTCGCCCTGCTCGGGGCCGCCGTGCTCGTGCTCGTCGGACCACCGCTGCTGACCACCGGCAGCGGTTCCGAGACCGGCACACAGATCCCGGGCCTGCGATTCATGGTCCCCAACACGCCCGGCGGCGGCTACGACATCACGGCCCGTACGGCCGCGAAGAACGCCGAGGACGCCGGACTGACCCACAACATCGAGGTGTTCAACCTGCCCGGAGCCGGCGGCACCGTGGGCCTCAGCCGGCTGGTGAGCGAGCACGGCAACGGCAAGCTCGCCATGTCCATGGGCCTCGGGGTCGTGGGGGCCGTACGTTCCAACGACGCGCCGAAGACGCTCGGCGACACCACGCCGATCGCCCGGCTCACCGAGGAGCAGGACGTCGTCGTGGTCGCCAAGGACTCCCCGTACAAGACGATCGACGATCTGATCGGCGCCTGGAAGGAGAACCCCGGCAAGCTCCCGGTGGGCGGCGGCTCCTCCCCCGGCGGGCCGGACCATCTCGCGCCGATGCTGATGGCGCGGGCCGGGGGGATCCCGCCGAAGCAGGTGAACTACATCCCCTTCGACGGCGGCGGCGAGCTGCTCGCCTCCATCCTCGGCAACAAGGTCGCCTTCGGTGTCTCCGGTGTCGGCGAGTACCTGGACCAGATCAAGGCGGGCGAGCTGCGCCTCCTCGCGGTCACCGGGCCGAAGCGGGTCGACGGGCTCGACGCGCCGACGCTGCGGGAGGCCGGTTACGACGTGAACTTCACCAACTGGCGCGGCATCGTCGCCCCGCCCGGCCTCACCGACGGCGAGCGGGACAAGCTCGTGCGGCTCGTCGAGGAGCTGCACGGCTCCGACGAGTGGCGGAAGTCCATGAAGCAGAACGGCTGGGACGACGCCTTCCTCACCGGTGACAAGTTCGGCGCGTTCCTCGACGCCGAGGACAAGCGCGTGGTTTCGGTGCTGAAGGAGCTGGGACTGTGACGACGCAGACCGACATTCCCCCCGCCGAGACCGGCGGCGGACGGCGCTCGTGGCTGCGCGAGCACTCCGAACTCGGCGTGTGTGTGCTGCTGCTGGCCCTGGGCGTGCTCGTCCTGACCGACGCTCTCACCATGGACGTCGACATCGCCCAGCGCGGCCCCGTCGGCCCGAAGACCGTGCCGATCGTGGTCGGCGCCGGGCTGCTGGTGATCGCCGCACTGCTCGCCGTGGACGTCCTGCGCGGCGGCCGGGGGCAGGCCGAGACCGGCGAGGACGTCGACCTGTCCGAGCCCGCCGACTGGCGCACGGTGCTGCTGCTCGCCGGGGTGTTCCTCGGCGCGGCCGTCCTCATCGAGCCGCTCGGCTTCCCCATAGCGGGCGCACTGCTGTTCTGGGGCGCGGCGTTCGCGCTCGGCAGCCGCAGGATCGACCGCGATCCGCTCATCGCGGCTGGGCTGTCCCTCGTCACCTACACCGTGTTCAACAATCTGCTCGGAGTGCCCCTGCCCGGCGGTCCGCTGATGGGAGTGCTGTGACATGGATGCCTTCAACTCCCTTCTGGACGGCTTCGGTACGGCCCTCACGCCGATCAACCTCCTGTGGGCCGTCATCGGTGTGCTGCTCGGCACGGCGATCGGCGTGCTGCCGGGCATCGGCCCGGCGATGGCGGTCGCGCTGCTGCTGCCGGTGACGTACGGGCTCGACCCGATCGGCGCGTTCATCATGTTCGCCGGCATCTACTACGGCGCGATGTTCGGCGGTTCGACCACCTCCATCCTGCTCAACACGCCCGGTGAGAGCGCGGCGGTGGTGGCGGCCATGGAGGGCAACCCCATGGCCAAGTCCGGGCGCGGCGCCCAGGCCCTCGCGGCGGCCGCCGTCGGGCACTTCGCGGGCGGCCTGATCGGCACGCTCCTGCTGGTGGCGCTCGCGCCGACGGTCGCGAAACTGGCGGTGGACATCGGCGCGCCGGACTACTTCGCCATCATGGTGCTGGCGTTCATCGCGGTGACGTCGGTGCTGGGCTCCTCCCGCATCCGTGGCCTCGCCTCCCTGCTCATCGGCCTCACCCTGGGCCTGGTGGGCCTGGACCAGATGACCGGCCAGCAGCGCCTGACCTTCGGCTCGCTCCAACTGGCCGACGGCATCGACGTGGTGATCGTCGCGGTCGGACTCTTCGCGATCGGCGAGGCCCTGTGGGTCGCCGCCCATCTGCGGCGCAGGCCCCCGGAGCCGATCCCGGTGGGCCGTCCGTGGCTGGGGCGCGAGGATGTGAACCGGACCTGGAAGTCGTGGCTGCGCGGCCCGTTCATCGGTTTCCCGTTCGGCGCGATCCCGGCGGGCGGCGCCGAGATCCCCACGTTCCTGTCGTACGTGACGGAGAAGCGCCTGTCCAAGCACAAGGACGAGTGGGGCAAGGGCGCGATCGAGGGCGTGGCGGGGCCGGAGTCGGCGGCGTCGGCCTCGGCGGCGGGCACCCTGGTGTCGATGCTGACCCTGGGCCTGCCGACCACGGCGGTCGCCGCGGTCATGCTGGCCGCCTTCCAGCAGTACGGCATCCAGCCCGGCCCGCTGCTCTTCGAGCGCGAACCCGACCTGGTGTGGGGCCTGATCGCCTCCCTGTTCGTCGGCATGGTGCTGCTGCTCGCGCTCAACCTGCCGCTGGCGCCGGTGTGGGCGAAGCTGCTGCGCATTCCGCGGCCGTACCTGTACGCCGGGATCATGTTCTTCGCGGCGGTCGGCGCGTACGCGGTCGGCGGCGAGGTGATCGACCTGGTGATCCTGCTGATCATCGGCCTGATCGGCTTCGGCATGCGCCGCTACGGCCTGCCGGTGCTGCCCGCCGTCATCGGCGTCATCCTCGGCCCGAACGCCGAGCAGCAACTGCGGCGTGCCCTGCAGATCAGCGACGGCAGCGTGACGGGCCTGGTCAACACACCGTTCGCGGTGACCGTGTACGCGGTGATCCTGGTCCTGCTGGCCTGGCCGCTGCTGAAGAAGGCGGTGACGCGGGGGCGCGTGGAGGCCTGACGCGCACCAGGAACCTGAGGGCGTGGCTCATCCGAGCCACGCCCTCTCGGCATCTCTCAGGCATCCCTTACGGCAGCTCTCACGGCGCGACCGACTCCCGCGCGCCGTCCGGAAATCGGATCTCCACTCCCCCGTCGGCCCCGGCCCGTACCCGGGTCCCTTCGACCTGGGCGTGCACCGCGGGGTCGGCGCTGAGCACGACCAGCGTCACCAGGAGGTGGGTGCCACCGGGGTGGGACGGCAGCGTCAGGAGCGGTGTCGCCGAGTGGTGCCCGTACGCGTTGCCGCCCACCGCCGCTACGACCGTGCCCTCGTCGTCGCTCCAGCCGTGCAGGCCGACGAGCGCGCTGGTCAGGCCGTCCGTGCGCCGGGCCAGTGCCGATCCCGGGCCGGTGCGGGGCGTCGGGGGCGCGGTGTCGTCGGCCACGGCCCAGCCGCCCTCGCGCACGGGCGTACCGGGGGGCGCGTCGACGCGGTGCACCCGGACCTCCCAGGGGCCGTGCACCACGCTGACCGTCTCGATGCGGTGCCCTTCGCCACTGCCGGGGAGGAGGGCCCGATGCCAGGAGGCGGCATGAGCGCCCTCGGCGCCGAGGGGGTGGATACGGCCGCGCGGGGTCGGTGTGCCGTCGGGGGCGAGCAGGGCGATGTGGTTGTCGGGGCCCGTGTGCGGTGCCGGAGGGGTCTCGGGGGCCGTGGCGCTGGAGTAGGCGAACCGGGCGTAGTGAGGGCTGTCCTGCGCCTGCGCGGGTGGGGGCGGCAGGCGGTCGCTGCCGTGGTTGACGAGCCGTACGATCCCGTCGGTCGCGGTGGAGTGCAGCAGCCAGCCCGGGGCGGGTAACGCGCGGCGTGCATCGGCCGATTCGACCGGGCCGGGTTCCTCGGTCGCGGTCCACACGGGGTGGTCGGCGGGCAGGAGCAGGCCGAGGAAGGCCTTGCTCGCCCAGTACGGGGAGGCCGGGCCCGAGTACCGCTGGGTGACGGGGAGGAAGGGCCCGTACCAGCCGAGCGTGAGCAGCCCCTGCGCGTCGGGCACGCCCCGCTCGGCGAAGTGCCTGAGCGCGCCGGAGGCGAGGCGGCGGGTGCGGCCGGGCGGCAGCGGAGTGGCGTCGGCGAGAGCACCCGCCCACAGGGGCGCGGTCGTGGCGAAGCGATAGATGAGCGAGCGGCCCTGGTGGACGGGGGCCCCGTCGGCGCCGAAGAAGTGCTGGTGGTCGTGGAGGAACGTCCGCAGGCGTGCGCGGTGGGCCGCCACCGGTCCCGGGTCGGCGCGCGGTCCGGCGACACGGGCCCAGAGCACCGGATACAGGTGCAGGGCCCAGGCGTTGTAGTAGTCGAACTTGCGGCCGTCGCCGTCGGTGTACCAGCCGTCACCCCGGTACCAGTCCTCCAGGCGGGCCAGCCCGGCGTCGATCTCGCGGCGGCTGTGCGGGGCGCCGACGGAGGCGAGGAACTCCTCGGTGATGACCTGGAACAGCCGCCAGTTGGAGTCGTTGACGACCGCTCCGACGAAACCGCCCAGCCAGTCGGCGATGCGCTGCCGTACGCGGTCGTCGAGGCGGTCCCAGATCCACGGGCGCGTCTCGTGCAGGGCGATCGCGAGGGACGCGGCCTCGACCATGGGCTGACCGCGGTCGGTGATGGGCGGCCAGCGGTCGGGGCTGTGCGGGTCGGTGCCGGCGGCGAGCCCGGCCGCGTACCGCTCGATCAGGCCGGGCATCCCCTGGCCGCCGGAACCAGCGATGCGGAAGGCGGCCAGCAGGAAGGAGCGGGCGAAGCCCTCAAGACCGTCCGACCAGGGCCCGGAGTGGCTGGGCGGTCCGGGGAGCCGGTACTGGGCCAGGCCCGGGGAGGCGTAGGGCACCAGGGCGTCCAGGAGGCGGTCGGCGATCGCCTCCCAGTGGGCGCGCGTCCAGCCGGTGAGGGGCGAGGTCAGCGGGTCGGGGGGCGGCAGATGGGGGAGATAGGGGAGGTGCGTCGGGAGCGACACGTGCGGCGCGCTCATGCGGGTGCGGTTCCTCCGTTGGTCACAGGGCACGCCCGGGCGGGGGCGCGCCGACGCTGTCGCGGACGACGATGTGGGTGCCGAGCAGATGGTGGGCCCCGGCGGCGTGCTCGGGGTCGCGCAGCGCGATACGCACGGCGGCGCGGCCGAGTTCCTCGGCGGGGGTGCGGACGGTGGTGAGCGGCGGGTTGAAGTCCTCGGCGAGCGGGATGTCGTTGTAGCCGACGACGGAGATGTCACCGGGGACGCTCAGCCCGGTGTCGGCGATCGCCCGCAGGGCACCGGCGGCGACCATGTCGTCCCCGGCGAAGACGGCGGTGAACTCCCGTGTCCGCTTGAGGAGTTCGGTCATGGCGCGGTGCCCGGCCGCGCGGCCGAGCCCGCAGTCGACGACATGTGCGGCCTCGGGCGGCAGCCCGTGCTCGGCGAGGGCCGCCCGGTAGCCGGTGACGCGGGCGTCGAGGGCGGTGTTGCCGGGCAGTCCGCCGAGGAAGACGATCCCGCGATGCCCGGCCGAGAGCAGATGGGCGGTGGCGGCGCGGGCCCCGGCCTCGTTGTCGAACTCGACGACGAGCGCGGGGATCTCCGGGTCGGGCGCGGGCCGGCCGCAGAGCACGAGCCGGGCTCCGGAGGAGTCCAGGGCATGGGCGTAGTGGGCGACGCGCTCGCGGTAGGCGTCGTCCTCGACGACCCCGCCGACCAGGATCACCAGCCGGGCGCCCTCCTCCCGCATGAGCTGCACGAACTCCATCTCACGCTGGGCGTCCCCGCCGGTGGCGCCGACCACGCAGAGCCAGCCGCGGTCGGCGGCCTCCGCCTCCACGCCCTCGGCGACCTGCGCGTAGAAGGGGCTGGTGACCTGGCGGACCACGACGGCGGCCATCTTGCGGCCGCCGCCGACCAGGGCGCGGGCGTGCGCGTTGGCCACGTAGTCGAGGTCGCGGGCCGCGCGCAGGACCCGGGCCCGGGTCGCGGCCGGCACCGGGTGGTTGCCGCTGAGCGCGCGGGAGGCGGTGGCCGTGGACACGCCCGCCCGCTCGGCGACCTCGCGGATCGTGACCCGCCCCTTGGACACCATGTCGTTCCCCATCCCCCGCGTCTCCTCTTCCGCCCACCGCTGTTCAGGTGTTGGCCGCGTAGTCCTTCGCGTATTCCTCGGCCATTCTGTCGCCGCCCCGGCTCCGCCACTTCTTCACCGTCGCGTCCCACTCGGACAGCGGCAGCCGCCCGGCGATGATCCCGGTGGCGGTGTCGTCGAGGAGGGTCTTGAGGGTGGCGCCCTGGGAGTTGTTCGTCGCGGACTGCAGCCCGAACGAGGCGTTGCGGACGGCGTGCGGTACGACCTTCCGCTGCCAGGCGTGCAGTGCGCGTACGGCGTCGGGCATGCCGGGCACGAACAGCACCTGGGGACCTTCGGCGAGGTACTTCAGCGGCAGGTTGGTGTTGTTCTCCACCTCGCCGAGCTTGGTGTACTCGGGTGAGCCGTCCTTGGCGCGGGTGAAGTGCACGCCCTCGACGCCGTAGTGGACCAGTTCCCACTCCTGGCTGCCGAAGGGCGCGGCGAGGTAGTCGAGGATGCGCAGCAGCAGTTCGATGCGCTCCTTCTTCGCCTGCTTCAGGACGGTGTAGCCGAAAGAGCGGCGGGCGGCGACGATTCCGCCCGGCTCGCCGCCGACGCTGTACGGGAGGGCGGCCGCCGGGCTCATCTTGCCCTGGGACTCACGGTACTTGGGCAGATAGGCGCCGAACCCGTCCTGCATGGAACCGACGGTGCCGTTGTAGTAGAGGGTCGTCAGGTCGATCTGCGAGATGGACGTGGCGTCGGGATGGTAGGAGCCGTTCTTGCGCAGCCGCGCCTGGAACGCGATCGCCGCCTTGTACCGTTCGTCTGCCGCTCCCGGGAGGAAGGTGCCGTTGTCCGTGACGGCCCAGGCCTGGGGCGCGTTGTGGGCGGCGCTGTGGTAGGCGTTACCGAACAGGGACAGGGCGGCGGCGCCCAGCATGTACGTCTTCCCGCGCGTGCCCCGGCGCGCCACGGCGGTGAAGTCCTCGGCCGTCCAGCCCTCCTTCATGCCCGCGTCGGCGAACATGTCCTGGTTGATCCACAGGGTTGAACCGGGCAGCGGGCGCTCCAGCGGGATGCCGTACAGGAGTCCGCCGATGCGGCCCATGTCGCGCCAGGCGTGGGTGGGGATGTTGGCGAGGTTCGGGTAGTCGGCGATCGCGTCGCCCGACAGGTACGGCGTGAGATCCTGGGCGCGCCGCCGCACGAACTGTGCCTCGCGGGGCAGGGTGAAGCCGGAGAACATGTTGATGATGTCGGGCAGGGCGTCGGCGTCGCCCGCCATGACCGTCGCCATCTTCTTCTGGTAGTCGGCCTGGGAGATGATCGTGTACTCGATCTTCACACCGAGCGCTTTCTCGACGGCCGCCCAGAAGCGGTTCGCCGAGGCGGGCTTGGGCGGTGTGCCGAACGAGACGGTCATGACGCGGACGGTGGAGCCGTCACCCGGGGTGCGGGAGACCGACTTGGCCAGGTCGGAGGGGTAGGACGTGTATCCGGCCTGGACGCCCTCCTCGGTGGGGGCGAGGTCCGGCTTCGGGCCGGTGGCGGGACGGTGGGCCGGCCAGGGGGCGAGCTTCTTCCCGGCGTTGGAGACGTCGCCGTCGCCGGAGCCTGAGGAGCAGGCGGTCAGCAGACCGGGGACGGAGACGGCGGCACCACCGGCGGCCACGGAACGCAGCAGGGTGCGTCGGGACATGCTGGGCATGGGTGAATCACCTCGTGTCGGCTCGAGTCAGCTCTTGATGGCGCCGGTGAGCACGCCCTTGGTGAAGTACTTCTGCAGGAAGGGGTAGACCAGCAGGATCGGCACGGTGGCGATCACGAGCACCGCCATCTGCACGGTCTGCGGAGCGGTGACGGTCGCCTCGCCGGTCGTCGCGTCGGTGAGTCCGGCCCCGGCCACCACATAGGTGCGCAGGACCTGCTGGAGCGGCCAGTGGTCGCTCTCCAGGTACAGCGAGGCGTAGAACCAGGAGTTCCAGTAGGCGACGGCGTAGAACAGGCCGACGACGGCGAGCGCGGCCTTGGACAGCGGCAGCACCACCGACACCAGCACCCGCCAGTCCCCCGCCCCGTCCAGCCGGGCCGCCTCGTACAGCTCCTCGGGGATCGACTGGAAGAAGCCGCGCAGCACGACCAGGTTGAACACGTTGACCAGGACGGGCAGCACGAGCGAGGCGTACGAGTCGAGCAGGCCGAGCTCCTTGACGAGCAGGAAGCTCGGGATCATGCCGGGCGGGAAGAGGAACGTGAACAGCACCAGCAGCAGCACGGGCTTGCCGCCGAAGACCCCCGGGCGGGACAGCGCGTAGGCCAGCGTCACCGTGCAGGCGAGGCTGAGCAGGGTGCCGACGAGGGTCACGCCCGCGCTGACGCCGAGGGCGTGGGTGACGATGCCGCCGTCGAAGATGTCGCGGTAGGCGTCGAGGGTGGGCTCGCTGGGCCACAGCACCCAGCCGCCGTTGTCGACGACCTCCTGGGTGGAGGCCAGGGACGTCGACACGATCACCAGGAACGGCACGCACACCAGCAGCACGACCGTGGCCAGGGCGAGCGCCTTCGCGGTCTGGGTGAGCGGCCGGGGCTTCTCCATCCAGCCGGGCCGGGCGGACGCGCTCACCGGTAGACCCCCTGTTCTCCGAGGCGATGGGCGACCTTGTTGGCCGCGTAGACGAGCAGGGCGCCGACGAGGCCCTTGAACAGGCCCGCGGCTGCCGCGAAGCCGTAGTCGCCGCCGACGATGCCCTGGTAGTAGACGAAGGTGTCGATGACCTCGGCGGTCTGCGGTCCGACCGCGTCGCGTTGCAGCAGCATCTGCTCGAAGCCGACGGAGAGGATGTCGCCGAGCCGCATGATGAGCAGCAGCACCACGACCGGGCGGATGGCGGGCAGGGTGACGTGCCAGAAGCGCCGCCAGGGTCCGGCGCCGTCGATGGCGGCCGCCTCGTACTGCTGCTCGTCGACCTGGGCGAGCGCGGCGAGGAAGATGATCGTGCCCCAGCCGGCGTCCTTCCAGATGACCTGGGCGACGACGAGCGGCTGGAAGGCGTCCGGGTTGCCGATGATGTCGACGGTGTGCAGACCGGCCCCGCTGAGGCCGCTGTTGAGCAGGCCGGTGTCCCCGAGCAGTTGCTGGAACAGCGCGACGACGATCACCCATGAGATGAAGTGCGGCAGATACGCCACCGACTGCACGAACCGGCGCACCGAGCTCCAGGTGAGGGTGTGCAGCAGCAGGGCGAGACCGAGCGGCACCGGGAAGTAGAAGACCAGCTGGAGGACGGCTATCCAGAGGGTGTTGAGGACCGAGTCCCAGAACGCCGCGTCCTCGAACATGCGCTGGAAGTTGCCGAGCCCCACCCAGGGGCTGCCCAGGAGGCCGTCGAACGGCACGTACTCCTTGAACGCGATGACGTTGCCGGCGAGTGCGCCGTAGTGGAACAGCAGGAAGTAGGCCACACCAGGCAGCATGAGCAGAAACAGGGCCCGGCTCTGAAAACCTTTACGCTTGCGCTGCACCCCGTCGGAACCACGGCGAGAGGGGCTCACCCCCTTCGCACCTGCTCGTTCCCGTAAGGCAGTTGCCACGGCTCCCCCTCACCTCGGCCTGTCCGGTGAAGGGAAGTTAAAACGCTTTCACTACGCGGTCAACACTTCTGACACAGCCGGGACTTCACGCCCCGCCGTCACGCCTTCACGCCTTCACGCTGAGAGCAGCCCTCGGCCGAACCAGTCGGAGGAGGAGCGCACGCCGGGCAGGGCGAAGAAGTAGCCGCCACCGGTCGGGGAGATGTAGTCGACGAGGGGTTCGTCGATCAGCCGGGTCTGGGTGGCCTCGAACTGGCGCCGTACGTCCTGCTGGTAGCAGCAGAAGACCAGGCCCATGTCGAGGTTGCCGACGGTGTCGACGCCCCGGTCGTAGTTGTAACCGCGGCGCAGGATGCGGGAGGTGCCGGTCGCCGTGGTGCGTGGGTTGGCGAGGCGGATGTGCGCGTCGAGCGGGATGGCCGTGCCGTGCAGGTCCTTGGCGTAGTTCGGGCTGTCGGTCTCGTGGGCGCCGTCCAGCGGGGCCCCGGTGTCCTTGCGCCGGCCGAACATCAGCTCCTGCTCGGTCAGCGACACCCGGTCCCAGAACTCCACGAGCATCCGGATGATCCGGATGACCTGGTAACTTCCCCCGGTGGCCCAGCCGGGTTCGCCCTGCCCGTCCCCGACCCACACCAGGCGGTGCATCTCGCGGGCCGACGCGACGTCCGGGTTGGCTATGCCGTCCTTGAAGCCCAGCAGGTTGCGCTGGGTGCCGCTGGGACGGGGCGTGTTCTGGAAGCCGTCGACGCGCCACCGGATCTGCATCGCGCCCCGGGTGTGCTTGGCGATGTCGCGCAGCGCGTGCAGCACGGTGTCCTGGCGGGCCGCGCAGATCTGCAGCGACAGGTCGCCGTGGCACTCGGCCGGGTTCAGGTTGTCGTTGGGGAAGGTCCGCATGGGCGTGAGCCGGCGCGGTCTGGCCTCGGCGAGTCCGTACCGCTCGTCGAAGAGGGAGGCGCCGACACCGACGGTGACGGTGAGCGCGTCGGCCGGGACGACCGGGCCGAGGATGCCGTTGTCCGAGGGCGGGGCGCCGACGCCCAGGTCGGCCGGGGTGCCGCCGGAGGTGAGGAAGCGCGCCCGCTGCGTCAATGTCCTGAACAGGTCGGCCAGTTCGGCACGGCCGTCGGCGATGACGTCGAAGGAGACGAAGGCGGCGGCCGACTGCGCGGGGGTGAGGATCCCGGCCTGGTGGGTTCCGTGGAAGGCCACCGGGGCGGCGTTCGCCCCCTCGGCCGCCCGGGCGGTGCCGCCGCTCTCGGCGAGCGCGATTCCTCCCCCGGCGAGGACCGCGCCCGCGGCCCCGGCGCCCAGGGCCGTCTTCACGAAGGAGCGGCGGTTGGCGGGGGCGGGGCAGCCCGGCGGGGGCGTGTCGGCGGACGGCATGGGGGCGTTCCCTTCGGCGGCTTCTGCGGGGCGGTGCGGGTGGTCGGTGCTCACGCGGACTTCCTGATCTCGAGCAGGTCCGGCACCGGCGAGAGGTCTTCCAGGAGTTGCCCGGTGGCCCCGTCGATCCGGGCCCCGGCGGCCGGGGTGAGCCGCTCGACGGGGGTCCAGCCGGCCCCGTGGTGCTCGGAGTCCAGCAGTTTGCGCAGCCGCGCGAGGTCCGCGTCGACGGTGGAGAGCAGGTGCGGGGCACGGGTGGTGAGCAACGGCCTCAGTACGGCCAGCAGTTCACGCGTCCCGGTGAGGTTGGCTTCGGCGGTGGCCAGACCGGTGCCGCTGCCCTGGTCGGTGTCGCCGGTCAGCTCGAACTGAAGGGTGTTCTCCAGGATCTCGTGGGCGCGCAGGGGCAGGTCGGAGGGGTCGAAGTCCTGGTGCGGGAAGGCCCTTCGCAACCCGGCGGCATCATCGGCGAGTTGCCGCGCCGGGCCCTTCAGATCACCGGCCGGCCGGTCGTGCCACAGCCCGTACTCGATCCGGTGGAAGCCGGTGAACTCCTTGTCGTGGACCCCGCCCGGCAGACCGTCGGGCCTGCCGTTGATCTTCTGGTCGAAGTCCTCGAAGGTGCCGTAGGCGGCGCCGAGGGAGGCGTAGGTACGGTGCGCGGTCAGCCAGTCGGTGCGGGCCGTGTCCAGGTGCCCGGCACGGATGTCGTCGCTGAGCTTCCGGGTCTGGGTGACGAGGGTGGCCAGACCGCGATTCACGTACGCCTTGTAGGCCCGCAGCGGCGCGGCGAGATCCTGTGCGGAGACGGGGACGACAGCCGTGGCCGCGCTGCCGCCGCCGACCCGGACCGCCCGGGAGGTGACGGCCTTGCCGTCGGTGGGCACACAGCGCCAGGCGTACGTACCGCCCGCCACGGTGGCGACCAGGTCCCGGGTGGTGCCGGGGGCCAGACCCTCGATCTCACCGTAGACCGCGCCGGTGGCCGGGCTGATGAGGTACACCTCGGACGTCTGCTTCCCCGTGTTGCGCATCAGGAAGGTCCGCCGCCCCGGCGCGGGCGCGGTGAAGCCCTGTCCGCAGTCCGCCTCGGAGACGGCCACCGTCTCTCCGCCGGAGGGCTTGGGACGCGCCAGGGCGACGACCAGGCCGGCCAGGAGCCCGGGGACGGCGACCACGGCGACGGGGAGGAGCCAGCCGGGGCGGGTGGTAGTGCGTGCGGGCGCCGGTGCGGGCGGGCGTGCTTGCGCGTCCCGTGTCGGGGAGGCGGGTGGGGCGACTGCCCTGACTCCCCGCACGAACAGCGTCATCACCACGCCGAGATACCCGACGTACCCCACCACCTGGAGCCAGGTCATCGTCGGCGTCAGATTGAGCACGCCCTGGAGCAGGATGCTGTACCAGGACCCGGCGTCGACACCGCCGCTCAGGTCGACGGCGTACGCCGTACCGCCGGGCAGCACCCCGCCCTCCTGGAGGTCGCGCAGCCCGTAGCCGAGCACGCCCGCGGCGATCACGATGAGGACGGCGCCGGTCACGGTGAAGAAGCGGGTGAGGTTGATGGACAGCACCCGCCGGTAGAGCCCCCAGCACAGCACCGCCGCCAGCACGAGCCCGATGCCCGCGCCGGTCAGGGGCCCGGCCGAGTCGTCCGCCGCACGGGCCGTGGTCCACAGGAACAGCGCGGTCTCCAGGCCCTCGCGCCCCACCGCCAGGAAGGAGGTGAGGACCAGGACACCGGCACCCGTGGTCAGCGCGCCGGTGACCTTCTCCTTGATCTCGCCCGCCAGGCCGCGTGCCGAGCGGCGCATCCAGAACACCATCGCGGTCACGAAGGCCACGGCCACGATGCTCAGCGCGCCGCCGAACGCCTCCTGGGCGGTGGTGGAGAGGGAGGCGGCGGTGAAGGTGAGGACCGCGCCGAAGCTCATCGAGAGCCCGATCGCGGCCAGCACCCCGGTCCACACCTGCGGCAACCGGGACTTGGCGCCGGCCCGCACGAGGGTGGCGACCAGCACGGAGACGATGAGGCCGGCTTCCAGTCCCTCTCTCAGCCCGATCAGGAAGCTCGGAAACGCGTCGTCCCACATGTACTGCGACCCTCCCGAGACTCCGCCCCGGCCTACCGCTCAAACGGGTTAACCAAGGCATGCCTAACTGACGCCGACCATCATGACCTCGACTCTTTGGGCATCTGGTCATGAATGCCTCATGACCCGGCAAAGGTCGAACGACGTTCGAACCTATAGTAGTGATGACCGAGTGTGATGAATCGACTACACGAGCTCCATGCGGGTGACGGGGGAACAAGTGCTGCCGCAAGACGGTCTGTTCGAGGCGGTCATGCGCCGCCGGGCAAGTGACGGCGCGCCGGAACGCTGGCGCAAGGCCCTTGCCGGCTCCGCCGCCCCTCCCCTGCGGTTGCGGTGGGCCTGCCGGTCCAACCTGTTCGCCACGATCACGCCGCCCGTCGCGGTGCCCCTGCTGCCGACTCTGCCCGCGCCCCTCTTCCCCCTCGCCATGGTCTGCGCCGTACTGATCTCGCTGCGGATGGCGCTGAGCACCTGGGCCACCCGGGAGTTGCTCCGTCCGGCTCTCCTGCGGCGGCGGCTGCGTCCGCTCGCCATCGTCCCCGCCGTCGCGGTCGCGGCCACCCCGGCGGGCGAGTGGCTCGCGGACCTCTGGTCCTCCGCTCCGGTGCTGACCGGTGTCGGCGGAGGCATGCTGCTGGCCGGCGCCGCCGTCCTCGGACTGCTGTCGTCAGCGGCGGCGGCCCCCCATGTGCGTTCCAGGAAGGGGCGGTTGCTGCTGTGGACGCCGCGCGTAGTCCTCGGTCGCGGCAGCATGATGTTCCTGCTCGCCGGGGTGTTCCAGCCCCGCCGTGAGCTGCTGGTCGCCACGGTCTTCGTCCTCGCCGCGGAAGCCCTCGCGGCCTGGGCCATGGTCCGGGCGGACCGCAGCACCCTGTGGCGGCCGGCGTGGGCCCGCCTGCGCGGCGGCAGCGGTCCCGCGTACGACGCCACACTGGCGGCCTGGGCCTTCGACCGTGTGCTCGCCCGGCCGATCGGGCCCGACTACCGGGCCGTCGTCGCGTTGACGACGTACGCCTGGCAGTCCTACCGCGGCGCGCTGACCGAGAAGCTGCCGGACGCCCGGACCGGGTTCCTGCTGCGGGAGGGTGCGCAGGAGGCCCTGGAATGGTTGATCCTGGCCGACAACGCCCTTCTCGCCGTGGAGATGAACCCCGAAGCCGTACCGCACTGGGCCAGGCCCGCGATGCTGCGCGCACACCTCACGGCCACCCTCGTCGTACAGGCCACCGCGATCCTGACCTGGGGCAACCTCGACCAGCCGGAGGAGGCCCACGAGGAGGCGCGGGGTGCGGCGCAGGACTTCACTCTGCTCGGAAAACCGGAGTGGGCGGCGTTGTACAGAGTGTGCGCCGCCGCGGTGAGCGCACGGCGCGGGGACAACCCCAATCGGGCGGCCGCCGAACTGCGCGATCTGCTGCGCGAGCGCACGGCGGCCGGACGGCACGGCGGGCCGGTTCAGCACAACGCGGTTCTGACAGCCGCCATGGTGGCCCACCACGTCACCATGCGGGAGGAGGCGCTCGAACTGCTCGCCTCCCTCCAGGGTCTGCCGGCGAACGCGGGTCTCACCGACCTGGAGACCGACGGAATGACGCCCTGGGTCGCGGGCGCGCTGTGGGACGCCGCCATCTACGACGTGAACCGCTACTTCGTCGAACGCGACCTCCGGGAAGCGCTGGGCGGGCCGTCGTACTTCCGGACCGCTCAGTCAGCCAAGGGGGTGGAGTTGACGCCCGGAACCGGCAGACGGCTGACCGAGGACGTCCCGGAGATGCGGACGCCGCCGGGTGAGCGACCGGCCGACGTGACACGTCGAGCCCTCGTGGTGCTGGACAGGATCATCGAGCGCTACGGCCCGGACCACCCCTGGACCCGAATCGAGCGGCAGTACATGGGCGCGGGGGAGAGCATGATCGCGCTCGGGGAATCAGTGCAGGGCCTGGATCGGTTGCACGACCAGATCGACCGGAGTCTGCGCTCGCTGGGCAAGACGCCCGCCCCGCGCTCCCCCGCCCCGTCGGGGCCCTCCGGTCTCGCCGCCAAACGTCTCTACGCCGACGAGACGTTGCGCCTGCTGCTGTCCGATCCGGACACGGACAGCGGACTGCGGAAAGCGTTCAACTACATCGAGGACGTACGGGCCATGAAGCTCAGCTCCGACCTGGCCCGGCGCGCCCTGGCCGAGGGGCCAGAGCCTCCACCTCCGTCCCCGTACCAGCGACAGGACCGCCACGCCTCTCCCGCCCGAGCCGTGCTCTCCCCGCAGGCCATCGCCCAAGCCCAGACAGGCAGCCTCGGGCACACGGAGCTGAACCGGAACCGCGGGGTGTCGGACTTCGGGCAAGTGAGTGAGCTGCTCGCCACGGTCGCCCCGGACACGCTCCTCATGGCGTACTGGCACGACGAGGACGCAACGCTCGTCTTTCTGCTGCGCGCCGACCACCCGGCGCCCCGACTCGTCACCATCCCGCACACCCCGGCGGACCATGCCGCACTGCGCGACGCCCTCAGGGGCATCGAACCGGACGGCCGGCGCCTCGCCCCGACACCCTGGGACGCGCCGTTCCGTCCGTTGGTGGAGGCGGCAGTCCGCCACAGCCGTCCCGGGGAGACGGTGTGGCTGGTGCCCGACGCGCTGCTCCACCACGTGCCCCTGCACGCCGTCGGCCTGCCGGACAGCGGTGTCCTGAGCGACCGCAACCCGGTGTGCTTCTCGCCGAGCGCCTCCCTGATGCGACTCTGCCTGGGCGACGCCGCACCACCCACCGCCCCCGCCTGCGCCCTGCTCATCGCGGACCGCACCTCCGAGGACGCCCTGGCCTTCGCCTCCCTGGAGACCCAGGCCGTCACCGCGCACATCCCCGACGCCACCACCGTGTCCGGCAAGGAGGAACTGCTCAGGCAGTTGTCCGCCCGCCCGTTCGACGTGCTGCACCTGGCCTGCCACGGGGAGTTCCGGCACGGCAGTCCCGGGTCGTCCGCCGTCGTGCTGGGCCGGGACGAGGCGCTGACCGCCCACGACGTGGTGGCTCTGCGGCTGCGCGTCGGGCTGGTCACGATCGGCGCCTGCGAAAGCGGCTTGGGCTCCCTCGACCTCGCCGAGGAGCGCTTCGGACTGGTGCGCGCCTTCCTCCAGGCGGGCGCGAGGTCCGTCCTGGCCACGCTCTGGCAGGTGGACGACCTGTCGGCGGCCATGCTGCTCGACGACTTCTACGCCCGTCTGAGCAGAGGCACGCCTCGAGCCGACGCGCTGCGGCAGGCCCAACTCGCCCTGCGCCGGACCCCCGCACGGGAGGTACGCCGGTACTGCCTGTCCCAGCGGCCCAGGGTCATGGCCCCGGCCGAGCGAGAGGAACTGGACCAGGTGCTCGCCGACCTCGACGGACTGCCCCCGGACCGGCTCGTCTTCGACGACCCCTACCACTGGGCGCCCTTCCAGTTGTACGGCGATTGGCGGTGACCGCGTGCCCACGACCTTCCTGCAGCTCGCTGTCGTGATCGTTGCCGTACTGCCGGGCGTGACCTACCAGTTCACCCGGGAACACGCCCGTGGCCCGTCCGTGCGGCACGCCGACCTCGGCGAGCGGCTGCTGCGGGCCCTCGCCGCCTCCCTCGTCCTGGACATCGCCTACGTCCTGGCCTTCGGGAGGGTGCTCACCGACCGGCTGCCGCTGTCGGCGGCGCGTTGGGAGAAGCTTTCCGTCTCACCTCGTCCGGCAGCGGTGCTCGCGCTGCTGCTGCTCATCGTCCTCCCGGCCGCCGCCGCGTGTGCGGTGTCGCTGTGGCAGCGCCGGGGCCGCCCGGCCCGGTATGTCGCCGCCCCCTCGGCCTGGGACCATGTCTTCGCCGGCCTGGGGCCGTGCTTCTTGCGCGCCCGCCTCAAGAGCGGTTCCTGGGTGGGTGGCTGGTATGGGGCAGGCTCCTACGCGTCCTCCCACCCCGCCTCCGCGTACGACCTGTTCCTGGAGTCGGCGTGGCGGCTCGCCCCTGACGGCAGGTTCCTGTCGAGGGTGGACCGGACCCAGGGTGTCTACATCCGCCTCGACGACATCGAAGTACTGGAATTCGTCACCTCGGAGCAGCGATGAACGACGGCATCTTCCGGTCCCGGCCCCGCGGTTACCGGCCGCGCGAGGCGCAGGCCGAGCCCACAACGCCCCCACCCGGCGCGGCCGGTCCGAGCGCCCCCGACACATCGCTCGAACCGGACGACGAGGCGACCACGACAGGCCCGCCGAGCCTCGACGACACATCGGGCGCATCCGCCTAGACGGCTCGCGTTCTCGGCGTGCCGGGCCGCCCCGAGCGGTCGGCCCGGTCCACCCACCTCTTGACGCGTCAATGACAACAATGGCTTGATGTCATGGGAGCGCTCCCACCTCATCCAGGGAAGGGACCACCATGCGCAGTACCCACCGCTCGTCCCCGCACTTACGGATCGTCACGGTTCTCGGCCTCCTGGCCAGCCTGCTCCTCCCCCTCGGCCTGACCGCCGCACCCCGCGCGACGGCCGCCCCGGCCGCGGATCCCGTCCGCGTCATGCCGCTCGGCGACTCGATCACCGGCTCGCCGGGCTGTTGGCGGGCGGTGTTGTGGAACCGGCTCGTGAACAGCGGATACAAGGACATCGACTTCGTCGGCACCCTCCCCACGCAGGGCTGCGGACAGGCACACGACGGCGACAACGAGGGCCACGGCGGCGAGTTGGTGACGAACGTCGCCGACCAGAACCTGCTGCCGGGAAGGCTTGCCGCCACCCGACCGGACATCGTTGTCATGCACTTCGGCACGAACGACGTGTGGAGCAGCATCGCCCCCGACCGCATCCTCGCCGCCTACACCAAGCTCGTGACGCAGATGCGGGCCTCCGATCCGGACATGCGGATCCTCGTCGCGCAGCTCATCCCGATGAACCCGAGCAGTTGCGCGGCCTGCGCACAGCGCGTCGTCGACTTCAACGCGGCGATTCCCGCCTGGGCCCGGGCGACCAGCACCGACCGCTCCCCGGTCACCGTCGTCGACCAGTGGACGGGCTTCAGCACGGCCGCCGACACCTATGACGGAGTGCACCCCAACGCCTCCGGCGACGACAAGATCGCCGCCCGCTGGTACCCGGCCCTGGCGGCCGTCCTCGACGGGGGCGTCCCGCAGGACCCGGGCGACCCCGGTGACCCGGGCGAGGAACCCGGGGCCTGCACCGCACGCTTCCGGGCCGTCTCCTCCTGGCAGGGCGGCTATCAGGGCGAGGTGACGGTGACGAACACGTCGGCCTCCGCCACCTCGGGCTGGACCGCGACCGTCGTACCGGCGGGCGGCGCGCGTCTCACCCAGGTCTGGAACGGCACCCACACGACGGCCGCCGACGGCACGGCCACCGTCACGAACGCGGCGTGGAACGGCGCGCTGGCCCCCGGCGCGAGCGCCACGTTCGGCTTCGTCGCCACCGCCCCGGCAACGGCCGGGACCCCGGCGGCGACCGTCACGTGCACGGCGAAGACCCCGGCCGCCTGACACCCGGCGCGGGCCCGACTGCCCGTCAACTCATCCTCTCTGGAGCCGCTATGAGATCTCGTACCGCATCCGTCCCACGAGTGGCCGGAGTGGCCGCCGCCCTCCTGGGACTCCTGCTCTCCTTACTCTCCTTCAGCACACCGGCACAGGCCGCCCCCACCGGCTTCCGCGTCGAGAACGGCCGCCTCGTGGAAGCCTCCGGGAACGATTTCGTGATGCGCGGCGTCAACCACGCCCACACCTGGTACCCGGGTGAGACGCAGTCGCTGGCCGACGTCAAGTCGCTGGGCGCCAACACCGTCCGTGTCGTCCTCTCCGACGGCCACCGCTGGACCAAGAACAGCGCGCAGGACGTGGCGGGTGTCATCGCCCAGTGCAAGGCCAACCGGCTCATCTGCGTGCTGGAGGTGCACGACACCACCGGCTACGGAGAGGAGTCCGCGGCCGGGACCCTCGACCACGCGGCCGACTACTGGATCGGTCTGAAAGAGGTGCTCGCCGGTCAAGAGGACTACGTCATCATCAACATCGGCAACGAGCCCTGGGGCAACACCAATCCCGCAGGGTGGACCGATCCCACCATCGCCGCCGTCAAGAAGCTGCGCAACGCCGGATTCACGCACACGATCATGGTGGACGCCCCCAACTGGGGCCAGGACTGGCAAGGCGTGATGCGCGCCAACGCCAAGTCCGTCTACAACGCCGACCCCACCGGCAACCTGATCTTCTCGATCCACATGTACAGCGTCTACGACACCGCCCAGGAGATCACCGACTATCTGAACGCCTTCGTCAACGCCAAACTCCCCATCCTCATCGGTGAGTTCGGAGGACCGGCCGACCAGTACGGCGACCCTGACGAGGACACCATGATGGCCGTGGCCCAACAGCTGCGGCTCGGCTACCTGGCCTGGTCCTGGAGCGGCAACACCGACCCGATCCTCGACCTGGCGATCGAGTTCGACCGCACCCGGCTCAGTTCCTGGGGCCAGCGCGTCTTCAACGGCGCCAACGGCATCGCCGCGACCTCGAAGGAAGCCACCGTCTACTCCTCGGGCGGCGGTGACACCACTCCCCCGACCGCTCCCGGCACACCGACCGCCTCGGAGGTGACCTCGTCATCCGTGAAGCTGGCCTGGTCCGCCGCCACGGACGCCACCGGAGTCACGGGCTATGACGTCGTCCGGGTCAGCGGCGCGACCGAGACCACCGCCACCACCACGACGGGCACCTCCGCCACCGTCACCGGCCTCACCCCATCCACCGCCCACACCTTCGCCGTCTACGCCCGTGACGCGGCGGGCAACCGGTCGCCCCGCTCGGCCACGGTGACGGTCACGACCTCCCCCGGCGGCTCACCGTCGGCCTGCGGCGTCGGCTACCGGGTGACGAGCAGCTGGCCCGGCGGCTTCCAGGGCGAGATCGTCCTCCGCAACACCGGCACGTCGGCGATCAACGGCTGGACGCTGCGCTGGACCTTCCCCGACAGCCAGCGCGTCAGCAACCTCTGGGGCGGAACGGCGACGCAGAGCGGCTCCGAGGTCAGCGTCGCGGCGGCCTCGTACACCGCGACGATCCCCGCGGCGGGCTCGGTCACCCTCGGCTTCACGGCCACCCGGTCCACCGCGAACCCGAGTCCCACGGCGTTCGCGCTGAACGGCGGGGCCTGCTCGGTGAGCTGACGCGCCGCGTGCGACGGTGCCGGCGCGCTTCCCGGCGCCCGGTGCGGCGGCACCGTCGCCGTGGCTGTGATCCATACGACATCGCACCGGAAAGCGGTTTACCCGGCCCCGCAGCGGTGAGGCGGCGGGGATGTCTCACCGGCACCCCACTGCCGTCACTCCGGCAAGATGCGCCCGCACCCGTTCCGGTCTCCCCCACCGAGCGCGGGGGGCGTGATGAGCGAGGACACCCTGCGCATGCGCGCCGTCTCGCCGGGCGACGGCGGGCGGGGGCGGAAGGACGCGTCCGAGGCCGCCACCCCCGCGCAGCGGTCCGGGCAGCGGGACGCCTTCTTCGACAACGCGAAGTACCTGGCGATCGTGCTGGTGGCGATGGGGCACTCCTGGGAGCCATTGCGGGACGGCAGCCGGGCGGCGAGCGCGCTGTACATGGTGGTGTACGCCTTCCACATGCCGGCGTTCATCATCATCTCCGGCTACTTCTCGCGCACCTTCGACGCCGGCCCGGGACGCATCAGGCGTCTGATCACCGGACTCGCCGTTCCGTACGTCGTCTTCGAGACGGCGTACACCCTGTTCACCCGGTGGACCGACCAGGAGCCCGACCGGCCGATCAGCCTGCTGGACCCGCTCTATCTGACCTGGTTCCTCGCGGCGCTGTTCATCTGGCGGCTGACCACGCCGGTGTGGCGGCATGTGCGGTGGCCGCTGCCGGTGGCCCTGGTCATCGCGATGCTGGCGACGCTCTCGCCGAACGTCGGCAACGACCTCGACCTGCAGCGCACTCTGCAGTTCCTGCCGTACTTCGTCCTCGGCCTGTGCCTGAAGCCGGAGCACTTCCGGCTGGTGCGCCGGCGCAAGGTGCGCATCCTCGCCGTGCCGGTCTTCGCCGCCGCCCTCGCCGTGGCCTACTGGGCGGTGCCGCGGATGACCGGCGCCTGGTTCTACCACCGCGACAGCGCGGAGGAACTCGCCGCGCCCTCCTGGTCCGGGCCCGTCATGACACTGGTGATCTTCGGCTGCTCGCTGGTCCTGGTGGCCTGCTTCCTCTCCTGGGTGCCCGGGCGCCGGGCATGGTTCACGGTGCTGGGCGCGGGCACGCTGTACGGCTATCTGCTGCACGGCTTCGTCGCCCAGGGGTCCAAGTTCTGGGGCTGGTACGAGCCGGCGTGGATCCACCGGCCCCTGGGAGAGCTCGTCGTCACGGCCGTCGCGGCCGTCGTCGTGACCGCGCTGTGCACCCCGCCGGTACGGCGGCTGTTCCGCTGGGTGATGGAGCCCGAGATGGCATGGGCGTTCCGCCGGGACGCCCGCGATCAGGCCCGGGAACGCAAGGCCGTACGAGAGCGGACCGCCGTACGCGAGTGACGTTCGACGCGCCGCCTGGAACGAGGGGGGCCGCTATCGATGAGCGTCGGTGCGTACGTGCGCACGCACCCCTTGCAGGCCGAACAGGATGAGCAGCTCGACCACGCCCCCGTCGGCGCTGCCCAGCCAGTGGGGCAAGGACGTGTCGAACTCGGCTGCCTCACCGGCCGGCAGTGTCAGATCCCGCTCGCCGATCACGAGCCGCAGGCGTCCGTTGAGCACGTAGAGCCATTCGAAGCCCTCGTGGGTCTGCGGGGTCGGTTCGAGTGGTTCCGGCCGGGCGGGGATGATCATCTTGAACGCGTGCACCCCGCCCGGCCGCCGGGACAGGGGCACGAAGGTCATACCGAACCGCCGGATCGGCTTGAGGTGGATCCGGGGGTCGCCGGTGCGCGGGGCACCGACGAGGTCGTCCAACGGAACGTCATAGGTACGGGCCAGCGGCAGCAGCAGTTCCAGGCTCGGCCGGCGCTGCCCGCTCTCCAGCCGGGACAGCGTGCTCTCCGAGACGCCCGTCGTCACCGCGAGGTCGGCGAGGGTGATGCCGCGGGCACGACGCAGCGCACGAAGCCGCGGCCCCACCCCGTCCAGCACTTCGTCGTCCGTCTTGCGATCCTCCATCGTGCCATCTTGCCGTAACCGCAAGATTCCGTGCCAGGTCGTGGTGTGCCTGGCGAGACTGCGTGCATCCCGACTCAAGGAGCCTTCATGAGCACCACCGATGCGGTCGCGTTCTGGGACGGCGTCTACGCGGCCCGACCGGCAGCCGAGGGCCCGCAGCCGAATGTCCGCCTCACCGAGACGGTGACGGGCCTGCCGCCGGGTGATGTGCTGGACCTCGGATGCGGCGACGGCGGCGACGCGCTGTGGCTCGCCCGCCGGGGTTGGCACGTCACCGCCGTCGACATTTCGGCCGTGGCGGTCGAGAGGCTCGCCGCCCTCGCCCGCGCACACGGCCTGGGCGACCGCGTCACCACCGTGCGGGCCGACCTGCACCGGTCTTGCCCGCCCGGCGGATTCGACCTGGTCTGCGCCCACTATCTGCACACGTCCTTTGACCTGGACCGGGCAACCGTCCTGCGCTCGGCCGCGCAGGCGCTGCGCCCGGGCGGGCGGCTGCTGGTCGTCGACCACGGCTCGGCCGCGCCGTGGTCGTGGAACCAGGATCCCGACATCCACTACCCGAGCCCGCGGGAAGTCGCCGCGGGTATCGACCTGGCCCCGCGGACATGGACGGTAGAGCGGGCCGACGCACCCCGCCGGATCGCGACCGGACCGGACGGGCGCACCGCCGAGGTCACCGACCACGTCCTCCTCATCCGCCGCACCGCCTGAGACGGCAGGAAGGGAGACCACGGTGCCCAGCACATCGCGCCGCGACCGCCGCGACACCCCGCCGCCCCGGACCGGAAGCAACGAGACCGAGGTCCTGCGCGGATTCCTCGACTACCTCCGGAGTTCGATCGCCGCGAAGGTCGACGGCACCGCCGAACCGCAGGTGCGGTCAGCCGCCGTGCCCTCGGGCACGAACCTGCTCGGACTGCTCCACCACCTGACTCTCGTCGAGCGCTCGGTGTTCCTCGGGGACGAGGTCACCGACTGGCAGGCGACGTTCCGAGCCGCGCCGACGGACAGTGCGGCCGATGTCGTCGCCCGCTACCGGGACGCGGTCGAGCGCGCGAACGACGTTCTCGACGGCTGCACCGATCTCGGCGCACCGGTCCCCCGACCGCGGCCGGACCGTCCCGCTCCCAGCATCCGCTGGGCTCTCACCCACATGATCGAGGAGACCGGCCGACACGCGGGCCACGCGGACATCCTCCGCGAACTCGTCGACGGCACCACCGGCCGCTGATCCACCTTCTCCAGGACGGGAACACATGATCACAGCACCACGGCCGTCGCCGCACCGCTTCCCCCGGTCCGCGCACACGGTGGCAACCGTCATGCTCGCCCTCTTCCGCACTGCTAGAACACCTTCCGACACGAGTTCGCCGACGTCGACGGCGTGTCGGCCTTCCCGGACTGGGAGACAGCACGGGCTCACCGGCCGGCTACGACAAAGCCACGCTGGCGCGATAGGTGCACACGCTGATCGCCGATCGGCTGGGGGTGGGTGACGCCCGTGTCGTCGGGCAGGGTCTCGGCGCCGCGGTGGCATTCCAGTACGCCGTCCAGTTCCCCGACACCGCACGCCTCGGCTACCTCGACCTGCAACTCGACTCGATCCGGGGCACCGTGGCCCCGCGCATGACCGACATCGTGCGGGCGGTGGACGTGCCAACGCCTGCCACTGGCTCGTCGCGGAAAACCCTGGGTTCGTCACCACTCACAGGAGCCCCCAGCCATGCACACGTACGACGTCACAGTGACCACCAGCGCCTCGCCGGAACTCGTCTGGAAGCTACTGGTCGACGCCGCGAGTTGGCCGCTGTGGTCCAAGGTGGACAGTCTGGACACCACACGGTCCGTCGGCCTCGACCCCGGCGGCGACGACGGCGTCGGCGCCGTACGCGCCTTCCGAACGGGCCGCACTGTGACCGGGGAACGGCTGACCGAGAAGGTCGAGCGCCGCCTCTTGGCCTACGAAGACGCGTTCAACTCGTCCATGCACAACTACCACGCGCGCATCGCACTGACGCCGACAGCGAGCTCAGGCACGATCATCCACTGGCACGGCGAGTACGAGACGAACTGGCTGTTGCGCTGGTTCATGCCGCGCTACCTCCAGAAGTTCATGCAGGACATGGCGGAAGGTCTGGCCCGTTACGCCGAGCAGTGCAAGTCAGCTCGGTGACGCCTGCGCCACGTCGCGCGCCAAGCCAGGACCCCGGTCGATCTGCTCGCCGTCAGTTCAGCGACCGCAGTTGGTCCAGCTCGTTCCCGATCGCCGTGCGAAGCAAGTCGTGCCGCGGACCGAGTGCGAACTGCTCGTCGCCCCACCTGTCGCGGGGATAGAGCCAAACCGGTTTGCCCACCAACTCGGTCGGCTCCCACTCGAACCGCGGCCATACGTGTGCGTGCAAGAATCCGTCGGTATTGCCCAGGATCTCAAGATTGACCCGCCGGAAAGCCGCGTCCATGCGACGGGATACTCGCTCGACTGCTTCCCCGAGCTGGTCCATGTCGGAGAGGAAGGCCAGCCGCTTCCCCCTGGGCAGGTCCGACAGTCTCTCCACCTGGGGATCGTCCACCAGCAGCACCGAGTAGCCCGGCAGGAACTGCACATCGCCGATCACCGCGAACCCCGCGTTCAAGCGCCGCAGTACAGAGGGGTTTTCACCTCGCAGAGCACTCCCGATGCGCTCGACCCGCCAGTCATCACCCGGCCCCTTCGAGCGCGCCGGACCTAGGGCCTGTGTGATGTTGTGATCAGCCAGTTGCCTTCAGGAGGCCGTCGATCCAGATCATCGAGGCACGGAGGTGGAGGCCGGCGAGGTAGCTCTCGGGCGTCTTGTCGTATCGAGTCGCGATACCGCGCCATGCCTTCAACTTGTTGATGAGCCGCTCGACGGTGTTCCGCTCCTTGTAAAGATCGCCGTCGTGGCGTGTGGGGCGGCCGCCCCGGCGGCCCTTCTTCTTCCGGTTGGCGGACTGGTCCTTCTTCTCCGGGATGACTGCCTTGATGCCGCGTTTCCGCAGGTAAGAGCGGTTAGCGCGGGACGAGTAGGCCTTGTCCGCGGCGACAGCGTCGGGCCGGGTTCGAGGACGGCCGAGAGGCAGACGGACCCGCACCTTCTGCAACACGGGGACGAACTGCGGGCTGTCGGCGGCCTGTCCTGCGGCCAGGACGAGCGACAACGGACGGCACTTGCGGTCCGCGGCGAGATGAACCTTGCTCGTCAGCCCACCACGGGATCTGCCGAGCAGGGCTTGGTTCAAGCGGAGCTTGCGCCCTCGCCTGATACGCCGCCGCTCTTCCCGCTCGGGGCCGTCCCTGCCGTCCTGTCCGTTCTGTTCTGGCGGGCCGCCCCCTTTTGCCGGGCCCGCTCCTGCTCGGCGGCAGCTTCTTCAAGGGCGTCCATAACCTCCTTGCCGATGCGCATCCCGGCGGCGTCGTGGTGGGCGCGGGCAGTGGTGGAGTCCACGCTGACCAGGGATAAGTCCGTCTGTCCCCGGCGGGCGGCCTCCGCGATCATGCCTTCCAGAAGAGCAGAGAAGACCCCGGCGTCCCGCCAGACACGAAAGCGGCCGTAGACCGTCGGCCACGGTCCGAACTCGGAGGGCATCTCGCGCCACTGGGCGCTGGAGCGGAACCGCCAGATCACCCCTTCGAACTGCTCCCGCAGCCGTTCGGGGTATGGGCCGTACTCGCCTATCGGCAGATACGGCTCGATGAACTCCCATTGCTCGTCGCTGAGTTGCCTACGTGTCACACCCAGCGTCCTACCAGGTCCTGCCCCCGCAAGGGACCAAAACCCGAGATTGATCACGACCTCACACAGGCCCTAGCCGTCCCACGTCAGCCGAACCAGCAGCACGCCGGGCGCACGCGGCACCGACACCGCCAGTCCGGCCCCGTCCCAGGTGGCCCGGCCCGCCTCCGGGGAGGACGGGTGCAGGACGTCCGCGCGGACGGGCCGGTCCGCCAGGTGCCGGAGGGGGACGTGGAGTTCAGCCGGTCCGCCGCGGCGCCAGACCGAGACGTAGGCCGTGCGGTCGCCGGGGACCCTGAGGCCCAGGGCCAGCCACTCGTCCGTCCAGCCGGGCAGGCCCAGCGGCCAGAAGGGCAGGGCCTGTGCGAGGTCGCCGCGGATCGACTTGTAGACCGCGACCGCGTCCCGTACGAGGGCCAGTTGGTGTTCCGACATGTGGTTCAGATGGCCGGAGAGATGGATGCGGCCGAGCAGGGCCCCGCCCAGGGTCCAGGAGATCAGGTCGTCGTCGAACGTCGGCTGCGGGTAGGCCCAGACGGCGCCCTGCTCGGGCGGGACCGCGGTCGGAGCGGCGGCGGCGATGGGCGCGTAGCGCAGCGGGTCCTGCTGGTCGCTGGTGGACTGGAGCTGGGCGACGGCCAGGGTGGCCCCGTCCATGCGCATGCCGCCCGAGGCGCAGTTCTCGACGACGAGGCCGGGGTGCCGGTCCAGTACGCCGGAGAGCCAGTCCAGGTAGGCGTGGGCGTGGCCGAGCAGCCCCGCTCCCGGCGCGAGGTCGCCCAGGGCCTGGGTGCCGGGGTCGACCACGATGTTGTAGTCCAGCTTGAGATAGCCCACGCCCCAGTCGCCGACGATCCGGTCGACCGTCTTGTCGAGGTGGGCGCGGGCGGCCGGATGCCGCAGGTCGAGCTGGTGGCGGCCCTGTTCGGTCAGGCGCACGCCGTCGCGCTGGAAGAACGCCTCGGCGGGAAGCTCGGCCGCGACCGGGCTGCGTACCCCGACGACCTCCGGCTCCAGCCACAGCCCGGGCACCATGCCGCGCTCCCGGATCCGGTCCAGGACCGCCTGGATGCCGCCGTCGGGGAAGCGGCGCGGCGAGGGCTGCCAGGCGCCGACGCTGTCCCACCAGCCGCGGGTGTCGTCGTCGTACCAGCCCGAGTCGACGCAGAAGTACTCCGCGCCGGCGTCGGCGGCGGCGTCGATCAGCGGCAGCAGTTTGGCCGTGGTCGGGTCGCCCATGAGGGTGTTCATGTAGTCGTTGAAGACGACGGGGAGGGCGGTGTGGTCCGGGTGGGGGCGGCGGATCGCGCGGCGGTAGGAGGTCAGGGCGCCCATCGCGGCGTCGAGGCCGGAGCCGAGTGCGAGGGCCCCGGGCACGGTGGTGAACTCCTCACCGAGGGCGAGCCGGACCCGCCACTGGTGTTCCGCGTCCGTGGGGCCGTTCAGCGCGAGGTACGTGCCGTGTGCGCGCTGGCCGACGTCCCAGCGCCAGCCGGCCGGGGACTCCACCTGCCACACCCAGGCCCGGCCGCCGTCCCGCTCGGTCAGCGCCCCCATGGCCAGATGGCCGTCGGTGGGCCAGCTGCCGCGCCCGGTCAGGGCGAGGGCGGCCCGGCTGTCGTGCTCGTGGACGTCCATGTTGATGTCGGCGACGGCGGCGCGCAGCGGCTCGGCGTACCAACGGCACTCGGCGAGCCAGTCGTTGCGGGCCCGGTGGACGTCGAGGGCGTCCGGGGCGGGCAGGCCGCCGAGCAGCAGGCTGCTGACGGACTGGACGACCAGGGGCTCCCGGCCCTCGTTGCGCAGCCGGACGCGGGAGCGCAGGACGGGCAGACCGGTGGGTGACGTCAGCTCGGCGAACGCCGTCAGGCCGGTGCCCGGATCGTGGAGTTCGACGGTCAGCCAGTCCCAGCCGTCGCGTCTGCCCGTGCGGTGGGCCCGGTAGGCGAGCCGCGCGCCGAAGGCCGTGCCCGTGAAACGCGGGCCTGACCAGCCGCTGCCGTGGCCGAGGGCGGTGAGCTCCACGAGCGGGAGCGCCGAGGGCGGGGCGGCGGGGTTGTCGTCGTCGGGGTGGGTCAGACCGACCAGCCGCAGAGTCCCGTCGGCGGCGACGGCGAACCGTGCCCGAAGGGCCTCATGTCCCCAAGTGAACTCGTCCTGCCGCTGGTTGGAGGCCATGTGCGCCGCATCCGCCGTGCCGGTCAAGGTGCTCCCCCTCCTGACCCCGCCCCGTTCTCCGGGAGCGGCGGTCCGCGTGAATCCCTCGTTACGGTCTCTTGACGACCCAAGTGTGACCGGTCACAATCCTCGCATGAATGTGACCGGTCACACAAGGCGCCCGGCGAGCATCAGGGACGTCGCGACCGCGGCGGGGGTCTCCTACCAGACGGTCTCGCGGGTGATCAACGGCCATCCGAGCGTGCGGCCGTCCACCCGGGAGCGGGTGCTCGCCGCCATCGACGAACTGGGCTTCCGCCGCAACGTCACCGCCCACGCTCTGGCCAGCGGGCGCAGCCGGGCCGTGACCGTGCTCACCGCGAACACCACCCACTACGGCTACGCCTCGATCCTCCAGGGCATCGAGGAGGCCGCCCGCGCCGCGTCGTACGCGGTCGGGATCGGGGTCCTGGAGTCCGCCGACGACGCGGCCGTCGCCGCGGAGGTGCAGCGTGCGGCGGACGCGGGCGGCGGGCTCATCGTGATCGCATACGATCCGGCCGGTGTTCGGGCGCTGGGAGCCGTGCCCGCGACGCTGCCGGTCGTCGGCGTGGTCGAGACCCCGGCGAGCCCGCCCGGCGGCGACCGCCCGTGGGTCTGGACCGACGACCGCGAGGCCGCCTACCAGGCGACCCGGCATCTGCTCTCCCTCGGCCACGAGACCGTGCACTACGTGGCCATCCCGTCCAGCACCCGCCGCACCAGCGCCCGCACCAGCGGCTGGCGGCAGGCGCTGAAGGAGGCCGGCGCCCCGGAATCCCGTCCCGTACAGAGCAGTTGGGGACCGGCGGGCGGTCACGCGGCAGGGCTGAAGCTGGCGGGCGACCCGTCCGTCACCGCGATCCTGTGCGGCAACGACGACCTCGCGCTCGGCGTGCTCCGGGCCCTGCACGAGGCCGGCCGCTCGGTGCCGGGCGAGGTCAGCGTGGCCGGTTTCGACGACGCCCCGCACTCCGCCTTCCTCACACCGTCCCTGACGACCGTACGCCTGGACTTCACCGGCCTCGGGCGGTCCGCGTTCGCCCTGCTGCACGGGGTGCTGGAGGAGTCGGCGCAGGTCGCCCCGCATCCCGTGTCCGTGCCCGAGCTGGTGGTGCGGGAGAGCTCGGGGCCACCGCCCGCCGGTCACTGAACACCGCTCATCCGCCCAGCAGTTGTGAGTCCCGCCACCTGAACCTGAACCACCTGCTCCGGAAAGGCACGAGATGAAGAGAAGAGCTCTCCCCGCGCTGGCGCTGATATGCGCCGCCGGCCTGGCCGCCACCGCGTGCAGTGACCCGACCGCCGGGGACTCCGGTGACTCCGGTTCGGGCGGGAAGAAGGCGGAGGTCAACCCCACCGCCCGCCTCGACGGCGTGAAGCTGACCATGTGGACCGCGCAGAACACGGTCAACGCGCCCAAGCAGGTCATCGACGCCTTCGAGAAGGCCACCGGCGCCAAGGTCGACACCCAGGCGATCCCGGACCTCTACGAGCAGAACGTGCCGACGAAGCTGGCGTCCGGCGACCGCCCCGACCTGATGTTCTGGCAGCCGTCCATCTCCACCCTGCCGTTCATACAGCCGAAGCAGAACCTCCTGCCCCTGGACGGGGAGCCGTGGGAGGCCAAGCTCGGCGGGACCGAGAAGTCGCTCGGCATGATCGACGGCAAGCGGTACGCGGCGATCGTCACCAGCCCCGCCATGCTCGGCGTCTACTACAACAAGGACGTCTTCAAGCAGGCGGGCATCGCCGAGAAGGACTTCCCCAAGTCCTACGACGAGCTGCTCGCCCTCGGCCGCAAGGTCGTCGACAAGTCCGACGCCGCCGCCTTCTACGAGGCAGGCGGCGACAAGTGGCCGCTCCAGTGGCAGATGCAGGTCCAGCTCACCGACCTCGACCAGCAGTGGTGGGCCGATCTCAACGCGGGCAAGAAGAAGTGGACCGACCCGGTCGTCGTCGGCGCGATCAAGAAGTACAAGGAGAAGCTGCTCGACGCCGGGCTCGCCCAGAAGAACTACCGGACGGGCACGTTCACCGGGCAGGCCGACGCGCTGTGGAAGGGCGAGGCCGGCATGGTCCTCAACGTCACCTCCTTCCAGAGCCAGTTGCAGGCCAAGTACTCCACCGCCGAGATCGACAGGAAGATCGGCTGGTTCCCGGTCGCCAACTCCTCGGCCACCGGCCTGTACTCCCCCGACCAGACCAACGGTGTCGTCGCCTTCAAGACCGGTGACGACAAGCGGCAGAACGCGGCCCGGCAGTTCCTCGCCTTCTGGCTCGGGCCGGACTACCCGGACTACATCAAGACGATGAAGATCCCGTCCGTGCAGCCGTCCGTGCCCACCCCCGGCGGACTGCCCGAGACGTCCAAGGCCCAGGTGGCGGCCCTGCCGAAGGCCATCGGCGTCTTCCAGGCCAAGGCGATCGTCGCCCCGGACACGCATCTCTACCTGGCCGACATGATCTTCGGCAAGAAGAGCCCGCAGCAGGTCGCGCAGGCGATCCAGGACCAGTTCGCGCAGGTGGCCAAGGCCCAGGGCGCGCCCGGGTTCTGACGATGGCGGACACGGTCGTACGTACCCAGCCCGCGCCGGTCAGGGGCGCGCCGAAGAAGGTGGGGCGGCTGCCACGCGCGGCCGTGCACCACCCCTGGTGGTTCGCGCTGCCCGCGATCGTCGTCTTCGCGGGCTTCTTCCTGGTGCCGAACCTGCTCAACTTCTACTACCCGTTCACCAACTGGTCCTCGTACCACGCGGACATCGCCTTCACGGGCCTGGACAACTTCAAGACCATCGCCGAGGACGGCTCGCTGCTGCGGGCGATCCGGACGACCCTGGTGTACGCGCTGCTGGCGGCGCTGTTCCAGAACGGCTTCGGGCTCGTGCTGGCGCTGCTGCTGGAGGACGACAGCCGCTTCAACCGGTTCTTCCGTGCCGTCTTCTTCCTGCCGGTGCTGATCTCGGCCCTCGCGACCGGTTACGTCTTCCAGGCGCTGCTGGACCAGGACGGGGCCGTCAACTCCCTGCTGGGCACGGACATCCCCTGGCTGGGTTCGACGACCTGGACGCTGGTGGTCGTCACGCTCATCCACGGCTGGAAGTGGATGGGCCTGTCGATGCTGATCTATCTGGCCGGGCTCAAGGGCATCCCCGGCGAGATGCTGGAGGCCGCGAAGTGTGACGGGGCGGGGCCCTGGCGGACGTTCTGGTCGGTGCGCTGGCCGATGCTGGCGCCGGCCGTCACCTTCAACGTCACGACGGCACTGATCGGTTCGATGAACACCTTCGACATCGTGCAGGCCACGACCGGCGGCGGCCCCGCGGCCTCCACGGAGGTCTTCAACATCTACATGTTCCGGATCTTCGGACAGGGCCTGTACGCCCAGGCCTCCGCGATGAGCCTCGTGCTGTTCCTGGTGGTGGTCGCCGTGGCGATCCCGCTGGTCGTCGGGCTCCGGCGAAGGGAGCAGCTACTGTGACCGCGGTGTGGCGGTACGGCCGCCCTTCCCTCGTCGTCCTGCTCGCCGCGCTGGCCGTCGGTGTGCCGCTCTGGCTGGTCGCCGTCACCTCGGCCAAGCCGCAGGCCGAGGCGATCGAGCCGAACCTGGACCTGCCCGGGCACTGGCAGCCCGCGAGCAACTACGCGGACGCCGTCAGCGAGGGCGAGATGCTGCGCGGCTTCCTCAACTCGCTGCTGGTCGTGGTGCCTTCGGTGGTCCTGGTGCTGATCCTGGGTGCGGGCGCCGCCTGGGTGTTCGCCCGCCGCAAGTCGAAGCTGGTCTCGGCGGCGTACGCGCTGTGCATCAGCGGACTGCTGCTGCCGCCCGCCGTCATCACCATCGTGATGGAGCTGCGGCAGATGGGCCTGGCGAACACCCGGCCGGGCATGATCGCCGTCTACACCGGCATGTACCTGTCGACGTCGATCTTCTTCATGACCGGGTTCATCCGCGCCATCCCCACGGAACTGGAGGAGGCGGCCCGGATGGACGGGGCGACGCCGTCACGGATCTTCTGGCGGATCGTGCTTCCGCTGCTCCGGCCGGTGATCGCCACCGCGACGATCATGGTGATGCTCTACGCCTGGAGCGACGTCTTCTACGCGTTCTTCGTCCTCGGCGGCGGAGACAGGGCGACCCTGCCGCTCAACCTCTACCAGGTCGCCAGCGCCCAGCTCTACCTCAACAACTGGCATCTCGTCTTCGCGTACGTCGTGGTGATGAGCCTGCCCATGGTCGCCGTGTTCCTCGTCGGCCAGCGAAAGATCGTGTCCGGAATCACCAGTGGAGCCGTGAAGTGACTGGAGGTCCAGCAGCGTGAGCACCCCCGCCCGCACAAGATCCCGCACCAGAACCGCCCTAGTGACAGCACTACTTGGAGCAGCCGCCATGGCAGGCACCCTCCCCGCGGCCGGTCCCGCCGCCGCAGCCGACCCCCAGCGCCTCAGCGTCGACCTCAAGAGCTCCGAGGGCCCGGTGATGCTGGGTGCCAACGGCTCGCTGTACGGGCTCAGCGACGACGGGGTGCCCAGCGACGCCGCGATGGCACCCCTGAAGATCACCAGTGTCTCGCAGAAGCCGGAGGGCGGCGCCCAGCACCCCAACGGCGACGCGCTCACCGTCTCCAAGTCGTTCTTCCGCAACGGCGGCGGCGAGATCAACGTGATGATGCAGGACATCTACGCCAAGTGGCCGTACGAGGACCTCGGCATCGACGACTACCTCCCCAAGGTCGACAAGATCGTCAAGGAGGTCTCGGCCGACCCGAACAGCGACCGCTTCGTCTACATCCCGTTCAACGAGCCCGACCAGATCTGGTACAAGCTCGACGTCCAGGACCAGGCCCAGTACGAGAAGAACCGTGACCGGTTCTTCAAGGACTGGAAGACGGTGTACCAGCGGATCCGCGCGATCGACCCGGACGCACGGATCGCCGGTCCCAACGAAGCCGCATACCACACACGCCTGTTGAAGGACTTCCTCGCCTTCGCCAAGCGGGAGAACGTACTGCCCCAGGTGATGACCTGGCACGAACTCGGCTCCGGTTCGCTGCGCGACTTCCAGGCGCACTACGACGACTACCGCGCGCTGGAGCGCGAGGCGGGCATCGCCCCGCTGAAGATCAACATCGATGAGTACGCCAACCGCCGCGACCTGTCCGTGCCCGGGCAGCTCGTGCAGTGGGTGTCCCTGTTCGAGCGCAACAAGGTGTACGCCAACATGGCCTACTGGGACGCCGCCGGCAATCTCAGCGGCCATGTGGTGCGTTCGAACATTCCCAACGGCGGCTGGTGGCTGTTCCGCTGGTACGCGGGCATGACCGGGAACACCGTGAAGGTGACGCCGCCGCAGCCCAACAGCATCGACACGCTCCAGGGCCTCGCCTCGCTCGACGCCTCCCGCCGCCAGGCGCAGGTGCTGCTCGGCGGCTCCGCCGGGGACTCGGACGTGGTCGTGCGGAACGTCCCGCGGTCGGTGTTCGGCCGTACGGTCACCGCGACGGTCGCCGAGGCGGCCTGGTCCGGTTACGAGGGGCAGCACGCGGCGCCTCAGGTCCTGGCGCGCACCAAGGTGAAGGTGGCGGACGACGGTTCGGTGACCGTCCCGCTGCGCGGACTGCACAAGATGTCGGCGTACCGGATCGTCCTCACCCCCGGCGGCTCGGGCACCCCGTCCGCCGCGTCCGTCCCGTGGTCGGCGTCGTACGAGGCCGAGGACGCGGCCATCACCGACGGCAAGGTGTACACCCAGGGCACCGTGCAGAACGCCAACGGCTACGCGGCCTCCGGCACCAAGGACGTCGGCTCCCTCAACCAGCCCGGCAGCAAGGTCGCCTTCACGGTGACCGTGCCGAAGGACGGCACGTACGACCTGGCGATCCTGTACGGCAACCAGTCCGGCGGCCCCGCCACGCAGAAGCTGTCGATCGACGGCGGCGACCCGGTGACGGTCGGCTACCCCTCCACCGAGAACTGGACGTACCGCGCCAAGAAGGACGTCAACGTCCAGCTCAAGGCCGGTACACACCAGTTGGTCCTGTCCAAGGGCGACGCCGAGGTCACCCTCGACCGGATCGACCTGACCACGCGGACGGGCGCGGCCTCCGCGTCGTACGAGGCCGGCCTGGCGGACATCAGCGGCAAGCCGTCGTACGACTACTCGTCCTCGGCCGGTGTGGGCACGGGCGCCCTGGTGCTGCGCTCCGGCGACAAGGCGGTGTTCGACGTCTACGCCCCGCGTGACGGTTACTACACGGTGGTGCCGCGGGCCTCGGCGGCGGTGAGGCTCGCGCTGCACGGGGAGACGGTCACGGCCGCGCCCGGCCGGCCGCTGCGGCTCTACCTGGTCGCGGGCAACAACCGGATCGCGATGACGTCGGGCCACGCCGCCGTGCGCTCCCTCGACGTCTCCGGCGACGGTTCGGCCTCCGGCACCCTCTCCTACGAGGGCGCCTCGGCCACGCTCGCGGGCGGCGCCAAGCTCGTCGACTCCCCGCACGCGTCCGCCGGCTCGTACATCGGCTGGCTCGGCAACAGCCCCTCCAGCACGGCCGATTTCACGGTGAACGCGCCGCGGTCCGGCCGCTATGTGCTGGTCGTCCACTACGCGCACAACGACCGCAGGGACAACGGCCACGCCTACAACACGGACATCATGTCCCGTACGGCGGACCTCACGGTCGGAACCGCGGCGCCGGTGAAGGTCACCTTCAAGAACACCTGGAGCTTCGACGACTACTGGACCGTCGGCGTCCCGGTCGATCTGAAGAAGGGTGCCAACAAGGTGACGTTCGGCAACGCGAGTGCCTGGGCGCCGAACATCGACCGGATCGAGCTGGGCCGGGTCGTGGGCTGAAACGTGCGGTGACGGGTGTCGGTTGCGGAGGAGTGAGATGTTCTCCTCCGCAACCGACACCGTCGTGTCCGGGCCGGCTCTCACCCGTACCAGTAGGCGGCCCGGATCCCTTCGTTCGAGCCGGTCCACCAGACCTCCATGCTCCCCGGGACGCGCGACACCGCCGCGAGACCGTCGCCGGAGGCACTGTTGTCCGGGGCGAGCCGGGAGCGCGCCCAGGGATGGCCGTCGTACCAGTAGGCACCCTCGACCGACCCGCTGTCAGCGGCCCACCACACCTCCATGCTGCCCGGGATCCGGGACACCGCCGCGACGCCCGTGTCCGAGTCCGCGTTTCCCCCCGGCGCCACCTCGTACTGCTGCCATGAAGCACACATGTCCGCTCCCTCACCCCACCGTGGATGTGCACGTAACGTAGCTGTGCGAATACGCTGAGACATCGGCGCGAGGTCGGCAGTCAGAGCGCGATGCACCACCTCGGTCACGCGCGGGACTCCGACCCCGCCTCCCTGACACTCCCTCACCCGGCGCCATCCCCTATGCTTCTACATGCTTGTAGAATGTCAGTACACGCATGTGAAGGAGTGGACGCCCACCATGGTGTTCAAACGACTGCTCGGCGCACTCGGCGTGGGCGGACCCACCGTCGACACGGTCCTCGACCCGGCTCCCGTCCGGCCCGGCGGCACGCTCACCGGTCAGGTCCGACTCGTGGGCGGCAAAGCCGACTTCGACATCGAGCACATCACCCTGGAGCTGGTGGCCCGGGTCGAGGCCGAGCACGAGGGCGGTGAGAGCGAGGGCGTCGTCGCCTTCGACCGCTTCACCGTCGGCGGCGGGTTCCGGCTCGCCGAGGGCGAGCAGCGCGGTGTGCCCTTCAGCGTGACCCTCCCGTGGGAGACGCCGGCCACCCAGTTGCACGGGCAGAGCCTGGGCGTCGTCCTCGGCGTGCGCACCGAGTTGTCGGTGGCGGGTGCGAAGGACAAGGGCGATCTGGACCAGCTGATCGTCGCGCCACTGCCGGTGCAGGAGGCCGTGCTGGAAGCCCTGGGCGGGCTCGGGTTCGGTTTCAAGTCGGCCGACCTCGAGTACGGGCGCATCGGCGGCACCGGCCAGCAACTGCCGTTCTACCAGGAGATCGAGCTCGTCCCGTCGCCCCGGTACGCGCAGCAGATCAACGAGATCGAGCTGACGTTCCTGGCGAACCCGGGCGGCATGGAGGTCGTACTGGAGGCGGACAAGCGCGGCGGCTTCCTGTCGTCCGGCCACGACGCACTCACCCGCTTCAACGTCTCCCACGAGGGTGTCGAACACCAGGACTGGCCCGCGATCGTCGACGGCTGGATCCAGCAACTCGTAGAGCACCGGGCATCGTACGGCTCCCCCGTGGGGTTCGGCTCCCCCGCCGCGTTCGGCCCGGGCAGCCACGGGCACGACAGTCAGCACCATGACGGCCGCCGCTCGGGCCCCGGCATGGGCACCGCCGTCGCCGCAGGCGCGGCCGGGCTCGCCGCCGGGGTCGTCGGCGGCATGGTCGCCGGTGAAGTCGTCGACGAGGTCGGGGACTTCTTCGAGGGCGAGGAGGAAGAGGAGGGCTGAGGCAGCGCTGGTCGGGCTGGCCGGCACTCACGCAGGGCGCGATGCCCCGGCCTGCTGACTCCCGGCCGCGGGTCCGGCGGGCAGGCCTCCCGGGCCATCGCCTGCCCCGGCGCGGGTTCAGGCCACTCCCCCGGGATGCCCGGGGTGCACTTGGCGGGCGCCCGGGCAACAGCCCGGCCTGCGGGGCCCCCGACCGAACACCCCGGGCCGTGGACAGCCAAGGCGCAAGTTCCAGAGCGCGAGCCCCCGGCCCGGGTCCAGGCCCCCCGTGCGGGCCCAGTACACGAGCCCCCGGCGCCGGCCAGGGAACACGGCGGGCGCCCCCGGGCACCAACCCGACCCACAGACCCCCGGCCGACCCACCCGGGGCAGTGGACAGCCGAGGCACGGATCCAGGGCATTGGTCCGGGCCGCAAGCCCCCCGGCGCGGATCCAGGGCACAAGCCCCCCCCTTGGCAGGCCCGGGCCACAAGCCCCCGGCGCCGGCCAGGAGGCACAGCGGGCGCCCCCAGGCAGCAGCCCGACCTGCAGGGCGCCAGCCGACCGCCCCGGGCCGGGCAGGCCGAGACGCAACCCCCGGGGCGCTGATCCGGAGCGCGAGCCCCCCGGCGCGGATCAGGGCACGAGCCCTCCGCACCGACCAAGAGGCACGGCAGGCACCCCGGACAGCAGCCCGACCCTCAGGGCCCCGGCCGACCGCCCCGGGCCGTGGACGATCCGCCCCCTCGGGTCTCACAAGGGCGTCGCCGCATGCAGGATGAGCACCATCGTGACGGCCGAGTTCGCGGACGACATCGCCGACACGGCCGTTCCCGCGGCCGCTCCCCACGCCGCGAGGCCGACCGAGGTGAACACCGGGGGCCAGGTGCGGACGGCGGGTGCTGGGCCGAGCAGGGCCGCCACCCGGCGCGGCACCGGCCCCGGGGCGGCGAGTCCCGCGAGCGTGGGCGCCGGGGTGCCCCGGGAGACGAGGGCGGCCGTGCCGATCGCCCGCGCCACCGTGCGGCGGCTGCCGATCGCCCGGGCCGCTTCCTCGTCGGCCCACCGCTCCGCCGTATAGGCCACAGCCGTACGCAGCGGCCGCAGGAACGGATTGGCCCGGGCGGCGAGCTGCACGGCGAGCAGGAAACGGTCGTGCCGGGCGGCGAGATGCGCCCGCTCATGGGCGAACAGGGCCCGGCGCTCGGCCGACCGCAGCTGATCCAGCAGGCCGGTGGTCACCACGACACGCCCCGCGCGCGGGCCACGGACAGGGCGACCGACACCGCCGCGCCGATGACTGACGCCGACACCCAGAGCATCACCACGGAGACGGCGGACCCTGCCACGCGAGGCATCACCATCGCGCCGGCCGTCGCCGCCACGCAGAGCACCACTCACTCGACGGCCCACGCCGGCGCGCAACACACCATCAGCCCAACGGCCGCTCCCGCCGCGCAAGGAACCACCATCACGCCAGTCGTCCCCGGCACGCAGAGCACCACTCCCCCGACGCCCAGGCAGCGCATACGCGTACGGCACGGCGTCCGGCAGTACCGCCACCTCCGTGTCCGGCAGCCCGGCCAGAGCGCGGTGGGCCCGGTGGCGTACCCGGGCGTGCCGCCACAGGGTCCGGCCGCAGGCGACGAGCACCGCGCAGAGCGCGGGAATGGCGGCCTTGCCGACGATCTCGTCGTACGGCACCGCCGCGCGGACCTCGGGGTCCGACCAGCCGTCGGGCAGCGGGTTGCCGGGGAGCTGGGCGGTGCCGACCACCATGACCAGGCCCAGGCACACGGTGCTGCACAGCGCCAGCACCGCGGCCATCGCGGTCAGCAGCCGGGTCGCGGTGCGTGGATGCAGATGCTGTTCGGCCAGGCGGGCGACCGGCCATGCCGTGAGCGGCAGGACCAGTGGCATAAAGACGAAGACCCCCATGAGGCTTCAGTCTTCCCCCTCGCCATGAGCCTGATCCAGCAGGTCACGCAGCAGCCGTTCGTCGTCCGGGCCGAGGCCGGTGAGGAAACTGGCCAGTACGGCCTCGCGGTCGCTCTCGGCGTCCAGCACCTTGCGCATCTTCCGGGCGGCCAGGCCCGCCTGGTCCGAGGCGGGCGTCCAGGCGAAGGACCGGCCGACCCGCTCCCGGGTGACCGCGCCCTTGCCCAGCAACCGGGTCAGGATCGTGATCACCGTCGTGTACGCGAGGTCACCGCCGAGGCGTTCCTGCACCCAGCCGGCCGTCGCCGGACCGCCCGCCTCCCGCAGCGCCTCCAGCACCAGCGCCTCCAGCTCGCCCTGCCCACGCCGGGGTCTCTGCCGGGGATCCGTCACCGCCCTGCCTCCCTTCCACCGCCCTGCGTTGCCCGTGCCGACATCGTATAGATCCGCAGGACCGGCCCCCTCACCTTCTACAGTGCTGTAGATTTTAGTTCCGGGTTCTTCCCGGACCCGGAACGCACCCGTCAAGAACCAGAACGCACACGTCAAGAAGGAGTACCCGTGGGAGTTTCCCTGTCCAAGGGCGGCAACGTCTCGCTCAGCAAGGAGGCGCCGGGCCTCACCGCCGTCCTGGTCGGCCTGGGCTGGGACGTCCGTACGACCACCGGCACGGACTACGACCTGGACGCCTCCGCCCTACTCCTGGAGGCTTCCGGCAAGGTCCCCTCCGACCAGCACTTCGTCTTCTACAACAACCTGAAGAGCCCGGACGGCTCGGTCGAGCACACCGGCGACAACCTCACCGGCGAGGGCGAGGGCGACGACGAGACCGTCAAGGTGAACCTCGCCGCCGTGCCCGCCGAGATCGACAGGATCGTGTTCCCGGTGTCCATCCACGACGCCGAGAACCGCGGCCAGAGCTTCGGACAGGTCCGCAACGCGTTCATCCGGGTCGTCAACCAGGCCGGCGGTCAGGAGATCGCCCGCTACGACCTGTCCGAGGACGCCTCCACCGAGACGGCGATGGTCTTCGGCGAGCTCTACCGGAACGGCGAGGAGTGGAAGTTCCGTGCCGTCGGCCAGGGGTACGCCTCCGGGCTGGCCGGTATCGCCTCCGACTTCGGCGTCAGCGTCTGACAGGGACCGACCCGTACCGCCGGGCCCCGCCGGCACATGGCGGGGCCCGGCGGCCGCATCAGCAACCGACCGGGAGACCACGTGGCCGAACCGTCCCGCCTCCGCCCCGAGGACCGCGCGGATTTCGAAGCCGTACTGCACCTTGCCCTGAGCACCGCGGACATCCGCGGTGCCCTCGGCGCCGACCCGACCGGCCGGGCGGCCGCGCGCCTGCGCGCCCACACGCTGGCCCACGCCGACGACATCGCTGCGGCGGCCGGCGAGCCGTACCGCGCCTATCTCGCCGTACGCGGGGCGGCCCGGCACGAGGCGCGGGGCTCGCGCGACACCGGCAGTCTGCTGCCCGCCCTCGCGGTGCTCACGCCGCTCGTGGCGGCCACCTCCGCCGGGGTGCTGCTCCTGCTCGGCGGCCTGCTCCAGGTGGCCGGCGCCCCTGGGCCGTTGCCCGGATCGCTGCTCGCGGCCGGCTGGACCCTGGCGCTCGTGGCGGCCGTGACCGGCCTCGTCGCCCTGGCCGCGCTGCTGCGCACGGCCCTGGGCCGACGCGGCGCACCCACGGCCGGGCGTGTGGAGCAGGCCCGGATGACCTGGCGGCAGGCGCTGCTCGACCTCGGCCTGCTGCCCCACCTGCGCGGGCAGCTGGCCCCGCGACCCGAGGCGGCGATGACGCCGTGCTCCCCGCCCGATACGCTCGCGCCGTGCCCGGCCCGGGCGGGAAAGGACAGGACACCATGTTCGGACTGAGCGAGCTCGCGATCCTCCTCATCGTCGTCATAGCCGTGATCGGAGCGAAGAAGCTCCCCGAACTCGCCCGCTCCGCCGGCAAGTCGGCGCGCATCCTCAAGGCGGAGGCACGCGCCGCGAAGGACGAGGAGGCCGGATCGGGCACCGCGCCGCGGGTGGTCCAGGGCGAGATCATCCCGCCGGGCGGCACGGGCACGACCCCGCCCGGGGCGCGAGCGGCGGGCACCCCGGACCACCCCTGACCCGTCTCCTGACTACAGCGTGCGCTCCAGGCGGTCCGCCACCAGCTTGACGAAACGGGCCGGGTCCTTGGGCTGGCCGCCCTCGGCGAGCACTGCCAGCGTGTGCAGCAGCTCGGCGGACTCGACGAGGTCCGAGCGGTCCTCGCGCTCCTTGTACGCCTGGTTCAGGCCCTTCACCAGCTGGTGGCCGGGGTTGAGCTCAAGGATCCGCTGGGCGCGCGGCACCTCCTGGCCCATCGCCCGGTACATGTTCTCCAGGGCCGGGGTCAGATCGTGGGCGTCCGAGACGACACAGGCGGGAGAGACCGTGAGCCGCGCCGACAGGCGCACCTCCTTGATGTCCTCGCCCAGCTGCTCCCGCATCCAGCCGAGCAGCCCGGCGTAGTCCTCGGCCTGCTTCTCCCGCTCCTCGTCGGCCTTCTCGTCCCCCTGGGCGTCCAGGTCGATCTCACCCTTGGCGACGGACCGCAGCCGCTTGCCCTCGTACTCGCCCACGGCGTCCACCCACACCTCGTCGACGGCGTCGGTGAGCAGCAGGACCTCGATGCCCTTGTCGCGGAACGCCTCCATGTGCGGGGAGTTCTCGATGCTCTGCCGGGACTCGCCGGTGAGGTAGTAGATGTCGTCCTGGCCGTCCTTCATCCGCTCCACGTACCGCGCCAGGGTGGTCGGCTCGTCGTCGGCGTGCGTGGTCGCGAACGAGCAGACGGCGAGGATGGCGTCGCGGTTCTCGGAGTCGGTGACCAGGCCCTCCTTGAGGACGGTGCCGAACTCGCGCCAGAACGTGGCGTAGCGGTCGGCGTCCTTGGTCATGAAGTCCTTGACCGTGGACAGGACCTTCTTGGTCAGCCGGCGCTGCATCATCCGGATGTGCCGGTCCTGCTGGAGGATCTCGCGGGACACGTTGAGCGAGAGGTCCGCCGCGTCGACGACGCCCTTGACGAAGCGCAGGTACGGCGGCAGCAGCGCCTCGCAGTCGTCCATGATGAAGACGCGCTTCACATAGAGCTGGATGCCGCGCTTGAAGTCCCGCGTGAACAGGTCGTGCGGGGCGTGCTCGGGGACGAAGAGCAGGGCCTGGTACTCGAACGTGCCCTCCGCCTGGAGCCGGATCGTCTCCAGCGGCTCGCGCCAGTCGTGGCTGATGTGCTTGTACAGCTCGTGGTACTCGTCGTCGGACACCTCGTCGCGCGAGCGCGCCCACAGGGCCTTCATGGAGTTCAGCGTCTCGGGCTCGGGCGCGCTGTCGCCGTCGCCCGCCTCCGGGACCATCCGGATCGGCCAGGTGATGAAGTCCGAGTACCGCTTGACGATCTCCTTGATCTGCCACGGCGAGGTGTAGTCGTGAAGCTGGTTCTCGGGGTCGGCGGGCTTGAGGTGGAGCGTGACGGACGTGCCCTGGGGCGCGTCGTCGACCTTCTCCAGCGTGTACGTGGCCTCACCGCGCGACGTCCAGCGGGTCCCCTGGCTCTCCCCGGCCCGCCGGCTCACCAGCGTCACCTCATCCGCCGCCATGAAGCCGGAGTAGAAGCCGACGCCGAACTGGCCGATGAGCCCCTCGGCCCCGGCCGCGTCCTTGGCCTCCTTGAGTTCCTGGAGGAAGGTGGCGGTGCCCGAGTTGGCGATGGTGCCGATGAGCTGCCCGACCTCGTCGTACGACATCCCGATGCCGTTGTCCCGCACCGTGAGGGTGCGGGCCTCCTTGTCGACATCGATCCGGATGTGGAGATCCGACACGTCGGCGTCGAGCGAGTCGTCCCGCAGCTTCTCCAGACGCAGTTTGTCGAGCGCGTCGGAGGCGTTGGAGACGAGTTCCCGCAGGAAGACATCCTTGTTCGAGTAGACCGAGTGGATCATCAGCTGGAGCAGCTGACGTGCCTCTACCTGGAACTCAAACGTTTCGGTCGTCATGGTTCGCGTATACCTCACCGGTCACAGTCGCCTGAAATCGTGGCAGCAACTGTAAAACACCAAGTCAGGCCGCAGACCCGGAAGTCAGACGAGGTGGGCGAACACCACCAGGTTCTCGGTGTAGTCCCGGGCCTTGCGGTCGTAGGTACCCGAGCACGTGATGAGCCGGACCTGGGCATCCCGTGTGTCGCCGTACACGCGCTCGTTGGGGAACTCGTCCTTCTCGAAGGACTCCGCTCCGTCGACCACGAAGGTGGCCCGGCGGCCGTCGGCTCGCGTCACATGGAACCGGTCCCCCTTGCGCAGCTCGCTGAGCCGGGCGAACACGGCCAGGGACGTCGCGGTGTCCACGTGGCCCGCGATGATCGCGGTGCCGGTCTCCCCGGGCGAGTGGCCCTTGGCGTACCAGCCGACGAGGTTGGTCTCGTCGGGCGGCGGGGGTGCGAGCTGACCCGAACGGTCGATGGCGAGGGCGGTGAAGGGCGCGTCGACCGCGATCTTGGGGATGAGGAGGCGGACCGGACGGGACCGGGGCAGACGCGGCCGGGCCTTGGACGATCCGGCCCGCTCCGCGGGCGCGGAAGGCGCGGCCGCCGACACGGCCGGTGGGGCGTGCGGCGGGCCTGAGGTGTCGGACGACTCGTCGCCGCCACCGACCAGGCACAGGGTCAGGACCAGGGCGGCCACCGCCCAGAAGGCCGTCACGGCTGTGCGGAATCGGCGCTTCGACTTCTGCGGATCGGGACCTGGGTCGGCGGGGGCGGGGGAGCTGGCTGCCATCGGGGACCACCTCATTCGGGCACGGCAGCGCATCGGGCGGGGCAGCGGGCACGACACGCGGGGACGACGAGCCGGGCCGCCGCGACGCGAGGGGCACGTGCGGCGGCGACGGCGGCTATGTGGTCAGGCATCGGTCATGCCGTGCCCCGCGAGGCCCTCTGGCGTCGCAGCGCGTACAGGCCGGTGCCGGCCACCGCCAGCACGGCGAGACCACCGGCGGTGACACCCGGAGCGGCCAGTGCGCCGCCACCGGTGTGGACGCCGCCGCGCGGCTTGTCGTGCTTGCCGTTCTCGTCGTGCTTGTCGCCCCAGTCCTTGTCGTGCTCGTCGTGCTTGTCCCAGTCCTTGTCG
The DNA here is from genome assembly GCF_055594445.1 of Streptomyces sp. NPDC040589. Taxonomy (NCBI): domain Bacteria; kingdom Bacillati; phylum Actinomycetota; class Actinomycetes; order Kitasatosporales; family Streptomycetaceae; genus Streptomyces; species Streptomyces sp. NPDC040589. The sequence goes on along the minus strand of NZ_JBVIWP010000004.1, from coordinate 574,094 downwards.
CGCTTGTCCCCGTAGGGGTCGTCGTGCTTGTCGCCCCAGGGGTCCCCGCCGCGCTCGCCGTCCTTGTAGGTGTCCGGGTCGTGCTTGGGGTTGTCCCAGTCGTCGTCGGCGTTCACCGCGGCCAGCGCTCCGCCACCCGTGTGTACCCCGCCGCGCGGCTCGTGGTGTTTGCCGTCCTTGTGGTGCTCCTTGCTGTAGGAAGTGGTGTCGTGGTCCCGGTCACCCATGGCCTCGGCACTGGCGGTGGGTGCGGCGATCGCGAGGGCCGCCGTGGCGGTTGCCGTCGCGAGCAGAATGCGGGCAGAGCGCATCGGTCGTCCTTCCGTCGCGGGCCGGGCAGCTGACGCCTCGCCAGCTCAGGAGACCCGGCCTCGACGTGAACCACCGTCAGTCATGCCGGGCCGTCCCACCATCCAGGGCGTTCACATGGGTTACGGCCGCACTCTGACGGCGGCATCGGACGGTGACCGGAAAGATCGCAACCTCCACCGCGCCGCACCCGTCTCCTACGGCGAAACGGGGGTGAGGACCGCTCTCCCCCGGACCGTCACGGGAGGCGCTCATGGCCATGGTCGGGCTGTTCTGGATCGGCGAGGACTCGGTGTACGTGGGGGCCGAGCCCGCGGGAGCGGCCTCCGGGGTACGGCTGTCCGAGGACGGCGTCGAGGCGCCCGGGGCCGGCCAGGGAAGGTTCTGGACGTGGGACGAGGTGGTCCGGATCGAGACGCACCACGTGGCCGTACGGTCCGGGGCGCGGAGGCTGGTGTCCATGGCCTTCGACGCCGCGTCCGTCATGGTCACGGGGGACGGCGAGCTGCCGCCCGCCTTCTCCGTGGAGGTGGCGACGGCCGAGGAGAGCGTCCTGGTCGATGTGCTCACGGCCGTCACCGGCGGGATCTACCTGCCCTCCGAGTACGACCTCTCCACCACCCTCCTCCGGCGGCTCGCCGACGGCGGCGCCGAGATCGGCGACCTCCTGGCGTGGGGCCGCGAGCACGCGGCCGAGGGCACTCCGCCGCGCGAGGAGCGGGAGGCGCTGCTGCGGAAGTGGGCCGGGGCGTAGCGCCCGGCCGCGGTCTCACGCCTGGGCGCGGCGGCCACACCGCTCGGCGTGGCGTCACCGCCTCCTCGGGTCCTGACGTCCCAGGCGGCTCGGGTCCGGATCCACCAGCTGGGCCGACATGCCGACCACGACCAGCCCGGCCGCGATGAGCAGCCCCTGGGCCAGGGCGATGCCGGAGCCCAGGACGGCCACGCCCAGTGCCAGTCCCCACCAGGCTCCGGTACGCCGGTACTCCCGGGGCGGGGCCGGGCGGCCGGATCGCAGGGCCCGGGCGAACCTGGGGTCCTCCCGCTCGAGTCGCGCTTCGAGGTCGACGAGACGTTCGTCTCCGGACTGGGGCACGGCTTCTCCTTCCCGGAACCCGACAGCGCTTCGAGGCAGGGCACGGCCGAGGCCATGGCGAATCCTGGGGTGTCGGGCCACGTGACGGTGCGGAGGGAGACGGCCCTCCGACGCACGGCGCGGCCGGTCTCACCAGGGCTTCAGCTTCTCCCCCCTCCAGCGGCCTCCGCCATCAGGCCCCACCCTCATCCTTCCCGGTGGCCGCCCTGTACGAACGCCGAGCCGGGAGGCCGGTGTTCGCCTCGAGGATGGGTGGTGGCACGGATGGCGGCGGGGCCGGGCAGCGCACACGCTGGAGGGATGACGGAGGCTGACAGGTCGGTGGAGGCGGTACGCGGTGCCCTTGTTCTGGCGGATCTTCCTGCTGAACGCCCTCGTGCTGATCGCGGCGACCGCGCTGCTGCTGGGGCCCGTGACCGTCTCCACGCCGGTGCTGCTCACGGAGGCCGCGGTGCTGACGGTGGGGCTGGCCGCGATGCTCGTCGCCAACGCCCTGCTGCTGCGGGTCGGGCTCGCCCCGCTCCAGCGCCTGACGCGGGCCATGACGACGACCGACCTGCTGCGTCCGGGCCGGCGTCCGGCGGTCGGCGGCCAGGCGGAGGTCGCCGAGCTGATCACGACCTTCAACGCCATGCTCGACCGGCTGGAGGACGAGCGGGCCACGAGCAGTGCCCGGGTCCTGTCCGCCCAGGAGGCGGAGCGGCGCCGCATCGCCCAGGAGCTGCACGACGAGGTGGGTCAGACCCTCACGGCCGTTCTGCTCGAACTCAAGCGGGTGGCCGGTCATGCCCCGCCCGATCTGCTGGAGGAGCTGCGCCAGGTGCAGGAGACCACCCGGGCCGGTCTGGACGAGATCCGTCGTATCGCCCGCCGGCTGCGCCCCGGTGTGCTGGACGAACTCGGTCTGGCGAGTGCGCTGAAGTCCCTCGCCACCGACTTCGGCGGTCCCTGCCTGTCCGTACGGCACCGCCTGGACGCGGATCTGCCGACGCTGGGCCCGGAGGCCGAACTCGTCCTCTACCGGGTGGCACAGGAAGGGCTCACCAATGTCGCCCGGCACGCCGGGGCGCGGCACGCCGAGCTCGCTCTGCGGCGGACCGCCACGGGCGTGCGGCTGTGCGTCCGTGACGACGGACGGGGCACCGGCGACGCGCCGGAGGGAGCCGGCATCCGCGGCATGCGTGAACGTGCCCTGCTCGTCGGCGCCGACCTCAGCCTGGGCCCCGGCCCGGACAAGGGCACCGAAGTGCGCCTGACCGTCCCCGTGCCCCTACGCGATCCCGACCGGAACGGCCGACCATGACGGACTCCTCCCCCACCCGCATCCTGCTCGCCGACGATCACGCCCTGGTGCGGCGGGGTGTACGGCTGATCCTGGACGCCGAACCCGATCTCACCGTGATCGCCGAGGCCGACGACGGTGCCGAGGCCGTCGCCCGGGCCCGTGAGCACCGGCCCGATCTGGCCGTCCTCGACATCGCCATGCCCCGGCTGACGGGGCTCCAGGCGGCCCGGGAGCTTTCCCGGACCTGCCCCGGGACACGGATTCTCATCCTGACCATGTACGACAACGAGCAGTTCTTCTTCGAGGCGCTCGGTGCCGGTGCCTCGGGCTATGTGCTCAAGTCCGTCGCGGACCGCGACCTGGTCGAGGCGTGCCGGGCCACCATGCGGGGCGAGCCCTTCCTGTATCCCGGTGCCGTCGACGCGCTCGTCCGCGACTACCTCGACCGCTCCCGGGAGGGCGGCGCACCGCCCTCCCGGGCCATCACGGACCGTGAGGAGGAGATCCTCAAGCTCGTCGCCGAGGGCCACACCTCGCAGCAGATCGCCGAGCTGCTGGTCATCAGCCCCAAGACGGTGGAGCGTCACCGCGCCAACCTGCTCCAGAAGCTCGGCTTGAAGGACCGGCTGGAGCTGACGCGCTACGCCATCCGCGTCGGGCTGATCGAGCCCTGAGAGACAAGCCCTGAGGCCGAGACCGCTAGCGTTCGGCCTCGGCCGGCTGGGGAGCGGGTGGTGCGGGGTCGGCTTGGGGCTCGATGTCGTACGTCGGCGCCGAGCGGCCCGGCAGGAGGTCCTGGGCGGACCGGAGCGCGCGGGCGAGCAGGGAGGAGCGGCCGGCGGCGATGGGGCCGAGGACCGCGAGGACGAGGACGTATCCGGCGATGAACGGGGCGAGGCGGTTGTCGAGTCCGGCGCTGGCGGCCATGGCGGCCAGGATCAGCGCGAACTCCCCGCGGGCCACGAGAGTCGTGGCGATCTCGGCAGCGGGCTCGGCGCCGTAGCCGTACACGCGGGCGACGAGGAGTCCGGCGATGATGTTCATGACGACGGTCAGCGCGGCCGCGGCGGCGACCGGGCCGACGACGGAGAGGATGTCGCCGGGGTCGATGGAGAGTCCGAAGGCGAAGAAGAAGATCGCCGCGAAGGCGTCGCGCAGCGGATGCACCAGTTCCCGGATGCGCGGGCCGGAGGAGGTGCCGGCCAGGATCAGGCCGACCATGAACGCGCCGATGGCGTCGGCGACTCCGAGGACCTCGGCGACCCCCGCCACGAGGACGGCCGCGCCGAGGAAGGTGATGACGAGCAGTTCGCTGTCACGGGTCGCGACCAGGCGCCCGGCCAGTTTGGTGCCGTAGCGGGCCGCGGCGGCCAGGACCAGCAGGAAGCCGAAGGCCTTGCCGCCCTGGAGGACCATGTCCCCGACGCCCTGGGCGCCGCTGATGACCGGCTGGAGCGCGGCGAGGTACAGCGCGAGGAAGATGTCCTCGACCACGATGACGCCCAGGATCAGACGGGTCTCGGGGCGGCCGATGCGGCCCAGGTCGATGAGGATCTTGGTGACGATGGCGGACGAGGAGATGCCGAGGACACCGGCGAGCACCAGCGCCTCCCGGACGCCCCAGCCCAGGGCGAACCCGAAGGCCAGACCCGCGCCGACGTTGAGCAGCAGATAGATCCCGCCCGCGGTCAGCAGGCGCCGGCCGCCGCTCTTGAGGTCGTCGAGGTGGAACTCAAGGCCCAGGTAGAACAGCAGCAGCACCAGTCCGAGCGCGGAGAGCATCTCGAAGTCGTGTGCGTCCTCGACGATGACCAGGCCCGGGGTGTGGGGGCCGAGCAGGATGCCCGCGAGCATGAACAGGGGAATCGTCGGGAGTCCGATCCTGCCGCCGAGGCGGGCGAGGAAGGCGGCGGCCAGGAAGGCACCGCCCATGGCGAGGAGGCTGTCAGCGTGTCCCACGGGTCACCGCCTTCGTGGGAGCGCGGTAGGCGGATCGTTTCACCTTGCGGGGATGGATAGGGGCTCCTCCTTCGAGGGGGCTCTGAACGGGCAGCGTCGTCCGCCTCTCGGCGCAGACCGAGGCCGCGGCCATGACAACCGGCACGAAAGCCTCGGCGACGCTGCCAGCCTCACACGCACACCGATGGCGTCACCATCGGTGCCCGCACCCATCTCCGGGTGGGGACGACACCCATCTCCCCGTCATACGCCCCGGTGTTCGATGCCCAGCAGGCTCGCCGCCGCCCGGAAGTCGGCCGCGTGGTGGCCGACCGCGAGGGACCAGTGGTGGCCGACGCCCGTGGCGCTCCACGCGTCCACCCATTCGCCCGGATCGCGGCCGAAGTCGACGCGGCTGGTGGTGTTGCCGATCTCCAGCAGCGGTCCGGGGACGACGGTGCCCTCGGAGGTGACGAAGGACAGGCTGCCGTCGGCGTCCTGGCCGAGCCCGAGCAGGGTGACGGGCCCGTGCCGGACGTCGAACTCGACGCTCACGCCCCAGCCGCGTTTGCCGTGGTAGACGCCGAGTCCGCGCAGCAGGGGGTCACGGGCGCTGACGGCGAGGTGGGCGGGTCCGTCATGGCCCATCTCCACGACGCCGTCCTCGAAGTCGAGGGCCTGGATCTCGGTGAAGGAGCCGCCGGCGCCGACGCTCTGGGAGGCGAGCTGGGCGACGCTGGTGCGCAGTTCGTACTCGCCGGCCGCGGGCACGCCCCGGGCGGTGAGCAGGGAGGCGCCCAGGATCATGCCGGCGCCGAGCCGCTCGTGCAGTTCGCCGTCGAGGCCGCGGTGGTAGTAGGCGAGGGTGTCGAGCCCGAAGTCCTCGACGAGGCGGTCCAGTGCGACCGACACGGTCGCGCCCCAGGCGAAGTCCTCGTCCACCACGCTGTCGTCGAGGGTGAAGACCTGCCGGGCCAGTGCCATGCGCTCCCGGGTCTCCGCGTCGGTCACCCGCTCCACCCGGTGCCGCAGGTCGTCGAACTCCAGCACCTCCACGTGCGAGCCGAACGTCGTGGCCAGCAGCGTCGGATCGGTCTGCACGTCGAGCATGCCGGGATACACGTGCCCCATGAGGCCGTGCCGGCCGTGCCGGAGCGCGGCGCGGATGTGCGCGGCCCGGATCCACTGCTCGATGCGCCGCCAGGCGGACTCCTGGCGCAGCCATCCCGAGACCGACCGGAAGGGGATGCCGGCCCGCCGGAAGACGTTGCCGACCTCGGGGACGGAGCACTGGGCGCAGTACGCCAGCCAGTCGCCGGTGTCGAAGGTCGCGTGGTCCATCCGCTGGCTCGGCTGGAGGTCGATGACCAGGACGGGTGAGTGCGAGCGCTGTGCGATCGGCAGCACCATCGACGACGTCAGATACGTCGTCAGGAACAGCACGATCAGATCGCAGTCGGCCCGGCGCAGCAGTTCGGCGGCCCGCGCGCCCTCCTGGGCGTCGGAGACGAATCCGGCGTCGGTCACCTCCGCGTCCATCCCCCGGAAGCGCTCGGCGACGTAGGCGGCCGACTCCTGCAGCTGCGGGAGGAGCCCGGGGAACTGCGGCCAGTAGGTGCCGAGTCCGCCGGCGACCAGACCGATCCGGGTGCGGCGGCGGGTGACCGGCGGGAGCAGGTCGTGCAGGGCGGCGGTTCCAACGGCCGTGCGGTTCGCGGTCGTTGTCATGGTCGGTGCTCCTTGTCAGGTCTGCTGCGGATCAGGTGTGGGGACACGCGGGTCGGCTCTGTCACGCACCGCACCGGAGGCCCGCGGCACCAGGACGCGGATGATGAACACGCCCGCGAACGCCGCCACCGTCATACAGGCGGTGATCGTCCAGAGCAGGACGGACGGGCTGTGGTCGGCCAGGGCGGGGGTGAAGAACGCGGCGACCGCGAAGACGCCCCGCGACAGGGCGTAGGTCAGGCCCTGGGTGGTGCCCCGGGTGTCCGCGGGCAGCGTGAGCTGCGACCACACCTTGTAGTTCGCCTCCCCGGCGAAGGGGTTGGAGAGCTGGTAGAGAACGAAGAAGACGAGCATGCCGACGAGCGCGCCCGCGGTCAGCGACGCGATGACGAAGGCGAGGATCTGCACCACCGCGGCCACGTGGAACAGCCGGTCACGCCAGGGGGTGTCCGCAAAGCGCACGAAGGCGAAGGTCAGCAGCACCCCGATCGGGATGGCGGCCAGGTTGATTCCGGTGGCCAGGCTCTGTGAGGCGTCGCTGACGGTGACGAGCAGATAGGTGCCGAACTGGCCGAAGGTGTTGGCCCCGAGGCCCCAGGTGACGTAGAAGACGAATGTCGCGGTCATCGGCAGCAGGGCGGCGCGCGTCCAGACGTTCTTCAGGGAGACGCCCTGCGGGGCCGCGTCCGTTTCGGTCTCTGACGGCTCGTCGGCCAGCTTCAGACGGGAGCGGAAGGCCCAGGTGACGAGCGCGGCGACGGCCAGCTGGCCGGTGATGAGCCGGGCCCCGGTCATGCCCGAGGTGGACAGGATGAAGCCGAGGGCGATGGCGACGGCGATGCCCAGCATCCACATGACCTGGGTGAAGGCGACGAGCCTGCCCCGGGCCCAGGAGGGCGCGGCGTCCGAGACCACGGCCAGGGACGTCGGCAGGTCGGCGCCGGCCGCGAGCCCCGCGACGAGGACGCCGATCAGCAGCGTGATGTCGTCCGGGGCCAGTGTGATGACGATCGCGCCGAGGGCGAAGCAGAAGATGTCCCAGTTGTAGACGCGGCGGCGGCCGAACAGGTCGGCGAGCCGTCCGCCGACCAGGGACCCGACGGCGATGCAGCCGGTGACGATCGCGCTGATCGCACCGGCCATCCACACGCCCATGTCGTAACTGTCGCGGTAGATGGCCAGGTTGACGGAGATGCTGACGATCAGCCCGGCATCGAGATAGGAGGCCATGCCCGACAGGGCGGCGGCCTTCCAGAGCTGTTTCGGGATGGGGCGGGTACCGGCCATGATGCGACTCCGTCGTCTGGTGACATCGCGGTTCCGGGGGCCTGGTCGCAGCGAATATAGGGCGAGAAAAACGTTGCAACAAGATGTCGCGCGCACATGGGTGAGATGACGTCGGCTGTCGCGCCACCGTTCCGGGATATGGCGTGATCGCCCCAGGCCCCCTACGGTGAAGGTGGCCTAAAAACGTTTCAGGGGAAGGACCGTGTCCGTGCTCTCCCCCGCGCTCCGGCGCCTGTTCGACGACCCGCCCCGCGACTTCGGCCCCACTCCCCTGTGGTGGTGGTCGGGTGCGAAGGTCACCCGTGAGCGCCTCGCGTGGCAGTTGCGGGCGTTCGCGCGGGGCGGTGTCCACAACCTCGTCGTGATCAACCTGGCCCCGGCCGGCCCGACGTTCGGCGCCCGGGCCGACGATCCGGCGTGGTTCGGCGAGGAGTGGTGGGCGCGCTTCACCGACGCCTGCGAGATCGCCGCGGAACTGGGCACGCGCCTGTGGTTCTACGACCAGATCGGGTTCTCCGGCGCCAATGTGCAGGGCGGTGTGACACGGCGTCATCCCGAGGCGGCCGGCCGCGCGCTGCGCTGTCACGACCTCACCGTCGCCCGGGGCACGGTCGCCGTCGGTGATGCCGAGACCCCGCTGGCCGCGTACACCCCGCAGGGCCGGCGTCTCGATCTGGCCACGGACGGCCCGAGCGGCACCATCGGTGTCGCCGCCGCCGACGGAACCGAGGTACGGCTCGTCACCACCGTCGCCACGGCGTTCGACTACCTCGACCCGCACGCCGTGGGCCTGTTGATGGACACCGTCCACCACGAGTACGACCGCCGTGTGCCCGACTACCTGGGCACCGTCATCGCGGGCAGCTTCCAGGACGAACTGCCCGGCACGAACGCGTGGAGCCACCGCTTCGCCGACGAGTTCCGCGCCCGGCGCGGCTACGACCTGCTCGACCACCTGCCCGCCCTGTTCGGTACGCACGCCACCGTGCCGGAGGGGAAGATCCGCGCCGACTACTACGCGGTGCGCGCGCAGCTCACCGAGGAGGCCCTGTTCCGGCCGCTCGCCGACTGGCACCGCGAGCGCGGTCTGCTGCTCGGCAGCGACCAGAGCCACCCGGCCCGCGCGGGCTACCCGGCGCAGTCGACGCAGATCTACACCGACTACTTCCGGACGCACCGCTGGTACAGCGCCGCCGGCAGCGACCACCACGGTGACGCCAAGGTGCACTCCTCCCTGGCCCACCTCTACGGTCACGAACGCGTGTGGATCGAGGCGTTCCACTCCTCCGGCTGGGGCGGCACGCTGGAGGACACCTACCACTGGCTGCTGCCGTTCCTGCGCAGCGGCGCCAACCTGTACAACCCGCACGCCAGTTACTTCGGCACGGCGGGCGGCTGGTTCGAGTGGGCGCCGCCGTCCACCGACTGGCGCCAGCCCTACTGGAAGCAGTACCCGGCCTTCTCCCGGGCCGTGGCCCGGATCTGCTCGATCATGTGCTGGGGCGGCTACGCGGCCGACGTGGCGGTTCTGCACCCGACCGCGACCATGCAGGCGCTCATCCCGCTGGACGCGCCGGTCCAGCACTTCGGCGACGGCCGACTGGGCGACGGTCATGCCGACGCCGACGAGACACAGCGCCACTACCTTGACCTGTGCGGCACGAACAACTGGCTCGCCCCGCACGTCGGCACCCTGGACCGGCACGGGATCTCCTTCGACGTCGTCGACGACGACTCGGTCCAGCGCGCCAAGGCCACCGACGGCGCCCTGCGCATCAGGGACCTGGCGTACAGCGCGGTGCTGCTGCCCTCGGCGAGCGTGCTGGCGGAGGAGACGGCGCGACGCCTGGCGGAACTGCTCGACGCGGGAGGGCGGGTCGTGGTCGTGGGGCGGCCGCCCGGGAAGGCCGCGGGCCGGTCCGGTGACGACGCGGTGGTGGCGGCGCTGCTGGCGCATCCACGGCTGGAGCGGGTGCGCGACCCGGAGGCCGGTGCGGCGGCGGTGGGCGACGCGGCCGGGTACGCCACCGGTGAGGTGCCGCTGCTCGTCAGGCGGCAGGGGAACGAGGCGGTGGCGCTGGTCACGGCGGCCTTTCCGGAGATCGGCGCGCATCCGCTGCGGCCCGGCGCCTCCTCGGAGGGCCTCGCCGTCGGCACGTCGTCCGTCACCGTGCGGGCCGAGGTCGCCGAGGCCGAGGTCTGGGACCCGGCGACCGGCTCCCGCCGTCCCGCGCGCGTCACCGTGTCCGACTCCGCCGACGGCGCCGTCTCGACGATCGAGGTGCCGCTGGACGGCGCCCCGGCGGCCCTGGTCGTCTGGCGTGAGGGCCGCCCGTCACCGACGCCGCCGGAACGGGAGTCGCCCGGCCGGGTGCTCGACCTCTCGGCCGGCTGGCACGGCCGGCTGATCCCCACCCTGGACAACACCTGGGGCGATCTGGCACTGCCCCCGGGTACGTCCGTGGACGAGCCGCAGATCTGGACCATGGAGTGGACCGAGGGCACGGTGTGGGAGCGGACCCGGGCCACGTACGGCAACCGGGTCCGTGTTCTGCCCCCGGTGCCCCTCGGCGAGGTGTCCGAGCCGCTGGACGCCGTCAGCGCCGAACGGGTCCTGGCGGGCGAGCTGCCCCTCGTACCGCCGGACGCGGGCTGGGACGTCGCCGTGTACTCGTCGAGCCGGGGCATCCCGGACCCGGGCGGGCTGCTGGGCCTCAAGGGGCTGGTGAACGAGGAGTTCGTCCGCGTGCCCGTGCCGCTCGGCGCGACGGCCGCCCGGGTCCGGACGATCGTGGAGACCGACCACCGAGGGCCCGCCGAGCTGCACGTCGGCGCGGAGGCCCGTAAGCGGGTGTGGTGGAACGGCGAGTCGCTGGACCCGGACGGCGAGGGGTACTTGGTGTCCGCCCGGGTCACGGTGACCCGCGCCCGGAACGTGCTCGAGTACGAACTGTCCGACGCCCAGAGCCGTCCCTCGACGATCTCGGCCGAGGACGGCACCCCGCTGGGCAGCTTCTTCTGTCTGTCCGCGCCGGGCGGGCTCGGGCGGCGTCCGCGGTTCATGCGCCCGCCGGACGGTGTGCGGCCGGACGGCCGGGTGACGTACCGCGCGCGGCTGCGGGTCCCGGGCGAGGATGCGCGGGCGGTGCTCGTGGTGGGTGCCGCCTCGGCGGTCACCGTGCTGCTCGACGGGGACGTCGTGGCGCGGCAGGAGAAGGTCGAGTACTACGCGGCGGACTGGGGCGCCGTGCCGCAGTTCTTCCGCCACGAACCGGCGCTCGGGGCGGGCGAGCACACCCTGGAGGTCGTGTCCGACAGTGCCGACGCCCGGGACGCGGTGTTCGTCGACCTGGTGGTGCGGTCCGGGGACGGGGTGACGGCCCTGGTCAGCGGCGCGGGCTGGGAGGCCGGGACGGCCGGGTGGCGGGGGCGGACCGTCGAGGACGAGCGCAGGCGGGGCGAGCTGCGGCACTGCCACGCCGTGGTACGGCCGCACCCCCTGCCGGACACCGGGTGGCTCACCGGCCGGCCGGTGCTCTCCGGCACCGTATGGCCGTCGCGGTCCACGGACGACGTCCACGCGTCGCCGCAGCGCTTCCGGTTCACGGTGCCGGCGGGCACCGTGTCCCTCGACCTGCCGTTGGCGCTTCCCGCGAGCGTGCGAGTCGGGGACGGACCGGAATCGCCCCTGGAAGGAGACCGGCTGACACTCCGGCACCCCCTTCCGGCGCCCACGCCGGTCGAGGTGGTCACCGAGCCGACGGCGGTGCTGCGGGGCGGCTCCGCCTGGCGCGGGCCGGTGCGGGTGCGGACCGTACCGGCGCCGCTGCCGCTCGGCGACTGGCGTGAGCTGGGGCTGTGCGGTTGGAGCGGGGGCGTGATGTACGCGCGTGCGCTTCAGGTGCCGCCGGGGCCCGATCCCGTGCTGGATCTCGGGCGGGTGCGGGGCAGTGTGGAGGTGTCGGTCGACGGGGAGTTCGCCGGTGAGGCGTTCTGCGCGCCGTACCGTTTCCCGCTGCGCGGTGCCGCCGGGCGTACCGTCCGGGTGGAGGTGACCGTACGGGGCACGCTGGCGCCCTATCTCGCGGAGGCCACGCCCACCGCCTGGGCGTTCGAGTCCCAGCTGTCGTCGGGGCTGCTGGGTCCGGTGACGCTGCGGGTGCCGTCCGACGTCTAGTTGCCGGCGGGCGGCCGGGTGGAGTCGCGCAGGACGAGGCCGGGGGCGAAGACGCGGGTCTCGTGGAGGTGGTCCGCGCGGGCCTCGATCTCGTCGAGCAGCATCTCCACGGCCGCCCGGCCGAGGTCCTCGACCGGCTGCCGGACCGTCGTCAGGGTCGTCGCCCCGAAGCTCGCGACGTCGAGGTCGCCGTAGCCGACCACCTGCACGTCCTCGGGGATGCGCACGCCCCGCTCGGTCAGTCCCCGGCACAGGCCGGCCGCGAGGAAGTCGTTGGTGCAGAAGACCCCGTCGGGCAGGTGCTCGAGCTCGCGCGCGATCTGCGTTCCGTACGCGACGGTCATCCGCTCGGCGACGACCTGGTCCAGCCGTGCCTCGCGCCGGCTGCGGACGGCCTGCCGGGCGCCCTGGTACCGGTCGGCGCACTGGCGTATGCCGCGTTCGCCGTTGACGACGAGGATGTCGCGTGCCCCGCTGTCGAGGAGGTGCTGTACGGCGATGCGGCCGCCCGCGATGTCGTCGACGGAGGCCGAGCAGCCCTCCCGGTCGGGCATCGCACGGTCGGCCAGGACCAGCGGGATGCCCCGCTCGCGCAGCCGGGCCAGCCGCCCCGGGTCGGCGCTGAGCGGCACGACGACCACGCCGACGGCCCGCTGCTCGGCGAGCATGCTGAAGTAGCCCTGCTCCCGTTCCGGGGCGTCGCCGCTGTGACAGAGGACGAGGGAGTAGCCGTGGTCGTAGGCCGCGTCGGCGGCGCCGCGTGCGATGCGCGCGTAGAAGGAGTTGGTCACGTCGGGCAGTACGAGCCCGATGGCGGAGGAGTGGCCCGTGCGCAGGCCCGCCGCTCCCGGGTGGGGGACGTAGTCGAGCGCGGCGACCGCGACGCGGACGCGCTCGGCGGTCCGTTCGGTGACCCGCTCGGGCCGGTTGAGCACGTTCGACACCGTGGACACCGAGACGCCGGCGGCGGCCGCGACGTCCTGGATGCGGGCGGGGCGTGCCGGAACGGCGTCCACCCCCTCGCTGTTGCGGCCGTGCGACCAGGCACGACGGCGGCCTCCATGAGCGCCGCAAGTATAACGTGACCGGGCGTGGAACGTTTTTCTCGCCCGGTCTCCGCCGTTTCCGGATCAGGCGGAGGGCGCGCCCGTGAGGACGTCCACCCGGCCGGTGTCGAGCGAGTAGTAGGCGCTGACGACGGCCAGGTCGCCCTTCTTCACCATCGGGGCGAGGTCCTTGTTGGAACGCAGGCCCGCGGCGGTCTGATTGATGTGGATGCGGGTCATGGCGTCGACCGGGTCGGCGTGCTCGCCCTTGGCCGTCTCCTCGTACGCCGGCTCGAGGGCGTCGGCGATCGACTGCAGGTTGCCGGGCAGTTCCTTGCCGTCGCGCAGCGCCTCGTACGCCGCCTTGACGGCACCGCAGCGCTGGTGGCCGAGGACCACGATGAGCGGGGTGCCGGACGTCATCGGCCCGTACTCCACGGAACCGACGACGACCGGTCCGACGACCTGTCCGCCGGTGCGCATCACGAACAGGTCGCCGAGCCCGGTGTCGAAGAGCAGCTCCGGCGGCACGCGGGAGTCGATGCACGACAGGATCACGCCGTAGGGCTTCTGCTCCTGGGCGACGAACTCGCGGCGCTTCGGGTCGCGGTCGGGGTGCTGGAGGCTGCCGTCCACCCAGCGCTTGTTGCCGTCCATCAGCCGGGAGAACGCCGCCCACGGCGAGTCCGGCCGGGCGGCGGCCGCGGGAGAGGGGGATGTGCTCGCACCCGCGGCCGCCGCCGTCCCCTTGGCCGTGGAGTCCGTCTTCGACGAACAGGCGGTGAGCAGAGCCGCGGTGGTGGCGGCCAGCCCACCGGTGAGTATGGCCCTGCGCTGTGGTGTTCCGGCGGTACCCATGTAGCTGTCCCCTACGGTCGCCGCTCCCCTGGTGGGAGCCGGTGATGCCACTGTCGCGGGCGGCCGGTCAGCGCCCGTACAGCGCTGATGCAGCGCAGGGGAAGGGCTGATCCAAATCGCGGGACGCGGCCAGGGTCCGCCTCTCGGTGATCAGGCCGGGAACTCCCGCTTCAGCCAGTCCCCGTCCAGGCGGATGTGTTTGATGGTGCGCCGGTGGTGGGTGTAGGCGATGTGGAGGGTGCCGTCCGGTGTCTGGGCGAGGGAGGGGTAGGACAGCTCGCGGTTGAGGCCGTCGCGGGAGTTGTTGGTCAGGCAGTGCCCGTCGCCGGTTTCGAGGTCGTGGCGCAGCGGCCAGGTGCGTCCGTCGTCCGGGGAGAGGGCCAGCGAGAGCGGGGCACGGGGGGCGCCCCAGAACGCGTCGCCCGTGGGGGCGGTCTCCGCGGGTGTCCCTGCCACTCCCCCGTCGTCGATCTCGTCGTACAGCGAGACCCTGCGCGCGACGGCGTCGGCCGCGCTGCTGTGGTTGTAGACCAGGGCGAGCCTGCCGTCGGCCAGCACGGTGTACTGGATCGAGGAGTTGTTGTTCGGCAGGTCCAGGGGGCGCGGTTCGCTCCAGGTCTCGCCGCCGTCGTACGACACGCTGCTGTGCACGGCGTCCGCGCGACGGCTGCGGAAGAGGGCCAGGAGTGAACCGTCGGGCAGCGGGCGGATGTTCATGTGGACGAGGCCGGTGCTGCCCGGGACGGGGCGTTCGCGCCAGGTGCGTCCGCCGTCGTCGCTGATCATGACGGAGCTGGTGTCCCGGTCGCCCGACCAGGAGGTTCCGGGGGTGGCGACACAGCGGAAGACGGGGAGCAGCAGCCTTTCGCCGGAGGCCACTTGGACGACCGGCTGGCGTACGAACACGCCACCCTGCTCGGTGGCCGGGAACAGGACGCGGGCCGGGCCCCAGGTGGCGCCCTCGTCGTGGCTGACGCGCAGCCGGACCTCGGCCGTGTCCTGGTGGCCCGCGCGCTGTGCGGTGTGCAGGAGCCAGAGGTCGCCCGAGGGGGCGGGGAACAGGAGCGGGTTCTGCTCGGAGCGGGTGTCGTCGGCGGAGAGACGCACGGGAAGGGACCAGGTGTCGGCGCCCTGGGCGAGGCGGGAGAACCACACCGAGATGTCGGCGACGCCTTCCTGGGTGCCCCCGAACCAGACACAGCCCAGGTCGCCGCTCGGCAGGACGGTGAAGTTGGCGGCGTGGTTCTGCACGGCGGGGGCGGCCAGGTGGGTCTCGGCGCGGCCCGGCTCGGCGGGATGGGGGCGCAGGGTGCCGTCGGGGGTGGTCATCGGGACTCTCCCTCCTGACGCGCGGCGTCGAGGTGGGATGCGGCGATCTGCTGGAGGTGGACGACGTCGGCTGCGATGGAGACGTAGGTCCAGCCTTCGGTGAGGCAGCGGGCGGCGCTCGCACCGTCGGGGTTGTGGATGCCGGCGGCGATGCCTGCCGCCTCGGCCGCCTTCCTGATGCGGGTCAGGGCCTGCTCGAACTCCTGCTGTACGGAGGGGTCGGTGGAGGTGGCTCCGCCGATGGCCAGGCGCAGGTCGGAGGGGCCGACGTAGATGCCGTCGAGGCCGTCGGTGGCGCAGATGGCTTCGACGTTGGCGAGGCCGTCGGCCGTCTCGATCATGGCGAGGACGGCGGTCTGGTGGTGGGTGTCGGCCGGGTGGGGTCCGATGCGGAGCTGGGCGCGCATGGGTCCGTAGGAGCGGCGGCCCAGCGGTGGGTAGCGCACGGCGGCGACGGCGTCGGCGGCGTCCTGCGCGTTGTCGATGAGGGGGACGATGACGGCAGTGGCGCCCGCGTCGAGGGCTTTGCCGATGTAGGTGGGGTCGTTGGCTTCCACGCGCACGATGCCGACGGCGGTGCTGCCTTTGGTGTCGGTGGCCAGGAGGTTGTTGAGCATGCCCTGGTAGCCGAAGAGTCCGTGCTGGGCGTCGAAGGCGAGGTAGTCGTAGCCGAGACGGGCCAGGCGTTCGGCGGCGACGGGCGAGTCGAGCAGGGACCAGTAGCCGATCAGTTGCTCGCGGGCGCGCAGGGCGGTGGTGAACTCGGCTGGGGTGCGGCCGGTTGCCATGAAGATCTCCGTCAGGGTGGGGGTGGGGGTCAGCGGTTGTAGGCGGGCATCGGGCCACGCAGGCGGGCGCCGACCTCGTCGCAGGCCGCGGTGACGTCGGCGGGCAGCGGGCCCTCGGCCGCGGCGGCGATGTTGGCGAGCAGGTGCTCGACCTTCGAGCCGCCCAGGAGCAGCGCGTCGGTCGAGGGGCGGTCCAGCAGCCAGCGCAAGGCGAGGGCGGTCAGCGGCAGGCCGGCCTGCTCGGCCACGGCGGCCAGTTCCGTGACGGCGGTGAAGAGCCGTTCGTCCCAGTACCGCTGCCGGTACATGGCGGCCAGCCGCGAGTCGCCGAAACGGCCGGAGCCGGGCTCTTGGCCGAAGTGGTGCCGGCCGGTCAGCAGGCCACCGCCGAGCGGGTTGTAGACCATCGTGCGCAGACCGCTGACGGCCGCGTACTCGACGTACTCCTCCTCGATGCGCCGCGCGAGCAGGTTGTGCAGCTGCTGGGCGATCACCGGACGCGGAGCCCCCGCCTCCTCCGCCACACGGCTGAGCTCGGCTATCTGCCAGGCCGCGAAGTTGGACACGCCGAGCGCGCCGACCTTGCCCTCGGCGACGAACTCGGCCACGGTCGCCAGGGTTTCGGCCAGCGGCGTCGCACGGTCCGGCTGATGCAGATAGAACAGATCGACATGATCGGTCCCGAGCCGCTTCAGACTGCCGTCCAGAGCGGCACGCAGCCCGGCCGGCGACAGCGGCGCGTGATCACCCTGGTCGGGATGCGGGATACCCGCCTTGGTGGCCAGCACGATCCGCTCCCGGCGGCCCGGAAGCAGCTCCCCCAGCAGCCGCTCGCTCTCACCACCCGCGTAACCGTTCGCGGTGTCCACGCCCGTGACGCCCGCGTCCAGCGCAGCGTCCAGCATCGACGCGGCCGACGAGCGGTCGACGGTGTCGCCGAAGGTCATGGTGCCGAGCACCAGCCGCGAGAGCGGGACGGTGGTGTTCGGCAGGGTGAGGCCGGTGGTCACGAGGAGCTTCCTTCCAGTACGCGGCGGGGTTTCACGCCGTGGATGGCGGTCGGGTCGAGGGCCGCGCGGCGCAGGGCGCGGGTGTAGGGGTCGGCCGGGGCGGCGAGGACGGTCTCGGTCCGCCCGGCTTCGACCACGCGGCCGGCCCGCATCACCACGACGTCCGTGCTCATCTCGCGCACCACGCCCAGGTTGTGCGCGATGACGAGGTAGGCGATGCCGGTCTCCTCCTGCAACTCCCTGAGCAGCGCGAGCACCTGGGCCTGCACGGAGACGTCGAGAGCTGAGGTCGCCTCGTCGCAGACCAGCAGGTCGGGCCGGGATGCGAGGGCGCGGGCGATGCCGATGCGCTGCCGCTGGCCGCCGGAGAAGTCGGCCGGGCGGCGTTCCAGGGCGGACGGGGGCAGGCCGACCTGGTCGAGCAGTTCGGCGGCACGGCGGGACCGTTCGCCGCGGTCGGACACTCCGCCGAGGCGCAGCGGCTCGGCCACGATCTGCTGGGCGGTCAGATGGGGGTCGAGGGATCCGTAGGGGTCCTGGAAGACCATCTGGACGCGGCGCCGCAGCGGTCGCAGTCTCCGCTCCGGGAGGGTGGCGATGTCCATGCCGTCGAGGACGATACGGCCGGACCGCGGGGTGAGCAGCCGGACCAGGGCGCGGGCGAGGGTCGACTTGCCGCAGCCGGACTCGCCGACGACCGCGAGCGAGCCGCCCTTGTCGAGCTGGAAGCCGACCTGGTCGACGGCACGGAAGGGGCCGCTCGGAGTCGGGTATTCGACGACCAGGTCCTCTACGCAGAGCAGGGTCATGGGGTGGCTCCTCGCACGGAGGTCTCGTCCTCGTCCCAGGCGCCGAGGCGGGGCACGGCGGCGAGGAGGGCTCGGGTGTAGGGCTCGGCGGGTTTGTCGACGATGCGTTCGGCCGGGCCGGACTCGACGAAACGGCCGTCCTTCATGACGTGGATGCGGTCGGAGACCAGCCGGGCCACGCCCAGGTCGTGCGTGATCATCAGTATGCCGATGCCGGTGCGTTCCTGGAGCTCCATCAGCAGGTCCAGGACGCTGGCCTGCACGGTCGCGTCGAGGGCCGAGGTGGGTTCGTCGGCGACCAGCAGTTCCGGATCGCCGGCCAGGGCGATCGCGATGAGGATGCGCTGCAGCATGCCGCCGGAGAACTGGTGCGGGTAGGACTTCCAGCGGGTCTCGGGGCGTGTGATGCGCACCTGGGCGAGCAGCTCGATGCCCTTCTCGCGGGCCTGGGCCCTGGACAGTTCGGGGTGGCGCAGGCGGATCGCCTCGCCGAGCTGCCGGCCGATGGTGTGGACGGGACTGAGGGCGGTCATCGGGTCCTGTGGGATCAGGGACACCGTCCGGCCGCGTACCGCGCGGGCCGCGCCGGGGTCGGCGACGACATCCCGGCCGCCGACGCGGACGCTGCCCGACAGCACGGCGAGGCCCTCCGGCAGCAGGCGCAGTACGCCCATCGCGGTGGTCGACTTGCCGGATCCGGACTCGCCGATGAGGGTCACGGTCTCGCCGCGTCCGACGGTGAAGGTCACGCCGTCGACGGCCCGGACGACGCCGTGCGCGGTGATGAGTTCGATCTGGAGGTCACGGACATCCAGCAGCGGTGTCCCGTCGGTCATGCTCCGGCTCCCTTCCGGCGGCGGGTGCGGTCCCGCAGTCCGTCGCCCAGCAGGTTGACCCCGACCACGAGGAGGGCGATGACCAGGCCGGGCAGGGTGACCAGCCACCACGAGGTGGTGATGTAGGCCTGGCCGTCGGAGATGATCCGGCCCCAGGTGGCGAAGGGCCGCTGCGGACCGGCGCCGAGGAAGCTCAGCGCGCTCTCCAGCAGGACGGCCTGGGCGAGCAGCAGCAGCACGACGAGGCTCACCGGCCGGACGACGTTGGGCACGACGTGCCGGGTGAGGATCTGCCAGCCGCGCAGGCCCAGCACGCGGGCGGCGGCGACGTACGGCTTCTCGCGCTCGACCAGGACGAGGGAGCGGGTCAGCCGCGCCACCTCGGGCCACTGCGCGACGGCGATCACACAGGTGATGACGGTGACGGAGGGCCCGAAGAGGGCGACCACGAGCAGCAGCATCATCAGCAGGGGCAGGGCGAGCTGGGCCTCCAGGAAGCGGGAGACGAGCGCGTCGACCCAGCCGCCGAAGAAGCCCGCGGCAGCCCCGGCGACGATGCCGATCAGCCCGGACACCAGGACCGCGAGGACGCCGACCGAGAGGGAGACCTGGCCGCCGTGCAGGATGCGCGACAGCAGGTCGCGGCCGAGCTGGTCGGTGCCGAGCAGGTGCCCCGCGCTGAGCGGCGGCAGCCTGCGCTCCGAGAGGTCCTGGGCGTTGGCCTCCGGCAGGGGCAGCAGGCTCGCCAGGGCGACGGGCAGGACCACGAGGGCCGTGCACACGGACCCGGCCCAAATCTTGAAGCGGGCGCTGCGCCGCTGCCGGGTCGCGGTGGCCCGGGCGAGGTCGCGGGCGCCGACGGCGCTGGGCCGCTCGGCGCCGGCGACCGGGGTGGAGATGACACCGGCCATGGTCAGGCCGCCTTTCCGAGTCGTACGCGCGGATCGAACAGCGGGTAGGCGAGGTCGACGAGGAGCTGGACGAGGATCGCGAGGGTGGCCGTCACGAGGACGGTGGCCTGGATGAGCGGGTAGTCGCGGGTCTCCAGCGCCCGGACGACGAGCGAGCCGACGCCCGGCCAGCCGAAGACGACCTCGACGACCACGACACCGTTGAGCAGGGCCGCGAAGCGGGTGCCGAGGGCGGTGACGAGCGGCACGGCGGAGTTGCGCAGGCCGTACTGCCAGGTCAGGGTGCGTTCGGAGACGCCGCGGGAGCGGGCGACCGTGGTGTAGGGGGCGGCGAGCGCGGTGGTCATCTCGCGGCGTACCAGACGTGAGATCAGGGCGAGTTGGAGGACGGCCACGGTCACCGTGGGCAGGATCAGGCCGCTCCACGAGGTGAACCCGGAGGCGGGCAGCACCGGGAGCAGCACCGCGAAGACGGTCAGCAGCATCACGCCGGTCCAGAAGTCCGGCATCGACTGCCCGGTGATCGTCAGGACGTTGGCGCCCAGCTCCCGCTTGGTGTCGGCGCGCCGGGCCATCCACACGCCGAGCGGTACGGCGACGACGGTGGTGACCGCGATGGCGGAGACCGCGAGGGTGATGGTGTACGGCAGCCGGTCCATGACCACCTGGAACGCGGAGGCGTGGAAGGAGTAGCTGGTGCCGAGGTTCCCGGTGCACAGGTCCCGCAGGAAGATCCCGTACTGGACGACGAGCGGTTCGTCGAGGCCGAACTGGGCGCGGATGCGGGCGAGGTCGGCGGCCGTGGCGCTGGGCGCGGCGTAGGCGGCGGCCGGGTCGCCGGGGGCCAGGCGCAGCAGCAGGAAGACCGTGGTGAGGGTGAGGAAGACGGCCAGCAGGCTCTGGCCGACGCGGCGGGCGAGGTAGGTGGCCACGGCTCAGCCCTCCAGCCGTACGGCGGACAGGTCGTAGGAGTTGAGCTGGAGCAGGCCCAGGTCGTGCACGCGCTCGCGGCGGGCGAGCAGCGTCTTGGGGGCGAAGGCCCACAGGCTGGGCCAGGTGTTCCAGACGGCGTGCTGCGCGGCGGCCAGCTTGCGGTCGCGGGCGGCGGCGTCGGTCTCGGTGGCGGCGTCCTCCAGGCGGCGCTGGATGTCCGGGATGACGTAGCCCATGTAGGTGTCGCGGGTGCGTTCCCGCTCGGGGGTGCCGCCGTACATGCCCTGGAGGGAGGTGAGGGCCTGGCCGGTGGTGCCGGGGAAGCCGTTACCGATGACGTCCCAGTCGCCGCCGCGGCCCTGCCGCCACTTCAGGATGTCGCCGCCCGGTTCGAACTGGAGCAGCGAGGCGCGGACGCCGATGTCGCGGAACATGTCGGCGACGGCTTCCATGACGGAGCTGTCGGCGGCGAACTCTCCCGACTCCCAGATGACGCGGATCCGCAGGCCCTCGGCGCCCAGCCGCTTCAGCTGCGCCTTCGCCTTGCCCGGGTCGTAGGTGTAGGCGCCGGTGCGTACCGCGCCTTCGAGGGCGAGCGGGACGACTCCTTCGGCGGCTTCGGCGGAGCCGGTGAGGACGTCCTTCACCAGCGCCTCGCCGTCGATGGCGTAGGTGAGGGCGCGGCGCACGCGGGCGTCGGCCAGGGGGTGGTCGTCGCGCTTGCGGAAGTTGTAGAAGAGCTGGCAGATGCGGACGCCGGAGGTCTCCTCGACGGTGACGCCGGGCAGGCCGGTGAGCTGCTCGGCCGAGTCCGGGGTGAGGGTGTCGACAACGTCCAGCTCGCCGCCGCGCAGGGCGATGACCCGGCTGGACTCCTCGGGCACGAAGCGCACCCGGACGGTTTCGACGTGGGCCGGGCGGCCCCAGTAGCGGGGGTTGCGGGCGAGGGTGTACTCACCGGCGCCGCTGTTGGCCTCGATCACCCTGTACGGGCCGGAGCCGACGCCGCTCTGGAGTTCCTCGGGGCGGTTGGCGGCGGCCGGGGTGATGTGGATGTTGGCCATGAGGCGGTCGAGCACGGGCACCGGGCGCTCGGTGTGCAGCTCGAAGGTGCGCTCGCCGGTCTTCTCGACCGTGGGCAGCTCCGGGAAGAGGCCGAGGAGGAAGGAGCCGTTGACCTTGCCGTACATCTCCAGGGCGGTGGCGACGTCCTCGACGGTGACGGGGCTGCCGTCGGAGTAGCGCACGCCCTCGCGCAGCCGCACGCTCCAGGCGGTCGGCTCGGTCATCGCGAACCGGTCGGCGAGGACCGGCTGGACGCGCATGCCGGGGCCGATGCCCGTGAGGGCCTGGCGGACCGCGCGCTGCACGGTGACGGCGGCGTCGAACTGGTTCAGCTTGTTGTCGAGGCTCACCAGCGAGCGGTTCAGGCCAAGGGTGAGAGTGCCGGGGCCGGGGGCTCCGGTGGGTCCGGCGCAGGCGGAGAGAGGACCGAGGGCGAGACCCGTGCCGCCGAGCGCGCCGAGACGCAGCAGGGTGCGGCGGCGGACGGGGCGGCCGAGGGGCTGCCACTGGGGGCGGTGGTCCGGGGGTGCGTCATAGGGGCTTGGGGTCATCGTCGACCTTCTCGCGTTCCGGGGGGCGACCGGCTCGTGGTGTTCGTGCGGCTCTCGCTGCGGCCCGGTCGGGGGGCGGGCCGGCGGGATACGAACAGGTGTCGCGCCGGAAAAGGTGGCACGACTGCGCGAAGTGCGCAAGGGGTCTCGCGCATTTCGCGCAACTCGTGTCATCATCGGTTTCCGAGGCAGCCCGACCGGGCCGCCCGAGGAGGTACCCGTGTCCCTCTCCGCTGCCGGCCCCGGCGGCCCCGTCCAGGCCGCCCACCG
This sequence comes from Streptomyces sp. NPDC040589, assembly GCF_055594445.1. Taxonomy (NCBI): domain Bacteria; kingdom Bacillati; phylum Actinomycetota; class Actinomycetes; order Kitasatosporales; family Streptomycetaceae; genus Streptomyces; species Streptomyces sp. NPDC040589. The sequence goes on along the minus strand of NZ_JBVIWP010000004.1, from coordinate 551,868 downwards.
GCCCGTACTCGCCCTCGCCGACGATCTGTCCGGTGCCGCCGAGACCGCGGTGGCGCTGCGCTCGCCCGCCCGGATCCTGCTGGGGCCGGTCCCCGGACCGGTGGCGTCCGCGCCCGGCGAGTCCCTCGTGCTCGACCTCGACTCGCGGCAACTGCCCGGCGCCGAGGCGGCGCGGGCGGTACGGGACGTCACGCACGCGGTGCCCGCCGGAACGGTGCTCTTCAAGAAGATCGACTCGCTGCTCAGGGGCAACCTCGCCGCCGAGGCGGCCGCCTACGCGCGGGACGCCCTGGGCGTGGTGATCGCGACCGCTCTGCCGGCCGCCCTGCGCACGGTCCGGGGCGGGGTCGTCCACCTCGACGGGGTGCCGCTGCACGAGACGGACGCCTGGCGTGCCGAGGCGCGGCCCGCCCCGCCCTCGGCCGCCTCAGCGTTCGGTGACCTGCCGTCAGCTCCCGTGCCGCTCACGGACGTACGCGGGACACCCGGCGCGCTACGGGAAGCGCTGCGTGCGTGTTTCGCGCAGGGACGGCATCCGGTGTGCGACGCGGAGACCGAGACCGACCTCGACGCGATCGCCGCGGCGGCCCTCGAACTGGGGCCCGGGATACGGCTGTTGGGCACCGGCGGCCTCGCGGGCGCCCTGGGACGGCTCCTGGGCACGCCCGGGGAGAACACGCCCGACGCCGGGGACGTCGTCCGGCCGCTGCTGATCGTCGTGGGCACGGCCGAGCCGTCCGCCCGCGGACAGGTCGCGCACCTCCTCGCGGACGGAGCCCACCAGATCTCCCTCAGCACCCGCGAACTCCTGCACTCCCCTCGACGGCTCGCGCCTCCCGTCGCCGCCGTCACGGTCGTCCGCGTCACCGGAGCGGCCGCCCCCTCCGTCGCACGCCGTCTCGTCGCCGCGCTCGCCGACACCGTCGCCGACGCGGCGCTCGACTGCGACCTGGTCCTCACCGGCGGCGAGACCGCCCGCCGCGTCCTGGACGTCCTGCGCGTCACCGACCTGCGCCCGCTGGGCCAGATCCACCACGGTGCGGTCCTCTCCCGCACACCCGACGGCCGCTCGGTCGTCACCCGGCCCGGCAGCTACGGCGAGGCCGACTCCCTGCGGCGCATCGTCCGGGCCCTGCGCCCCGCACCCGTACGCCACGTTCCGACCGACCCCACAGGAGTAGCCCCGTGAACGCAGCCCCCTCCTCCGCCGCCACCGCCGGCCAGACCTCCGCGGCCTCCCGGCCGCTCCCGGTCATCGCGGTGACCATGGGCGACGGCGCGGGCATCGGGCCCGAGGTCATCGTCCCGGCGCTGCTGCACCCCGACACCCTGCGCGACTGCCGACCCGTCGTCGTGGGCGACGCCGAGCGCCTGCGGCAGGCGGCCGGCATCCTCGGCATCAGCTGCGAGATCGTGCCGGTCGAGCATCCCGCCCAGGCCGAGTTCGCGCCCGGCCGCGTGCACGTGATCGACCTCGGGCTGCTCCCCGCCGACCTGCCCTGGGGCGAGCTGTCCGCCGTAGCGGGCGACGCCGCCTACCACTACGTCCGTGTCGCCGCCGAACTCGCCCTGCGCGGCGAGGTGGACGGCATCTGCACCGCCCCGCTCAACAAGGAGGCCCTGCACGCCGCAGGTCACCTCTACCCCGGCCACACCGAACTCCTCGCCCATCTCACGGGCGTCGACGAGGTGTCGATGATGCTGTCGACTCCCCGTGTGAAGGTCATCCACGTCACCACCCACATCGGGCTGATCGACGCCGTGAACCGCATCGAGCCCGGCCTGGTGGAGCGCACCGTGCGCCGCGGCCACGAGGCGATGGTGCGCGCCGGGACCGCCGACCCGGTGATCGGTGTCTGCGGCATCAATCCGCACGCGGGCGAGAACGGCCTGTTCGGCTACGGCGAGGAGGAGACGAAGATCGTCCCGGCGCTGGAGACGGTGCGCGCCGACGGCATCGACGCGCGCGGTCCGCTGCCCGCGGACACGGCCTTCTACCTCGCCTCGCGCGGCGACTACGACCTCATCGTCGCGATGTACCACGACCAGGGGCACGGCCCCGTCAAGGTCCTCGGCATCGAGGCCGGGGTCAACCTCACCGTCGGACTGCCGGTGATCCGCACCTCCGTCGACCACGGCACGGCCTTCGACATCGCCGGAACCGGCCGGGCCGAGCCCGGTAGCATGGTCGAGGCTCTGCGCCAGGCCGCCGAGATGTCGACCGCTCCGGCCGCCCGCTGACCGCGGTTCGCGGCAGGCACGTGTGCGACCCAGGACGGCCCAGGACTATTGAGGACATGAAGAACCTATGTCTGTGACCGGATCCAAGGCGCGGCGCGACCGCATCGTCCACCTCGCCACCACCACCGGCCTGGCGAGCGTGGAGGAACTCTCGCAGCTGTTCGGCGTGACGGCCTCGACCATCCGCCGCGACCTGGCCAAGCTCACCACCGACGGGCGTCTGGCCCGCACCTACGGCGGGGCCATGGCGCTGGCCGCGCACCCCGAGGCGTCCCTGCGGCAGCGCGTGGGCGAGGCCTTCGAGGCCAAGCAGGCCATCGCCCGCTGGGCGGCGGCCCAGGTGCGGCCCGGCGAGACGCTGCTCCTCGACGCCGGCTCCACGGTCGGCGCGCTCGCCCACGAGCTGCGCACGGCCGAAGACCTCACCGTGGCGACCACCGGACTCACCGCCCTGCAGGCGCTGTCCGATGTCGAGACGGTGCACGTCGAGTGCCTCGGCGGCACCCTGCGCCCGCTCAGCCAGGGCTTCGTCGGACCGCTCACGGAAGCCGCCCTGGAGCGTATGACGTTCGACCGGGTCTTCCTCGGCACGGACGGCATCTCCCCCGAACTCGGCATCTGCGAGGCGGACCTGCGCCAGACCCGCCTCAAGGAACTGATGGCCCGCCGCGCCGACCACGTCTACGTCCTCGCCCACGCGGCCAAGCTCGGCCGCCGCCCCTTCCACGCCTGGACGGCCCTGTGCGAGGGCTGGACCCTGGTCACGGACGACACGGCCGACCCGGCCGTCCTCGCGGAGCTGCGGGCCCGCGGGGTGGCGACGGTGACCACGACGCCGGAGCGGGTGACGGCCGGCCCGCACGGCGACACCGCGTAGCGCCGCTGCCCGGCGCGCGGCGGCAGGGCCCGCTCCTGCGCCGCACGCCACCGGGCCGCGCCCGGCGAGGAGCCGAGCGGGCCGCTAGCCGCCGGGCGGCATCCGCCTGCCCGGCGCAGGGACACCGCCTGACGCTGCCGCGTCGAGGAGGCCTCGGAAGGTGGGGCACTCCATGTGGCTCGGCGCGGGGCAGGCGGCGGCGTGTCGCAGGGAGTCGCGGAGCACGCCCAGTTCGCGGATCCTGCGGTCCAGTTCCTCCGCCTTGTCCGCCAGCATGCGCCGGTCGATCCGCGGCGGTCCGTCCGGCGCGAACATGTGCGCGATCTCGTCGAGCGAGAACCCGGCCGTCCGCCCCAGCGCGATCAGTGCCAGCCGCTCCAGCACGCCGGGATCGTACTGGCGGCGCAGCCCTCGCCGGCCGGTCGGGGCGATCAGCCCCTTCTCCTCGTAGAACCGCAGCGTCGAGGCGGGCACCCCGGCGCACTGGGCCACTTCGGCGATGTCCAGGTCCGTCATTCCCTTGACCTCAAGTCGACTTGAAGTAGAACGCTGTCATCTCGCCCCGACCAAGGGCAAGACGAAGGCAAGACGAAGGCAAGACGAAGGAGAGCCGACGAGCATGGACGCCGAGCGCAGGAACGATGACGAACAGAGCGCCCGCTGGAACGGGCGCGCCGGTCACGCCTGGGTGGATCTGCAGCAGGTGCTGGAGGGGATGTTCAGGTCCTTGGAGGACCTGCTCGTCGACGCCGTGTCCGCCGAAGGCGCGGAGCACGTGCTCGACATCGGCTGCGGGACGGGCGGCACCACCCTGGCCGTCGCGCGACGGCTCGGCCCGGCGGCCCACTGCGTCGGCGTCGACATCTCCGGGCCGTTGATCGACACCGCCCGGGCACGCGCCGAGCGGGAGGGCGTACCGGCCTCCTTCGTGCGCGCCGACGCGCAAGAGCACGCCTTCGAGCACGGCACCTTCGACACCGTCATCTCGCGTTTCGGCGTCATGTTCTTCGACGACCCCGTCCGGGCCTTCGCGAATCTGCGGAGCGCTGCCCGGGACGGGGCCGCGATCCGGTTCGTCGTCTGGCGCGATCCGGGCGAGAACCCGTTCATGACGACGGCCCAGCGCGCCGCCGCGCCACTGCTGCCGGACCTGCCCGTGCGGCGGCCCGACGAGCCGGGACAGTTCGCCTTCGCGGACCCGGACAAGGTCCGTCGCATCCTCACCGAAAGCGGCTGGGCCGAGATCGACATCCGGCCGGTCGACGTCGTCTGCACCCTGCCCGAGAAGGACCTGGTCCGCTACTTCACCCGGCTCGGGCCCCTCGGCATGGCCCTGCCCGAGGTGGACGAGGAGACGCGCGCACGGGTCGTCGAGACCGTCCGCGCCGCCTTCGACCCCTTCGTGCACGGCTCGGAAGTCCGCTTCACCGCGGCCTGCTGGACGGTCGGCGCCCGGGCCTGAGCCGCGAAACTTTCGTGAGGTCCGGCCCCCTTTTCCAAGCCCGGGCGCCCCGCGCATAGTGAGATCACGATGACGCAGAAAAGAGCCCTGGTTGTCCGAGGCGGATGGGAAGGCCACGAGCCGGTCAAGGCGACGGAGCTGTTCCTTCCCTTCCTCCGGGACAACGGATACGCCGTCCGGGTCGAGGAATCGACCGACGTCTACGCCGACACCGCCGAGATGGCGGCCACCGACCTCGTCGTCCAGTGCGTGACGATGTCGGAGATCACGCGCGAGCAGGTGGCCGGACTGAGCTCGGCTGTCGTGGCCGGCACCGGTTTCACCGGCTGGCACGGCGGCATCGCCGACTCGTTCCGCGCCTCGGCCGACTATCTCCACCTGGTCGGCGGCCAGTTCGCCACCCACCCGGGCAAGGAACCGTGCGAGCGCCGGGGCGGAGCGGAGGACAACTTCCTGCCGCACACCATCACCCTCACCGAGGCCGGCCGCGCCCACCCCGTCACGGCGGGCATCGAGGACTTCGAGCTGGACACCGAGCAGTACTGGGTGCTCCACGACGACCTCATCGACGTCCTGGCCACCACCACGCATCCGGCCCGGCCGTGGCAGCCCTGGCACCGGCCGGTCACCTCGCCGGCGGTCTGGACCCGCCGGTGGGGTGCCGGGCGCGTCCTGGTGACGACACCGGGGCACAGCCTCGACGTGCTGGAGCACCCCGACGTCCGCACCATCATCGAGAGGGGCATGCTGTGGGCGACGCGCACCGCATCGGCGTCGTAGGACTCGGTGTCATCTCCCGCGCGTACCTCGACACGCTCGCCGGCCATCCCGCCGTGCGCGTCACCGCGGTCGCCGACCTCGACGCCTCCCGGTCGGCCGCCGTCGCCGCCGAACTGCCCGGGGCCGAGGCGCTGACGGTCGAGGAGTTGCTCAGCAGCCCGGACGTGGACACGGTGCTGAACCTCACCACCCCGGCGGCCCACGCCGGGATCGCCCTCGGCGCCATCGGTCACGGCAAGCACGTCTACGGGGAGAAGCCGCTGGCCGCGACGCTCGCCGACGCCCGTGCCGTCGTGGAGGCCGCCGCGAAGGCTGGTGTCGGTGTGGGGTGCGCGCCGGACACCGTCCTGGGCACCGGGGTCCAGACGGCGCGGGCGGCCGTCGAGGCGGGGAGCATCGGACGCCCCCAGTTCGCCTCGGCCGTGATGATCACCCCCGGCCACGAGCGCTGGCATCCCCACCCCGACTTCTACTACACCGAGGGCGGCGGCCCTCTTCTGGACATGGGGCCGTACTACCTAGCCTCCCTGATCCACCTGCTGGGCCCGGTGCGTGCCGTGATCGGGGCGGCCGGCCGACTGCGCGCCGAGCGGACCATCGGTTCCGGGCCGCGCACGGGCGAGCGGATCCCGGTCGAGGTGGACAGTCATGTCTCAGGAGTGCTGGAACACGTGGGCGGGGCACTGACGACGATCACGACGAGCTTCGACGGTGTGGCCACCACGGCCGCGCCGATCGAGGTCCACGGCGAGACGGGGAGCCTCTCGGTGCCCGATCCGAACCGCTTCGACGGCGAGGTCCGGCTGCACGCGCTCGGCGACACCCGATGGCGCGCTTTGCCGGCGTCGGCGGGCTACGAGGACGGCGCACGGGGTGTCGGACTGCTCGACTTCATCGCCGCCGACGGGCAGCGGGCGCCGCGTGCGAGCGGCGAACTCGCCCTGCACGTCCTGGAGACGATGACGGCCCTGCTGCGTTCGTCGGCCGAGGGACGGCGGATCGAGCTGACGACGTCGGCGCAGGCGCCCGATCCGGTGCCGTGGACGGCCGCCGGGGACTGGAAGCGCCCGGTCGCTCCCGGCCGGGCTTGACCGGGTGATGCCGCGGGGGTCAGTCCACGGGCCACGTGTGTGCGGGCGCGTTCATGTGCATGTAGTCCATGTACGTCGTGGTCATCTGCCGCAGTGCCTCACGCCGGTCGGAGATGCCGGCCTTCTCCAGATGGTGGACCGTCTCGGCCTGCCAGAGGGCGCCGTTGCGGGCCGTGACACAGCGCTGCTCGATGATGCCGAGCAGCGGCTCGCGCCACGCGTCGTCCATGCCGGCCAGCTCCAGGCCCCGGTGGGCGAGCGGCAGAAGGCGCCGCAACACCAGTTCCGTGACCGGCACTTCGCCCACGCCGGGCCAGTACAGGCGGGCGTCGATGCCGTCGCGGGCCGCGGTGTGCAGGTTCTCCTCGGCTACCGAGAAGGACATCCGCGTCCACACCGGCCGGTCCTCGTCGACCAGGGCGCGGGTCAGTCCGTAGTAGAACGCGCCGTTGGCGATGGTGTCGGCGACGGTGGGGCCCGCGGGCAGCACCCGGTTCTCGATGCGCAGATGCGGACCGCTGTCGGTGACGGCGTAGATCGGGCGGTTCCAGCGGTAGATCGTGCCGTTGTGCAGGGTCAGTTCGCCCAGTTGCGGAACGCCGCCCCGGTCGAGTGCCTGCTGCGGGTCCTCGTCGTCGCACAGCGGCAGCAGGGCCGGGAAGTAGCGCACGTTCTCCTCGAAGAGATCGAAGACGCTGGTGATCCACCGTTCCCCGAACCACACCCGGGGCCGTACGCCCTGGGCCTTGATCTCCTCGGGCCGGGTGTCGGTGGCCTGCTCGAACAGGGGGATGCGGGTCTCCCGCCACAGCTCCTTTCCGAACAGATAGGGCGAGTTGGCCGCGAGGGCGATCTGCACGCCCGCGATGGCCTGGGCAGCGTTCCAGTAGTGCGGGAACTCCTTCGGGGCGACCTGGAGATGGAACTGGGTGCTGGTGCAGGCGGCCTCGGGGGTGATGGTGTCGGCGTACGTCGTCAGGCGTTCGACACCGTCGACCGTGATCCGCAGATCTTCGCCGCGCGCGGCGAAGATCTGCTCGTTGAGCAACTGGTACCGGGGGTCGCCGGACAGGGCGGCCTCGCTCACATGCGCCTCGCCCAGCGTCGGCAGAATGCCGACCATGATCAGGTGGGCGCCGACGGCCGAGGCGCGGTCCTCGGCGTGGTTGAGGGCGTCCCGGATCTCCCGCTCCCAGTCTCCGGGGCCGCCGGTCGTCAGCTCCCGGGGCGGGATGTTGATCTCCAGGTTGAAGCGGCCCAGCTCGCTCGACCAGGCGGGGTCGGCGATCGCCCGGAGCACGTCGGTGTTCCGCATCGCGGGCAGTCCCTCGTCGTCCACCAGGTTGAGCTCGATCTCCAGCCCGACCCGTGGCCGCTCGCTCTCGAAGCCCGACTCGCGGAGCATCCGCGCCAGCACCTCGAGGTCGGTGTGCATCTTCTGCCGGTAGCGACGGCGGTCCTCCCGCGTGAACACCAGGGCCGGCACGTCACGTCCCATGCGTCCTCCCGAGTTCCCTCGGCGGATACCTCTCGTCCCAGCGTCGCACCTTGTCGTCGCCCCCGCACCCACCTAGCCTGACTTTGTGCCGCAAATAAACAAACCCCGAACGCACAGTGCCGTGCCGGGCGACGGCAGCTCCCTCACCCGACTCCGCATAGCGATCACCGTCTTCTTCGCCCTCGACGGCTTCGTCTTCGCCGGCTGGGTCGTGCGCATCCCCGCCATCAAGGAACAGACGAACGCCTCCGCCAGCGCCCTCGGCCTCGCCCTCCTGGGCGTCTCGGCCGGCGCCGTCATCACCATGACCCTCACCGGTCGCCTGTGCCGCCGCTACGGCAACCACCAGGTCACCGTCGTCTGCGCCGTCCTGCTCTCCCTCAGCGTGGCCCTGCCCCCGCTGACCCACTCGGTCCTCGCGCTCGGCCTCGTGCTGCTGCTCTTCGGCGCCGCGTACGGCGGGATCAACGTCGCCTTCAACAGCGCGGCCGTCGAGCTGGTGGCCGCGCTGGGGCGGCCGATCATGCCGAGCTTCCACGCCGCGTTCAGCCTGGGCGGCATGGTCGGCGCGGGTCTGGGCGGGCTGGTCGCGGGGGTCCTCTCCCCCACCAGGCATCTGCTGCTGCTCACCGTCGTCGGACTGCTGGTGACGGCCCTGGCGGGACCGACACTCCTGCGGCACGAGCCGCCGACGCCGCCGGAGCGGGAACGCCTCGCGCAGGGCGCCCCGCGCCGGCTGGACCGCCGTACCCGGGGACTGGTGATCGTCTTCGGCGTGATCGCGGGGTGCACCGCGTACGGCGAGGGGGCGCTGGCCAACTGGGGCGCCCTGCACCTCGAACAGGACCTGGACGCCTCGCCGGGCGCCGCGGCCGTCGGCTACTCCTGTTTCGCGCTCGCCATGACGGTGGGTCGGCTGACCGGCACCACGCTCCTGGAACGTCTGGGGCGGACCCGGACCGTCGTCGCGGGCGGCGCCACCGCGGCGGCCGGAATGCTGCTCGGCTCACTCGCCCCGTCCCTGTGGGCGGCCCTGCTCGGCTACGCGGTCACGGGCCTCGGCCTGGCGAACCTCTTCCCGGTGGCCGTGGAGCGCGCGGGCGCGCTCGCCGGCCCCAGCGGCGTCGCGACGGCCTCCACCCTCGGCTACGGCGGCATGCTCCTCGGGCCGCCCGCGATCGGCTTCATGGCGGACTGGTTCACCCTGCCGGCCGCCCTGACCAGCGTGGCGGTGCTCGCGGCGGTGGCGGCGGCGGTCGGGGCGCTCGTGGGGGCGGCGACACGGCGGACGTCCGGGGGCTGAGAGGGACTGCCGCTGCCCTTGCGCCCCATGCACATCCCGGGCCTGGAGCGCGCTCCATGCGGCAGACTCGGCGTCATGGAGACCGCCGAGTTCCTGCACGCGCTGGAGTCAGAGGGCCTGCTGCTGGCCGCGGCCGCCGAGGAGGCCGGGACGGACGCGAAGGTGCCGACCTGCCCTCAGTGGCAGGTGCGCGACCTGGTGCGGCATACGGGCACGGTGCACCGCTGGGCCGCGTCGTACGTCGCCGAGGGGCTCGCCGAGCGCCGCCCGCTGGGTGAGGTTCCGGACCTCGACGGCGCGGAACTCGTGGCCTGGTACCGCGACAGCCACCGCCGCCTCGTCGACACACTGGCCGGCGCCTCGCCGGACGTGGAGTGCTGGGCCTTCCTGCCCGCGCCGTCCCCGCTGGCCTTCTGGACCCGTAGGCAGGCGCACGAGACGGCCGTGCACCGGATCGACGCCGAGTCCGCACGCGGAGGCGCCCCGACGGCCGTCGCCCCGGACTTCGCGACCGACGGCATCGACGAACTGCTGCGCGGCTTCCACGCCCGCTCCAGAAGCAGGGTGCGCACCCCCGAGCCACGCGTCCTGCGCGTGCGCACGGACGACACCGACGCGGTGTGGACCGTACGGCTGTCCGCGGAGCCGCCCGTGACCACTCGGGGCGCGACCGACGAGGCGGAGTGCGAACTGTCCGGCCCGGCGGAGCAGTTGTACCTGGCCCTGTGGAACCGGGTCCCGCTGCCGAACGTCTCGGGCGACCAGGAGCTCGCGACGCTGTGGCGGGAGGCGTCCGGCGTCTGACCGCTCCGCGCCCCGGGCGGCTCAGTCCTCCGTCAGCATCCGCGCCAGCACCTCGCGCTGCACGGGCAGCACCTCGCCGTGCAGCGCGCGCCCCTTCGCCGTGAGCGCGACCTGCACACCCCGCCGGTCCTCGGAGCACATACAGCGCTCCACGAGCCCGTCCTTCTCCAGCCGGGCGATGAGCCGCGACAGTGCGCTCTGGCTCAGATGGACCCGCTCGGAGATCTCCTGCACGCGGTAGGACGGAGTGCCCTTCGGCGTCCGGCATCCGGCGAGGACATCGAGCACCTCGAAGTCACTGGCGCACAGGCCGTGGCCGTGCAGAGCACGGTCGAGTTCACACTGCGTTCGCGCGTGCAGCGCCAGAATGTCCCGCCACTGTTCCACGAGCGCCTGCTCGGCCTGCTTCGCCGCCATGGGCCGCACCGTAACAGAGAGCCGAGTTTGTTGCACCAGAATTAAATGCGCTTACATCTCATGCATGCGCATGTAGTGTCTCGAGCATGATCTCTCCGCTCACCACCCCCACGTCCGACGGACGTTGGACTCCGCGACTCTGGGGCACCCTGCTGGTCCTCTGCGCCGCGATGTTCCTGGACGCCCTGGACGTGTCCATGGTCGGCGTCGCGCTGCCGTCCATCGGCGCCGACCTCGGCCTGTCGACCTCGGCACTGCAATGGATCGTCAGCGGCTACATCCTCGGCTACGGCGGTCTGCTGCTCCTCGGCGGACGGGCCGCCGACCTGCTGGGCCGGCGCCAGGTCTTCCTGGTGGCGCTGGGCGTCTTCGCGCTGGCCTCCCTGCTCGGCGGTCTCGTCGACTCCGGGCCGCTGCTCATCGCCAGCCGCTTCATCAAGGGCCTGAGCGCGGCCTTCACGGCCCCCGCCGGCCTGTCGATCATCACCACGACGTTCCCCGAAGGCCCGCTGCGGAACCGGGCGTTGGCCATTTACACCACCTGCGGCGCCACCGGCTACTCGATGGGCCTGGTCTTCTCCGGCCTGCTCACGGAGGCCAGCTGGCGGCTGACCATGCTCCTACCCGCTCCGATCGCGCTGATCGCCCTGTTCGTGGGCCTGAAGCTGCTGCCCCGCAGTGAGCGCGAGCGCGGCCGGGGCGGCTACGACATCCCCGGCGCCGTCCTCGGCACCGCCTCGATGCTGCTGCTCGTCTTCACCGTCGTCGAGGCGCCCGAGGTGGGCTGGGCCGCGGCCCGGACCATCCTGTCCTTCGTGGCCGTGGCCGTACTGCTCGTGGCCTTCGTCGCCGTCGAACGGCGCAGCCCCAGCCCGCTGATCCGGCTCGGGGTGCTGCGCTCGGGGCCGCAAGTGCGGGCGCAGCTCGGCGCGTTGACGTTCGTCGGCAGCTACATCGGCTTCCAGTTCCTGGTCACGCTCTATATGCAGCAGTTGCTCGGCTGGTCCGCGCTGCACACCGCCCTGGCCTTCCTGCCGGCCGGCGCGCTGGTGGCGCTGTCCGCGACGAAGGTGGGCGCCGTCATCGACCGGTTCGGCACGGCCCGGCTGATGGTGCTCGGCTTCGCCCTGATGGTGGCCGGCTACGTCCTGTTCCTGCGCATCGACCTGAACCCCGTGTACGCGTCGGTGATCCTGCCGACGATGCTGCTGGTCGGCTCGGGCTTCGCGCTGACCTTCCCGTCCTTCAACGTCCAGGCCACCAACGGCGTGGACGAGCACGAGCAGGGCATGGTCTCCGGGCTGCTCAACACCTCGGTCCAGGTGGGCGGCGCGATCTTCCTCGCGGTGGTGACGGCGGTGGTGACGGCGAACAGCCCGGAGCAGGGCTCCGCCACCCCGCAAGCCGTTCTCGACAGCTACCGGCCCGGCCTCGTGGTCGTGACCCTCATCGCCCTCGCCGGCCTCCTGATCACCCTCACGGGCCTGCGGACCGGCCGGGACCGGCCGTCCGTCGTGGTCGCCAAGTCCAACCCCCGGCAGGCGGAGCGCGTCACCGTGCGCGACTAGGGAGTGTCTCCAGTCGCGATCAAGACGCCCCGCGTGACCGCGGAGCGCACGCGCAATCAATCGAAAAAGTGTACGTTTTATACTTTTCCGTACTCCGAATGAGTTCTAGGCTCGTGTACAGATGGCGGGCGGAGGGCCGGCCAGTCGACCCTCCGCGGCCTGTAACGAGCGGAGGCGGAGATGAAAGCGTCGATACGGCGGTCCGCGATCTTCGCAAGCGCGGCTGCTCTTGTGATTGCCGTCTGCGGTTCGACCGGCACTGCCCAGGCAGAGCCGGGCGATGGTGAGCTCCAGTTCGGCTACGTCCTGCCGGAGACAGGACAGCTGGCCTACCTCGGCCCACCCCAGATCGAGTCGTTGAAGTTCGCGATCGAGAAGATCAACGACGCCGGCGGGGTCCTGGGCAAGCCCGTGCCCACTGTGGTCTCGAGTGACGAGGCGGGCCAGGAGGCCGTTGCCGCGCAGTCGGCGGACCGGGTCCTCGCGGCAGGCGTGGACGCGATCGTCGGCGCCGCGGCTTCCGGCATGTCGCTGGCGTTCATCGACCGGGTGACCGGAGCGGGCGTCGTGCAGTGTTCGGGGTCGAACACCGCCCCCACCTTCACCGACTACGAGGACGACGGCTTCTACTTCCGTACCGTCCCGAGCGACGCGTTGCAGGGGCCCATCCTGGCGGATGTCGTCCGTGACGACGGCCACGACCGGGTGGCCCTGGTCGCACGGGCGGACGACTACGGGCGCGGCCTGATGGAGGCCACCCGCAAGACGCTGGAGGAACGTGGTGCGACGGTGACGCTCGCCGAGACCTACGACCCGAAGGCGACCAACTTCGACCAGGTCGTCCAGCAGATGGAGAACTCCAGGCCGGACGCCGCCGTGGTGATCGCCTTCGAGGAAGGCACCCAGATCCTGCAGGGCATGATCGAGTCCGGACTCGGGCCCGACCGTATCGGCGTCTACGGCGCCGACGGACTGCGCAGCGAGGAGCTGCCGTCTCTGGTCTCCCCGGGCCAGCCCGAGAAGCTCTCCGGGATGAAGGGGACCGCGCCGGCGTCGGCGGCGAACGAGCAGTACGTGAAGGACCTCATGGAATTCGCGCCGGATCTGAAGGAGCTGCAGTTCGCACCGCAGGTGTTCGACTGCGCGACGACGATCGCGCTCGCCGCCGAGAAGGCGGAGTCCGACGACCCCGGCGCGTATGTGAAGGAGATGAACGGGATCACCAAGGACGGCGAGAAGTGCAACTCGTTCGCCGCCTGCAAGGAGCTGCTCGCCGACGGCAGGGACATCGACTACAACGGTGTGAGCGGGCCGCTCGACTTCACCGACAACGGCGAACCCGGCCAGGCGACGATCGAGGTCTACGGCTACGACAACGAGGGAAAGCTGCAGACCCTGCGTACCGAGACCAGCACGGCCGAGGAGTGACCGGGAGGACCGACAGCGGGAGTCAACGGACGCGGGCGAGCGTGCCGAGGTAGAGCTCGATCACCTTCTCGTCGTGGAGCAGGGCCGTACCCGTACCGGTGTACGCGTTGCGGCCCTGGTCGAGGACGTAGCCGCGGTCGCAGAGCTGCAGGCACCTGCGGGCGTTCTGCTCGACCATGAGCACGGCGACGCCCGCGCTGTTGATCATTCTGCACCGGTCGAAGACGTGGTCCTGATGGAGCGGTGACAGGCCGGCCGACGGCTCGTCGAGCAGCAGCAGCTGCGGCTCCATCATCAGCGCGCGGGCCATCGCGAGCATCTGGCGCTCGCCGCCGGACATCGCGCCGGCCTTCTGCTTGCGGCGGTCGGCCAGCACGGGGAAGAGCTCCTCGACCGCCGCGACCCGCCGCGCGTGGTCCTTGGGCCGCAGATACACGCCCATCCGCAGGTTCTCCTCGACGGTCAGCGTGGGGAACACGTTCTGCAGCTGCGGTACGTAGCCCACGCCCCGCCGGACCAGCTCGTGCGCGGGCCGGCCGGTCACATCCTCACCGCGCAGCCGCACGGTCCCGCCGCGCACCCGCAGCAGCCCGAAGACGGCCTTGACCAGCGTCGACTTGCCGGCGCCGTTGGGGCCGATCACGCCGACCACCTCGCCCGGCCGCACTTCGACGCTGCATCCGCGCAGCACATCGACACCGGGGACGTAGCCGGCGACGATGTCGTCGGCCGCCAGCACCGGTGCCTGCTCCTCGGCGGACATCACTCCTCCTCCTTCCCCTTCTCCTCCCCCTTCTTCTTCTCCTTCTCCTTCTCCTCGGTCGCATCCGGCTCGTCGTGCCGCTTGCCCAGATAGGCGTCCACGACGGCGGCGTTCCGGCCGATCGTGTGCGGTGGGCCCTCGGCCACCAGGCGCCCGTCGGCCATGACGGCCACCCAGTCGCTGATGCCCATCACCACGTCCATGTCGTGCTCGACGAAGCACACCGTCAGCCCCTCGTCGCGCAGCTGGGTGATGTGCCCGAGCAGCGACTGGGTCAGCGCGGGGTTCACCCCGGCCATCGGCTCGTCGAGCAGGAGCATGACCGGCCGGGTCATCAGCGCGCGGGCCAGTTCCAGCAGTTTGCGCTGGCCGCCGGAGAGCGTGCCGGCATGGTCGTCGCGCAGAGGCCCGAGCCGGAACCGGTCCAGCAGTTCGTCGGCCCGGCGCTCGATCTCCCGCTCCTGACCGCGCCACAGCGGTCGCAGCAGCGCGGGCAGCACCCGCTCGCCGCGTTGCCCGGGCGCGGCGAGCAGCAGGTTCTCCAGCACCGTGAGCCGGGCGAGCGCCCTGGAGAGCTGGAACGTACGGACCATTCCGCGCCTCGCCACCCGGTGCGCCGGGGCGCCGGTGAGCGGCTGTCCGTCGAACGACCAACGGCCGCCGTCGGCCCGGTCGAACCCGCTCACCACGTTGAACAACGTGGTCTTGCCGGCGCCGTTGGGCCCGATGAGCGCCGTGATGGCCCCGCGCTGCACCTCCAGGTGCTCGACCCGCACGGCGACGAGGCCGCCGAAGGTGCGGGTCACCTGGTCCAGGACCAGCAGAGGGTCGGGCTTGCGGACCCCCGGCTCGGGATCGATCGCGGAGAGCCGGCCCGGGTGGGACACGGCAGGGTCAGCGGCCACTGAGCAGCATCTCCTTCCGGCTGCCGAGGATGCCCTGTGGCCGGAACGCGACCAGCAGGATGAGGGCGACCCCGACCAGGGCGAAGCGCACCGCGCCGACCTCCGACGTGCTGATGAGGTCCGGCGAGATGTACTCGGCGTCGATGGCCTGGCGGAGCGCGCTGTCGAGGAAGCTGAGGACGAACCAGAACAGGATCGAGCCGACGACCGGCCCGAGGATCCGCCCGGCACCTCCGAGCACGAGGAGCGTGTACAGGAAGAACGTGACGGCCGGGTCGTAGTTGTCCGGGTTCACGGACTGCACCTGGATCGCCTGCATCATGCCCGCGACAGCCCCGATGACGCCGCCGAGCACCAGGCTCTGCATCTTGTACGCGTAGACGTTCTTGCCGAGGCTGCGCGCGGCGACCTCGTCCTCTCGGATCGACCGGATGACACGGCCCCACGGGCTGTGGATCAGCAGGGCGAGCAGACTTCCGACCACGAGCACCAGCGCCCATCCGACGATCATCACCCAGAGGTCGCGGGAGCTGAACCTCACGAGCCACACGCCGTAGGTGCCGGGCTCGATGGGGCTGAGCGCGTAGAAGTCGTTCGCGAACCTCTGCAGCCCGAACACCCCGCCGGTGACCGGCTCGGCCCAGCTGGAGCGGTAGAACAGCCGCAGCGTCTCCCCCGCCGCGATCGTGGTGATCGCGAGGTAGTCGGCGCGCAGCCGCAGGGTGGGCAGGCCGAGGAGCAGGGCCAGCACGATCGCGCAGGCGATTCCGCCCAGGACGCCGAGCCACATCGGGCCGTCGTACGTCGACACCGTGATGGCGAGTCCGTAGCCGCCGACCAGCATGAAGCCGACCTGGCCGAAGTTCAGCAGCCCCGTGTAACCGAAGTGCAGGTTCAGCCCCATCGCGGCGAGCGCGTAGACGGCGGCGATGGGGCCGATTCCCGAGCGCAGTGCGTCGGAGAGGATGGCCGAGAAGTCCATGGCGCACCCCTCATCCGACGCGTTCGGCCCGGCCGAGGATGCCCTGCGGCCGGACGAGGAGGACGAGGATGAGGACGAGCAGCGCCCAGGCGTACTGCAGGTCGACCGGGAACCACAGGGTGGACATCTGGGCGACGACGCCGATGACGAGGCTGCCGACCATCGCACCGTAGGCGGAGCCGAGGCCGCCCAGGATGATCCCCGCGAACATGAGCAGCAGGAGCTTGAAGCCCATGTCCCAGGTGACGATCTCCACCAGGCCGAAGAAGACCCCGCCGAGCGCGGCCAGTCCGCCGGCGAGCATCCACACGAACAGCACCACCCGCCGCACGTCGATGCCCGACGCCTCCGCGAGGTCCCGGTTGGCGGAGACGGCCCGGACGGCAGTTCCGATCCGCGTCTTCTGCAGGAGCGCGGCGATGCCGAGCAGCACCAGGACGGAGAGCAGGGTGACGGTGAGGTCCCGTGGGGTGATGCCGGCCGGCCCGAGGCCGATCGTGCTCTGGATGTCGTACTGGGCGTAGGAGGCGGGCCGGGTTCCGTACAGCACGAGCACGATGTGCCGCAGCAGCAGGGAGAGCCCGATGGTGACGATGAACATGTTGATCAGCCCGGTGCCCCGAGCCCGCAGCGGGCGCCAGATGCCGCGCTCGACCGCCCCGCCGAGCAGGGCGCCGAAGACCACCGCGGCGAGGGCGGCGGGAATCAGGTGCCAGCCCGGGCCGGCCGCGGAGGCGTTGAGGAAGAACGCGACGGTGGCGCCGATCGTGACGAACTCACCGTGCGCGAAGTTGATCAGGTGGATGGTGCCGAAGATCAGCGAGAGCCCGACCGCTGTGATCGCGATGATCACCCCGAACTGGATACCGTCGATCAGCGCCTGCAGAGCGCGCGCGGCGAACGTGGGGCCGCGCGGGACTTCCTCGCCCTGTGCACGCGTGGAGATCGCGGGCACCATCACGAGGACCAGGGCGAGGGCCGTTACGAGCATCCGCTGATAGCGCACGGTGGTTCCGGTACGTCACGAACGTCCCTTATGGGCCCAGTGTAAGCGCAGGTCGGGGCGGTGACACGGACAGTGCGCCCGGTGTGGGTGCCCACGGACAGCGGAGGATGCGGGATGGGTGACAGCGAGGACCTCGCGAGTGCGTACAACGACGACAGTGTGCTCTTCCGGGTCCTGCGCCACCTCGGCTGGGACAGCCTGGTCGACATCGGCTACTTCACGCTGCCCACCCTGCCGATCGTGGTCCTGGCCGGTCCGGTGCCCTTTCAGCGCCGCCTGGCTCGCCGGTCGCTGGCCTTGCTGGACGCCCGGCCCGGACAGCTCGTCCTGGACGCCGGATGCGGTCGCGGTGACACCACGGCACGGTTGGGCGCCGCGGGATGCCGGGCGCTGGGGGTGGACATCCAGCCCGCGCAGATCGACCAGGCACGTCGCCGCTTCGGCGACCGCGCGCGTTTCGCCGTCGCCGACGCCACGGCTCTGCCGCGGGAGGCAGCGGAGATCCCGCTGACGAATGGTTCCTTCGATCGAGTGCACTGCCTGGAGGCCGCCTTCCACTTCGGCCATGAGGGCCGTAGGTCGTTCCTGAGCGAAAGCTTCCGGCTGCTCCGCCCGGGAGGCCGGCTCGTCCTCGTGGATGTCACGTCCCGTACGGATCAGCCGATCGAGACCCTCGACCCGGACGGCCTCGTGCGCGAGACGTGGCGCTTCGACGACATCGAACCGTACGAGCGGTACCCGCTGACGGCTTCCGCCGCCGGCTTCACCACACGCCGGATCCTCGACTGGACCACCCCTGTACTCCGCAGGGCAGCCCAACTCTGTGCCCTGTTCGTCGGCACCGCGTCCACCCGGGCCGGCCGACAGGCCCTGTGCGTGCGGTGGCCCGGCCTCAGAGCACTCGACGCACAGGACTGGGACGAGGTCATCGCCGTCGTCCGAGCTCACCGGGCCATCGGGCGCGTCACCCGCTACACGGCGTACGTCCTCGACAAACCCGCGGACGGCTTCGCCGACGCTGCCCCCACGTAGGGCTCCCGGCGGGACGCTTGCCGACCGGGCGGCCTCCTGTTTGACTCGCCGTATGACGAGTCACGGGGGACGGCGTACTCAGGCCGAACGCGACGCGGTCACCGTCGAGATCGGGTACGCGCTGTGCAGCGCGGCCTTCGCGGCGGCGGTCGTCTTCGGGGCCGTGGCCGGTCCCGCGCTGCTCTTCGAGCTGCCGGACACGTTGGAGACCTTGCTGCTGCGCGCCAGGCTGGTGCTCGCGCCCGTGCTCTTCGTCGCCCGGGTCGTCAGTGTGCTGCTCCGGTTCCGGTCGGGGGCTCAGCCCAGCCAGCCCGGCCGCACCAGCCCCGACTCGTAGGCGAGCACGACCAGTTGGGCCCGGTCGCGGGCGCCGAGCTTCACCATGGTGCGGCTGACGTGGGTCTTCGCGGTGAGCGGGCTGACGACCAGACGGCGGGCGATCTCCTCGTTGGACAGGCCGATGCCGACCAGGGCCATCACCTCCCGCTCCCGCTCGGTGAGCCCGGCCAGGGCGTCGGCCGCCGCGGGCTCCTTGGAGCGGGCCGCGAACTCGGCGATCAGCCGACGCGTCACCCCCGGCGAGAGCAGTGCGTCGCCCGCGACCACCGCCCGTACCGCGCGCAGGAGTTCGTCCGGCTCGGTGTCCTTGACCAGGAAGCCGGAGGCACCCGAGCGGATCGCCTCGAAGACGTACTCGTCGAGCTCGAAGGTGGTGAGCATGACCACCTTGACGTCCTTCAGTCCCGCGTCCTCCGTGACCCTCCGGGTCGCGGCCAGGCCGTCCAGCGCGGGCATGCGGATGTCCATCAGGACGACGTCGGGCCGCAGTTCGCGGATCCGGCGCACGGCCTCCTCGCCGTCGGCGGCCTCCGCGGCCACCTCGATGTCCGGCTGCGCGTCGAGCAGCGCCCGGAACCCTGCCCGGACCAGTGACTGGTCGTCGGCGAGCAGTACGCGAATCACCGGTCCTCCTTGCGTCGTCCTCCGGGCCGCTGTCGGCTCACGTGCCGGCGGACGCCGTCAGCGGCAGTACGGCGAGCACCCGGAAACCGCCGTCCGGGCGGGGCCCCGCCTCGATGGTGCCACCCAGCGCGGCGGCCCGCTCCCGCATACCGACCAGCCCGTTGCCGCCGCCGCCCGCGTCGGCGCCGGTCGCGGGCCCGTCGTCGTCGACCCGCAGCCGCAGCACGTCCGCGTCGTGCGCGAGGCGCACGCGCGCGTGCCGCGAACCCGAGTGCCGTACGACGTTGGTCAGGGCCTCCTGGACGATCCGGAAGGCGGCGAGGTCCGTGCCGGGCGCGAGGCGCGGCGGCTCTCCTTCGACCTCGACCGAGAGACCCGCGCTCGCCGCCTGTTCCACCAGCTCGGACAGCCGGTCGAGCCCGGGCGCCGGGGCACGGGGTGCGGCACCGGGCGCACGGAGGGTGTCGAGCACCTGGCGCACCTCGCCGAGCGCCTCCTTGCTCTGGTCCTTGATCGTGGTGAGCGCCGTACGGGCCTGCTCGGGGTCGGAGTCGAGGAGCGCGAGGCCGACCCCCGCCTGCACATTGATCACGGAGATGCTGTGCGCGAGGACGTCGTGCAGCTCCTGTGCGATCCGCAGCCGCTCCTCGTCGGCCCGCCGTCGCGCGGCCTCGGCACGCTCGGCCCGTTCCCGGACCCACTGCTCGCGCCGGACCCGGAACAGCTCCGACACCGCCGCGATCGCGACCACCCAGGTGGCGACGACGATCTCCTCGCCCCAGGAAGCGGCGGAGTCCCCCGACGGCGGCAGCCACTGGTAGAGCCAGTGCGCCACCAGGACGTGCCCGGCCCAGAGCGCTCCCATCGCGGCCCACGCCGCCCAGCGGCGCCCGGCGACGATCGCGCTGAAACACGCCAGTGCGACGGTGAGGAGCACCGGCCCGTACGGATACCCGGCCCCCAGGTAGAGCAGGGCGGCGCCCGCGGTGCCGAAGACCACGGCCACCGGATACCGCTTCCGCCACAGCAGCAGTCCTCCGGCCACCAGCAGCAGCACGCGCGCGAACGGGTCGAGCGCCGCCCGCTCGCCCTCCTGGCCGTGCGCGGCGAAGGTCGAACCGACCAGCACGAAGACCGTGACCGCGACGGTGGACCGCCAGGGCCACCGGGGCGCACGGTCCCCCTCCCCCCACCGGTCCCACCACGGGGGCCCGTGGCGCCACCACCGCGGCGGGCCGCCCCGCGTGCGCTGCTCGTCCATACCGGCCACGCTAGACTCCGCCCGCCCGGAGCGGCGTCACCCAGGCGTGGTGATCACGCGTACTTCCCTGGAGGTACACCGTCGCCCGTTGTCAGGCTCCCCTGACCTCCGTGGAGAGGATGCGAGATGACGTCGTCGGAGTTACCGGAGTTCGACCACCTCCTGCACTGCGTGCCCGACGTGGAGTCCGCCGTCGCCGCCTACGCGGCCGCCGGGCTTCCCGGGCACACCAATCCGCCGTATCTGGGCTTTCGGAACGGTGCGTGGCACTTGGACGTGCGCTACGTCGAGATCCTCGGCATCGTCGACCGAGCGGTGTTCGACGGATCGCCGTACGGCAAGGCCATGACGCCGATGATGCCGTTCGTCGACGAACTCCTCGCGGCCGGCGGCGGTGCGCTCGACTTCGCGATCGACGTCACCGATATCGCCGCGACCGCGGACCGTCTGCGGAGCGGCGGCCATGAGGTCGAGGTGGTGACGTTCGCCCGGGAGGGCTCGCCCGTCTCCTTCCGGGAGGCGTTCATCGCGGACGCCCCGCGCTGGGCGCCGTTCTTCATCAGCTACACGCCCGACCGCCAGGTCATCCTCGACACGTACCGTGGCGGCGGAGGCAACCGCGGCGACCACGACCTCGCGGGTTTCGTGATCGAGACCCCGGACCCCACCGCGTCCGCCACCTGGCTGAGCCGGCTGACGGGTGTCCCGACCGCCGGGCAGACCGTCGTTCCGCTGCCCGGAGCGCACGTGCACTTCGCCTCCGGTCCGGCGGACCGGATCACCACGCTGCTCCTGAGCGAGGGCACCCCGCCCACCGCCGACATCAGCGGCCTGGCGCTGCGCCCTCGGTAGGTCCGGGTACCAGCCCCACTCCCCGGGCGAGTTGCCCCACGGCGTGGCGGAAGAACGGGGCCCGGTCCTCGACCACCCGGTGGAACTGGCCGAACAGCTCGAAGCCGACCAGGCCGTACAGCTGGGCCCAGGCCGCGACGAGAGCAGTCGCCGCCTCCGGGGGGAGGTCGGGCGCGAGGTCGGCGGCGATCCGTTCGGCCTCCGGGCGCAGCTCGGACGGCAGTGAGGATCCGGCCAGGCCGGAGCCGCGGTTGGCGTCGCGTGCGATGCCGATGAGCAGGAGGCCGACGCGGGCGGCCGCCGGGGCGGTGGTGTCGGGGGCGGTGTAGCCGGGCACGGGCGATCCGTAGATCAGCGCGTACTCGTGGGGGTGGTCCAGCGCCCAGCCCCGCACCGCCTCACAGACCGCGATCCATCGGCGGAAGGGGTCGGCCGCCGGCTCATGGGCCGCCTCGGCCCGCTCGCCGAGGGAGTCGTAGGCGTCGATGATGAGTGCGGTGAGCAGGTCGTCACGGCTGGGGAAGTAGCGGTACAGCGCGGAGGAGACCATGCCGAGCTCACGGGCCACGGCGCGCAGGGAGAGCCTGGCGGCGCCCTCGGCCGCGAGCTGTCTGCGGGCCTCGTCCTTGATGGCCGCGGTGACTTCGATCCTGGCCCGGGCACGGGCGCCGTGTGCGGTGCTCATGCGGGTAAGTGTGCCATGAAAGCAGAGCAGTGCACACAAACGAGAGCAGTGCTCTTGCCTTGGAGTGCCGACCTCGGGCAGACTGAACCCAGCGAGAGAGAGCAGTGCTCACAAAAGAGAGCGCCGCTCCATCACAGAGAGACCAGGGGGACCCCATGTCCACACACGTCCAGAAGCCCGGCTGGGTCACCGTCAACGTCATCAACCGCCTCGTGGCCTGGATGACCCGCCGCGGCATCAGCGTCTGGGGCTCCCGTGTCCTCGCCGTCCGCGGCCGCAAGAGCGGCCAGTGGCGCACCACCCCGGTCAACCTCATGACCCTGGACGGCCGGCAGTACCTGGTGGCGCCGCGGGGCCATGTCCAGTGGACCCACAACATGCGCGCCGCGGGCGGCGGCGAGCTGCACCTCGGCAAGCACGTGGACACGTTCACCGCGACCGAGGTGGCCGACGACGACAAGACCCCGATCCTGCGCGCCTACCTCAAGCGCTGGAAGGCGGAGGTCGGGGTCTTCTTCAACGGAGTGGGCCCGGACTCGCCGGACGACGAGCTGCGCCGGATCGCTGCCGACCACCCGGTCTTCGAGATCACGGTGACGAGCTGACCTCGCCGTCCGCCGTGGGACGGCGGTCCACCGCCGTCAGCGCCCGCTGGGCCATGGGATGGGTGCGGACGATCTCGCCCAGCGACGTCGCGCCCCGCGTGATGTCCTTGAAGCCCTTCCAGGCCGGGCGGAAGCTCATCAGTGCCGCGTGGAACAGACCGGGGCGACGCTCGAACGCCGTCAGCAGCCGCTTGCCGACGCTCATCTCCACGCCGAGCCCGGCCTTGACCGCGAACGCGTAGTTGAGGGCCTGCCGGCGCGTGTCCACGGCGTCGTGCGCCTCGGCGATCCGCACCGCCCACTCCCCCGCGAGCCGGCCGGACCGCAGCGCGAAGGAGATGCCCTCGCGGGTCCACGGCTCCAGCAGCCCCGCCGCGTCACCGCAGACCAGCACCCGGCCGCGCGACAGTGGCGAGTCGTCGGCCCGGCAGCGGGTCAAGTGACCCGAGGAGATGCTCGGTTCGAAGCCGGCGAGGCCCAGCCGGCCGATGAAGTCCTCCAAGTACCGCTTCGTCGCGGCGCCTTCGCCCCTGGCCGAGATCACCCCGACCGTCAGGGTGTCGCCCTTGGGGAAGACCCAGCCGTAACTGCCGGGAATCGGGCCCCAGTCGATGAGCACCCGACCCTTCCAGTCCTCGGCGACGGTCTCCGGCACCGGGATCTCCGCCTCCAGGCCGAGATCCACCTGGCCGACCTTGACCCCGACATGCGCCCCTATGCGGCTGGCGCTGCCGTCCGCCCCGACCACGGCCCGCGCGAGCAGGACCTCGCCGCCCTGCAGGACGACGGCGACCGTGCGCCGGTCCGGCACCTCCGAGCCGTGCTGCTCGACCCGCTGGACGGTGACGCCCGTACGCAGTTCGGCGCCCGCCTTCTGCGCGTGCTCGACGAGCTGCTGGTCGAACTCGGGCCGGTTGACCAGCCCGAACAGCATCTGCTTGGACCGGCGGGTCCGAGTGAAGCGGCCGTTGTGCGAGAACGTCACCGCGTGCACCCGGTCCTTGAGCGGCAACTCGAAGCCGGGCGGGAGCGCGTCGCGCGAGGGGCCGATGATGCCGCCGCCGCACGTCTTGTACCGCGGCAACTCCGCCTTCTCCAGCAACAGCACGCGTCTCCCGGCGACCGCCGCCGCGTACGCGGCCGAAGCTCCCGCGGGTCCCGCACCCACCACGACGACGTCCCACACCTGCCGCGCGTCGTCCGCCGAAGAGTTCTCGCTGCTCACGATGGTCTACTGCTCCCGATCAAGCCGCCTGCCCTGCTGTCTCCCGCATCCTACGGCGGACCTGGTCACAGCCCGCTGTGGGAGGATCTACAGCACTCAACTCTTCAACGTCGCACCCACAAGGAGCGTGCCCATGTCGTCGAATCCGGTCGCCGAGACCGTCGCCTCGCTGATGCCGAGGGCGAGGGCGGAGCTCACCGAACTGGTGGCCTTCCGGTCGGTGGCGGACTTCGACCAGTTCCCGAGGAGTGAGAGCGAGGGCGCGGCCCGCTGGGTCGCGGACGCGCTCACCGCCGAGGGTTTCCAGGACGTGGCCCTGCTCGACACCCCCGACGGCACGCAGTCGGTCTACGGCTGCCTCCCCGGCCCGGAGGGTGCGAAGACCGTCCTGCTCTACGCCCACTACGACGTGCAGCCGCCGCTGGACGAGGCCGGCTGGACGACACCGCCGTTCGAGCTGACCGAGCGGGACGGGCGCTGGTACGGGCGTGGCGCCGCCGACTGCAAGGGCGGCGTGATCATGCACCTGCTGGCGCTGCGGGCGCTGAAGGCGAACGGCGGCGTGCCGGTCCACGTCAAGGTGATCGTCGAAGGCTCGGAGGAGCAGGGCACGGGCGGTCTGGAGCGGTACGCCGAGGAGCACCCGGGCCTGCTGGAGGCCGACACGATCGTCATCGGTGACGCGGGCAACTTCCGAGTCGGCCTGCCGACGGTGACCTCCACGCTGCGCGGTATGACCCTCGTCCGCGTCAGCGTCGACACGCTCGCGGGCAATCTGCACTCGGGCCAGTTCGGCGGTGCCGCGCCGGACGCGCTCGCCGCCCTGATCCGCGTCCTGGACTCGCTGCGCGCCGAGGACGGTTCGACGACCGTCGACGGGCTCTCCGCGGACTCGGCCTGGGAGGGCTTGCAGTACGACGAGGAGCAGTTCCGGCAGGACGCCAAGGTGCTGGACGGCGTCGAGCTGATCGGATCCGGCACGGTCGCCGACCGCATCTGGTCGCGCCCGGCCGTCACGGTCCTCGGCATCGACTGCCCGCCCGTCGTCGGCGCCACCCCGTCCGTGCAGGCGAGCGCCCGCGCGCTGATCAGCCTGCGGGTGCCGCCGGGCGTGGACGCGGGCGCGGCGGCCAAGCTGCTCCAGGCTCACCTGGAGGCGCACACGCCGTGGGGCGCGCGGGTGAGCACCGAGCGGATCGGCGAGGGCCAGCCCTTCCGCGCCGACACCACCAGCCCCGCCTACCAGGCCATGGCCGCCGCGATGGCCGTGGCGTACCCGGGCCAGGAGATGCAGTACGCGGGCCAGGGCGGCTCCATCCCGCTGTGCAACACCCTCGCCGCCCTCTACCCGCGTGCGGAGATCCTCCTCATCGGGCTGAGCGAGCCGGAGGCCCAGATCCACGCGGTCAACGAGAGCGTGTCCCCCGAGGAACTGGAACGGCTGTCGGTGGCGGAGGCACTG
Organism: Streptomyces sp. NPDC040589; assembly: GCF_055594445.1. Taxonomy (NCBI): domain Bacteria; kingdom Bacillati; phylum Actinomycetota; class Actinomycetes; order Kitasatosporales; family Streptomycetaceae; genus Streptomyces; species Streptomyces sp. NPDC040589. The sequence continues at coordinate 526,658 of NZ_JBVIWP010000004.1, read as the reverse complement.
TTCCTGCGCACCTACGCGGCGAGCTGACCGCTCTGCCCTGCGGTCAGTACCCCTCCTTCGGCTCCGCCAGCGCCGGGTCCAGGACGATGTCCTCGGCGCGCGCGGCCACCGTCGGCTCCTCGGGGAAGTGGCAGGCGGTCAGATGGCCCGTGGGGCTGCCCTCGACGCGCACCAGCGGTGGTTCCTCGGTGGCGCATCTGTCCTGGGCCTTCCAGCAGCGGGTGCGGAAGCGGCAGCCGGAGGGCGGGTCGATCGGGGACGGCACGTCCCCGGCCAGCCGGATGCGTTCGCGCCGCTGAGTGGCGTCCGGGTCGGCCTCGGGTACGGCGGACAGCAGCGCGTGGGTGTAGGGGTGCCGTGGGCGGGTGTAGAGCGACTCGCGGTCGGCGACCTCGACGATCTTGCCGAGGTACATCACGGCGACCCGTTCGGAGAAGTGCCGTACGACGGCGAGGTCGTGGGCGATGAAGACGAAGGCGATGCCGAACTCCCGCTGGAGGTCCTGGAGCAGGTTGACGACCTGCGCCTGGATGGAGACGTCCAGCGCGGAGACGGGTTCGTCGGCCACGATGAGCTTCGGCCGCAGGGCGAGGGCACGGGCGATGCCGATGCGCTGACGCTGGCCTCCGGAGAACTCGTTCGGGTAGCGGTTGTAGTGCTCGGGGTTGAGGCCCACGGTCTCCAGGAGTTCCTGGACGCGCCGCTTGTGGCCCTGGGGCGGGTTGATGCCGTTGAGCCGCATCGGCGTCTCGATGATGGTGCCGACGGTGTGCCGGGGGTTCAGCGACGAGTACGGGTCCTGGAAGATCATCTGGAGGTTGCGGCGGGCTTCCCGCATCCGTGCGGCGGGCCGGTGGGTGATGTCCTCGCCGTCGAACAGAACGGAGCCGCCGGTGGGTTCGAGCAGCCGGGTGATCAGGCGGCCCGTGGTCGACTTGCCGCATCCGGACTCGCCGACCAGCCCCAGCGACTCGCCCGGCCCGACCGCGAAGTCGATGCCGTCGACGGCTCGGACGGCCCCGATCTGCCGCTGGAAGATGATGCCCTGCCGGAGGGGGAAGTGCTTCCGCAGACCGCGCACTTCGAGGAGGTTCTCGCCGGTGGGAAGGTCGGTGGTAGGCCCGGTGAGGGGCTGGGTGGTGCTCACGGCGTGTTCCCTTTCGTCAGCTCGTCCCCGTCGGCCCCGCCGCGGATCTCCTGCTTGGCCTCGTCGGTGAGATGGCACGCGGCGAGGTGTCCCGCGGTGCCGGAGACGAGGCGCAGTTCGGGCCGGTCCACGGTGCACCGCCCTTCCGGCACCCAGCCCTTGTAGGCGCAGCGTGGGTTGAAGGAGCAGCCGTCCGGCAGGTTGATCAGGCTCGGCGGTGTGCCGGGGATCGGGTTGAGCCGCTCGCCGACGTCGCCGGTGAGGTGCGGCATCGACTGCAACAGGCCCCAGGTGTAGGGGTGCTGAGGCTGCTTCAGCACCTCACGGGTGGTGCCGTACTCGATCCGGCGGCCGCCGTACATCACCAGGATGTCGTCGGCGACGTCGGAGACCACGCCGAGGTCGTGCGTGATGATGACGACCGCGGAGCCGAATTCCTCCTGCAGGTCGCGGATCAGGTCGAGGATCTGGGCCTGGACGGTGACGTCCAGGGCGGTGGTGGGTTCGTCGGCGATGAGCAGGGCGGGGTCGCAGACCAGGGACATGGCGATCATGGCGCGCTGCCGCATGCCGCCGGAGAACTGGTGCGGATAGTCCCTGACGCGACGCTCGGGCTGCGGGATGCCGACCCGCTTCAGCATCTCCACCGCCCGCTCCCTGGCCTCCTTCTTGGAGACCTTGTGGTGCACGCGGTAGGCCTCGGCGATCTGGGCGCCGACGGTGAAGAAGGGGTGCAGCGCGGAGAGCGGGTCCTGGAAGATCATGGAGACCGTACGGCCGCGCAGTTCACGCATCTCGGCCTCGGGCAGGGTGACGAGGTCCCTGCCCTCCAGGCGGATCTCTCCGGAGACCCGGGCGCTGGTGCCCTTGTGCAGTCCGAGCAGGGCCAGCGAGGTCACCGACTTGCCGGAGCCGGACTCCCCGACGATGCCGAGGGTCCTGCCCTTCTCCAGGCTGAAGGAGACGCCGTCGACGGACTTGACGATGCCGTCCTCGGTCGGGAAGTGCACCCTCAGGTCGGTCACGTCGAGGAAGGGTGCGGGCGCGGGCGTGACGTCCGCGGGCTGCGGTGAGGTCTGAACGGACACGGGTGTTCCTAAGGACGAGGAAGGGCTCAGGCGAGGCGCACGCGCGGGTCGACGAGGCCGTACACCAGGTCGACGACGACGTTGGCGAGGACGACGAACGTCGCGGCGAAGAGCGTGGTGCCGAGGATGACCGGCAGGTCGGAGTTCTGGACGGAGTCGACGGCGAGCTTGCCGATGCCGTTGATGCCGAAGACCGACTCGGTGATGACCGCGGAGCCGCCGATCAGGGAGCCGACGTCCATGCCGAAGATGGTGATGATCGGGGTGATGGCGGCCCGCAGCCCGTGCTTGAGGACGACGCTGGAGGCCGTCAGTCCCTTGGCGCGGGCGGTACGCATGTAGTCCTCGGCGAAGACGTCCAGCATGGAGGAGCGGGTGAGCCGGGTGTACATCGCGAGGTAGACGATGACCAGGGTGGTCCACGGCAGGATCAGCCCCTGGAACCAGCCGGCCGGGTCCTCGGTGATCGGTGTGTAGCCGGAGGTCGGCAGGATCTGGAACTTGTCGACGAAGAGGTACAGCAGGAGCAGGCCGATGAAGTAGATCTGCACCGACACGCCGAACAGGGCCAGTCCGACCGCCGCTTTGTCGGCGGCCCTGCCCCTGCGGACCGCGGCGACGGTGCCGAGGCCGACCCCCAGGACCAGGAACGCCACCGCGGCGCCGAGACCGAGGGAGAGGTCCGCCGGGAAGTCCTGGAGCAGTGTCGTCAGGACGGGGGTGTCGGTCTGGAAGGAGACGCCCAGGCAGGGCGCGCCGCAGTGGATGCGGACGCTCTGGTCGCCGAAGTCACGGCCGGCGACCAGCCCCTTGAGGAACTCCCAGTACTGCGTCAGGTAGCCCTGGTCCAGGCCCAGCGAGTGTTTGATCTCCGCGAGGCGGGAGGGGGAGCAGGTCTTTCCGCAGGCCAGGAGTGCGGGGTCGGACGGCAGCGCGAAGAAGATGAAGAAGGTGATCGTGGTGATCACCAGCATGATCACGGCCGCTGCCAGCAGGCGTCGGATGAGATAACGAAACATGGGGTGCCGGGACCTGACGTGAGTGGGATGCCCGCCGGCGGCCTGGGCCGCCGGCGGGGTTCAGAGGGGGAGGCGTCCGTCAGTGCTTGACGTAGACGTGGACCAGGCTCGGCTCGGCCAGGATCGTGTCGGGGATGACACCGCCGACCTTGGAGCCGGACATGTCGCTGAAGTTCATGTACATCAGCGGGACCACGGCGGCGTCCTTCAGGACCTGCTGGTCCATCCGGCCGTAGGTGGCGTTGCGCTGCTCGACGTCCGTCATCTTGGCGGCCTTGTCGATCAGCGCGTTGACCTTCGGGTCGTTCAGGTAGGACAGGTCCTGGTTGGCCTGCGGGTTCCTCTTGATGAGCCGGCCGTCGAAGAGGGTGGGCAGCACCGTGGAGGCGTTGGGCCAGTCGGCGATCCAGTCGCCCCAGGTCAGGTCGTACTGGTTCTTCGTGTTGTTGACGGTGCTGAAGTAGTTCGCCGCGTCGATCGGGGAGATGTTGACGCGGATGCCGATGCGCTCCAGGGCGGTCTTCACCGCGTCGGCGAAGTGCTCCTGGGTGGGTGTGTTCTCGACGGCGATCGACATGGTGGGCTTCGGGTTGCCCGCCTGCTTCATCAGCGCCTTGGCCTTGGCGAGGTTGCCCGCCGGGTTGGCGCTGTACTGGTTGAACTTCTGGTAGCCGCCGATGCCCGGGCTCAGCATGGTGGTGGCGTAGTCGCCGTACGCGGAGCCGCCGAAGGCGCCGCGGACCGTGGTCTTGTCGACGGCGTACTCGATCGCCTGGCGGACCTTGAGGTCCTTGACGCGGGTGGTGTTGATGGCCAGGTAGTTGATGCCGGGCGCGGGAATCTTGTAGTAACGGCTCTTCAAAGAGGGGTCGTTGGCGAGCTGGGACAGGTCGGAGCCCGCGATCGGCCACTGCTGGATCGACGTCTGGGCGGTGCCGGCGTCGGCCTTGATCTGCTGGTCGATGGCCGACTCGTCCTGGCCGAACCGAACGTCCATCTCGTCGACGTTCTGCTGCCGGATCGGGTCGGTCGCCTGGGACCAGTTCTTGTTCCGGGTGAGGACCAGTTCCTTGTTCTTGGTGTACGACTTGATCATGTACGGGCCGTCGGACCACACATGGGTGTCGTAGGTCGAGCCGGTGTCGTGGGCCTTGGGCACGGCCGCCCAGCCGGTCATCGTGGTGGTCTCGTTGAAGTCGGCCACCGGCTGGTTCAGGTGGAAGACGATCGTGTACTTGTCCGGCGTCTGGATGGAGTCGAGCTCCTTGCCCTGGTACGGGCCCTTGTAGTCGGCGCCGCCGACGAGCCACTGGGCCGCGTAGGGCGGGCCGCCGTTGATGTCGGAGGAGAAGAACCGCTCGACGCCGTACTTGACGTCCGGTGCGGTGACCTCGGTGCCGTCCTGGTACTTGACGCCGTGCCGCAGGTGGAAGGTCCAGACGGTGGCGCCCTTGCTGGGCGTTCCGGTGTCGGTGGCCAGGTCGCCGACCAGTTTCGGCTTCGGACCCGTCTCGTCCCAGCCCGTCAGGTCCCGGACGATCTCCTGGTCCATGCTCGAGCCCTCGGTCGTGTAGACGCGCTGGGGGTCGAGGTGGTCGAAGTCCGCCTTGTCCAGGACGGTCAGAGTGCCGCCCTTGCCGGGGGCGCCACTGCCGCTGTTGCTGGAGGACCCTCCGCATGCGGTGGCCCCCAGGGCGATCACCACGGCGGAGGCCGTGAGAGCGACCGTGCGCGATCTGCGCGTGCTGCGCGTCATTGAGGAAACTCCTTCTTGCTACGGGCGCGGCGGCCGTTCGTGGGACCGCCGGGCCGACACTCGGGGGGTGGCTCGGTCAGCCGCGCCGGGCGCGGGGATCCAGGGCGTCCCGGACGCCGTCCCCGAGGAGGTTGAGCGCCAGGACCAGGAGGAAGAGCAGGACGCCGGGCACGAAGAGGTACATCGGGTCCTGGAGGAAGAACTGGGAGGCGTCCGAGAGCAGGGCTCCCCAGTCGGGGTTGGGCGGGATGACGCCGACCCCCAGGTAGGACAGGGCCGCCTCGGTGGTGATGTTCTGCGGGACGGCCAGCGCGAAGGAGATCAGGATCGGCGCCCACAGGTTGGGCAGCAGCTGCCGGAAGAGGATGTGCCGCCGGCCGGCGCTCATCAGCCGCGCGGCGTCGACGAACTCCCGTTCGCGCAGGGACAGCACCTGTCCGCGCACCAGGCGGGCGGTGTACGCCCACGCGAAGACGGCGATGTTGAGGACCAGGACGAGGAGGCGGAGGTTCTCGTCGGTGCCGCCGTGGGTGTTGGTCTGCAGCGCGTTCTGGATCACCGGGGTGAGCGCGATGATGAACAGCAGCTGCGGGAACGCCAGCATCACGTCCATGACCCGGGACAGCAGGGAGTCGACCCAGCCGCCGAAGTAGCCGGCCGCGAGCCCCGCGACGACGCCGGCCACGGTGGACAGCACGGCCGAGGCGAAGCCCACGTACAGGGAGGTGCGCAGGCCGTAGACGATGCGGGCGAACAGGTCGTAGCCCGTGCCCGGTTCGACGCCGAGAAGATGCTGGGCGCTGATGCCGCCCAGCGATCCGTAGGGGAAGTTGCCCGTGTCCGGGTTGATCGCCTTGTTGTCGGGGGTGATCGGTCCCCAGCCGGTCAGCGCGGTGAGGACCGGCGCGAGCAGGGCGATCACGATGAACAGGACGGTGGCCACCAGGGCGGCCGTGGTCACCTTGTCCCGCCTGATCCGCCGCCAGGCCATCCGGGCCGGTGAGCGGCCGGCGACGACCGGGCCGCCGGGTCTGCTGTCCTGCGTCGACGGATCGGTCAGCAGCGCGGTGCCGCCGCCGGTGTCGACCGGCTGGTGTTGCGTGGTCATCGTACGGACATCCCGGATCTGCCCCTGAGGCAAGGAAATTGAGTGGCGGTCGTGAGCGCCGCCGTGAGACATTGCGGACTTTCGCAATGCGGTGCGAGGGCGGTCAAGCCGCGCAGGGGCCAGAAAAGGGATTGTTTGCGGTCATGGAAAAGTGTTGACGAGAGCAGGGAATGTGATTACCCACCACGTGAAGGAATGCGGGCAATTCCTTGGGCGGTGATTGGCATTGCCTCCGGGTGCGTTTCCTCTTGCTTTTCCCTCGGAATCCCCCGCGCCGGGTAAAGGACACGAACCCAGACCCCGGCTCAGCCGACCGGCACCCCGGCCTCCAGGTAGAACGCCGCTCCGCGTTCGCGCGCCCTCAGGGCCCAGCGGAGCCGCTCGTAGCGCACCGGTGGCAGCAGGTCGGCGGCCTCCTCCTCGGTGACGAACCGCCACTCGCGCAGCTCCGGCCCGGGCAGCAGCACCCGGCCGGCCTTCGCGGAGTCGAGGAGACCGCCGTCGAAGAGGAGCCGCAGGCCGCCGAAGCCGGGGGGCGCGGGGCGCTCCCAGTCGACGACGAGCAGGCTCGGTACCTCGTCGAGGTGGATGCCGGTCTCCTCGGCGACCTCCCGCACACCGGCCCGCGCGGGCGCTTCACCGGGTTCGACGACTCCGCCGGGGAATTCCCAGCCGGGCTTGTAGGTGGGGTCGACGAGCAGCACGCGGTCCTGCTCGTCGAAGAGGAGCACACCGGCGGCGAGCGTCTCGGCGGTGGGCTCGGGCGTCTGCACGATGTCGCAAGCCGGCAGGGAGCCGCCCTGCACGGCCTCGGCGATGCGGGCGGCGGTCTCGTACGGCGTGAGGTCGCTGGTGTCGACCGGGTGCGCGTCCGCGGTGAGCCAGGAGGCGAGCGCGGCCCGGTACGGCTCGATGTGGTCGGAGGACCACTGGCGTATTCGTATCTCGCCGTCGGGGAGGTCCCGCGGTAGCTCGCGGCCCGCTACGCGCTCCCGCAGTATCGTTTCGGCCGGAGCGAGCAGGATGTGGCTGACCGGAATCCTGCGCGCGGCCAGGCCGCCGAAGATCTCGTCGCGGTACTCCTGCCGCAGCAGCGTCATCGGGACGACCAGGGTTCCGCCGAGCTCGGCGAGCATCGCGGCCGCCGTGTCGATCACGAGCCGTCGCCAGATCGGCAGGTCCTGGAAGTCGCCGACCTCGGCGAGGCGCTTGGGCGGCAGCAGATACCGCAGCGCTCCGCCGATGACCTCGGGGTCGAAGAGCGTGCTGTTCGGGATCAGTTCGATCAGTTCCTGTGCGGTGGTGGTCTTCCCCGCACCGAACGCGCCGTTGATCCAGACGACGGTCACAGGTCCCCCTCTTCTGTTGGCCCCCTGAGGCTTGCCCGCTCCACCCTGCCACGGAAACCAGCCCCAGTTGAGGGCGCATGACGACGGCGCCGGCGCTCCCCTCGCACGGGGAGCGCCGGCGCCGTGGGCCGAGGCTGTAGCGGCTCGTCAGCCCTTCTTCTGAACGCCCTTCTTCGGGGCACCCTTCTTCTGGACGCCCTTCTTCTGGACGCCGTCCTTCCCGGCCATGGACAGCCCGTCCTTGCCGACGGCCTGGTTGAGCGTGTTGAGAGTCTCGTCCACGTTGATCCCGGGGAGCTTCTCTCCGACAGCGTGCGACGGGGTGACCGCCGCGACGACGAAGCCGGTGGCCAGGGAGGCGATGGCGAGCATGCTGCGCTTCTTCATGACCGACTCAACTGCCGAACCCGCTCCGGGGTCACGCCACTGGGCCGTTCGGGCGACGCTACGGCATCATTCGGGACCGCTGTCCCAGGTCCCGGGCCCGCCACCGCGCCATTCGATCAGCCCCGACGACGCCGCGTAGGCCTCGTCCGCGTCCTCGATCCCCGCCCGCCGCAGGAACTCGGCGACGTCCAGCAGCCCGTACGCGATCCCGAGGAACTGGTCGTCCACACGGACCCGCCGGCCGCCGTCCACGGCGGGCGGGTAGACCACGACGGGCTTCACGGACGCCATGGCACCAGGGTGCGCGGGGACGGCGCCGGGCGCGCGCCGGGATGGGCCGTTCAGCCCGCCTTTCGCCTCCGCGTCAGGCGCCCACGTAGGCCGCGAGGTGCTCCCCGGTCAGGGTGGAGCGGGCCTCGACGAGTTCGGCCGGGGTGCCCTCGAAGACGATCCGGCCGCCGTCGTGTCCGGCGCCCGGGCCGAGGTCGACGATCCAGTCGGCGTGTGCCATGACCGCCTGGTGGTGCTCGATGACGATGACCGACTTGCCGGCGTCGACGAGCCGGTCGAGCAACCCGAGCAGCTGCTCCACGTCGGCGAGGTGGAGACCGGTGGTCGGCTCGTCGAGTACGAAGACGGAACGGCCCCCGCCCTTGTCTCCCATGTGCGTGGCCAGCTTGAGCCGCTGCCGCTCGCCGCCGGAGAGGGTGGTGAGCGGCTGGCCGAGGGTGAGGTAGCCGAGTCCGACGTCCGCCATCCGTTCGATGATCCGGTGGGCCGCCGGGGTGCGTGCCTCACCGGCGCCGAAGAACTTCTCGGCCTCGGTCACCGACATCGCCAGCACCTCGCTGATGTCGCGGCCGCCGAAGCGGTACTCCAGCACCGACGCCTCGAACCGCTTGCCTTCGCACACCTCGCAGGTGGTGGCGACGCTCTGCATGATCGCCAGGTCGGTGTAGATGACACCGGCGCCGTTGCAGGTGGGGCAGGCGCCCTCGGAGTTGGCACTGAAGAGTGCCGGCTTCACGCCGTTGGCCTTGGCGAAGGCCTTGCGGATCGGGTCGGCCAGCCCGGTGTACGTCGCAGGGTTGCTGCGCCGGGAGCCGCGGATCGCGGTCTGGTCGATCGACACCACGCCTTCGTCCCCCGCTTGTCGGGGGATCGAACCGTGCACGAGCGAACTCTTGCCGGAGCCCGCGACACCGGTGACGACGGTGAGCACGCCGAGCGGGATGTCGACGTCGACGTTGTCCAGGTTGTTCGCTGTCGCGCCGCGGATCGCGAGGGTGCCGGTGGGCTTGCGGACCGTCTCCTTCAGCGCTGCCCGGTCGCCGAGATGACGGCCGGTGACGGTGCCGCTCTTGTGCAGCCCCTCCAGGGTGCCCTCGAAGCAGACGGTGCCGCCCGCCGTGCCTGCGCCGGGGCCGAGGTCCACGACATGGTCGGCGATGGCGATCGTCTCCGGCTTGTGCTCCACCACCAGCACGGTGTTGCCCTTGTCGCGCAGCCGCAGCAGCAGGTTGTTCATCCGCTGGATGTCATGGGGGTGCAGTCCGATGGTCGGCTCGTCGAAGACGTAGGTGACGTCGGTGAGCGAGGAGCCGAGGTGCCGGATCATCTTGGTGCGCTGCGCCTCGCCACCGGAGAGCGTGCCCGAGGCCCGGTCCAGCGAGAGATAGCCGAGCCCGATCTCCACGAACGAGTCCAGGGTGTGCCGGAGCTTGGCGAGCAGCGGCGCCACCGACGGATCCTCGATCCCGCGGGCCCATTCGGCCAGGTCGCGGATCTCCATCGCGCAGGCGTCGGCGATGTTGACCTTGCCGATCCTGGAGGAGCGGACCAGCTCGCTGAGCCGGGTGCCGTCGCACTCGGGGCACTCGGTGAAGGTGACCGCCCGGTCCACGAAGGCCCGGATGTGCGGCTGCATCGACTCGCGGTCCTTGGCGAGGAAGGTCTTCTGGATCTTCGGGATCAGCCCCTCGTAGGTGAGGTTGACGCCGTTGACCTTCACCTTGGTCGGCTCGCGGTACAGGAAGTCGTGCCGCTCCTTCTTGGTGTACTTGCGGATCGGCTTCTCCTTGTCGAAGAAGCCCGACTCGGCGATGACCCGCACCACCCAGCCGTCCCCGGTGTAGGTGGGAATGGTGAACGGGTCCTCGGAGAGCGACTTGGAGTCGTCGAACAGCTGGGTGAGGTCGATGTCGGAGACCTTGCCCCGGCCCTCGCAGTGCGTGCACATGCCGCCGGTACGGCTGAAGGTCACCTTCTGCGTCTTGGTCTTGTCGGCACCCCGGTCGACCGTGATCCCGCCGCTCGCCGAGACCGAGGCGACATTGAAGGAGAACGCGCCGGGCGGGCCGATGTACGGCGTGCCGAGCCGGCTGAAGAGGATGCGCAGCATCGCGTTGGCGTCGGTGGCGGTGCCGACGGTGGAGCGCGGGTCGGATCCCATGCGCTGCTGGTCGACGGTGATCGCGGTGGTCAGCCCGTCCAGCACATCGACCTCGGGCCGGGCCAGGTTCGGCATGAAGCCCTGGAGGAAGGCGCTGTACGTCTCGTTGATCAGCCGCTGCGACTCCGCGGCGATCGTGTCGAACACCAGGGAGCTCTTGCCCGAGCCGGAGACGCCCGTGAACACCGTGAGCCTGCGCTTCGGAATCTCGATGCTGACGTCCTTGAGGTTGTTCTCGCGCGCACCGTGCACGCGGATCACGTCATGGCTGTCGGCAGCGTGCGGCCCGGGCGACTGTCTGTCCGTCGTCGTGGCCTTGTTCATCGTGTCTCCATCTGTCGCTCGGACGTTCTGTCCCCCGCACCGAACCGGGGGGTGCGGCGCGGGGGATGGGGTGTGGGGGGCCGGCCGCCGCTACGGCGTCACGGCTTCAGCTGCTGGATGCGGATCATGTTGCCCGCGGGGTCGCGGAAGGCACAGTCGCGGACGCCGTACGGCTGGTCCACCGGCTCCTGGACCACCTCGGCGTCGCCCGCCTGCAGCCGCTCGAAGGCGCCGTCGACGTCGGTGGTGGCCAGGACGATGCTCGCGTAGGTGCCCTTGGCCATCATCTCGGCGATGGTGCGGCCCTCGTCCTCGGTGATGCCCGGGTCGGCGGCCGGCGGATGCAGGACGATGTTGGTGCCGGGCTGGCCGACGGGCCCGACCGTGATCCAGCGCATGCCCTCGTACCCGACGTCGTTGCGGACTTCGAAGCCGAGAGTGTCGCGGTAGAACGCCAGGGCGGCGTCCGGGTCGTCGTGCGGCAGGAAACTGGCGTGAATGTTGAGGTCCATGGCCACCACGCTAGTTTTGGCTCGGGGTGGGCGCTTCTCGATTCCTGACCGGTCTGGTGACCTGCTTCGCCACGCACGACGGGATCCCCGCGGTCGCGCGCGCCGCCTCGCGCCGGTAGGCGCTGGGCGGCATGCCGACCAGCTCGGTGAAGCGGGTGCTGAAGGTGCCCAGCGACGAGCAGCCGACCTCGAAACACACCTCGGTGACACTGAGGTCGCCACGACGCAGCAGGGCCATCGCGCGCTCGATGCGCCGCGTCATGAGGTAGCTGTACGGCGACTCGCCGTACGCCTGCCGGAACTCCCGGCTGAGATGCCCGGCCGACATGTGCACACCCCGTGCCAGCGCCTCCACGTCCAGCGGCTGTGCGTACTCCCGGTCGATCCGGTCCTTGACCCGGCGCAGGCGCGCGAGGTCACGCAGGCGCTGCGCCGAGGTGGGTCTGCTGGTCACAAGCGGGATCGTGCCACATCGCACGGACATTTGGTCGATTTCGGAGGGAGAAGCCGGTATCCCGGGCCGGGGCCTGTCAGGTGAAGTACGTGTCGAACGTTCCGATCCACCAGGCCGCGAGCGGCAGGAGGCACATCTGCACACCCGCTGTGATCCAGCAGCGGCCGAGCACCGCGATCCCGAAGGTCCACCACGCGGTGGAGCGCAGTGCGCTCACGACTGCGGCCTGGTATCCCCGCCCGGTGGAATCGACCATGCCGGGGTAGCCCATCCAGTCCTCGGTGAAGACGCCGTCCGCCCCGAACACGAGGATCGCCGACACGAACCACAGGTCGGCCAGCAGGGCCGTCACGGCGAGCGCCGCGTCGAAGCGCCGGAACGCGGGCGCCGGCAGCAGCAGCCGTACCGCGGGATGCCCTTGGCGGCGCGTCCAGTCCCGCGGCCAGACCCGCACCAGCGTGACCACGGCTGCCACCAGCGCCCCGAGAGCCGCCGCCCACCCGCCCATGAAGAACAGCCCGAAGAACAGCATCCCGACACTCACGCCGGGCCAGATGCCGCGCCGGGCCGGAGCGGTTCCTTCCGCGTCAGGGGCGGGTGGGGCCCCTGAGGCGCCCCGGCCCCACCGCCTGAACGTTCCTGCCCGGTCTCACACCCCCGCCGCGGCCGTATCCGTCCGCTTCGCGAGTGCTGCCGCCGCGGCGCCCACCAGGCCGGCGTCGGTGCCCATCTGGGCCGGTGCCACGGTCAGCCGCCGGACGAAGGACAGGGTCGCGTAGGCGCTCAGAGCCTTGCGCAGAGGGGCGAAGAGGACGTCGCCGGCCTTGCCCACTCCCCCGCCGATCACCACTATGTCGATCTCCACGAGGGTCGCGGTGGCGGCGATCCCGGCGGCCAGGGCCTGGGCGGCACGCTCGAAGGATGCGACGGCGACCGGGTCGCCGGACCTGGCGGCGGCGGCCACCGCGGCGGCGGACGTGTCACCGTCGGGACCGGGCCGCCAGCCCTTCTCCAGGGCGCGCCGGGCGATGTTGGGACCGCTCGCGATGCGCTCGACGCAGCCGCGCGAACCGCACGGGCACGGATCGCCGTCGAGGTCCACGCTGATGTGGCCGATATGGCCGGCGTTGCCGGTGGGCCCGGGGTGCAGCCGACCGCCGAGCACCAGGCCGCCGCCGACACCCGTGGAGACGACCATGCACAGCGCGTTGTCGTGGCCGCGGGCGGCGCCCTGCCAGTGTTCGGCCGCCGTGATCGCCACACCGTCGCCGATCAGCTCGACGGGCAGGTCCCCGGCCGCGGCCCGGACGCGTCCGACGAGCGGGTAGCCGCGCCAGCCGGGCACGTTCACCGGGCTCACCGTGCCCGCCAAGGCGTCTACGGGCCCGGCGCTGCCGATGCCCACGGCCGTGGCGCGCTCCCACAGCGGCGACACGGTGAGCTCACCGAGCACCTCCTCCACGGCCCGCATCACGGTGTCGCCGTCCTCCCGGGCGGGCGTCGGCCGCTGGGCGCGGACCAGGATCCGGCCGTGGCCGTCCACCAGAGCGCCGGCGATCTTGGTGCCGCCGATGTCGAGCGCGGCCACGAGGTCGGTGTGCATCAGTGTCGGATCTCCCCGTCAACCATGAGAAAGAACGCCGAGCGGCACCGGTCCCGCACGGGTGCGCGGGCCGGAGATTGCGGTGGACAGTCTCCCCCGAGCCTGACAACGTTGTCCAGGCTCTATGCTCGACGCCACATCCTCATACAAACCCAGGACCGCCGCACCCCCGTGGACGACAGGACAGGACACCGCACCGTGCCCCAGACCCCCCTCCGATCCGCAACGCGCTACGGCACCCGGCCGACCATGAAGGACGTCGCGGCACGCGCCGGAGTCGGGCTCAAGACGGTCTCCCGGGTGGTGAACGGGGAGCCGGGGGTCACCCCGGAGACGGAGCGGCGGGTCCAGGAGGCGATCGACGCCCTCGGTTTCCGCCGCAACGACAGCGCGCGGGTGCTGCGCAAGGGCCGCACGGCCAGCATCGGCCTGGTCCTGGAGGACCTCGCGGACCCGTTCTACGGACCGCTGAGCCGCTCGGTCGAGGAGGTGGCCCGCGCGCACGGCGCCCTGCTGATCAACGGCTCCAGTGCGGAGGACCCGGAGCGTGAGCAGGAGCTGGTGCTGGCCCTGTGCGCGCGGCGAGTGGACGGTCTTGTGGTGATTCCGGCCGGTGACGACCACCGGTATCTGGAACCGGAGCTCAAGGCGGGCGTAGCCACGGTGTTCGTGGACCGGCCGGCCGGGTACATCGACGCCGACGTGGTCCTGTCGGACAACCTCGGCGGAGCCCGCGGCGGCGTCGCCCATCTCATCGCGCACGGGCACCGCCGGATCGGCTTCATCGGCGACATGCCCCGCATCCACACCGCCGCCGAGCGGCTGCGCGGCTACCGGGCCGCGATGGAGGACGCGGGCATACCGGTGGCGGACTCCTGGATGTCCCTCGGCGTCACCGACCCCGAGCGGGTACGCAGGGCGGCCGAGGAGATGCTGTCCGGCCCGGACCCGGTCACCGCGATCTTCACGGCCAACAACCGGGTGACGGTCACCGTGATCCGCGTGCTCGCCGAGCACGCCCGCCGCGTCGCCCTGGTCGGCTTCGACGACATCGAGCTGGCCGACCTGCTCCAGCCGGGCGTCACGGTCGTCGCCCAGGACGCGGCGGACATCGGCCGCACCGCCGCGGAACGCCTGTTCCGGCAACTGGACGGCACCCAGATCGCCCCCGAGCGCATCGAGCTGCCGACCCGGCTGATCACCCGGGGCTCCGGCGAGCTGCCCCCGGCGGACTGAGCGGCCCATGGATCACCTCACCGCTCGCACGCTGCGGGCACTCGGCCTGGCCGAGGCGCCGCGCGAGCATCCGCTGCTGTATCCGGGCGCGTGGCCGGCCGACTCCGGGCTCCTCGACGGAGACTGCTTCCTGCCGCTGGAGCAGTTGGCGTACGAGGACCGCACGCCGGTCCTCGCCATCGGCTCCAACGCCTGCCCGGGACAACTGCGGCACAAGATGGCCGAGTTCGGGATCATGTCCCCTCTCCCGATGGTGAAGACCCGGGTGCGGGGCGTCGACGCGGGCGTCTCGGCGCATGTGAGCCGCATGGGGTACATGTCCGCCTCGCCCGTCAGCGCCCCGGACACCGTGCGGGAGCTGTTCGTCCTCTGGCTCGACGACGAGCAGCTCACAGTGATCGACGCGAGCGAGGGCGCGCCGTTGCCGAACGGCAATTTCAACCGTGCCTGGCTGCCCGCGCCCGATGTGCGGATCGACCTCGCGGACGGCACCCGCCTGCCCGGCGCGTACGCGTACGTCAACCGGCACGGGGTCCTGCACGACGGCAGCGGCGTGCCGCGCACCCACCCGGGCCAGCGGGCGCTGCTCACCGAGCTGCTCTCCGGCCTGCCGCGGTTCAGGGAGCTCTTCGGCGTGGTGCCCGAGGAGTTCAGCGCGCGGGCCCGCGGCGACCGGCGGTTGTGCGAGCGGGGCACACGGCTGTTCATCGAGGAGAAGCTGGTGACCGCCTCCGGCCTGGAGCGGTACGTCGGCTCCCGGCCGACGGGGTCTCAGCAGACCGGGAGCCCGGGGACGGGGCCGTCGTTGTCCCCGCCCTTGACGTAGACGTCGCTGACCCAGACGTTCGTGTTGCCGCTGTCGTCGTCGGTCTTCGCCCACCAGACGTTGGTCCACCGGCCGTCCGTCTCGCGGCGGCCCAGGTTCTGCTGGCAGTAGAAGTAGTTGGTGCCCGCGTTGAGGACACCGACCTTGGCGCCGGAGGCGGTGTAGGAGTCGGCGGTCTTCCAGACCTGGCAGTTGTACTTGCCGCCGCCGATGGCGTGGCAGGCCGGTTCGGGGGCCGGGGTGGTCGGAGCGCCGCCCGTCCCGCCGTCGCCGGAACCGTCTCCGGTGTCGCTGCCGCCGGAGGACTCGGCGGGCGCCGGGGTGTCCGCCCCGCCGGTGGGCTCCGGGGCCTTCTTGTCGCCGGGCTTCCTGGAGGGGGCCTTGCCCTTCTCGTCGCCCTGCTGGGTGGGCCGGGGTGCGTTCGAGCCGTCGTCGGTGCGACCGGGCTCGGAGGAGGCCGCGGCATCTTCGCGGGCGGCGTCGGTCCGGGTGCCCGTTTCCTTGTCGCCGGAGTCGCTGAGCACGGCGGCCGTGACACCGGCTGCGGCGAGAACGACGGTGGCGGCCGCGGCGGCGAGCAGGACGCGGGACCTACGGCGGGGCGGGCGGCCGGAGTTGACCGGACTCGTGGGAGCGGAGGAGTCAGGGTCGGTGCTGCCCGGCTGTACGTGCTGCGGTGGTCCGAACCCCGGCGGTACCGCAGGCACGCTCCGCTCCGTCTCCGGGCGCGAGGGCGATGCCGATTCCGATGCCGCGGGGTCTCGCAACGGAGATGTCGGCGTGTCCGTAGCGCCAGAGTCCGCCACCGACTGGAGCAGCTCTCGAGCCTGGTCGGCCTCCGGGCGGGCCTCGGGGCGCTTGTCCATCAACCGCTGGAGGACGGGGCCGAGCGGGCCGGCGCGCAGGGGCTCCGGCAGCGGCTCGGTGACGATCGCCGTGAGGGTCGAGAACGTGGACGTACGGCGGAAGGGCGAGGCCCCCTCGACGGCCGCGTACAGCGTGGCGCCCAGGGCCCAGATGTCGGAGGCGGGGCCCGGGTCGGCGCCCTGGGCACGCTCGGGGGCCAGGTAGTCGAGGGAGCCGACGAGTTCGCCGCTGCGGGTGAGGTGGGTGGTCGAACCGTCGCCCGGGTCGTCCATGGTGGCGATGCCGAAGTCGGTGAGGACGACCCGGCCCGAGCGGTCGAGCAGGATGTTGCCTGGCTTCACGTCTCGGTGCAGGACGCCCGCCCGGTGGGCGGCGGACAACGCGTCCATCACCTTGGCGCCGATACCGGCCGCCTCGCGCGGGTCCAGCGTGCCGCGTTCGCGCAGGACGTCGTCCAGGGACGGCCCGTCGACCAGTTCCATGACGATGAGCGGCCGGCCGTCGACCTCCGCGATGTCGTGCACGGCGATGACGCCGGGGTGGCGCACCCGGGCCGCCGCACGCGCCTCGCGCTGCATCCGCAGTCGCAGAGCGGCCAGTTCGGGGCCGGCCACGTCGGTGTAGGTGCGCAGTTCCTTGACGGCGACCTCGCGGCCGAGGACCTCGTCGACGGCCTTCCAGACGATGCCCATGCCGCCGCGCCCCAGCCTGCCCGCGACGCGATAGCGGCCTGCCAGCAGCCGACCGGCCTCCTCGGTCTGCCCGTACTCCCCCGTTGACACCGCTGCCCCGTTCCTGTGACACCGCTGGATCCACCGACACGTCAGTACGTGGCGTACAGAGTACGGGGCGGCGATGACGACGAAAGCCGGCGGTGACGGCTGTGACAGGGCCGGTACGTGCCGGCCGAGGCGAGGCCGTCAGGCGGACGCCGTCAGGTCGGCCCGCCTGGGCGTCGCGAAGCTCTCCAGGTCGGCGCGGGTCAGGCCGGTCAGCCGGGCTACCTCGCCGATGTCGAGGGCGCCGCAGTCCAGGCCCCGGAGCAGGTAGCCGCTGAGGGCCTTGGCGGTGGCGGGTTCGTCCATGACGTCGCCGCCGGTGCGGTTGGCGTAGCGGGCGAGACGGGCGGCGGCCTGCTCGTAGCCCTCGCGGTAGAAGGCGAAGACGGCCGCGTACCGGGTCGGGATGTGGCCGGGGTGCATGTCCCAGCCCTGGTAGTAGGCACGGGCCAGGGCGCGGCGGGTGAGTCCGTAGTGCAGGCGCCAGGCGGCGTGCACCTTCTCGGTGGGGCCGACGGGCAGCACGTTGGTGGAGCCGTCCGAGACGCGGACTCCGGTGCCGGCCGCCGCGACCTGCATGACGGCCTTGGCGTGGTCGGCGGCGGGGTGGTCACTGGCTTGGTGGGCGGCGGAGACGCCGAGGCAGGCGCTGTAGTCGAAGGTGCCGTAGTGCAGGCCGGTGGCGCGGCCCTCGGCGGCCTGGATCATGCGGGCGACGGTGGCGGTGCCGTCGGCGGCGAGGATGGACTGGCTGGTCTCGATCTGGATCTCGAAGCCGATCCGGCCGGGCTCCAGGCCGTGGGTGTTCTCGAAGGCGTCCAGCAGCCGCGCCATGGCGGTCACCTGCTCGGCGTAGGTCACCTTGGGCAGGGTGAGCACCAGCCCGCGGGGCAGGCCGCCGGCCTCCATCAGGCCGGTGAGGAAGATGTCCAGGGTGCGGATGCCACGGTCGCGTACGGGCGCCTCCATGCACTTCATCCGGATGCCCATGTAAGGGGCCGCGGTGCGGTCCTCGTACGCCTCCGCGATCAGCCGGGCGGCGCGGGCCGCGGCCTCGTCCTCCTCGGCGTCGGGGCGGTTGCCGTAGCCGTCCTCGAAGTCGACGCGCAGGTCCTCGATCGGCTCGCGCTCCAGCTTGGCGCGCACGCGCGCGTGGACGGGCTCGGCGAGGTCCTCGGCGAGGCCGAGGACGGCGGCGAAGGACGCGGCGTCCGGGGCGTGTTCGTCGAGGGCCGCCAGGGCACGGTCGCCCCAGGAGCGGACGGTGTCGGCGGCGAAGACGTCGCCCGGTACGTAGACGGTGTGGACGGGCTGGCGCGTGCCGGGGTCTCCGGGGTAGCGGCGCTCCAGTTCGGCGTCGACCGCCGCGAGGGAGGCGCTGATCTCCTCGCTGACGGCGCCCGCGAGGCTCGTCGCCACCTTCTCCTGTCGGCCCTGCCCCATCCCAAGCCCTCCATTTTCCGTAGAGCGGAATCAATAATCCGCAGTACGAAGCTAACGGTCGATCTTCACCCTGGTCAACACCATCTTGAAGTGGGATTCCCCATCCTTCACCCTCGGTCACTGCCGACCCGCCCTCATCTTCCGTATTCAGAAGGCAAGCTTCATCCTGACGTGCAAGGGGAGGGAGACCACGTGCCGAACGAGGTCGGAGTGACGCGCCGCCACGGGCTCAAGGCGGCGGCCGCCGCCGTCGTCACAGGACCGCTGCTCACCACCGCGGGCCCCACACAGCCCGCTTCCGCCGGCGAGCACCCGGGCGCCCTGGACGTCATGACGTTCAACGTCCGCTTCGGGACCGTCGTCGACACGACACCGCGCTGGGAGGTGCGCCGGCCGGTGATGCGAGAACTGCTGCGCCGCGAGCGACCGCACGTCATCGGCACCCAGGAAGGGCTCTACCGGCAGGTGCGCGCGATCGAGAAGGATCTCGGCGAGCACTACGACTGGATCGGCACCGGACGCGGGGGCGGCAGCAAGGACGAGTTCATGGCGATCTTCTACGACACGCGCAGACTCGACCCGATCGAGTTCGATCACTTCTGGCTGTCCGGCACCCCGTACGCGATCGCCTCGAACACCTGGGGCGCGGACTGGCTGCGCATGGTGACCTGGGTCCGTTTCGCCGACCTCGCCGACGGGGGACGGGAGTTCTACGTCCTCAACACCCATCTGGACAGCGTCAGCCAGTACGCCCGGGAACGCTCGGTGGGGCTCATCGGCGAGACGATCGCCGGGTGGGACCGGTCGTTACCGGTCATCGTCACCGGCGACTTCAACGCGGCCGCACACGACAACCGGGTGTACGGCCTCATGCTGGACATCGGGCTGGTGGACGCCTGGGACGCGGCGGCCTCGCGGGGTCCGGCGTACGGGACGCACCACGGCTACCGGGCGCTCAGGCCCGGCGGGCGGCGCATCGACTGGATCCTCACCACGCCCGGGGTGACCACGCACTGGGCAGGGATGAACACCTTCTCCGTGGACGGGACGTACCCGAGCGACCATCTGCCGGTGCAGGCCTCGCTGACCCTGGGATGAAGAACCCCCCGTGACCGTTCGTGCGGTCACGGGGGGCCTTCTGCGGCCGGGGTCGATCAGCCCTTGCGGGTCTTGATCTCCTCGGTGAGGGCCGGGACGACGTCGAAGAGGTCGCCGACGATGCCGTAGTCGACGAGGTCGAAGATCGGGGCCTCGGCGTCCTTGTTGATCGCGACGATGGTCTTCGAGGTCTGCATACCGGCGCGGTGCTGGATCGCGCCGGAGATGCCGGAGGCGATGTACAGCTGCGGCGAGACGCTCTTGCCCGTCTGGCCGACCTGGTTGGTGTGCGGGTACCAGCCCGCGTCCACCGCGGCACGCGAGGCACCGACGGCGGCACCGAGGGAGTCGGCGAGCGCCTCGATGATCGCGAAGTTCTCCGCGCCGTTGACGCCACGGCCGCCGGAGACCACGATCGCGGCCTCGGTCAGGTCCGGGCGGCCCGTCGACTCACGCGGCGTGCGGCCGGTGACCTTGGTGCCGGTGGCCTGCGCGGAGAAGGACACCGACAGCGCCTCGACCGCGCCGGCGGCCGGGGCGGCTTCCACGGCCGCGCTGTTGGGCTTGACCGTGATGACCGGGGTGCCCTTGGAGACACGGGACTTGGTGGTGAAGGACGCGGCGAACACCGACTGCGTGGCCACCGGGCCCTCGTCGCCGGCCTCCAGGTCGACGGCGTCGGTGATGATGCCGGAGCCCAGACGCAGCGCCAGACGCGCGGCGATCTCCTTGCCCTCTGCCGAGGACGGGACCAGCACGGCGGCCGGGGACACGGCCTCGTGCGCGGCCTGCAGGGCGTCCACCTTCGGTACGACCAGGTAGTCGGCGTACTCGGCGGCCTCGTGGGTGAGGACCTTGACCGCGCCGTGCTCGGCGAGCGCGGCGGCGGTGTCGGCGGCGCCGTTGCCCAGCGCGACGGCGACCGGCTCGCCGATGCGGCGGGCCAGGGTCAGCAGCTCCAGGGTGGGCTTGCGGACGGCGCCGTCCACGTGGTCGACGTAGACGAGAACTTCAGCCATGGGACTTCTTCTCTCCTGCTTGCGAAAGATGAGGGGCGGTCAGCGAATGCCGGGCTCAGATGAACTTCTGGCCCGCGAGGAACTCAGCGAGCTGCTTGCCGCCCTCGCCCTCGTCCTTGACGATCGTGCCCGCGGTACGGGCCGGGCGCTCGGCCGCGTTGTCGACCGTGGTGTAGGCGCCCTCGAGGCCGACCTCCTCGGCCTCCAGGTCCAGGTCGGACAGGTCCCAGGACTCCACCGGCTTCTTCTTCGCGGCCATGATGCCCTTGAAGGAGGGGTAGCGCGCCTCGCCCGACTGGTCGGTCACCGACACGACCGCCGGCAGGGAGGCCTCCAGGCTCTCCGTGGCGGCGTCGCCGTCGCGGCGGCCCTTGACCGTGCCGTCCTCGACCGACACCTCGGACAGCAGGGTGACCTGCGGGACGCCCAGGCGCTCGGCGAGCAGCGCGGGGACGACGCCCATGGTGCCGTCGGTGGAGGCCATACCGGAGATGACCAGGTCGTAGCCGGCCTTCTCGACGGCCTTGGCCAGGACCAGGGAGGTGCCGATGGCGTCGGTGCCGTGGATGTCGTCGTCCTCGACGTGGATCGCCTTGTCGGCACCCATGGACAGCGCCTTGCGCAGGGCGTCCTTGGCGTCCTCGGGGCCCACCGTCAGAACGGTGATCTCCACGTCGTCGTCGGAGTTCTCGGAGATCTGCAGCGCCTGCTCGACCGCGTACTCGTCGAGCTCGGAGAGCAGACCGTCCACGTCGTCCCGGTCGACGGTCAGGTCATCGGCGAAGTGCCGGTCGCCAGTGGCGTCGGGCACGTACTTCACAGTGACAACGATCCTCAAGCTCACGCCGGCTCTCCTACTGCAATCGTCATTTCTCGGCTGCCTACTTGCAGGCAGCATAGGCGCCTCAAGCGGCCGATTCCGGTCGGGGCGACCCACGCTCCGAGCGAAATATTACTCGTCAGTACACCCAGTTCGTTCCCGCTAAGCAAGCGCTTTGAACTGTGACCTTCGCAACGCAGCGTAACCGGAACTCGACGGTCCCGCAGCCCGGGGGGTACGCCCCTCAGTCGGGCAGTCTCCGGAAACGCCCCTGGTGATAGAGGAGCGGACGGCCGGTGCCCGTGGGGTCCCCGTGCAGGACCTCGGCGAGCACGAGCCGGTGGTCTCCGGCGGGCACGCGGGCGACGACCCGGGCCACCAGCCAGGCCAGCACACCGTCGAGCAGGGGTACGCCCTCGGGCCCCTCCCGCCAGACGGTGGGCGCGGCGAAGCGGTCGGCTCCGTTGCGGGCGAAGGTGGCGGCCAGCTCCTGCTGGTGCTCGCCGAGGATGTGGACGCCGACATGATCGGTCGCCGCCATCGCGGGCCAGCTGGAGGAGCCGGTGCCGACGCCGAAGGACAGCAGGGGCGGTTCGGCGGAGACGGAGGCGAGGGAGGTGGCGGTGAAGCCCACCGGACCGGTGTCGCCACGAGCCGTGATCACGGCGACCCCCGCCGCGTGTCGCCGGAAGACCGAGCGCAGGAGATCGGGCGTGGCGAGGAGGTCCGAAGGCATGGGGTCAGGCTGACGATAAATGGTGTGCGCAGTCAAGTTCGTTTCGTGATGTGGGAGATGACTCACTGGACGCCCTCACCGGCCGCGCCGGGACCTCACACCGCCTCCCCCAGCGCGGCGATCACATCGGCCTTGCGCGGCTGTCCGGTGGCCCGCCGCACCACCCGGCCGTCGGCGTCGAGGACCAGCACGGTCGGGGTCTTGAGGATGTCCAGCCGTCGTACGAGGTCCAGCTGGGCCTCGGCGTCGATCTCGACGTGGGTCACGCCCGGGACCACGCCGGCGACCTCTCCGAGGACCCGCCGGGTCGCCCGGCAGGGCGCGCAGAAGGCGCTGGAGAACTGGACGAGCGTCGCCCGCTCGCCGAGTTCCGCGCCCAGCTCCGCCGCACCCAGCCGCTTGCCGTCGTCCCGCCCGCGCACCCGCACTCTCCCGCTCCGCCGCCGTTGCAGCACTCCGTAGGCGCTCGCCGCCGCGAGCACCAGGACACACACCACCAGTCCGGTCATCACCTGGTTCAAGCGTTCACGAGACCGCAAAGATTCCCGCGCTCTCAACGGGGCCGCGTTGCGGAATGCTTGGTTCCATGGACATCGATGCGAGAGGGCCGCGTTTCGGCGCGGCCGTGACGGCCGTCGTCCTGGCGGTCGTTCTGGTCACGGGGAGCGCGTGGCTGCTGGCCTGGCAGACGCTGGCGATCCTGCTCGGCGCGGCGGGCGGGGTGGGCCGGTCCCCGTACGGCCTGCTGTTCCGGAAGGCCGTACGGCCGCGGCTCGGACCGCCGGCCGACTTCGAGGCGCCCGAACCACCGCGTTTCGCCCAGGCGGTGGGGCTGCTCTTCGCCGGACTCGGGCTCGTCGGCTACACCCTGGGGCCCGACTGGCTGGGACTCGCGGCGACCGGCGCGGCGCTCGCGGCGGCCTTCCTGAACGCGGCATTCGGGTACTGCCTGGGCTGCGAGTTGTACCTGCTCGTGCGGCGGGTGGCGGTGCGCGCGGAGTAATACGGGCGTAAAAGCACGAGGTGGGATCACGCGGGCGACGTGACGAGAATCTCCTCCCCGGCGGGCACGAGGACTGGCTACCCGGCCGTTCTTCGGGCACGATCTGCGACAAGCCGTAAACCTACGGCTGCGTAACTTTCCGCTGGGAATCCCTTCCCAGGCAGAGCAGGAAGGGTCCGACCCGCCCATGGCAGAGCTCGTCTACCGTCCCGTCGTCGGTTTCGCCCGCACGCTGTTCAAGGCGTGGGACCTCAAGATCGACTGCCAGGGTTCGGAGAACATCCCGCGCTCGGGCGGCGCCGTGCTGGTGAGCAATCACATCAGCTACCTGGACTTCGTCTTCGACGGCCTGGCGGCCCTGCCGCAGAAGCGTCTCGTGCGCTTCATGGCGAAGGAGTCCGTCTTCCGGCACCGGGTCTCCGGCCCGCTGATGCGCGGCATGAAGCACATCCCCGTGGACCGCAAGCAGGGCGAGACGGCCTACGCGCACGCCCTGGACTCGCTGCGGTCGGGCGAGATCGTCGGGGTCTTCCCGGAGGCCACCATCTCGCAGTCGTTCACGCTGAAGAGCTTCAAGTCGGGCGCCGCGCGCATGGCGCAGGAGGCCGGCGTCCCGCTGATCCCGATGGCGGTGTGGGGCACGCAGCGGCTGTGGACGAAGGGACACCCCCGCAACTTCAAGCGCAGCCACATCCCCATCACGATCCGGGTCGGCGAGGCGATCGAGGCCTCCCGCGACAAGTACGCGGGCGCGATCACGCGCCAGCTGCGCGAGCGCGTCCAGGAGCTCCTCGAAGCCGCCCAGCGCGCCTACCCCGTACGCCCGAAGGGCCCGGAGGACACCTGGTGGATGCCGGCCCACCTCGGCGGCACGGCACCGACGCCGGAGCAGGTGCGGGCGGCGGAGGCGCGCTGACAGGCCCTCAAAGCGTGGCGGGGAGCGTCTCCCACAAGTGGGGCCGGTCGCGGGCCGATGTGAGGGCGCCGAGCACGACCGGGTGAGGCGCGGCGTACAGGACCGGACAGTCCGTCTCTCCGGACGCCGGGTCGGGTGTGAAGGCGAGCCGCTCGCCGTCGAGGGAGAACCGCGCGTCCACACCCGGCTTGTTGCCCCGGGGGTCCTGCCGGTGCCACGCGCCGTCGAACCGCACGGCGACCAGACCGTGCACCACCCCCAGCTCCTGGTAGCACAGCGCGGTCGGGATGTCCTCGGCCCGCAGCAGCGCCGCGAGCGCGTGGGCCTTGGCGTAGCAGATGCCGGTGCGCTGTTCCAGGACATCGGAGGCGCGCCAGGTGACACGGAGATCGCCCGAGTCCTGCGAGTGCGGAATGGTGTCGCGCACGAATGCGAACGCCGCCTGCGCATACTCATACGAGTTCGCCACGCCCTCGGCCAGCTTGGCCGCCGTCTCGCGAACGAGCGGATGGTGGTGGTCGATCACCTCGTCGGCGGCCAAGTAGGCAGAGAGGTCTGGGGTTTCCTGGATCAGCTGCATGCAGGCAGAGCATAGGGACGAGATCACCCATGGGTCAATGCATTTTCGGGTGACCGTATATTTATGCATCAGAAGAACGGCTGACCACCGCCGCAACCACCGGCCCGACCACAACCCTTCCTCCGCGCCACCGGTCTCGGCCTCCGCAGATCTGTGACTGGGGGGAAGACATGAAAGACCCACACCGCCTGCTCGGCGCCGCGCTCGCCTCCTGCGCCCTGGCTGCGGCCGGAGTCGGGGCCGTGCCCGCGCACGCCATCGACAACCAGCTGTGGATCAGCGCACCGTACGAGACGGTGCTGCCCGGCGCGGACGCGAACGGTGACGCGCCCGCGCGCACTCTGTCCGTGCAGGTCAGCCGCGATGTCGCCGACGACAGCCTGCCGGCCGGGCACCTGACGGTCGACGTGAGTGAGATCGCCGCGTTCGCGCGGGTGTCATGGCCCGCGAACTGCGCTCCGGAGTCGGAGGCCAAGGCGGTCTGTGCCGTCCCGGAGATGCCGGTGGGGACGGACAGCGTGCCGGCCGCGACGTTCGAACTGCGCGCGCTGCCGGGGGCGGACGTCAGCGCATCGGGCCATGTGCGCTACTCGGCCACCGCCGGGGAGGCGGCGTCCCACCCGGGCGAGACCCGGGTGGGCGTGGGCAACGGGCCGGACCTCGGGCTCAGCCAGGCCGACCACCAGCGAGACCTCAGGCCGGGCTCGCAGACGAGCGTGCGGGCGACGCTGTCCAACAGCGGCAACCGCACCGCGGAGCGCACCCTGCTCTGGCTCAACGCCTCGTACGGGCTGCGATTCAAGGAGCGGCACGCGAACTGCGAGTACCGGGAGCACGAAACCGGCACGTCCGCGCTGTGCGTGCTGGACGAGGTGGTGGCGCCCGGGCAGCAGTACGCGCTGAAGACCGCACTGGGCGTCGGGCGCAAGGCGATGTACGAGCGGTTCGACCACTCCGTCCATCCCTACTCGGACGAGGCGCTCGCGGAGATGCGCGGCGAGTGGACGTGGACCCGGGGTACGGGGTCCGAGCTCGACCTGCGTCCGGTGGCCGCCGCCGGGGCCACGGCGACGGATCCCGACATCGACCCTCAGGACAACTACCGGGCCGTCATCCTCGACGCCCGGAACATCGCCGACCTGAGGCTCACCGGCAGCAGGGTGAGCGGTGGCGCCGGTGACACCGTGACCGCCCGTGTCACCGTGCACAACCGCGGCCCGGCCTGGGTGGCGTCGCTGGGCGCGGGCGCGTCCGTGGCCACGGTGAGGTTCCGGGCGCCGGAGGGCACCACGGCCGTGAACCTGTCGGAGGAGCGCTGCTGGTCGCTGCCGGAAGGGGCGGCCGGCACGACCCACTTCTGCCGGACGCCGATCCACCTGCACGACAAGGCGTCGTACACCTTCGAGATCCCCTTGCGGATCGACCGGGTGGTGCGCGGGGCACGCACCACCGTCGAGACCCTCAACGACGACCCGGAGCTGTCCATCAGGGAGTTCGACCCGAACCTGCGCAACAACAGGGCGGAGATCGTCGTCAACCGATGAACGACGCGGGTCAGCGGGCCATCTCCTCCTTGAGTGCCGCCACGAACGTGTCCACGTCCTCCTCGGTCGTGTCGAAGGCGCACATCCAGCGGACGTCGCCCGCGGCCTCGTCCCAGAAGTAGAAGCGGAACCGCTTCTGCAGACGCTCGGTCACCTCGCGCGGAAGGCGGGCGAACACCGCGTTGGCCTGCACGGGGTAGAGGATCTCCACCCCGTGCACGGCGCGTACGCCCTCGGCGAGGCGCTGGGCCATCTCGTTGGAGTGGCGGGCGTTGCGCAGCCACAGGTCCCGGGCGAACAGGGCCTCCAGCTGCACCGACACGAAGCGCATCTTGGAGGCGAGCTGCATGGACAGCTTGCGCAGGTGCTTCATGTGGCGGACGGCGTCCTGGTTCAGGACCACGACGGCCTCGCCGAACAGGGCGCCGTTCTTGGTGCCGCCCAGGGAGAGGAGGTCGGCGCCGGCGGCGTCGGTGAACGTCCGCATCGGGACGTTCAGGGTGGCGGCGGCGTTGGCCAGCCGGGAGCCGTCCACGTGCACCTTCATGCCGTGCGCGTGGGCGTGCTCGCAGATGGCGCGTATCTCGTCCGGCGTGTAGGCCGTGCCCAGTTCGGTGGTCTGGGCGAGGGAGACGACCTGCGGCATCGCGCGGTGCTCGTCGTCCCAGCCGTACGCCTGCCGGTCGATCAGCTCGGGCGTGAGCTTGCCGTCGGGCGTCGGAACGGTGAGCAGCTTCAGGCCGCCGACCCGTTCGGGAGCCCCGCACTCGTCGACGTTGATGTGCGCGCTCTCGGCGCAGATCACCGCGCCCCAGCGGTCGGTGACCGCCTGGAGGGCGACGACGTTCGCGCCGGTGCCGTTGAAGACCGGGAACGCCTCGGCCGTGGCGCCGAAGTGGCTGCGGACGACGCTCTGGAGGTTCTCGGTGTACGCGTCCTCCCCGTACGAGACCTGGTGCCCGCCGTTGGCCAGGGCCAGGGCGGCGAGCACCTCCGGGTGGGCGCCGGCGTAGTTGTCGCTGGCGAAACCGCGGACGTCCGGGTCGTGATGGCGGCGCGCGTCGGTCTTCGGCGGGTTCACGGCTTCTCGGTGAGCCACAGACGGTTTCCATTCACTTCGGCGGCGGGCTTGTCCCAGACACCCACGACGGCTTCGGCCAGGTCCCTGACGTCGGTGAAGCCCGCGAACTTCGCGTTGGGTCGCTCGGCGCGCATCGCGTCGTGCACCAGCGCCTTCACCACCAGGATGGCAGCGGCGGACGTCGGGCCCTCGGCGCCCCCCGCCTTGCGGAAGGCGTCGGCCAGCGCGAGCGTCCAGGCCTCGGCGGCGGCCTTGGCGGCGGCGTACGAGGCGTTCCCCGCGGTCGGCTTCGTGGCACCGGCCGCGCTGATCAGCACATACCTGCCGCGCTCGCTGCGCTGCAGGGCCTCGAAGAAGGCCAGCGACGTGTGCTGCACGGTGCGGATCAGCAGCAGCTCCAGGAAGTCCCAGTCGTCGAGACTCGTCTTGGTGAAGGTCTCGCTGCCGCGCCAGCCGCCCACGAGGTGGACCACGCCGTCGACGCGGCCGAAGTCCTTCTCGATGTGCGTGGCCCAGTCACGGGTGGACTGGAGATCCAGCAGGTCGACGGGCTCACCGGTGACGGTGGCGCCGCCCGACGCGTAGCGGGCCGCGTCCACGGCCTCCGCGAGCCGCTCGGGATCGTTGTCGGCGGCGGCGACGGTCGCCCCCGCCTCGGCCAGTCGCAGCAGCGCCGCCCGGCCCGCGGGCCCGCCCGCACCGGCCACCGCGATCACCGCACCGCTGAGAGCTCCGTTCCCCGCCATCTTCTTCGCCTCCTGAGCAGTGTTCCCGGTTCCGCGGATGATTCCGCCGCTCACGCGGCGATCCGCTCGGCGCTGTCCGCCGTGATGCCCTTGGTGGAGGCGATCACGTTCTTCAGCTTCTTGGACAGTGCCTCATAGAACATGCTCAGCGGAAACTCGTCCGGAAGCACGTCATCGACGAGTTTCCGCGGCGGCTGTGTCACGTCCAGGGCCTCGGGGCCCTTGGCCCACTTCGAGCCCGGGTGCGGGGAGAGGTACGTGGAGACCAGCTCGTATCCGGCGAACCAGTGGACGAGCTTGGGACGGTCGATGCCGTCGCGGTACAGCTGCTCGATGTCGGCGCACAGCTGGTTGGTGACCTGCGGGGCACGCTCCCAGTCGATGGTCAGCTTGTTGTCGGTCCAGCGGACGACGTCGTGTTTGTGCAGGTAGGCGAAGAGAAGCTGGCCGCCGAGGCCGTCGTAGTTGCGCACGCGCTCGCCGGTGACCGGGAAGCGGAACATCCGGTCGAGGAGCACCGCGACCTGCACGTCACGGGCCTGCGGGACGCCCTCGGCCGACAGCTTCACGGCCTCCTTGAAGGCAGTGAGGTCGCAGCGCAGCTCCTCCAGGCCGTACATCCAGAACGGCTGCCGCTGCTTGATCATGAAGGGGTCGAACGGCAGGTCGCCGTGGCTGTGGGTGCGGTCGTGGACCATGTCCCACAGGACGAACGCCTCCTCGCAGCGCTTCTGGTCGTGGACCATCGCGGCGACGTCCTCGGGCAGATCGAGGCCCAGGATGTCGACCGCGGCGTCGGTCACCCGGCGGAAGCGGGCGGCCTCGCGGTCGCAGAAGATGCCGCCCCAGCTGAACCGCTCGGGTGCCTCCCGCACGGCGATGGTCTCGGGGAACAGGACGGCGGAGTTGGTGTCGTAGCCGGCCGTGAAGTCCTCGAACGTGATGCCGCAGAACAGCGGGTTGTCGTAGCGCGTGCGCTCCAGTTCGGACAGCCAGTCCGGCCAGACCATGCGCAGGACGACCGCTTCGAGATTGCGGTCCGGATTGCCGTTCTGCGTGTACATCGGGAAGACGACCAGGTGCTGGAGGCCGTCCGCGCGACTCGCGGCGGGCTGGAAGGCCAGCAGGGAGTCGAGGAAGTCGGGCACCTCGAAGCCGCCGTCGCCCCACCGGCGCAGGTCCTTGACCAGGGCCTCGTGATAGGCGGCGTCGTGCGGGAGCAGCGGGGAGAGCTCCAGTACCGCGTCGGCGGCCCGGCGGACGGCCAGCTCGGCGTCGGCGGGGTCCGGCGCGCCCTCGGCGTCGAAGTCGATCGACCCGTCCTTGGACTGCCATGGCCGGATCCGCTCCACGGCATCCTTGAGCACGGGCCATGCCGGGTGCTCCACCACCCTGGCCACGGGAGGAACCAGGTCCTCCGAACCCACCTGCACAAGAATTTCCGTCATGTCCCACCTTCCACGGGAGAATCTCTCGTACCCCGACCGTATACACACGGGGTTCCTCCCAGCAAGGAAAAGCTCGGGAAATTATCCTGCCTCACCCTGGCCCTCACCGCACTTTTTCCTGTCGGCCCTGCTTGTGCCCGGATGTACGCCGACCATGCCCTCGCCCTCTGCACAGGGCGGGTGCAGGCGATACGGTCCAGGTGGGCCGTAAGGCCCCCAGTACCGCCTGTCGACGGAAGAGAGTCGCGTCTTGAACTTCCTCACCATCGGTCACCGCGGAATCATGGGTGTGGAACCCGAGAACACCCTCCGATCCTTCGTCGCCGCCCAGGAGGCGGGTCTCGACGCCATAGAACTCGACCTGCATCTGAGCAAGGACGGCGCGCTCGTCGTCATGCACGACACGGACGTGGACCGCACGACCGACGGCAGCGGGCCCATCGCCGAGAAGACCCTCGCCGAGCTGCGCGCCCTGGACGCGGGCCGGGGCGAGCGGGTGCCGGTCTTCGAGGAGGTCCTGGAGGCCGTCCAGACACCGATCCAGGCGGAGATCAAGGACGCGCAGGCGGCCCGGGCCCTGGCCGAGGTGATGAACCGGCGCGGGCTGGCCGACCGGGTGGAGGTGTCCTCGTTCCACGACGAGGCGATCGCCGAGATCAAGCCACTGGTGCCGGGGGTGCGTACCGCGCTGATCGCCAGCCGCTACGGCACCGACATCGTGGACCGCGCCGTGGCGGTCGGCGCCGAGACCGTCTGCCTGAACATCCGCCGGCTCACCCTGGAGATCGTCGAGCGTGCGCGCAAGTCCGATCTGAAGATCATCGGCTGGGTGGTGAACACGCAGGACCATCTGCGGCTGGTCCGGGCGTTCGGTCTGGACGGCGCGACCACCGACCACCCGGACATCAAGCGCACGGGCCGTTTCACGGCCTAGCCGCTAGCCGAGCTCCTTGATCAGCAGCTCGAACTCCAGGTCGTCGCGCTGCGGGATGCCGAAGCGCTCGTCGCCGTACGGGAAGGGGGTCATCCGTCCCGTACGGCGGTAGCCGCGCCGCTCGTACCAGGCGATGAGGTCGTCGCGTACGGATATCACGGTCATGTGCATCTCCGTCACGCCCCACGTCGCGCGGGCCAGCCCCTCCGCCTCCGCGATGATCACCTTGCCGAGGCCCTCGCCCTGGAGCCGGGGGCTGACCGCGAACATCCCGAAGTAGGCGTGGTCCCCGCGGTGCTCGAGCTGGCAGCACGCGACGACCCGGCCCTCCCGCTCCACGGTCAGCAACCGGCTGTCGGGCGACTTGATGACGGCCCGCACGCCCTCCGGGTCGGTCCGCTGCCCCTCGAGAATGTCCGCCTCGGTGGTCCACCCGGCCCGGCTGTCGTCGCCCCGGTACGCCGACTCGATCAGCGCCACCAGCTCGTCCACATCGGCGTCGGTGGCATCGCGGAAGGTCAGTCCGGTGGCGGCGGTGTCCATGGGCGTACGTCTCCGTTCGGGGCGTGGCTCGGGCATGGATGAGAGTAGCCCCGCCACTAGGCTCTCGTGCATGGTGCATGTACTCAGCAGCCGAATCCTGCTCCGCCCGTCCGACCCCGAGCGCTCCCGTGCGTTCTACGGCGAACAGCTCGGCCTCGCCGTCTACCGGGAGTTCGGCACGGGTTCCGAGCGCGGCACGGTCTACTTCACGGGCGGGGGCTTCCTCGAGGTCGCGGGCCGGTCCGAGACTCCCCCCTCGCCCGCCGTACGCCTGTGGTTCCAGGTCGACGACGTGGCCGCGGCGGAGGAGGAGCTGCGGGCGAAGGGCGTCGAGATCGTGCGGCCGGCGGTGAAGGAGCCGTGGGGCCTGGTCGAGATGTGGATCGCGGACCCGGACGGCACGCCGATCGTCCTGGTCGAGGTCCCTGCGGACCACCCGATGCGGTACCGGCCCGGCATCTGAGGTCGCGGGCGGTGCTCCCAGCCCCGGTCGGTACGGGTCGGCTCACGGAAGCCCGCGCCCGCCAGGAAGTCGAGCCTGGTGCTGTCGGCGGCCGTTTCACAGGCGACGAGCCGGTCGACGCCGCACCGGCGGAGCCAGTCGGCGGCCTGGGCCAGAAGCCAGTGCTCCAGGCCGGTGCCGTACTGCGCGGGGTCGACGTGGAGGTCGCCGATGTCGGCCAGGCCCGCGGCGCGGGCGTGCCGTTCCGGGCGGGCCAGGGCCGTGTCCACCTCGACGAAGCCGAGGGGGCGCGCGTCGGCGCAGGCCGTGAAGCGGGTGCCGCACTCCCCCAGCGTGCGGGCGACCGTGACGCCCGGCCGGGGTTCGTGCGCCGGCAGGTCGGCGACCCGGGCGATCAGGATGACCTCGGTGTCCCCGATGTGCCGGAACCCCGCGCGTTCGTAGACGGCCCGGATGTGGGGCCAGTTGCGGGGCAGGCCGTAGACGAACGGGGCGGGCAGTGCGCCGTCGGCGTGTCGGACACGGACGCCCCAGCGGGCCGGCTGTGCCAGGCACGCCCGCATCAGCAGGTCGGCGGCCCGGTCGGAGTCCGGCCAGCGCGACGCCGTCGGACGGTGCACGAACCAGTTGATCTCGGCGGCGTCCCGGTAGGTCTCCCCGACCTCGGCATCGGCGCGGTAGCGCAGCAGATGGGCCGCGGCGACGACGCACCCGCGCTGCTCGGCGACGAGCGTCGTACGCTCGGCCACCCACGGGTCGGTGATGAACTCGCCGGGCTGCCGCTCCAGGTCGCCGAGGACGGTGTTCACGGAGACGGAGACGCCGGGGACGACGGCCGCCACATGCATGTTGACCAGGTCGGTGAGCTGGTCGCGGTCGGCTCGGCGGAAGGGGCGCACCTCGAGTGCGGGCCTGGGGTACCTCCGGGCAGACGAGGAGCTGGAGGCCGCCACGCGGTGCGGTACGGGGTGAGGGTACGTCGGAGCCGGTGCGGCACTCCGGTGGGAGCGGACGCCCCCGCGAGGCAGGTCCGGTTCAACCCCGCAGCGCGCCCAGGCGACCCTCCAGCTGACCGAGCAACTCTCCTAGAAGAGCTGCGAGTTCACCCTGCTCGGGGGCGTCAAGGCCGGACAGGACCGCTGTCTCGTAGGCGAGCTGGGCCGGCAGGACACCGTCGACGAGTTCGCGTCCGGCGTCGGTGAGGCGGAGGTGGGCGACGCGGCGGTCGCGGCTGTCGCTCCGGCGTTCCACCAGGCCGCGTTCGGACAGTTGCTTGAGGCGTTTGGTGACGGCGGCGCCCGAGGAGAAGGTCTCCCGGGCCAGCTCCCCGGGGGTCAGTTCGTGCCCGGTGCGGCGCAGCGCGCCCAGCAGGTCGAACTCCGGGCGGCTCAGACCCGCCCGGCGCAGCGGTGCGTCCTCGGCCTGCTGAAGGAGTGCGGCACAGCGGTTGATCCGGCCGATGACCTCCATCGGCCCGGTGTCGAGCCCGGGGTGCACGGCCCGCCACTGCCGAACGACACCGGCGACGGTGTCGCCCCGCCGGCCACCGGCCGGGGCGGGTTCGACGGCAGGGGCCTCGCCGGCCGGCTCCCCTCCGCCCGTACCGATCCCGTCGGCCGCATGCTCCCCGTGGGTCCCGCCGACCCGTTCCCCTCCTGCCGCGGGAGCCATGTCGCCCGCTGTCCCGCCGACAGGGCCGTCCCCGGCCCCATGGGCCCGCCCGGCCGATTCCTCTCCGGTCGCGCGCGCCCCGTCGGATGCCCTCCCGTGAGTCAGATCCCCTCCGGCCGTCCACGCCCGGTCGGCCGTACGCCCCTTGGCCAGGTCGCCCCCCGCCCGCCCGGCCCCGGCCGCCGGTCGCGGTCCGAATCCCGACTCGTCCCCCGTGAGCGATGGTCCTTCCGTCGCCGTCATGGCCGTGCGTCCTCCGTCTCTGTGCCCGTGCCCCGGTCCGGGAGCAGCCCCTGGCGTCGTGCCGTAGCGGCGAGCGTACGGTGTCCGGACTGCTCGGCGAGCACGACCCGCTCCTGGGGCAGGGCACGCTGCCACCATTCGCCGGCCGCGGCGTCAGCGGTGGCCCGCAGGTCGACCAGGGCGACAGCGAGGCCGCGGCGGGCCGACTCCAGGGCGGCTGCGTCGGGGTCCGGCTCGGCCAGGAGACGGGCGGCGTGCTCGCGGGCCCGGTCGGCGGTGGTCAGGGCTCGTTCGACACGGTCGCCCGCGCGCCGGTTGGTGACGGCCACGGCGGCGACGAAGCCGACCAGGGCGCCGACGACGGTGTCCACGACGCGCTCCGTCATCAGCTCGCCGGGCTCCTGGAATCCGGCGAACTCGGTGATGAGCAGGGCCATGGGGGTCACGCAGACACTGCCGAGCCAGTAGTTGCGGCTGATCAGCAGCTCGGCACCGAAGCTGAACGCGAGGCAGCACAGCACGAGGACCGCCTGGCCCAGATGTGCGAGCGGTGCGACGGCCGCGAAGACGAGCACTCCGACGACGTTGCCGACGACCCGCTGGACGGCCCGGCTCCAGGTCAGGGCGATATTGGCCTGGTAGAGCGAGGCGGCGGCGACCAGGGCCCAGTAGGGGCGGCCGATACCGAGGGCGAGCGAGGCGTAGCCGGCGAGCGCGCAGCCGAGCGCGGTGCGCACCCCGAGCGGGGTCAGCGGGCCGAGCCGGGTCCAGAGGGAGCGGGCCGCGTCCACACCGAGCAGTTCGTCGGCGGCCGCCCTCGGCAGACCGGCCTGCGGGACGGGCCCGGTACCGCGCAGCGCGCGGGCCCACGCACGCAGCCGTCCGGCGTCCGCCTCCGCCGGCGCCGCGAGGGCGACCTCGGCCCGCACGACGAGCCGTTCGAGGGCGCGCCGGGTCCGGGAAGGCGCGCCGGTGGACAGCAGTGACTGCCAGGCGGCCTGGACGGCGGCGTAGCCCGCGGCACGGGCCCGGGCGTGGCCCTCGCCCGTGCCGCCCGTGTCGGCGTACGCGGCCGCGGCCTTCAGCGCACCGGCGGTGGCACGGCGCTCCGGGCCGTGCGGCCGGACCAGCGCGGGCGCCATGCAGACCAGCCAGGCCCAGACGCCCGTCGCGGCGGCCAGAGCCAGATGACCGGGGACCCGGTCGAGGGTCTGCGGCGCGAACAGCGAGGCGGAGCTGACGAACGTGAGGACGACATTGCCCGGCGGGCCGACGCGGGCGGCGTCGCACAGCACCTTCTGCGCGGCGGCCAGCAGGGCGCCGACCGTGACCAGCACGACGGCGCTGCCGGTGAGCGAGGCGGCGACCAGGGCGACGGCGAGCCCGCCGAGCATGCCGAGCACCACCCACACCAGGGCCCCGGCCCGGGCGGCGTAGGGGCGGTTGTGGGCGTAGAGCGCGCACAGGGCCCCGGCCATCGTGTACATCGCCAGGTCGAGCCGGCCGAGCGCCAGGAGGGTGAGGTTGGGCGGGGCGATCGACGCGACCACGCTCAGCGCGGGCTTGAACCAGATCTCGGAGGGCCGGCCGACGCGCAGCACGCCCGCCAGCGGAAGACGCCGGGCGGGCGGGGAGGCGGGTGGGGGGTTCGCGCTGCTCATTCCCACAACATTAGCAGGTGTTTTACTCGTGAAACATCATGGGACCGAGCCGCTCACCTGCCGTGCTCCGTCGAATGCTCCCCGTGTACATCTCTGCGCTCGCGTGCGCGCCGCATGGCCGGGGCATCGAACGACCGACTGTCGAGCGGGGAGGTGCGCGTGCACGGACCGGCTTCGTCCGGCTGGCTGCTGGTGGCGCTCTGCGCGGTGACCGGCGGCTACTGCCTGGTGCGGATGCGCAGCGGCGGCGAGGCGCTGATGGGCTTCGGGATGGCCGCGATGGCGGTGCCGGCGGCGGTGTTCTCCCCGCCCTCGTGGGCCTGGCTCGCGTACGCGTCCGTGTTCGGGGCGGCAGCGGTACACGCGCTGTGGGCGGCGCGGGCCGGGGCGCGCCATCTCCATCATCTGGCGGGCGCCGGGGCGATGGTCTACATGTCCGTCGTCATGGCGGGCTCTCCCGCACACGCGCACGGTCAGGGCGGATCGGGAGTCCCGCTCCTGACGGGGGCGTTGCTGCTCTACTTCGCCGGATACGTGCTGCTGACCGGCGTCCGGCTGGTGCCGGTGCCCGCCGTGGCCGGGAGCGTCGGGTCCACCGGGTGGGGCGACCCGCCGGAGCTGGCGCGGGCGTGCCGGCTGTCCATGGGGATCGCGATGGTGACAATGCTGCTGACGCTGTGATCCGTTGCCTGCGTCACTTTGGCGGCACAACTCGTACCCCTGGGCGGCGCCTCGCTCATAGGCTGCGTCCCATGATGCTCCCCGCGGCACTGTTGCTGCTCGGCGCCCTGACCGCCGTGGTGGCTCCCCGGCTACTCGCCCGGGCGGACTGGCCGGATCGTGAGCCGGTGGTGGCGCTGTGGGTGTGGCAGTGCGCGGTGGCGGCCGTACTCGTGTGCTGTGCGCTGTCGATGACGCTCAGCGCGGCGGCGGCCTGGCACGCGGTCGGCGGGCATGTCTTCGCGACGGCTCCGAACGCCGCCGTCGAGGCCTATGCCCTCGGTACGGCGGGCCCTTGGGCGGCGACCACGGCGGTGGCGCTGGCCTGCGGCGGTCTGTGGAGCGCGGCGATGCTGGTCCGCGAGGTCGGCCGGGCGCGCGCCCGGCGCCGCCGCCGGCGCGCCGACCTGCTGGTCCGGGCCCCGCTGCTGCCGGGCGAGGTGACCGTGTCCGGTCGACTCGTCGTCCTGGAGAGCGAGCGGCCCGACGCCTGGTGGCTGCCCGGCGCCCCGCCGCAACTGGTCGTCACCACGGCCGCGTTGCGCCGGCTGAAGGGCCGGCAGCTGGATGCCGTACTGGCCCATGAGCAGGGGCACGCACGGGCCCGGCACGACTGGCTGCTGAACTGTTCCTCCGCTCTGGCGGGCGGCTTTCCGCAGGTGCCGGTGTTCGCCGCGTTCCGCGACGAGATGCACCGCCTGGTCGAACTCGCCGCCGACGACACGGCCTCCCGCCGCTTCGGCCGTCTGACCACGGCCCTCGCCCTGGTCGAACTGAACGAGCACCGCGGTGTGTTCGGCCCCTGCCCGACACCGCAGGCCCATGTCCCGGCGCGGGTGCACCGCTTGCTCACTCCCCCGGACCGGCTGACCGCGGCGCACCGCCTGCGGCTGACCGCGGCGGCCGCGCTGGTGCCCGTGGCGCCGGTGCTGCTGGCGTTCGTACCGGGGCTGCGGGCGCTGGGATAGCCGCCGGACGTGGCCCGGGCGCCGGGGCCTCGGGGTGGCCGAAGCATGTGGTCCCCGGGCCGGAAGATCGCCGCCGCACTGGATCCGGACCCCCCGGTTCGGCGAGGATCGCATCATGCACTCCCCGTCCGTCGACTCCCCGCCCCGTCCCGAGCACCGCACCGCCGCCGGTTCCGCCGGTTTCCTGGCCCTGTGCTCGGCTCTGCTGCTGACCCTCGTCGCGGTCAGATGGAGCCCGTTGATCACCACGGACGGAGACATCTCCGGCACCACCCACCGCTGGGCGGTCGACGAACCCGGCATCACACAGACGTTCCGCATCCTCACGGACTGGGTGTGGGATCCGTGGACGATGCGTCTGCTGTGCGCGGCCGTCGTCGTCTGGCTCGTCATGCGGCTCGCTGAGCGCTGGACGGCAGTGTGGCTGGCGCTGGCCGTCACGCTGGGCACGCTGCTGCAGCAGGCTCTCAAGGCGGCTGTGGACCGTCCCCGCCCGGTCTGGCCCGACCCCGTCGACTCGGCCCACTATTCGGCCTATCCGTCGGGCCACGCCATGACCGCCACAGTCGTGTGCGGCCTCCTCCTGTGGCTCCTGCACCGCCACGGTGTGAGCCGTGCCGTGTGGCGTTCGGCCCTCACCGTGGCCGTCGTCTCGGTGATCGGGGTCGGGCTGACCCGCGTCTGGCTGGGCGTCCACTGGCCGTCGGACGTGCTGGGCGGCTGGCTGCTGGGCGCGCTGGTCGTGGCCCTGGCGGTGTGGGTGCACCAGCGCGCCGGCATCCGTGAACACCCGCGGGAGCCAGACGCGTCCTCGTAGGATCACCCCATGACCGCCGTGCTGTTCGACTTCTCCGGGACCCTTTTCCGTGTCGAGTCCACCGACTCCTGGCTGCGCGGCACCCTGGCCGCCTCCGCCATCCGGCTCGCCGAGGCGGAGGTGACCGCCGCGGCGCGGGCGCTGGAGGCCGCGGGCGCTTTGCCGGGCGGTGGCGATCCCGCGCGGGTGCCGGAGGAACTGGCCGGCGCCTGGCAGATCCGGGACCAGAGCGCCGAGCTGCACCGGGCCGCGTACACCGGTGTCTCCCGCCAAGTCACGCTGCCCGACCCGACGTTGCACGACGCGCTGTACGACCGCCACATGAACCCGGACGCCTGGGCCCCGTACCCGGACGCCGTCGAGGTGCTCCGCACCCTGCGCGAGCGGGGCATCCCGGTCGGGGTGGTCAGCAACATCGGCTGGGACCTGCGCCCGGTCTTCCGCGCGCACGGCCTGGATCCCTACATCGACGTGTACGTCCTGTCGTACGAGCACGGCATCCAGAAGCCCGACCCGCGGCTGTTCGCCACCGCCTGCGAGGCGCTGGGCGCCGATCCGCTCCGGACCCTCATGGTCGGCGACGACCGCAGGGCGGACGGCGGCGCCACGGCCCTGGGCTGCGGGGTGCACTTCGTGGACCATCTGCCGGTGACCGACCGGCCGGACGGGCTGCGGCCGGTCCTGGATCTGGTGAGCTGAGGGTCGCACCGCCGGAACAAGCAGCCCGAGGCGACCATCTGGCCCCCTGCTCGCCCGCCTCGGACGATCCCCCGTGTCGCCCGAGGCAGACGGCATCCCCGGCTGAGACCGCGCGGCCCCGGCCGGACGCTCCGAGTATAGTTGGCTGGCAGCCAGTCAACGCAGGAGTTACAGCATGTCCCCGCGCAGCGCCTCGGTCAATGAAGAGTTGCGGAGACGTTCGAAGGAGCGGCTTCTGCAGGCGGCGGTCGAGCTGGTCGACGAGCGCGGGTTCGAGGCGACGACGCTCGGCGACATCGCCGACCGGGCGGGTTCGGCGCGCGGTCTGGTCTCGTACTACTTCCCCGGCAAGCGCCAGCTCGTGCAGTCCGCCGTGCACCGGCTGATGCACCGCACGCTGGAGGAGGCGCTGGAGCGCGAGCCGCGCACCGAGGACGGCCGGGAGCGGATGGCGCGGGCCATCGACGCGATCCTGGGCCTGGCCGGGGACCGGCCCGTGCTGATGCGCCAGCACATGGCCGGGCTGCTGGAGGCCGAGGGCTTCGTGCCCTGCCCGGAGCAGCGGCGGCTGGCCGAACTGCTGCGGGACACCGTCGCCCGGCTCGGGTCGCGGGACGTCGACGGCGACTACCCGATGCTGCGCGCCCTGCTGATGGGCGCCGTGTACGCGGCGCTGGTGCCGGGGGCGCCGATGCCGGTCCCGGTGCTGCGGGCCGAGTTGTTCACGCGCTACCGGCTCGACTGGGAGCTGGGTGTCCCGCCGGAGACCGGAGCCTCCGACGGGACGGGCGACCGGGATCTGTCGCGGTTCTTCGCGACCGGGGCCGTACCGGGGTACGGCCCGGAGGGTCAGTCGAAGTAGTCCGGCTGTGTCTGGACGTTGAGTTCACGCAGGTGGACCCGGCGGGCCGGGTCCGTGCGCCG
Source organism: Streptomyces sp. NPDC040589 (assembly GCF_055594445.1). NCBI lineage: Bacteria > Bacillati > Actinomycetota > Actinomycetes > Kitasatosporales > Streptomycetaceae > Streptomyces > Streptomyces sp. NPDC040589. The sequence continues at coordinate 487,674 of NZ_JBVIWP010000004.1, read as the reverse complement.
GTCGTCGATCTTCAGTACGTCGAAGCCCCTGGCGTACTCGTTCGACCAGATGTAGCCGTTGTAGTAGTACGCCGACCATGAGCCGCCCGACTTGATCGTGTCCGTGGTCAGCGGGCCGCGGTCGAAGTAGGCGATCTCCTTCGGCTTGGCCGAGTCGGTGAAGTCCCAGACGGAGACACCGCCCTGGTACCAGCCCTGGACCATCAGGTCCTTGCCCTTCACCGGGATCAGCGAGCCGTTGTGGGCCACGCAGTTCTCGGTGTCCGCCTGGTGGCGGGGGATCTTGAAGTAGCTGCGGAAGACGAGCTTGCGCTTGTCCCCCTTGCCGACGATGTCGTAGATGCCGTCGGCGCCGCGGTTCGGTCCGATCTCCGCGTTGCAGGTGGCCGCGCCGCCGCCGCCCAGTTCATCGGTGAAGACGACCTTGTCGGCCTTCTGGTTGAAGGTCGCCGAGTGCCAGAACGCGAAGTTGACGTTGTCCTGGACGCGGTCGATGACCTTCGGGCGCTCCGGGTCCTTGACGGAGAACAGGATGCCGTCGCCCATGCAGGCGCCCGCGGCCAGGTCCTTCGACGGCAGCACGGTGATGTCGTGGCAGCCGGTGGTCTTGGAGACACCCGGGTTGGTGGGTCCGCCCGGGTTGCCGCCGCCGTCCGGTCCCTCACCGGGGAACAGCACGGGGAAGCCCACGACCTTCGCCTTCTCGGGGGCGTTGCGCGGCACCTTGATGACGGAGATGCCGTCGTGCGGAGGCCGGCAGTCGGGGTAGGCGGCGTTCGGCGAGTACGAGGAGACGTAGACGTAGACGTTCCGGCGCTCGGGCACCAGCGTGTGGGTGTGCGAGCCGCAGGCGGTCTCGACGGCGGCGACGTACCTCGGGTTGCGCTTGTCACTGATGTCGAAGACCTTCATGCCCTCCCACGAGGACTTCTCGGTCGCCGGCTGGGTGGTGCTGGTGCAACTGCTGTCGCTGCGCGAGGAGTCGGTGGACAGGAACAGCAGGTCGCCGGAGACGGAGATGTCGTTCTGCGAGCCGGGGCACAGCACCTGGGCGACGGTCTTCGGTGCCTTGGGGTTGCTGATGTCGAAGATGCGGAAGCCGTCGTAGTTGCCCGCGAACGCGTACCTGCCCTGGAAGGCGAGGTCCGAGTTCGTGCCCTGGAGCACGTCCTTGGGGACGAATGCCAGGTGCTGGATGTTGTCGGAGTGGACGATCTCGTCCTGGGCCGGTATCTCGCCGTTCTCGATGGCCTCACGGACCTCGGCCTGGGCGCTCTTGGAGACCTTCTTCGGCGCGGGCGGCGCGTCCCCCGGGTCGGGGGTGGCCCCTGCCGGTGCCGCTGTGAGGAGCGCGGCCAGCAGTCCACCGGCGGCCGCGACGACGCCCAGGCGTCTGCGGCGTGTTCTGCGGTCGTTCAACAGGATCACTGTTTTCCTCCCTGGTTCCGTTCACTGCGGAACGGTTCACGCACCACGCAGTATCGTCTTCGCCATGCACATACCAACAGGGGGCAACAGAATCGCAATGAAGTTTTGCGATCAATGACCCGCGGAAGCGTGCCAGTACGCCGTCCGCAACACGAGGTGCGTCCCAACTCGCCTACCACAGGAGGTCGTTGTGCTCTTCCGCCGCGTGTCTCGTGCGTCCGCCGTCACGACGGGACTGGTCGCCCTGGCCGTGTTCGCGGCCGGGGGCTGTGACTCCGGTCCGGACCGGAAGCCGGCCGCCGCCGACGGGCCCGCCGTGATCGCGCCGGGCGAGCCCGGCGAGGCGAACCGCACCCTGTCCGCCGAAGAGGCCGCCGACCAGAACCCGGAGAACGACTCCCCCAACGCGGCGGACGTCTCCTATGCCCGCATGATGATCGAGCACCACGCCCAGGCCCTGGTGATGACCGAACTCGCCCCGAAGCGTGCCGAGTCGAGCAAGGTGAAGCGCATCGCCGAGCGCGTCGCGGCCGGCCAGAAGCCCGAGATCGAGGCCATGAAGGGCTGGCTGAAGTCGTACGGCAAGCCCCTGAAGGCCGAGCGGCACGAGCACGCCACGATGCCCGGCATGGCGACCGAGGCCCAGCTGAAGAAGCTCCGCGCGGCCGACGGCAAGGCCTTCGACCACCTGTTCCTGACCCTGATGACGACCCATCACCAGGGCGCGATCACCATGGCCACGGAGGTGAAGGGGCAGGGCAACAACATCCGCGTCGAGGAGATGGCCGACGAGGTGATCGCCCAGCAGACCAGCGAGATCACGCGAATGCGGGACATGCTCTGAACCCGTGGACGCCGATGGGCCCAAGCCTCCCGCACGGACGTCGACGTCGGCGATGAGGAAGATGGATCCGGACATCCCTCGGGCCTGTCCGGCGGATCATGTGACTTCTCGCGCGACGGCACGTTGGCATGTTCATGGGGCGGGGAGATCTCACGAACGAGGAATGGGCCCGGCTGAAGCCGCATCTGCCCAAGGCCGGTCAGCGCGGTGGGCGTTGGGCAAGCCACCGCAGGATCATCAACGGGGTCCTGTACCGGAACCGGACTGGGGTGCCGTGGCGGGATCTGCCTGCGAGGTTCGGCAAGTGGAAGACCGTGTACGAGAGGCACAGACGCTGGTCGGCGGACGGCACGTGGGACAAGATCTAGGCGGCCGTCCTGGCTGACGCGGATGCCCAGGGCCGCATCGACTGGTCCATGGTGAGCGTGGACTCCACCACCTGCCGGGCCCATCAGCACGCCGCCGGAGCACGCAAGAAACCACCGCGGGTGCCGGGAAAAGACGCACGCCCCGGCAGCACCGCCCCGACGAGGGACTCGGACGCTCCCGGGGCGGCCTCACCTGCAAGATTCACCTCGCCGGAGAAGGTGGACGCCGCCCTCTGGCCTTGCTGATCACCCCGGGCCAGTGGGGCGACGCCCCGCAGCTCATCCCCGTCATGGAACGCATCCGCGTCGATCGGCTCAGCGGCAAACGCCCCCGCACCCGGCCAGACCACCTCGGCGGCGACAAGGCCTTTTCCTCACGGCGTAACCGCCGATACCTACGCAGACGGCAGATCAAGCACACCATCCCCGAGCCGAAGAACCAGCGGGCCAACCGCCAACGCCGCGGCAGCAAGGGCGGACGGCCCACCGGCTTCGACAAGACGATCTACAAGCGCAGAAACGAAGTCGAGCGCACGATCAACGCCCTCAAGAACTTCCGGGCCGTTGCCACGAGGTTCGACAAGCGTGTCTACGTCTTCCAGGGCACCGTGACCGTCGCAGCGATCCGGCTCTGGCTGCGGGGGTAGATCCATTATCCCGGTGCGGCGAGGCGCCTGTCACCATTCTCCGGAATGATCTTTACACCCGATTTGCGCCTCTAGGCTTGCGGGCGGACACAAAGCACGGATCCGACCTGGGAGTTGAGAGTGACGCACGACGTTGCCGCACTGACAGCGGAACTCACGGATATGGCTGCGGCCGATCACCAGTTGGCAGTCCGCGCGAACAGCGACGACCCCGCCGAGCAGCTGGCCTGGCGGCGACTAACTGCCCGGCACGGTGACCGGCTCAACGAGATCATGGACGAGTACGGCTGGCCGACGGCGGAACTGGTCGGCGAGGAGGCAGCACGCGCGGCATGGCTCATCGCTCAGCACGCCGACCGGCAGCTCGACGTTCAGCGTCGCGCCCTCCAGCTGATGCAGCAGGCGGTGTCGGCAGGCTCGGCCAGCCCGCGCGAGCTGGCCTTCCTGCGCGACCGCACGCTGGTCAATGAGGGCCGCAAGCAGGTCTACGGAACTCAGATCGCCGGCGTGAAGGACGGGGCGCCGGTCCCGTGGCCTTGTGAAGAGCCCGAGCGCATGGACGTACTCCGTGCGGAAGTCGGCATCGAGCCCTTCGACGAGTACGTCGCCCAATTCTCCATGGCTTGACGCCCCCTTCCCGGTCGGGTCCGGTGGATCACTGCCCGGGCTCACCCGCCGCGGGCAATGATCCACTGGACAGGCCCTCAGGCGGTAAGGACTTCCAGCGCGGCGGCGTGCACACCCGGCGCGGCGGCGAGGTAGCTCTCGCCCGCCAGTTCCCACGGTTTGCCCTCCTCGCTGTCGCCGTCGGCGTCGGGCTCGCGGTAACCGGTGCGGTGGAGTTCTTTCGATATATTCGGCGCCGCAAGAATCCTGACACGCCAGACGATGTCGTTGCCGAACATCATTGAGGCCGTGCGCGACGGGGCGCGAGCAGGCCCGCGTCCCGGGCCTGGCCGATCAGCCTCAGCGACTTGCGGCGGCTGTGCCCGGTCGCGCACATCACGGCGAGGACCGGGTCCGCACCGTCCTGCTGGGCCGCGCGGTACTCCTGTGCCACCAGCCACCGCCCCTCGGCGCCGCCCGGCCAGACCGGCCGGGCCCGGCGCCCCGGGCTCGCACATCCCTCGGGAGCCGGGCCCGCACCGGCGCCGCACGCCTCGGCCAGCGATTCCTCGAACCAGTCGGCGAGCACCGCCAGGTCGTCGAGGGACAGCGCGGGCAGGGCGCGTACGTCCTCGACACCGACGCATCCGCCGGCCACGACCACCAGCGCGTCGACGTGGGCGCCGTCCGTGAAGGCGATCCGGACATCGAACCACCGCGTGGCGTCCTCGTTCTCCCGCACTTCCCACGCGGGCCGCACGGACACCGCGCTGTCCACCGGAGAGCGATCAGAAAGATTAAGAAAGGATGCTTCCAGCACACACGGAACGTAACCGCATGATCACATTCGCTATAGATCCGACACGCACCCCGGTCGGAGCACAGCACCCTGTCAGCGGAGCCCGGCCGGTGCGATGCTGGAGACATCAGCGCTCTCCGGAGATCCCCCGGGATCCCACGGGTAAGGAGTTCCGCCGTGCTGCGAGTCGCCGTCGTAGGCTCCGGGCCGAGCGGGTGCTACACCGCCCAGAGCCTCGTCCAGCTTGACTCCGGGGTGTGCGTCGACGTCCTGGACCGGCTGCCGTGCCCGTACGGCCTGGTCCGCTACGGCGTGGCACCCGACCACGAGAAGATCAAGTCGCTGCAGAACAATCTGCGCGCGGTCCTGGAGCACGACCGGGTCCGGTTCCTCGGAGGTGTGCAGGTGGGCCCCGGCGGGGTGCCGGCCGCCCGGCTGCGGGAGCTCTACCACGCGGTGGTGTACTGCGTGGGCGCCGCCACGGACCGGCATCTGGGCATTCCCGGGGAGGACCTGCCGGGGAGCTGGTCGGCGACGCAGTTCGTGTCCTGGTACAGCGCGCACCCGGACGCCGTGGACGGCGGCTTCCTGCGGGACGCGCGGTCGGCCGTGGTCATCGGCGTGGGGAACGTCGCCGTGGACGTCACCCGCATGCTGGCCCGGGGGCTGGCCGAGCTCAGCCCGACCGACATGCCGCAGGCGGCCCTGACCGCGCTGGCGGCGAGCCGGGTGACCAAGATCCATATGGTGGGCCGGCGCGGCCCGTCCCAGGCCCGCTTCACCACCAAGGAGCTGCGCGAGCTGGGCACCCTGCCGGGGACCGACGTCGTCGCGGACCCGGCGGAGCTGGCGCCGGACCCGGGGTACACGGACCCGTCCGCGCTGCCCGCCCCGCAGCGGCGCAACGTGGAGGTCGTGCGCGGCTGGGCCGAGTCACCGCCGGCAGACGCCCCGCACCGGATCCACCTGCGCTTCTTCCTCCGACCGGTCGAACTGCTCGCCGAGCAGGGCCACGTGGGCGCGGTGCGGTTCGAGCGGACGGCACCGGACGGGCACGGCGGTGTGACGGGCACGGGCCGGTACGAGGACATCGAGGCGCAGTTGGTGCTGCGCTCGGTGGGCTACCTCGGAGTGCCGATGGAGGGGCTGCCGTTCGACGCGAAGACCGGCACCGTGCCGAACCTGGCCGGACGGGTCCTGCGCGAGGGCGTCGTCACCCCGGGCGAGTATGTGGCCGGCTGGATCAAACGCGGCCCGACGGGCGTGATCGGCACGAACCGGCCCTGCGCGAAGGAAACGGCGATGTCCCTCCTGGAGGACGCCCCGCTCCTCGCCGCCGGGGACGTCCCCCAGGACACGCTCACGGCCCTGCGCGCGGCGGGCGCCGACCCGGTCGAGTGGACGGGCTGGCAGTCGATCGAACGAGCTGAGGCGAAGCTGGGAGCGTCGCTCGGACGCGGAGTGGTCAAGCTTCCGGACTGGGAGTCCCTGCTGAACGCCGCACACAGCAAGGTTCCTTAAGGGGCAAGCCTCCCGGCCTGCCTCCCCGCCGCATCGAGCAGCGCGTCCAACAGCCCCGGAAACAGCCCTTCCAGATCATCCCGCCGCAACCCGTTCATCTTCGCCGTCCCCCGGTAGACCTGCCGGATCACCCCACTCTCCCGCAGCACCCGGAAGTGATGCGTGGTCGTGGACTTCGTCACCGGCAGATCGAAATGCGAACAGGACAACTCCCCGCTCACCGCGGCAAGCTCCCGCACGATCCGCAACCGCATCGGTTCGGAGAGCGCGTGCAGCACCTCCTCCAGCCGGATCTCGTCGCACTCGGGATGCCGCAGGGCGCGGCTGCTCACGGCGGGGGACGTCATGGTGACTCCACTTCCTGGGGGACCTCCATAGTACGAGAACCATCGTAGTTTGACATCCACCGTACTACGATGCCTATCGTACGAGTCGACACCGGCCCCGCAATGAATGGAGTCCGCCGTGACCGCGCTCTTCGAGCCCTGCACCCTGCGCGATGTGACGATCCCGAACCGGGTGTGGATGCCCCCGATGTGCCAGTACTCGGCGGCACCGGAGGGCCCGGAGGCCGGCGCCCCGAACGACTGGCACTTCGCGCACTACGCCGCCCGCGCGGCCGGCGGCACGGGCCTGATCATCGTCGAGGCCACCGCCGTGTCCCCGGAGGGCCGCATCTCCCCGTACGACCTCGGCATCTGGAACGACACGCAGGTGGAGGCGTTCCGCCGCATCACCCGCTTCCTCGCCGCTCAGGGCACGGTGCCTGCGATCCAGCTCGCACACGCCGGCCGCAAGGCCTCGACGGACCAGCCCTGGAAGGGCGGCGCCCCGGTCGGCCCGGACGCGTACGGGTGGGACTCCGTGGCGCCGAGCCCCCTCGCGTTCGACGAGCGGCATCCGGTCCCGGCCGAGCTGACCGTCGACCAGATCAAGGACGTCGTCGGACAGTTCGCTGCCGCGGCCCGCCGCGCCCTCGCCGCCGGTTTCGAGATCGCCGAGATCCACGGCGCCCACGGCTACCTGATCAACGAGTTCCTCTCCCCGTACTCCAACCACCGCGCCGACGCCTACGGCGGTTCGTACGAGAACCGCGTCCGCTTCGCCCTCGAAGTGGTGGACGCCGTACGGGAGGTGTGGCCGCAGGACAAGCCGCTGTTCTTCCGTATCTCGGCGACCGACTGGCTCGAGGACGGCGGCTGGACCGCGGACGACACCGTCCGCTTCGCCGCCGACCTGCGGGCCCACGGCGTCGACCTGCTGGACGTCTCCAGCGGTGGCAACGCCTCCGGCGCCCGGATCCCCACCGGCCCCGGCTACCAGGTGCCCTTCGCCGCCCGGGTGAAGGCCGAGACGACCCTGCCGGTCGCCGCGGTGGGACTGATCACCGACGCCGAGCAGGCCGAGAAGATCCTGGCCAACGGCGAGGCGGACGCGGTCCTGCTGGGCCGGGAACTGCTGCGCAACCCCTCGTGGGCCCGGCACGCGGCGCGGGAACTCGGCGGTGAGGTCCGGGTGCCGGACCAGTACCACCGGTCGGTCTGACCGGCACCCGGATCTCGGAGCAGCTGGTACGTCAACCAGCCGTGCACGCCTTCCCGTTGAGCGTGAACCCGGCCGGAGCGGCGCTGTTGCCGCCGTGGCTCGCCTGGTAGCCGATGCTCACACTCGCGCCCGGCGCGATCGTGCCGTTGTACGTCACGTTGGTGGCGGTGACCGCCCCGGACGACGGAGCGTACGTGGCGCCCCAGCCGCCCGTGACGGTCTGGCCGGCGGGGAGCGTGAAGCCCAGCTTCCAGCCGTTGACCGTCGTCGTACCGGTGTTGGTGAGGGTCACGGACGCGGTCAGGCCGGTGTTCCAGGCGTTGACCGTGGACGTCACCTTGCAGGCGCCGGGCTGGGGCTGCGGCGCCGGGCCCGAGCTGTCCAGGCCGAAGAAGGTGAGCACTCGGGACGCCATGCCATGGGCGTACAGGTTGTGGCCGACGCCCTGGAGGCTGATGGCTTCCACGGGCGCCCGGTCACCCGTACCACCGTAGCGGGTGCGGGTCCAGCCGGACTGGGGCGTGTCCGTGGCGGTCGGCGTCTGGCTCACGCCGTGCACGTTCGTCCACTGCTTGATCTGTTCCCCGAAGTTGGGGTAGCGCAGGACGTCGTCCTGGGTGCCGTGCCAGATCTGCATCCGCGGGCGGGGACCGGTGTAGCCGGGATACGCGCCCCGGACCAGATCACCCCACTCCTTGGGGGTGCGGGTGAGCGTGCCGCCCGAGCAGTCGCTGTTCCACTCGGAGCCGTCGGTGGTGGCGAAGCAGGCGAACGGGACGCCCGAGAAGGCGGCGCCGGCCGCGAACACGTCGGGGTAGTCGCCGAGCAGGACGTTCGTCATCATCGCGCCGGAGGAGATGCCGGTGGCGAACACCCGGCCGGTGTCGGCGTCGTAGGTGCGGGTGACCCAGTCGATCATCGACTTTATGCCGACGGGGTCACTGCCGCCGCCGCGGCGCAGCGCCTGGGGCGAGGAGACGTCGAAGCACTTGCTGCTGCGGGTGACGGACGGGTAGAGCACGATGAACCCGTACTGGTCGGCCAGCGTGTCGTACTCGGTGCCGTTGTACATGTCCGGGCCCGAGCCGGTGCACCAGTGCACGGCGACCACGACCGCCGGGTTCGGCGTGACGCTCTCCGGCACGTACAGGTACATCCGCAGGTTGCTGGGGTTCGTACCGAAGTTCGTGACCTCGGTGAGGGCCGCGGCGGGTACGGCCTCCTCGCGGGCGGACCCACCGGCCGGCTCACGGGCGGCGGCCGAGGGTGCGGTGAGCACCGTGGCCGCGAGCATCGGCAGCAGCGCGGCGACGAGCGCGAGGAGGATCGACCGCAGCGGTCTCCTCGCCGTGGGACGGGGGGTGGCAGGCACGTCCGTGTCCTTCCGTTGTGGGGTGCGGCTCGCAGGACGTCGTACGGCGGTTCAGCAGGTGGAGTTCGTCTGGGTCAGCAGGGCCGGCCGCCAGGGCAGTCGGTAGTACTCGCCATTGGCGGCGGGGTCCATCCCCTGATAGAGGAACCGCAGGCGGCACGGGTCGATCGTGAGGGTCTGGTCGACACCGGCGCGGATCATCTCGCCATGGCTGAAGTCCCTGGTCCAGGCCGGCTGTCCCGCCTCGAAGGTGACGTTGCCGGAGCGGGCGAACGGGTTGGCCTCGGTGTCGGCGAGCGGTGTCCAGGCGCCGCCCAGGCTGTCGGCCCGCCAGGCCCGGAACCAGCGCCGCCAGTCGGATCCGGTCGCGAGCGCCTCGACGAGCATGAGGTAGCCGCTGCCGTCGCCGAGCCGGTAGACGTTGCCCGCCTCGAAGAGGTCGAAGCGGTTGGGCTCGGACAGCACGATGGCGGTGTCGCGGAAGCCGTTCGGGAACGCGGCGAGACTGGTGCGCGAGCGGTACTGGTGGCCGTTGCCGTCCGAGAAGAACAGGTAGCAGTCCGTCCGGTCGCAGATCGTCCAGAAGTCGAGCCAGGCGCCGTCGCCCTTGTTCTCGGTGACGATCGGCGGCTCACTGCCGAAGAAGTCGCGCGGCGCGCTCCAACTGAGCGGGTCCGAGGGGTCCTTGGTCGTGGAGTAGGACGGTGGCCCGGTCTGGTAGACCATGTACCAGGTCCGCTGGGGCGCGAAGTAGAACACCTGGGGCGCGGCGGCGTACCGGTCACCGATGTTCGGGTTGGTGTCCAGGAACGTCTGCGGTGCCGAGGCGGCCTCGGACCACTCGGTGAAGCTCGTGTGTCCCAGGCTCCAGCGTCCGGCGGTGTCGGCGGTCGTGAAGTAGACGTGCCAGCGGTCCCGGTAGCGGAAGACCGTCGGGTCCTTGACCGAGAGGATCGGGTGGGCCGCGTCCGGCCTGGGGCTGATCAACGGGCCGCTCGACGACCATGTGAACGACCCAGGCAGCGAGCTCTCGCGGCCGGGCCGCGCGGTGCCGGCGGCTGCCGGTCCGGGCGGCACGGCAAGGGCGCCGACGGCCACCAGCATGAACACGAGTCCACCGACGAACGTACGCATGCGCGGAGTCCTCATCGACCCGCCCTCTCGTGAAGGGAAGCGTTCGTCGGCATGGTGACATGCACATGGCCTTCATGGAAGCGCTCCCACACCGCCCTCGTGACACCACCCGCGCTGACCAGGAGCGGCCGAATGTGTTCTGCGCGAGGCGTTGACTAGAAAGCGCTTGCCCCCTACGTTCCGTTCAGCAGTGTGACCGCGACCTCCGGGTCGGTCGTACACAGCACGCGCGGTGAACAACATGGCGAACGTCATTCATGTACATGACCATCTGCACCATGACGGCACCACGAAGGGACGCACCCCACATGCGTACTCCCCCACGCACACGCGTACACAGATCCACCCTGGCTGTCGCCGCCGCGTCCGCGTTGGCGACCGTGGCGGTCCTGGCCGTTCCCCAGCCGGCCGGGGCCGCCGAGACCTCGCCGATCGGGTTCGGCGCGGGGACGACCGGCGGCGGCAGCGCCTCGGCGGTCACCGTCTCCACACTGAGCGCCTTCAAGTCGGCGGTGACCGGCGACTCGGCCAAGGTCGTCCGGGTCAACGGCCTGATCTCGCTGAGCGGTCAGGTCGACATCGGGTCCAACACGACCGTCCTGGGCGTGGGTTCGGCGTCCGGGTTCACCGGCGGCGGACTGCGGCTGAAGAAGGTCTCGAACGTCGTCGTCCGCAACCTGAACATCAGCAAGCCGGTCGCGCCCGCCGACGGCATCACCGTCGAGGCGTCCACCAAGGTCTGGATCGACCACAACTCCTTCTCGGCCGACCGTGATCACGACAAGGACTTCTACGACGGTCTGCTGGACGTCAACCACGGAGCGGACAACGTCACGGTGTCCTGGAACACCTTCAAGAACCACTTCAAGGGCTCGCTCGTCGGCCACAGCGACAACAACGCGAGCCAGGACACCGGCAAGCTGAAAGTGACGTACCACCACAACCACTTCGCCAACGTGTACTCGCGCATCCCCAGCCTGCGCTTCGGCACCGGGCACTTCTACAACAACTACGTCGAGGGCGCCGACACCGCCTGCCACTCGCGCATGGGCGCCCAGATGCTGGTCGAGAACAACGTCTTCCGCTCGACGAAGGTCGCGGTCACGACGAACCGCAGCAGCGACGTCGACGGATACGCCAACCTGCGCGGCAACGACCTCGGCGGAGCCGCGACCGAGGTCTCGCGCGTCGGCGGCTTCACCAGCCCGCCGTACGGCTATACGGCGGAGCCGGCCTCGTCCGTCGTCACCTCGGTGACGTCGGGTGCGGGCGCCGGAAGGCTCTGACACCCCGTCCGCCCGGACACCCCACCTCGCTCCTCACCGAATCACTCACTCCCTCAGACGACAGAAGGAATCGGGACATGACTTCTGCGACACGTCCGCGCGCCCGCAGGCGCGCGCTGACCGGCGCGCTGGCCACCCTCGGCCTGTCGGTTGGCATGATCATGACTACCAACGCGCCCACGGCGAGCGCCGCCACCTGGCCGACCCCCAACGGCAGCCAGGGCACCTCCACCACCATCTCCGTCTCCGGTACCAAGGACTACGGGATGAAGCGGTACTACGGGACCGGCGCCCTGGCGGGTGACGGCCAGGAGGAGGGCCAGGACCCGATCTTCAAGCTCGCGGACGGCGCGGTGCTGAAGAACGTCATCCTCGGCGCCCCCGCGGCCGACGGCATCCACTGCGAGGGCAGCTGCACGCTGCAGAACGTCTGGTGGGAGGACGTCGGCGAGGACGCCGCCACCTTCCGCGGCGGCAACGGCGCCACGTACCAGGTGATCGGCGGCGGCGCGAAGAAGGCGGCGGACAAGGTCTTCCAGCACAACGGCGGCGGCACGCTGAACATCTCCAACTTCGCGGTGCAGGAGTTCAAGACGCTCTACCGCTCCTGCGGCGACTGCTCCACGCAGTACACGCGCAAGGTCAACCTCAGCAACATCGACGTGACCGGCACGGGCTCCACCGCGCGCATCGTCGGCATCAACGTGAACCGCAACGACGCGGCGACGCTGCGGGGCATCACGATCCGCAACGACTCCGGCCGCAAGGTCGTCCCCTGCCAGAAGTACAACAACAACACCGCTGTGGGGTCGGGACCCGACAGCAAGAACTGCCTGTACTCCACCTCGGACGTCACTTACAGGTAGACCCCCCACGGTGAAGGCGGCCGTGCGCGGCGTCCCGGCGGGCGGTCTGGCCGGACGTCCTCGTCCTTCGTCCCCCACGCTTGCGCGGACCTCCCCCGTCCACTCCCTCTTGTAGTTGGTGTATGCCACCCACAC
>NZ_JBVIWP010000004.1:0-475113 GCF_055594445.1 Streptomyces sp. NPDC040589 | reverse complement strand
CCTCTCCCCCCCCCCCCTCGGTGGGCTTTGAGGTGTCCGTGGGTGGGGTGGTTTGCTTTTTCCCCCCCCCCCCCCCCCCCCCCCCCCCCCGCCGGTCCCCCCCTCTCCCCCCCCCCCCCCCCCCCCCCCCCCCCACGGCCGTCCGCGTCATGCGCCCCGCACGCGCGCGCGGACCTCCCCGGTCAGCTCCTGCTGGTAGTCGGTGTAGGCCACGCGCAGCTCGGCGCCGGGCCAGTCGGCGGGCAGGAGCCCGGGCGGCAGGACCGGATCGGCCAGCAGGTGGCGTACGACGGCGGCGAAGGCGGCCAGGCGATCAGCCGGGCGGTGCGCGTCGGCGATGTGGGCGAGCAGCGCCCGGGCCGTGGCGGGCCAGGTGTCCAGCGGCCACAGGGACGCGGCCAGGTCGCGCGGGGGCCGGTCGGGGCGGGCCGTGTAGCGCTGGGACACCTGGTCCAGTTCGCCGGGGAGGGCACGGTCCAGGTTGGCGGGCCGGAGCCAGACCCCCTCGCGGAGTTCGGCGAGACGGAGGGCGGACAGCCGGGCCCGCAGCTCGGCGCGCTCGGCGGCGCCGCGCCCCGTCGCGGTGATCACGACCATCTCCCAGTCGCCGTCCCAGGCGCGCGTACGCGGGTGCACGGCGTCGTCCTGACGGCGCTGGCGTTCCAGCAGCCGGTCGCTGAGGCGGTAGCCGGTGTCCGTGCGCCGCAGGTCACCGGCGGCCACCATCCGGCTGAGCGCCGCCCGCAGCGTCGAGCCGCCGACGTCGAAGCCCTCCACGAGCCGCACGAGCTCCCTGACCGGCGCTTCCGGTGGATGCGTCCCGAGCAACAGGCTCAGGACGACCGACCGCGCGGACAGGGGACGCAACTCGAGCGCGCCGGGCCGCGCCGGGACGTTCATCGGCATGGTCACGTACTGTACGCGGCGGCCTTCCGTGTTGCGATATTGCTGCGGCCGCAGAAAGAGTGCAACATTCGATGTATGGTCTCGACACTCGACGAACAGCACGCGTACGGCGGACCCGCCACGCACGACGTCACCAACCAGGCCCCTCTCCTCACCCCCTACGACGCCTCCGACGACACGGCCCTGCTGGAAGGGCTGCGGCGGGAGGGCGCCGGGTGGGCCGAGGAGGAACTGCGCCGGCTCGGCAGGCAGGCCGGCAGCGCCCAGGCGCAGGAGTGGGCCGATCTGGCCAACCGTCACGAGCCGGAGCTGCGCACGCACGACCGGTACGGCAACCGGGTGGACGAGGTCGAGTTCCACCCGAGCTGGCACCATCTGATGCGCACCGCGATCACCGAGGGACTGGCCGCCTCACCCTGGGCGGAGGACAGGCCCGGCGCGCACGTCGCCCGGTCCGCCGGCGGACTGGTCTGGGGGCACACCGAGGCCGGTCACGGCTGTCCGACGTCGATGACCTACGCGGCGGTCCCCGCGCTGCGCAGGCAGCCCGAGCTGGCGAAGGTCTACGAGCCGCTGCTGACGAGCCGGGAGTACGAGCCCGGACTCCGGGTGCCCACGGAGAAGCGGGGCCTGCTGGCGGGCATGGGGATGACCGAGAAGCAGGGCGGCTCCGACGTCCGGACGAACACGACGACGGCCACACCCACGGCCGAGCCCGGGGTGTACACCCTGCGCGGGCACAAGTGGTTCACCTCGGCGCCGATGTGCGACGTGTTCCTGGTGCTGGCGCAGGCCCCGGGCGGCCTGTCCTGCTTCCTGCTGCCGCGTGTGCTGCCCGACGGCACCCGTAACACCTTCCGCATCCAGCGGCTCAAGGACAAGCTGGGCAACCGCTCGAACGCCTCCTCCGAGCCCGAGTTCGACGGGACCGTGGCCTGGCTGGTCGGGCCGGAGGGCCACGGCGTGAAGACCATCATCGAGATGGTCAACTGCACGCGGCTTGACTGCGTGATGATGTCGGCCGCGCTGATGCGCAGGTCCCTCGTCGAGGCGGGGCACCACGCGCGGCACCGCAGCGCGTTCGGTGCCCGGCTGTTGGATCAGCCGCTGATGCGCAATGTGCTGGCCGATCTGGCGCTGGAGTCCGAGGCCGCCACGACGCTCACCCTGCGGCTGGCCGGGGCGGCCGACCGGGCGATCCGCGGAGACGACGCGAACGGGGCGGAGGCCGCGTTCCGCCGGATCGCCACCGCCGTCGGCAAGTACTGGGTGACCAAGCGGGGCCCGGCCTTCACCGCGGAGGCCCTGGAGTGCCTCGGCGGCAACGGCTACGTCGAGGACTCGGGCATGCCCCGGCACTACCGCGAGGCTCCCCTGCTGTCGATCTGGGAGGGTTCGGGGAACGTCAACGCCCTCGACGTGCTGCGGGCGCTGAGCCGCGAACCGGGCACCGCCGAGGCGCTGTTCGGCGAGCTGGACCTCGCCCGGGGCGCGGACGCCCGGCTGGACGCCGCCGTGGCTCGGCTCAAGAACGGGCTGTCCGAGGCGTCGCAGACGACGGCCCGCCGGCTCGTGGAGCAGATGGCCCTGACGCTCCAGGCCTCCCTCCTGGTCCGGCACGCCCCGCCGGCGGTCGCCGACGCGTTCTGCGCGACCCGGCTCGGGGGCGACTGGGGGCAGGCGTTCGGGACGCTGCCGGAGGCTGCGGGCCTCGACGCGATCCTGGAGCGGGCGTTGCCCGACGGGAACTGAACCGTCGTCGGCCAACCGGCGCACAGTTCGCGCACAGTCATCTCCCGATTCCGCTTCGTTGTCAGTGCCGTGGTGCAGACTCCCCGTCAGTTGGTACTTCGCCTGGGGAGGACAACGTGTTCAGGGGGATCGACGAGGTCGACTGGGCCTCGCTGCGGCATGCGTACGGCAGCGCGGAGGACGTGCCCGGACTGTTGCGGGGACTGGCCTCCGCCGACCCGGCCGAGCGGGAGAGCGCGCTCGACGGGATGTACGGCGCCGTGCACCACCAGGGAGGCGTGTACGACGCGACCCTCGCCTGTGTTCCGTTTCTCCTCGCGCTCGCCGTCCGCGAGGAGGTGCGGGACCGGGCGGGAGTCGTGGAACTCCTCGTCAGTATCGGCGACATCGCAGGTCACGGGGGCGCTTCGGAGGAAATCGCCGCGAGAGCCGTTGCCGCCCTGCACGCGGGTGCCGATGTCTTCGTCCGGCTCGCGGGGGACGCGGACGCCGGGGTTCGCCGGGCGGCTCCGGGCGCGCTCGTGCGGTTCCTCGGCCCACCGGACCGTGTGCTCGCCCTGTTGCGGGAGCGGATCACCGTGGAGCGGGACGACCGGGTTCTGCTCGCCCTGGCCGTGAGCCTGGGCCTGTTCGTCGAGCGGCACCAGGGGCACGCCTCCGAGGCGGTGGACCTGCTGGCGGAGTTGAGCGGGCCACCGTACGGGCCCGGGCTGCGGCTCGCCGCGCTCGGACAGCTGGCGGGATGCGCGCCGGAGCTACTTCCCGCCAATCTCGTACCGGCCGTCGTCCGGCTGCTCAGGGACAGATCCGGTGAGCACACCCGCACCGGCCGCACGAGCGACCGTCCCGGCACGGACACGCTCGCCGACCGGCTGCGGCGCCTGCGCCCCTCGGACGAGGAGGGTTCCCAGCTGATGCGGACGCTGCACTCCGCGCTCGGCAGTCGGGTCACCGACCGGGTCGCCCTGCTGTGCGGGCAGTTGACCAGTCCGGATCCCCTCGACCGGTGCAACGCCGTGTGGATGTCGGCCGGGCTGTTCCGCGAGTGGCGTACGAGCGGCGCGGAACCGGTCGGCCTCATCGGTGCCCAACTGGGCGCCGATGAGGGCCGGTTGCATGATGCGGCGGTCGCCGTCCTGGTGGAGCTCTTCGAGCTGGCCGCTCCGGCGGCGGACCACCTCCACGCGCTGGTGACCTACCGTCCCGAGTTTCGCGTACGGCACGGGGAGCGGGGTGCGCCGACGCTGGGCGGTCCGCTCAAGGCGCTGGCCGGGACGGGGGATCCTCGGGCCACGCCGGTGCTGTCCGAGGTGCTGGCCGGTCCGGTCGTGCCGGACGACCTGGGCTACGCGATACCCCACCTGGGGCCGGCGGCCCTGCCGCTCGCTCCCGCTCTGCGGCGCCGGCTCGCCCGCGTTCCGCTCGACGGCCCTGACATATACGAGCGGGCCGCTCCCCTGCTGTCGGCGCTCACGGCACTGGGCGACGCCGAGTCCATACCGGCGGTGGTACGTCTCCTGCGCGGCATGCCGGACGGGCTGCGGCTGCGCGACGCCGTCACGAGGGCGGCGGTGCGTGCCCTCGGCGGGTTCGGCGGCGCCGCGTACGAGGCGATACCGGATCTGCGCGGACTGCTGGAGACGGACCACGCCGTCGCGGCAGCGGAAGCGCTGTGGTCGATCACGGGCGGGGCGGATGCCGTGGTGCCCGTGCTGCTCCGGGAGTTGACGGACAGCGGTAGCGACCGGCGGCGCCGCACGGCCGCCGCGGACGCACTCGCACGACTGGGACCGGCGGCCCGTCCGGCCCTGCCCGGTCTGCGGCGGATGGCCGGTTCCGGGGCCGTACGGGAGCGGGCCACGGCCGCGTGCGCGGTGTGGCGGATCGCCGGGGAGCCGGAACAGCTCCTTCCCGACCTCCGCTCCGCGTGGGCGGAGGACCCGCGCACCCGCACGACGGTCGCCGGGTGCGTGGCGGCCCTGGGGCCCGCGGGAGCACCCCTGCACGACCTGCTCCGAGCGGAACTCGCGTCCCCGCGGCGGCACCGGGCCGACGCCCGCGGCCACGGCAGCAGCGACATCCACGAGGACGAGGGGTTGCTGCGGGCGTGCCGGGAGGCGCTGACCGGGGTGGGACACGGGTAGGTGAGCTCCGTCAGCGCCCTCCGAGGGCCTCACCCCGTCGTACGTCCCCACATCGGCCCGAAGCGGGACCACTCGGCGTCCCACTGGTCCATGCGGAGGCGTTCCAGCCGGCGGCGCAGGGCACGGCCGCCGACGAGCGGCAGGGCCGCGGCGCCGATACCCGCCACGCCGCCGATCAGGAAGGCCCGTACATGGGCCTGGGACTCGGTGACGGGGCGGGTCACCTGACGGCCTTCGGGGTCCGTCCACACCGTGACCGGTGTCCCGGCGGCGCTGCCCGCCGGGACCCGGAGCTGTCCGGAGTGCGCGGAGCCGTCCAGCGCGGTCCACGTCGCCTTCGCCCACACCTGCTCGGTACGGGACACGCCGCCGCTCTCGGAGGCCCGCCCGGGAGCCCGCTCGTCGAGCCGGGCCACGAGGGGCCGCCACTCCACGCGTTCCCGGGCCAGCCCGTCCTCGACAGACCGGCTCACCGTCGTGCCGGCCAGCATCCCGACGAACGCGGTGAGCGTCCACACGCCCAGCACGACCCAGGCCTCCACCCTGTCGGCGCGGCGCTTGAGCGGATTGCGCCGCCAGCGCCACAGCCACACCTTCGGACCTCGTAACGCCATCGAAGGCATCCTCCTCATGAGCGCATGACCATCCCGCCGCCCTCTGCATACGGAAGACGGCCCCTGGATGCTCACTGCACGTACTCCGACGTGACGGCCCCCACGTCGCCCGGGTCCCCGCGGGGGCCCTCCGGATCGTGGTCCGCCGAACCCCTCGGCGGCCCCCGACACCCGCCTGACCTGCACCGGAGCCGGTTCCGGAGGTGACTGTCAGTGGTGGGGTGCAGACTGGCCGGTGTCAGAGACGAGGGCGTCAAAGGCGACGCCGCGGAGGTGATCGGCATGGCCGAGGTACTGCTGGCCGTGGGCACGCGCAAAGGCCTGTTCATCGGGCGCCGGCGGGGTGGTGGCGCCTGGGAGTTCGACGAGAGCCCCTACTTCAACGCGCAGGCCGTGTACTCGGTCGCCGTCGACACCCGGGGCGCGAACCCTCGGCTGCTGGTAGGCGGCGACAGCGCGCACTGGGGCCCGTCCGTGTTCCACTCCGACGATCTCGGCCGCACCTGGACCGAACCGGCGCACCCCGCCGTCAAGTTCCCCAAGGACACGGGGGCGTCCCTGGAGCGAGTGTGGCAGTTGCACCCGGCCGCCGCCGAGCCGGACGTGGTGTACGCGGGTACGGAACCGGCCGCGCTGTACCGCTCGGAGGACCGCGGGGAGACGTTCGAGCTGGTCCGGCCCCTGTGGGAGCACCCCACGCGGTCGAAGTGGGTGCCGGGCGGCGGCGGTGAGGGTCTGCACACCGTGCTCACCGACGCCCGCGACCCGAAGGCCGTGACGGTCGCCGTCTCGACCGCCGGCGTGTTCCGCACGCTGGACGGCGGCGCGAGCTGGGCTCCCTCCAACTCGGGTGTCTCGGCGGTGTTCCTGCCCGACCCGAACCCGGAGTTCGGCCAGTGCGTGCACAAGGTCGCGCGGGACGCGGCGGCCCCGGACCGGCTGTATCTGCAGAACCACTGGGGTGTGTACCGCAGCGACGACGCGGGCGCGCACTGGACGGACATCGGCGAGGGCCTGCCGTCCACGTTCGGTTTCGCGGCGGCCGCGCACCCGCACAGAGGTGACACGGCGTACGTGTTCCCGATCAACGCCGACGCCGACCGCGTCCCGGCCGACCACCGGTGCCGCGTCTACCGGACGGCGGACGCGGGCAAGAGCTGGGAGCCGCTCTCGGCGGGACTGCCCCGGGAGGACCACTACGGCACGGTGCTGCGCGACGCGCTGTGCACGGACGACGGCGATCCGGCGGGCGTCTACTTCGGCAACCGCAACGGCGAGGTGTTCGCGTCCGCGGACGACGGCGACACCTGGCAACAGCTCGCCTCACATCTGCCGGACGTGCTGTGCGTGCGGGCCGCGATCGTCGGGTGAGGCAAGGAGAGGGGCGCCCACGGGCCCACCTCGGCTGACGCAGGGCCGGTCGGGCGGCGAAGAAGTCATCCCGAAGCCGGTCGAGCCGGCGTGGGCCAAAGCCGGGCACTACACACAGCAGCCGACCGTCCGGCTTCGGAGCGCCATGCCACAGGTCAGTCTGCGATGACGGGCGGGGCGCGGACATCGGACCGGCAGCACGGGCGCGTCGGACGACCGACGGGTCCAGCGGATATGACGGGTCCAGCGGATATGACGGGCGCTCAGGCATTCGCCCTTCGGCCTGGACGGTGCGGCCAGGGGCGATTGCTCAGACGTGTGGCGCCGTGGCACGGATGCCCGCGAGCACCACGCCGACGATGCGTTCCGCGTCCGCGCGGGTGAACGGGCGCATGCCGCGGTTGACGATGAGGTGGACCGGGCCGGAGATCATCTCGCCGAGGAAGGAGCTGTCGACCGGGGGGAGTTCGCCCCGTTCGACAGCGGTGTCCACCCGTCGCTGCAGGGCGGCCACGCGCTGGTCGAGGATCTTGGTCAGCGCCTCGACGGTGGCGCTCTGGCGGGCAGGCTGGAGGGCCTGTTCGAGCGTCCTGCCGAACGGCGATTCCATGCCACCGGCGAGGGCCAGCAGGAAGTCCGCCAGGTCCCGGTGGATGTCGCCGGTGTCGGCGACCGAGGCGAGATCCTCGGCGTAGCGGAGCAGGGCTTCGACCACCAGTTCCTCGCGGTCGGGCCAGTTGCGGTAGACGCTGGTCTTGTGCACGCCGGCGAACTCGGCGACCTCCTCGTAGCGGAACCCCGCGATGCCGTCGCGCGCCACGAGTTCGACGGTAGCGGCGAGGATCTGCGCTCTCACCCGCGCGTTGCGGCCACCGGGGCGCCGTGCGGGCGACCGGTCAGCGGTCCCGTCGGCCATCGCCGCGCTCACCTCCTGTTTCTCTGCTCGGGTGCCGATTGTCGTCAGGTGCGGCGTTGCGGTGCAAGCCGGTGGTAAGTAAGCTCGCTAAAAGCGACAGCTTGTTTCTTTAAGAGGCCGTCGCGCACTCACCTCAGCGAAACCTGGAGCGCACACGTGAACATCCTTGTCTCCGGAGCCGGTATCGCCGGGCTCGCCTGCGCACTTGAGCTGGGCACCCGCGGCCACGCCGTCACCGTGGTCGAGTACGCCCACCACCTCCGGCTCACAGGCACACCCATCGACATCCGCGGTGACGCGATCGAGGCCGTGGACAGGATGGGATTACTCGAGAAGGTCCAGAAGCAACGGGTCCGGATGTCCGAGCTCACCCAGTTCGTCGACAGTGCGGGCGAGCCGGTGGCCCGGATCCCCATGGCGGAGATCAGCGACTCCGACGACGACATCGAACTCCTCCGCGAGGACCTCGTCCGTATCCTCGCCGAGGCGCTCCCGGACACCGCGGCGATCCGCTTCGGCGACTCGATCGAGACACTGACCGACAACGGCGTGAACGGCGGCGTCGACGTACGTTTCGCATCGGGCCGCACCGGGCGGTACGACCTGGTGCTCGGTGCGGACGGCCAGCACTCCGCCGTACGCAGGCTGGCGTTCGGGCCCGAGAAGGACTACCTCCGGCACCTCGGTGTCTACTTCGCCCTCGCCGACCACCCCGGCGAGGCGAGGTCCGAGGGCGCCAACTCGATCTACAACGTCCCCCGCCGGATGGCAGGCCTCTTCCGGTACGCGGGCAAGGCCGTCGCGGTCTTCCAGTTCCGCTCGGAAGCGATCGACTACGACCATCACGACCTGGACGCCCAGAAGAAGATCCTCATCGACGCCTTCGCGGGCCACCGGTCGTGGCGGATCCCGGAGTTGCTGGACGCGGCCCGCGCCGATCCTGGTTTCTTCCTCACCTCCGCGAGCCAGATCCACCTGCCCTCCTGGCACCGCGGCCGCGTCGCCCTCGTCGGGGACGCCGGGTACAGCCCGGCCTTCCTGTCCGGCCGGGGCACCTCACTCGCGCTGACCGGCGCCCGCTTCCTCGCCGAAGAACTCGAACGGTGCGGCAATGACCACACCGCCGCGTTCGCACGGTACGAGGCCCGGCAGCGCCCGTACGTCACGTTCGCCCAGGACCGGGTCTACGTCGGTCGCGACCGCATGCTGCCGACCACTTGGGCCGCCATCGCCGCCCGCAACGAGGCGCTGCGACCCACGCGGACAACGCCCGACGGCCCTCAGCAGACCACCCCTCGACGCGCTGGAGAGAACGCAGAGTGAACGACACACTGGAAAAGCCCGCCCTCGGCGCCCAGGAGCAACGCTGGAACAAGCGGCTCATCCGCTGGGCGGCCGTCCTCACCCTCGCCAACGTCCTGGCCGACGTGGCCATCGGCTCGCCCATGATGGTCCTGCCCCAGTTAATGGAGCATTTCGACACCGACCAGGCCGCGTGGCTGAACGCGAGCGCGATGCTGGCCGGGGCCATCTGGTCGCCGCTGCTCGCGAAGAGTTCCGACCTCCTCGGCAAGCGCCGGATACTCATCGGCACGCTGCTCCTCGCCTGTACGGGAGCGCTGGTCTGCCTCGCCGCTCCCAACGTCTGGATCTTCCTGGTGGGGCGCTTCCTCCAGGGCGCCGCCTTCGCCGCGATCTTCATCACGGTGGCCCTCGCACGCCAGATCTGCACCCCGCGGGTGGCGATGGCCCTGGTCGGGCTCGTGACGTCCGGCTCGTCGATCGTCGGAATCATCGAGCCG
This sequence comes from Streptomyces sp. NPDC040589, assembly GCF_055594445.1. Lineage (NCBI taxonomy): Bacteria > Bacillati > Actinomycetota > Actinomycetes > Kitasatosporales > Streptomycetaceae > Streptomyces > Streptomyces sp. NPDC040589. The sequence goes on along the minus strand of NZ_JBVIWP010000004.1, from coordinate 465,608 downwards.
TTCCTGATGCAGCCGGTCATCGACGTGTTCGGCTACCGGAGCGTGTTCATCGTGGCGGCGCTGCTCGCCGCGGCGGCCGCGCTCTGTGTGCGTTCCTTCATCCCTGAGTCGCCGATCCGCGGCACCGGCCGGATCGACGTGTCCGGGGCTCTTCTGCTCGGCGGCGGCCTCGCCGCGGTGCTCGCCTACACCAGCCTGGGCAGCGACCTCGGTTGGCTGTCCGGGGGCATGGTCGCACTGCTGGCGGCCGGTGCCGCCGGGTTGGCCGGCTGGGCGTTCCTCGCGCTGCGGGTCGACGAACCCATCATCGACATCCGGGCCCTCACCCGACCGATCCTGCTGACGCTGCTGGCCCTGGTACTGGCGGCAGGCTCCTTCCGGAGCATGCTGCAACTGACGGGCATCATCGCCCAGGTGTCCCCCGGCCTGGGGCTCGGTTACGGGCTGGGCGACGGAGAGGCGGTGGCGGTGCTGCTCGCCGCGCCCAATCTCGGCATCGTGATCGGCGGTACGTGCGCCGGATGGATCGCGGGCCGGTTCGGTCCCGCGCTGCCCCTCCTCGGCGGCATCGCCGTAGGGACGGTGGCGACCTTCGCGATGCTGGCGGGCGTATCGGTGCTCCCGCTGGCGATCGCCTGCGGCACCATGCTCGGCATGGCCGCCGGTGCGATCGGCGCCTCCGGCTACAACCTGGCGACCAGCATCGAAGCGCCCGAGCGGCAGGGCACGATCGCCGGTCTGGTGTCGGTCGTCCTCGCCCTCGGCTCGGTCGTCTTCAACATCGCCGGCGGCGAGGTACTCAAAGCGACCCTCATTCCCGGGACCTCTGCCGACAGCGCCGCAGTGAGCACGGCGACCGGCGTGTACCTGTACGTCGCGTTGGCCGGAGTGCTCTTCGCCCTCGCCGCGGTGCCCGCGATCATGCTGGCACGCAAGCGGCCCGCCGCGCCGGCGTCATGACGGCCTGGGTGGGTGTGACGGACCCTCCCTGACCCTCGCCCGCCGCCCTGGCGTCGAGTCATGAACGCTGAGCCCGCGGCCGCTCGGCCTTCTCCGCGACGGTACGGGCACCGGGGAAGCTGAACGCGAAGTTCTCGTCCTGGCCGGAGTACTGGAGGAAGAAGGTGCTGATCCCGTAGCCGTCCTGGGAGACGGCGGTGTGGAAGCCCTACGTGGAGGTGAGCCGCACGCGTGCGGCGACCGAGTAGTCCGCGCCGGTGGTGTCGACCGGGGAGCCGGCGTCCACGTATCCGCTGCCGTCCAGCCGCAGGGCGCCGCCCTCGGGACCGTCGTCGGTCCACTCCACGTCGCCGCTGACGACGGCGTCGTGCTCACCGGCCTTCGCGGTGCCGGACCGGTGGAGGGGCCACCACCCGACACCGCGCAGCGACTCGGCGCTCGTGCCCTTCGAGGCGCTCGTGCCCTTCGAGGCCTGTTGTTCCCCGGACTCCCCGGAACAGGCCGATGTGAACACAAATGTGGGCGCCCTTGAATGTCCTGTGTGTGCGCCGTGACATGCGGCAACACCCCGGACGGGCTACGGCAGGCGCCACTCCACCGGCGCGCTCCCCTGGTGCACCAGCAGGTCGTTGGCCCGGCTGAACGGGCGCGATCCGAAGAAACCGCGGTCCGCCGACATCGGCGAGGGATGGGCGGATTCGATCGCCGGCAGATCTCCCAGCAGCGGCCGCAGATTGCGCGCGTCACGGCCCCACAGGATCGACACCAGCGGCTTGCCGCGCCCCACCAGGGCCCGGATGGCCTGCTCGGTGACCTCCTCCCAGCCCTGGCCCCGGTGGGCGCCGGGCTTGCGCGGGGCGGTGGTGAGCGCCCTGTTGAGCAGCAGCACCCCCTGCTCAGACCACGGCGTCAGATCTCCGTTGGACGGCCGGGGCAGCCCCAGGTCCGTGTGCAGTTCCCGGAAGATGTTCTCCAGACTGCCCGGCAGCGAACGCACCTCGGGCGCCACCGCGAAGCTGAGCCCGATGGCCATGCCCGGCGTGGGATAGGGGTCCTGACCGACGATGAGGACGCGGACGTCGTCGAAGGGCTGCTGGAAGGCCCGCAGGACATTCGCCCCGGCCGGGAGGTAGGTCCGGCCGGCCGCTATCTCGGCCCGCAGGAAGTCCCCCATCGCGGCGATACGTTCGGCCACAGGTTCCAGAGCCTTCGCCCAGCCTGCTTCGACAAGTTCATGCAAGGGTCGTGGTGCCACAGCGCGTCACCCTACTGGCACACAACCGGTCCCCGCACGAACGCGGAAGTCCTCACGCGTGGACGCCGCCCCGGGGCTACTCTTCCTTTCGAGAAGGAGGGGATCCCGTTGCGTCCAGTGACCGTGACCGGGGCGTCGGAGGGATCCGGGTTTCTCGCCGTGGACTCCGGGGGGTCCGGACTCCGGGCGGTGGTGGGAACCGCCGCGCGCGGGCCGCTGGCCCGTCGGGAGTCGGCAGAACCGGTCCGCACGGGCGACCGGGGCATCGACCCCGCACACTTCATGGCGCTGCTCATGCCCTTGGCGCGCGCGTTGACCGCGGAGGCCGGGCCGGTGCGGCTGACCGCCGTCGTCGTCGGCGCCGCCGGACTCGCCTCCCTGGGTGACGCGCTGCGCGCCCAACTGCCGGGTGCCCTGACCCGGGAGCTGGGCGTACGGAGGGTCGCGCTGGCCGCCGACGCCGTGACCGCGTACGTGGGCGCCCTCGGGCCACGTCCCGGTGCCGTGATCGCCGGCGGTACGGGTCTGATCGCGATCGGCACCGACCTGACCGGCTGGCGTCGCGCGGACGGCTGGGGGCATCTGCTCGGCGACTGCGGGGGCGGTGCCTGGATCGGGCGGGCCGGTCTCGAGGCCGCGCTGCGCGCCCATGACGGGCGCGAGGGCGGCTCGGCCCGGTTGCTGGCGAGCGCCGAGGAGGTGTTCGGGCCCGTGGCCGGACTGCCCGCCGCGCTGTATCCGCGGCCGGACCGGCCCGCCGTCCTCGCCTCCTTCGCACCCCGGGTGGCCGCCTGCGCGGAGGGGGACCCCGTCGCGGCGGACATCCTGCGCGTGGCCGCGCGGCACATGGCCGACTCCGCGGCAGCCGTGTGCCCCTCCGGTGGCGAGCCCCGTGTCGCCGTCACCGGCGGCCTGTTCAAACTGGGCGAGCCGCTCCTCGGGCCGGTGGACGAGGAACTGGCACAGCGGCTCCCGCACGCGCGGCGGGTGCCGGCCGAGGGCGATCCGTTGCACGGCTCCGTGCGCCTGGCGACCGAGCTGAGCACCGGTCCCCTCACACTGCCGGGTGACGAGACGATGCTGTCCGTGACAACCCAGTCGGGTGAATAATCCGACCCGCATGATCCGTACGTAACTCAATCCGTACGTAACTCATCAGACAAAACCGGACGTATACCGCTCACCTGCACCCTCCCCGAACAGGAGAGCCCAGGAAACCAGTAACATGCGGCGCCATGAGTTCCCCCACTGGACCCGAGTCCGGCCTGCCAGTACGAATGCCGCGACCCCGCCAGCCGGGACGGCACCGCCGCCCCGAGCCGCTGGTGGCTCCCGAGGGCGCGCCCGCGCTCGTCCTCGCCGTGCCGGGCACGCCCAGTAGCGCCACGCGCAGCCTCGCCGAAGAGGTCGTGAGCATCGCCCGCTCCGAGCTGCCCGGCCTCGACGCCCGCATCGGGTACCTCGAAGGGGACAACGCGGAGTTCTTCACGCTCCAGGCCGTGCTCGCGCACGCCGCCGAGGAGCGCACCGCCCGCTTCGAGCAGGCGCGTGCCGCCGGCATGGACGTCAGGGAGCCCGACGGGCCCGTCGCCGTCGTCGTGCCGCTGCTCGCCGGCCCGGACAGCGCGCTGCTGCGCCGGGTCCGCCAGGCCGTCATGGAGAGCCACATCGCCGCGGAGCTGACCGATGTCCTCGGCCCGCACCCGCTGCTCGCCGAGGCGCTGCACGTGCGGCTCTCCGAGGCCGGTCTGGCCCGCGCGGACCGTGCCCGCCTGTTCACCGTGGCGACCGCCGCCGACGGCATCGTCCTGGCCTCCGTGGGCGGTGACGAGGCCGTGCAGGCGGCCGGGATCACCGGCATGCTGCTGGCCGCGCGCCTGGCGGTACCGGTGATGGCGGCGGCTCTGGACCAGGAGGGCTCCATCGCCTCCGTCGCAGAGCAGCTCCGCTCCTCGGGCTCACAGCAGCTGGCCCTCGCGCCGTATCTGATCGGCCCCGAGATCGAGCCGGGGCTGGTCGAGGAGGCGGCCAAGGAGGCGGGATGCTCCGCGGCGGAGTCGCTGGGGCCGTACCCGGCGATCGGGAAGCTGGCGTTGGCGAAGTACACGACGGCGTTGGGTATTACGCCGCAGCAGGTTCAGCAGACGCCGGTTCGCTGACGCGCCCTGCATGGCTGAGAAGGCCCCGCTCCGTTTGGGGCGGGTCTTCGCCGTTGAGGTGTGGGGTGTCAGGCCGGGGGCAGGTGCGTTGCGGCTTGTCGCGCGCACGCGGCAGAGCCGCATATCAGCACAGCCCCGCGCCCCTGGGGTCAGCCGATGACCACGCATGATGCCGCCGCCACCCTGATAGCCCCCTCTCGCCTCGGGATGCCCGTGCGCGGGTCGGCCGCGAACCAGGTCACATCACCGGAGCGTTCGTTGGCTACATACAGGAAGCCGTCGGACGCGGTCAGGGCGCGTGGCCAGTGGCCGCCGCAGGGCACCGTGGCGACCAGGTGCAGGTCCGCCCCCTCCACCGCGAACACGGACAGGACGTCCTCGCCGCGGGTGGCGGTCCATACGAAACGGCCGTCGGGTGAGGTGACGATCCCCGAGGGGTAGGCGTCGCGCGCCGGTGCGCCCGGCAGGACCGGGGTCTCGGTCAGCGGTGTCAGCACGCCTTCCGCCGCGTCCCAGCGACAGACGGTGACGGAGGGGCTGAGTTCGTTGACGATGTACGCGTACGAGCCGTCCGGGTGGAAGGCCAGGTGGCGCGGCCCCGAGCCGGGCCGCAGGGCGGCCTCCCGGTGCAGGGCCGGGGTGCCGTCGATCAGCGTGCACACCCGCACCGAGTCGGTCCCCAGGTCGACACTGACGGCCCAGCGCCCGCTCGGATCGGGCTGCACCTGATGGGCGTGCGGCCCCTGCTGGCGCGGGGTGTGCGGGCCCCCGCCGATGTGCTGGAGCACGCCGGAGGCGGACCGCGCGAGCGTGCCGTCGGGGCGGACGGGGACGGCGGTGACACTGCCCGAGCCGTAGTTGGCGGTCAGGACGTGTCCGGCGTACAGGCTGAGGTGGGTCGGCCCGCCGGCGTCGAGCGGGACAGGCGGTCCGGCCGGCTCGGGCTTGTCCCCAGTCACCCGGTACGCGGCCACCGCGCCCGCGGCCGTCTCACTGACCGCGTACAGCGTCTCCCCGTCGGACGAGAGGGCGAGGTAGGCCGGGTCGGGGACGACGTTCACGCCGCTCAGGAAGGTCAGCGCGCCGCTGTCGGCATCGACCTCCGCCGTCACGACACCGGGGCCGCCTGCGGCCGTGAACGACCCGATGAACGCCCGCCGCCTGCTGCCGTCCGCCATCACTGTGCCCTTTCGTCCCTGAGCCGTCCGGAATGACCGCGCGGTCGATCATGCGCGGTCTAGACCAACAGGTCAAGGGGGTGTGACGGCTCGTCGCTCGGGCGCCGACCAGTCGCTCAGGCGCCGACCTCAACGAGCGGCTATGAGCCGTCTGGCAGAGAGCGCCGCGCCGTAGGTCGACGCTCTTCCTCCCGCTCAGGAACCGACAAGTGGAGGGCGCGGAGACGACCCAAGCGGCATCGCCAGGTCCGACAGAGCCTTCTCCAGGCCACGCAGATGCACGAGGGCCGACTCCGTCTCGTCCTGATGAGGCATCTCGCCGCTAGCGGAGGCCACGCCCCTGCGCCCCAGATCACTGACAGTGAGTGCTTTTACCGCTGCCTCGACGCGCCAGCAGGCAGCCGCCAGACGGGCGTCGTGCGACGCGACAGGGTCGGCGGCAACGGACACCAGACCCCGCACTTCGCGGGCGCAGTCGTCGAGCAGCTCGATGACCTGGCGGGCCCGTGCTTTCCGAGCACGGAAGGGAGTCAAAGGGTGCATCAATGGGGCGAGTGCCATCCGCACCCGGCCGAGCAGCAGTTCCAGTTCGGCGGCGTGCGGGGCAGGGTCGCCCTTCGGGTCTCCGGCGAGGCGAGCGGTCGCCTCGGCGGTGGCCGCGTGGACGCAGTGCAGTGCCCGCTGGATCCAGGCATCGTTCGTGGCGTGCGTGGTGACCGGCAGGACGAGGGTCACGGCCAGCGCGGCACACAGCGCGCCCACACCGGTCTCTGCAAGACGGAGCCCGAGCAGGCTGGGGTCCAGCACGCCCAGCAGGCCGTACAGCAAGCTGACCATGACCGTCACTGCCAGCATCATCCAGGAATAGGAGACGGCGGCGGTGTAGAAGATGCCGAAGACACAGACGGCAACCAGGGCGGCCGTCGGCCCGGGCGCGCCATGCAGCGGGATGGCGACCAGCAGGCCCACGGCGATACCGATCACAGTTCCGAAGACCCGGCGGAAACCGCGGACCAGGGTTTCGCCGCGAGAAGCCGTGTTGACGAAGATCCACCAGACAGTACCGACGGCCCAGTACCAGCGCTCCTCGGAGAGCAGCTGCCCGACCAGAAGCGCGAGAGTCGAGGCAGCAGTGGCCTGGAAGGCTTGCCGGGTGGTGGGCCGCGCCAACCCGCTGCCGGGCAGGGCCGGCGGGGCTGCCGCGGGTGGGGTGTGACGCTCGATGGGCCAGAGCACGAAGCGCGTGGCGCCGGCCGTGAAGAGGGCCAGGCCCACAGCGGTGTACAGCTCGGGCAGCTGAGCGGGAACCGCGTGCAGGAACTGCGTGATGAAGAAGTTCATGAACGCGAAGATCCCGAGTGCGTGCCCCCGCGGGCCCCACCGGCGGGCATAGACCCCGCAGAAGACGACGGCCAGGAACGCGGCGTCACGGGCCGGGGCGATGCCGTGCAGTGTGGTGGCAAGCGCCAGCACGGGGAATCCGGCGATGGGAAGCAGGGCGGTGGTGATCCGCTGGTCACGAACGGTCGCATCGGTGACCGTGAAGAGGGCGAGCAGTGCCGTGAGCCCTGCGGTGATCGATGCGGTGAGCGATAGCCCGCAGAGTTCGGAAACAGCGACGGCGGCAGCGATACCGATGACAGCGCGGGTCGCGTTGCGCAGCCTCAAGCGCCCCGGGTCCGGAGCCACGAACATCCTCTTCACGGCGGTGCGCCGCCCCCCTTGTGGTGGTACGCGTCCTGCCCACGGTCGTCCCGGGTGGCGGACAACAAGCAGGCAGGACGAAGGCAACGCGGTCCGGACCCGGCCTCGTCGCCGTCCGGCGCTACGCGGCGCCGCAAGTACATGGATGGGGCAAAGATAACCACCTCGGGACCCACTGGCTCAACAGTCGCGCCCTCCAGTGTGCCAATGGCACAGCAGATCAGTCTCGATGCCGACCGATGGGAGGCCAATGGGTCAGACTTCAGCCAGGCTATGGCGAGCACCTGACCTGCTCCATCGGGCTCTGGCAGCCACGTGGCATGCCCATCTGCGATCTCACGGGGACTTGCGCCGCATCTCGCTCGGCCGGCTCCCCGGCGGCTGCGGAGACTTCCCGATTCCGGCTCACAGCGAGCCGATCTGTCCAGCGCCCGTGAACCGACCGCCCAGGCCGCATGGGTGGGTACGGCCTGCTGGGCGTGCTGGACCCCAGCCTGCTCGAGCTCCGTCTTCGAAGCTCAGGCCGAAGGCCGCCCGCTGCTGGCCCCCGCTTACGCCGTCAGCTCGTCGGCCCCACCGGACCCGGAAGGCTCCGCATCGCTCGCCTTCGACTTCTCACCACGAGCCGAGGGCGGCGGGCGAGGCAGGAGGCGGCGAGCTGGGCGCTCCTGGGAGGTCATGCATGCCGACAGCGGCCCGCCGGGCGCACGGATCGCGGCCATGGCGTGGGTGAACGTGCTGCCACGCCCTCCGAGCCCCGGCAGGCCGAACGCCGAGAACGGCGACTGCCCGGCGCCGGATGATGAGTGGAGGCGAGATGGTCGAGCTGCTGCGCCTGCTGCGCCGACTGCTCCATCAGCCGGGCATTCTGCGGGTTCAGACACGAAAAGATGACCTCCTGACAGTCATGGGAATAGGAAAAGCAGACAGGGCGCCACGACGGGCCGTCACACTCACATGAGAAGTACGTGTTGGACTCGTAGCCCCGGCGTTGCGAACAGGACCAGATTTCCGCCGCAGGCAATGCCGTCGAAGCGTCAGACGGCGAGAATTACGTCGTCCTGGGTGAGGGTTTCGCTCAGTCTCGGCAGGCTATGTCGAGGACCGCGGCGACGCGGTTGAGTACGTCGCGGGGTGGGGTGTAGGGAACGCGCAGGTGGTGGGTGAGGGTGGCATCGGCGGCGAAGCGCGGGCCGGGGGCGAGTTCGACTCCGCTCTTGCCGACTCGTTCGACGATCGTGTCGGCGGGAGTGGCGGTGAGGTGTAGCCACAGGGCGAGTCCGCCGGGGGGAACGGTGAAGTGCCAACGGTTGTCGTCGGCGAGCAACTTGCTGAGGTGGTCGCGCTGTCGCCGGAGTTCGCCGCGCCGTCGATGGAGCACTGTTTCCAGGTCGCCCAGGAGTTCGGCGGCGATGAGCTGTTGCATGGGGGGTGCGGACAGTGGGCCGGCGAGGGGGTTGCTCTGCAGGCGGCTGATGAGTGGGGTCGTCGCTCGGATCCAGCCGATGCGCAGGCCGGCCCATATCGTCTTACTGGTTGAACCGATCAGCAAGGCGCCGCGGATCCGAGGCGCAGGCTCCGGCCGGTCGCGCAGGTCGAGGTCGCGCATGGTCTCGTCCGCGACGATGGTCACCTGGTTGTGGGTGGCCAGGTCAGCGACTGCTCGACGGATGTGCTGAGGCATGAGCGCACCGGTGGGGTTGTGGAAGTCGGGCACCAGGTATGCGAGGTGGCCTCGGGCAGCGGTGAAGGCGGCCTCGAGCTGGTTGAGGTCCCACCCGTCGGTGGTGACCCTCAAGCCAACCAGCCGCGTTCCGGGACCGCGCAGTGCCCGCAGCGCATCGAAGAATGTGGGGATCTCGACGGCGGCCACGCGGGGTTTGAAGTGTGCGGTGAGCAGGGTCAGCGCGGCGCGTGCCCCGCTGGTGACGAGGATTTGCTCGGGCCGGGTGGCCAGACCCTCACGGCTGTATCGTGCGGCGATCAAGGCACGCAGCTCGGGCAGACCAGGTCCGGGTTCGCCGTGCTCGGCCAGCAGCGGGGCTGCTCGTTCCAGGGCTCGCCGGGTCGCTGCCAGGTAAGCGTCCTGTGGTGCGGCGGGCACTGCCCGGCGCAGGTCGGTGACGGAGCCGGTTTCCCCGGTCGCCGAGATGGGGGCGATCCGTTCCGCGGCGGCCGGGGGCAGCTGCACCGTGCTGGCGCTGCCGTGCCGGGTGCGGACCCATCCGCTGTTACGCAATCGGTCCAGCGCGGCCGTCACCGTGCCGCGGCTGACCCCGAGAGCAGTGGCGAGGCGGCGTTCGGCGGGCAGCTCGCTACCAGTGCGTACGCGGCCGTCGAGCACGGCTTCCCGCACTGCTTGGGCCAGCGCCGCGCTCAGTGGCGCATCGGGTATTCGCCAGGGCCCCAAGGCCCGCACCAGCTGCTCGTCTCCGATCCGCACTGGTCCAGTTTCCCATGATTGGACCATGCTCTCGGGCCCGCGTCTGCCTACCGTCGTGGTCAGCCGAGACGAACGGAGACACCGTGTACCCGCAACTCGCTGAAGACCGAAATGAGCTGCCGCGGCTGCTGGAGGCCGTCCAGCAGCACGCCGCCGCGCTTCTCGCAGACGTGGACGAGCGGGACGTCGTCCCTTCGGCGTCGGTCCCGCCCCCCGCACCGCTGCCCGCGCAGGGTGTGGGTCTGGAGGCGACGCTGGACGAGTTCGCCGCCCGCTGGGAACCGACACTGTCGGCGAGTGCGGGGCCCCGCTACCTCGGGTTCGTCACGGGAGGCGTGACGCCGGCGGCGTTGGCCGGCGACTGGATGACCGCGACCTGGGACCAGAACGCCTTCTCGTCACTGGATGGAGCAGGACAACACCTGGAGCGCGAGTCGATCGCCTGGCTACGCGGCCTGTTCGGGCTGTCCGACCACCATCACGGAACGTTCGTCAGCGGTGCCACCATGTCCAACACCATCGGCCTTGCCACAGCCCGGGAATGGCTCGGCGAGCGCAGGGGCGTGTCACCTGCCGAGGACGGCGTGGGCGGCCTCGGTGCGGTACGGGTGCTGTCGGGGGCCGCGCATTCGAGCGTGTCCAAGGGGCTGTCGATTCTCGGTCTGGGGCGCACGGCCCTGATCCGGGTGGAGACTCTCCCCCGCCGGGAGGCCGTCGATACGGCCGCGCTTGAGCGTGCGTTGCAAGAGCACGAGGCCGATGGGCCATGCGTGGTCGTCGCCAATGCCGGTACCGTCAACACCGCTGATTTCGATGATCTGCGCGCCATCGGCGCGCTGCGTGAGCGTTACGGGTTCTGGCTGCACGTGGACGCCGCCTTCGGCGGCTTCGCGGCCCTGTGCCCGGGCTACTCGCACCTGGTCGACGGCCTCGATCTGGCCGACTCGATCTGCGTCGACCTGCACAAGTGGCTGAATGTTCCGTACGACAGCGCGGTGCAGTTCACCCGCCGACGTGATCTGCAGACAGCCGTCTTCCAGAACTCGGCCGCCTACCTCGGCCCTCTTGGCGAGACCCCTGACACGGCCCACCTCACTCCGGAGAACTCCCACCGCCTGCGGGCCATCACGGCCTGGTTCACCCTGCGCGCGTACGGGCGCGACGGCCAACGAGAAATCGTTGAACGCTGCATCGCCTGTGCACACACCCTGGGCGACGCCATCGACAGCACGCCCGAGCTTCAGCTCCTGGCACCGGTCCGCCTGAACGTCGTCTGCTTCACCCTTGCCGAAGACCCCACCACCGAACGCCTGACCGCACTCGCGGGTCGACTCGCCGACGAGGTCTTCCTCACCCCAACCGTGCTCGACGGTGTGCCCGCACTGCGGGCCGCGTTCAGCAACTGGCGCACCACCGAGAATGACACCCGACGGGTCTTCGCCGCGCTGCAAGGCGCGCTTCGCAGTCGCCGCCATCGGTGACATACGCAGCGCGCTTGCCGGCAGCGACCCAGGCCAGCGCCAGCGTCGTAGACACGACCCGAGGCCGGAAACGTTCGACGAATCCAGGGTGAGCCAGCAGATCCACGGCCCGGAATCCGGGCGCACTCGGGAACGGCGGATCCAGGTTGACGTCCACCAACCGGGTAGCAGGCGAGGGCGTCAGTAGTGCGTCGTCGTCCCCGTCGTGCCGCACCCAGGCGCTCTCCCCATCGGTGAAGAAAACCTCGCCGCTGAACGGGTCGGCCACCGCTGCCGCCCCATCGCGCAGCGCCACATTGACGGCCACCAGCATGTTGCCCACGGCGTAGTTCAGCGTGCCGCACAGGGGATCCACCAACCACTTGCGCACAGCGTCGCCGGCGCCCTGCTGCCCGCCTTCCTCGCCGAGCACCGCGTCATCGGGCCGTGCGGCACGGATCACGCCGAGGATTGTCTTCTCGGCCTCCACATCGGCCGCGGTGGCAAAGTCCCCAGCCCCCTTGTCGATGCGATTGGTCAGAGCACTAGAGGCGACGCCCTCCTCAGCCTCACCGACCGGCTCAACGGAATCGAGTCGCATGCCCAAGCCGCCGGGGAGAAAGCCAAAGAAGCCGAACAGGACGACGGATTCGACCTGTTGTACGACCTCGCCGACGCCGCAGTCGAGATCCGCGACCTCGGAGAAGTCCTGCACGTGGCTGAGGACCGGATGCGCGCACTGCACCTGGGTGGTGGTGACCTCGGCGGTCAGACGGCCGGGGACTCCAGACGCCAGGTCGCCCACGGGGCGAGCCCCCGCACGTTACCGCCGCGCCGGCGTACCCCGGACGGTGTGCTGAGGATGACGTCGGCCCTGGGCTGCAGGGCGCGCCCGTCGGTGTCGAGGTTGTCGGCGTGGTGGCCATGGGTGAACAACACAGCGGCGAGCGGCGGAAGTTCGGATGCCTCGATCGCCGGACCCGAGGTCCTGCGGGACAAGGTGCCCCAGCCGAACGCGTCACGCCGACCGGGCGGGTCAAAGGTGGATCCGAAAGGAACCGTCGGCCCGCGGCATCGATGAGCGTCGTCGGGCCGACGGTAGGGGTGAGCGGACCCCGGTGCGGTGGGCCCTTCCGGAGGCGAGCGGGCGGGCCACGTTGGACGCCGCCCCGGATCTGTGACCTACCGGGCATGCGAGGCGGCCCAGTCGAGTGTGTAGTCGGCGACCTCCCCCGGCACACTCGCGTCGTCGGGCTTCCACGGGCTGCCCTGGTTCTTGCGGTTACGGGCAGCTCCAACGTTGATGCGCAGGTGGGCAGCAGCGCGGTGGTGACGGCTTGGCCGCGGACCGTGGCGTCGGTGACGGTGAACAGGGCGAGCAGTGCGGCGAGACCACCGGTGACGGCCCCCGTGAGGGAATGTCCGGCGAGGCCGCACACGGCGACCGCGCACGCGTGGCGAACCGCAACCGCGTCCGCCCCGGATCCGGAGCCATGAACACCCTCTTCAGCACGCTTACCGCCCCCTTCGCATGTCGGCATGGGAAAGCATGAACAAGGTGTCGCGGGGTCCGCGGTGCCATCGACGCCTCCATATGAGCGTCCCAGACGCCGCTGGCTCAACTGGCTCGTTCTAGACTGAGCCATTGGTATAGCCACAGCGGTCGGAGGGCGGCCGCGGCAGAGCCGACGGACGAGGAGGGCGCGGCATGCCCGTGGACGAGCTCGACACCCGCATCCTGCGGCTGCTGCTGGAGCAGCCGCGCACGAGCGTGCGCGAGTACGCCCGTATCCTCGGCGTCGCCCGCGGCACGCTCCAGGCCCGGCTCGACCGGCTGGAGCGCGACGGTGTGATCACCGGCACGGCGCCGGACCTCTCCCCCGCCGCACTCGGCCATCCGGTGCTCGCGTTCGTGCACATCGAGGTCACCCAGGGCCATCTCGACGAGGTGGGCGACGCGCTGGCCGCGGTGCCGGAGATCGTCGAGGCGTTCTCCATCACGGGCGGCGGGGATCTGCTGACCCGGGTCGTGGCGCGGGACAACGCGCATCTGGAGGATGTCGTGCAGAAGCTGATCAGCCTGCCCGGGGTCGTCCGCACCCGCACCGAGATCGCCCTGCGGGAGCGCGTCTCCCACCGGCTGCTGCCGCTGGTGGAGTCGATCGGTCGCGCGGCCCGGTCCTGACCCCCCTCAAGGTCCCTGGATCATGGTCTTTGACATGCTGACACCATGAGCAATCTCGGCGGCATATCGGTCATCTTCGATCTCGACGGAACGCTCGTGGACAGCGAGCCCAACTACTACGAGGCGGGCCGGCAGACCCTCGCCGAGCACGGCGTCCCCGACTTCAGCTGGGCGGACCACGAGCGGTACGTGGGCATCAGCACGCAGGAGACGGTCGCGGACTGGAGGGAGCGGTACGGTCTGCGGGCTTCCGTGGAGGAGCTGTTCACCGTCAAGAACCGCCGCTATCTCGAGCTCGCCCGCAGCTCCACGCGCGCCTACCCCGAAATGCGCAGGTTCGTCGAGCTGCTGGCGGCCGAGGATGTGCCCATGGCGGTGGCCTCGGGGTCCTCGCCCGAGGCCATCGAGGCGGTCCTGAGCGCCACGGGCCTGGACGCCGGACTGCGGACCGTCGTCTCGGCGGACGAGGTCGCGCACGGCAAGCCCGCTCCCGATGTCTTCCTGGAGGCGGCCCGCCGGCTCGGGGCTGACCCGGCCGACTGCGTGGTGCTGGAGGACGCCGCCCCGGGCGCCGCCGCCGCGCACGCGGCGGGGATGCGGTGCATCGCGATCCCGTACGTCCCGGCGCAGGCGGACGCCCCGGAGTTCGCCACCGCCGGACTGCTCCTGCGGGGCGGCCAGGAGGAGTTCACGGCGCAGACGGCGTTCGACTGGCTGGTCCGCTCGGCGGGTCTTTCCTGAACTCACCTCTCCCGAAACTCACCTCACCCGAAACTCACCTCACCCGACCCGTTGACGCTCCCCCGTCCCCTCCCTAGGGTCTGGTCGATCACTCGCACAATGTTCGGCATATCGAATGCGTCGAGTCCGTGGACCCGTTGGCCCCGTGGAGGAGCACACATGGCACGGCCCCTCTCCAGACGATCCCTTCTCCAGGCAGCGACCCTCGCCGCCGCCGTACCCGCGCTCTCCGAGGCGGCGACAGGCCGGGCCGTCGCCGCCCCCGCGACCGCCGCCGACATCCCGGCCGCCTGGACCGTACGGCCCTTCGGGCTGGAGGACGTGAGCCTCGGCCGGGGTGTCTTCGCCGACAAGCGGCGGTTGATGCTGGACCACGCCCGCGGCTACGACGTGAACCGGCTGCTCCAGGTGTTCCGCGCCAACGCCGGTCTCGCCACGGGCGGCGCGGTCGCCCCCGGCGGCTGGGAGGGCCTGGACGGCGAGGCCAACGGCAATCTGCGCGGGCACTACACCGGCCACTTCCTGACCATGCTGGCGCAGGCGTACCGGAGCACGAAGGAGCAGGTGTTCGCCGACCGGATCGGCACCATGGTCGGGGCGCTGACCGAGGTGCGCACGGCGCTGCGTCGCGAGCCGGCGGTGCTGAGCGTCGCCGGGAAGTTCGGGACGGCCGCCGACCAGGTACGGGGCTCCTACCAGTACGTGGATCTGCCGGCCGCCGCGCTCGGCGGGACCTCGGCCGTCACTCTCTCCGTCTGGGTGCGGCCCACGCACGACGCCAACTGGACCCGTGTCTTCGACTTCGGCAACGACACCACGCGATACCTGTACCTGGCCGCCCGCAACCAGACCGGAGTGCCGCGCTTCGCCGTCACCACGTCAGGAGCGGGCGGCGAGCAGGCTCTCGACGGCCCGGCCCCGCTGCCGCTGAACCAGTGGAGCCATCTGGCGGTGACGATCGCGGGCGGCACCGGCACCCTCTACGTCAACGGCACCGCCGTCGCCCGGAACGCCGCGATGAGCCTCACCCCGGCGGCTCTCGGCACGCTGAAGAACAACTGGCTCGGCCGCTCGAACTACTCCGCCGACCCCGTCTTCGCGGGCACCTTCGAGGAGTTCAACGTCTTCTCGCGGGCGCTGACGGCCGCCGAGATCACCGAGTTGCAGGGCCGCCGGGCCGCCGACGCCTCGACGGGCCGGGGCGACCTGGCGTCGTACGCCTTCGACGAGACGGCCGGCGGGACCTTCGCGGACGCCTCCGGACGCGGACTGACCGCCACCCTGCGCCGCACCTGGGGCGGGCCCAGCCACCCCGGGTTCCTCGCGGCGTACCCGGAGACGCAGTTCATCGACCTGGAGTCGAGGACCTCTCCCGACTACACGAAGGTGTGGGCGCCGTACTACACCGCGCACAAGATCCTCAAGGGGCTGCTCGACGCGTACACCGCCACGGACGACGACCGGGCCCTGGACCTCGCGTCCGGCATGTGCGACTGGATGTACTCCCGGCTGTCCAAGCTGCCTGAGGCCACGCTTCAGCGGATGTGGGGAATCTTCTCCAGCGGGGAGTTCGGCGGCATCGTCGAGGCGATCTGCGATCTGCACACGATCACCGGCAAGGCCGAACACCTCGCGCTGGCCAAGCTGTTCGACCTGGACCGGCTGATCGACGCGTGCGCCGCGAACACCGACATCCTCGACGGCCTGCACGCCAACCAGCACATCCCGATCTTCACCGGGTACGTGCGGCTGTACGACGAGACGGGCGAGGAGCGCTACCTCACCTCGGCGAAGAACTTCTGGGACATGGTCGTCCCGCACCGGATGTACGGCATCGGCGGCACCAGCACCGCGGAGTTCTGGAAGGCCCGGGACGTGATCGGGGGCACCCTGAGCGCGACCACCGCCGAGACCTGCTGCGCGTACAACATGCTCAAGCTGAGCCGGACCCTGTTCTTCCACGCGCAGGACCCGAAGTACATGGACTACTACGAGCGGGCCCTGTACAACCAGGTGCTCGGTTCCAAGCAGGACAAGCCGGACGCGGAGAAGCCGCTCGTCACGTACTTCATCGGGCTGACGCCCGGTCATGTCCGGGACTACACACCCAAGCAGGGCACGACCTGCTGCGAAGGCACCGGCATGGAGAGCGCCACGAAGTACCAGGACTCGGTGTACTTCGCGAAGTCCGACGGCAGCGCCCTGTACGTCAACCTGTACAGCCCGTCCACGCTGACCTGGGCCGAGAAGGGCGTGACGGTCACGCAGACCACCGGCTATCCCAGGGAGCAGGGCAGCACCCTCACCTTCGGCGGTGCCCGCGCCGCCTTCACGCTGCGGCTGCGCGTGCCGTCCTGGGCGACCGCCGGGTTCCGGGTGACCGTCAACGGGAGGGCGGTGCCGGGCACTCCGGCGCCGGGGAGCTATTTCGCCGTGTCCCGGACCTGGCGGGCCGGCGACACCGTCCGGGTCACCCTGCCGTTCCGGACGCGGGTGGAGAAGGCCCTCGACGACCCGTCCCTGCAGACCCTTTTCCACGGCCCGGTCAACCTGGTCGCCCGCTCCTCCGCGACGGAGTTCCTGAAGGCCGGGCTGTACCGCGACGCCGGACTGTCCGGCGACCTGACCGCCTCCCTCACGCCGGTGCCGGGCAAGCCGCTCCACTTCACGCTGGACGGGACCGAGTGGGCGCCGTTCTCCGAGGGGACGGAGGATCCGACGCACGCCTACTTCCGCCGCCAGGAGCCGAAGGCCGTCTTCGGCGGCCGGGACTCGGGCGTCGCCAACCCGGCGAAGGCCGACGGCACCACGCTGCTGGACGAGGTCTGGGCCGGGGCGCCCTTCCGGAACAAGGGGGCCCTGGTGGCACGGGTGCGGTCCACGGTGGACGCGTGGGTGACGGCCGGACTGCTGAGCAGGGCCGACGGGGACAAGGTGGTGAGCACGGCGGGAGCGGCCTCCTACGAACCCTGAGCGGACGGAGCGGCGTTCGGGTGGGCCCGGTGCTGTGCGGTTCCGGCACCGGGCCCCGTCACATCCGGAACTTTTTTGCGGCAGGGGTGATTGTTTCGCGTCCGGCATCCGTACTTCTCGGTGTTGGGCCGTTCATATCCCAGGAGGCACGATGCGCATCTCGCGCAGCACGGCAGGAACCGCGTTCGTGGGCGGTGCGATGATCCTGACGCTCACCGCGCTCGCCTACCCCAGCATGCTGGGTGTGGAGAACGCGGCTTCCGGCCAGGACCGCATCATCGCCAACACCCAGTGGGGTCCGCTGACCGAGGCGGACCGCGACTTCGTGGTGCGCGTGCGCGCGGCCGGCCTGTGGGAGTACCCGCTGGGACAACTCATCATGGAGCGGAGCACGGCGCCGGCGATGAAGGAGACCGGTGAGCATCTGCTCGTGGGACACGGCCGGCTCGACGCGGCCTGCCGCAAGATCTCGACAGACCTGGGCATCACCCTGCCGAACGAGGCGTCGCCGCAGCAGCAGCAGTTCGTGGCGACGGCGGAAGGCAGCTCCGGCAAGGAGTTCGACTCCACGGCGGTGACCATCATGCGCGTCGCGCACGGGGGCATCTTCCCGACGGTCGCCAAGATCCGGGCGACCACCCGGAACAGCCTCGTGCGGGAGCTCGCCGACACGACCAACGACACCGTGCTCGACCACATCACGGTCCTGGAGAAGACCGGTCTGATCAACCACGAGCAGGTCAGCTTCCAGATCACGGCCCCGGCCAAGCTGCCCGGGGACCAGACGACGCCGCCGCCTCCGCAGGCGGGTGCGCCGGTCCGGGTGCTGCCGGTCCCCGAGAACCTGAAGGATCTGCAGACGGTCGCTCCCAACCCGTCCTACGGGGCGCCGCAGCCGTCTCCGTCGGCCGGCTGAGCCAGAACGGTTCGCGAGGGCCTCGCTCGCTGCGGCGGGCCCCGGAACCGACTAGGAACGACGGCGGGGCTTGCCGCGCCCGTCGCCCTTGGAGGCCCCGCGCCCGCCCTTGCCGGTGCGCTTCGCACCCGCGGACCGCCCGGCCGCCGACTTCCCGGGCGCCGGCTTCCCGGACACCGGTTTACGCCGGGCCCCGCCCCGGTCGGACGCCGCGGACTCGTCCGGCTGCTTGCGGCCCCGGGTGCTGTTGACCGTGCGGCCGCGGACGATGCCGATGAAGTCCTCGACCTGGTCGGTCGTCGCGTCCTGGGGCCAGGCCAGTGCCACGCTCGACTCGGGGGCGTCCTTGAGGGGACGATGCGCCAGGTCCTTGCGGTGGTGGAGACGGGCGAGCGACAGCGGCACGACGAGGACGCCGATCCCGGCCGCGACCAGTTCGATGGCGTCGGCCGTGGTGGCGGGGCGTTCGACGGCGGGCTGTCCGGGCAGGGTGTCCCAGTCGAGGACGTCGTCGAGGGGGTGCAGCACGATGTCGTCGGCCAGGTCCTCCGGGGACACCTCGTCGACGGCCGTGACCAGGTGGTCCTTGGGCACCACGACGACCGTCTGCTCGGTGTAGAGGGGGATGGCGCTGAAGACCGTCCGGTCCACGGGCTGCCGGACGAGCCCCGCGTCGGCGTCCCCGTCCAGCAGCCGCTCGGCCACCGCCCCGGCGGCCACCTGCGTCAGAGCCAGCGGGACATCGGGCTGCCGCTCGTTCCAGATACGCACCCACTTGTCGGGCATCACCCCGGGGACGTATACGAGCCGGAACGAGGGAGAAACATCCGAGCCTGTCACCGGGCCAGGTTACCGGGCGTGGTCGGAGGTCGTGCACATGCTGGGCCCTGTCGGCAGATTCCCCGCCCTCCGGGCGGACGGCGGGAATCTGCCGACAGGGCCCAGATACCCTGGGCATCATGACGTCGCACCAGAACACCCAGACGATGAAGCCCGCCACCGCGGCGAAGAAGCTGGGTGTGTACCTCGAGGCCACACCCGCCGAGTTCCGGGAGGGAGTCGTCTCGCGCGCCGAGCTGAACGAACTCCAGGCGAACCCGCCGCAGTGGCTCCAGGAGCTGCGGCACAACGGCCCGCATCCCCGCCCGGTGGTCGCGGCGAAGCTCGGGGTCTCCATCGCGGGGCTCGCCCGGGCCGGTGTCACCGAGCCCCTCACCACCGAGCAGATCGAGACACTGAAGCAGGAAGGCCCCGAGTGGCTGGAGCGGGAGCGCGCCACCCAGGCGGAGGTCCGCAAGGAAGCCGCCCGCATCAAGAAGAAGAACGCCGAGCAGGCAGAACGCCAAGCCTGACGCCCCCTGCCCCGAAGGCCCCGACCGGATCATCCGGTCGGGGCCTTCGTCGTTCCCGGGCCGCACTTCCCGCACCGTATGGCCTCGGTGAAATCTTTCGGCCATGTATTGACATGGCGATGAAACGATCCGTAGCTTGGCCGATCATTTAGATTCGTGAAGCGAGTTCACGAATATGAACGGAGAACCACCCATGCGGGATCGCCGACGCTGCATAGATATGCGGCTCCGCCGCGGGCGCCTCGTCGCCACGCTCGCCGTCTCGGGGCTCCTGTTCGGAACGGCCGCCTGCGGCTCCGGCTCCGGCAGCGCCCGGGCCGGCGATCCGAACACGCTGGAGGTGTGGACCCGGAGCGATCCGGAGTCCGCCCAGACCTACCAGAGGGTCTTCGCCGCCTTCACCAAGAAGACCGGCATCAAGATCGACTACCAGCCGGTCATGAACTTCGACCAGCAACTCCAGAGCCGCGCGTCCACCAAGGATCTGCCGGACGTCATGATCAACGACACGGCCCTGATGGGCAGCTACCAGGCCCAGGGCCTGCTCAAGCCCATCACCCCGGACTCGATCGCCGGACATGACGAGATCACCGCCAAGTCCTGGTCGTCCACGGTGGGCCGCGACGGCCGGCACTACGGCATCCCGTACTCCCGTCAGGCGATGACGCTGTTCGTCCGCAAGGACTGGCGGGAGAAGCTCGGCCTGCCGCAGCCGAAGACCTGGCAGGACACCCTCGCCCTCGCCAAGGCCTTCGCCACCCGCGACCCGGACGGGGACGGCAAGAAGGACACCTACGGCATGGTGGTCCCCGGCAGCGCCCAGAACGGCTATGTCGCCTGGTGGGGCTCCAGCTGGCTGTGGCAGGGCGGCGTGCAGATCTTGGAGAAGGAGGGCTCGGGCTACCGGCCCGCCATGGACTCGGCGGCGGCCCTGGACACCGTCACCTGGATGAAGAAGAACCTCTTCTGCGGCGACAGCGGTGTCATCCAGCCCAGCGCCCTGACCTCCGTCACCGCGAACACCACCAACTTCCAGGACGGCAACGCCGGGATGTACCTCACCGGCCCGTACAACATCTCCACGTTCGACAAGGCGCTCGGCAAGGACAAGTACGAGGTCCTGCCCGCGCCTTCGGGCCCGGCCGGGAACGACGTGCTGGCCGACGGCGAGAACGTCTACTTCGGCGCCAAGACCGGCAAGGCGAAGCAGGAGCAGGCGCTCGCCGCCTTCCTGGTCTCCCCCGAGGGTCAGACGCTGGCCATGACCGGCGACCACCAGCCCGTCGTACGCATCCCCGTCAACTCCACGCTCGACGCCGCGAAGGTGCGGAACGACCCGCGCTGGAGCGTCGTGCAGAAGGCGTACGAGGACGACTCCGTACAGTTCCCCAACGCGCCCGACTTCGCCCCGATCAAGCAGGACACCGCCGACGCGCTCAACGCGATCTTCACGTACTGCGGCAGCGACGTCCGCTCCGGCCTGAAGGAACTCAACGACACCCTCGCCGGTGACCTCAAGGACCAGGACCTGTTGAAATGACCGCGACCGTGACGACTCCCGGGCCGCGCAGAGCCCGGATCCTCGGCAAGAGGGCCGTACTGCCCTGGCTGTTCCTCGCCCCGGGCCTGCTCCTCGCCCTCGTCTTCAAGTTCCTGCCCATGGGCAAGGGCGTCTGGCTGAGCTTCTTCGACGTGCGGCCCTTCCTCGGTGACAAGTGGGTCGGCCTCGACAACTACACCCGGGTCCTGACCGACCACCGCTTCCAGGACGCCATCGGCCACACCTTGCTCCTCGGCGTCGGGATGTCCCTCGGCGGGATCGTCGTCGGCTCCGCGCTGGCGCTGCTGCTGGAGGGCCAGGCCCGCTCGCTGAAGATCATCCGCACCGCCGTGTTCCTGCCCGTCGTCACCGCCACCGCGGTGGTGGGCGAGATGTGGCGGCTGATGTACTACCCGACCTCCGACGGCCTGATCAACAGTGGTCTGGGGCTGTTCGGACTGGGGCCCGTGCCCTATCTGGACAATCCCGACACCGCGCTGTGGGCGACGATGGCCATGGGCATCTGGATGCTCGCCCCGTACAACATGGTGATCATCCTCGCCGGACTGGCCGGCGTGGACCGCTCGTTGTACGAGGCCGCCGCGATGGACGGTGTCTCGCTGTGGCAGCGGCTGCGGCACATCACACTGCCCGCGATCCGGCCCGCCCTCGGCATCGTCCTCACCCTCGCCGCCATCCGCGGGCTGCGCGTCTTCACCGAGGTGTACGTCCTCACCGGCGGCGGCCCGGCCGGGTCCACCGATGTGTGGATGACCCGCGCCTACACCCTCGGCTTCACCCGTAACGACATCGGCGGCGCCTCGGCCGCCTCCGTGGTTCTGCTCTGCGTGACGCTGCTGCTCACCGTCACGGTCAACTACCTCCGCAAGAGGGGAGACGTGAGATGAGCGCTCCCGCCATCGACCCCGTCCGGACCCCGGTGACCGCCTCTCCCGCGGGCAGGTCCGCCGGGAAGCAGCGCACCACCCCCGCCCGTTTCGACACCGCCCTCGGCTGGAGCGACCGGCCGGGACCCGCCTGGGCGCTGCGCGTCCTGCTCTGCCTGCTCGCCCTGGGCGTCTTCGCGGCGCCGTTCCTGACGATCTTCTCCGGTTCCTTCAGCGAGAAGGCCAGCGGCTCCACCCTGTCGTTCCTCCCCCACCACCCGACCCTGCTGAACTTCAACGTGGCGGGCGAGCGCGGCATCTGGGACTACTTCGGCAACTCCCTGGTCATCGCGGGCGGCGGACTGCTGCTCCAGCTCGCCGTCTGCACGCTCGCCGCGTACGCCCTGGCCCGGCACCGCTTCCGTGGGCAGGCCCTGATCCTGACCCTGTTCATGCTGACGATGATGCTCCCCGAGGAGGTCATCGCCATCCCGCTGTCCCTGGTCCTCGGGCATGTACCCGTGGTCGGCATCGACCTCAAGGGCACCGTCTGGGGTGTGATCCTGCCGCTCGGCGCCTGGGGCTTCTCGGTGATGGTGCTCACCGAGTTCATGAAGGACGTCCCCGCCGAGATCGAGGAGGCCGCCCGTATCGACGGCGTGGGCGAGCTGCGGATGCTGTGGCAGGTCATCCTGCCGCTGTGCAAGCCCGCGCTCGGCGTGGCCGGGGTGCTCGGCTTCATCATGATCTGGGACCAGTACCTGCTGCCCCTGATCGCCGCCAAGGACCCCACCGACTACACGGTCACCGTCGCCCTGTCCATCCTGCGCACCGACCCCGAGGTCGGCTCCGGGGTGGTGCTGGCCGGTGCGGTCATCGCCCTGATCCCCAGTCTGATCGTCTATCTGCTCCTCCAGCGCTCGCTGGTCACCGGCATCGCCGCCGGCGCCACCAAGGGCTGACCACCCCCACCCCCCACGTATGAGGGAGACATGAAGTTCCACGGAGTGCTGTTCTTCCCGGTCACGCCGTTCACGGCGGACGGCTCACTGGACGAGGAACGGCTTGCGCAGCACATCGAGTCCGGTGTCGCCGCAGGCGCGGGAGGTGTGTTCGTCGCCTGCGGCACCGGCGAGTTCCACGCGCTGTCGACCGAGGAGATCGAGCGGGCCACCCAGGTCGCCGTCCGCACGACCGCCGGACGAGTTCCGGTCCTCGCGGCGGCCGGCGGACCGCCGGCGGCCGCCCGCGACCAGGCCGCCCGCGTCGAACGGGCCGGTGCCGACGGCATCCTGCTGCTGCCTCCCTACCTGGTCAGCGCCCCGCAGCAGGGTCTCGTGCGGTACGTCCGGGAGGTCACCGCCGCAACGAGGCTGCCCGTCATCTTCTACCAGCGGGGCACCGCCCGGCTCACCGCGGACACGGCCGCCGAGATCGCCTCCCTGCCCGGGGTCGTCGGACTCAAGGACGGCATCGGGGACATCGAGCGGATGCACCGCATCGTCCGCGCGGTGCGTGCCGTGCCGGGCACGGAGGACTTCCAGTTCTTCAACGGCCTGCCCACCGCCGAGATGACCGCGCCCGCCTACCAGGGCATCGGCGTCGAGCTGTACTCCTCGGCGGTGTTCGCCTTCGCCCCGGAGATCGCCCTGGCCTTCCACCGGGCCCTCGCCGAGGGCGACGACACCCTGGTCAACCGGCTCCTCGACGAGTTCTACGGCCCGCTGGTCGCCCTGCGCGACGAGGTCCCCGGCTACGCCGTGTCGCTCGTCAAGGCCGGGGTGACCCTGCGCGGCCTGGACGTCGGCGGCGTACGGGCGCCGCTGCTCGATCCGGAACCGGAGCATCTCGCCCGGCTCGCGAAACTCCTCGACCACGGACTGGAGGTGGCCGGCGCATGAGCTCCACGCGTATCCGCGAACTGATCGTCACGCCGATCGCGTTCGGCGACCCGCCGCTGCTCAACTCCAACGGCGTGCACGAGCCGCTCGCCCTGCGGATCATCCTCCAGCTGGTGCTGGAGGACGGCACAGTGGGCCTCGGCGAGTCCCCGGGCGGCACGGCACGCCTGGAGCGGCTGCACATCGCCGCGCGGACGGTCGTCGGCATGGACGTCTTCGACACCACGGCCGTGGCCGCCGCGATCGACGCGGCCCTGCTGCCGACCGTGCCCAGCTCGCACGAGCGCGGCTGGACCACCTCGGCGATCGAGGTGGCCTGCCTCGACGCGCAGGGCAAGCTGCTCGACCGCCCGGTCAGCGACCTGCTCGGTGGCAGGGTCCGCGACGCGGTGCCGTTCGCCGCGTACCTGTTCTACAAGTGGGCCGAGCACCCCGCGCTCGACGGCCGTCCGGCCATCACCGACGACTGGGGCGAGGCCCTGGACCCGGCCGGGATCGTGGAGCAGGCCCGGCTGATGCGGGAGCGCTACGGTTTCAAGTCGTTCAAGCTCAAGGGCGGCGTCTTCCCGCCCGACGAGGAGATCGCCGCGATGCGGGCGCTAGCGGAGGCCTTCCCCGGGCAGCCGCTGCGTCTCGACCCCAACACGGCGTGGACGGTGGAGACGTCGAAGTACGTCGCCCGTGAACTCGACGGTGTCCTGGAGTACCTGGAGGACCCGGCCAAGGGCATCGAGGGCATGGCGGAGGTGGCGAAGGACTCCCCCATGCCGCTCGCGACCAACATGTGCGTGATCGCCTGGGAGCATCTGCAGCCGGCCGTCGAGCAGAACGCGATCCAGGTCCTGCTCACCGACCACCACTACTGGGGCGGACTGCGCCGCACCCGGGAACTGGCCGCCGTCTGCGAGGCGTTCGGGCTCGCCCTGTCGATGCACTCCAACTCGCACCTGGGTATCAGCCTCGCCGCGATGACCCATGTCGGCGCGGCCATCCCCAACCTCGACCACTCGTGCGACACGCACTACCCGTGGAACTCGGCGGACGACGTGATCGTGCCGGGCGTGCTGGAGCTGCGCGACGGGGAGGTCAAGGTGCCCACCGGTCCGGGTCTCGGTGTGGAACTCGACCACGACCAGCTCGGCCGGCTGCACCGGCGGTACGTCGAGTCGGGGATGCGCGGCCGGGACGACACCGGCTACATGCGGCGCTTCCAGCCGGAGTACGAGCGGCTGCTGCCCCGCTGGTGACACCCGTGCGCCCCTCCGCAGGGAGGGGCGCACGCTCTCACTTCCCGGACCGGGGCACCTTCAGGCGGTCCCAGGTGAGCTTGCCGGGGATGCCGTCGGCGTCCTTGCCGGAGAAGCCCTGCTTCTGCTGCCAGAGCGCGTAGGACCGGCGGTCGGCCTCGGACCAGTCGGGGCTCGGCCCCTCCTCGTAGCGGCTGCAGCCCTCGGCGACCAGGCGGCGGCCCATCGCCGTGATGATCGGGGAGCGCTGCCCGACGTGGAAGAACGCGGCGCCCGGGAACGGCTCGTAGGACGGCTTGGGCGCGGGCTTGGGGTCCGGGTCCGGCTTGGTGCTGCCCCCGGCGCCCTTCAGCCGGTCGGAGATGCGCTTGCGCATGCCGTCCATGGTGAAGCCGCGCGGGTCCACCTTGCCCGGCTGCCACTCCTTGTGGCCGATGACGGAGCGCTCGGACCAGCCGTGGTGGCGGCAGATCGCCGCCGACACCTTCTCGATGGCCTCCTTCTGCGCCTCGGGCCAAGGGTCCTTGCCGTTGCCGAGGTTGATGCACTCGAAGCCGTAGAAGTGCCGGTTGCCGTCGGTGTCGGCCTCGTTGTCGCCCGGCAGCTTCGACTCGTTGGTCACGGCACGCAGGACATCGCTGTCGCCGAGGCCGGCGTGGTTGGCCCGGCCGTTGCCGACCAGGTGCACATGGCCCTTCTTGTCGATGACGCCGTGGCACAGCGGGCCGGGCAGGTTCGAGTAGCCGTCGTAGCAGATGTCGACGGAGGAGGCGGTGCCGGAGGTGACGGTGTGGTGGATCATCACGCCGTTCACCGGGCCCCAGGGGCCCTTGCTGTTGCGGTTGTGGGTGCGCCAGCTGCGGACCTCGTGGACGGTCACGCCCTCGGCCCGCAGGATCTCCACCAGCTTCGACGCGCTGAGCGGCTTGGCCATCAGTTGTCTCCTTCCACGGCGGCTTCCGCCTCCGCTGTGGTCTGGGACCTCCCCTGTGAGGGGTCCTCGGCGGCCAGCTCCTCGCGGCGGGCCTGTTCTTCCGCGGCGAGCGTCGCCTCGTCGGCGGCCGGCATGCTGCTCGCCAGCGGGCCGAACGCCAGGCGCAGGTCGACCGCGCTGCCCTCGCCCTTGATCAGGGCCAGCGGGGCGAAGTGCCGGGCGATGCCGGCCGGCCCCTGGAGCAGCGGCCGGCGGGCCGGGTCGACCGGCCACTCGACGCCGCCGGTGGCGGTGCGGGCGGGCACGATCCAGTGGTCGCCGGTGCGGTAGGCGCCGCCCCTGGCGAAGTACACCTCGACGCCGTCCTCCAGGGGCAGCCACTCGCCCTCGGTGACGGGGATCGCGCCGCCGCGCAGGTCTGTGGTGCGGCCCTTGCGCTTCGGGCCGCCGCGGTGGTCCCAGCGGCGCAGGTACGGGTTCAGGTGCGCGAGCCGTCCGACGCCCGGGTCGGGTTCGGCGGACAGGCGGACGCGGCGGCCGGGCAGGTCCAGTTCCTCGACGCGCAGCAGCGGCAGGGGCTCCAGGCGGGAGGCGTAGGCGGTGTCGGTGAACTCGACGTGGTCGCCGACGTCCAGGTCCAGCTTGTCGTCGTGACCGAGGGACGCCAACTGCACCCAGGTGCCGTCGAGTTCGTCGACGGGGAAGACGACGGAGCCGTTCTCGCGGGACCACTTGAAGGTGGCGTCCTTCGCCTCGCCGCCCGCGTGGACCTCCACCCGGTACAGCTGGTTCTCCGGTCCGCGGTAGCGGGCGTCCGGCTTGACCAGGCACGGGTCCTCATCCGCGTGGCCGGGCCGCTCGCTGCGGGCGGCGAGCCGGGCCGAGGGGGCCGACTGGCGCTGTGCCCAGCGGGTGAAGGCGGCGCGGACGACCTCCTTGGACGGGTCGGCCTCCTCGATCTCCAGCTGGGTCAGGGACAGCGCCAGTACCTGCCAGACGACCTTGAGGCGGGCGGCGGTGTCGGGCATGGCGGCGCCGAGGGCGACCTCGCGCAGCGCGGGGTCCTCGGCCGCGTTGACCGAGCGCTCCCATACGTTCAGGTAGACGAGGAACGGCGTCTGGGCGGGCGAGGGCAGCCGGTCGCCGGGCTTCTCCGGGTCGCGGAAGGCATCCGGCTGGTCCCAGTAGGTCCACTGCGCGGGCGGTTCCGGCGCGGACTCCTCGCTCTCCTCGTCGGTGACGGGCACCCCGGCCGCCGGGCGGTCGGCGTCGCACAGGATGCCGTCGACGTAGTAGCGGCCGCCGTGGACGACGAGGGTGTCGATCTCGTGCTTGCCGCCCACGTACTCGATGCGGAAGCCGGCGGCGTCACGCGGCCCGCCGTGCGGTCCGATCAGGTCGGCGGCGAGGCTGCGGGCCTGGTGGAGCTGGATCGCGGTCTGCTCGTTGAGGTCGGCGTCGAGCTGGACGCGGCCCTGCTGGGCGACGACCGCCGAGTAGTGCCGCTCCGGCCGGAACGTGGAGCGGGAGAGGTCTGCGTGCATGAAGGGTGTCCCCTCGGGTTCAGAGGTGCGGGTTCACGAAGTCGGTGGCGGTGCGGCTCAGCCGGTGGCGGCACGGCTCAGCCGGTGGCCGTGTGCTCACGTCACGAAGAAGATCCCGGCGTCGGTGCCGGCCGGCGTGTACTCGGCGAGCCGGGCCCTGAGTCCGTCCTCGCGCTGCGGCCGGTACAGGTCGTGGAAGGCGCCCATCTCGGCGCCGTCGTCCGCGCCGCGCCGGATCTCCTCTCGGCATCGGTCGGACGACAGCGCGTACCAGGGCGTCCCGTAGCGCTGGGACGTGAACGACGGCTTGGTGTCCGCGCAGCGGTGCCGGCGCGGAGTGCGGGAGCCGGTGGGGACGCAGGAGTAGCGCACGCAGCCGATGCCGCGCCGGGCCACGTGGAGCCGGCCCGTGAAGACGCTGTTCTCGGCGATCTTCACCGCGTGCGTGTGGATCTCGCCGATGACGGTGGTGCGGTGCAGGTGCAGCACGGCGTGGGCGTGGCGGCAGTCCGGGGCGGACAGGGCCTCGCGGTCGTCGGCCGTGGCGTCGAGGACGCTGTCCCGGATGTGGATGTCGAGGGGGTCCTCGCCCACCTCGTCGCCGATGACCTCGATGGTGCCGAGGATGCTGTGCTCGACCTGGAGGCAGGCGGTGGTGCGGTCCAGGACGATGCTCGGCTCCTCGGGCGAGTGCGGATCGCACTCGGGCTCCAGGGACCAGCCGGGCACGAGCGTGCTGTGCCGTACGACGACGGCGCCCATCGCCCCGGTCACGTTGATGCCGCGGCCGGCGACCAGCAGCCCGTCGAGGACGACACGCGGCCGCTCGTGCGGGGCGCAGTCCTCCGACACCGCGCGGATGTTGAGCGCGTCAGGGCGGTTGCTGTACCAGTCGAGCAGGCGGATCACGGGGCGTGTGCCCTCCGCTGCTCGCACTTCCAGTCGGTCGCCCGGGTCGAGGTCGAAGTCCAGCTGCTCCTGGTAGGCGCCGCTGTGGGTGATCTCGATGATGCCGTCGGGCCCGGTACGGCCGGCCCGGCGGTCGTTCTGCCAGGCCCGGTAGGCGTCCATGATCTGCCGGTAAGGCTGTCCGGGCCCGACCCGGTAGAACTCGGCGTCGGGACGCGGCTCACGGTCGCGCTCGTACTCGCCGCCGCCCATGTCGGCCGCGAACGCGTAGTGGTAGTCGACCCACACGCCCTGCCGGGGCGCGGACCGCGAACCGAAGGCGATCCGGCCCAGCTCGGGGTCCACGGCCACCTGTCCGCGCTTGGGCCGGTAGCGCCAGTCCGACAGGTCGGCGACCACGATGTCCGAGGGCGGAACCGGGTTGTCCTCGCCGTCGCGCCGGATGACGAAGCTCTTGCCGGGCCCGTAGTAGTCGAGCAGCCGGTCGTGCAGGAGACGGCGGGTGACGAACGCCGGCACGTTGTCGACGGTGGCGATGTGCGTCGGCGAGGGCTCCGGGAACGGCTTGGTGATCAGCGGGGTGTCGTTGCCGAGGATCGAGAAGGTGTAGAGGTTGCGGGCCCGGTCGATGCAGTAGGCGGGGGTCCGGGTCAGCGCGTACGCCTTCAGCCGCCATACGAACAGGGCGACACCGGCCGGGGTCCAGCCGCCCTGCCGGTGCCGTGACTCGGCGCGGCGGACGTCGGCCGTACGGGCCGAGTTGGCGAAGGGGCCGCCGCCGAGGGCGAGTTCGGCGCCGTCGCGCAGGTCGGTGAGACGGCCGCGCTCGCCCCGGTGGGTGCCCGTGCCGTACAGCTTCACCGGCTGGGTGTGGGCCACCTGCCGGGACAGTTCGACGGCGCGCGCCGGCCAGGCCGCCACCTGCTCGGACAGTTCCTCCAGCAGGTGCAGGGTGCCCTTGCGACGGCGGCTCGCGACCGTGGCGGCCACGTCCCGGCGCGGGGCGACGGCCTCGGCGAGGGCGGCCCGGCCGCCGTCGTGCAGGCCGGTGGTGAGGACGCGTTCGTAGCCGGGCAGGGTGCGGTAGCCGACGAGGTCGCCGAGGTACGGCAGCACCCAGGGGGCCGCCGTCTCCACGAACAGGTCCTCGTAGCCCTGCTGGACGCCGTCGCGGACGCGGTCGACCTGCTCGGCGATCACGGCGAGCAGCGCGCGCAGCGGCTCGCCCTCCTCGGCGTCGCGCAGCCGGTGCCAGCGGGGCAGCAGGTCGGCGAGCCCGTCCGGCTCCCTGGGCACCACCGGGGCCGGCGTCTCCAACTGGGGATCCGGGGACATCACTTGACCTCCGTCAGAATCAGGGTGTCCGCGGCCCGGGGCGACAGCAGCGCGAGCTGGGCCGGGCGGATGCCGCGGAAGACGTACACCGACCGGCCCTTGGGCAGGCGCCGGGTGTCGGTGATGTCGGGGTTGAGGCGCAGCAGTTCGGCGAGCGGGACGCCGTACCGGGCGCAGATCTCCGACAGCGTCTCGCCGTTCTCGGCGCGGACCGTGTGGATCTTCTCGTCGTACGTCGCCGGGTGCGCCGGGACGGACGCCCTGGGCGGGCCGGGCCGGGTGAGCAGTTCGGTGAGCTCCTCCGGGGTGGCGGAGGCGGGCACGCCGGTGAAGACGTCGACGTCCACGTAGTCGACGCCGGGCACGGTGTGGGCGGTGGCCAGGACCTCGGAGAGGCGGGCGGGCCGGCCAAGCTCCCGGCCCTCGAAGCCGAGCCGGTTCAGCAGGGCATGCCGCAGGCGCGGCTCCACGGTGTGCCAGGCGTGGTCGGGGGCCACCTTCACCCGGGCGGCGATCAGCAGCAGGACCAGTTCCCGGCCGTCCACGCGGACCGGGAGGTTGGGGTCGCCGTACTCGGTGAGGGCGCCGCGCAGGGCGCGCAAGGTGTCCGAGTCGGGGGCGATGGGCACGTCGTCCGTGCCCGCCACCGTCACGTGCAGCACGCGCCGCCGCCCGTCGAAGAGTTCGCGTGCCGAGGCCCGGCCGATGCCGGCGCGGGAGCGGGCGAAGTTCTCGTAGTCGGACTCGGACACCAGCCGGTCCAGCGCCGAGACGGCCAGCGGGACCGTACGGCGGGTCAGGCCGGGGCCGTCGGCGTCGGCGCCGCCGGTGGCCGGGCGCGGGTTGGTGACCGCGGTGACGCCCAGCGGCCGGGTGAGGGGCTGGGTGACGCGGTCCGCGGGCACGTTGGCGGCCCTGCCGGTGCCGAAGCGGTAGCGGGCGCGGACGTTCTCGTGGCCGGAGGGCAGCCGGGCGCCGTGCACACCGTCGCCGAAGGTCACGGTCGTCCGGCCGTCGGCCGTGGCACCGCTGATGTAGACCCGCTCGGTCGGGCCGCGTCCGGCGAGGCTGTCGACCTCGTGCCACAGCACGCCGTCGACCCGGAGCTCCAGCACGGGGGTGGCGCCGAGGGGGTTGTCGTCGGCGAGCCAGGTCAGCGGGGACTGCCAGAGCGCGAAGGTCTGGTTGACGCGGTCCGAGTCGCCGCTGCCGATGGCCTCCTCGCGGCTCTCGCCGTGGGTGGCCTCGACGACGTTGCCGAGGATGCGGACCGTCTCGCGGCGGTAGCGGTGGGCGAGGTCGGCGGTGAGGGTGAGCCGGGTGTGAACGTGGTCGCCGGGCAGCCGCGGATCGACGGCCGGGTCGGCGGCGGCGATCGACACCACCTCGGTGGCGCGCACCCCTGCCGTGCCGGGGAGGTCGCTGCGCTCCCCCGCCACGACGAGCGTGCGGCCGGGCCTCAGCCCCTCGTACAGCTCGGCGAGTTCGATCTCGTTGCCGTGCACGTCCTCGCCGAGGGGCTCGTCGGCGAGACGCAGCGGCTCCCCGGCCGCGTGCACGGTGGTGTCGCGGATGTGCGACAGCAGGACGTCGAACTCGTCCAGCCAGGGTTCGGCGAGGGTGAGTTCGGTGCCGCGGCCGGTGATGCCGTAGTTGGTGTAGGCGGCCGTACGCGCGGCCACCACCTGGGTGGTGACGAACTTCAGCTTCGGGTCGCCGGGCACACCGCCCTCGGCTCCCTTGGCGGGCCGCTGGATCGCCACCCAGCTGCCGACCGTGATGCCCTCGTGCACGGTGTCCAGCTGGAGCGTGCGGCGGTTGACGGGCTCCGGCTTGCTGGCGATCACGACCTCGACGTTGGGCTCGGCGCTGCCCACCGTGTACGTGAGGCTGACCTGGTGGTCGCCGTGCGTGAACTGCTCACTGGCGCCCGGCCGCAGGGCGATCTGCTCGGAGGTGCCGTTGTGGACGCCGACGTGGACCAGGCCCTCGTCGTCGGGCCGGGACACGAAGAGCGTGCGCTCGGGCAGGGCGGAGAGGAAGCGGGCCGTGACGCCGGGCTCCTGGGAGTCCGCGGGTCGCCGGTTGAGCCAGCTCAGGTCGCGGTCCTGGCCGGAGCGCACGGACAGTTCGACCTGGCCGGGGCCGAGGGTGAAGGTGACCGGCTGGGTGACGGGCAGGTTCTCCGCGCGCTGGTCGGAGCTGCTGCCCTCGACGTACTGGAACTCGGCTCGCACCGGGGACTTGCCCGCCGTGTCGAAGACGACCCGCATGGTCGCCAGCACCGCGCCGGTCAGCGGCCAGTCGGCGGTCCGGATGACCCGGCCGCGGTCGTCCTGGACCGGCTTCAACGGGGCCGTGGCACCGAAGGGAGCCGCGGTGACGCGCAGGGCGAGCAGCTCGCGCAGAAGCTGCGGGGTGCCGGGCGCGGCGGCCGTGCGCCAGGCCGGGTAGAGACTGCCGAGGCCGGGGTTGAGGGCGGAGAGGAGGCGGGCGGTGTCGGTGCCGGGGAGCTGCGGACCGGTGGTGCCCCGGGGTGCGGGGGCGGTGGCGCGCAGGGCGGGAAGTACGACACCCAGGGCTTCCAAAGCGGCAGCCCGCGAGTCGCCCTGAAGGGGCGCGGGCCGTGCCATTGTGCGGCTCCGCCGCGTGGGCGCGACCAGCCCCAACGGCCCCGCAGACGGCCGACCACCCACCGACACACCCTCCTCATCCGCCTGCGCAGGCGCCAACTCCAGCGCCCGCTCGGCAAGTTCGGCAAGCACCCCTTCCAGCTGCTCGAACCACGCCGCCACACCCTCATACGGAGTAGCCAGCACCTGCGCCTCACCGAGCCGGGCAAGAGGCTCGGCGAGACGGGCCGCGAGCCGCTCGGGCGTCTTGACCTCCTCCAGGTCGTCACGCAGCGGTTCGAGGACCTGGTCCTCGAAGTCCTCGATCAGCCGGCTGACCGGACGCGGGTTGGGAACCTCCGGCGTGGGCGGCTCCTCCCCCGGCTCTCCCGGCTGCACGGGCGGAGCCGTCCAGCGGCGTACCTCGTCGACGAGTTCCTCAAGAGTCGGCGGCGCCGACTCCGGCAGGGAGATCGCCGTGATCTCGTCGTCCCGGTCGACCCGCGTCTTCGCCACGGGCAGCAGCTTGCGCGCGCCGCCCGCGCCTTCCCCGAAGACGAACAGCAGCTGGTCGCCGGTCTGAAGGGAGAGCCCCGTGCCCTCGACGAACAGCTCGGAGCGCTTCTCGAGGTCCTGCGGGGTGAGGAGCGAGGGACGGCGGCGGCGGACCTTCAGCTCGTTGAAGTCCCAGCGGGCCGTCAGATCCCGTGCGGTCTCGAACGTCAGCGACGCCTCATCGGCGGAGGCCGGCACGCTGTGGCTGCGCGCACCGCGCGGGATCAGCACGTTCTGGGCCTCGGCGCGCGGGTCACGTTCGAGGGTGTACGCCAGGTGCGTGGCGGCGGCGACACCGGGACGCGGGCGATGCCCGACGAGCCGGCCGAGCAGCACCAGGGAGCGATGCTCGTCGGCGGTGCGGAGGTAGGCCTCGTCGGCGATCCGCTCGGAGTGGAAGGTGAGCAGGTCACCGAGGACGGCCGTGGCGTCGAGCAGGCCGATCGCCGGGTCGTCCGGGGTGCGGACGGTGAGGCGGTTCAGCGCCGGGTACGCGGGCGAGGCGAGCCGGTCGAGCAGGGCGGCCAGGAAGGAGCCGTACTCCCCGACGCGGTAGTCCAGCGCGGTGCGGCCGGGCGGGTTGTGCGGCGGTGTCGGCGCGAGGCGCTCGTCGTGGCCGCCGCGGCAGGCGCCGCCGCAGCCGCAGTCGTCGGTCGCGGGGACCGGGTGCGAATCCGTCATCGGGCGCCTCCCAGGGATATCGCCAGCAGGCCGTTCTCCGGCCGGTCCGGGTCGTTGTCGCAGGTGGCGATCTCCAGCGGGCCGAGCCGCAGCACGCCGTCCTCCCTCTCTCCTCGGTCTTGTTCGGACAGCCGGCGCAGCCGGGTGACCTCGACGCTCTCCACTCCGGGCACGGCCGCGGCGACGGCGACGAGGCGGCTGAGCCGGACCGGTTCGCCGAAGGTCAGCGCGTCCGGGTGGAAGAAACCGAGCCGTCCGCCGGGCAGCCGTCCGCTGCCGAGCACGCGGTACAGCTCGGCCAGGATCTGCCCGTGCTGGTGGCCCGGCTCGGCACAGACGCTCAGCGCGATGTCGAGCGGCACCAGCCGGGCGGGCGCCACGACGAGGTCATGGCCGATGCGCCGGTACGTCTCCAGGGCCTGGGCGACCGAGTCCAGCAGGCCCGGCGACGGGTCGGCGGTGCCGTACGCGTCGATCGCGATGTGTGCTTCCTGCACGCTGCCGGTCCAGCGGATCTCGGCCGCCGCCCGCTGCACACCCGGCAGGGCGCCGGCGAG
This sequence comes from Streptomyces sp. NPDC040589, assembly GCF_055594445.1. Taxonomy (NCBI): domain Bacteria; kingdom Bacillati; phylum Actinomycetota; class Actinomycetes; order Kitasatosporales; family Streptomycetaceae; genus Streptomyces; species Streptomyces sp. NPDC040589. The sequence continues at coordinate 431,580 of NZ_JBVIWP010000004.1, read as the reverse complement.
GGCGGCGTAGTCCTCGGCGGTGACCGCGCGCAGCCGGGTGCGGCGCAGGTCGAGCGGGGCCAGCTGGCGTACCTGCTCGACGGGTTCGGGCCGGGTGCCGCCGGTGGCGGGCAGCGGGTTGCGCACCACGGCGACCGGCGCCTCGCAGTCGCCCTGCACGACCAGGTGGTTGATGGCCTCGGCGCCGACGTTGCCCGCGGTGCCGCCGCCGAGCCGGTAGCGCAGCTCCAGGCGGGAGCCGGGCGTGGGCCTCGCGCCGTGCCGGCCGTCGCCGAAGCGCAGCGCGAGGCGTCCGTCGTCCTCCAGTTCGCCGACGAAGTGCCGCTCGCGCGGACCGCTGTCGAGCAGGTCGCGGCGCGGCTCCCAGGTCTCGTTCCCGTCGTGCGGGCGTACGGCGGGCAGCGCCCGGCGCGGGTCCTGGGCGAGGGCGGCGGTCGCCGAGCCGCGCAACACCGTCTCCTCGGGGTGCAGCCCGCTCGCGTAGGCCGGGCCCCAGGCGTGGGCGATCTCCCAGGCGATGTGCCCGTCGAGGACGGTTCCCGCCCGGGCCCGGGCGGCGAGGACCTCGACGCGGCGCAGCTTGGTGTCGAGCAACTGGTCGCTGCGGTAGAGCAGTTCACGCAGGGCGCGGACCGGGTGGCGGTGCAGTTCGAGCCGCTCCAGCACGTTCAGGCCGTAGATGACGGCGAGTTCGGCGATCTCCTCCCGGCCGAGTCCGTCCCGGTCGCGGGCGCTGCGCCACAGCTCGACGAGCCGCTGCCGCACCCGGCCCGGGATGGCCGCGATCCGCTCGGCCTGCCCGGCGGCGACGGTGCCGGGGGCGGGGAAGGGCACCGCCTGGGTGACGGGCGTACGGCCGAGGACCGGGCGGAAGCGGGGCGCGATGCCCGGGTAGACGGACTGGGCGAGCAGCGTGCGCAGGGCGGCGGCCTGGGCGTAGGCGGTGCCGGGCACGACCTGTTCGTGCCGCTGCCCGGCGCTTTCCAGGCCGAGGCCGGCCCGGTTGGTCGCGGCCTCGCCGACGACGTCGAAGAGTTCGCGGACGTCGTCGGGTACGAGGGCCCGGCCCGACTCGGCCTTGTCCGTCAGGGCGTTGATCAGCCGTGCGGGGGCGTTGCCCTCCGCGGTGTCGTGGCAGCCGAAGGCGGGAGGGTCGCAGGGGGCGGTCACGGCGGGCACGGGCGGCACGGTGACCGTCTCGGGCAGGCCGGTCAGCGTCCGTCCGTGGTCGGCGAGGACGACGTTGCCGCGGGCGAGGGTGACGTCCTCGACGGGCAGGCAGTCGCGTCCGCCGCGGGTGGTGAGGCAGAGCGGGAAGCGGAGCGCGTCCTCGGCGGCCCAGGTGATCTCCTGGACCGGCTGGTCCTCGATCCGGTCGAGTCCGGGGGTGACGGAGGTGATCCGGACGGCCTGGCGGTGGGCGGGGTCGGCGTCGCCGGGGGTGCCGGTGCGCGGGCCCTTCACCTCCTCCAGGACGAGCACGTCGCCCGGCCGGAGGGCCAGCCGGCGCTCGCGGCAGGTCTCCGGGTCCACCCACGCGTCCCGCAGGGTGGCGGCGGTGGCGCCCTGGGGCAGGGTGCACACCTCGCCGCCCCAGGTCCACAGCCGGATGGCGTTGTGCGCGACCCGCAGCTCCAGCGGGTCGGTGGCGACGACCGGTTCGAAGACCTCCACCGAGCCGCGCTCGTCGAGGTCGCCGAGGTCCGCCTCGTCGATCACCGTGCCCGGTTCGGGGCGGTCGTGCGGGTCGAGGCTGCGTACGTCGACGGAGGCGAAGCGGAAGGTGCCCGGGGCGAGCGTCCGGTCCTCCGCGGTCCGGACGGTGACGTACGCGCGGGCGTTGCACCCGTCGTGCATCGCGTAGTCGATGAGCTTCACATGGCGGCGTACGGAGACCCGGCGGCGGGCGGTGTCGAGGTAGGCCTCGGTGGCGACCGCGTCCTGGTGGTAGCTGATCTGGTCGCCGGTGTGGGCGAGGAGTTCGACGAGGGTCATGCCCAGGTCGGCGGGGTTGCGCTCGGCCCAGTCGGGGGTGGTGAGCGCGAGCCGGTCCAGGAGCAGCTTGCGGATGGTCTCGTAGTCGCGGGCCGTGTAGTCGATGACGGGCGTGGCGGGGAAGTCCGGCTCCGGCCGGTGCTCGTCCTCGCAGTCGAAGGGGGTGGGGCAGTCGGGCCGGAAGGAGAACGTGGCGCTGTGGTAGCGCTGGTCGAAGCCGCGGTACGGCTCGGTGCCGGGCCGTCCGTACGGGTCGGTCTCGACGAGGGAGAGCCGGTAGCGGGAGGTGTCACCGGCCCGGTCGAGGGTGACGTAGAGCCGGTCGTCGAGCTCCGGGTCCTCCTCGCGTTCGACGCTGACGTCGACGGCGGTGATGCCGGTGACGCGGCGGCCGCCGTCGATGCGGACGTTCTCGGGGCAGAGGCCGTGCGGGGCCTTGCCGAGGAAGGTGACGGTGAGCAGCAGGCCGTCGTCGCCGGTCTCGACGGTGTCGACGCCGTTGAGCTGGGCGGCCCTCACCTTGCCGCGGCGGGACGTTGTGGTGCCGGTCGTCATGCGGCGGCCCTCCCTTCGAAGACGTCGTCGCGCCGGGCGCCGGTGGCCCGGACGGCGTACGACAGGTACACGCGGACGACGCCGTCCTCACCGCCCTCGCTGACGATGTCGAGGGCCTGTACGTCGATGAGGTCGCCGAGCCAGCGCTGCAACGCGGCCTGCACGGACAGTTCGAGCGTGCTGATCAGCTCGGGACTGTTGGGCGCGAACACCAGGTCGAGGAGTCCGCAGCCGAAGTCGGGGCGCATGACGCGTTCGCCGGGGCTGGTGAACAGCAGTTGCTCGATCAGGTCGTGCACGTGCTCGCCGTGTGTGGCGTGCGCGGTGCGGCCGCGGCGGTCGGCGCGGAAGGGGAACGCGATGTCGGAACGGGGCCTGGCGGCCCGGCTGGCGGGGTTCATCGGACGGTGACCTTTCGCTGCGCGGCCTGGACGACGGGCGGCCCCTGCGGGACGAGGGCCGCGCTGAAGCACTGGGCCGCGGAGGTGTCGAGCAGCACGGGCGCGCCGTCGACCGTGATGCCGGTGGTGTCGGCGGTCCAGCGGACCGTGACGCACGGCGAGGGCACCCGGTCGACGGTGTGCGGGCAGCCGGTGACCACGTAGGAGTGCGCGGCCGTGGCGACGGCGGCACCCGCGACGCGGACGCCGCCGGCGGGCGGGGTGGCCGCGGTGACGCGCCCGCCGTGCGGGCAGCCGAGCACGGTGCCGGCGTCGAGGAGTCTTCTGTTCGTACCTGTCACTTGCTGGATCCCCCGTCGTCTATCGCTTCGAGAGCACGGTCAACTGGCCCTCGTTGATCGTCACTTCACGTCCGCGCAGCACGACCTCGGCACCCGCGCCGGTCGCGATGACCACGGCTTCCTTGGTGATGCGGATGTAGGCGCCGCCCTGGGCCTGCAGGAGGATCCCCTGCTCGGCGCCGGGCGTGTCGTTCATGACGAGCTTGTGCGCCTGCGGTGTCTGCACGACGACCGGCTTGCTCGGCGAGTTCGCCTGGAGCTCGCGGCGCGCGTCGGGCGGCAGCTCCTCGGCGGCGCCGTACCAGCACCCCGTCCACACCGGGAAGCTGGGGTCCCCCTGCTCGAACTCCACCCATACGCCCGCGCCGGGCGGCGGCACCACGAACTGCCCGGACTCCGGCCCGGTGAAGGGCAGGCAGGGCAGCGCCCAGGTCGACGGCTCGTCGCCGAGCACGTCCGGGACCTCGACGGTGACGCGGCCGATGCGCAGCGGGTCGTTGTTGTCGACGACCCGGCCGCGGAATTTGCCGAGGTAGCGATTGCTGGGTGCCGCCATGGTGGAGGTGCTCCTGGTTGGTGGTCGTGGGTGGTGCGGTTACGGCCGGACGTAGTCGCTGCGGGCTTCGAGGCCCTCCCTGGAGAGGGTGAAGTTCTGCTGGTACGAGCCCGGCCTCAGGTTGTGCGTGACGGACTTGACGTAGTAGTCGCCGTCGTAGGCGCGTCCGGCGCCCCGTACGCCGACGAGCTGGCGCGGCTGGAGGATGTAGCCGTGCCGGTTGACGTCGAGGGAGCCGGAGCCGGAGACGACGTCGGCGGAGACGGCCGCGCGGGCGAGCAGTTCGGCCTCGGCCTGCTCGCGCTGCTGCTTGGCCGTGCCGGACAGCGTCCTGCGCTTCAGGGCCGGGGTGGGGCGCCTGCCGAGGGGCGGGCGCAGCGGGCTGATCGGCGGTTGCGGCAGCAGGGTGGACTGCCGGGTGCCGGGGTCCTGCCAGCGTGCCTGCGGCTCTTCCCTGGCCGTCCCGTCGTAGGCGAACGTCAGCTGGTCGACGGTGGACTGGGCGTCCATGTTGACGTTGAGGGCGTGCTGGCGGATGCCGAGCCGGACCTCGGGGCCCCAACGGGCGGAGGATTGACCGGGGTTGGGCCCGGGCTCCAGGTAGAAGGTGTAGCCGTTGGCACGGGCGAGCTCGGTGACGTACTGGAGGTCGGTGCCGGTCTGGTAGTGGACGCGCAGGTCCTGGTGCGGAGGCTGGGCGACCTTCTCGGTGTAGACGTCGGGCCGGATGCCGTAGTCGGAGTAGCGGCGCAGGATGGCGAGGGCCCGCTCGGAGGGCGGCAGGTTGGGATAGCGGGCGGTCCGCTCCTCCAGGTCCATCAGCAGGGTGAGGTCCTCGCCGGTGACGGTGAGGGTGGAATGCCCGGGCCGGTTGCTGGCACCGACCTCCTGACGCACCACCAGCCCGTCGAAGAGCACGGCGGCCGTGCCCCGCACGTTGACGGTCACGATCAGGCGGGTCTTCGGATCGAAGAATCCCTCGGGCAGCAGCCGGCGGCTGATGATGCCGTTCTTGGTGAGGTCGAAGGCGAGCTGGAAACCGCTGCGCTCGCCCGCGGTGGCGGTGATCTGCGCGGAGAGCAGGGCCTCGGTGACCTCGGCGGGCACGGGGCGGGCGAGCTTGGGCCCCATGAGGAGGGTGATGTGCACGGGGCCCTGCCCCACGGGCAGGTCAAACACGCCGGTCCCCCTGCGGGAAGCCGCCGGCGGTCGGTATGCCGATGATCCGCCCGGCCTCGTCGGTCAACTCGCGTGGATCGAGCACCGGGTTGGCGTCGGCGATCTGCCACCACTGCCCGGGGTCGCCGAAGTACCGCTGGGCGAGCAGGTCGGGCCGCTCCCCCGCGCCGACGACGTGAGGCTGGGCCTCCTGGTGGCCGCCGTCGTCCAGAGGCGGCAGCAACCGGCGCTTGGTGTACCGGACTTCACTGCCGTCGGGGCGGCGGTGCACCCCGATCTCGGCGTCGTGGTACCGGCTGGTGCGCGGATACGGATGAGCGCCGGGGATGGCGTCCAGGGCGCGCTCGTACGGTTCGATGTCGGCCATGGTGTGGCTCAGCCCCTCCTGATCGATGCGCTCGCTGCCCCGATGCCGCCGCCGAGTCCCAGCGCGCCGAGGCTGCCGCCCCGGGCGGCGGCGGCCAGCCGCTCCTTCTGCGCGAGATGCGCGAGGTAGAGATCGGCACCGCGGTGCCCGGCGGGCAGGTCACTGACGGTGAGGATCTTCATGCCGATGCTGAGGGAGGCGCGGATGGGATTGAGGTTCACGTCGAAGGCGGACTCGTTCACGGACAGCTCCGTCAACCGCACCGGCATGACCCGCTTGCTCCCCCACGTGAACAGCGTCAGGGGCATCTCGATCGGGCTGATCTCGATGGCACCCTTCTGCGACAGCCGGCTGGCGGCGCGCAGTTGCGCCGTTGTCGGCTGTACGAGCATCTCCAGCGTGGCGAGCTGCGGATGAATCCCGTCGGGCGCCGCGACCTCGAACTGATCCGTCGCGTCGATCTCGGCGGTGAACTTCCAGGTCTCCTGCGCGGGGCCCTTGAGCCGCAACGCCTCATTCCGGTCACCACTGCCGGTCCCCCCGCCTCCGGCGTCCCCACTGTCACCCGCGGACTGCGGGCTCACGCTGCGTTCGAGGGTGTCCGGGTTGAACTGCAGCACGATGATGCGTTGGGGGGTGCCGGTGTCGGGGTCGACGACGACGATGCCGGAGCGGATGGGTTTGGGGATGTCGGCGTAGCGGGTCACGTGCGCTCCCGGAGGCGGGCCTGGAGGTCCGAGTAGTCGTGGTCGGGGAAGAACTCCGGAAGCACGTCCAGCATGACCCGAAGGTCGGCAGCCGTGCCGGCGAATTCCTCGTCGCTCAGCGGCGCCTCCGTGAAGAGGTGCTGCCAGTCAAACACTCCCTTGGTCATCCGCAAGGCATCCATGTATGCGCGGTAGTCGAGGTTCATCTGCCACAGCGTGTTCGTCCGGTGATCGGAGAACCAGACCTCGGGATTCTCGACTCCGGACTGCAACCGCAGGGCGACGAACGAACCTGTGCCGGTAAAGGGGCTGGCATCGATCACACGAAACCCGGTGGCCAGTTCACGCTGTTCGTCCGAGTAGAGCGACGACGGAAATTCCGGCGCGCCCTCGTGCACCGCCAGGGGCAAGGGAGTGAGCTGGAACTCGCCCGCCAGATACGGGTAGGGGTCGATGGTCCGCCATTGACTTCCCAGCTGCGAAAAGCGAATGTACGCACTACGGAGTTCCGCACCGATTTCGATGCCATCCCACTCGGCGAGGTCATCGAAGGCGGTGTCCTCCGCCGTCAGGTCGATGTCTTCCCTCGCCTCGTTCAACACGTCGACAGCCGGGCTGTCACGCAGCTCATCGAGGACTTTGAGCCAACCCTCTTCGTATGCTGTCGGTTCTTCGAGTTCCATGATGTCTCCCGTGACCTACCTGAAGTAAAGCCTTTTGCCCTTTTCGGCCTCCTCCAAGACCGCGATCACTCTCTTCGCCGCAGCCAGCGCGGGAGCGCTTGCCGCCTGAGCCTCCAGCTTGGTCTTGAGGTCACCCATTCCCGCAAATTTCTTGCCCGGCTGAGCGTCCCGGAGGTTCACAACTCTTCTGGCAGTGGCCGTGTTCAGCCTTGATATCGCCTTTACTTCCTTGAATGTGGCCTGGTTGAGATTGACCGAGAGTGGCGTGTTTCCGGTTGCTTGCCACGGGGGCGGGGCGAAACTTCCCGTGGTCCAGGGTCCGCCCGGCCGGCTCTTCCGCTGCCAGTGCCCATTGGGGTACTCATAGGTTCCCCAATGCATGTCCACGGAACTTGGATATCCCGGATAGCTGCTCCGCATGGTGATGTTGACGTCATACCAGATCATTCTCTCCAGTTGACCGACCCACCCGGGCTTCTTTCCGATCGCGCGCGCGGCAGGATGTTCGGCCTTCTCCCTGGCGTCGATGTTGTCTGCCCGGCGGGCCGGCGCCAGGTTCGATGTAGAGGCATGACCGCCCAGGACTGCGGTGAGCATGTGCATGCGCACCCAGTCGCCTCTCGCGGTAATGCCGTTGGCGACAGCCCGGTCCCAGCCCAAAGGCCATGCGTCCGGGCGATGGTCGGCTTCCGTGCCGACCGGTGTGTCTTGCTGGATGTAATGCGCCTTGAAAGACTTCGCGGTGTCGCCGTCGGAGAACACCGGCAGAATGGTGTCCGGCAGGGGCGGCTCGCCCACGCCTCGTGAGCGCTGTTCCAAGGCGGTCGCCAGCTGCTCCATCAGTGCCCTGAGAGCGGTCAGTTGCGCCTCGATACCGGCCTGCTCCCCTCCCAGGAAGATCGGTTCCCCGTACGTCGCCCGTCCTGTGCGCCGGGTGTACCGGCTGTTGCTGATCTCCCGGTCCGGGAGACGGCTCTGGGCCCTTTCCGTGCTCTCACGCAGAGCTTCCGCCTGCTTCCGGGCCTTCTCCTGGTCGGCCCGCAGCTGCTGCTGTTGCGCGATCGGGCGCGTGTTGTTGTCCCGTTCCCAGTCGTTGATGTACGACGTGATCGCGGCCAGGGTGCTCCGCATGGCCAGGTCGCCGCTCTTGCCCTTGCCGTCGAAGAGCAGCGTGTGCATGGCCCCGTCGATGGCACGGAAGCGGACCGAGGGCAGCTCGTAGTCCTTCTTCCCCTGCTGCCACGCCTGCTTGTCCCGGTCCCGCATGCGGTCCCTGCGGCGGTCGCGTGTCCGGTCCCGGTCGTTCTTCCGGCGCCACTGCTCTCGCAACCGGCGAAGCCTGTCGTTGAGGCGGTTGCCCAGCTTGCGGCGTGCCTTGCCGAAGAGCTTGCCGGTGGCGCGACGAGTTCGGTTGACGGCCGACTTGATGGTCTGGCGCGCGCGGCGGAGGGGCCGGCGGCGAGGGCGCTCCTTGTCGGTGTCGCGGCGGCGGTCGTCGTTTCCACGGCGGCCGTCGTCCCGTCGGCGGTCGGTCCCGCGGTCGTCGTCACGGCGACGGTCGTCCGTGCGGCGTTCGCCCGGACGCGTGTCCTTCGGGTCGCGGTCACGGTCGCGGTCGTTCGCGTCGCGGCGGCGGCCGGGGCGGACCGTGTCGCGGGCCGGGCCCCGGCGGGTCGGGGTGTCGCGGCGGTCGTCCCTGTCGTCGTCCTTCATCCCGCGATCCGCGTCCCGCATGCGCTTGCGGGCCGCGTTCACCTCGCGGCCCTCGTCGCGGCGTTCGTCGTCGCGGCGCTTCTTCGGGCGGGTGGTGTGTGCGGGGCGTCGCTTCTTCTCCGGGGTGGGGCGCTTGCCGGGGCGGGGCTTCGACGGGGGGCGGGAGGTCTTGTCCGGGGACGGCTTGCGTGGTGCCGACGGGCGGCCGGTGGGGCCGTCGTCCGTGCGGTCGGCCGGGCGGTCCGGGGTGCGGTCGTCGGTCGGGGCCTGACGTTCGTCCTTGGGTTTGGCGGGGGCGTCCGGCTTGTCGTCGGCGGGGCCCGGCTTGTGCTTCTTCGTGCGGAGGTTCTTGAGCATGTCGCCGAGCCGTTCGGCCACCTTGCCCATGAAGCGGCCGACGCCCTCGATGAGGAACTCGTAGACCAGCTCCAGCAGCGCCACGACACCGGCCGCGACCGCCTTCGCGAACGGCAGCGCGCCGTTGCCGCTCTTGACCGACTTCAGGAAGTCCATGAACAGGCCGAAGGCGGCGAGGATCTCGCTGAGCGCGCCCCACGCGGTCTGCAGGGCGTCGATGACGGCCATGACCCAGCCGGCGCCCGGGATGAGCTTGGCGACGACCTTCTCGACGACCATGACGCCGATGATGACGGGGAGTTGGGGAAGGGCCTCGTCCCAGGCCATCTGCGCCATCTGCTCGACGGTGACGCCTCCGGAGATCAGCTCCTGGAAGTCCTCCATCGGGATGCCGATGATCTCCTGGACCTTCTGGTTGAACCAGGCCCTGACGGCGGTCTTGATCTCCTCGAAGAGGTGTTCCTTGGCGCCCGTCTCCGCCGCGGCACCGGCCTTGCTGATCCAGTCGCCCGGGTCGGAGACGATGTCGTTGAAGATGGCCGCCCACTCACCGAGCGCGGCGACCGCGGCGGCACCGAACTCCAGCGCGCCGACGGTGACCGTCTCAGCGATGTCGACCGCTGCCAGCAGGCCGCCCTCCAGGGCGTCGAGGCCCGCCAGGAGCGCGCCGCACAGGCCGTCGAGGAGCTTCCCGGCGACCTCCTTCAGCGCGTCCGCCGCCTCGTTGACCTTCTGTACGGCCCAGTCGCGCGCGCCGTCGATGGTGTTGCGCCACTTGTCGCGCATCGCCGGGTAGTCGGCGAGGAGCTCGTCGCCGAGGGCTATCAGCGCGTCGGCGAAGGTGTTGATCTGGTCGATGACCCAGTTGCGGGCGTCGTCGATGAGCTTGAAGACCTGCTGCTTGAACTTGTCGATGAGGTCGGTGACGACCTGGCGGGCCTTCTCGAAGACGCTCTTGATGGCGTTCTTGAGCTTCTCGAAGAACTCCTTGAGCTTCTCGATGGCCTCTTCGAGCCAGTTGTCGGCGTCGTCCTTGCCGTCCTCCTGCTTCTTCTCCGCCTCCTTCTCGGCGTTGGTCTGCTCGTCGTCGATCTTCTTGTTGTCGTCCTCGGTCCGCTTGTCGACGTCCTTGTCGGTGTCCTCCTCCTTCTTCTTGATGTCGTCGCGGACCTTGTCGTACTTCTTGCCCTTCTTGCCGTCGATCTCCGAGACCTTGTCGTCCTGCTCCCCGCGCCACCGGTCTCGTGAGTCGGCGATGTCGGAACGGCCCTTGTCGCGGGCGTCGGACTGCTTCTTGCCGCTGGCCGTGACCTCCTTCTGGAGGTCCTGGTCGTGCTGCTTGCGGTCGTCCGCCGCCTTCTTGTCCTTGGCCTGGCGCTCCTGGCCCATCTTCTGGCGGCCATGGGAGAAGCCGGCCTGGATCTGCGGGCCCCGGTCGTGCTCGGCGACCGCGGAGGCGGACTCGATCGGCACACCGCCGCCGGACACCGACCGCGCGCCGCCGCCCTTCGCGCCCTTCTTCCCGCCGGCCACCTTGCCGGTCAGGGTCTCCTTGGGCACGTCGGGATAGATCTGGTCCTCGCCCATCGGGCGGGCCGCGTCGTCACGTCCCGACTGGTGCAGTTCGTTCTTCCGCTCGTCGAGCTTGTGGCCCTGCTCGTCGGTGCGCTGCGGGTCCGAGTCGTTCTCCAGCGGAAGCCTCGGGGCGTCGCCCACGCGGGCGTTCTTCAGCCCCTCGTCCTTGGTCGGCAGCCCGAGGATGGAGTCGATCAGGTCGTCGAGCGGAAGGATCTCCTTGAGCAGCTTGCCGAACAGCTGGGCGCCGATGGTGACGGCGATGTCCCACCAGCTGGGCTCCGGGACGTTCGCGCCCGGGACGTCGCCCTCCGGCTTCTGCTCGCCCTTGATCTCGGGCGTCTTGCCCTGAGCCGCGTCCGTACGGGCGACCTTGGCGTTGGTGTACGTGCCCGGGGCAGCCGCACGCGGGCCGCCGGGGACCGTGCGCGGGGAGCCGGAGGGCCGCTGCATCTTGGGCGGCGCCTTGCGCAGGGTGGTGCGTTCCTTGTCGACCGAGCGGCCGACCGCGCTGCCGACGCCCTTGAGCGTTTCCAGGGCCTGGTGCGGTTTGAGCCCCGCGGCCGTCGACAGGCCGGACTCGGGGGTGGCGTTGGAGACGTCCGGGGGCGGGGTCTCCTTCTTTGCCTTGGCCTTCGATCCCCCTGACACGGCGGGGCGGCCACCGCCACCTCCGCGGCCGCCGGAGCGGACGGGTGCCGGTGCCGCGGACTTGCGGCCGCCGCCTCCGCCCCCACGGCGCGACGCGGTCTTCGCGGCCTGGCGTGCCGCCTGGCGCTTGCCGCCCCCCGGGCGGGAGCGCGAGCCCGTGGAGCCGCCGGACGATCCGGCGGGGGCCGCGGACTCGGCGGCCTTGGGAGTGTTGGTCTTGGGTTGCGGCCCCGCGGCCATGGGCGAAGGCCCGTTGCCCGGTGCCAGTTTCGGCGCGCTCGCGGGTCCCGGGGTGGAGACCTTGTCCGGGCCGCTCTCCGGCCCGGGAGTGGTGGCCGGACCCTTGCCCTCGGAGACCTCCGGGCCACCGGGGGACGTGTCGGGTGCGGGAGCCTCGGTCCCCTGGTCCCCGGCGGTGTCGCGTGGGCCGGTCGTCCCGCCCGCTTCGCGCCCGCCCTCGGACTTGTCGGCCTGCTTGTCCTTGCCCTTGTCCGCTCCGGAGTCCGTCTCCTTCCCGCCGCTGCGGTCCAGAGCTCCGGCTTCCGGTTTCCGGGCGCTCTGGGCGGCCTCGCTTGCCCCGTCCTTCTCGGCCCCGGTGCTCGATGGCGAACCGGCACCCTGTGTACGGGCGTCCTCGCCCGACTTGGCCAACTGGTCGGGCGCGGCGGTCTCACCGGGCCCCGCGGCGGCACCGGTCGCCGCGGCGTCCGAGGTCCGGGCCTCCTCGTCGCGCCGTGCGGCCTCGGCGTCCTCCTTGTGTTCGTCCGACTGCTTCCGGTCCCGGTCCGTCCCGGCGGCGTCGGCCATCGAGGCCGCACCGGGAGACGCCGTACCGAGGGCACCGCCGATTCCGGACGCATCGGTCTGCTGCGCGTCAGCCGTACCGCTCAGGAGGTCCTCGAAAGACTCGCCGCCGGGGCCTTCCTCCTCCTCGGAGCGGGCCGCGGCGTCCCGGGGTGTGCCGGGCGTGGCCTCCTGCGGTGCCGTGTCCGGCGCCGGGGCGTCGGAGGCGGACGACAGACTGGGCAGAGGAGCCGTACCCTTCCGCCGCTCCTCGACGAGGCTCGGGTTCTTCGCCGCGTCCGTGAAGCCGACGAGATCGGCATCGGGCACGGGCTGCGCGCCGGCCGCACCGGCCGTGTCGTCGCCCGTCTCCCGTTCCGTCTCGTCCTGCGCGGGTTCCGCGTCCAGCCCCAACGGCTCGTCGTCGCCGTCCTGTTCGTTCTCAGGGTCCCCCACCGCACGGGCCGTCCCGGCGTCACCCCCGGTCCGGGACTTCTCGCCGGGCTCGGCGCCGCTGCGGTCGACGGTGCCCGGGGCGGGGGCCTGGCGGCGGGTCGCCTCGGACGTGCCCTCGTCCTCGCGCCGCTCCTGCTCGCCGGCCTGCTGCTCGGGCTCCTGGGCGGCCTCGTCCTGGGGGCCGCCCTGGTCCTCCTCCTCGGCCTCGCGCTCGTCCTGCTTGTCCTGGTCCTGCTGGTCGCGTTCGGTGTCCGAGGCGTCCTTGCGTTCGTCGGCGGCGTCCTTCTCGGCGTCCCGGCCGGAGGCGTCCTTGTCCTCCTGCTGGTCCTGCGAGCGCTCCTGCTCGTCCTTGGAGCCCTCCTGCTGCCGCCCGGCCGAGCCCGCGCCACCCTGGGCGTTCTCCTGGTCGGCGTCGCCGGAGACGGATCCTCCGTCCTCCTGGTTCTCGGCGTCCTCTTCACGGTCGCCGCCGGGCGCGGGCCGGCCGTCCTGCGGTTTCCCGTCCGGCTTGCCGGGCGCGTTGGGCCGTACGTCCTGCTCGGGGACGGGCTCGGACTCGGAGTCCTCGCGAGCGCGCCGCTCCTCCTCGATCTCCTCCGCCGCACCGGGGACAGCCGACGGAGCCGCCGCGGTGTCCATCGGCAGCGGACCTGCCCGCTCCGTCTCCTCCACGCCCTCCAGCAGCCGGTCGACGACGGGCACGGGCAGCCGCAGTTCCAGCCGGTCCAGAACGCTGTCCTGCACCTCGGGCGCCATACGGGCCAGCTGGATCCGGACGCGGCCCGACCGGTCCTCCGGGTCGCCGCGCAGGGAACGCAGGAGGCCGTTGGCGAGGCGGTCGACGAGGGTCGCGGGGTCCAGTTGCTCCGTGCGGCGGCGGTCGGCGTCGACGGTCGCGTAGCGGAGCCAGCCGGGGGTGGCCTGCGCCTGGTCGAGGTCCGCGGCCGTGTCCGGGCCCTGTTCCGGGTCCCGTACCAGGTCCTGTGCCGCCGACTCGGCCTCCCGTTCGATGGCCTGCTGCGGCAGGCTCACAGCGCCCAGGTCGCGGCCGGCGCGCAGGGTGCCGAGGCCGTGCGGGTTCTGGACGGTGTGCAGGAGTTCGTGGGCGAGCAGACGGCGGCCCTCGTCCGTGCCCGGCCGGTACGCCCCCTCGCCGAAGAAGATGTCCTGGCCGACGGCGACCGCGTCCGCGCCGAGCAGGTCCGCCAGCTGACCGGCGTCCCGGCCGGTGTGCAGGCGTACGCGGCTCAGGTCGTGCCCGAGGCGCTCCTCCAGCTCCCGTCGTACGCCGGGGTCGAGCGGCTGACCGGCGCCGCTGACGATGTCCTTCGGCTCGGGGGCGCGGGACGTGGCCGCACGCTCCTTGCGCTTGCGGCGGCGCTGCTCGGCGGACTGCTCGGAACGGCTGTCCTGGGTCGAGGAGTTGCTCACGACGTCACCTCCCCGCGGCCGCACAGGCCTTCGTGCACCGCGCGGGCCAGTTCCTGCCCGAGGCGGCGGGCGGACAGGCCTGCGGGCAGCGGCGGCAGGCCGGACAGGACGTCGGCCGTCCACGGGCCGTCGGCGGGCACGCCGCGCTCGCGGACCAGCCGGGTCAGCTCGTCCTCGAAGGCGGCCGAGACCCGGTCGGGGTCCGCGCGGAAGCCGTCGAGGACCAGCTCGCCTATCTCCACGCGGATCTCGCGCGGCGCCGGTGCCCCACCGGGGCGCGTCCCACCGGGGCCTGTCCCACCGGACGGCGTCGCACCCGTCTGCGTCACACCCATCCGCGGACCTCCGTCGGCGTCAAGGAGCGCTCCAGCTTGAGGTATTCGGTTCGGGCGCCGGCGAGCATGTGCCGCATCTGGAGCGGCTCGCCCTCCTCGGCGGCGAGGAACGCGCCGGACAGGGCGATGTTGCGGATCGAGCCGCCCGCCACGGTCAGCTGTGCGAGCAGCCGCGGGTCGATGTCCTTCACCGGGGCCTGCGGAGGCAGCACGCGGCGCCAGATCTCGGCGCGTTCGTGCTCGGCCGGGAAGGGGAAGTCGACGACGAAGCGGATGCGCCGCAGGAAGGCGTTGTCCAGGGCCTTCTTCATGTTGGTGGTGAGGATGGCGAGGCCGCGATAGGCCTCCATCCGCATCAGCAGGTAGCTGACCTCGAGGTTGGCGTACCGGTCGTGGCTGTCCTTGACCTCGCTGCGCTTGCCGAACAGGGCGTCGGCCTCGTCGAAGAGCAGGAGCGCACCGCCGCGTTCGGCGGCGTCGAAGACGCGGCGGAGGTTCTTCTCGGTCTCGCCGATGTACTTGCTGACGACCTGCGAGAGGTCGATGACGAACAGGTCGAGGCCGAGTTCCCTCGCCATCACCTCGGCGGCCAGGGTCTTCCCGGTGCCGGAGCCGCCCGCGAAGAGCGCGGTGACGCCCAGGCCGCGGCGCAGGGTGGCCGCGAAGCCCCACTCCTGATGGACCATAGCTCGCTGTCGCACATGCGCGACGATCTCCCGCAGCACGCCGGTCTGCCGCTCGTGCAGCACGAGGTCGTTCCAGCCGGCCTGCGGTTCGATACGGCGGCCGAGTTCGTCCATGCCGACCCGGGCCTCGTCCATACCGGCCCGCCAGGCCAGGCCTGCGGCGTCCAGCTCGTCCTCGTAGGGCAGTTCACGGCGTACGGTGGCGGCGGCGGACCGTACGACGTGCGGCGGCAGCTGGAACTGGGCGATCAGGGACCGCAGTTCGGTCTGCTCCAGGTCGGCCACGTCGTCGAACGCGTCCGTCCACAGGGCCAGTTGCTCCTCGTCGTCCAGGCTCGGCACGCTGACGCGGGTGCCGTGCGGGCGGTCCGTGCGGCGCGGGTCGGCGCTCGACACGACGACGGGTACGGCGGCCCCGGCCAGGAACGCCTCCGTGGCCGCCTGCTGGTCCCGGTCCGGCTCGCCGAACTCCAGAAGCAGCGCGGCGGGCAGCAGGATCGCCTCGCGCTGCCACAGCCGGGCGAACCGGTCGCGCTCGGCGGGGTCGACGGGGATGTCCTCGGCGCTCAGCGCGTACAGCCCGAGCCCGGCACGCGCGGCGGCCGCGGCGGCGATGTCGGCACGGCTGCGCAGGTCGCCGCCGACCAGTTCGACGAGCAACGGCGCGTCGGGGCGGGCGCCGTCCGTCCAGCCGGCCGCGACCCCGCTCGCGGCGAGGTCGTACGACGGCGGCAGCCGGTCGGGCACCGGCGTGCGGCGGAGCTGGCCGTGCAGCCGGGCGTCCAGGTAGGGCGAGCCGAGCAGGAAGTGCAGGATGCGTTCGTCGAGCCGGAGCCGGGAGGTCGTCAGCCGCGACGCGTCGTCCGGCTCCACGATCCGCCAGCGGCGCAGCGGCGACACGGGCGGCAGCGCGCTCCAGTGCGGTGCGTCCAGGGCGGCCAGGGCGAGCGAGAAGGTCGGGTACGTCCGCTCCGGATCACCACTCGCGGCGGCACACCGGGCACCGGTCGTCGGCTCCAGCTCCTGCGCGGCGGCGAGCAACACGAGGTCACGCTCGAAGACGGTGAGCCCGAAGCAGGTGACCAGGGCGTCGAGGGGGGCGACACCGGGGCCGTCGGCGACGGTCCCGGGCACGGTGCCCCGCCCTTCAGACGGTGTGCCGACACGGTCGGGGGCAACAGTGCGGTCGGGGTCCTGCGAGACCCGCTGTGCGGCGGCGCCGTCGGGATCCTGCGAACCGCGCCGCGCGGCAGTACCGCCGGAATCCTGCGAGACCCGCAGCCCGGCGGCGCCATCAGGATCCTGCGAACCGCGCCGCGCGCCAGTACCGCCGGAATCCCGCGAGACCCGCAGCCCGGCGGCGCCATCAGGATCCTGCGAACCGCGCCGCGCGGCAGTGCCGCCGCGGTCCCGCGAGGCACGCTGCCCGGCTGTCCCGCCGGGGCCTCCGCCCGCGGTGCGCCCCGCACCCATGCTGCTGTCCTGCGCGGTGCGACGCCCGGCCGTGTCCCCGAGCGCCTCCCCCGCCGCCCGCCCCGCGTGAGCGTCGACGCGGGCCAGGACACGCCGGATCTCGCCCGTCAGCGTCGTGCCGGCGCCCAGCGCGGCGGCAGCCGTCGCACCCGCCGCGGCCGTGCCGTGCGCTCCCATGTCCTCACCTGCCCCCGTCGCTCCCATGGGCCTCAGTTCTCCGTGTCCTCGTCGCCGTCCGTGTTCTCCGCCGCCGACCGGGTCTGCGGGGACTTGGCGGACTTGGGGGCCGTCTTCTTCGCGGCCCTGGCGGGCGGCGCGGGCTTACGACCCCGAGGCGCCTTCGCGGGCGTCCTCGCCGGTGTCTTGGCGACGGCCTTCGCAGGCACGTCGGACGGCTCCGCGGCACCCTCCGAGGGCAGACCGTCGGGCGCCGACGCCGCAGTCGGCTCCGGCGCACCGGGCGCCCCGAACGGCAGCACCCGCACCTCCGGCCGCTCCACCCGCTTCGCCGGCACCGGCGTCTCGCGCCCGTCGATGAGGACCAGGACCGCCTGGTAGACGACCGACAGGGTGTACGGCGTCTGGTGGAGCATCCCCCACAGCTTGGACGTCTCGTCGACGTCCATCGCCGTCGGCGTGAACCGCACCCGCTGCACCGCCTCGGCGAGGTCGCTCCCGTTCAAGTGCGGCCGCTGACCGGCGAGTTCGATGATGTCCCTGGGCAGTACGGGTATCTCGTGCAGAGTGCGCACCACCGAGCCGATCAGGCGCTGCCCGACCAGTTCCGCCTCCTCGCCGTACGCGCTGATCAGGTAGTGCAGGTCGAGGGCGGCGGCCGGCCGCCGGACCAGTGTCCCGTCGGACGCCCGGACCGGCAGGTCGTTGTTGCGCTGCGAGGTGTTGGGCGTGACCTGGTACAGGAACACGGTGATGGTCGGCTCGAGAGGCGGGTCGGCCGGCGGCTTGCGCGGCTCGACCTTCACCGCGATGTCGATGTCCGGCGGAAGGTTGGCCTCGATCAGCAGGGCGAGGGCCTGGGTGACGTGGGCGAGGGCAAGTGCGTTGCTCATGGCGTCGGTTCCTCGGTCCCTCTCCTCGTCCTGGTCTGTCTCGTCGTACGGCTGCCGTGCCGTCGCCGCTCACTCACTCGCGTCCCCTGGCCAGATAGTCCGCCAGGCTGACCGCGGCCCGGGGCCGCTCCGCGTCCCGTGGCCGGGGCCTGTCGCCACCGCCCTGCGGCGCCCCGCCCGCGGTGACCTCCAGCCGCCCGATCTGCACCTGCACCACCTGCTCGGCCGGGCGCCCGGGACGGCGGGCCGCCGCCTGCCGGACGGCGTCCCGTGCGGCCGCCGTGTCCGCCGCGCTGGGGAGCAGCGGGGCGGACACGGCGGCGGGGGAGGCGGCGTCCGCACCAGGGGGGGTCGGCACGGACGCCGCGTTCGTGGGGGCCGCCCGCTCGGTACGGCCCCGGCCCGCCGCGCGGCGCGCGGTGTCGGGGACCGGCCGCAGTACGGGGCCCGTGGGGGTGACGGGACGCAGCAGCGGCCCGTCGGACTCGGCCGGCCGGGCCGGACGACGTGCGGGCCCGTCGGGTGCCGGGGCGGGCTCGGTCCGTACGACCGTCCGTTCCCGTTCCGTACGGACGACCTCGCGGGCCGCCGGGCGCGTCCCGTCCGGCCGGGTGACGGCGGCCGGGGCGGCGACGGGCCACAGCGGCTCGGTGCCGTCCGGGTCCGGTGCGGCGGCCCGTACCGCCTCGACGCGTTCGAACGGACCGGCCAGCCGCGGCCGTACGCGCACCACTCCGGGCCGCCGCGCGGCGGGCGTCGCGTGCCGGGCGAGCAGCCGGTCGAGGAAGTCGGGCTCCGGCCGCCCTTGCGAGGTGGAGTCAGACATCCGCACACAGCTCCAGGTAGTAACGGCGCCGCAGCGGGCTGAGCGCCAGGATCTCCGGCTCGCTCCAGCCGTAGGCGGTGGCGAGCAGATGGACGTCGAGCAGGAGGTCCCGGGCCCAGGCGTCCAGTTCGGTCCACAGGTAGGAGGCGATGTCCAGCTCGGCCCGGGTGGGCTCCCCGCATTCGGGGCAGGCGATGGCGAGCGTGACGTCGGCCCCCGGGTCGGCGGCCTGCGCCGCCTCGGCGATCCGCCGCTGTACGGCGACGGGCAGCGTGTCCGCGGACACGGACTCCCCATCGTGTACAGCGCTCACCACACACCGCGCCAGCAGCACGCCGCGCGGGTCGGCCGCCCGGGCCGCCGCCGTCAGGTCGGCGACGCCGGGCATCCGGAACTCGACCTCCCAGCCGTCCTCGGCGACCCGCACCAGCGGATCGCCCCGGTCGGCCAGGGTGCGGGCGAACTCCCCGGCGTCCAGCTCGAACTCCATGTCCGCGCCGCACGCCGAGCAGTCCAGGCGCACCTGCATCCGCTCGCCGAACAGGGCCCGGCGCAGGGCGAACAGATCCGCCTCCCGCTCCCCCACCGGGAGCGACAGCAGCGCCTGCTGATCGCCGCCCAGGTCCGGCCGGGCGGCCCGGTGCAACAGCACCGCTCGCCCGGCCGGGGCCTGGCCGAGCCCGGACTCCCAGGTGGCCAGGACGTCGGCCGCCCGCGTCATCGCCATCTGTCCCCCCTTGCCAGTGTCCGAACAGTTCCCATGAACCCACGCGGTTCAGCAGCGCCCCCAAAGGGGCGCGGGGAACTCCGCGACCAGCCACGACGCGCCGGCAGACAACAGACGGCCGATCGCGGCACTCCCCGCGGAGCGCTACGCCGGGTTCAGAAACGAGGGCTCCTCCGGCTCGGGCACCTCGTAGTCCCGCTCCCAGCCCTCGCACTCGAGCTTCAGCGACTGGATGGCCACCGCGTTGGCGTTGGCGTCCAGTTCGCCGAGGACCTGGTACTCACTCGGCCAGGTCCGGTACAGCTTGTGCGAGACGGCGACCTGGCCGGCCTCGTTGAGGACCTGGATGACGATGTCCTTGCGGAAGTCCGCGAGGGACACCTCGGAGCCGAGGCCCGCGCCGACCTGCCAGACCTTGTTGGCCCAGCGGTCGAACTCGGGGTCGTGCGTGACGCCGCGCTCCAGGGTGATGCCCTCGAACTCGGAGCGGCCCGGCGACTTGCGCGGAGACGAGGGGTCGCCGCCGTGGCGGTGCTTGACCACCTCGGTGGTCCGCTTCAGCGGACTGATCTTGCTGATGCCCGCGACCGTCCGACCGTCCCACAGGACCAGGAACTTGAAGTTCTTGTACGGGTCGAAACGATGGGCGTTGACCGTGAACTCTGCCATCGAAATGTCCTCAGGGATTCCTTGGAGCGTTCCTTAGAGCGCGAACTGCCCGGACGTCTGCTGGATCTTGACGACCACGAACTCGGCCGGGCGGACCGGCGCGATGCCGACCAGGACGTTGACGATGCCGTTCTCGATGTCCTCGCCGGTCGTGGTGTCGCTGTCGCACTTGACGAAGTAGGCCTCGCGCGGTGTGCCGCCCTTGAAGGCGCCTTGGCGGAAGAGCGTGTGCAGGTAGGAGGAGGCGCTGAGGCGGATCTGCTGCCACAGGTTCTCGTCGTTGGGCTCGAACACCACCCACTGCAGGCCCCGTTGGAGGCTCTCCTCGACGTGCAGAGCGAGCCGCCGCACCGGCACGTACTTCCACTCGCTGTCGAGGGCGTCGGAGCCCTCCAGCGTGCGCGCGCCCCAGACGACCGGGCCGGTCACCGGGAACGTCCGCAGGACGTTGACGCCGAGCGGGTTGAGCAGGCCGGTCTCGCGGTCGGTGAGGTTGACCGTGAGCGAGTGCACGCCCGCGAGCCGCGCCTCGGTGCCGGCCGGGGCCTTCCACACGCCGCGCTCGGAGTCCGTACGGGCGATGACGCCCGCGACCGCGCCGGACGGCGGGAAGGAGCGCAGCCGGCCGGTGAGCGGGTCGGTGAGCTGGAGGTGCGGGAAGTACAGGCCCGCGTGGTTGCCGCGGACGGCGTCGAACGCGGCGAGCCCGGCACGGGCCGTGTCCACGCTGACCCAGGTGCTCGGCGCGTCGACGAGCAGGAAGATCCGCCGCTCCTGGCACAGGCGCTGGGCGGCCGAGACGACGGTGAGGGCGTCCTCCGCCTTCTCGTACGCCGCGAGTTCGGGCAGCACGAGGAGGTTGACGTCGGCGACGCCGCGCAGCGCCTGGATGCCGGACTTGTCGGCCTCGGAGCCGATGAGGTCGCGCGGGCCGGGCGCCTCGCCGTCCTCGCCGCCCTCCAGCGGGAAGACGGGCGGGTTGACGGAGGCCTCGAGGCCGAGGTCGTTGGCGCACTCGCCGAGGAAGCGGACGACGTCCTCGGGGTCGGTGGAGCCCGCGACGACCTGGACGCGCCGGCCGAAGGCGGTGACCTCGGCGCCCGCGAAGGCGTGCTTGCCGGGCGCGTCGGGCAGGGCGCGCAGCTTGCGCTCCAGCAGCAGCGCCAGCTCGGCGACGGAGCTCGGAGCCTCGCCGTCACAGTCGGGGTCGTGGAGCGTGAACTCCCGCTCGACGTCGCCGATCTTGACGGTGAGGTCGACGGCGAGGTCGGGCAGCTCGTGCCCGAACGGCTTGGAGACGGTGCCGGACGGGTCGGGCCGGCCCTCGCCGACGACCTCGACGCGGATCAGCCGGGAGCCGGCGTTGACGACGGTCTGCACGTACCGGCCGTTGGACGGGTCGGCGGACAGACCGGTGAAGCTCTCGCGGGCCTCGCCCTTGGCGTCGTGGACGCGCAGGTTGAAGGTCTCCTCGGGGCAGGGCGTGTCGTAGTCGACGGCGACGCGCAGGCCGTTGCCCCACACGCCGGGTTCCTTGGCGTGCACCTTGAGGACGTCGCACTCGCTGTGGCCCTCGGTGGACTCCAGCGTGACGCAGGCGGCCTGGCCGCTGCCGGCCTTGGCGACCCGGACGATCACGGCGACGGTGCCGCCGTTGCCGAAGAACTGGTGAACGGCGTAGCCGACGGCGCTCTGCGCGCTCAATCCCCCGAAGCGGCGCTCGAACTCCGTGAAGCTGGTGACGCGCACCGGCTCGTTCAGCGGACCGCGGCGGGTGTGTCCCACGAAGGCGGTCACCGAAGTGGTCAGGGTCGAGATGGTGCGGGTGCTGCTGGGAAGCTCTTCGACGTAGACACCGGGATACGTCGGCTTGGCGGCGCTCACTGCACTCATCGGCATTCCCCCTCCTATCCCTGTCTCGGGCACCGGATGAAGGCACCAAGAGACGGTGAGGGAGAGACGTTCCGGACGTGCGCGAGGAACTGCCCCCGAGCGTCGGCGGTGGGCACGCGCACTTCATCAGTTCCCCCGTCAGTACCCGCGCGGTTCGGTCGCACAGGTCAAGCAGCGCGCTTGTGACTCCTGATGCTCAAGTGCTCAATCCACCTTGGTGCGTTCGGAGTTGACCGAACAAGGCAGGTTCTGGCCAGCAGGGTGGAAGGTTTTGTGAAGGCAAACTTCCCTGATTCGCACATCCTGCCCGCGCGCCCTCGTGGACTGGTCCACACCTCGTGCACAGCGGGTGTGAACGCGGGGCTGCGGGCATGCCTGGGAGCCGCGCCACTCCGGCGACGGCGGCCCATCCGCCCAGCACGCTCCCCGAGTTCTCCCCGAGCCGTTCATCGGCCAGTGGCCGGTTTCGTATGGGCGGCATGGACGGGCACGGAGTTGACCGCGGCCTTACGTGACGCGTCTTCGAGTGCCCTCTTTCGACCGGGACATGCCCGACCCAAACGCCAGGCCACGCCACCCCTTCCGGCGCCTAGAAATATCTACGAGCATGACTGGGGCCGGATCGGCACCGCGGATCTCCCGGATTCCCGCGGGCCACCGGCCCGTGTCCCGCGTGCGTCCTTCGGGGGCGCGCCGACTGTGCCTGGGGTGGCCATGCAGAGCGTCATGTGGAAGCAAGCCGTCGAGTGGCTCGCCGCGGCCGCCACGGACCCCCAGGAGTGCAAGCGGGAGTGGGACTACGGCGCGGGCACGGTTCTCGTGGAGGCCGGGCGGTACTGGGACGTGCTGAGCGTTCCCGACCGGCTCGGCCTGCTCGCCCTGGACTATCTGTGGCGCGACCCGCTGAAGGTGCCGGGCCCCACCCTGGTGGACTGCACGGCGCGCAGAGTGGGCTTCTTCCTGCCGCCCGACCCCGTCAGCGAGTGGGTCGGGTTCGGGGTCCGGCACGTCGGCCGTGGTTCCTGGGTCGCGGTACCGCCGCCGTACCGGCCCGCCGGTCGCCTGGAGTGGCTCGTGCCGCCGGACGGCACCGGCGCCCTGCACTCCCCCGGCACCCTCGAGTCGGCCCTGCGCGAGGCCACGGGCACCCTCGCGGTACTGGCACCGGTCAGCGCGGAGCCGGTGGCGCTTGACGGCTGGTGAGGCGGACGCCGAGGGGAGCGGCCGGGGTTGCCGGGATCCGATCGGCGGCCGGGCCCGCGGGCCGACCGGGAGCCGGATGTACCGCGGGAGACACGTCCGGGCCTGTGCGCCGACCAGGGGTCGGATATACGGCGGGAGGCACCACCGGGCCTGTGCGCCTGCCGGGGGCCGGGGGAACTCCCGCAGAGCCGACCTGGCCCGGGTGGCGGCCGGTGGCCGGTTGCGCGCCGGAAGGGACGACCGGGCCCAGATGCGGGCCGGTGTGCCACGCGGGGACGGCGGTCCAGGTCTCGCTCTCGGTCGGCGCGGCGAAGGAGACCCACTGGCCGTCACGGTGCTCCGGGACGGTGTGGCCCCTCGCCTCCCATTCGGCGACCAGGGCCGCGTAGATCGGCGGATGACCCGAGTATCCGCTGGTGAGTTCGGCGTACGGCCGGGGCGCGGCGTCGTTCCCGAGCAGGCGCCGCGCCGTCGCAGTGCTGTCCATGCCAGGGCAACGCCACGCCGCGCGCCGGTGGTACGCGGGCGGGACGCCGTCCGTCGGGTCGAGTGAACCCGTCACCCGTACGGCGGCACGCGGGGTCCGGACAAACATCCAGTCAGGCGGTCGCCCGTTCAGAGCAGCGTCACTTCCCGGCCAGTCATCCGGAACCCCGGCCCCCGGTCCGCCGGTTTCCTCGACCGGGCCCGGCGCATCCGGTAACACTGGCCTCACGCCGAGAACCGGTACGACCGCAGGGAGAGGCCATGTCACAGCGCCCTGACCTCCGGCAGCGCAGGGCCGTGCTGGAGCACGAGTGGTCCCACTGGGTACCGCGGCTGAGCGTCCCCGGCACGCGGCCGGGCGGCAGCGCGGCGTTGCGCCACGAGGTGACCGAGTCCTGGGCGCGCTCCCTGGGCAGCGTGGACCCCGGCCGGGACAGCGCCCCGGTCACCGACGGCGGCCCGGTGCACCAGCGTTGGACGTCCTCACCGCTGTACCGGCCGGTCTCCGGCCTCGCCGGCGAACTGCACAGCATCGCCGAGGACGCCGGGTTCGTCACGGCGGTCACCGACGAGTCCGGCACCATCCTGTGGACCTGCGGCGGCCCGACGATGCGCCGCAAGGCCGAGCGGGTCAACTTCGCGCCGGGCGGCCGGTGGGACGAGCAGGCCATGGGCACCAACGCCCTGTCCCTCGCCCTGCGTACCGGCCGCCCCAGTTCCGTCTTCTCCGCCGAGCACCTGGTGTCGGCCCTGCACGGCTGGGTCTGCTATTGCGCCCCGGTGCACGGCCCGGACGGCCGGGTCCTCGGCGTACTGGACCTGTCCACCACCTGGGACCGCTCGCACCCCCTGGCCATGTCCACCGTACGGACGCTGGTGTCCACCATCGAGGCCCGCCTCACGACGGAACACAACGGCCCGGGCCGGCCGAGCCGACTGTCCCGGCTGCGGCTCACCTGCCTGGGCGCCGAACAGGCCGTACAGGCCGTACCGGACGGACGGCACCTCCCCCTGCGCCCCCGCCAGGTGGAGATCCTCACCCTGCTCGCGCTCGAACCCGACGGCTTCACCCCGGAGCGGCTGCGCGCCGCCCTGTACGGCGACCGGCCCGTCACCGCGTCCACCTTCAAGGCCGAGATCTCGCACCTGCGCCGCGCCCTCGGCGGCGGCATCGCCCCCCGCCGCTACGCCTTGACGACCCCGGTGTCCTGCGACGCCGCCGACGTCCTGCGCGCGATGGCGCAGGGCGACACGGACACCGCCCTGCGCCACTACGGCGGTCCACTGCTTCCCCGTTCCGAGGCACCCGGCATCGAGGAGTGGCGCACCCGCATCGAAGTGGCCGTACGCGAGGCCGTGCTGGCGAGCACCCGCCCGGACCACGCCCTGCGCTACGGCGAACGGGCCCCGTACGACGCGGAGATCCACGAGCACGCGCTACGGCTGCTCGGCCCGGACGACACCCGCCGCGCGATCGCCGCGGGCCGGCTGACCACCGCTCTGCGCGACTGACGCCTCCGCGCAGCTGCCCGGTCCCGCGGCGCCAACCTTGCGCCAACCTCGCGGGAGCACAGTGAAGGGCGTCACCCGTCACCGCCCTTCACCGAGGAGAGCCGCCATGGTGTACGCGCAGCCAGGAACCGACGGCAGCATCGTCAACTTCGCCCGGCGCTACGACAACTTCATCGGCGGTGACTTCGTCGCCCCGGTCGAGGGCCGCTACTTCGAGAACCCGAGCCCCGTGACCGGCAAGGTCTTCTGCGAGGTGGCCCGCTCCTCCGCGGCCGACGTCGACTTGGCCCTGGACGCAGCGCACCGGGCGGCCGACAAATGGGGCCGCACGTCCGTCGCGGAACGCGCGGGCATCCTCAACAGGATCGCGGACCGCCTGGAAGAAAACCTCGAGAAGATCGCGGTCGCCGAGACCTGGGAGAACGGCAAGCCGGTCCGCGAGACCCTGGCCGCCGACATCCCGCTGGCCGTCGACCACTTCCGGTACTTCGCCGGTGTCGTCCGCGCGCAGGAGGGCAGCATCGCGGAGATCGACGCCGACACGGTCGCGTACCACTTCCACGAGCCGCTGGGCGTGGTCGGCCAGATCATCCCGTGGAACTTCCCGATCCTGATGGCCACGTGGAAGCTGGCCCCCGCGCTGGCCGCCGGAAACTGCGTCGTCATCAAACCGGCCGAGCAGACCCCGGTCAGCCTGCTCTACGTCATCGAACTGATCGCCGACCTGCTCCCGCCGGGCGTGGTCAACGTGGTCAACGGCTTCGGTGTCGAAGCGGGCAAGCCGCTGGCCTCCAGCCCGCGCGTGGCGAAGGTGGCGTTCACCGGGGAGACGACGACCGGCCGCCTGATCATGCAGTACGCGAGCGAGAACATCATCCCGGTCACCCTGGAGCTGGGCGGCAAGAGCCCGAACATCTTCCTGCCCGACGTCATGGACGCGGACGACGACTTCCTGGACAAGGCCGTAGAGGGCTTCGTGATGTTCGCCCTCAACCAGGGCGAGGTGTGCACCTGCCCGTCCCGCGCCCTGATCCACTCCTCCATCTACGAGGACTTCATGGCCCGTTGTGTCGCACGCACGCAGGCGATCGTCGGCGGCGACCCGCTGGACCCGGACACCATGATCGGCGCACAGGCGAGCAACGACCAGTACGAGAAGATCCTCTCCTACCTCGACATCGGCAGGAAGGAAGGCGCCGAGGTCGTCACGGGCGGCAACCCCCGCGCGGTCCCCGGCCTCGAGGGCGGCTACTACATCGAGCCGACCATCTTCCGCGGCAGCAACGACATGCGGATCTTCCAGGAGGAGATCTTCGGCCCGGTCGTCTCGGTCACGACCTACGACTCCGTCGACGAGGCCCTCAAACTCGCCAACGACACCCTGTACGGCCTGGGCGCCGGCGTCTGGACCCGCGACGGCAACACGGCGTACCGCCTGGGCCGCGAGATCAAGGCGGGCCGGGTCTGGACCAACTGCTACCACGCATACCCCGCCCACGCGGCGTTCGGCGGCTACAAGAAGTCGGGCATCGGCCGCGAGACGCACAAGATGATGCTGGACCACTACCAGCAGACGAAGAACCTGCTGGTGAGCTACTCGCCGAAGAAGCTGGGCTTCTTCTAGAGGCACGGAGTAATTCAGAGAAGTGATGTCGGCTGCCGGGCAGGACACTCTCCTGCCCGGCAGCCCTGCCCGTCTTCGGCCGGGCGCGACACGCGCTCCGGGGGTGCCCGGGCAGCGTGACGGACTCGGGGATCCTGGCCGGGACCGAAGCCAGTTCCGCACCCCGGGAGGTGTGTCATCGACGGATCCGCCTGCGCCCTGTTGGGTGTGTACAAGGGGTTCGGCGCCGAGGCCATCGCCGCGACGGTGCGGCACGAGGATCTACTGGGCCGGCCCGTCGAGATCGGCAACGACTACCTGCCGCATAGGAGTTGGGCGGAGTTCGATCCGGTGACGATGTGCCGGTATCAGCTCGATCCGTGGCGCTCATGGCGGGACGAACGCCCGGGCTCGGCGTTCGTGTACGGGGTTCCGCCGCTGGTCGAGGGTTTCGAGGGAGCGTTCGCGCGGGGGGTGGCGGGTGAGTTCGACGCCGCGTACGGGCGGGCGGCGCGGGCACTGGTGGAGTCGGGGCACGGTGACGCGATCGTCCGGCTCGGCTGGGAGCCGAACAACCGGGCCATCGGCCCGTGGCAGGCGACGGACGACCCGGCGGGCTACGCCGCTCTGTTCCGGCACGTCGTCGACGTGTTCCGCGCGACGCCCGGGTCGTGCTTCACGTTCGAGCTGTCGAGCTCACTCGGGGTGCAGCCGGGCCGGCGGCTGCACGCCTTCGTCGACTATTACCCGGGGGACGGGTACGTCGACTGGCTGGGCATGAACGCCTACGACCTCAAGTGGGGCGACCCAACGGTGTCCCCGGACGACCGCTGGTCGTGGATCCGGTCCCAGGAATCGGGCCTCGACGCCCACGTGGCCTTCGTCCGCGCGCGAGGGAAACGCAATGTGTGCTCCGAGTGGGGTCTGTATCGCCGCGGGAACGTATTCGCGGGCGGCGGAGACAACCCGTACTACGTCGATCGGATGGTCGAGTATTTCTCCTGGGGCGAGGTCGCGTACCAGTCGTACTTCGACCACGACTGGGGCGGCGGCACACTGGCGGAGTTCGCCTCGGGGCGGGCCGCTTACATGGAGTGGTTCGGGTGACCACGCACGGGCGAACCACGCTGAGCGGTGCCGCAATTCCTGAGGTGAGGTGAGGCCGGCAATGGCCGCCGTCCCAATCCGTCGCCGCGATGTGCGCATGTCCCTGCGGGCCTGGTGCGTGGCAACACGACCTTACGTACCCAGGACGTTCGTGCGAATACCTGGATGCCGATCAGGCATACGCAACCCGACTCACACCTGCGTGTGATCCTGACGGATTACGCCGTTCGAAAGCGGGGTCAATCCCGGACCAGGCGGTGACCCCGTGCGCTCCCCAGCGCGACACCCGCCGAACAGCCCAGCAAGCAATCCGCCTCCGAAAATATGAGCACATATGTCGATAGTCTCATCCTGCGTTTCGAGAGAGCTCCGTTTGTCGGCCCATCCGGTCATCCGCCATTCGCCTGTCCGAGCGAGCGGGGCGTGAGGTTATTTCGCTTCTCATTCATGGAGAAAGACATGCGCGTTGCCGTGACCGGTGGCGGTGGTTTCCTTGGGTCACACCTGTGCGAGGCGCTCTTGCAGCGCGGCGACTCCGTGGTGTGCCTGGACAACTTCTCGTCGGGTGACCCCGCGAACATCGCACACCTCCTGTCCAACCCGGCCTTCGACTTCCAGCACGCCGACGTGAGCGTGTCCGTGGAGGTCGCCGGCCGCGTCGATGCCGTCGCCCACTTGGCTTCCCCCGCCTCCCCGACCGACTACCTGCGACAGCCGCTGGAGACCCTCGCGGTCGGCAGCCGTGGCACCGAGAACGCGCTGCGCCTGGCTCTGCGTCACGACGCCCGCTTCATCCTCGCGTCGACGAGCGAGATCTACGGCGATCCCCTGGTTCACCCACAGGAGGAGACGTACTGGGGCAACGTCAACTCCATCGGTCCGCGCAGCGTCTACGACGAGGCGAAACGATACGCCGAGGCGGTCTCGGCCGCGTACCGCCGCACGCACTGCCTCAACGTCGGCATCGCACGGATCTTCAACACCTACGGCCCGCGGATGCGGCCGCACGACGGCCGTGTGGTGTCCAGCTTCATCACCCAGGCTCTGACCGGTGAACCGCTCACCATCTACGGCGACGGCAAGCAGACCCGCAGCTTCTGCTTCGTGGACGACCTGATCCGCGGTCTCGTCGCCCTCCTCGACTCCTCCGAGATGGGCCCGTTCAACCTCGGCAACCCGGTCGAACACACCGTCTCCGAACTCGCCGCGATCGTGCTGGCGATGACCGGCTCGTCCTCCGAGGTGAACTTCCACCCTCTGCCGGTCGACGACCCGGTCCGCCGCCGCCCGGTGATCACCCGAGCCCGCGAGGTGCTGGGCTGGGAGCCGGAGATCGACATCACGGAGGGCCTGAGCCGGACCGTCGCGTACTTCGGCGCCCGCCCCGACCGGCTCGGCGTGTTGGCCGCGGCGATCCGCGGCGGCCAGAGCGAGACGGTCCCGTTGGCCGCAGCGACGGCCACGGCTGACGCGCCGCAGACGATCCCCGGCCCTGCGGCCGTCCCCATCGGCGTGGCGGCCACCGCACCCCAGCCGTCCACATCGGGATCCTGAGCCCCGTCCGCCCCGGCCGGGCGGTGCCCCGGCCCCGCCACAGCCCGTTTCCTCCCCCGCACACCACGGCCCGATGTCGCCCAACCTGGAGAACTTGCCGCCATGACGTCGTTGGAGCAAGGTTCCGCCCATGGGACCGGCACCGTCAAGGACCCACCGCTCCCCTCCCCGGCTCCGGGATCACCGGAGGAGTGGCATGCGCTGGGCGATGAGATCCGAGCCCTGTCGAACGGTGCGGTGGCCTCCATCGGCCCGAACGGACCCGTCCTCGCGATGCCGGCGCGCCGGCTCACCTTCCTGCCCTCCAGTTTCGTGCGGGCGTTCTCGCCCTTCGATCGCTTCCTTGTCGTGCTGCTGTCCCTCGGCTGGGCGGCCTGCCTGGCCTGGTTCTGGGTCTGGTGGCTCCAGCCGTCCCATCGCATCGGCTGGCCGGGCATGGTCATCAACAGCGCTCTCCTGCTGTACCTCACCTACCTGCCGGTGCACTTCCTCGTCGCACTGATCCGTATGCGCCGCTTCGACCCGGCCCATCCGGTACCTGCGCTCCGCACCGCGTTCGTGGTCACTCGCGCTCCGTCCGAGGGCTGGGACATCGCCCGCGCCACCCTGGAGGCAATGCTCGACCAGGACTTCCCGCACGCCTACGACGTGTGGCTGTGCGACGAGGACCCCACCGAGGAAATCGCCGACTGGTGCCGGGCCCACGGTGTCGGCGTCTCCTGTCGGAGGGGCCGTATCGACTACCACCGGGCCGACTGGCCGCGGCGCACGCGCTGCAAAGAGGGCAACCTCGCATTCTTCTACGACCACTGGGGCTACGCTCACTACGACGTGGTCGCCCAGCTCGACTGCGACCACGTTCCGGGCCCCCGGTACCTCGCCGAGGTCGTCCGTCCCTTCACCGACCCGGCCATCGGCTACGTCGCGGCCCCCAGCATCTGCGACTCCAACGCCGACGAATCATGGGCGGCCCGCGGCAGACTGCAGCGCGAGGCAATGTTCCACGGGCCCGTGCAACTGGGCCACTCCGCCGGCCTGGCCCCCGTGTGCATCGGCTCGCACTACGCCGTCCGCACCCAGGCGCTGCGGGACATCGGCGGTCTCGGCCCGGAGCTCGCCGAGGACTTCTCGACCACCTTCCTGCTCAGCTCGGCCGGCTGGCAGGGCGCGTTCGCGATCGACGCGGAGGCTCACGGCGAGGGGCCTCTCACCTTCGGCGCGATGATCACCCAGGAGTTCCAGTGGTCCCGCAGCCTGGCCGTGATGCTCCTGGCAATGCTGCCGCGGCACCTTGGCCGGATGCCCCTCACACTGCGGATGCGCTTCAGCGCGGCGCTGATGTATTACCCGCTCCTCGCCGTGGCCACCATCATGGGCATCCTGCTGCCTCCGATCGCCGCGATCAGCGGCGCCCCCTGGATCAACGTCAACTACTTCGAGTTTCTGGCGCACTTCTGGAGCATGTCCGTCTGGCTGATCCTGCTGACGCTGCTCTGCCGCCGCCGTGGTCTGCTGCGCCCCAAGGACGCCGCGATCTTCAGCTGGGAGGTCTGGCTCTTCGGGCTCTCCCGCTGGCCCTATGTCGTGTGGGGCGTGCTGGCCGCGGTGACGCAGAAGCTGCGACCCCGTCAGATCACGTTCAAGGTCACGCCGAAGAAGCGCGACGGCCTGGAGCCGCTCCCGCTGCGCGCCGTCTCCCCGTACCTGCTGATCACGACGTTCCTGTCGGGCTCGGCTCTGCTCGGCCAGTTCACCGGCCCGGCCGTCGGCTACGTCTTCCTGTGCATCCTCGGTTCCGCCTCGTACACCGCCGTGACGCTCGCGATCGGCGGGCTGCACGTCAAGGAGACGGCACGCGCGACCGGTGTCTCCGTCTTCCGCGCGCTGCGCACAGCCGCGCTTCCGCTCGTAGCCGGTCTGATGTCCCTGCTTCCCCTGGCGCTCGCCGTCGCCGTCTTCCCTGTCTATTTCACCGGCTTCTACACCTGGTGACGGCTGCCGCGGCGGTCGATCGAGAAATGAGGTTCCTCGTGCCCCAGACGGTCCTGGTCACCGGCGGCGCCGGTTTCATCGGCAGCCACACCTGTGTCGAACTCCTCCGCTCCGGCCACGAGGTCGTCGTGCTCGACGACCACTCCAACAGCTCTCCCGAGGCCCTCGAACGCGTCGCGAAGATCGCGGACCGCCCGATCGCCGGTACCCACATCGCCGACGTGCGTGACCGGCGCTCCCTGGACGCCGTCTTCGCGCACCACCCGATCGACGCGGTGATCCACTTCGCCGCCAAGAAGGCCGTCGGCGAGTCGGTGCAGATCCCGCTCACGTACTACGACATCAACGTCAGCGGCACCATCGCCCTGGTCTCGGCGATGCACGACCACGGGGTGCACCGACTGGTGTTCTCGTCGTCCTGCTCGGTCTACGGCGACGCGACGACCGTCCCGCTGACCGAGGAGTCCCCGACCGCGCCGACGAACCCGTACGCCACCACGAAGTGGACCTGTGAACGAATCCTCGCGGACCTGTGCCGCCATCTCCCCGACCTACGGGTCCTGGCGCTGCGGTACTTCAACCCGGCGGGCGCCCACCCCACCGGGCTGCTCGGCGAGGACCCGCGCGGCGTGCCGAACAACATCATGCCGTTCCTGACCCAGATCGCCGTGGGCCGCCGTGCCGAGCTCTGCGTCTTCGGCAACGACTACCCGACACCCGACGGCACCGGTGTGCGCGACTACATCCACGTCGTCGACGTCGCCGAGGGGCACCGCGCGGCCCTCGACCACATCGACGACGAACCCGGCATGCGGGTCTTCAACCTCGGCACCGGGCGCGGCGCTTCCGTCCTTGAACTCGTGCGCGCCTTCGAGGAAGCCTCGGGGCGGCCGATCCCGCACCGCGTCATCGAGCGCCGGCCCGGCGATGTCGCGGAACTCGTCGCCGATCCGGCGAAGGTTGCGGGGGCCTGGGGCTGGAGCGCGCGGCGCGACCTGGCCGCGATGTGCCGCGACGCGTGGAATTTCCAGCAGCAGAACCCGTACGGCTACGTCAACTGACACGTTCCGCCACGCTCCCCAGCTCCCCCCTCCAGACAGGAGAACAGCGCATGCGGTTGACCGTCATCGGTACGGGATAC
Organism: Streptomyces sp. NPDC040589; assembly: GCF_055594445.1. Lineage (NCBI taxonomy): Bacteria > Bacillati > Actinomycetota > Actinomycetes > Kitasatosporales > Streptomycetaceae > Streptomyces > Streptomyces sp. NPDC040589. The sequence goes on along the minus strand of NZ_JBVIWP010000004.1, from coordinate 399,553 downwards.
CTCGGAGCTGTGCACGCCGCGTGCATGGCCGGCATCGGACACGATGTCCTCGGCGTCGATGTCGACGCCGCGAAGATCACGTCCCTCGCCGAAGGCCGACCACCCTTCTACGAACCGGGTTTCGAAGATGTTCTGACCCAGGCGCTCGCCACCGGGCGCCTGCGCTTCAGCACCAGCCTGCGCGACGCGGCGGTGCACGGCGAAGTCCACTTCATCTGCGTGGGCACCCCCCAGCAGGCCGGCTCCCAGGCGGCCGACCTGCGGTACGTGGACGCCGCCGTCGACGGGCTCGCCCCGCACCTGCCCGCATCGTGTCTGGTGGTCGGAAAGTCCACCGTCCCGGTGGGCACGACCGAGCGGCTGGCCACTCGCATCGCGGGGCTCGCGCCGGTCGGAGTGCGGGCGGAAGTGGCGTGGAACCCGGAGTTCCTGCGCGAGGGCTTCGCGGTCGAGGACACGCTGCGGCCGGACCGTCTCGTCGTGGGCGTGACCAGCCAGGAGGCGGACGAGACACTGCGCCAGGTGTACGCCCTGATGCTGGAGGCGGGAGTCCCCTACATCAGCACCGACCCGAACACGGCCGAGCTGGTGAAGGTCGCGGCCAACTCCTTCCTCGCCACGAAGATCTCCTTCATCAACGCCATGGCCGAGGTCTGCGACGCCGCGGGCGCGGACGTGGTGACCCTCGCCGACGCCCTCGGCCACGACGCCCGGATCGGCCGCCGGTTCCTGAACGCCGGCCTGGGCTTCGGCGGAGGCTGCCTGCCCAAGGACATCCGGGCGTTCTCCGCCCGCGCACAGGAGCTCGGCATCGGTCAGGCGGTGGACTTCCTCGACCAGGTCGACGAGATCAACCAGCGCCAGCGGACCCGGACCGTCGCGCTCGCCCGCCAGATGGCCGGCGGCGACCTGACCGGCCGCCGGGTGACCGTCCTGGGCGCGACGTTCAAGCCGAACAGCGACGACGTGCGCGACTCGCCGGCGTTGGCTGTCGCGACGGCGCTGCACCGGCAGGGCGCCGACGTCCGAGTCCACGACCCACAGGGCGCCGCGAACGCACAGCGCGCCCACTCGGAGCTGCGCTGCACCTCGGACCTGCTGACCGCTTGCGAGGGTGCTGAGATCGTCCTCCACCTCACCGAGTGGGACGAGTACTGCGAGGTGGATCCGGCCAAGCTGGCCCGCGTGGTCCGCGAGCCGGTCCTCGTCGACGGGCGGAACGCCCTCCTGCACGACAAGTGGCGGGCCGCCGGCTGGACCGTCAAGGCGCTGGGCCGCCCCACGTCATCGGCCCGGCCGTCGGACGCCAAGGCCAGGCAGCACCTGCGGGCCACGATCGCGTCCCAGGTAGCCGAGCCGGACCGCGCCGCGGCCATGACCCCTGCGCCGACCAGCGGGCCATAGACCCACCTACGGACACACCGGCTATGCCCTGTGCTCATGATCCTCGACCGTGGGGCAGGCCGAACCATGCCGCACCCTGGACGCCCGCAGCGGTTCGCTCCGTCCGAGCCGCGGCTCGCGCGGTGAGCCGGTTCTTCGGAGGCTGTCGGGCCACGCCCGTAACGCGGAGAGATCGCCGATGCCGTCGGCGGTCCACAGGCGGAGGGCGGCCGCCTCCGCGACTCGGTGGTCAGCGCGCTGGAGTCAGTCGGCAGTGCGCGTCTGCGCGGCCCCGGCCGTCAGCGCCTGCGGAATCCGGTCGCCGAAGTAGTCGACGGGACCCACGCCGATGCCCAACGCCTGCGGCCCGAGACCGACGAGCCCCTGGCTCTCGCAGTGCGGCACCAGGTTCCGGGCGCCGGCCCCGTCGGTGATCGGGGCTACCAGACCAGGAAGGCACGGGTCCTCGCTCGAGCCGGCCGGCTCGCCGTCGAGTGTTTCCTGGCGGGAGGCGGTGCGCCAGCCGTCCAGCCCCGTGAAGGACTGAGCGCCCCACTCCACCGACCAAGGGCCAGTGCTGTAGTACACGTTGCCCTGAAGCCGAAGCGTGCTGGGGCTGTACGACGACTGGGCGGAGATCAAGGGGCCGCCGTCAGTGGCGAAGATGTTGTTGTGCATGCGCACGCCGTGCATGCCATCGTGCAGCCTGAGCGCCGGAGGCCGGCTCCCCGCGGCCTCTGCGGAGGCCAGGCCTTCCGTCCGCATCACAACGGTGTTGTGGTAGATGTCCAAGTTCGCCATGCGGGTGCCGTAGGCGACGATGCCGCCGTACTCAGGCAGTTTCCGTGCGTCGTCCCAGCTCATGTTGAAGCGGACGATGTTGTTCTTGTGGGCGCCGGTCGGCTGGCCGGAGTAGACGAGGAAGCCAGGCCCGTCGTTGCCGTACGCGAAGTTGTACTGCATGACCGAGAAGGACACGTTGTTGTCCAGGCCGAATCCACCGCCGTCGACCCTTGAGCCCGTGCGGTTGCGGTACGACCTGTTGTTCTCCAGCACCACGCGGGTGGAGTCGTACACCCAGATGCCCTCGGGGCCCTCCTCGGCGACGGCAGCGGAGGTAGAGCCGTTGTCGTGGGCCACCGAGCGCATGACCTTCGCGTCCCGGACGCTACCGAGCGTGATGCCGCTGCCGGTGTTGCGCTTGTCGCTCTGCGGGTCGCCGGTGTTGGAGTACGCCTTGACTCGCTCGATCCGGAGCCCCGCGTGCGCGTAGGTCGGACGGTCGGCTTCGAACTCGGGCCCATAGAAGACGAGCCCGCTCTCAAGATTGTGATGCACGGAGACGTCGCTGATCCGCACGTCGCCGTAGCCGGCGACGGCATCCTTCTCCGCGCCGACGCTCACCCCGTTCTGGAAGCCTCGCGCCTCCACGTTCGTGATCCTGACGTGGTCGAGTCGCCGGGTACCCGGGAGGCTGTTGCGGAAGCCGATCCCGACTCCCTCTCGCAACGACTTGCGGTCGCCGATCAGCGAGAGGTTCCTGATCTGCACGCCGGCGGTGTCGCGCACGGTGATGCCGGACGAGCCGCGCGGCGCGATCGTGGCGCGGCCGGTGCCGTACGACTCGATCACGACCGGCTCCGTCGAACTGCCCGCCTCGCCCTCCTCCAGGGTGACGCTGCCCCGGAACCTCTCGCCGCCCTTGAGCCGGAGCCGGTCGCCGGGCCGGAAGCGCACGCCGTTGGCGTGGTCGAGGGTCCTCCAGGGCTTCTCCGGCGAGAGGCCGTCGTTCTCGTCGTCGCCGTCGGGGCTCACGTAGAAGGTGTACGGGCCGCCGGACGCGGGGCGAGCCGGCCGGTAGATCCCCTGCACGTCGCACCCTGTCAGCAGCAGGAGCACTGCGACCGAGACTCCAGCGGCACTCCTCGTCGCCCGGCTCCGCTTCACCGCGTTCAAGCGCACCCCTTAGGGACGTTCCCGTGTCACATCAAGCACACAACGGAGCAGACTGCCATAGACAGTGCGTACGAAACGCCGTCGGCAATGCGGCATCCGAGTCACATGGCGCCTTCATTCGTTCCGGTGATCCACTCGATCGGGCCCATCCGCTGGCTCTGGACGTTCGAGAGACGGCCGCCAGATCCTTCTCGAGGGCTCGCCGACGAGTCAGGGAACCGCCAGCGCGCGGTGGACAGTGTCGCGCGGAGGTCCGGGGTGCCGACCACCGTGCTCCCGCGCCGCCCTGATGGAAGCCGCGATCCGCCTGGTCTCCGATTGAGGCACAACCGCCCTCCCCGTCTCGACCTGTCCGATGCCGCGGACGTCAGCAGGTAGCTGGTGTACATCCCGTTCGGGGACCGCGACGCCCCCCTCGTGGCGGCCGCGACCGACCTGGCCGCACGGGGGGCATCGCCGAGGCGGGGTACGACAGCACCGCGCCGGGCGAGCGTCTGCCGGCCGGCTCGGGAGCCGAACCGAACCGGTCCGCCGGAGGGGTAGTGATCCACGCCTGCATGGTCGCGATTCACAAGGTTCCAGTGAGCCCCTCGGGTGGCGAGCCGTGCCGAGACTGCGTGCCTCCGATGCATGTCGGGGTCCAGTTGGGGTACCCGGCACGATTCGCGCTTGACGGAGGAGGGACATGGACGACATCGCCGCTCCCGGCAGGGAAGGTACTCCCCTGTCCAGGCACCAGGCGAGGTCTGGCGCCCTGCTCGACGGAACGCTGGAAAACCTGCGGGCGTCCGCCATCTCGGTCGATGACGATGGCCTCATCCTCGCGGCCAATGGCGCAGCCCAACGCCTGCTGGGCAGGGATGCTTCGGAATTCGTTGGCCAGGACTTCCACGACCTGCTGCACCGGGACAAATACGGGCACTCGGTGCCGCGCACTCGCTGCCGGATAAGGAAGGCCCTCCTCACGGGGGACACCAGGCATGGCGACGCCGAGTGGTTCGCCCGCGGGGACGGCACTCTCGTCCAGTTGTCCTGGTTGGTCACGCCTTACGCACCTGGTCCCGGCGCGACAGGTGCGCTGGCGATGCTGTACGAGCCCGAGGACGTGCACCAGAACGATGGCGGGCACTCCGCGCCGCTGACGGAACTGGACCGCCTGGCCCTGCTGGCGGAGACGACCACACAGCTCACGACCACCCTGGACGTGGACGAGGCGCTGCACCGACTGGCGGCCCTGACCGTGCCCCGGCTCGCGGACTGGGCGGTGTTCGACCTACTCACCGAACGTGACGAAGTGCGACGTGTTCTCGTGACGGAACACAAGGACGGCATTCTCCTCGAGCGGGATGACCTGCAAGGCCCGATGCCTCCCGTGCCGGCAGAGTCGCCGATGCCGCTGTCGCGGGCTCTGCGCGGCGCCGCCTCCTCCCTCGCCGGCCCCGCCACCTACCAAGGTCCGCCCGATTCGGGCATCGCGGTCGAGCAGCAGCGTTTGTTCACCGAGACGGGCATGCACTCCGCTGTCATCGCACCCATTCGCGGACTGCGCGACGTACTCGGCGCCCTGACCCTGGGCCGCGCCCGGCGTCATGACGCCTTCACCCCTGCCGACCTGCCACTGCTGGAGGACCTCACCCGCCGGGCGGGCCTGGCGCTGGACAACGCGCGCCTGTACCAGCGTCAGCGCAAAGTCGCCGAGACCATGCAGCGCCACCTGCTGCCCCAGCTGCCCGCCCTGCCCGGGCTGGAGATGACCGCACGCTATGTACCCGCTCCGGACGCCTCGTCCGTGGGCGGTGACTGGTACGACGCCTTCGCTCTGGCCTCCCACGCCCACGCACTGGCCATCGGCGATGTCGTCGGGCACGATCTCGACGCCGCAGCCGGTATGGCGCAGGTCCGCAACATGCTGCGTGCTTTCGCCTGGTCCCACCCCGAGGCCCCGCCCAGCGCCGTCGTCACACGGCTCGACGAGGCCGTGATGCACATAGCCGAGGTGCCCATGGCAACGATGATCCTCGCCAGGCTCACACTCGGCGACGACGCACTGTGGCACCTGCGCTGGACGAACGCCGGCCACCCGCCGCCCCTGCTCATCACCCATGACGGTCAGACCCGCTACCTCGACGAGGCTCACGGCATCCTGCTCGGCACCGGAGTCACCAGAGCTCGCCCCGACGCCGTCACCGTCCTGCCGCCCCGGGCCACGCTCCTGCTCTACACCGACGGTCTGGTCGAATCCCCGCATCACTCCATCGATCAGGGGCTGGACCGGCTGCGCCGACACGCGGCCTCTCTGGCCCACCGCCCTCTGGACTCCTTCTGCGACTCACTGCTGGACCAGGTCCGCCCCAGCGACAATGACGACGACGTCGCCATGATCGCGCTGCGCACACCACCTCCCGTACAGGAGCAATGACCCGAACTGCTTGCGCACGCGTCGTGGAGCTGAATGCTTCTCCCCTCCTGGTCAGTCAGTCTGCGCACACGGACAGGCTCGGCCACCGCACCTCCAGCGATCGGATCGGACGTCACCCCACATCCAACCGCCACGACCACCGACCCGGTGGTTTTGGCGACGGGATCCGGCTCTGGTCCACTTCGTGTGGGCGCGTACGCAGGGTGACTGTTGATCTTCGTGTGATGGCGGGCGAGTTCGCCCGAAAATCGCCCGGCTGGATGGCGGTGTGGTCGACAGTCCTTCGCCGTGAACGAAGTGCTGCCGAAGCTGGACGAGCTGCTGTTCTCCTCGGTCGAGGGCGTGTTGGTGGAATCAGTCGAGGTGACCGACACGGTCGTCCGGGTCGAGGCCCATACGTCCGCAGGGCGGGCGGCCTGTCCGGGGTGTGGATGTTGGTCGGGGCGAATACACGGCTCCTACCTGCGATTTCCTCGTGATCTGCCGACGGTGGGCAAGTTCGTCGTGGTGTCGTTGCGGGTGCGGCGGTTCGTCTGCGAGGAGGAATCCCGCGAGCGCAAGACCTTCGCCGAGCACGTACCCGGCCTCACCCGCAGGTTCGGGCGACGGACCGAGCGGCCGCGGTCGACGCTGGTGTCGGTCGGTCTTGCGCTCGCGGGCCGGGCCGGGCCGGCGCCCGGATGACGGACGCCTTCAAGGTTCCGGTCAGCCGGAACACCCTGCTGAGGCTAATCGCCTCGCTTCCGGACCCCGCCACCGCAGCACCCCGCGTGGTCGGCGTGGACGAATTCGCCCAGCGCAAGGGCAACCAGTCCCTACTGGCTCGGACTGCACGAGGTCGTCATTACGGCACCCGTCCGGCCGAGTGTCCCTCAAGATGCTCAAGCGCCAGATGTTCGGCCGCGCCGGCTTCGCGTTGCTGCGTAAGCGAGTTCTTCTGGCCTGTTGAGTGTGTTCTCCATGGTCCGTCGCCGGCGCCGATGGCTACGTCAGGGACTGGTGCGCAGGGGCGAGGAAGATTCGGTCGAGGTGGTAGGAGAGGACCGCGGCAGCGGACTCTGCGCTGCGTTGGCCCACTAGGACGCTGGTGCCCAGTCCTGCGGACATGGCCAGCAAGCTGATCGCCTCCGCACTCGGATCCGTTCCGGGCCGCAACTGCCCGTCCGTCGCCGCCTGTGTGAGCAGCTGGGTGACGGTGGCCTCGGCGGTGTCGGGTTCCTTGATGTACGGCTGAGCCGCAAGCGTTGCATCGGTGACCGCCAGGACCGCGTACGCGGTGTACAGGTGGTGGAACACTCGGCTTTCCTCGTCGGTGGGCAGCGCTGCCCAGAGCAGGGCCTCGACGATCGCGCGCGGTCCCGGATCGTCCCCGGCAGCCCGGACGCGGGCGGCCACCCGCTGCCCAAAGCGTTCCGTGACATGCCGCAGCCCGAACAGGAGCAGCTTCTCCTTGGACTCGAAGTAGTACTGCACCAGCCGTAGGGATACCCCTGCTTCCGCCGCCACGTCACGCATCCCCACCGCATGAAGGCCGAGTCGCCCGGAGGCGCGGACCAAAGCCTCCACGATCTCGGTCCGCCGTTCCGCATGGTCCACCCGCTTGGGCACGATCCGCTTCTCCACTTCCATGAGTCGACGCTGTCGAGGCTGCACCGCAGCCTCGTGTTGATACAGTCGTACCACAACACGTGGTACGTTCGTATCACGAACGATCCAGACCCCACGGAGGTGGCCGTGCCCGAGTCCGTCCCGCGTCCCCCATCTGATGTCGGCCGCTACCTCAGTGACATCCGACGTGAGCACTACTTCGCAGCCTGCGACGCGGTCTATGCGCTGGGAGCAACCGCGTCCGCAGAGCAGGACGTGGAGACATCCTTCGGCACCACGCACGTCTACCGTTACGACCCCGCCAATGCGGCCGCCCGCGACCGCACCCCCGCCGTCCTCCTTCACGGCGCAGGGTCCTGCTCCGCCATGTGGTACCCGAACACCCCCGCACTGAGTGCCGCGCGCCCCGTCTACGCACTCGACACCCCGGGGGATCCCGGCCGCAGCGAGCAGCGCGCCCCGATCCACCAGCCCGAGCACGCCGCACAGTGGCTAGACGAAACCCTGACCGCGCTCGGACTCGACCACGTGCACCTCGTCGGCTCCTCCTACGGCGGCTGGCTCGCCCTCAACCAGGCACACCACAAACCCGAACGCCTCGCCTCGGCCACCCTCCTCGACCCCGGCGGCCTGGAGAAAGTGGGACTGCGCTTCTTCGTCTGGATCTTCGCCGGCCTCTTCGCGACCTTCGCCCCCAGAGCGCTACGACCCCGGCTCGCGGCCTGGCTCGACCAGCCCGTACTGGTCGTACCAGAACTGCGCGCCATGGTTCACGCCAGCAGACGCGCCTTCCGCATTCGCCGCCCGTCGCCGCTCCCCCTGTCCGACGCCGAGCTAGCCGGCATCCGCACGCCGCTGTACGTGGTACTCGGCAAGCACAGCTTGATGGTGCATCCGCAGCGGCAGGCCGAGCGCATTCCCCGACTGATACCGGGCGCCCGGGTCGAGGTTGTCGCCGGCACAGGCCACGGACCACAAATAGACCACGCCGAAAAGGTGAACCACCTCATGCTGGACTTCATGGAGTCCGCCGAACGCGACCAGCCGAAGACCGGCGAACGAAAACTCTAGGGACGCGGCCCCGCAGTAACTGGCAAGCGTGACCGCCGGCACATGCCGGAGTCGGCAAGCTGACTCTCCGTAGTCGCGCCACAGAAAGTGGACCAGAGCCCGGGATCCGACACCACTTGTCGCTCAGGGCCGAGAACGCGTCGTTTGCCATGACGACGAAGTCGCAGGCACGCAGGACGAAGCATCTCACCGTGCGGCAGGACGAACTCCACGTGATTCCCCCAGTCCAGCCGCGTCAGGCCGAATTGAGGCCGGGACAGAGTGGTGGACGCCGGTCCCTCGGGCGGTACACACAGCGCGAACAGCGGTCAGTGGCGCGAGAACACCAGCCGCCTCCGGGAACGAGAAGCCGGGCGGCCTCCGGGATCCACTGGCAGGGGTCGCACCACAACGAGGCGCCGTACTCGCTGATCGCCGGGCCGAACGTGCTGTCCTCGTAGGGCACCGTCTCGGCATTGCCCAGGACAAGGGGGAAGTCGATGCCGAACTCCGCCTGCATCGCGCCAGCAGTGGCGAGCTGCTTCTCCGAGAGGTCGATCCCGACCGGGTGGGCTCGCATCCCGTCGAGGTTCCGCTCCTGTCGATCCACAGGAAAGCGTGCTCCTCGAACGCCACGTCTCCCACGGCCTGTTCGCCAGTCGCGCCCAGTCCGAAGGCGTGGGCGCTCCCTGCAAAGACCTCTCCGTCCGTCAATCTGGGATAGACGTCGATGGAGTGGAGCCAGGATCATTCCTGGCTCCACTCAGTGGTGCGGGCGTGTCACTGGAACTGGGCGAAGAACCTCCAGATCTCTGCTTTGGTCCAGGTGGTGACGCCGCTTTCGCCGGGGGAGCCGTCGACCGGACCGGGTATGTGGCCTCCGTCGAACGCGGCCCATTGGACCGGGTATCCGGCACGGCAGCCCGAGTAGGTGGTGGTGATGTGCGTTCGGCTGCCCGGGGTGGGCTCGCGCGGGCTTTGGGCAGTGCAGCCGTTGTTGGCGACGAACTTGTCGCGCAGGGACCGTCCTTGCGCGATGCTGAGGACGTTGTCGCTGATGCCGTGGATTCCGAAGTAGGCGATGGGCTGGGTGCCGCCGCTGCACCCGCTGATCTGAGCGCCGGAGATGACCGCGACGGCCCTGAAGACGTTCGCCCGGCTGCATGCGAGTGCGTAGCTCATACCGCCGCCCCAACTGAATCCCGTGGCGAAGCGCTGTGCCGGGTTGACACAGAGGCCGCCCTCGATCCGCCGGATCATGTCGTCGACGAAGGTGATGTCCTCACCGCCCGAATTGGCCCAGCCGTTGCCGAGGCCCTGGGGGGCGACGAGGATAGCGCTGTTGTTCGACTGCTCCTGTTGGCCGTAGTAGGACCAGGCGTTCCCGCTCGTGCCGCCCGAGGCGACGTCGCCGGCCGTTCCGCCCCGCCAGTGGAACGCGAAGATCAACCGGTAGGGGCGGCTGTTGTCGTAGTTGGCGGGGACCCTGAGGATGAAGCTGCGGCTCTTGCCGCCGCTCTGAATCGTGTGCGTACCGCTCGCCAGGGTCGGGGCGCTGCCGCATCCGCCGCCGCCACCGGCCGACAGCTTGATCATCTGCCATTGCTGGTTGGCGCCGCCCCAGTCGGAGTACTGGACGACGTTGCCGCCGTCGGCGGTGGAGGCGCCCTGCACCTCCACCGCCTTGCCGCTGGTGCGGTTGACCAGCCGGACGTGGCCCGTGTCGGAGTCGGCCAGGCGGAACTGCTGGTTGGCCCCGTTGTGGTCGGCCCACTGCTGGATCGCGGCACCGTCCGCGGTCGAGGCACCGGACACGTCGAGGACCTTGTTCGAATGCCGCGCCTTGAGGCGGTAGAAGCCGTCGCCGGAGTCCACGAACTGCCACTGCTGGTTGACTCCGTCGTTGCGCGTCCACTGGTTGACCCGCGCGCCGTCGGCGGTGGACGCGCCGGAGATGTCCAGCGCCTTGCCGCTGTTGCGGTTGACCAGCACGTACCAGGCATTGGGGTCCACCGTCGCCGCCTCGGCGGGCGCCGGACTCACCGCGCCGAGCATGCCGATCGCGAGGGTCGCCGCCACCACGGCGGCGACTCGGGACCACCAGCGGTGCCTGCGTGGAGGGGCGGGGGAACCCGCACCGTAGGTCTTCATCGATTCACCCTCTCGTCTGAGGCAGGTCCCATCAGGTGCGGGTCCAGCGCTGGTTGCCGCCGTTCGAGCAGGAGTAGAGCTGGATCAGGGTGCCGTTGGCGGTGCCGGCTGCGACGGCGTCGAGGCAGAGGCCGGACTGGACGCCGACGATGGTTCCGTCGGAGTTGAGGCGCCACTTCTGGTTGTCGCCGCCCCAGCAGCCGTAGATCTGGACTTTGGCGCCGTTGCCGGTGCCGGCGGCGTCCAGGCACTTGTTGCCGTAGACCCTGAGCTCACCTGCGGCGGTGTACGTCCACTGCTGGTTGGTGCCGCTGTGGCAGTCCCACAGGTTGAGCTGGGTGCCGTCGGTGGTACTGGAGCCGGGCACGTCCAGGCAGCGGCCCGAAGCGACGCCCTTGACCGGTCCGGCATCGGAAGGGGGCGTGGGGGAGCCACCGTTGAGTGCGTTGAGGACGGCGGTGTAGGCGGGCTTCTTGCTGCCGTCGCCGTTGAACAGCAGCGGCGTGTGCTCCGGTCGCCAGGAGTCGGTGTCGCGCACACCCCAGACGGTGATGCCGAGGCAGCGCGGGACTGCCAGGCAGTCGTTGATCACGTTGGCGTAGGTCGTGGCCGATGCGCCCTGGATGTCGAGCTCGGTGATGGCCACGTCGACGCCGAGGGCGGCGAAGTTCTGCAGGGTGGTACGGAAGTTGCTGTTGTAGGGGCTGCCGCTGTTGAAGTGCGACTGGAACCCGACGCAGTCGATCGGCACGCCGCGCTGCTTGAAGTCCCGGACCATGGCGTACATGGCCTGGGTTTTGGCCCAGGTCCAGTTCTCGACGTTGTAGTCGTTGTAGCAGAGCTTGGCTGCCGGGTCGGCGGCGCGTGCGGTGCGGAAGGCGACCTCGATCCAGTCGTTGCCGGTGCGCTGCAGGTTGGAGTCGCGCCGGGCTCCCGAACTGCCGTCGGCGAAGGCCTCGTTCACGACGTCCCACTGGGCGATCTTGCCCTTGTAGTGGGCCATCACGCCGTTGATGTGGCCGATCATCGCCTGGCGCAGCGAGCTGCCGCTGAGGCTCTGCATCCAGCCGGGCTGCTGGGAGTGCCAGGCCAGGGTGTGGCCGCGCACCTGCTTGCCGTTCTGCACCGCCCAGTCGTAGACGCGGTCTGCGGCGGTGAAGTTGAACTGGCCCCGCTGCGGTTCGGTGGCGTCGATCTTCATCTCGTTCTCGGCCGTCACCGAGTTGAACTCACGGCCGGCGATCGCCGTGTACGCCGAGTCGCCCAGCCTGCCCGAGGCGATGGCGGTGCCGAAGTAGCGGCCACTCTGCGCCGCCGCGGCGCCGAGGGTGTTCTCGGCGGCGTGTGCGGTCGGCGGCGCGACCAGTGCGGCGACCACACCGAGGACGCCGACGACCAGCGCCAACAGCAGGCTGCGGATCTTCCGGCGGACAACCGGTCTGGGAAGGGCGTACGAGCCCATGACTGTGCCTCCAAGGTAGGCATCACGGAAGGACTGAAGCGCAGGGGAATGCGTCGTCCGCTCCCACTCGGCGGGCGGACGGGACGGGCCGGAACCCGGGCAGCACGGAATCACCGGACACCGCGGTCACGGGACCGGGACGCGGCGTCGCGTACCTCTTTGACTGCGCGAAGATCCAGGATGCGCTGGTGCGGACCTCACCGGAACGAGACAGGGTGGCGCGGGTGCTTTGGTGCGTGGATCTGCCGTGCAGCTGTGCGTGGATCTGCCGTGCAGCACGATTACTCAGGGCCGACGTGGTTCGACATCTCGAACTATGACCGGGTTCTCAGGCAGGGATGATTGAGGTACTGACATGGATCGTCAATACTCTCCGCAGAAAAAGTTTCCGTTCCTCGCTCGAAACTTTCGGAATCCTGGCGAGCCGGACGGCGAACCCCTGCGCCACCGTCGGCGGATGCCGTAGGGCCGGAGCCGGGGCCCGGGCCGGGACGAGTGTGCGGACGCCGCTTGCTCGACTTCTCTCCTCCGCGCGGGCACCTTGGACTGATAGGCCGTATCGCCAACTCCTGCGCTTTCCGGTCGGCGTGACAGCTTGTCAAGCCCAAAGGGGAGGCGCGGTTTGTGGACAGATCGGCGACAGGCCTTGACCAGAGGGCAGCACATTCCTAGCTTGTGGCGTCGAAGCATCCGGGAATTCTTCGAAACATTCGAGATTGCCCATGCCCTCCGGCACGTCCGCTCCGCGGCTCATCGGGGTCACCCCACCCCGCCCCCAAAGGAGGCCTACTGATGTGGTTTCGCCACCCGTCCCCGGTCCGCCTGAGACGCTTACTCGCCGTCCTTGCGCCCTTGCTGCTCGTGGCTACCTTCCTCGGCGCCCAGCCCGCCGGCGCGGCGACCGTAGACCCCAACGCCTCGTATGTGCTGGTCAACCGCAACAGCGGCAAGGCCCTGGATGTCCACAACATGGCGACCGACGACGGCGCCCGCATCTCCCAGTGGACCAGGAACGATCAGAACCAGCAGCAGTGGCAGTTCGTCGATGCCGGGGGCGGCTACTACCGCATCAAGTCCCGCCACTCGGGCAAGGTGCTGGACGTCCACAACTGGTCCACCACGAACGGCGGCTCGATCGTCCAGTGGGCCGACCTGAACGGCACGAACCAGCATTGGCGGCTGGCCGACAGCTCGGACGGCTACGTGAGGCTCATCTCGCGCCACAGCAACAAGGCCCTCGAAGTGCAAGGCGCCTCCACCGCCGACAACGCGAACGTCGTCCAGTACGACGACTGGGGCGGCACCAACCAGCAGTGGCAGCTGGTCAAGCTCGGCGGCGTCAATCCCGGCCCGTGCGATCTTCCGTCGACATACCGCTGGACATCAACGGGCGCGCTGGCGCAGCCCAAGCCGGGGTGGGTCTCGCTCAAGGACTTCACCGTCGTCCCCTACAACGGCAGGCAACTCGTCTATGCGACGACGCACGACACGGGGACGAGGTGGGGTTCGATGAACTTCGGCCTGTTCACCAATTGGTCGGAGATGGCCTCGGCCGGCCAGAACACGATGTCGGCTTCCACCGTCGCGCCCACGCTCTTCTACTTCGCGCCGAAGAACATCTGGGTGCTCGCCTACCAGTGGGGCGGGACCGCCTTCTCCTACCGGACGTCGAGCGACCCCACCAACCCGAATGGCTGGTCGTCCCAGCAGGTGCTCTTCTCCGGAAGCATCCCCGACTCCGGAACAGGACCCATCGACCAGACGCTCATCGGTGACGGGACGAACATGTACCTGTTCTTCGCCGGTGACAACGGCAAGATCTACCGGGCCACCATGCCGATCGGGAACTTCCCGGGCAGCTTCGGCACGACCTCGACAGTGGTCATGAGCGATACGACGAACAACCTGTTCGAAGCCCCGCAGGTCTACAAGCTGCAAGGCCAGAACCGCTACCTCATGATCGTCGAGGCGATCGGCTCGCAGGGCCGCTACTTCCGCTCGTTCACGGCCACCAGTCTGAACGGCTCATGGACACCCCAGGCCGCGACCGAGAGCAATCCCTTCGCCGGCAAAGCCAACAGTGGCGCCACCTGGACCAACGACATCAGCCATGGCGAACTGATCCGCACCAGCGCCGATCAGACGATGACCGTCGATCCCTGCAATCTGCAGTTGCTCTACCAGGGGCGCAGCCCCAACTCTGGCGGCGACTACGGCCTCCTGCCCTACCGTCCGGGTCTGCTGACACGGCAGCGCTGACGCCGTGGCGGGCTCGGCGGAAGGGCCGAGCCCGCCCGGGTCAAGCGACCACGTCAGCGCTCATACGGCGACGGGGTGCGGCTCGGGCAACCACCTGGTGCCGCGGCGCTCCGAATTCGAGCTGGTCCGAACCGCCCATCGTGATCCACGAACCGCGCGAGGATCCGTTTGATGTCGCTGAGTTCGGCGGCCGGGCGATCAAGTTGGCCCGGCATCCGGGACGCAAGCGGCATCCGGACCGGCTGGTGTTCCACCCCTGGACTTCTCCCGGGCGGCCGTCGACGGCTCCCGCATACGGGCGTTAGAGGGGCTCCGAGCCCGGACGAAGCCCCGTCGACCGGGGCAGGACGGGCAGTAGGCATCACCTGATCACCGACGCCACCGGCATCCTGCTCGCCGCCGCCCTGACCGGCGGAACCGCAACGACGTCACGCAGCTGATCCCCCTGCTCCAGGCGGTACCGCCGGTGCGGGGCAGACGCGCCCGGCCCCGGCGCCGCCAGGACATGGTGCTGGGCGATCGCGGGTTCACTCACATCACGTTCGAGGTCGCAGACGGCCCGGACCTCTGTGGCGCGTGCATCGCTGGGCAAGTGCCCAAGTGCCCAAGTGCCCAAGTGGCCGTGGCGCCGGTCCAACGGTGGGCGTGACCGGACATATCCTGGCTGAACCTGCCAACGGCCCCGGCCGGAGGCCACAGCGCGCGTGACACCTGCGGCGCCGTGCCGGAATGGGGCAGCGGGCGGCCGGTGATCGGGTACCGGGCCGGACGGGCGGATCCGCGGGCGGGGGTGTCGGTCAGCCGCGGCCCGGCGGCACCGGGTCCCGAAAGCCCCGGCGGCGGGCAGCACCGGGCCGACAGCGCAGCAGACGCCCCAGGATCAGCCAACCGCCGCGCAGGGCTCCGTGGCGATGGAGTGCTTGCACCGCATAGGTGGAGCAGGTCGGGGTGTATGGGCAGCAGGCCGGCCGGGTCGGGCTGACCGCGACGCGGTAGTGGCGTACGGCCCGGTACATCGAGGCGGACACGCGCCCGCCCGGAGAGGGCGCGGCGGGGTCAGCGCCGTGGCCGGCGGCCGTGAGCGAAGGGCGGAGGACGGCGAGCAGCATGGCCGCCTGCGACACACCGCCGCAGCAGCACGGGTGGGCCAGCGTGTCGAGCGTTGCCGCGCAGCATCCTTCGTCCTTCTCGCCGTCCGCTCCCTTCCTCCGGCCGCTCTTCTCGCTTCGCGCCATGATGTCCGTCCTCCCCGTCGCGATCGAAAGATCGTATGACGGTCAGGCGGCGGCTCCGGACCAGGAACAGGCGGACGTGCTGTCGTTCGTCGCACCGTCGGCGATCACCAACTGGAGCTTCGACGTCACGGACTTCGCCCGGCAGGCCGTTTCCGGGGACTCGCGTAGAACAACTGGTACCTGACGAGTGTTCAGGCGGGGTCCCCTGGTAGAACGGCGCGGGCCTCGCCGCGAACTCGTTCTCCTCCACCGTCAACACAGGCTCCTCCGGTGACCTCGGCGGCCCCGGCGGCTCCACGGCCTGCAAGGTGGCGTACGCGACGAACGTCTGGCAGGGCGGCTCCACCGCCGACGTCACCATTACCAACACCGGCTCCTCCCCCGTCGGCGGCTGGACGCTCGCGTTCACCCTTCCCTCCGGCCAGCGGATCACCAACGGCTGCAACGCGAACCTGTCCGGGGCGTCAGGAGCTGTCACAGCGAGCAACGTGGCCCACAACGGAGAGGTGCCGGCCGGCGGCCTGGCGACCTTCGGCTTCCAGGGCACCTCCGGCGGCCCTTCGCCAAGCCCTCCGCCTTCAGCCTGAACGGCAGTGCCCGCACCACCGTGTGACACACGCCCACCCTCCAGGGCCCGCCCGATTCCTCCACGCCGACCGGCGGGCCCGGGAGGCAGAGGGGCCCGGTTCTCGCGGCGGATTCAGTGCCGTGCGAACTGGACCCGCGTCGGCTGCGTGGCTTCCGGTCGCAAGGCGATCCCGTTGATGGTCAGTCGTTCGCCGTAGATGTCGGTGATTCTGATCGCGCCGCCGCACCCGCCACCGTCGGGGGAGAGGAAGTAGTTGTAGTCGGTGCGGGTGAGTTGGCGCCAGTCATTGCCGGTGCGGACCTCCAGCCGCGCGAGCGGGTTGCGGTGGCCGATGGCCTGGACGGCACACCAGTAGGGGCTGGATCCGGTCTTGTAGCGAATCGAGATCGTGCCGGGTGTGTCGGGGCTCAACAGGCTCCAGGTGATGGCGATCCGGCCGGTCGAGGTGGGGGCCAGTTCGGCGAAGGCCTGCTCGCTGAGGTCGAGTTGCCCTGGTGCACAGGGCAGTGGGCATTCGTTGGTGATCCGGACCGTGACGGAGGCGCCGTTTGCCGCGCGGACGAGCACGTAGGACCCGCAGGCCTTGGACGTCTCGTAGTCGGTGGTGTTCATCGCCGCGATCATCATGTCGCCGCTCGGGCCGTACGAGCAGGCGCCGTCCCCGGTCCCGGCCTTGTAGACGGTGGCTACTCCCTGGTAGGTGGCCTTGGGCCGGATCCGTCCGGCCAAGGACGATGTGGCAGGAGCCGTCCGCGGGGAGGCCGATGCCGGCGCCGTCGACGCGGTCGCGGAAGCGGTCGGAGTCGTAGGGCCGGCCGACGGGGTCGCGGAGGCGGCGGGCGGGGAGGCTGTGGAAGGCTTGCGATCCGGCGATGCCGGAGGGCTGGTCCCCTGGGAGTCGGCGACAGCCGTGGCCGGGGCCCGCCCGGCTTCCTCCTCGCGGTCGGACTGCATCGTCATGACCAGACAGACGAGAAGACCTGTGACGACCAGTCCCGTGGTGGTGCCCACCATCAGTCCGCGTCTGCGCCTGCGCTGCCGCGCGGCCCGGCGTGTCTCTTGCATGTTCATCCGTTCGGAAGAGCGTGTCGGCGTTGCGCTACTCAGTAGCCGCAAGAGGCGAAAAAGTTGCCGCCGATTTCCGGTCGGGTCGGGTCCCGGGGCATGAGCGGCCAGGTAGAAGCGCCGGGCGGAATCGTTGTGCCGTCCGCCCCTGCTCTGCCGCCAGCGCGTGAGGCGGAACAGGCAGAGCGGATCGCGGCCTGCCCCAGGAAGCCAGGTGTTCCGTGACGGCAGGGACGGTCGTGTACACGGCGCCGACGGACACGCCTTGCGCGGCGAACGCCAAGGTCGCACCCCTCCGTGCGCCGATCTTGGGGACCGGGTGCCCGGCACCCACCGGGGGTGGAGCATCAAAGGACGCGACAGGCAGGCTCAGGACGCCGGGGGCCGTACAGGGGACTTCGGAGGCCGGAGCGCGCGACCGGTGGGGTTCGAGGAGAAGGTCAGTGCGATGTCCTTTGCCCCGGGTCAGGCTGACCCTCCCGGGACCAGCCGCAGCACGTCGGCGGACGATCCAGCCGAACATCCTGCGCTGTCTCGTCGTGGTCGGCGACGAGCGCGGTGTCTATCTGCGGCTCTCGCTGCAGCAGTTGGGACTCGACGAGACGGTCATGCGCTCCGCCGCGCTGCGGGTGTCGTACCGGCAGGGCAGTGCGGTGATCCGCCGTGCGCTGGAACTCACCGGGGACGAGCGCCTGGGGCTGAGGGTCGGCACGGCGCAGCGCCTGACCGCGTGGGGCCTGCTCGGCTTCGCCCTGATGGCCGGCGACACGCTGCGGCACGCCATCGAGACCGGGGTGAAGTACCAGAACCTGTCCGGGGCGATGGTGGTCTGGTCGGCCGGTGCGGGTGAGGAGGACGATGCCTTCGTGCTGCGCGCCGATCTTCCCGATCCCGCCATGGACCGGGCCGTGGCCGTCTTCCTGAGCGAGGAGGCGTTCGCCTCTGTGGTCACCCTGTCCCGGCTGGCGGTCGGTCCGGCCTTCGCACCGAGGCTGGTGGAGTTCTCCTTTCTTCCGCCGCGCCGACGCGACCTGTACGGTGCCCTGTTCGGCTGTCCGTCCGCTTCGGCGCCCCCGCCAACCGCATGGTCATCGACCCCGCGTGGGCCGGTACCCGGATGCCGGGCCGGGCCCCGGTGAGCTACGCGTCGACGCTGGAGATGCTCGACGCGCAGATGTCTTCCCGTCGCGACCAGCAGGATCTGCTGGAGGTGCTGGAAATCTCCGTCGCGCAGGGCCTCCCGGAGGCGCCCTCGTTCGGTGATCAGGCGCGGCGGCATGCCACGAGCGAGCGGACGCTGCGCCGTCGGCTGGCGGACTGCGGCACGACGTACGAGGCACTGGTCGAGGGGGTGCGGCGGGAGCGCGTCGAACAGCTCCTGCTCCGCCCGGAACTGACCCTGCGCGACATCGCGCGCCGGGCCGGATTCTCCGACGAACGGGCGCTGCGCCGTGCGGTACGCCGCTGGCACGGCACCTCCCCGGTCCAGCTGCGGGAGCGGATACGTTCGGATCGCCTTTGAGGCCGAGGCCGAGGTCAGCGGGTACGGATCCAGATCGCCTTCTCCCGGGTCCACTGGTCGAAGGCGTCAGTGGACTTCTCCGCTCCGCCGAATCCCGACTGCTTCCAGCCGCCGAAGGGGGGGGTGATGTCGCCCTCCCTGTAGGCGTTGACGGAGACCACGCCGGCCTCGATGCCACGGGCCGGCCGCAGCGCGGTGTCGAGGCCGCGTCCAGACCGAGGCGGCGAGTCCGTACTCGGTGGCGTTGGCCCTGCGAACCGCCTGGTCCTCGGCGGTGAAGGTCTCGACGGTGACGACGGGGCAGAACAGCTCCTTGGTGAGGACGTCGCTGCCGTCGGGGGCTCGAGTGATCACGGTGGGCGGGTAGTAGGCGCCGCGCGGAGGCAGCCCGTGGGGCAGCCCCCTGGTGTGGATCTGCGCTCCGCCGGCCCGCGCGGCCTCCACGGCTCCCCCGACCCGGCGAAGGCGACGAGCAACCTCGCCGGCTCCTGGACGCAGCTGGCCGCCTCCGAGAGCAACCCCTTCGCCAAGTCGAACAACGTCACCTTCCCCTCGGGAGCCTGGACCAGGGACATCAGCCACGGCGAGATGATCCGTGCCGGTCACGACCAGACACTGACCATCCCCGCCTGCCGGCTCCAGTACCTCTACCAGGGCATGAACCCCAACGCGAGCGGCGACCACAACACCCTCCCGTGGCGGCTCGGCCTCCTCACCCAGACCAACTCGACCTGCTGACCGGCGCCTGCCGCCTTGAACCGGTACGCGGTCGCTTCCCGCCTCAGTCGGCGGGAAGCGACTGCTCGGCCCAAATGATCTTTCCGTTGGTGATCTGACGGGTCCCCCAGCCCTGGGTGAGCTGGGCGACGAGAAGCAACCCGCGTCCGCCTTCGTCGGAGGTCCGCGCCCGGCGCAGGTGGGGTGCGGTCGTGCTGCCGTCGGACACTTCGCAGATGAGCGTGCGATCGTAGATCAGTCTGAGCTCGATGGGAGGCCTGCCGTACCGGATGGCGTTCGTGACCAGTTCGCTGACGACCAGCTCGGTGACGAACACGGCATCGTCCAGGCCCCACTCGGACAGTTGCCGACAGGCGACTTTGCGCGTCTCGGCGACCGCGGCGGGGTCCGGCGACACCGGCCAGGTCGCCACGTGGGAGGCGTCGAGGGCTCGGGTGCGGGCCACGAGGAGCGCCACATCATCGGAGGGGCGAGCCACGAGAAGGGCCCGCAACAAGGCGTCACACGTGGACTCCAGATCCTGGGCCGGCCGCCGCAGCACCTCGCGCATGGCGGCGATCCCTTCGTCGAGGTCACGGCCGCGGGCCTCGACGAGCCCGTCCGTGTAGAGCACGAGCAGGCTGCCCTCGGCCGGCTCCAGCTCGGTCGACTCGAAGGGCAGGCCGCCCAGGCCGAGGGGAGGCCCTGCCGGAACCTCGAGGAACTCGACGGTGCCGTCAGGTGCCACGAGGGCGGGCACCGGGTGGCCGGCGCGGGCGATCGTGCAGTGCCGGGAGACCGGGTCGTAGACGGCGTACAGACAGGTGGCGCCGATGTCGCCGTCGAGCGGGGCCATGGGGTCGCCCTCACCGGCCGAGCGGTTGACCAGGTCGTCGAGGTGGGTCAGCAACTCGTCGGGAGGAAGGTCGACATCGGCCAGCGTGCGCACGGCGGTGCGCAGCCGCCCCATGGTCGCCGAGGCCTGGATGCCGTGGCCCACGACGTCACCGACGACCAGGGCGACCCGGGCGCCGGACAGCGGAATGACGTCGAACCAGTCGCCGCCGACACCGGCCCGGGCGCTGGCCGGCAGATAACGGGAGGCGACATCCAGGGCCGCCTGCTCGGGGAGACGTTGCGGCAGCAGGTTGCTCTGCAACGTGAGGGAGGTGTCGCGCTCGCGCGTGTAGCGCCGGGCGTTGTCGATGCACACGGCGGCTCGGGCGGTGATCTCCTGGCCCAGCAGCAGATCGTCCTGCTCGAAGCGCTGGGGCCGGCGGTGGCGGGAGAACGTGGCCACTCCCAAGGTGAGACCACGCGCGCGCATGGGTACCGCCAGCACCGAGTGGAACCCGAACTGCCGCATCCGTTCGGCCCGTTGCGGGGCCGTCCGGTCGAGAGCCTCCAGGGCGGCGGGCGTGATGTGCTCGATGACCGGCCGCCCCGCTGCCAGGCAGTCCGCCGCGGTGGAACCCTCCGGGTAGGCCGCCACCGTCCCGTACGGCACCACGGCTTCGGGGCGGCCCTCCAGAACCGACTGAGAGGCGACCCGGCGCAACATCACCGGACCGTGCGGAGAGCCCTGCGGCGGGTCCTCACCTCCCTCGATCCCCGGCAGGAGATCGACCGTGACGAAGTCCGCGAAGCGCGGGACGGCCACGTCCGCGAGTTCCTGAGCGGTACGGGGCAGGTCCAGGGTGCTGCCGATCCGCAGGCTGGCGTCGTCGACCAGGACCAGTCGCTGCCGTGCGAGGTACTGCTCCGTCACCTCGTGCGCCGACAGCAGGACACCTTCGAGTCGCCCGTCGGCGTCCCGCACAGGGACGAGGGACACCGACCACACGCTCTCCCGCTCATGGCCGGCGAGGTGCAGCGCGGCTCCGAGCTCCTGGAGTCGGCCGGTCTCCAGCGCGGTGCGCATGCCCTCCTCGGTCCGTTCGCTCTCCGGGTCGAGGACGATGTCCGTCACCCGCAGGCCGCGCATCTCTCGCTCGGACAGCCCCATCACACGTTCCATGTCCGCGTTCGCCCAGCGCAACCGCAGTCCGGTGTCGTACAGGGCCATCGTGGAGGGAGCCTGGGCGAAACTGCGCCGCACGAACGCGTCGTCCTCAGGCGTCGGCGCCGGCCGGGTCACCGGTGACACCAGCAGCCAGTCGTCGTCCCCGTCGTTCTCCCGGTGATGGGCCAGCAGTCCGACGGTGAGCCGGTGACCGTCCCGGTGCAGCAGCGTGGCCGTGCCGCTCCACCTCGGCAGGCCGGTCAGCGAGTCCAGCACGTGCGCCGGAGCGGCGTCCGCGAGCAGCGCGGCCCCGCTCCGGCCGATCATCTCGGGGGCCCGGTGTCCGAGCAGTCGCCGGGCTCCTTCGTTCCACGCGGTCACCACACCGTGGCCGTCGACGACGACCCTGGCCGTGGCCGCCTCGTCGACACCCTCCTGCGACCAAGCGCTCGGCGGGCCCTCGTCCCGGGCGGACGCGGATCCGATCATGACGTCATCTCGCCTCACTCCCGCCCTGGGGCCGTCTGCCCGGGAGCGCCCTGAACCCGAGGTGCGCCGCACCGTCACTTATTACGACACTAGACAACAAGGGTCGCAGATGTGTGCGAACGGGTCCTCATGGCAGGGCTGCGGCGGCACCGATCCGGGCGGAGGGCGGCATCCATGGCTGTCAACGGCACGAGGTGGCCGGACCGAGCCGAGTGGGCCGGGAAGATCTACAGCGCGGGCTGGCGCGAGTCCGAGGGCGGCACGCGCCAGGTGATCGAACCTGCCACGGGGCACGCGCTGGCCGAGATCGGGGTCGCCGCCCCCGCGGACATCGCTCGGGCCGGCGCTCGGGCCGCCCAGGCCGCCGGCGACTGGGCGGCGGCGGATCCTTCCGATCGGGTCGAGGTCCTGCTGCGCGCCTCCGCCGCCCTGCGTGAACGCAGCGACACCTTCCGCGACTGGATCGTCCGCGAGTCGGCCGGCGTCCCCGCCAAGGGCGACTACGAGATCATCGCCTCCCTCGCGCAACTGACGCACGCCGTCGGACTGGCGTCCCTGCCTCGGGGTGAGGTCCTGGCTCCTCAGGCCCCCGGTGGAACGAGTCTGGCGTGGCGGGTGCCGCTCGGCGTCGTCGGTGTCATCAACCCCTGGAACGCGCCCCTCCTGTTCGCGATGCGCGCGCTGGCTCCCGCCCTCGCACTGGGCAACACCGTGCTGCTCAAACCCGACCCGCTCACCCCGGTGTCCGGGGGTGTCCTCGTCGCGCGGCTCTTCGAGGACGCCGGACTGCCCGACGCAGTGCTGCACGTCCTGCCGGGCGGCGCGGAGACCGGGCAGGCGGTCGCGGCGGATCCCCATGTCGCCATGGTCGCGTTCACCGGCTCCACCGAGGCCGGACGCATGGTGGCCCGAGTGGCGGGTGAGGGGCTGAAGCGGGTCTCCCTGGAGCTCGGCGGCAAGAACGCGCTCGTCGTGCTCGAGGACGCGGACGTGGAGGCGGCCGCCCTGGCCGGAGCCGTGAGCACCTTCGGATACCAGGGACAGGCGTGCGTCGCCGCCGGCCGCCACCTGGTCCACGCCGATCTGGCCGAGGCGTACACCGACGCGCTGGTCGGGCACGCGCGGGCCCTGCGCGTCGGCGACCCCCGCGTGGCGGGCGTCAGCGTCGGCCCGGTCATCAGCGAGCGGCAGGCCACCAGAATCGAGCGCATCGTCGACGAGAGCGTGGCCGTCGGGGCGCGGGTGCTCACGGGCGGCCGACGCGACGGACTCTTCTACCCGCCCACCGTCCTGGACCACGTCGGGCGAGCCATGCCCGCCTTCACGGAGGAGATCTTCGGTCCCGTCGCCCCGGTCATTCCCTTTCACAGTGAGGCGGAGGCCGTCGAGATCGCCAACGACACCGCGTACGGTCTGACGGCTGCCGTGCACTCCGGCTCCGTACCGAGGGCGACCGCTGTCGCCGAGCAGTTGCGCACCGGCATGGTCCACCTCAACGACGTCTCCGCCAAAGACGCCGCGAACGCCCCCTTCGGAGGCATGGGCATCTCCGGCAACGGCTCCCGCATCGGCGGCACAGCCAGCCTGGAACAGTTCACCCAGTGGCGCTGGATGACGGCACCCGGGCCGGGGCCGGGGCCGGGGAGCCTTACGGGCCGGTGACTTGGCCCCTGTTTCGACGCAAGGGGGGCCGGGCGCGATGGGCCCACCAAGTTCCGCGATCTCGGAGGGTCGTCTCAGCTCTGTTCGGCAGCACTGAAGGTCGGAGCTGCGGAGCACGGGAGCAGCTCACCACAGACCGGGCCACCATCCTTGCGGCGCGGCCGAGTCGGACCGCGCCGAAGTCGCACAAGACGGTTGTGGACGACGGGATTACCGCAAGCCCCAGAGAGAAGGGCGCCTGACCATGGCAGATGCCCGTCAGGCGACCTTCTCGGCGCACGTCCAAGCAGCGAGCCCGACGGGCGTGATGTCAGCGCGGTCTGCGCGGCGGATCATCCGTGTTCTCGGCGACCGCGCCTGGTCGCCGGGCCGGCTGCTGCTCCTGGGCGGCGGGAGGTGCCGGAGCGGGGCGCAGCAGGCTGAGTGTGACGGAAGCGGCCAGGACGACGACGATGACCGCGAGGCTGATCGGTGAGGGAATTTCCGGGATGCTGGGGCTGATCAGCTGGTGCGATGCCTGCAGGATGAGCTTGACGCCGATGAAGCCGAGGATGATCGCGAGACCCTTGTTCAGGTAGTGGAAGCGGTCCAGCAGGCCCGCGAGCATGAAGTACAGGGCTCGCAGACCCAGGATCGCGAACGCGTTGCTGGTGTAGACGATGAACGCGTCGTCGCTGACGGCCAGGACGGCGGGGACGCTGTCGACCGCGAAGATCAGGTCCGCGGCCTCGATCGCGGCCACCACCGCGAGAAGCGGGGTGGCCACGCGTTTGCCGGCTTCTTTCACGAAGAACTTCATGCCGGCGTACTCGTCCCGGACGGGGACGATCTTACGGAGCAGCCGCAGGGCGAAACTCTTGCCGGGATCGAAGGTCTCCTCCTCGCCCTTGAGGAGTTTGTAGGTGCTGTAGAAGAGGATGGCGGCGAAGGCGAACAGCACGGCGGTGAAGCGGCTGACCACGGCGACGCCGAGGGAGAGGAAGATCCCGCGGAAGACCAGGGCGCCCATCACACCGAAGAACAGGACGCGATGCTGGTAGGCGCGGGGCACCTTGAAATAGGCGAAGATCACCGCGAAGACGAAGAGGTTGTCCACCGACAGGCTCTTCTCCAGCAGCCACGCGGTGGTGTACTCGGTTCCGGCCGTCCCGCCCAGGACGAGGAAGACGACGCCCGCGAAGATCAGGGCGAGGCCCACCCACAGGCCGCTCCAGGCGGCGGCCTCCTTGAAGCCGATGACGTGCGCGGTGCGGTGGGCCAGCAGGTCCGCCGCCAGCGACACCACCACCGTCGCGGCGAACGCTCCCCACAGCCAGAGCGGGACCTCGAGCACACCGGTCACCCTCTCCGGGGCCCACGCCTGTACGCGGCCCCTCACTACAGGAGTCTGCGGCAATCAGCAGCGCTGAGCGACCCAGGCGCGGAGCGCGGCGGCCCGGGCCCGTCAGCCCGGCGCTGCCCCGGGCCGGGCTGTCACCGAGACGCGTCGGCTCGATGGTGTGCGCCCTGCGGGCAGGTCCCCGATTGCACTACGCCGAGGCATCACTCACGGGCCTGCCGGGCAGGCGAGAGGTTGTTCCGTTCCGTGCCGACCGCCTCAGGGAGTGTTTCCGTGACCGAAACCGGGAACGACGCAGCCGCCGCGGCGGAAAGTGGGGACGACACGCCGCTGCGGCGCGCCATCGGCCCCAGACTGCTGGTCCTGTTCGTGATCGGCGACATCCTCGGCACCGGCATCTACGCCACCACCGGTCAGGTCGCAGGCAAGGTCGGCGGGGCGCTGTGGCTGCCGTTCGTCATCGGCTTCGTCGTGGCCGTCCTGACAGCCGCCTCGTACGTGGAACTCGTCGGGAAGTACCCGAAGGCGGCCGGTGCCGCGCTCTACACCCAGAAGGCGTTCAAGGTCCCGTTCCTCACTTTCATCATCGCCTTCATGGTCATGTGCTCGGGCCTTTCCTCGGCGAGTGCGGCGGCCCGCGCCTTCAGCGGTGACTACCTGTCCGAATTCACGGACTTCTTTCCGCCCACCCTCATCGCGATCCTGTTCATCCTCGCCCTGGCGGCCCTGAACCTGCGAGGGGTGTCGGAGTCCGTGAAGACCAACGTGGTCCTCACCGTGGTCGAACTGACCGGCCTGCTCGTCATTCTCACGATCGGCGCCTGGGCCGTCCTGGCCGGCGACGGTGAGCCCTCACGGCTGGGCGAGTTTCAGTCAGAGGGCACGGGTTTCGCGCTTTTCACCAGTGTGCTGGGGGCGACAGCCCTCGGGTTCTTCGCCTTCGTGGGCTTCGAGGACTCCGTCAACATGGCCGAGGAGACCAAGGATCCGGTGCGGACGTTTCCGCGCGCCATCTTCATCGGCGTCGCCGTCACGGGCACCGTCTACGTCCTGGTCGCCCTGGTTTCCTCGCTGCTCGTCGACTATCGGGTGCTGGAGGGCTCCAGCGGCCCGCTGCTGGAGGTCGTCAAGGCCGGCGGGCTCGACTTCCCGCCGAAACTCTTCGCTCTGATCGCGTTGTTCGCGGTGACCAACTCGGCACTGATCAACATCATGATGGCGTCCCGCCTCTGCTACGGCATGGCGAACGAGCGCATCCTGCCGCGTGCCCTGGGCCGCGTGCTGCCCCGGCGCCGCACCCCGGTCGTCGGCATCGCCTTCGTCTCGCTCCTTGCGATCGGCCTGGTCTCCACCGGGGAGATCGCGGGCCTCGGCGACACCACGTCCTTCCTCCTCCTGTGTGTCTTCGCCGTCGTCAACATCGCCGTCCTCGTCCTGCGCCGCGACCCTGTCGACCACGAGCACTTCCGTACGCCGACCGCGCTGCCCGTGCTCGGTGCGATCAGCTCCCTGATCCTCGCCAGCCCGTTGTCCGACCGGCCCGCGGACGTCTACATCCGGGCGGGCGTGCTGCTGGCCATCGGAATCGGGCTGTGGGCGCTCAACAAGGCGGTGCTGAAGGTACGCGGCGAGGCATGAGCACTCGCCTCCGTGCGGGTGACTGATCCGGGGACCTTTGTGTCGTGCCTTCGCGCGGCGCGGGTTCCGAACGTGGTAGTCGACAGGCATGCCGATGAAGCCTTCCGGTGCCGCGGACCGTTCATCTTGGTTCGGACGACTGCACCGCGTGATCAGCCGTTCGCCAGTCGGGCGGGGATGGCGACGGAGCAGGGATATCGAGCTGTGGTCGCGTTCGCTGGGCTTCGCGGCGCTGGGGTTGCTCACGCTGGTGCCGCTGCTGATCATCGTCTCCGCTGCCGACGCCGAGCACGGGCGGGGGTTCGCGCAATGGCTGGGGGAAGGGCTCGGCGTATCGACGGCCTCCAGGCGGCAGGTCGAACAGTTGTTCACCTGGCCCGGACAGGCCTTGCGGACCACCACCGCCTTCGGCATCGCCGCCCTTGCCGTGTTCGGCCTGACCTTCGGGGCGGCGGTGCAGACCGGCTATGAGAAGGCCTGGGACCTGCCGCCGGCCCGCTGGTGGGCCAGATGGCGGCATGTGGTGTGGCTCGGCGTCCTCACGGGATACCTCTACCTCTCCGCCACCACCACGTTGCGGCGCGAACCTCTGGCAGGTGGAGCCGTGGCGTCGCTGAGTGCCGTGCTGTTCCTGTGGTGGTCCCAGCGCCTGCTGCTCGGCGGGAGGATCCGCTGGCGTGCCCTGCTGCCCGGCGCCGTGGCCACCGTGATCGGGCTGCTCGGCCTGAGGGTCTTCTCCAGGCTGGTCTTCTCACCGTTGATCGCGTCCAACGCCGTCACCTACGGACCCGTCGGAACCGTCCTGGTCATCCAGTCCTGGCTGGTCGGTGTCGGCGTCGTCGTCTTCGGCGGGGCGCTGGTCGGCCGCCTGCTGTACGAAGAACTCCCCCGCATCGCACACGCGCTGAAGCGGCGCTGACCGGCGCACCCATCCTGGTGCTCGTGTGGCGGTGTGGTCCAGGATCGCGGCGGCGAGCGGCGGGTGCACCTCGCGCGGGAGTGCGTACCCCATGCCGGGGATCTCGACGAGGCGTGCGCCCTGAATCGCCTGGGCGAGGTGGTGGGGATGCGGCGGCGGGAAGACCGGTTCGGCGGGAGCAGCGGTGACGAGGGTGGGCACGGCGGTCTGGGCGAGTTGCTCGGTGCGAGCCAGTTCGGAGGCATCGGCCCGGGCATGCGCGGTGCTGGTGGCGTAGTGCCCGGTGTGCTCAACGACCCTTCGCTCCAGGGCGCGGGCGTAGTCGGCGTCGAAGGGAAGCCGATCGCCGCCCAGGATCCGCCGGTGCTCCACCCGCCGCTCCAACTCCGCTTCCAGGTCGCGTCCTCGTGATGCGGGCGCGTGCCTGGACGCGGCCGGTCGCCGGGGTGCCGGAGCGGATCGCCGACGAGCTCGAGCGCTGGCGGGACGCCGGCGTCGACGGCATCAACCTCGCGTACGTCACCAGCCCCGGCACCTTCACGGACTTCGCCGACCAGCTGGCGCCGGTGCCGCAGAAGCCGGGCCTGCTGAAGACGGCGTACGAGGAGGGCACGCCGCGCCAGGAGCTGTTCGGCCACGGCGGCCGGCTGCCCGCCTCCCACCCGGCGGCCCGGCACCGGCGCGGTTGAGATCCGCCGGACCCGCATCCGGCCCCCGTCGAGACGAAGGCCGACGGGGCCGATTCCCTACAACCCGGGGACCACACGGGGCTGTTGTGTCATTCCCAGGGTGGAGGGGAGTGCAGCCCCAGCGAGTGATCCGCATGCGTCGCCGGTTCCGGAAAGATCTTTCCCGTCCGAACATGCGACCGGAAGGATCGATATCGTGCGCAGACGACGTCTCGCGCCCCTGTTGGCCGTGAGTGTCACGGCAACGCTGGCTCCCGCGCTCGCCACCTCGACGGCAACCGCCGCCCCGGCCGCCACCCCGTCGACCGCCCCTTCGTCCGTCGCCGCCAAGGGCGCGCTGGACCGGTATGTGCAGCAGAAGCCGCAGTGGAAGCGCTGCGAAGCCGACGCTCCGGCGGAGTTCGAGTGCGCCACGATCGAAGTCCCGCTGGACTACCGGGTTCCCGGGGGCAAGCGGATCGACTTAGCGATATCCCGGATCAGGAGCACCGCGCCCGGCAAGCGCCACGGCGTCCTGTTCTCCAACCCGGGCGGCCCCGGCGGGCCGGGGCTCTACATGCCGCTGGGGCTGCAGGAAAGGCTCCCCGAGTCCGCACAGCGGAAGTACGACCTCATCGGCTTCGACCCGCGCGGTGTGGGACGGAGCAGCCCGGTCTCCTGCGATCTGACGCCGGAGGAGGAGAACTGGCTGCGGCCGTACAAGGAGGAGACGTTCGACAAGGACGTCGCCTGGGCACGCGACGTCGCGAACAAGTGCGAGGAGAAGGCGGGCGACACGCTCGCGCACATCACCACGCGCAACACCGCGCGCGACATGGATCTGCTCCGGGCGATCCTCGGTGAGAAGAAGATCTCGTACGTGGGTTACTCGTACGGCACCTACCTGGGCGCCGTCTACACCCAGCTCTTCCCGGGGCGGGCCGACCGGTTCGTGCTGGACAGCGCGGTCGATCCGGCACGCGCCTGGCGAGGGATGATCCAGTGGTGGGCGGAGGGCGCCGAGCCCGCGTTCGACCGGTGGACCGGGTGGGCCGCCGAGCGTTCGGAGAAGTACGGCCTCGGTGGCACCCCGAAGGAGGTCGACCGGACCTTCTGGGACCTGGTCGCGCAGGCAGAGGAGAAGCCCATCGAACTTGAGGGGCAGCCGATCACCGGTGATGACATCCGCAGCGGTATGCGCGGTGCGGTCTTCAGCCCGCAGGAAGCCACCGAGGCGATCGTGGAGCTGAAGAAGGCGGCGGCCGGCGAGCCCGCCTCCGCGAAGAAGCTCGCGGCGTTGACCGGATCCGAGAGGACCGGGGCGGCAGGCGCCGCCGCCGATGCCGCCGAGGTGCCGTCCGACAACATGACGGCGAGCTTCTGGGCCGTGGTGTGCGGCGACAACTCGGCCGCGTGGTCCCGCGATCCTGAGAGCTACCGGCAGGACGCCATCGAGGACAAGGGCCGATACCCGCTCTACGGTGACTTCGCGTCCAGCATCAAGCCCTGTGCGTTCTGGGACAAGTCCGTGGAACCGGCGACGAAGGTGAACAACAAGGTCCGCTCCCTGGTCGTCCAGAACGAGTGGGACTCGCAGACCCCGCTGCCCAGCGGCCAGGCGCTGCACGCGGCCCTGAAGGGCTCGAAGATGGTCACCGTCCTCGGCGGCGAGGGCCATGGCGTCTACCCGAACGGCGACGCCTGCACGGACGGCACGGTCACCGGCTACCTGCTCTCGGGCAAGCTCCCCGCGAAGGACGTGACCTGCGAGGCGACGGCCGACTCGAACGCGGAGGCACGGAAGAACCGGAAGCGGGACGCACTCCCCGGGTCCCCGCTCCCGGAGCGCGCCCCGGACCGTTTCTGATCCCGGTCGCATGGCGGGACCTCCTGGCGGGGGTCCCGCTCAGACCTCCCGGAGTTACCCCGTGACCGGGGACTCCGCGGTGCAACCGCCGGCGGTCACCAGCCCCTTGGCACTCTGCTCCTCAAGGACCTCGCCCTTGTAGGTGATCTTGCACGCGACCTGCGCGCCTTCGGGGTCCGCGGCGACCGGCATGACCGCCGCGGGCATGATGCCGCGCAGCTTGACCGTCTTCCTCCAGGGCAACTCGGGCTTCGACACCGACTCGATCTTCGGCTCCAAGGCCTTGCCACCACCGCCGTGGAACTCGATCGAGTCGACGTTCTTCCCCGTCACCTCGTAGGTGACCTCGTACGTCTCGTCCACGGCCTTGTCGACCTGGTCGACCGCCTCGGAACAGGAACTGAGGCCGAACGCGAGACCGGCGACGGCGACGGAACAGACGGCCGCGCGGATGGTGCGCTGCATGGGATCCCCCCGGATCGTGAAAGTCGAGCCCGCAGCCAACCGCAAAGGGAAAGCAGAGTCAAACGGTTTCGCGGCCAACGATGCGCAGGTCAGGCGACTTCAAGACGTGATGTCTTGGAACTCAGGCCTGCGCGCTGCACACCGTCCGCCGCGGAGGCGGGTGATGCGGCGACCCCCAGGACGAGCGCGGAAGCGAACACCCCGCTCGCACGAGCGTGTTGAATACGCAATTCTCCTTCTCCCCTGTGCCGGCGGTGAATCTCTGTCTCGCCCGTTCGGTCGGGCCAGAAGGAGATTGCCGAGGCGGAGAAGCGCGGACAAGAGGTGAGCTGTCCGGGACAAGGGCCCTTGGTGTCCTGCCTGGTAGGAGGCCTGTCCGGATGTTGTCCGACGCCCCCGCCCCCGCCACCGCCACCCGCCCGATCACATCGCGGCCGGCCCGGAGTCGCCGGTCGACAGGGCCTGTTCCGCCCAGATGGTCTTTCCGCGGCGCGCGTGGCGGGTGCCCCATCTCCGGCTGAGCTGGGCGACCAGGAGCAGGCCGCGGCCGCCTTCGTCGTAGGTGAGGGCGCGGCGGAGGTGCGGGGCGGTGCTGCTGGTGTCGGACACCTCGCAGATCAGGTTGCGGTCCAGGATCAGGCGCAGTTGGATGGGCGGCTCGGCGTGGCGGATGGCGTTGGTGATCAGTTCGCTGACCACGAGTTCGGTGACGAACGCGTCCTCTTCCAGGTTCCACTCCTGCAACTGCCGAGTGACGCTGCGCCGGATCCGGGCGACCTCGGACGGTTCCGGGGGTACGTCCCAGGTGGCCACATGGTCCGAATCCAGGGCCTTCGTTCGGGCCAGCAGCAGCGCCACGTCGTCGGCCGCGCGGTCCGGGAGCAGGGCCTGCAGCACGTCGTCGCAGGTGCTCTCCAACGAGGATCCCGCTCGGGCCAGCGTCTTGAGCAGGTCGTCGACCCCCTGGTCGATGTCGCGCCCACGTGTCTCGACGAGACCGTCGGTGTACAGCGCGAGCAGGCTGCCTTCGGGCAGCTCGATCTCGGTCGACTCGAACGGCAGACCGCCCAGCCCCAGGGGCGGCCCGGCGGGAAGGTCGAGCAGAAACGGTTCGCTGCCGGGGATGAGCAGCGCCGGCGCCGGATGGCCCGCGCGGGCCACGCAGCAGCGTCGGCTGACCGGGTCGTAGACGGCGTAGAGACAGGTGGCGCCGACGTCGGCGGCGCTGCCGGGCGCGTCCTCGCCCTCGGCCGACAGCCGGTCCACCAGATCGTCCAGGTGCGTCATGAGCTCGTCGGGCGGGAGGTCGACGTCTGCCAGGGTGCGCACGGTCGCGCGCAGCCGCCCCATGGAGGCCGAGGCCTGGATCCCGTGCCCGACGACGTCACCGACGACGAGGGCCACCCGGGCGCCGGAGAGCGGGATGACGTCGAACCAGTCGCCTCCCACACCGGCCTGCGCGCTGGCCGGCAGATAGCGCGAGGCGGTCTCTACCGCGGGCTGCCGGGGATGCCCCTGCGGCAGCAGGCTGCTCTGCAGGGTCAGCGCGGTGGTGCGCTCCCGGGTGAAGCGGCGGGCGTTGTCGATACTCAGAGCGGCCCGGGCGGTGATCTCCTGTCCCAGGAGCAGGTCGTCCTCCGTGAAGGGTTCCGGACTCCGGTGCCGGGTGAAGGTGGCCACGCCGAGCGTGATGCCGCGGGCCCGCATCGGCACCGCCAGGACCGAGTGGAAGCCGAAGCGTCGTACCCGTTCCGCCCGATCCGGGGCCTGGCTCTCCCACCTGGCCACCCCGGCCGGGGTCACCTCATGGATGAGGGGCTGTCCCGAGGCGAGGACCTCGGCCGCCGGCGACACGTTCGGGTAGACGGCGACCGTACCCAGCTCCACCACGGCTTCGGGGCAGCCCGGAAGCACCGACTGGTTGGCCACCCGGCGCAGCATGACCGGGCTGGGCAGGGTCATGGCGCGCAGTTCCTGGTCGTCCTCGATGTCGGGGAGCAGGTCCACGGTGACGAAGTCCGCCAGCTGCCCGACGGCGACGTCGGCCAGTTCCTGAGCGGTCTGGGTCAGATCGAGGGTGGTACCGATACGGACCCCGGCCTCGGCGACCAGGGCGAGGCGCTGCCGGGCCAGGTGCTCCGCGGTCGTGTTGTGGGCGGACAGGAGGACGCCCTGCACCATGCCGTCGGGGTCGTGCACGGGCGCCAGGGTCACCGACCACAGGCTCTCCCACCGATCGCCGGACAGTTGCAGGGCGGCCCGCAGGTGCTGTCGTTCGCCGGTCTCCAGGACCCGCCGCATCAGGTGTTCGGTGCGGGCGCTCTCCGCGTCGAGGACGATCTCCGACACCCGTAGCCCGCGCATCTCGGCTTCGGTCAGACCCATCACGCGTTCCATGTCCGCGTTGGCCCGCAGCAGCCGCAGCCGCGTGTCGTAGAGCGCCGTGGTGCAGGGGGACTGGGTGAGCGACCACCCGAGCAGGCTGTCCTCGTCGAGCTCCGTACGGGAGCGGGCGACCGGTGAGACGAGAAGCCACTCATGGCCGTGGCCGTCGCTGGAGGGGCCCCGTTCACGGCGGTGGGCCAGCAGACTCACCCGGACGAGGCGGCCGTCCCTGTGGCGGAGGGTCACCGCGCCGTTCCACCGGCGTAGTCCCGCGATGGACCGCAGCGTGCCGGTGGGCGGCTCCTCGGCGAGCAGCACGGTCGCGGAACGGCCCGTGACCTCCGGCTCCCGGTACCCCAGCAGCCGTCGTGCGCCTTCGCTCCACCCGGTCAGCCTGCCGTGTGCGTCCACGACCGCCCTGGCCGTTGCCGCCTCTCCGTCGGCCTGCACCGGCTCCGCCACCGGCTCGTCCCCGGTGGTTCCCGGTTGCCTCATCGCGCCATCCTGCCCAAAGCAGCACCGGACCCTGATCGCTATACACGGTATTGAGTGCAAACCAGGATAATTGAGTATTCATCCGTGGTCACCATGTGGCGAGGGACCTTGCGGCTCTTGGCGGCAGACGTCCCGGCCTCGGCGGCCGGGAAGCCCTAAGGGACTGTAAGGACTTGGCTCCCGACATTGAGCGGCCCTGTGCGCGCCGTCGACTCTGTGTGCTTCCGGGCCGCAGACAAGGGAGTTCCGATGGCCACACAGACCACCGCCGAGCGTGCGCGCAAACCGCGCCGCGACGAACGCAGGGTCGTCAGCAACATCATGCGCGGATCGATCGGCAATCTGATCGAGTGGTACGACTGGTACGCGTACACCGCGTTCAGCGTCTATTTCGCGTCCGTCTTCTTCCCCTCCGGCGACCAGACGGCCCAGCTGCTGAACACCGCGGCGGTGTTCGCCGTCGGCTTCCTGATGCGGCCGATCGGCGGCTGGGTGCTGGGCCGCTACGCCGACCGCCGTGGCCGCCGCGCTGCGCTGACACTGTCGGTGACACTGATGGCGGCCGGTTCGCTGATCGTCGCGCTGACCCCGTCGTACGGCTCGATCGGGGTCGCCGCGCCGGTCCTCCTGGTCACCGCGCGGCTGCTGCAGGGGCTCTCGGTGGGAGGTGAGTACTCGACCTCCGCCACCTATATGTCCGAGGTGGCCACACCCGGTCGCCGCGGCTACTACTCGAGCTTCCAGTACGTCACGCTCATCGCCGGCCAGCTGACGGCGCTCGGCCTGCAGATCGTGCTGCAGCAGGTGCTCAGCCCCGCGCAGATGGACTCCTGGGGCTGGCGGATCGCGTTCGTCGTCGGCGCCGCGGGAGCGGTGATCGTGCTGTGGCTGCGGCGCGGCATGGACGAGTCCGAGAGCTTCGAGCGCGCCGCGTCGGAAGGCGAGAAGGAGCAGGACGGCCCGGCCCGCGGCAGCCTGCGGCTGCTGCTGTCCTACCCGCGCCAGTGCCTGGTCGTCGTGGGGCTGACCATGGGCGGCACGCTGTTCTTCTACACGTACACGACCTACCTGCAGAAGTTCATGGTCAACACCAGCGGCATCGCCAAGCCGACGGCCGCCTGGATCAACTTCTTCGCACTGCTCGTGTTCGTCCTGCTCCAGCCGGTGATGGGGCTGCTCTCCGACCGGGTGGGGCGGCGTCCCCTGCTGATCGCGTTCGGGGCGCTGGGCACCGTGGTGGTGGTGCCCTCGCTCACCCTGCTGTCGCACACCAGCGACCCCGTGTACGCGTTCCTGCTCATGGTCGGGCCGCTGGCCGTCAGCTCCCTGTACACCTCGATCAGCGCGGTGGTGAAGGCCGAGCTGTTCCCGACCTCGATCCGGGCGCTCGGCGTCGGCCTGCCGTACGCGCTGACCGTGGCCGTGTTCGGTGGTACCGCCGAGTACATCGCTCTCTGGTTCAAGAAGGCCGGACACGAGAACTGGTACTTCTACTACGTGACCGCCTGTGTCCTGATCTCGCTGCTCGTCTACATTCGGATGCGCGAGACCTCCGACGCGTCGCCGCTGGACGAGGACGATTCCCGGTCTCGCGACTGACGAGGCGGGAAAGGAGGCAGCCGTGCGGGTGCTGCTGGCCGAGGACGACGACGGTGTGGCGGGCGCGCTGACCGAGGCCCTGTACGACAACGGCCACGCGCCGGCCAGGGTGAAGCGCGGCGAGGACGTCCTCGCCCGCCACCGGCAGGCGGACCTGCTGCTGCTCGACCTCGGCCTGCCCGACCTGGACGGCCTGGAGGTGCTGCGCAAGCTGCGCGCGGTCAGCACCCTGCCGGTGGTGGTGCTGACCGCGCGGGGCGACGAACGGTCGGTGGTGCGCGGCCTGCGGCTGGGCGCCGACGACTACCTGGTCAAGCCGGTCCGGCTGGCCGAGCTGCTGGCCCGCATCGAGGCCGTCACCCGCCGCGCCACGCCCGCCGCCCCGGCGGCGCGCACCGTCCGCGTCGCCGACGTCGAGGTCGACCTCGACGCCCGCCGGGTGACGGTCGGCGGCGCGGAGGTGCGGCTGACCACCAAGGAGTTCGAGGTGCTCGCCGCGCTGGCGGCCCGGGCCGGCACGGCGGTCAGCCGCCAGCAGCTGATGGACGAGGTGTGGGGTGACGCCTTCCTCGCCGTGTCCCGCTCGCTCGACGTGCACCTCACCCAGGTGCGGGCCAAGCTCGGCCGCCCCGAGGTGCTGACCACCATCCGCGGCTTCGGCTACCGCTTCGGCGACTGAGCCGGTTCGCACGGCAGGCCCTGTTCATGCGCACCCGCGTCCTCACCGTGGTCCTGGCCTTCGTGGTCCTCGCCGTGGCCGGCTTCGCCGTCCCGCTGCTGGCCGTCACCTCGGCGCAGCGCACCCAGCAGCTCGTCGCGGCGCGCACCGCCGACCTCGACCGTTTCGCCGGGCTGGCCGAGCAGGCCGCCGAGAGCGACGACACCGGCGCGCTCACCGCCGACGTGCGGCGCTACACCGAGCTGTACGGCGAGGCCGTCGTGGTCGTCGACGCCCGCCGCGCCCCGGTGGTGCAGACGGGCGGCCTGCGCGCCGCCGACCCGGCCGTCGCCCGGCTCGTCGACGCGGCGCTGCGCAACCAGCCCGTCTCCCCCGGAGGGACGCTGCGGCCCTGGTCCCGGGCCGACCGGCTGCTCGCCCGTCCCGTGGGCACCGGCACCAGGGTGTCCGGCGCCGTGGTGCTGCGGGCCTCGGTGCGGGTCGCCGCGGACGACATCGCCCTGCGCTGGGCGCTCGTCCTGGCCGGGGCCGGTCTGGTCGCCGTGGCCTGTGTGCTGCTCGCCCGCCGGGCCACGCAGTGGGTCGTACGGCCGCTGCACCGCCTCGACCGTGCGGTCGGCGCCCTGGCCGCGGGGCTGCCTCCCGAGCACGCGCGGGCCGGTGGCCCGCCGGAGCTGCGCCAGCTGGCCACCGGCTTCAACCGCATGGCCGACGGGGTCACCACCGCGCTGGAACAGCAGCGCCGGCTCGTCGCCGACACCTCGCACCAGCTGCGCAACCCCCTGGCCGCCCTGCGGCTACGCGTCGACTCGCTCCAGCCCCATCTGCGCACCTCCGCCACCCGTACCTACACCGGGGTGACGGCCGAACTCGAACGCATGGAGCATCTCCTCGACGACCTGCTCACTCTGGCGAACGCCGAGCACCGGGCCGGCGAACTGGCCGTCACGGACGCGCGGGAGGCGTGCTGCGACGCGACGGCGGTCGCCGCGGCCCAGGCCCGGCTGTGGCAGCCGGTGGCCGAACAGGCCGGAGTCAGCCTGGAGTTCGTCGCCGGTCCCGCCGTTCTCATGGCCTGTCCGGAGGGAGAGCTGGCCCAGGTGGCCGACATCCTCTTCGACAACGCGATCAAGTACGCGGGGAGCGGCGCCAGCGTGGAGGCGCGCTGCCTCATCGAGGGCCCGGACGCGGTGCTCGAGGTACGGGACGACGGGCCGGGCCTCGCGACCGGCGAACTCCCCCGGGCGGGCACCCGCTTCTGGCGCTCGGAACGGCACCGCGAGGTACGCGGCAGCGGCCTCGGTCTGGCGATCGCCGAGCGGCTGGTGGCCGGTCACGCCGGACACGTCGAGTTCACGGCGGCCGAACCGCACGGCCTGCGCGTCCGGGTCGTGCTCCCGAAGGGGCACACGGCATGACCGGCCCCGCCCGCACCATGACCCGCCGCACGGCCCTGCGCGCCGCACTCGGCGTGGCGGGCACCGGCCTGCTCGCGGGCTCGGCGGCGGCCGACGCACGGCGCGCGGACAGCGGCCCGCAGGGAGATCTGCGGATCGCGACCGGCGAGACCGACGGCTTCTACACGGCCTTCGGCCGGCTGCTCGCCGCCCAGGTCACGGCCGCCTACCCGCGGCTGTCCTGCGAGGTGGTCAACAGCGAGGGCAGCGTGGACAACGTGCGGATGCTCCAGGCCCGGCGGGCCGACGTGGCACCGGCCCTGTCGGACATCGCGTGGGCGGCGTACGGCGGCACCGCACCGTTCGACCGCCGCGTCCCGCTGCGTGCGATCGGCCGGGTCTACGAGAACTACGTGCAACTGGCCGTGCGCGCCGACGCGCCCCTCCACACGGTGACCGACCTGGCGGGCCGCACCGTCTCGCTGGGCGCGGCCGCGTCCGGCGGAGCGGTGCTCGGCGACCGGCTGCTGCGCGTCGCGGGCCTGACGCCCGGCACCGACGTACAGGTCCGGCATCTGCTGATGCCGGAGGCGGCCCGTGCGATGCGGGCCGGAACGATCGACGCCCTGCTGGTCGCCGGGGGCGTACCGCTCCCGGTGCTCTCCTGGCTCGAGACGCACCCCGGTATCCGCCTGCTGCCCCTGTCCGGCCTGCTGCCCCGGCTGCGCGCCGGCCTCGGCCCGGCGGGATCGGGTCTGGAGGCGGTGTCGGTGCCGGCCGGGGCGTACCGGAAGACTCCCGAGGTCCCCACCATCGGCGTCGCCAACCTCCTGCTCTGCCGCCCCGACTTCCCCGCCCCGGTCGCCGCCGCCCTCACCCACGTCCTGGTCCGCCGGGCCACCCGCCTCGTCCCGGCCCCGGCCCTCGGCACGCAGTTCCTCGACGCCCGCAGCCTGATCTCCACGGGCGCCGTCCCCCTGCATCCGGGGGCGGTCGCCGCCTATCGCGAACTGCACGGGTAGCGGCGGCGCTTCGCTTCTGTCCCTCAGCAGCCACGCCCGGGCTAAGATCCCGGTCATGGCCCTGACCATGAACGACGTGGACCGGTTCGAAGCTGCCAGGCCCCGCCTGGAGGCCATCGCCTACCGTCTCCTGGGTTCGGCGAGCGAGGCCGAGGACGCCGTGCAGGAGACCTTCCTGCGCTGGCAGGCCGCCGACATCGACCGCGTCGAGGTCCCCGAGGCCTGGCTGACGAAGGTGCTCACCAATCTGTGCCTCAACCAGCTCACCTCGGCCCGCGCGCGGCGCGAGACCTACGTGGGCCAGTGGCTCCCCGAGCCGGTGCTCGCCGGGGATCCCATGCTCGGCCCGGCCGACACCGCCGAACAGCGCGAATCGGTCTCGTACGCGGTCCTCGCCCTGCTGGAGCGCCTCTCCCCCAACGAGCGGGCGGTGTACGTCCTGCGGGAGGCGTTCGCCTACCCGCACCGGGAGATCGCCGAGATCCTCGACATCACCGAGGCCGCCGCCCAGCAGATCCTCCACCGCGCCAAGAAGCACGTCGCCGACGGCAAGGCCCGCACCGAGGTCGACGAGGCCGCCGCCCGGCGGATCGTCGACGAGTTCCTCGCGGCCGCCACCAGCGGCCGGACCGAGCCGCTCGTGCGGCTGCTCACCCAGGACGCCATCGCGGTCGGCGACGGCGGCGGGAAGGTCCCGGCCCGCGCCCGGGCGTTCGAGGGTGCCCTCGCCGTCGCGAAGTTCATGCGGGGCCTGTTCAAGCCCGGTAAGGCCAAGCGCGACCTGGTCGGCGGCTCACCCGACGTCTACGCCACGACCGCCAACGGCGACCCCGCACTCGTGGTGGTCCTCGACGGCCGGGTCATCGGCATCATGTGCCTGGAGGTCGCCCCCGACGGCATCGCAGCGTTCCGCAACCAGGTCAACCCCGACAAGCTCGAACGCGCGACCAGACGGTGGGCGGCCACCGACCACGGCGATCCCCTGCTCCGGGTCTTCTGACCCAGCCGACCCCATGTGACGTGCTTCACATCGCGTTCCTGTCAGGAAACGGCGGGCCGCCCGGTTCAAGGGGCGAATCCCGCTCGAGACAGGAGTCCGGAAATGCAGCACCGCATCGTCGTCCTCGGAGCCGGCTACACCGGAGCCATCGCCGCCGGCCGCCTCGCCAGGCGGCTGCACCGTGAAGACGTCGCCATCACCCTCGTCAACGCCGAGCCCGACTTCGTCGAGCGGGTCCGGATGCATCAGCTCGCGGCCGGCCAGGATCTCAGGCCCCGGCCCTTCAGCGAGATGTTCGCGGGCACCGGCGTCGAACTGAAGCTCGCGAAGGTCACCGGCGTCGATGTCGACCGCAGGACCGTCGCCGTCGTCGACGCGAAGGGCCCCGGGGAGCCGCAGGCCGAGGAGCTGGAGTACGACACCCTCGTGTACGCCCTCGGCAGCG
This sequence comes from Streptomyces sp. NPDC040589, assembly GCF_055594445.1. NCBI lineage: Bacteria > Bacillati > Actinomycetota > Actinomycetes > Kitasatosporales > Streptomycetaceae > Streptomyces > Streptomyces sp. NPDC040589. The sequence continues at coordinate 360,066 of NZ_JBVIWP010000004.1, read as the reverse complement.
ACTGGAACGACCAGGGCGTCCCCGGTGTCGCCGAGCACGCCCACCAGATCGCCGGCCGTCCCGGGGCACTCCGGTTGCGCGAGCGCCTGGCCCGCCTGGACGCCGGAGAGTCCGTGGTCGTGGTCGGCGGCGGGCTCACCGGCCTGGAGGCCGCGACCGAGATCGCCGAGGCCCGCCCGGACCTCGACGTCGCCCTCGCCGCCCGCGGCGAACTCGGCGACTGGCTCTCGGCCAAGGGCCGCCGGCACCTGCGGAAGGTCTGCGACAAGCTCGGCATCACCGTCCACGAGCACTCCTCCGTCACCGGCGTCGAGGCCGACCGCGTCACCACCGCCGACGGCGGGACGATCCCCGCCGCGGCCACCGTGTGGACCACCGGCTTCGCCGTCCACCCGCTCGCGCGGGCCACCACCCTGGACGTCACCGACACCGGCCAGATCCTGGTCGACGGAACGATGCGCTCGGTCTCGCACCCGGACGTGTACGCCATCGGCGACGCGGCCCTGGCCATGGGCCCCGGCGAGAAGCCGCTGCGGATGTCGTGCGCCTCCGGCACCCCCATGGCGTGGCAGGCCGCCGACGCCATCGCGGCCCGTCTGACCGGCGGGAATCTCCCGAGCGCGTCGATCCGCTACTTCAACCAGTGCATCTCGCTGGGCCGCAAGGAAGGCCTGATCCAGTACGTCACCGCCGACGACCGCGCCGTCCGGGCGGCCCTGACGGGCCGGCTCGCCGCCGCCTACAAGGAACTGATCTGCAAGGGCGCGGCCTGGAGTGTCAGCAACCCGATGCTCGGCATGCCGACCCGCCGCCGCCACGTCGTCCGGCAGCCGGCCCGGGCGGAGTCGCCGGTCAGGACAGCGGCCTGACGCGCACGGCAGCCCGACGGCCTCATACCCCGAGGCCGTCGAGCAGCATGGCGAGCCCTCCCAGGAACTCCTCGTCGGCGTTGATGTTCCGGGCGTCTCGCGCGGTTTCGGTCATGTGGGGGAACTCGGCGGGCGGCAGCTCGGTGATGGCTGTCGTCCCCGGACCGGACAGGGGCCCGAGGTGTTCCAGCTGGATCGCTCCGATGACGTAACCGAGCAGGCCGCGCAGGGCGACCACCCGACGGTCTCCCTCGATCCCCGCCTCGGTGAGGATGGCGGTCACGGTCTCCGACCAGCGCAGCACTCCGAGGGAGTGGTGCCGGTGGGTGATGGTCAGGGGGACGACCGCCGGATGGGCGCCCACGGTGTCGCGCAGACGCCGCACCATGACCTCGATCCGCTCGCGACATGACGCGCCGGGATCCGGTGGCTCGGTGTCCACGGCGTTCAGCACGAGCTCGACGACGAGCCGTTCGAGCTCCTCGCGGTCGTGCACGTATCGGTAGAGCCCCATGGTGCTCATGCCGAGCTCCTGGGCGACGGCGCGCATCGACAGCCCGGCGAGCCCGTCGCGGTCGATGACGGCGAGGGCGGCCGAGGCGAGCTGATCAGGGGTGAGGGAACGCGGACGTGGCATGACGGTTGACAGCGTACGGCATACGCCTACGCTGGTAGGCGTATGCCGTACGCCAACGGAGGGAACGTCCATGCGCCTGTCCCGTAGTCCGGTGGAGCCCGGGTCCACCGTGAACGCACGCACGCTCACCGCTGTCTCCGGCGACGAGGTCGCCGTTCCCGACCCCGACCGGCTGATCCATCTCCAGTTCCGGCGGTTCGCCGGCTGCCCGGTCTGCAACCTGCATCTCCGGTCGGTGATCCGGCGACACGAGGAGATCGAGGCCGCCGGTGTACGCGAGGTGGTGGTCTTCCACTCGCCCGCCGAGGAACTGTCGCCCCACACGACCGATCTCCCGTTCTCCGTCGTCGCCGACCCCGGCAGGCGGCTGTACACGGAGTTCGGTGTGGAGCGGTCGCCCCGCGCCCTGCTCAGCCCGCGAGCCTGGGGGCCGATCGTCCGGGCGGTCCTCAGCGGCGCACGGGAGGTCGCACGTGGGCGGGAGCGCCTGCCCTCGACCAGCCCGCACGGCGGCCGGCTCGGCCTGCCCGCCGACTTCCTCATCGCACCCGACGGCCGCGTCCTCGCCGCCAAGTACGGCGAGCACGTCTACGACCAGTGGCCGGTCGACGAACTGCTGCAACTGGCGTCCCGCACACCGCGCACGCCCCGCACGAATCCCGCGGCCCGATGACCGAGGGCCACGTCGTCGCACACGAGGGCTTATGCGGTCACCACCCGGTGGACAGCAGATGGTTGAGCAGCAGCCCGAGCAGCGCCTGGGCGGTGAGCCAGGCGCGGGGGCGGGGCAGGAACGCGCACGCCGGGAGGAGCCACACAGCGAAGGGCAGCCAGATGCGTTCCGTCTCCGCCTTGCTCATCCCGGACAGGTCGGCGACCAGCAGGGCGAGGAACGCGGCGGCCACGAGGAGCGCGAGGCGGGTCTCGGCGGCCCGGTCGGGGGTGTCGGTGCGGCGATGGAGCAGCACCGCACCCGTCCGGCGCAGGCCCGCCGCGGTCGCCAGGCCCGTGATGAGCACCGTGCAGGCCAGGTTGGCCCACACCCAGTAGCCATAGGGCCGGATGCCGCCCGCGCCCTGGTGGTAGCGCGTGACCAGCAGGTGGTACGCCTCCCACCAGTCGAACCCGGCGAGCGTGAACGCCGTGGGAACGACGGCCAGTCCGGCGAGCAGCGGCACCAGCAAGGCGGGGCGCTCCCGGATCCCGTGCCGGCCGAGCGCCAGTACCGCCGCCGCGATCAGCGCGACGAGTGTGAGGCCGTACGACAGGTAGCAGGTCAGTCCGAACAGCAGCCCCGACGCGCCCGCCCACCAGAGCGACCGTCTGGTGACCGCCAGTGCCAGCAGCGCCACCGCCCACGCCGCCACCGCCGCGAAGTACGCGTCGGCCGAGGTGCCCATCCACACGGCGGCCGGGGCCAGGACGAGAAAGGGGGCGGCCCTGCGCGCGAGGGCCTCGTCGGCCAGGGCACGGATCGTCACCAGTACGGCCACGCAGGCCGTCGCTCCGACGATGACGCACCACATGCCCGCCCAGCCTCCGCCCCGCAGCCCGATCCGGTCGAGCAGCACGAAGGTGAGCGTGGCGGCAGGCGGGTGGCCGGCGATGTGGGCGGGCCAGTTGTCGGGGGAGTCGAGAAGGATGTGGTGGGTGAAGTCCCGCAGGGCCGCCGGGATGTCGTCGAAGCGGTCGATGACCTGGAGGTATTCGTAGCGCGTGGTGAGTCTGTGCGCGATGCCTCGGTCCCAGCCGTCGATCAGGGCGAGGGAGCAGATCCACGCCGTGGCCGTGCCCCAGGCCAGGGGGAGCAGGGCCCGCCAGGGGAGGCGGGCCGCGAGGCCGGGGCCGTAGGCCACGGTGGCGATCGCGACCACGAGGGCCGCGGGAGTGCCGGGGCCCACATGCGGGCCCCAGGACGCCAGGAGTGGAGGCCAGTCGACGAACAGCGTGCGGCTGGTGCCCTGGATGTGGCGGCCGATCAGGACGGCCGCCGTCACGAGCAGTGCGGCGGCCCCGGCGGCGTACAGGTCACGGCGGAGGGAGCGGTTCACAGTCGGAACGCTAGGTCGACGGGGTGGGCGCATGCCGCTGTCCGGGCCGGACGTCAGCGTTTCGTCATGGGTTGCGCACCCTTTCCCGGGGTGGTCCGGGCCTACCGTCGGGACATGCGAGACGACCCACGGCTTCCTTCCTCACCGGGCTTCTGGCGCAGCCCCCTGCGCGGCCCCTGGTTCACCTCGGTGCTGGGCCTCGTCCTGCTCGTCGGCATCACCGTGCTGTTCGTGACGGGACTGGTCTCGTACGCCGCCTACAACCCGGACCTGTCGCCGGTGAACGACCAGACCCCGGACAAGGGGATCCTCGGCTTCTACCTCTTCGCCTGGCCGACGCACCCGCACTGGCTGTACCGGCTCAACCAGGGCGTCCACGTCACCCTCGGCATCAGCCTGATCCCCGTGCTGCTGGCCAAGCTCTGGTCAGTGGTACCGAGGCTGTTCGCGCTGCCGCCGGCCCGCTCGCTCGCGCACGCCCTGGAGCGGATCTCGCTGCTGCTCCTGGTGGGCGGCGCGCTGTTCGAGTTCGTGACCGGTGTGCTCAACGTGCAGCTCGACTACGTCTTCCCGGGCTCCTTCTACCCGCTGCACTTCTACGGAGCATGGGTGTTCTTCGCCGCCTTCGTCGCCCATGTCCTGCTGAAGATGCCTACGGCCCTGCGCAATCTGCGGCACCTTCGGGAAGAGAAGAACGACCTCGTGACTCCGCGTCCCGCCGAGCCGACCGTCTCGCGGCGGGGTGCCCTGTGGTTCGTCGGGGGCGGCTCGCTGCTGCTGTTCGCGACGACGGCCGGGCAGAACTTCGACGGTCCGCTGCGGCGCACCGCCCTCCTCGCACCGCACGGCGGCGGTGAACCCGGCAGCGGCCCGAACGGGTTCCAGATCAACAAGACCGCCGCGTACGCCGGGATCGACGCGGCCGAGACGGGCGAGGACGCGTGGCGGCTCGTCGTGACGGGGCGTACGGGCACCGTCCGCCTCAGCCGTGCCCAGCTCGCCGGACTCTCCCTGCACAGCTCGGCGTTGCCCATCGCCTGCGTGGAGGGCTGGTCGACGTCGGACCAGTGGTGGCGCGGGGTGCGGCTGCGCGACCTCGCGGCGCTCGTCGGGTACGACGACGACCCGCCGGACCTGTTCGTCGAGTCCCTCCAGGCACGCGGCGCCTTCCGCAGGGCAGCCCTGCGCGCCAACCAGGTGGCCGACGCGCGCTCCCTGCTCGCCCTGTACGTCAACGGCGAGGACCTGTCCCCCGACCACGGCTACCCGGCGCGGATCATCGTGCCCGCGGCACCGGGTGTGCTCAACACCAAGTGGGTGGCCCGGATGACGTTCGGAGACCTGTGATGCGACGGCCGCGGATCCCTGCCGGGAGCCCCTTCACCCTTCTCCTGCTCGCCTGCTCGTTCGCGCTCGCCGCCTACGCGGGTGTACGGCTCCTCGCCGGCGACTGGTTCGGTGTGACGCTGTGGTTCGTGGGCGCGGCACTGCTGCACGACCTCGTCCTGCTGCCCCTGTACGCCGCCCTGGACCGGACGGTCGTACGGGGACTCGAGGCGGTCCGCCACCGGGAATGGATCATGTACCTGCGCGTGCCGGCGGCCCTCTCCGCGCTACTGCTTCTCGTGTGGTTCCCGCTGATCGGCGGCATGGTGGAGAGGCGCTACCGGTCCGCCACCGGCCTGCCGGCGGACGTGTTCCTCGCCCGCTGGCTGCTGATCACCGCCGTCCTCTTCGGCGGCTCGGCGCTGCTGCTGGCGGTGCGCTTGCTGCGGGTGCGCAGGGCGGTGAAGCGCCGTCCGTCGGCCGTCCACTGACCGGCCCTCGTCCAGCCCCGGGCGTATCGGAGCAGGGCCGGCGTGCCGAGTCGCGCCCAGGGGAACGGGGCGTCGGCACCGTGTGGGTCCGTGAGGTCGACGACCCGTACCTGGGCGCGTTCGTCGATGTCCACCGGGGCAGTCTCGGCGATCAGCAGGCCTCCGGGGCACAGGAGTTGGGCGACCCGGTCGAGCAGGGCGCGCGGGTCGCCGCCGATGCCGATGTTGCCGTCCATGAGCAGGACGGCGTCCCAGCGGCCCTCGCCGGGCAGCGGCTCGAACACCGAGCGCCGCAGCGCCTGGCCACCGAGCCGCACGGTGTGGTCGACGGCGACCTCGCTGACATCGATGCCGAGGACGACCCGGCCCCGGGCGGCGAGCTCCGCGACCAGCCGCCCGGGCCCGCACCCCACGTCCAGCACGGTCCCCTCGCATCGGTCCAGCACGTCCCGGTCGACGGCGTCGGCCCGGGCACACCAGCGTTCCACCTCCAGCGGCAGCAGCCAGCCGTCGGAGCGGCGCAGGAACAGGGGGCCACGGCCGGCGCGCAGGGCGGCGGCGTAGGGGTCGGCGGCCGCCCAGGCGAGGGCGGTGGCGGGTGCGGTGCTCATCGGGGCGTGACCGGCGCGTACCGGGCCAGCCGTGCGGCGAACCGGCCGTGCGGGGCGAGGAGGGCGACCGCCTCGGCGTCGGCGGCGGTGTCGACGTCCCGCAGCCGGGGCAGGTCCCGTACCCGCAGCCCGGCCAGGACGAGCCGCTCGCGCTGGACGGCCCCGGTCACCGGCGTGGACATCGGGACGCCGCGCAGCAGGGCGGGATCGGGATCGGCCAGGCCCAGTGTCCAGAAACCGCCGTCCTCCGCCGGTCCGAACCAGGCGTCTCCCTCGCCGAAGTCGACGGTGAGCAGCTCGGGCGTCACCTGGGGCGTGTCCATACCGATGAGCAGGGCCGGTCCGGTACACCGCGCGAAGGCGTCCGCCAGCCGCTCGTCCAGTCCGCCGGCGCACTGCCGTACGACCTCGAAGCCGGCCGGCAGCCAGGGGCCGGGCTCCCCGTCGAGGACGAGGACCCGGCGGTCGGCCGGGGCCGCCGCGACCGCGTCCAGGGTGTCGGCGAGGGACGCCTCGGCGAGGGACGCGGCCTCCCGGGGCGTGAACGGCGGGGTGAGCCGGGTCTTGACCCGACCGGGGCGCGGCTCCTTGGCGATGACGAGGAGTGTGGTCACCGTGCGTCCCTTTCGACGGCGGGAGCCTCGCCGGGCGCTTCGGCCAGGACGCGGCTCATGTCCTGTACGGCATGCCAGGTGCCGCGCCACGTGCCCGTCACCTTCGAGGCCCCGGTGCGTGGCAGATACGGCACGTCGTACTCGGCGATCCGCCAGCCGGCATCGGCCGCGCGGACCACCATCTGGAGCGGATAGCCGCTGCGCCGGTCGGTGAGGCCGAGGGCGAGCAGCGGCTCGCGGCGGGCGGCGCGCAGGGGGCCGAGGTCGCGCAGACGCAGCCCGGTGCGGCGGCGCAGCATCCGCGCGAGCGCGAGGTTGCCGGCACGGGCGTGCGCGGGCCAGGCGCCCCGGCCCTGCGGGCGCCGCCTGCCGAGCACGAGGTCGGCCTCGCCCTCGCGCACTTGGCGCACGAAGGGGACGAGGAGCGACGGGTCGAGGGAGGCATCGCAGTCGCAAAAGCACACCACGTCGGCGGTGGCGGCGGTCAGCCCGGCGTGGCAGGCCGCGCCGAAGCCCCGGCGCGGCTCGCTCACGACGGTCGCGCCGAACGCGCGGGCGACCTGGGCCGAGCCGTCGGTGGAACCGTTGTCGACGACGAGTGCGCGCCAGCCCGGCGGGATCCGTTCGAGAACCCAGGGCAGGGCCTCGGCCTCGTTCAGGCAGGGCAGCACCACGTCGACGTCCGAAGGAATCGTCTTCACGGTTTCACCCTACGAACGCGAATCAGGCATATCGGACTGCCGCTCCTTACGAAACGCGGACATCGGCGGCCCGGAGGGCTCCGGGCACGGCATCAGAGGCGGCCCGGTGCCAGGCTGGGGGCATGCAGCAGCCCCATCAGCAGGACGAGGCCCTCGCCGGGTCCCCGCGGATCCTGGTCGTCGACGACGATCCGACCGTCGCCGAGGTCGTCGCCGGGTATCTGAACCGCGCCGGTTACGTCGTCGACCGCGCGGACGACGGCCCGACGGCCCTCACGCGTGCCGCCGCGCACTGGCCGGACCTGGTCGTCCTCGACCTGATGCTGCCCGGGATGGACGGCCTGGAGGTGTGCCGGCGGATGCGCGGGCACGGACCGGTGCCGGTCATCATGCTCACCGCCCGTGGCGACGAGGACGACCGCATCCTCGGCCTGGAGGTCGGCGCCGACGACTACGTCACCAAGCCCTTCAGCCCCCGCGAACTGGTCCTGCGCGTGGAGTCGGTACTGCGCCGCAGCAGGCCCGCGGCCCCCGGGCACCGGCTGGGGGCGGCCGGTCTGACCGTCGACCCGGCGGCCCGCCGGGTCACCAGGAACGGCTCCGAACTCGCCCTCACCCTCCGCGAGTTCGACCTGCTCTCCTTCTTCCTGCGGCACCCTGGGCGGGCCTTCGGCCGTGAGGACCTGATGCGGGAGGTGTGGGGGTGGGACTTCGGCGATCTGTCGACGGTCACCGTCCACATCCGCCGTCTGCGCGGCAAGGTCGAGGACGACCCGGCCCGGCCCCGGCTGATCCAGACCGTGTGGGGCGTGGGCTACCGCTTCGACCCCGCCGGAGAGGAGACCGGGTCGTGAACGACACCCTCCTCATCGCCCTGTACGCCTTCGCCGGAGCGGCGGCCACCGGCCTGGCCGGAGCGGGCGCACTGCGCCTGATCCGGCGCCGCTCGCTCACCGCCTCGCTCGCCGTGGTCGCGGCGGTCGGCGTCGTCGCGATGCTCGCGGGCACCCTCGCCGTCGCCTGGGCGATGTTCCTGTCGGCTCACGACCTGACCGTGGTCACGACGGTCGTCGCCATGGCGGCCGTCGTCTCCCTTGCCACCGCGCTACTGCTGGGCCGCTGGGTCGTGGCCCGCAGCCGCGAACTCGCCGTGGCCGCACGCTCCTTCGGCGACGGTGGGGACTTTTCCGCTCCCGACGGACCGACGACCGCCGAACTGGAGTACCTGAGCCGCGAGTTGGCCGCCACCAGCGCCCGCCTCGCCGAGTCCCGGGACCGGGAACGAGCGCTGGAGACCTCCCGGCGCGAACTCGTCGCCTGGATCTCGCACGACCTGCGCACCCCGCTGGCCGGTCTGCGCGCCATGTCCGAGGCCCTGGAGGACGGCGTCGCCGCCGACCCCGACCGCTATCTGAAGCAGATCCGCACCGAGGTCGAACGCCTCAACGGCATGGTCGGCGACCTCTTCGAACTCTCCCGCATCCACGCCGGCACCCTGCCCCTGAGCCTCACCCGGATCTCCCTCTACGACCTGGTCGGCGACGCGCTGGCGGGAGCCGACCCGCTCGCCCGGGAACACGGGGTGCGGCTGGTGGGCGACCGTGTCGAGCCGGTACCCGTGGAGGTGGACGGCAAGGAGATGAGCCGGGTGCTCGGCAATCTGCTGGTCAACGCCATCCGCCGGACCCCGGCCGACGGCACGGTCGCCATCGCCGCGGAACGTTCCGCCGAGGGCGTGGTGCTGTCGGTGACGGACGCCTGCGGAGGCATCCCCGAGGAGGATCTGCCGCGCGTCTTCGACACCGGCTGGCGCGGCACGCACGCTCGGACGCCCCCGGCCGGCGCGGGCCTCGGCCTCGCCATCGTCCGGGGGATCGTGGAAGCCCACCAGGGCCGGGCCACCGTACGCAACATCCCCGGCGGCTGCCGTTTCGAGGTGGTGCTGCCCGCCACCGCTTCCTGAACACGGGCAGCACCACCGGTCTTTCGCGAGCCGGGGCCCGAGGGGCCGCGGGACAGGACGCTACGCGTCCCGCATCCCGGCCCGTGCGAACTCCGCCATGCCCTCTGCGAACCCGACTTCCGGCTTCCACCCCAGTCCGTCCCGCAGCCGCGACGAGTCCGCGGTGATGTGCCGTACGTCCCCGAGCCGGTAGTCGCCGGTGACGACGGGATCGGGCCCGCCGTACGCGGTGGCCAGCGCCCGCGCCATCTCGCCGACGGTGTGCGGGTCGCCGCTGCCGGTGTTGTACGCCGTCAGCACGCCCCGGGGCGCCTCGGCCTCCAGTGCCACCGCGCCCGCCCCCGCCACGTCGCGGACGTGCACGAAGTCCCGCCGCTGCCGCCCGTCTTCGAACACGCGCGGTGCCTCGCCCCGGGCGAGCGCCGAGCGGAAGAAGGAGGCGACACCGGCGTACGGGGTGTCGCGGGGCATGCCGGGCCCGTACACGTTGTGGTAGCGCAGCGACACCGCCGAGCCGCCCGTGCAACGGGCCCACGCGGCGGCGAGATGCTCCTGGGTCAGCTTGGTCGTCGCGTACACGTTCCGGGGATCGGCCGGAGCGTCCTCGCCGACCAGCCCGGGGACGAGATCAGTCCGGCAGACCGGACACGGCGGTTCGAACCGGCCCGCGTCGAGGTCCGCGACGGCACGCGGCCCGGGCCGTACGACCCCGTGCCGGGGGCACTCGTACCGCCCCTCCCCGTAGACCACCATCGATCCGGCCAGCACGAGACGCCGTACACCTGCCTCCGCCATGGCGGCGAGCAGCACGGCCGTCCCGAGATCGTTGTGCGAGACGTACGCCGCCGCGTCGGCGACCCCGTCCCCGAGCCCGACCATCGCGGCCTGGTGACACACGGCGTCCACACCGGCCAGGGCGCGGCCGACGGCGTCCGGATCACGCACGTCGGCGCCGGGCTCCTCCCGCATGTCGAACACGACCGCCTGGTGCCCACGCTCCCGGAGCACGGCGACGACATGGGACCCGATGAACCCGGCACCGCCGGTGACCAGTACGCGCATACGGCCACGCTAGGCCCGCACCGGCGCGGCGCCACGGGACCGCGCCGCTACGTCATGACTCCGTAAGGTCGCGCGCCGTGCGTCGAACCGGGACAACACCCGCTTCACAGCGACGCGTTCTCCGGCGCCGTCGCCCAGGCGAAGCCGTCCGGGTCGGTGAAGGTCCCGGCGTCGCTGTCGACCGTGAGCCGGTGTGATCCGGTGCCGTCGGGTGAGATGCCGACGAGCTTGGCCAGGCCCCGGCGCTTGTACAGGGCCAGCTTGACCGGACCCGACCCGGTGGCGAACTCGACGTACTTGCCGCCGAAGCTCTTCGCCACGGCGAGGCCGTGATCGACGTAGAACTGCTTGCTGGCCTTCACGTCCTCGACGCCGAGCAGGAGCACGATCTCGTCGATCTGCCGGCTGGCCGGGCCGGTGTTCTTCTTGGACGACGAGGCCACCTGCCAGATCGTCCCGTCCGGGGCCTGCACGACGCCCCCGTAACCCCAGAGCGACTTGGCGGCGGGCTTCAGGGTCACGGCACCGGCGTCCACGGCGGCGTCGACCAGGGCGTCCACGTTGGCCGGCTGGGACACCACGAGCGACAGGGTGAACCCGCGGAAGCCGGTGCTCGGTGCCTCCGAGGCCCGCAGGCGCACCTGACCGCCCAGGCCGAAGGCGGTGGTGAGGAAGCGCTCGGCGGCGGCGGGGTCGGCCACCTCGAGGGTGACGGATTCGATGGAAGTCATGACGTCGACGCTAGAGCGGCTTCGGAACCCACGCTTCTCGAATCCTGACCGGAACGGCGACGGGGGCGGGATGCCCGGCGTGCCGACGGCCCGCTCCGCGCCTAACGTGGGCCGGGCCAGCGCCGCAGCGGAGAGGAACGTGCCATGCCGGTCGCTCAGAGCCCCCTGCACGGTCGGACCGCCGTCGTGACCGGTGCCGCGCGCGGCCTCGGGGAGGCGATGGCCCGGGAGCTGTGCCGCCGTGGCGCGAGGGTGGCGCTGCTCGGCCGTGAGGAGCGGACGCTGGCCCGGGTGAGGGACAGCCTTCAGGGCGTGTCCGAGTGCTGGGAGGCCGATGTCACGGACGAGCGCCGGATGGCTCGCGTCGCCGACGAGATCCGTGCCCGGTTCGGACCACCCTCGGTGGTGATCGCCAACGCGGGAGTCGCCGAGGGCGGACCGTTCGCCGAGGCCGATCTCGACGTCTGGCGCCGGGTCGTCGAGGTGAACCTCGTCGGCAGTGCCGTCACCGCGCGGACGTTCCTGGCGGACCTCCTGGACACGCGGGGCTACTTCCTCCAGGTCGCGTCGCTCGCGTCCATCGGGGCCGCGCCGATGATGAGCGCCTACTGCGCGTCGAAGGCCGGGGTCGAGTCGTTCGCTCACGCGCTGCAGGCCGAGGTCGCCCATCGGCATGTGGGCGTGGGAATCGCGTACATCAACTGGACGGACACGGACATGGTCCGCGACGCCGACGCGCACGCGGTGCTGCGGGAGTTGCGCGGCCACATGCCGCGGCCGGCACGCAGGGTGTATCCCGTCTCGTATGTCGCTGGCCGGCTGGTCACGGCGGTCGAGCGGCGCCGGCCCTCGGTCTACATGCCCCGTTGGCTGCGGTACACCCAGGTGGTGCGGGCTGCGATGCCACCGGTCGTCACGCGGCTGTCGCGCCGGGAACTGCCGCGTCTCGCCGCCCACGAGCCGTTCACCGCCACGGGGCTGCTCGGTGCCGGAGGCCGTGCCGACCAGGCGGCCGGCGTCGACACTCCGCCCGGTTGAACGCCCGCTCGGCGGTGTCGTGCATCCGTAGGTCGCGACGCGTCCGAAGTGGTCCGTGTGAGAGCGAATGCGGCCGGTCGCCCCACCGCGACAGGCGCTGTCCCGCTGGTGCGGCCATGCTCGAGGGAGCGAGGCCACAACGCCGGAGCGCACACGTGGAGGAGCCGATGGTGGAGACAGGCGGGCAACGGGACGCACAGCGGCTGCACTGTCTGGTGACCGGAGCGTCCGGGTACATCGGCGGGCGTCTGGTGCCGGAACTGCTCCAGGCCGGCCACCGGGTCCGGTGTCTGGCCCGCTCCCCCGGCAAACTTCGCGATCACCCCTGGGCGGGGCGCGCCGAGACGGTCCGGGGGGATGTCACGGACGCCGATTCGGTCGCCTCCGCGATGCGCGGTGTCGATGTCGCGTACTACCTGGTGCACTCCCTGGGGTCCGGTGCGGGATTCGAGGACACCGACCGCAGGGCGGCCCGGGTCTTCGCCGAGCAGGCGCGCGCCGCCGGTGTGCGGCGGATCGTCTACCTCGGCGGGCTCACACCGCAGGGCGTTCCCGAGGAGTCCCTCTCCCCGCATCTGCGGTCCAGGGCCGAGGTGGGGCGCGTCTTCCTCGACGCGCCGGTGCCGGCCACGGTGTTGCGGGCGGCGGTCGTCATCGGATCGGGATCGGCGTCCTTCGAGATGCTGCGCTATCTGACCGAGCGGCTGCCGGTCATGGTCACGCCCAGTTGGGTGCACACCCGGACTCAGCCGATCGGTGTGGAGGACGTGCTGCGGTACCTGGTCGGTTCGGCCTCGATGCCGGATGACGTCGACCGTGCGTTCGACATCGGCGGGCCGGATGTCCTCACGTACCGGGAGATGATGGACCGGTACGCCGAGGTGGCAGGGCTGCGGCGCAGGCTCATCGTTCCGGTGCCGGTACTCACCCCGAGGCTGTCCAGCCACTGGGTCGGCCTGGTCACCCCGGTGCCCGCCGCGCTCGCCCGGCCGCTGACGGAGTCGCTGCGCCACGAGGTCGTGTGCCGCGAGCACGACATCGCCCGGTACGTGCCCGACCTCCCGGGCCGGCCGCTGCCGTTCGACGCGGCGCTGGCACTGGCGTTGCGCAAGGTGCGGGAGGCGCAGGTCGTCACCCGCTGGTCGTCCGCCTCCGTGCCCGGGGCGCCCAGCGATCCCCTGCCCACCGACCCGGACTGGGCGGGCGGCAGCCTCTACGAGGACGAGCGGCACCTCTCGGTGGACGCCTCCCGGGAGTCGCTGTGGAAGGTGATCGAGGGCATCGGCGGCGACAACGGCTGGTACTCCTTCCCGCTCGCCTGGACGGTCCGGGGCTGGCTGGACCGTTTCGTCGGCGGTGTCGGTCTGCGCCGCGGGCGACGGGACGCCGAGCGCCTGCGGGCCGGCGACTCACTGGACTTCTGGCGGGTCGAGGAGATCGAGCCGGGCCGGCTGCTGAGGCTGCGGGCGGAGATGCGCCTGCCCGGCCTGGCGTGGCTGGAGATGTACGCGGAGACGGACGACGCGGGCCGCACGTGTTACCGGCAGCGCGCCCTCTTCCATCCCCGGGGTCTGCTGGGGCACGCCTACTGGTGGTCCCTCTCCCCGTTTCACGCCGTCGTCTTCGGCGGCATGGCCCGCAACATCACCCAGGCCGCCGCCAAGGGCATGAGCGCGCGCCGGGCCGGCCCGCGTTCCGGCCGCATCCGGATCACGCGCCGCGACCGAAGAGTCAGGCAGTAGAGATCCACATCGCGATCCACATCGCACGGCGCCTTCAGGAGAATCACCATGACCGTCGCGGTCGTCCTGTTCACCTCGGATCTGCGGGTGCACGACCATCCGCCGCTGCGCGCCGCACTGGCGTGGGCGGACGAGGTGGTGCCGCTCTTCGTCCGCGACCCCGGTGTCCACGCGGCGGGCTTCGACGTGCCCAACCGCAGCGCCTTCCTCGCCGACTGCCTGGCCGACCTCGACGCCTCGCTGCGCCGGTGCGGCGGCCGGCTCGTCGTCCGCAAGGGCCCGGTCGTCCAGGAGGTCTGCGCGGTGGCGGCGGAGTGCGAGGCGACGGAGGTGCACCTCGCGGCGGGCGTCACCGGCTACGCCCATCGCCGGGAGGGGCGGTTGCGGGACGCGCTGTGGGGACAGGGCGTGGCGCTGCACGTGCACGACAGCGTGATCACGGCCGTCGCACCCGGCGCCGTGACGCCCGCGGGCAACGACCACTTCGCCGTGTTCACCCCCTACTTCCGCCGGTGGTCGCAGGAGCGGCTGCGGGATGTCTGCCCGGCGCCGCGCGTCGTGCGCGTCCCTGACTCCGTGCGGGGCGAGCCGCTGCCCTCCCGGGACGAGCTGTCCGGCGTCTCGCCGGGCCTGCCCACCGGGGGTGAGGCTCCTGGGCGCGACCGGTTCTCCCGCTGGGTGCGGAGCGGCCTCTCCGCGTACGAGGACCGGCACGACGATCTGGCGGGCGACGCGACCTCCAGGCTCTCGCCGTATCTGCACTTCGGTGCCCTGTCGCCGGTGGAAATGGTCCAGCGGGCACGCGAGCGCGGCGGGCCGGGGGCGGAGGCGTTCGTACGGCAGCTGTGCTGGCGCGACTTCCACCACCAGGTGCTGGCGGCGCGCCCGGACGCCTCACATGAGGACTACCGGACCCGGCACGACCGGTGGCGGACCGAGGACGAGGCCGCCGAGGACATCGCCGCGTGGCGGGACGGCCGCACCGGCTACCCGGTCGTCGACGCGGCCATGCGCCAGCTGCGCCACGAGGGCTGGATGCACAACCGGGCGCGGCTCCTGGCGGCGAGCTTCCTGGCCAAGACCCTGTACGTGGACTGGCGGATCGGCGCCCGGCACTTCCTGGACCTGCTGGTGGACGGCGACATCGTCAACAACCAGCTCAACTGGCAGTGGGTCGCCGGGACCGGCACCGACACCCGCCCCCACCGCGTCCTCAACCCGGTCGTCCAGGGCAAGCGCTTCGACCCGGCGGGAGGGTACGTACGGCGGTGGGTGCCGGAACTGGCGGACGTGGCCGATGCCCGCGTCCATGAGCCCTGGCGGCTGCCCGAGGGTGAACGGGCTCAGGTGGAGTACCCGCAGCCGCTGATCGATCTCGGTGAGGGCCTGGCACGGTTCAAGCACGCGCGCGGCCGGGACTGACGGCGGGAGCGCCTCATGCACTGGCTCTTCGGTGATCAGCTCGGTCCGCACTTCCTGCGGCCGTCCGAGGACAGCGGCCTCGCCCGTGACACGCCGCTGCTGATGATCGAGGCCCGGTCGGTGTTCCGGCGCCGGCGCTTCCACCGGGCCAAGGCGCACCTGGTGCTGTCCGCCATGCGTCACCGGGCTGCCGAACTCGGCGACCGCGTCACCTACGTACGCAGTGACACCTACCGCGAAGGGCTCGCCCGGGCGGCGCGCGGCCGGGCCCTGACCGTTCACCACCCGACCTCGTACGCCGCGCTGCGGCTGGTGCGCTCGCTGCCGCAGGTCACGAAGGGCCCGGCGCGCGGATTTCTGGTGTCCATGGACGACTTCGCCGCCTGGGCCGGCGGTCAGGGCGGCAGGAGCTTGCGTCAGGAGGACTTCTACCGCTGGGTCCGGCGCGGACACGACCTGCTGATGGACGGCGACCGGCCCGCGGGCGGCCGGTGGAACCTCGATCACGACAACCGGCAGCCGCCGCCCCGTGACGCGACCGCCCTGCCGGTCGACCGTCCCTACCGGCCGCGCGAGGACGACATCGACGAGCGCGTCCGTCACGACCTCGACCGCTGGGAGAAGGACGGCGACGTGTGCTTCGTCGGGCGGGACGGGCCACGCCTCTTCCCCGCGACCCGCGCCGAGGCCCGGGCGGCGCTGCGTCGCTTCGTCGAGCGCCGGCTCACCGCGTTCGGCCCGTACGAGGACGCCATGCTCGCCGCCGACCCCGTCATGAGCCACAGCCTGCTGTCGTCCTCGCTCAACCTGGGCCTGCTCGATCCCGCCGAGTGCGTCGAGCGGGCCGAAGCGGCGTGGCGCGAGGGGCGGGCGCCGTTGAACAGCGTCGAGGGCTTCGTCCGGCAGATCGCCGGCTGGCGCGAGTACGTGTGGCAGCTGTACTGGCACTTCGGCGAGGACTACCGGAACTCCAACGTGCTGCGCCACACCGCCCCGTTGCCGGACTGGTGGAACGACCTGGACGCGGACGACGTGGACGCGCGCTGTCTGCGCACGGTGCTGTCCCAGGTACGCGACACGGGATGGACCCACCACATCCCCCGGCTGATGATCCTCGGAAGCCACGCGCTTCAGCGGGGCTGGGATCCGGCCGCGGTCACGGACTGGTTCCACCGCTGCTTCGTCGACGGCTACGACTGGGTGATGGTGCCCAATGTCGTCGGAATGTCCCAGTACGCAGACGGCGGCCGTATGACCACCAAGCCGTACACGTCCGGCGGGGCCTACGTGAACCGGATGAGCGACCTGTGCGGGTCGTGCGTCTACCGGCCCGCGGACCGGACCGGCGCCCGGGCGTGCCCCTACACCGCGGGGTACTGGGCCTTCCTCGACCGGCATCGCTCCGCACTGGAGCGCAACCATCGCATGGCCCGGGCGGTGCGCGGCCTGGACCGGCTCGCCGACCTCGCCGACGTGCGACGCCAGGAGCGGGCCCGCGGTGACTCACCTCCCTGACACGGCCGACTCCACCACCGCGAGGGCCTCGGCCAGGCCGGGGGGATGGGGCAGTCCGGCGAGCGTCTGACCGGCCCATCCCGGGCCCAGGGTCAAGACGAACGGCTTCCTGCGGGCACCGCGCACACCCCATCGCATCGCCGCCACGTGCTGGGCGAGTGGCCGGCTGGCCGTGGTGCGGGACTGCGCCCACAGGCCCACCGCGGCCGGTCCGGTCCTGCGCACCGACGCGATGACCGATTCGACGGGCATCGCGGCACCGAACATGCGTACCGGCAGACCGCGTTCGGACAGCGCGGCGGTCAGCACCTCCAGCGGCAGGGTGTGGTTCTCCCCCGGTACGCAGGCGAGCACCGTGGTGATGCCCGGGCCGTCGGCGGTCACGGGTGGTGTACTGCGTCGCAGCGCCCCGGAGATGTGCCACGACAGGAAGTGCTCCACCTCGACGTACTTCTCGCCCGAGCTCTCCCACTTGCGGCCGGCCGCCTGCAGGGTCGGCATGATCACCTCCGTCCAGGCGGTGACCAGTCCGTGGTCGGCGATCGCCGCCAGCAGCAGTTCGTCCAGGGCGGCGGCGTCGAGGCGCAGGGCGGCACGGGCGATCCCCCTCGACTCCTGCCGCACGTCGCCGAGTCGCATACCGCTCCCGGCCCGGCTGCGGCCGCGGGGCAGCGGTCGCGGCGGTGGGAGCGGTGGCCGTGTGCGCGGGGTCGCGTCCGGCGGCGCGGCGCCGAGCGCCATGCGCGCCGCCTCGGCAGGGGGCAGCCCGGTCGCCGTCAGGGCACACATCCGCTCCAGACGGGCCACGTCCGCGGCGGTCCAGCGCCGGTGCCTGCCGCCGGTGTGCGCGTCGGGACCGATGCCGTAGCGGCGGTCCCAGGAACGGACCGTGGTGGGCGCCACCCCGAAGCGTCTCGCCACCTCTCCGGTGGTGAGCCCGCCGCTCCCCGGGTACTCGTCGTGTCGGCCGTCGCCGTCACCTCTGCTCACAGACCCCACTGTACGACGCACAAACGATGCATGTTGCCTGCGTCGTTTATGCGTCACAACACTGGGACGCGTGCGGAAGGCCGCACCTCGCGCATGGCAGGAGGAACCAGGCCATGACCATCGACACTCGAGAAGAAACCAGGTACGAGGACGAACTGGCCCACGGATTCCGTGCCGCCGACGAGGACGCCTTCGCCGCGGTCTACCGGCGCTGGGCCCCCTTGGTCCACACCTTGGCCACCCGGTCGCTCGGCGATACACACGAGGCCGACGACGTCACCCAGCAGGTGTTCCTCGGCGCCTGGCGTGGCCAGGCCGGCTTCCGCCCGGAGCGGGGCCCGCTGGGCGCCTGGCTCGTGGGCATCACCCGACGCAAGATCGTCGATGCGCTGGCCGCCCGGAGCAGACGGCTGGCTCTCGCCGACTCGCTCGCCCACACCGACGACACGCCCGGACGGGACGTGTCGGCGGCGGAGGACGTCCTGGACCGGGTTCTGCTGGTGAACGAGTTGTCCTGTCTGCCGTGGCACCAGCGGTACGTGCTGTGTCTGGCCTTCTACGAGGACCTCACCCAGGCTCAGATCGCGGAACGGACCGGCATGCCCCTCGGCACGGTGAAGAGTCACGCCCGCCGTGGCCTGCAGCGTCTGCGCAGGGCGATCGAACCGGGCCAGGTCCGCTGGACGGGCACCTAGGCGCGCCACCGAACCCGCCCGCGGAAGCCACCGAAGCCACCGAAGCCACCGAAGCTACTGAAGCTACTGAAGCTACTGACAAAAGGTGCATACCGCGCATCCACGGCGGTCGCCCTTCCCGAAACGACATCGAGACCCCGCAACGTGCGGAGCCGTTTTCGAAGGGATCACCCCATGATTTCCCGGACCTCTCTCGCTGTCGCCGCATCGGCCGCCGCCTGTGCCCTGGCCCTGGGCGCCACCGCTCCCGCCATGGCGGGTACCGCCTCACAGGACCAGGCCATGGTGTCCGTATTCCACGGCATTCCCGGGATGACCGTCGATGTCTACGCCAACGGTGACGAGCTGATCGGCGACTTCAAGCCCGGCACGGTGACCGACCCGCAGGCGCTCGACGCCGGTACGTACGACATAGAGATCTTCGAAGCAGGCCAGAACCCGGACGGCACACCCGCCCTCGAGAAGGAGATCAAGGTGCCCGAAGGCGGGAACGCCACGATCGCGGCCCACCTCACCGCCGACGGCGCACCCCAGCTGACGGCGTTCACCAACGATGTCTCGCAGGTCGACGAAGGCAAGGCACGCCTCACCGTGCGCCATGTCGCCGCCGCACCGGCCGTCGACGTCCGCGCGAACGGGCAGCCCCTCTTCACCGGCCTGGAGAACCCCAAGGAGGACACCACTGAGGTCGCGGCAGGCACCGTGAAGGCCGATGTCGTGCTCGCCGGCACGGACACCGTGGCCATCGGCCCGGCCGACCTGCCCCTCAAGGACGGGACGGCCAATGTCGTCTACGCCTGGGGCAGCGCCGATGACAAGAACCTGGCCCTGGCGACGCAGACACTCAACGCCACGAAGTAGGTTCGGTGGGCCGGCGGTCCAGGAGGTAACGCAGCCGCACATCGCGACGGTCCGCTCCCCTGGCCGTGCGGTCCGCGACGGCCGATTCCCAGCAGGCCGCGATGGCTTCCCGGAAGAAGCTGGAGGCGGACTCGTCGCGTGCGGCGGTCTCCACCAGCACCCGTTCCGGCTCGTGCACGGACTCCCCGGAACGATCCGCGGCGTCGGCTCGCGGCCTGGTGCGGTTGGGCAGGTCGGTGGCCGGCGGCTGGGCCTGTCGTACGGACCGGGAGACCGCTGACGTCGCGGCCAGGATGATCTCGAGCTGTTCGGCGAAGTGCGGGCCGGGGAGCGGGATTTCGTAGCCGGGGTTGCGGGCGTATCCGGCGGCGACGGCGTTGGTGACATAGGACTTGACCGCGGTGAACGTCTCGGTGTGGTCGCGGGGGGCGGTCGGGGCCAGGCGGCTGAGGATGCGCAGGACCGTGGGGATGCTGGTGTCGACGCCGAGGCCGCTGTCGGCCGGTGCGTCGTCGCCGGCCTGCTTGTGCCACAGGGTGGCCGCCTGCCTGTCGCCGAGCGCGAGGTGATGCAGGTGGAGGCAGTAGGAGGCGGCGGGTTCGCCGGCTCCGGCGGCGTACTGCCACCAGAAGCGCGCTCCGTCCCGCTCGTCGGCGAGTTGCAGGACGCAGCCCAGGATCCAGGCGCCGCGCGGGGAGGGCAGCTGTTCGGTGACGAAGTCGGCGAGCTGGCCGGGCGTGGCGTGGACGACGACCGCCTCGCACAGGGCCCGCAGACTCCGGGCGGCGTTGTCGTCGGCCAGGTCGCCGCCGCCGACGTCCCACAGCGGTGTGCCGTCCGGGGCGAAGGCCGGGTAGGCGGTGTCCTCGTACGGGACGGTGTCCGACGGCACCTGGGGATCGTGCATCAGAAGCGAGCGGGAGAGGAGATCGTCGATGGCGGTCATGGCGGGGTGCTCACTCCCGGTTGTCATGGCGGTGGTAGGTGCCTTCCAGGGCGCCTCGGGCGTGGTGGTCGATGGACTGGGTGATGGCCGTGGACAGGCCGACGACGTCGGGGATGGCGTCGGGGTGGATGCCGCACAGATAGCGCAGGACGGTGACGTCGAGCTGGTTCTGGGGAAGCCGGGCGACGGCGTCGAAGAAGTCGGCGAGCCGGCCGATGCGGGCGAACCGGGCGGTGAGATCGTCGATCCGGCTCTGGTCGACGGTCTGGAACGCCGCCGGGCGCAGGTCGGGATGTCCGGCCGGGTGAAGGTGCGCGCGTAACAGCACGCGGGAGCGCAACAGCCGCCAGGCGTGGCGGGGGACGTTGGGGCCGGCGACGGCGTCGTCCCAGCCCAGCCAGAGGATGTCGCAGGCTTCCGAGACGACCCAGTGGGCGCGCCGGTCGCTCTGCAGGAAGGCGCGGGCGTAGGCGGTGTAAGGGGGGCGCATGGCCTCGGTGAAGCCCTGGTGCGCGAGCGGGGGCCGTTCCGGCGGCAGCGGCTGGACGGCGTGTATGCGGCTCTCGATCCACGCGGAGTCCTTGGCCGCTTCGCGTGCCGCCGCCGTCCACAGCCGGCGCAGCGGCCAGACGGGGATGTCCAGGGCCCGGACGACGCTGTAGGTGATCTCCCAGCCCGGGTAGTAGCCCTTGCCGCGCAGCAGTTCGCTGATGCGGGCCTTGGAGTAGCCGGAGCGGCCGACGAGGTCGTCGAGTGTGAGCCCCGTGGCGAAGAGCCTGTTGCGCACCGGCTCCAGCCAGGCCCGGTGGGAGGGGCCCACCTGCTCGCCGATCGACTCCGGTTTGCGGCCGCGCCTGCTCGGCGGCTCACCGTCGGGCTGCTCGTACGCGGAGAACGGGGTCATCGCACCGACTCCTCGGGTCCGGCCGCTATGGCCGTCGGGGCGGCGTCCACCGGGGTGTGGCGCGGGGACTGCGTGGCGTGGAGGGCGGCGACGATCTGCTGTACGAGCAGTCCGAGCGACGGCAGCAGCGCGGCCACTGCCGCGAGGTGCCCCAGCACGGTCATCACCGTGCTCCACGCGAAGACCGCCACCATCACGACGACGATCAACACCTGCTTACTGGACATCGCACCTTGTCTCTCAACTCGAGGCGTCTGGAAGGCTCTTCCCCGGCGGTGCTGAGGCGCTGCGGAAGAGTTGGACGTCAGCATGGTGTGTCGACCGCCGGACACTCAACGTGATCATGAAATTACGGAACAATGCCGCCGGGTGTCCCGGTGCCCACAGCGCGCCTCACTTGGCCATGTCGGTCACCCGCACGCGCAAAACATGGCGGATTGAACGCTTTTGAAGGCGGAAACGTACTTCTCCTCGCGACACCGGGGGCAAGGCGCACCATGGAACACGGACGCCTCCCCGGGCGTCGGACCTTCCAGTCTGGAAGGACGAGCGGTCCCTTCGTGCTGAAGAACGACCGGAGGGGACCGCACCGCTCCCGCCCAGACCCCGTGCTGGGCGGGAGCCACTGTCGCACAGGCCTGTTCGGGTGACGCAAGACGCGCGCTTCCATGGATATACGGACAGAATGCGCGTAGACGGCTCACCAACCGGCAGGTCAGGAGACAGTCGTGGCAGAGGCACCCAACGGGGACGTCGAATTCCGCAACGCCATCATGGACGTTTTCGTCAAGTACCCCGAGGCGCAGCGCAGATACGCACTCGCGAGCCTGGAACTCGAGAACGAGATGGGCATCGACTTCGAGACCCAGGTCGGATACTCCCGGATCGACGGCAACAAGATCATCACCGAATTCCGGGATCGGGACACGAGCGTCAAGGCCCAGCTCTGCTTGAAGTGGAACTTCGACTACAGCCGCTGCCTCCATTGGCGAGAGGCACCGGAGTAACGAGGCGGCGTCGCGCCGGCACCCGGCTGACCGTGCCGTCGGCGCACCATCCCGGCGATCCAGACGGGCGCGAACGGGGGACGTGCAGCCGGGGGACGTCCGATAGTCCTTGAGCACCTCAAGGCGCTCGCCGATGCCGATGGCACGGGTGCGGTGCTCGGGGTGCTCGATCCCGATCTGGGCCAGGCAGTGCTTCATCGCCCGCTGCAAGCGGTCCGGGGCGTCCTTCATCTCCGCCTCGATGACATCGAGCAGTCCTGCGAGGTCGAGGCTCCCGGGCTTCTTCGCCACGCGTTCGGTGGTCAGCGCCCAGCCGGCGCTCGCGACCACGGGATCCGGGTCGGCTGACCGGGCCGAGCGCAGCTCCTCGGAGTGCGGGCTCTTCTTCACCACGTAGTTCACGAGCCAGTCGCGCACCTTGGGTGTGCGCGCCTCGCGCAGCATGACGTCCAATTGATCACGCTCGAATGCCCTCGGGCGCCAGATCAGGAGCGCCGGCAGTCTCGCCGCGGTGTCATCCGTCTCCCAGAGCCGGTGCGCGAGTTCCTGCTGCGTCTTCAGCCGCGTCGCGAGCGCTCGCAGCTCGCCGAGGTTCACACCGTGATCGTCACCGTGCCTCTCGTTCACCTCGCACGCCTTCGGGTCCTCGAGCGCGGCCAGCTCGGCCATCACCTCGGCGACCGTCGTCTGTGTCAGCGCCGTCTCGGCCACCTCGGCCTTCTGTCCCTCACGAGCGGCATTCACCCTACGACGGAACCCGGCCTCTGACTGTCCTCCGTCGTCGGCCGGGTCCTCCAGGGGGCGTGCGTCCGCCGTGATCAGCCCGGGTGTCCCCAGTCCAGGCGGTCGGCCAGCCCCGCGGCGGTGAAGGCGGTCTGGAGTTCGTCGCGGCCCTCGGTGAAGTGGGTCCAGCTGTCGTAGTGGACGGGGACGACCCGGCGAGCGCCGAGGATCCGCGTGGCTTCGGCGGCCTGGGCGCTGTCCAGCACCAGGGTGCCTCCGTCGAAGAGACCGGCGAAGCGGGGGGCGCCCGCGAAGAGGACGGCGGTGTCCACCGGCCCGAGGCGCTCGGCGGTCTCCCTGACCGCGTCGAGGGACGCGTTGTCACCGCTGACGTACACGGTGGGCAGTCCGTCTCCGGTCAGGACGAACCCGACGACCTGTCCGGTGATCGCCTCGGTCTCCTCGCGCGGACCGGGGCCGTGAACGGCGGGGACGCCGGTCACGGTGACCGTGCCGCCACCGGGGCGGTCCAGCTCGACCGACTCCCAGTCGGCCAGCCCCCTGGCCTTGTCGCCGAGGCGCTTGCCGCCACCGGGGGTGGTGAGGGTCAGCGGTATCTCGGCGAGCAGGGCCCGGCCGGCACGGTCGAGGTTGTCGGCGTGCTCGTCGTGGGACAGCAGGACCACGTCGACGGGACCGAGCTCGGCGGGGCTGCCGGAGGCAGGGGCCGTCTTGGTCAGGACCGGGTCGCCCGACTCCGGGTAGTCGCCGGGAGCGTCGAAGGTGGGGTCGGTCAGGAACCGCAGGCCGCCGTACTCGAAGAGAGCGGTCGGGCCGCCGAAGACGCGGACGGGGAACTGCCCACGGGTCGTCACTGAAGAAGTCACAGGGAAACACCTCACGGATGGGGGCGACTTATCCGTGAGAGACCGTAGCACGCTTCTCACGGATACGGGCGAGCCGTACCATGAGAGCTATGGATGTGAACGCCGCCGCCGAGCCCGCCGGATACGTCGAACCGGCCGTGCCCCCCGCTCCCGGCGAGGAGCAGTACCCGGCCCTCGCCTTCGCCAACAGCGCCATCGCATCGCCCGGCGGAAAGTTCACCGACTTCCTCGGCACGCCGGCGCAGGCGAATCAGTGGCTGGCGGACCGCGGCCTCGCCCCCGCGGACGCGGGCCTCCGGGAGATGTGCACGGCCCAACTGCGATCGCTGCGCGAACAGATCAGGTCGCTGCTCGCCTCCCGCGTCGAGGCGCTGCCGGCCCTGCCGGCCGCCCTCTCCGCCGTCAACGACGCCATGACCAAGGTGCCCACCGCCTCGCTGCTCCGGTGGGACGAGAAGAACGGCCCCTACCGCACACCCCCGCACCCCACCACCGAGATCGTCGACCACGCCCTCGCGACCCTCGCCGCCGACGCCGCCGACCTGCTCACCGGGCCCGACGCCGAGCGGCTCACCGCTTGCGGCTCCCCGCCCTGCGGCCGCTACCTGCTGCGGCACGGCCGCCGCCACTGGTGCTCGACACGCTGCGGCGACCGCGCACGCGCGGCCCGCGCCTACGCACGCCGGACCCGGGCGGGGGCCGGTGCGGACTAGAGCTTGAAGACGAGCTCGGCCTGGTCGCGCCGGGTGGTGTGCAGGTCCCAGTAGAGGGGCGTGATCTGCTCAGGCCGGGCCGCCTCCACACCGGGGATGACGGAGACGCCGATCGACGAGTCGATGCCGATATGGGCGGCCTGGACGCCGGTGCCGGCGTCGGCCAGCTCCTTGTGCAGGTTCATCGCCCAGTTGCGCAGCGCCGCCGCGGCGGCGTTGACGTTGGCGACCCGCGGGTCGGGCCAGATGGAGCCGGCACCGGTGGTGTAGAGCAGGGTGCCCGCGCCGGCCTCGCGCATCGCCGGCAGCACGGCCTGCGTGGCAGCGATGGCCCCGTACAGCTGGAAGTTCATCTCGAACTCCACATGGGACGGTTCGGTCCCGGTCGGAGCGGTCAGCGCGGTGACGCCGAACGTCCCCACCGGGGAGTACTCCAGGACCTCGATGCCGCCGAACGCGGCGGCGGCGCTCTCGATCGCCCGGGTGAGCCCGGAGCGGTCGAGCACGTCCGCGGGGAACGCGGCGGCGTTGACGCCCTCGGCTTCGAGCTTGCCGACGAGGTCGTCGAGCTTGTCCCGGTTACGGGAGATCAGAGCGACATCGAAGCCCTGGGAGCCGAAGGTGCGGGCGATGGCCAGGCCCATCTGGGGGCCGGCTCCGACGATGGCGATGCTGGGCACGGCGAGTCCTTTCGTTGCAGGTCAAGGGCGCCAGATATACGGATAGAGCTATCCACTTCTTTATCCGGATAGGCCCTTCCGGTTCACTGCGGCCCCACCGTACACCAAAACCGGATAGGGCGATCCGCTTACTGGACTCCTGGTTCCGGCGGTCGCGACATCAGCGCAACGCGGCCGTCAGTCGGTACCGTCCGGACGGCAGCCGGTACCCGCAGACCCCGTCCCCGAATCCGAGGAAACGCACTCCGGGCACCCGTGCCAGCGGAGTGCGTCCCTCACGGACGGCATCGGCGGATGTCGCCGACCGTATGCGCCACCCGAAGCGCGGCATCTCTGCGTCCATACCGAGGGGGTCGGTGCGGTGTTCGACGGTCAGCGCCCCCACCGCGTGGCCCTCAGGAAGGCGGGACGCTTCCGCGGCCGCGCTCGTACCGGCTCCCGTGGCACCGGCCCCCACCGACACGACACCGGCCGTCGCGGCGAGCACGGTCCGGCGACGCACTGCATCATGACTCACGCCTGCCCCCTCCGAGTTGAATCGATTCAAAATCGCACTGTCGAGACCCCTGTTCGACCTGGCACGCAAGGAGGGTGGCGCCCTCCGGTCGATCGTGGGTAACGTTTTCCAAAGAAGAGTGGGCCCGACCCTAGAGAGCACCCTGCGGGACGTCAAGACGCCGGGCATACACTCGGCGGCAGCGTTTCCCAGAGAGACAAGGGACCGGATGGAGCCGCCAGCACCACGTCGCAGAGTCACCATCGTCGACGTCGCGCGTCACGCCCAGGTCTCCACGACCGCCGTCTCCAAGGTGCTGCGGGGCGCCTACGGCGCCAGCCCCGAGATGCGTGCCAAGGTGCGGCGCGCGATCGACGAACTGGGCTACCGTCCGCACGCGGGCGCCAGGGCTCTGCGCGGTCAGACGTACACCATCGGCGTGATGCTGCCCGACATCCGCAACCCCTTCTTCCCCGAGATCCTCGACGGCATCACGGGTTCGCTGGAGGACACCGAGTACCAGGTGCTCCTCGGACCGGGCTGCAACGGCGAGAAGGCCGAGACCCGCGTCACCGAGGCGATGATCGACCGTGGGATGGACGGCATCGTCCTGGTCGCCCCCGTGTCGTCGCGAGCCCGCCTGGAGCAGGTGGCCTCCGCCGTGCCGACCGTCGTCATCGGCCGGCACGGGTCGTCTCCGCTGTACGACACGGTGGCCGACGACGACATCGAGGGCGCGTCCCTGGTCGTCGGCCACCTCGCCGGTCTCGGGCATCGCCGGATCGCCCACATCGACCACCACGAAACCGATCCCGCACGCCTCGCGGAGATGCCCAACGCCCGGCGTGCCGACGGATACCGGCAGGCCATGCGGGCGCACGGCCTGGAGGAGTCGATCGACGTCGTCTCCACCAGCTACACCCAGGAAGGCGGCCACGAGGGCGCGAAGCGGCTGCTGGCCCGCCCGCACCGGCCCACGGCCGTCTTCGCCGGGGCCGACGTCGTCGCGATGGGTGTCCTGGAAGCGGTCGGCGAGGCCGGGTTGACCGTCCCCGGCGACCTCTCGGTGGCCGGCTACGACAACACCACCTTCGCCGCGTTCGGCCCGATCTCACTGACCAGCGTCGACCAGGCGGGGCACGAGATGGGCAGGAACGCCGTACGCCTCCTGCTGGACCGGATCGCAGACCGTCACCGACCGTCGAGCCGGGTCATGCTCTCCCCCACCCTCGTGCCACGCCGGACCACGGCCCCGCCGTCGTCGTAGGCCGGCCCGGCCGAGCCGGGGTCGGCCTACGACGTCCGCTACCCGACGCGAATCTCGGCGAGCTGCAAGCGGTACTTGGCCGTCTCGTCGGCGGCGGGCGCACCCAGCCTGGTGGCGCGCAGTCGCAGGTAGCGGCCGGTCGCGGAGGTGAGGGTGTAGGTCTGGGCGGCTCCCTGGGGGTCGCTCTGGCCGGTGACGGTGCGGACGGTGGTGTACGTGCTGGAGCCGTCGCCCCGGGTCTGGAGGGTGAAGTCGACGGGGAAGCCCGCCGTACCACCGCCCGCCGCAGACGTGTCGGTGCGCGGGTGAAGGGTGACGGTGCCGATCGCCCGGTCGGCGCCCAGGTCGACCT
The DNA here is from genome assembly GCF_055594445.1 of Streptomyces sp. NPDC040589. NCBI lineage: Bacteria > Bacillati > Actinomycetota > Actinomycetes > Kitasatosporales > Streptomycetaceae > Streptomyces > Streptomyces sp. NPDC040589. Next base: position 332,772 of record NZ_JBVIWP010000004.1, on the reverse strand, counting down.
CGATCCACACGGGCGTGTCACCGATGTCGGCGGAGGCGAAGTCGATGCTGGTGAATCCCTTGGCGCCGGTCACGCTGGTGGTGGCGCCGTCCAGGACCCGGGTCTTGCCCCAGTCACGGTTCTCCAGGGTGTAGTTGCCGGTGACCGTGGTCGCGGCGGTGGGGACCGTGAGTTCGGCGAGTTGGAGACGGTACCTGGCGGACTCGTCGGCGGCGGGCGCGCCGAGCCTGGTGGCCCGCAGACGGACGTAGCGGGCCGTGGTCGTCTTGAAGCCGTACGTCTGGACGAGCCCGCGGGGGTTCGGCTGGCCGGTGACGGTGCGGACGGTGGTGTACGTGCTGGAGCCGTCGCCCCGGGTCTGCAGGGTGAAGTCGACGGGGAAGCCCGCCGTACCACCGCCCGCCGCGGACGTGCCGGTGCGGGGGAAGAGCCGTACGGCGTCGAGGTCGGTGTCCGACCCCAGGTCGATCTCCACCCACACGGGGTTCGCGCCGATGTCGGCGGAGGCGAACTCGTCGCTGGTGAAGCCCTTCGCCCCGTTCACGCTCGTGAGCTTGCCGTCGGTGAGCCGGTTCCTGCCCCAGTCCCTGTTCTCCAGGCTGCTGTTGCTGGTGACCGGCCTGCCCAGAGCGAGGTTGTCGAGTCGGCCGGTGCCCGTCGCCGTGAAGGTCCACGTGCCGGGCCGGACGGTGAAGTACACGTACGAGGAGTCCTTGCCGTCCCGGCCGAGACCGCTGACGCCGCCCGTGAAGGACCCGCCGCTGAAGACGGTGGTGCCGTTCGCCTTGATGAGGGGCTGGGAGCCGCCGTACGTGGGGACGCCCACGCGAGCGGTCGTTCCCTTCGGTGAGGTGAGCGTCAGGGTGACCCGGGTGCCGTCGCGCCGGATGCCGAAGCGGATGTCGCCCCGGACCGTGGGCGTGACCGTGTCGATCTTCGTGAGCGTGCCGGTCTGCGGGATCACCTCGTACGTCGTCCAGCCGGGCCGGGTGGGGCGCACCCCGGCGGCGTACGCGGACAGCGCGTACAGCGGGCCCCCGTTCCAGGCGTGGTTGTCGGTGCCCGCCGCCTTGTCCCACAGCTCCCACAGGGTGTGGCAGGCGGGATCGGCGACCTGGGCGGCGAAACGGTTGCGCATCCGCTCCTCGGCGACGGTGGCCGCACCCATCAGATACAGCGCCTCCAGGACGTAGAACTCCATGTACGGGCTGGCGTTGAGGTGGGTGCGCAGCACCTCGGTGACGGCACGGTGCCGGGAGGCGGGGGCCAGACCCGCGACGACGGCCAGGGCGTTGGCCCGGTCGTCGGTGTCGCGGGTGTAGCCGGGTGAGCGGTACTCGTTGCCGGACGCGTTCCACAGCACACGGTCGAAGTTGGCCTTGATGCTGTCCCGTTGGGCCTTCCATCCGGCCACATCGCCGCTGTTGCCACTGAGGTCGGCCAGCTTGGCGGCCGTGTCCAGGGCCAGGTAGTACCAGCAGTTGTCGAGGACGCGGGCGTCGATGTCGCTGCCCCAGTCCTCCCAGTCCCAGTCCCCCGCGCGGTGGGCGACCAGGCCGTCGCCGTCCAGGCTCCACAGGTTCAGGTACTTCCTCACCGCCGGGTAGGCGCCGGTGACGGCGTCGGCGTTGCCGGTGTGGAGGTAGTAGGTCCAGAAGGACCAGACCGAGGCGAGCATCTGGACGGGCAGTTCGGCGGTCCAGATCACCGACGGCATCGGGGAGTAGAGCACCCCGCCGGACTCCTGCCAGGAGACCAGCTGGGAGATGGCCTTCGCGCCGAGCGCGTGGGATCTGGTGTCGAAGGTGTAGAAGCCCTCCTTCAGCTGGTTGACCACGTCGCCCCACCACTGGGCGCGCTCGCGGGTCGGGCAGTCCATGTAGTTGTCCCGCATGTTGACGTACATCGTGCGGGCGGCCTTGGACCACAGGGTGTCGAGGAAGGCGTCGTCGCTGCGGAACGAGCCCGCGAAGTCGGTGTCGTAGCCACTCTCCCGGTACTTCAGCTCCAGGATGGTCACACCGGCCGGGACGGTGTACCGGACCGCGGTGCCGCTCATCCAGCCCAGCGATTCGAACTCCTGGACTCCGCCGGTGCAGACGTAGGTGGAGCGGACGTTGTAGGCGGTCCCGGGCTCGATCCCGGTCAGGCCGGCGCCGTCGTCGTAGTGGTCGGTCCGGAGGTCGATGACCGCGCCGGCCGGAGCGTCCACCTTGAGGTACGGGGTGACCTGGATGTTGGACGGAAGGGCGGCCGAGATCGCGGTGGAGCCCTGGCCGGTGCCCGGGAGGGCGGAGGCGTTGGTGTAGGGCTTCAGGCCGGAGTGGCGGAACAGCGGGATGGGCCGCCGGACGAGGCTGTTCCAGGGCGCCGAGCCGGCGGCTCCGGAGTCGGTGGGCGCCGTCCAGCCGCTGTCGTCGAAGCCCGGGGACCGCCAGCCCGTCATGGCGGTGGCGTCGCGGGCGTCGTAGTGGATGTTCGACTCGGGCAGCCGGAAGTTCGCCTGCGGACCGCTGGTGTCGTGGGAGTAGCCGGGGTGGACGGTGTGCTTCCAGTCGGTGTCACTGACCAGACGGGTGGTCGTCGTGCCGGTCCGCAGGTCCGACTGGAACAGCAGGCCGCCCTTGCCGCTGCTGCTGTGTGAGAAGCCCTGCTTGCCGAAGTGCCAGACGAGCAGCGCGATCGTGTTGTCGCCGCCGTCGAGGTACGGGGCCAGGTCGATCTCGTCGTAGTAGGTGTCGGTGCGGTTGGGGCCTCGTTTGAGGCCGCCCTCGAAGACGACCAGGCTGCCGTTCACCCACAGCCAGTACTTGGAGTCCGCGGCGATCCGCGTCACGGCCTCGGACGGCGCGGAAGCCAGCCGGAAGGACCTGCGGAAGGCGACCCACTGGTTCGTCGAACCGGACGGTGCCCAGATCCACTTCGCGGTCCAGGACTCCGCGGCGGCCGCGGCCGGTGCGAGGCCGGGAAGGACCAGGGAGCCCAGCGTGGGTGCGAGGGCCACGGCTATGGCCGAGCGCAGGGCAGTCCGGCGGGAAACGTTATGCATCGAGAGGGCCTTCCCAGGAGTGCTTTCGAGGAGGGGCAAGAGAGGCGACCTTCTTGGAACTGCTTTTTGAATCGATTCAGTCCCGGTCTTGCAGGCGCGATCCTCAGCCCCCGGGGAGGGCTTGTCAATGGGTGCGGCAGAAGGTGGCTAGGGTGGGTGACGTGGAGCTCCTACACCTGCGTTACTTCGTCGCCGTCGCCCAAGAACTGAACTTCTCCACCGCGGCCCGCAAACTGCACATGGCGGCGTCCCCGCTGAGCCGGCGGATCAAGGACCTCGAGAGCGAACTCGGGCACCGGCTCTTCGACCGCGACACGCATCGGGTGAGGCTCACCCCGGCCGGCACGGCGCTGCTGCCGATCGCGCGCGGTGTTCTGGAGCAGGTCGATTCCATCCGGTGGCGGCTGGACGAGACGGCCCGGCCGCGGCGGACCACCTTGTTGCTCGGCGTCCCCAGCGGGATCCATCCGGACCTGCGCGAGCGGATGGACGCCCTCGCCGAGCGAGTCGGCGACCGGTTCGAGATCAAACGCTGGCCGGGCGGCACCGACCGGCTGGTCGACGCGGTGGGCGACGGCAGACTCGCGCTGACACTGGCCCGGCTCCCGGTCGGCGGTGACCCCGCCCTGGAACAGCTACCGGTGATGTCGGAGCGACTCGGCGCGGTCGTACCCAGGGACCGTTTCCCGGGGCGGGAGTCGGTCGCGCTGGCGGAGCTCGCCGAACTCGCCTACGCGGGCTCCCCCACGGCCGTGACCAACGCGTACTTCCGCGGGCTCGACCAGCGACTGTCCGATCTCGGCATCAAGAAGCGGATCGAACTGAGCAGTGTCACTTTCGACGGAGTTTCCGAGATAGTGGCCAGCGGACTGGCGTTCTCCATTTCCATGCTCGACTCGAGAAGCCCTGTGCAGAATTACCGCCTGGACAATGTGACGGTCCTTCCCTTCTCCGATTTCCACCCCACCCTGGAAACCGGTCTGTTCTGGCGCAAGGACCGAGCCGACGGCGGTGACCTGGCAGAAGTCGTCGCAGCGGCCCGTGAGGTATTCGCCGAGCCTCTGCACACCTGAATTCTCGAGAATCCCCGAAAAGGCGGTATGACCACTGTGGTCATACCGCCTTTCGCTATTTGGTCATTCCGTTCCAGACCAGCCCTTGCTAACTTAGTTTCCAGATACACACATGAGGCGAAGCTAGGAGTGAAGGTAACGATGACGGAAATCACGGACACCACCGCCGGTCCTCTGGACGGCGTGCGCGTGATCGACCTCTCGACCGTGGTGATGGGCCCGTACGCCGCCCAGATCCTCGGTGACCTGGGCGCCGACGTGATCAAGATCGAGTCGCCCGCCGACACCGTGCGCGTGGGCCACTACCGCACCACGCCGGGCATGACCCCGCTGAACCTCAACGTCAACCGCAACAAGCGGAGCGTGGCCCTCAACCTCAAGGACGAGACCGACCGGGAGCGCGCGCTCTCACTGGTCGACACCGCGGACGTGCTCATCACGAACATGCGGCCCGGCGCGCTGCACCGCCTGGGCCTGTCGTACGACGACATCGCCGCCCGCAACCCGCGGCTCGTCTACGCACACGCCCAGGGATTCCGCGGCGACTCGGACCGGGCCGGCAACGCCGCCTACGACGAGACCGTGCAGGCCGCGTCCGGCCTGGTCGACATCGCCGACCGCGCGCTGGGCGAGCCCGTCTACCTGCCGACCATCATCGGCGACAAGGTCTCCTCGTTGACCATCGCCTACAGCGTGCTCGCCGCGCTGCTGCACCGGGACCGGACCGGCCGGGGCCAGCAGATCGAGATCCCGATGACGGACACGCTGATCGCCTTCAACCTCGTCGAGCACCTGGCGGGCCACACCCACGTCCCCGAGAGCAGCCCCACCGGCTTCCCGCTGTCGATGCTCAAGGGCCACAAGGCGGTGCGCACCAAGGACGGCCTCGCCTGCGTCATCCCGTACAACCCGCAGAACTACCGGGACTTCTTCTCGGCCGCCGGACGCCCGGACCTCGCCGAGGACCCGCGGGTCGGCGGGGAGGCCATCGACAGCGCCGACCACGAGGACCTGGCCGAGCTGATCGGCGTGTGCGCCCCGGCGCTGACCACCGAGGAGTGGGCGGAGGTGTGCGCCAAGCACAGCATCCCGATGGCCCCGGTGCTGGAGCTGGAGAACGCCCACGAGGACCCCTACGTGCGCGACGGGCACCTGCTCGACACCGTCGAGCACCCGACCGAGGGCACCGTCCGCACCATCGGCATCCCGGTGCGCTTCTCCGCGACCCCCGGCTCGATCCGCCGGCTGGCGCCGGTCGCGGGCCAGGACACCGCGGACGTCCTCGCCGAACTCGACGCCGCCCGCTGAGCGAGACCCCTCCCCCTCTCGCCGTCGGGGAGCGGCCCGCGCTCCCCGACGGCCGTCACAGAAGGACAACCATGAGCACCCCCGAAACCCCTGTCGTACGGACCGAACGCATCGGCACCGCCCTGCTGATCACCATCGACCGGCCCGAGGCCCGCAACGCCGTGAACGCGGCGGTGGCCACCGGACTGGCCGGCGCGCTGGACGAGTTGGAGGCCGATCCAGCACTGCGGGCCGGTGTCCTGACCGGTGAGGGCGGCACCTTCAGCGCCGGCATGGACCTCAAGGCGGCGCTGCGCGGCGAGTCTCCCGAGATCGAGGGCCGCGGGTTCGGCGGACTGACCGAGTCCGAGCCGGACAAGCCCCTGATCGCAGCCGTGGAGGGCTTCGCCATGGGTGGCGGCTTCGAACTGGCCCTGGCCTGCGACCTGATCGTCGCGGCCGAGGACGCCCGGTTCGGTCTGCCCGAAGTCAAGCGCGGGCTGATCGCGGCGGGCGGCGGCGTGATCCGGCTGCCCAAGCGGATCCCGCACCACCTCGCCATGGAACTCCTGCTGACCGGCGAGCCCGTCGACGGCCGCCGCGCCGGTGAACTGGGCCTGGCCAACCGGGTCACCGGCACCGGCCAGGCCGTCGCCGAGGCGCTCCGGCTGGCCGAGCGGCTCGCCGAGAACGCCCCGCTGGCGCTCGCCACCGTCAAGCGCGTCGTCCGCGCCGCCGACGGGGCGCCCGACGCCGAGGCCTTCGCCTTCCAGCGTGAGCGGATGAAGACCCTGATGGCCTCGGCCGACGTCCGCGAGGGCATGACGGCCTTCGCCGAGCGCCGCCCCGCGCAGTGGACGGGGAAGTGAGGCGACATGCGCGCCGAGGACGTACGACGGCACGTCACCACCCCGCTCACCAGCCCGGCGTTCGCGCCGACCGTCCCGCGGTTCACCGACCGGGAGTACCTCAACGTCGTCTACCGCACCGACCCCGAGGCGCTGCGGGCGGTCGTCCCCGAGCCGCTGCGGATCGATGAGCCGCTGGTCCGGTTCGAGGTCATGAAGATGGGCGACGTCAGCGGCTACGGCCCCTACACGGAGGCCGGCCAGGCGATCCCCGTCGACTTCGAGGGCGAGCGGGGCGAGTACCTGCACGCGATGTACCTCGACAACTTCCCGGCGACCGCCTCCGGCCGCGAGGTCTCCGCCTACCCCAAGGTCATGGGGTCCCCGGCGCTCCGCGTCGACACCGGCGCGCTCGTCGGCACCCTCGACCACGGCGCGCAGCGGGTCGCCACCGCCACCATGGGCTACAAGCACCAGGAGCTGGACCGGGCCGAGGCGGCGGCACAGATCACCGTGCCGACCTTCATGCTCAAGACCGTTCCCGGCTACGACGGTCTCCCGCGTGTGCAGGAACTCGTCCGCACCCGCATCACCGACCTCACCGTCAAGGAGGCCTGGACCGGCCCCGCCCGGCTGCAGCTCTTCGAGCACGTGCTGGCCCCGCTGGCCGACCTGCCGGTGCTGGAGGTCGTCTCCGCCAGCCACATCCTCACCGACCTGACGCTCGCGGGCGTCGAGCCGGTCCACGACTACCTGAAGGGAGCCACGTCATGACCCGCGCCTTCCGTACGGCCGCCGTGATCGGCGCCGGGACCATCGGACTGTCCTGGGCGACGCTGTTCGCCGCGCACGGCCTGACCGTCAAGGTGACCGACCCGCGGCCGGACCTCGCCGACGCACTGGCCGAGGCCCTGGATCACAACGCCCCGCATCTGGCCGCCCGCGGCCTGGACGTGACGGGCCTCGCCGACCGGGTGCACATCGCGGCCGATGCCGCCGAGGCGGTCCGGGACGCGGACGTCGTCCAGGAGAACGGCCCCGAGCGGGTCGAGTTCAAGCAGGACCTGTTCGCCACGCTGGTCCGTCAGGCACCCGACCACGCGCTGCTGCTCAGCTCCTCGTCGGCGATCCCGTCCAGCGCGTTCACCCGTGAGCTGCCGGACGAGGCCGCCGCCCGGGTCCTGATCGGCCACCCCTTCAACCCGCCGCACCTCGTTCCGCTCGTCGAGGTCGTGCCCGGGGAGCGCACCGGCGAGGACGCCGTACAGGACGCGGTGGACTTCTACACCTCGGTCGGCCGCACCCCGGTCGTGGAGCGCAAGGAGATCCCCGGCTTCGTCGGGAACCGGCTGCAGAACGCGCTCAGCCGCGAGGCGGTGTACCTCGTCGAGCAGGGCGTGGTGACCCCCGAGGACCTCGACAACGTGATGACGAACTCGCTGGGCCTGCGCTGGGCCACGGTCGGGCCGTTCCTCGGCTCGCACCTGGGCGGCGGACCCGGCGGCTACCGGCACATGGCCGAGCACATCGGCGCATCGATGAAGCAGATGTGGGCGGGCCTCGGCACCCCGTCACAGACCGACGAAGAACAGGAACGGCTCATCGAAGCCGTGGAAAAGGCCTACGGCTCCTCCACGTACCCGGAACTCACCGAGACGCGCGACCGCAGGCAACTCGCCGTGCTGTCCGCCCTGGACAGCGCCGACAAGGAGGAGAACTGAGATGACCACCCCCATGGAACCCCTCGAGGACCAGCTGACCGCCGACTTCTACACCTACGAGGCCCTGCTGCCGGACGACGAGCGCAAGATCCTCCTCAAGGCCCGCGCCCTCATGCGGGACGAGGTCAAGCCTCTGGTGAACGAGAACTGGGCCAAGGGCGAGTTCCCCACGGAGCTCATCTCCCTGTTCCGCGACAGCGGCCTCGCCGGACTGCCCTACGAGGGCTACGGCGAACACCGCCCCGCCGTCAGCAACCTCCTCAGCGGGATGCTCGCCCTGGAGATGACCCGCACCGACGCCTCCGTGTCCACCTTCTTCGGCGTCCACAACGGCCTGGCGATGTACTCGATCCACTCGGGCGGCGACCAGGAGCAGCGCGACCGCTGGCTCCCGGAGATGGCCGCGATGGACAAGATCGGCGCGTTCGCCATGACCGAGCCGCTCGGCGGCTCCGACGTCGCGGGCGGCATGCGCACCACCGCCCGGCGCGAGGGCGGCACCTGGGTCCTGAACGGCGCCAAGAAGTGGATCGGCAACGCGACCTTCGCCGACTACGTCGTGGTCTGGGCCCGGGACGTCGACGACAACCACGTCAAGGGCTTCGTCGTCGAGAAGGGCACGCCCGGCTTCGACCCGGTGAAGATCGAGGGCAAGATCGCCTTCCGGATCGTGGAGAACGCCGAGATCACCCTGACCGACGTCCGGGTGCCGGAGGCGAACCGGCTGCAGAACATCAACTCGTTCCGGGACGTCGCCGAGATCCTGCGCGCCACCCGCGGCGGGGTCGCCTGGCAGGCGCTGGGCGTGATGGTCGGCGCCTACGAACTCGCCCTGGACTACGCCCGGGGGCGCCGCCAGTTCGGCCGCCCGATCGGCGGCTTCCAGCTGGTGCAGGACCTGCTGGTCAAGAGCCTGGGCAACATCACGGCGTCCTGGGGCATGCTGGTGCAGCTCGCCCGGCTGCAGGACGCGGGGATCTTCCGTGACGAACACTCCGCGCTGGCCAAGGCGTTCGTCACCTCCCGGATGCGGGAGGTCGTGGCCTGGAGCCGCGAGATCTTCGGCGGTAACGGGATCCTCCTGGAGCACGACATCGCCCGGTTCTTCGCCGACGCCGAGGCCATCTACTCCTTCGAGGGCACCCGCGAGATGAACACTTTGATCGTCGGCAAGTCGATCACCGGCCAGAGCGCCTTCGTGTGACACACGGGCGCACAGGGAACCCCAGCTCCTTCGACCTGGGGTTTTCTCATGGCGCCACCTTGATGCCATCATGCCGCCATGGACCTCACGCCCTACGTCGACACACTCCGCCGGGAACTCGCGGTGGCTGCCGAAGCCGGTGGGGAGGACGCCCGCGAGCTGGCCGAGCGGCTGACCGCTCCGCTGGAGTCGGCGACCCGCCTGACACTGCTGAACGTGCTGTCCGCCGCCATGGACGAGATCACCCGCGAACTCGCCCCCGGCTCGGTCGACGTACGGCTGCGCGGGCTCGACCCCGCCTTCGTCGTGACTCCGCCGCCGGCCGGCGCCGGTTTCGAGGAGCCGGACACGCGTCCGGAGCCGCCGAGGGCCCCGGCACCGGCCCCGGCACCAGCCGACGCCGATGACGGCACCACCGCGCGCATCAATCTGCGTCTGCCCGCCCACCTCAAGGGGCGCGCCGAGGAGGCCGCCGCACGCGAGGGCCTGTCGGTCAACGCCTGGCTGGTGCGGGCCGTGAACGCGGCCGTGGAGAGCGGCGACGTCCGGGCCCGCTCCACCGAGTCGCCCCGGAGCGGCGGTAACCGCTACACCGGCTGGGTGCGCTGATGCCCGTCTTCGAGACCCGGGAACCCGTTTCGGTGACGCTCCGCATCGGCACGGGACTCGTGCGGTTCCTCGCCGGCGACCGCGCCGACACCGTCGTGGAGGTGCTGCCCACGGATCCGGAGCGGGACGCCGATGTGCGGCTCGCCGGGCAGACCCAGGTGAGCTGCGCGGGCGGGCGACTGCACATCGAGGCGCCCCGGCAGCGCACCCTGTTCGGGCGGCCGCCGTCGGTGGACATCGTCATCCAACTGCCCGCCGGTTCCCGGGTGGAGGCGGAGGCGGCCTGGGCCGACTTCCGCGCCGAGGGACGGCTCGGCCGGACCCGGGTGAAGACCTCGACCGGCGACATCCGGCTGGCCGAGACGGGCCCGCTGCACCTGTACACCTCGCACGGGCGCGTCACGGTGGACCACACCATGGGCGACGTCGAGGCACAGACCAGTTCGGGCAACATCGGTATCCGCGCCGTCGAGGGCGGTGTCGTACTGAAGAACTCGCACGGCACGACGACCGTCGGCTCCGTCACCGGAGAGGCCAGGATCAGCGGCGCCAACGGCGACATCACCGTCGAGCGGGCCGGCGCCGGAGTGCGCGCCACCACCGCGCACGGGATGCTCCGGGTCGATGACGTCGCCCGGGGTCGCGTGGAGCTGGAGACCTCCTACGGGGACATCGAGGTCGGGGTGCGGGCCGGTACCGCGGCCTGGCTGGACGCCAGCTCGGGCCACGGCCGGGTGCGCAATCTGCTCACCGCCTCCGCCAGCCCGGCGGAGAGCGACGACAGGGTGGAGGTGCGGGCACGTACCCGCTACGGCAACATCGAGATCCGGCGCGCCGCGGTCTGAGAGCCCGCCCGGATACGGCGCCCCGGCCCCGGAAGTTGCCCCGGGACGCACCCCTGCTGTCCCCACCGTGCACGGGCGGCCCCGAACTCCTCCGGCGCTCGTCCGGCGTGCCTAGCGTGACGAGCGAACCGGCCGAGATCCGAGCCGGAGTCACGCTCCCCGGAGGACAGAGATGGTCAGCATCGCCGACGTCACCGCCACCCCCAGCCCCGATCTGCTCACCCCGGACAACTGCGCGGTGCTGTTCGTGGACCACCAGCCGCAGATGTTCTTCGGCACCGGCAGCGGCGACCGCACCGCCATCATCAACGCCACCGTCGGTCTGGCCAGAGCCGCCCGGACCTTCGACGTGCCGGTCGTGCTGAGCACGGTGGCCGCCGAGTCCTTCTCCGGCCCGCTCCTGCCGCAACTTGCGGACGTCTTCCCCGAGCGGAAGCCCGTCGACCGCACCTCCATGAACGCCTGGGAGGACCGGGACTTCGTGGAGGCGGTCAAGGCCACCGAGCGGCGCAAGCTCGTCATCGCGGGGCTGTGGACCGAGGTGTGCGTCGTCCTGCCCGCGCTCTCCGCGCTCGCCCAGGGCTACGAGGTCTACGTCGTCACCGACGCGTCCGGCGGCGTCAGCCCGCAGGCCCACGACCACGCGGTCCAGCGCATGGTCCAGGCCGGGGCCGTCCCGGTCACCTGGGTGCAGGTGCTCCTGGAGCTGCAGCGCGACTGGGCCCGTACCGAGACGTACGGCGCGGTGACGGACGTGGTGAAGGAGTACGGCGGCGCCTACGGCCTCGGCATCGTCTACGCGCAGGCCGTCATCGGCGCCCACGCCGCCGGCTGATGCCCGCCGAGCCGGTGGCCGCCGCACGTATCATCGCGCGGTGGACACCGGGGTGGGGATCGCGGCGCCGTTCGGACGGCTGCTGCGCGCGTTACGGCAGAGCAGGCGGCTGACGATCGAGGAACTGGCCGAGGCCTCCGGGGTGTCGGGGCGCGCCATCGGGGACATGGAGCGGGGCAAGAGCCGGCGTCCGCACCGGGGCACCGTCACCGCGCTCGCACAGGGCCTGGAGCTGGACGAGGCGGCGCACGCGGAGCTCCTGGGCGCCGCCCGCGCCGCCCGTCCCGGCACGCGGGCCGCCGGGTCCGTCAGGGCCTCGCCGCACACACTGCCGAGGGGCGTGCGGGACTTCGTCGGGCGGCAGGCGGAACTGGCCGTGCTGCGCGCCCTCGCGCAGGAGGCCGACGACAGCGGGCCGGCGCGGGGCCGGGGGCTGCTCGTGCCGCCGGCGGCCGTGGTGTCCGGCCCGCCCGGAAGCGGGAAGACGACTCTGGCGGTCCGGCTGGCCGAGGAGCTTGCGTCGTCCTGCCCCGACGGGGCGTTCCTGGTGGACATGCGAGGTCTGGACGAGCGGGCGCTCCCCGCGGAGCAGGCCCTGTCGGGGCTGCTGGCCTCGTGGGGTGTGGGGGACGCCGAGCTGGCCCGGCTCGGCGCGGAGGAGCGGCTCGCCCGCTACCACGAGATCGCCGCCGGGCTCCGCGCGGTCCTGGTGCTGGACAACGCGGGCAGCGAGGCACAGGTCAGGCCGCTGCTGCCGCGCGAGGGGCGGCTGTTCGTGGTGGTGACGAGCCGTCGTGCCCTCGCCGGTCTCGAGGGGGTGCGGCGCGTCGAGCTCGGTGGGCTGAGCCGGCAGGAGTCCGCCGCCCTGCTGCGGGCCGTGGTGGGCGCCGGGCGCGTGGACGCCGAGCCGGCGGCGGCGGACACCGTGACCGAGCTGTGCGGTCATCTGCCCCTGGCTCTCAGGGTGGCCGCCAACTGGGCCGCCACCCGCACCAACTGGAGCCTGCGGCGCCTCGCCGACCGGCTCGCCGACGAGGACCGCAGGCTGGACGCGCTCAGCGCGGGCGACCTGCGGATCAACTCCGCCTTCGCGCTCTCCTACTCCCGTCTCGCCCCCGAGGCCGCCCGGATGTTCCGGCTGCTGTCGCTCGTACCGGGAGGGGACTTCAGCGTGGCACCGGCCGCGGTGCTCGCGGGTGTCCCGCTGCCCGACGCCGAGGACCTGCTGGAGGAACTGCTGGAGGCGGGACTGCTGATGACGTCCCGTCAGGACCGCTACCGCCTGCACGATCTGCTCCGGCTGTACGCGGGCTCCCGTCACCGCCTGGAGGACGGGGAGGAGAGGTCGCTCCACGCGCGGTCCCGTCTGCGGCACTGGCTGCTGGAGACCGCCGTCCTCGCGGGCCGCTGGTACGAGCCGGACTACGGCATGCCCGCGCCGGACCCCGGCCGGCTGGTCGCCCTCGACGACCGTGAGCGGGCGGCGCGCTGGATCAAGGCGGAGGGCGACACCTGGCTGGCCGCGTTCCGCGAGGCCGCGGCACGGGACGAGCACACGCGGGTCGTCGAGGTCGCGGAGGCCATGCACTGGTTCTCCGACCACTGGGTGTCCTGGGGCCACTGGATCGAGGTCTACGAGCGTGCCGCGACGGCCGGGGCGGCGCTGGACGACGCCGGTCTGGAGGCGACCCACCGCAACTACCTCGCCTGGGCGTACTGGGCCTGTGCCCGGCGGCACGACGAGGCGGTGGAGTCGGCCACGGCCGCGCTGCGGCTCGCGGGGGCGGCCGGGAACGTCCTCCAGCAGGCCTGGGCCCACGCCTATCTCGGCTGGCTGCGGGACGCCGTCGACGACATGCCGCCCGCCGCCGACCACTACCACCGCGCCCTGGAGCTGTTCACCGAGGCGGACGACGTCACCGGGTATCTGCAGGTGTCCTGCGGGGTGATCAGGGTGCTGCGCGGGGCGGGCAGGGCCCGGGCGGCGGTCGAGACCTACCAGGGCATCCTGGACGCCCTCGCGGATCCCCGTCATCACGACCGGATCCCGCCCAACGTACGGGACTTCACCCTGCTGTCCGCCGTCTACTCGGTGTCGTTCGTCCATCTCGGCCAGGGGCACTGGCAGGAGGCGGCCGACGCGCTGCGCTCCATACGCGGGCAGTTCGACGCCCGCGGCTGGCACAAGCAGGCGGGCAAGGTCCATCTCCACCTGGGCCAGGCCCTCGCCCGCCTCGGCGAGCTGGCCGAGGCCGCCGCCGAGTACCGCGCCGTGCTCGCCCTCGACGACCGCGTCCCCGCCGACGTACGGGACGGGGCCCACGCGGGTCTCGCCGCCCTGGCCACGGGCCGGCCGGTACAGGTGGGCCCGCTCGTGCAGTGAGGGCCGGCCGGTGCGCCCGGAGGCTAGGGCTTGCGGCCCGTGGCGGAGCCGAAGCCCAGCCAGGTGTGGCGGTTGTTCCACCAGCACCAGCCGACCTTCGGTGCGTCGCGGCGCTCGCGGCCGTCGCGGCCGGTGCCGTTGCTGATCCAGATCGCCGGGGTGCGGGCGTCGAACGTGCCGTTCGGCTTGCGCAGCCGGGAACCGATGGTCATGAAGCACAAATTGCGCTCCAGGGCCGCCGGTTGCTGGAGCACCCAGTGGATGCCCTCGGTGAGCAGCAGCGGGGTGCGGTCCGCCTTGGTGAGGGCGGGCAGTGCCTCGTCCGGGCTCCAGTTGCTCATGTGGTCGCCGCGGTCGAGGCCGGTGAGAACGTAGAGCGGGGCGTCGGGCAGCTCGATGCCGGTGGGGGTGAACTCATCGACGTCGGGCATGTCGACGACGACGAAGCCCGGCTTGCCCTCGCGGCGGAGCAGCGGCGCGAGAGCGGAGGCGGGGGCCCGGTCCGGGTGCACGGCGAGCAGGGCGCCCTCGCCGCCCACCGAGGCCTCGGCGTCGGCGGCGTACGTACGGATCTCGGCGGCCGGCAGCCCGGCGATCTCGTGGACCCCCGACGCGATCAGTCGCTCTGCCTGTGCGCTCAGGGCCGGAAGTACGGGCAGAACGGCGGTGGTTCCGGGCGTGGTCTCGGGCACGATGCTCCCTGGGTCGGCGGCGTGAACAGTGAGGCAACGCGGCGAACCGCCGGGACGTTCCCGGGGTCAGGCAGGGGATCGGCCGGACAGTCCGCTTCGCTGCCACTCGCGGGGCGTCACGCCGTAGGCCGCCCGGAAGGCACGGCTGAAGTGGCTGGGGCTCACGAACCCCCAGCGCCGGGCGACGGTAGCGACCCCGTGTCCCGGGGCCGGGGACCGCAGTAGATCCTTGCGGCACCGTTCGAGGCGCTGGGTCCGGATCCACTCCCCCACCGTGACGCCCTCCAGCTGGAACAGCTTGTGCAGGTAGCGGACCGACATGAAGTGCGCGGCGGCGATCCCCGGCGGGGAGAGGCCGGGGTCGGAGAGGTGGCGCAGGATGTGGTCCTGCACGCGCACGAGGGTGGCCGCGGCGGTCTCCGGAGCCTGGGTGGTGAAGCGGCCGCGGCGCTCGTTGATCAGCAGCGCCAGCAGGTCGAGCGCGGTGGCGGCGAACTGACGGCCCGCGACGGCGTCGAGACCGGCCGCTTCGCGGGCCAGCTGAGCGAAATAGGTCGCCACCAGTGCGGCACCGCCCTCCCGGCCGGAGAACGCCGTGGCGGTCATCGCCCGCAGATCGTCGTCCCGCACGCGGAGATCCTCGCGAGGGAAGTGGAAGGAGGTGAAACTGAACCTGTCCGGCACCTTCTTGCGGAACAGCCGGGAGGAATCCGAGAGGGAGAAGTCACCCGGCCCTATGCAGGCCTCCCTGCCGTCCTGCTCCTTGATGGACCTGCCTCGCTGCTGGAGGGTGAGGATGAGGTGCTCCTTCCCGTCCCGGGCGATCAGGCGCCTGCTGCGCGTCACGACCTGTGGGCCCGCCTGGACGTGCGAGACCCGTAAGGAACCCAGCTCGTTGCTGACGATCTTCCCGGGGGACGGGTCCTTCTCGAGGAGGTGCACATCGAGCGGGACGAAGGTGCGTGACACGGCGTGGTGCCAGCGCTCCCCACGGTCGGCCGCCGACAGTGACGCGGTGCAAAGGACGACGGCCACCTGATTCCCCTCCGGGCACGGTCAAGGGACGGCAGCTCGGTTCCGCTGCCGACCCCGACGATGTCACCACCCCGGCCGAGGGCCGTCCAGGAAGAATCGGAGGAAGAATTCGATCACTTCTGTTCGATCACGTCTGCCCGATCACTTCTGCAGGAAGGCGAGCAGTGCCGCGTTGACCTCCTCCGCGTGGGTCCAGAGCAGACCGTGCGGGGCGCCCTCGATCTCCACGTAGTCCGCGGCCGGAAGAGCCTTGTGGAACCGCCTCGCCGTCCCGTCCACCGGCAGGATGCGGTCGCCGGTGCCGTGCAGGATCAGGGCCGGCACGTCGATCGCCGGGATGTCGGCACGGAAGTCGGTGTACCAGGTGGCGGGCGCGGCTGACGCCGCGAAGAAGCCGCCGCCGGCGGCGACGTTCCAGCTGTTGCGGACGGCCTCCTCGCTGATCCTGGTGCCGAGGTTCTCGTCGAGGTTGTAGAAGTCGTTGTAGAAGTTCGTGTAGTACGCGTACCGGTCCGCCTTCACGGCCGCGACGATCTCGTCGAAGAACTCCTTCGGGGCGACCCCGCCCGGGTTGTCGTCCGACTTGAGCAGGCAGGGCTCCAGCGAGGCGAGGAAGGCGACCTTGGCGACCCGGCCGGAGCCGTGGGCGGACACGTAGCGGGCGACCTCGCCGGTACCCATCGAGAACCCGACGAGGACGGCGTCCCGCAGGTCGAGGGTCTCCATCACGGTGTTCAGGTCGGCGGCGAAGGTGTCGTAGTCGTAGCCGGTCGTCGGCTGGGCGGACTGCCCGAAGCCGCGCCGGTCGTACGTGATCACGCGGTACCCGGCGTCGAGCAGTACGGCGCTCTGCCGCTCCCAGGAATGCCCGTCGAGCGGGAAGCCGTGGATGAGGACGACCGGCTGCCCGGATCCGTGGTCCTCGTAGTACAGGTCGATGGCGGTGGAGTTCTCCTGGCCCACGGTGATGTACGGCATGCGCTGCTTCCTCGTTTCGGGAGGGCGGGTGGAAGGGATACGGCCACGTTAGGCCGGAGGCGGGGCGGGCGGTTGCCGTGCAGCGCACGACTCCTTGACCGGGCGCGCACTCTCGTCAGTCTGCAACAGGGACGGAAGGGTTTGCCGTCACGACTCCGCAGGAAATGGGCCTGGCCAGCCCGGCGCGGCACGGCCCGCCGCTCCACGCCGGCGCAGGCCACGGGCCCGAGCGGGTGCCGCGTGGCCCGCCGCTTCCACGGCAGCACGGCGAAACGCTGAACCAGACCAGCACCGCGCTGCCCGCCGCTTCCACGCCTTCCACATGGGCTACGCCTCGGCGATGGCATGGGTGCTGCCGGCCGTCATCGCACTGATCACGTACGCCGTCTTCCGCGGCGCCCGGCTGTGGGTCTTCTACGCACAGGAGGACGCGTCGTGACGACGACCGCGGCATCCCCGCTCCCGCTCAAGCCCCCGCCGGGCGCACTCCGCTGCGAACCGCGGCCTGGCACGCCGTCTGCGTGGTGATCGGCCTCGTCCTGCTCTACCCGGCGCTGGGGCTGCGCTGCGCCGCGGCCTGGCGGGAGGGGACGCGCTGGCGTGCGACCCTGGCCGTCGTGTTCCGGTCGGTGCCGCGGTACCCGCTCGCGCCCGTCCTGCTCGCCGGGGCCGTGGGTGCCGCGGTCGTGCTGCTGGCCCTGACTCCGGTTGTACTGTTCGTCGTCCTCGGCCCGCTGGCCTTCGCCGCTACGGCGGCGGACGCCTGGCGGCCCGTGACGCCCTGAGCCGCCTTCGAGAATCCCCGCCCTCCGGAGAGCCCCTCTCCCTCCCCGAACGGAGACCTGTATGTCGTCCGACACCGCACGGCGCCGAGCCGCCGTGGTCGGCCTGGGTGCCCGCGCCCGGCTGTTCGCCCAGGCGCTGGCCGGTCCCTACGCGGACCGGTTCGAACTGGCCGGCTTCTGCGATGTCAACTCCCACCGCATGGCGGTCCACAACGCCTGGATCGCGGACGCCCGCCCGGGCTTTCCTCCCGTACCGGCGTACGCGGCCGAGGACTTCGAGGAGATGCTGCGCCGCGAGCGCATCGACCTGGTCGTGGTGTGCACGGTGGACCACACCCATGACCACTACATCGTGCGGGCCCTGGAAGCGGGCTGCGACGTGGTCACCGAGAAGCCCATGACCACGGACGCCCAGAAGGCCCGCCGCATCCTGGAAGCGCAGCGGCGCACCGGGCGCGAGGTCCGGGTCGCCTTCAACTACCGCTACAACCCGGCGCATTCGGCCGTACGGGAACTGATCTCCTCGGGGGAGATCGGCGAGGTCGGCTCGGTGCACTTCGAGTGGCTGCTCGACCTGCGGCACGGCGCCGACTACTTCCGCCGCTGGCACCGCGACAAGGCCAACTCCGGCGGCCTGATGGTGCACAAGTCCACCCACCACTTCGACCTGGTCAACTGGTGGCTGGGAACCCGTCCCGAGACGGTCTTCGCACAGGGCGGCCTGTTCTTCTACGGCGACGAGGCCGGCCGGCGCCGCGACCTCGCCCGGGAGTACGACCGGGCCCACGGTTCCCCGGCCGCCGAGGCCGACCCGTTCGCCGTGCACCTGTCCGACTCTTCCGTGCTCAGCGCGCTGTACCTGGACGCGGAGGCGGAGGACGGCTACCACCGCGACCAGAACGTGTTCGGGCCCGGGGTGACGATCGAGGACGACATGGCGGTGCTGGTCCGGTACGCCACCGGCGCGACCCTGACGTACCACCTGACCGCGTACTCCCCGTGGGAGGGCTACCGGATCGCCTTCAACGGCAGCCAGGGGCGCCTGGAACTGCTGGTGGAGGAGTCGACGTGGACCCGCCCCCGGGTGCGCGTGAACGGCTCCGACCCCGTCCTGCACGGTGCCGAGGCCGAGGACACCGCCGGACGTACCGAGCTGCTGCTGCGCCCCTTCTGGGAGGAGCCGCGCGAGATCAAGGTGGCGACCGGCGAGGGCGGGCACGGCGGCGGTGACGTACGCATGCTGGAGGACCTGTTCGGCACCCGGGCGCCGGACCCCCTGCAGCGCGCGGCGGACGCGGCAGACGGCGCCCATTCCCTGGTCACCGGCTTGGCCGCGAACCGCTCCTTCGAGACCGGACTCCCGGTGCGGACACGGGACTTGATCCCCTCTGACTGATCGCTAATTCACCGCCTCGCCCGACCCTGGCGTGACACCATCGGCGATATGGAAGGATTTTTGACACCTGATCAGATCGATGCCCGTAAGGCCCGTGCTTTCGCCGCCGCCGTCGCCGCGGGTCGTGACCTGGGGCTCACGGTGACCGACGCGACGGTGATCTACGACGTCTTCTCCGTCGTGGTGCACCTCGCTCCGTCGCCGGTGGTGGTGCGGGTGCCGACCGTCCTGCCGTCGTACTCCGACCCCGGCTTCCAGGCGGCGCGGCAGCGACTGGAACTCGATGTCGTGGCGTGGCTCGCGGAGCAGGGCCACCCGGTGATTCCGCCGAGCCCGCTCGTGCCGCGGGAACCGGTGCGGCGCGACGGTTTCTCGATGACGTTCTGGCAGTTCGTCGAGCTGGACGAGAGCGTCGAGCCGGACTACGCGCACAACTCCGCTCTGGTCGCCGACCTGCACGCCGCGCTGCGCGAGTACCCCGGCGAGCTGCCGTTCCTGTCGGCGGCGGAACCGCGGTTCGTCTCCGAGGGGCTTGCCGTGCTCGAAGGGCGGCCCGACCTCCTGGAGCCGGCCGACCTCGACCGCGCGCGGCGCGAGTGGGAGATCCTGGAGCCCGTCGTCAGCTCACGCGCGGCATTCGAGGCGGCGTTCCCCGGCATCGGGTTCCAGCCGGTCCACGGGGACTCCCCCGCCACCAACATCGTCTCCGCCGCGGACGGCGAGCTGTACTCCGACTTCGAGCTGACCACCCTCGGCCCGGTCGAGTGGGACCTGGCGGCACTCGGCCCCGAGTGCGAGGCCGCGTACAACACGGCCGCCGAGCGCCTGGGTCTGCGGCAGCTGGACGAGGGCGTGCTGCGCGTCGTCAACGCCGTTGGCATGTCCCGCGCGGTGGCCTGCCTCGCCCTCGCCCCGCAACTGCCCCTGCTCGTGGAGGCGCTGAAGCCGGCGGTCGAGCAGTGGCGGACGATGCCGTTCGCGGGTGGTCTGGGCGCTGAGTGACCGAAGCCCTGCTCACTCCGGCAAGGGCCGGTCGTCGACCACGTGTTTCATGACGAGGGTGGACGTCAGCCGCTGGATGCCGGGGAGGCGGGCGAGCTGCTGGTCGTAGAGCTGCTGGAAGGCGGCGAGGTCGGTGGTGGCGACGCGCAGGAGGTAGTCGGGGTCGCCGAACAGGCGCTGGGCCTGGAGCACGTGCGGGACGGCCGCCACCCCCTCCTCGAAGGCGGTGACGGTGTCGGCGTCCTCCCAGCGCAGGGTGACGAAGACGAGGGCCTCGAAGTTGAGGCCCACGGCGACCGGGTCGACGACCGCGCGGTAGCCCCGGATCGCGCCCTCGCGTTCGAGATCGCGCAGGCGGCGGTGGCAGGGGGAGACGCTCAGCTTCACGCGGGCGGCCAGCTCGGTGACCGTGAGGCGGCCGTCCAACTGCAGCTCGGTAAGAATTTTCCGGTCCAGGGCATCCATGGAGAAGATTCTGCCCCAGATCACGGGATCATGGGGTAAAGAAGGGAACACCTTCGGGCCGATCCGGCCTAGCCTTCCTCTCGCAACACTGCACGTGAGAGGGGCCGATCCATGGACACGACGACGCTGGCGGCATTTCTGGCCGTGGATCTGCTGCTGGTGTTCACGCCCGGCGCCGACTGGGCCTACGCGATCGCCGCGGGGCTTCGGGACCGGTCGGTCGTGCCGGCGGTCGCCGGGCTGATAGCCGGGTACGCGGGATACACGCTGCTCGCGGTCGCGGGTCTGGTGGTGATCGTGGCGAGTTCGGCGACCCTGCTCACCGCGCTGACCGTGGCCGGCGCCGGCTACCTGGTGTGGCTCGGCTGGGGCGTGCTGCGGCAGCCGGCCGCGCTGACGGCCTCCGAGGCAGAGGTGGGCGCCGGCTCTGGGGCGGGCGCCTCCCGTTTGCGGATCATGCTCAAGGGAGCCGGGATCAGCGGCCTCAACCCGAAGGCGCTGCTGCTGTACTTCTCACTGTTCCCGCAGTTCATCGACCCCGCGGGCGGCTGGCCGGTCGCCACGCAGACCGGGCTGTTCGGCACGCTGCACATGACCGCCTGCGCCGTCGTCTACCTCAGCGTCGGCGTCCTGGCCCGTACGGTCCTGAGTACCAGGCCGTCCGCCGCCCTGGCGGTCACCCGTACGTCCGGTGCTCTGATGATCGCCATCGGCGGGTTCCTGCTGCTGGAACGCCTCGCCGGCTGACGAACCCGGCGCACCCTGGTATGTAACCCCGCGATGTCCGCCGAAGGAGAGCACGTGGAACAGCAGGCGCAGCAGGAGCAGGCGGGCCCGGAGACGGAGGCCCGCGTCCGGGAGAGCTTCGGGCGGCAGGGGCTGATGGCACACCTGGGTGCCCGGGTCACGCGGGTCGCGCCCGGCCGGGTCCACATCGAGCTTCCGGGCCGCCCGGAAGTCACGCAGCAGCACGGCTACTTCCACGCGGGCGCCACCAGCGCGATCGCGGACAGCGCCGGCGGCTACGCGGCGTTCACCCTGTTCCCCGAGGGCACCGACGTGCTCACCGTCGAGTACAAGATCAACCTCCTGGCCCCGGCCGTCGGCGACCACCTCGAGGCGGTCGGTACGGTCCTGAAGGCCGGACGGACGCTGACCGTGTGCCGGCTCGAGGTGTTCGGCGTCCAGGACGGCCGGAGGGGGCTCGTCGCGAGCGGACAGCAGACCCTGATCCGTGTGAACCCGACCTGAGGCAGGTCCGCGGGCGTCAGCGGAGGATCACCGTCCGTCTGCCCTGGACGAACACCCGGCCCTCGCAGTGCCAGCGGACCGCCCTGGCCAGGGCAGCCGACTCCGCGTCCCGGCCTATGGCGGCCAGGTTCTCGGGGGTGTGGCTGTGGTCGACGTCGATGACCTCCTGGGCGATGATCGGGCCTTCGTCGAGGTCGGCGGTGACGTAGTGGGCCGTCGCCCCGACGAGCTTGACGCCTCGTTCGTGGGCCTGGTGGTAGGGCTTGGCGCCCTTGAAGCTCGGCAGGAACGAGTGGTGGATGTTGATCGCCCGGCCGGCCAGCCGGGAGCACAGGCCGTCCGAGAGCACCTGCATGTAGCGCGCCAGCACGACCAGGTCGACGTCGAACGAGTCGACGAGGTCGAGGAGTCGCGCCTCCGCTTCCGGCTTGGTCGCGGCGGTGACCGGGACGTGGAAGAACGGGATGCCGTGCCAGGTGACGAGCGCCTCGTGGTCGCGGTGGTTGGAGACGACCGCGACCACGTCGACGGGCAGGTCACCGCTGCGGGTGCGGAAGAGCAGGTCGTTCAGGCAGTGGCCGTAGCGGGACACCATGACCAGCACGCGGCGCCGTGTGCTGACGGGTTCGAGGTGCCACCGCATGGCGAAGGGGGCGGCCACGGCGGCGAAGTCACGGCGCAGGGTGCCTGTCGCGGTCTCGTCGGCGGTGGCGGCGAAGCGCACCCGCATGAAGAAGTGTCCGTCACGGCGGTCGCCGAACTGCTGGTTGTCGATGATGTCGCTGCCGTGCTCCAGCAGGAACCGCGAGACGGCGTGGACGATGCCGGGAGCCTCGGGGCAGTCGATGGTCAGGACGTGCTCTGTCTGTGGTGACGTGATCATCAGTGCACCTCCGCGCTGCGGAATTCACTCATCGCGTCGATGAGCCAGCGCCCCAGGTGGTCGGCGAACGAGGAGCGCGGGAGCAGGTGGTAGGCGGGCGCGTCGTCGATCTGCCGGAGCAGCACCGCGACCGGGCCCACCGTGGTCGACACCGCCCGGCCCGGACCGAAGGCCCGGGGATGCAGGTCCAGCGGGCAGCCCTTCTCCAGCACCTGGCGGGCGGCCGGGCCGCGCAGCTCCAGCGTGGTGCGGTTGGCGGAGACGTCCACGACCGAGCCCGGGTCTCCCCCGAGTGCCTCCCTCAACTCGGCGGTCAGGGCGGTCCCGTCGGCCCGGGAGATGACGAGCCACTCGTCGGGTCCCAGCCAGACGGCCGTGTGGGGGCCGGACGCGGTGGTGTCGCCGCACTCGCGCGGGAGTCGCACCCCCAGAGTCTTCTCGATACGCCCGGCCGTCTCGGAAGCGGGGGCGACGCGCACGTTCACCATGGTGAGGAACGGCCGCTCCATGAGGGTGACGCCCCGGGCTCCGGTGACGGCGGCGGCGCGCATCCGGTCCTCCAGGTGGGCGAGGGGACTTCTGCGCAGGGCCATCGGCCCTGTGTCGATCGTGGGCTCAGCCATCTCGCTTGGTCCCTTCGGGGTCGTAGAGGACGCAGTCGGCCACCTCGACGGGCACCAGGTCCTCGCCCACCGGGGCGAGCAGCGTCGCGCCGATCCTGGCCCGCCCGTCGGCGACGAGGGCCAGGGCGAAGGGGCGGCCGAGGGCCGGGCTGAGGTAGCTGGAGGTGACATGGCCGAGCATCGGCACGGGCACCGTCTCCAAGGAGACGTCCGGCGCGACGAGTTGGGTGCCCTCGGGCAGCCGCGTCGTGCGGTCGCTGGGCAGCAGGCCGACCAGGTGTTTGCGGTCGGTGCGGGAGGTGTCCGCGCGGGAGAAGGACCTCTTGCCGATGAAGTCCTTCTGCTTCGAGACCACCCAGGACATGCCCGCGTCCTGCGGAGTGACGGTGCCGTCGGTGTCCTGGCCGACGATGATGTAGCCCTTCTCGGCCCGCAGGACGTGCATGGTCTCGGTGCCGTAGGGGGTGATGCCGTACGGCCGGCCGATCGCGTCCACCTCCTCCCACACCGCGAGGCCGTACCACGCGGAGACGTTGATCTCGTAGGCGAGTTCGCCGGAGAAGGAGATCCGGCAGACGCGGGCCGGGATGCCGGAGGCCAGGGTCGTCTCGCGGAAGGCCATGAAGGGGAAGGCCTCGTTCGACAGGTCGACGTCGGGCGCGAGATGGGCGACGACCTCGCGCGACTGCGGGCCCACGACGGCGATCGTCGCCCACTGCTCGGTCACCGAGGTGCAGTGCACGTCGAGTTCGGGCCACTCGGTCTGCAGCCACTCCTCCAGCCAGTCCAGGACATGGGCGGCGCCGCCGGTCGTGGTGGTCATGAAGTAGCGGTCGTCGTCGAGGCGCAGTGTCACACCGTCGTCGAAGATCATGCCGTCGGGCTTGCACATCACGCCGTAGCGGGCCGTGCCGGGCTTGAGCTTCTTGAAGGCGTTGGTGTAGACGCGGTTGAGGAACTCGCCCGCGTCCGCGCCCCGGATCTCGATCTTGCCGAGGGTGGAGGCGTCCATGAACGCCACTCCCTCGCGGGCCGCTCGGCACTCCCGGGCCACGGCCGTGTCCATGTCCTCGTCGTGCCGCGGGTAGTACCGGGGGCGCTTCCACTGCCCGACGTCCTCGAACTCCGCGCCGTGCGCGACATGCCAGCTGTGGATGGACGTGGTGCGCTCCGGGTCGAACAGCTCGCCGCGTTCCCGGCCTGCCAGCGCGGCGAAGGCGATCGGTGTGTATGGCGCCCGGTAGGCCGTGGTGCCGATCTCGCCCGGCGAACCGCCGAGGATCTCGGCGATCACTCCGATCGCGTTGACACCGGACGTCTTGCCCTGGTCGCCCGCCGTGCCGAGCGAGGTGTAGCGCTTGATGTGCTCGACGCCCCGCATCCCGGCCCCGGTCGAGCGCAGGACGTCGGCGACGGTGACATCGCGTTGCAGGTCGACGAAGTGGGTGTCCCAGGAGTCACCACCGGGCACCAGCCACAGGGCGCGCACCTCGGACCGCGCCGGCTCGGGCGGAGCCGGCGGCACCCGCACCGGGAACCCGGCCTCCGTCGCGGCCCGCGCACCCGCCCGCGCTCCCTCGGCCAGGCAGCCGTCGAGGTCGTACGATCCCCGCGCCGCCCCCACGACCTGCTGATCCCGTACGGCACCCTCGGGGACGAACGCGACCAGCTCCTCGTCCCAGCGCAGCCGCCCCTGCCGCTGGCTGTGCAGATGCACCACCGGGCTCCACCCGCCCGACACGGCGAGCACGTCGCAGTCGAACGACTCCGGTTCACCCCCGTCGAGGGCCCGGACAGTGACACCCGTGATCCGTCCGTCTCCCTCGGTTTCGACCACCGCACTGCCCGTCAGCACCCGCACCCCGGTCGCCATGGCGACCTCGGCGGCCCGGGGGGACAGCTCGGCACGCGCGTCCACGACGGCGGCGACGGGGATGCCCGCGCCGTGCAGATCGGCGACCGTGTCGTAGGCGCTGTCGTTGGTCGTGCTCACCACGGCCCGCGAACCCGGGGCCACGGCATACCGGTTGAGGTACGTCCGCACGGCCCCGGCGAGCATCACCCCGGGCCGGTCGTTGCCGGCGAAGACCAGCGGACGCTCGTGCGCACCGGTCGCCAGGACCACCTGACGGGCCCGGATGTGCCACAGCCGTTGCCGGGAGACGCCTTCCAGCGTTCCGAGGTGGTCGGTGCGCCGCTGGAGAGCGAGCACGTAGTTGTCGTCGTAGGAGCCGAAGGCCGTGGTGCGGGGCAGCACGACGACCTCGGGGGCGGCGTCGAGGGCCGCCCGGACGTCGGCGACCCACTCCAGGTCGGAGAACAGCGAACCACCGGCCTCGGGCTGGTCGTCGACGAGGATCACACGGGCGCCGGAGCCCGCGGCAGCGGCGGCGGCCGCGAGTCCGGCCGGTCCGGCGCCGACGATCAGGACATCGGTGTGCGCGTACTTCTTGTCGTAGACGGCGGGGTCGGGGGTCGGGTCGAGCCGGCCCATTCCCGACAGGGTGCGGGCGGACAGGCCGTCGTACAGCTCCACCGTCGTCGCCGGGAGCATGCCCTCCGAGCAGGGGCCGTCGAGTTGCACCAGGGCGTTGGGTTCCTCGGCGCCCGCGGCGACGATGCCGCGCGGGCGGCCCCGGTAGAGGGACGGGGCGACCTCGACGAGGCCGTTCGCCAGCAGGGCCGAGGCGAGGGTGTCGCCGGGGTGGCCGGTCAGTTCCCGGCCGTCGACGGTGAACCGCAGCACGGTGCCGCGGTCGATACGGCCGCCCTGCGGGAGCCGGAAGCGCTGGTCGGTCATCGGTTCCCTCCGGGACGGGGCTCGTCGAGGCGGTACGAGGTCAGCACCTCGTGGGTGGCGGTGTCGCGCAGGACGTTGAACCA
This sequence comes from Streptomyces sp. NPDC040589, assembly GCF_055594445.1. NCBI lineage: Bacteria > Bacillati > Actinomycetota > Actinomycetes > Kitasatosporales > Streptomycetaceae > Streptomyces > Streptomyces sp. NPDC040589. The sequence goes on along the minus strand of NZ_JBVIWP010000004.1, from coordinate 306,925 downwards.
GCGGCGGCAGCCGGTGCCGTGCATCCACCGTTCGGCGAAGGGGCCCTTGGGGTTGTCCCGGTAGAAGACGTACGCGGCCCACTGCTCGTCGGTGAGCTCGCCCGGGTTCTCGGGGTGGGGGACGTGGGCCTGGCCGCCGTAGTGGTACTCGGTCTCGTTCCGCGGACCGCACCAGGGGCAGGTGATGAGCAGCACGGTGGTGTCCTCCTCAGTGGGCCACGGCCGCTGCGCCGTGTTCGTCGATCAGGGCGCCCGTCGTGAAGCGTTCGAGGGCGAAGGGGGCGTTCAGCGGATGCGGCTCGCCGGTGGCGAGGGTGTGCGCGAAGGTCCAGCCGGCGGCCGGGGTGGCCTTGAAACCGCCGGTGCCCCAGCCGCAGTTGACGTAGAGGTTCTCGACGGGGGTCCGGCCGATGATCGGGGAGGCGTCCGGGGTGACGTCGACGATCCCGCCCCAGGTGCGCAGGACGTGCGCGCGGGCGAAGACGGGGAACAGCTCGACGGCGGCGGCCATCTGCTGCTCGATGACGTGGAAGGAGCCGCGCTGCCCGTAGCCGTTGTAGGAGTCGACGCCCGCGCCCATCACCAGCTCGCCCTTGTGGGCCTGGGAGACGTAGACATGGACGTGGTTCGACATCACCACCGTCGGGTGGACCGGCTCGTGCAGCTCGGAGACCAGTGCCTGCAACGGATGGGACTGCACCGGCAGCCGTACGCCCGCCCGCTCGGCCAGCACGCTGCTGTGCCCGGCCGCCGCGAGGCCGACCCGGCCGGCGAGGATCCGGCCCCGGTCGGTCTCGACGCCCACGACGCGGTCGCCGTCCTTGAGGAACCCGGTGACCTCGCAGCCCTGGATCAGGTCCACGCCCAGCTCGTCGGCGCGGCGGGCCAGAGCCCAGGCGACGTGGTCGTGCTTGGCGATGCCGGCCCGGGGCTGGAAGGTGGCGCCGAGGACCGGATAGCGGGTGCGGGGCGAGACGTTGAGGATGGGGCAGACCTTGGCGACCTCGTCCGGTTCGAGCCAGTGGGCGTCGACCCCGTTGAGGCGGTTGGCGTTGGCCCGGCGCACGCCCTCGCGGACGTCCTGGAGGGTGTGCGCGAGGTTGAGGACGCCTCGCTGGCTGAACAGGAAGTCGTAGTCCAGCTCCTCGGGGAGCCCCTCCCACAGTTTGAGCGCGTGTTCGTAGATCGCCGCGCTCTCGTCCCAGAGGTAGTTGGAGCGGATGATCGTGGTGTTGCGGGCCATGTTGCCGCCGGCCAGCCAGCCCTTCTCCAGGACGGCGACCTTGGTGATGCCGTGGTTCTTGGCGAGGTAGTAGGCGGTGGCCAGGCCGTGGCCGCCCGCGCCGACGATGACGACGTCGTACGAGGAGCGCGGCTCGGGATTGCGCCACAGGAAGTCCGGGTGCTCCGGCAGCGGCTGGGCGGTCATGCCGCGCCTCCGTTCGCGTGGGACAGGTGGGGATAGAGGGGGAAGGCGGCGGCGAGCCCGCCGACCCGGTCGCGCAGTGCGTCGTCGGGCTGTTCGCCCTTCAGGGCCTGGGCGATGATGTCGGCCACCTCGCGGAACTCCGCGTCGCCGAAGCCGCGGGTGGCCAGGGCCGGGGTGCCGATCCGCAGCCCCGACGAGACCATCGGCGGGCGTGGGTCGAACGGCACCGCGTTGCGGTTGACGGTGATGCCGACGCGGTGCAGCCGGTCCTCGGCCTGCCGGCCGTCGAGCGCGGAGTTCCGCAGGTCGACGAGGACGAGGTGGACCTCGGTGCCGCCGGTGAGCACCGTGATCCCGGCCTCGGCGACGTCGTCGGCGAGCAGCCGTCCGGCGAGGACGCGGGCGCCGTGCAGGGTGCGCTGCTGCCGCTCCTTGAACTCCTCCCCCGCCGCCACCTTGAAGGCGACCGCCTTCGCCGCGATGACATGCTGCAGCGGGCCGCCCTGCTGGCCCGGGAAGACGGCCGAGTCGATCTTCTTGGCCAAGTCGGCGCGGCTGAGGATCACACCGCCGCGCGGGCCGCCGAGGGTCTTGTGCGTGGTGGTCGTGACGACGTCGGCGTACGGCACCGGGCTGGGGTGGAGGCCGGCGGCCACCAGCCCGGCGAAGTGCGCCATGTCCACGAGCAGATACGCGCCCACCTGGTCGGCGATCCGCCGGAACGCGGCGAAGTCCAGCCGCCGGGCGTAGGCCGACCAGCCGGCGACGATCATCCGGGGCCGGTGCGCGAGGGCGAGTCGCTCGACCTCGTCCATGTCGACCCTCAGATCGGACTCGCGCACGTGGTACGGCACGACGTCGTACAGCTTGCCGGAGTAGTTGAGGCGCATGCCGTGGGTCAGGTGACCGCCGTGCGCCAGGTCGAGCCCGAGGATCGTGTCGCCCGGCTTGAGCAGCGCGGACATCGCGGCGGCGTTGGCCTGGGCGCCGGAGTGCGGCTGGACGTTGGCGTGCTCGGCGCCGAACAGCTCCTTCACCCGGGCGATGGCCAGGCGCTCGACGGCGTCGACGTGTGCGCAGCCGCCGTAGTAGCGGCGGCCCGGGTAGCCCTCGGCGTACTTGTTGGTCAGGACCGAGCCCTGCGCCTCCATGACGGCGGCCGGGGCGAAGTTCTCCGAGGCGATCATCTCGAGGGTGGACTGCTGGCGGTGCAGCTCGGCGTTCACGGCGGTGGCGACGTCCGGGTCGAGTTCGCCGAGCGGGAGGGCGAGGGGGGAGGCGAGCGTGCTGGCCGACGGGCTGGTTGCCATCTGTGCACCATCCTGGTAGCCGACTAATGCGCAACTGATATATCAGACTCTGCGGTACGGTATGGGAGCTCGCCGGACAGGTCAAGGGGGCATTCATGCAGCAGCTGGCGACCGAGCCCGGAGGCGGAGAGCCGAGCGGCGGAGCGCCCGGGGGCGAGGAGCTGTCGCTCGCCGAGCGGGCCTACCGCGCCATCCGCGACCGGCTCGTCATGCTCGAGATCCGCCCGGGCGCGCCGATCCACGAGGAGCAGCTGGCACAGTCCCTCGGCGTCGGACGGACGCCGGTGCGCGAGGCGCTCAAGCGGCTCCAGTACGAGCGGCTGATCACGACCTACCCCCGGCGCGGCACCTTCGCCACCGAGGTCAACATCACGGACCTGGCTCATATCTCCGAGGTGCGCCAGGAGCTGGAGCCGCTGGCCGCCGCCCAGGCCGCGCGCCGCGCCACGGCCGCGGACCGGGCGGTCCTGACGGCCCTGCGGCAGGAGCTGGCGAGCGCGGACTCCGGCCGGCACGACGACACCGCGCTCATGCACCTGGACCTCCAGGTCCACCGCGCCGTCTACGCCGCCGCGCACAACCCCTACCTGGAGGACACCCTCGTCCGCCACGACAACCTCGCCACCCGCATCTGGTGCCTGTTCCTCGACCGCCTGTCCGACATGGCCGGCCACGTCGAGGAGCACGGGCCGTTGATCGAGGCGATCGTGGCGGGTGAACCGGAGAAGGCGGCACAGCTCGCCCGCGGCCATGTCGAGGGGTTCGAGCGGGCGATTCGCGCGGCCATCTGAGAACACGACCGCCGACGGCGGGAGGGTAGGGGAAAGCCGGAACGGGGTACCCGGCGGCCCTCCCCGAAAAGAAGGCCGGGGAACCAGCGAGGGCGAGGGCGTCACACCCGGAGGCACCGTGGAGGGACGCGTACCGGAGGACCTCGCGGTCGTCGTCGACGCCCGTGGGGCGATCATGGTGTGGAGCGACGGCGCTCGCCGCCTGCTCGGATACGACGCCGCCGAGATCGTGGGCCGGGCCGTCGGCGCACTGCTCGCCGCCGACCTCCCGGAATCCACGCGGCGGCATGTGGCCGACGGGCAGCGGTGGGCCGGTGAGGTGGCGCTCCGGAGCCGGGACGGCGACCGGGTCGTGGTCCGGCTGCAGGGAACGCCTCTGACGGACGCCGGCCACCGGCGGCTCTGGCTGGTGACCGGCGCCGCACCGGCGCACACGGCGCGGCGGGGCGGGCACGGGACCGTGCCCCTGTGGGACCTCACGCTCTCCCAGCTCCCGGTACCGGTGGCCGTCTACGACCTCGAGGCCCGGCTCGTGGCCGCCAACGAGGTCATGACGCAGGTGATGGGCCGGACCGAGGAGGAGATGAAGGGCCTGACGCTGTGGGAGATCCAGCCCGCTTGGCCCTTCGACGAGTACGACCGCCTCCAGCGGGAGGTCCTGCGCACCGGCGAGATGATCTTCCACGAGGAGCGCGTCCGGGCCCCGGGTGAGACCCGGACGCACGCCTGGTCCATGTACATGTCGCCGTTGAAGGACGAGACCGGCACGGTCCAGGGGCTGTCCGCGACCGTGTTCGACACCACGGAGCGGTCCTGGGCCCGCCGCCGGCTGGCGGTGCTCAACGACGCCAGCCTCCGCATCGGGAGCACCCTGGACGTGGCCCGGACGGCGGACGAGCTGGCCGAGGTGGCCGTGAGCGGGTTCGCGGACTTCGTCACCGTGGACCTGCTGGAGTCCGTCGCCCTGGGTGACGAGCCGGAACCGCTGCCGCTGGACGCGCCGGTCACCGTGCGGCGCACCGCGCAGCGGTCGGTGCTCGAGGGCTGCCCCGAGTCGGTGATCCCCTCGGGCGGGACGACGCTCTACCCCGTGGACACGCTGCCGGTGCGGACGCTGGTCGCCGGCCGGGGCGCCCGGCACCGGCCGGGGGATCCGGGGATGCGGGAGTGGATCAGGTCCTCGCCCGCCCGCGCCGAATCCGTGGCCAAGCACATGATCCACTCGGTGATGATGGTGCCGCTGCGGGCCCGGGGGGTGACCCTGGGTCTGGTGCACTTCCTGCGGCACCGGACGCCGGAGCCGTTCAGCGAGGACGACCTGCTGCTCGCGGAGGAGATCGTCGCCAGGGCGGCGGTGAGCGTGGACAACGCCCGCCGCTACACCCGGGAACGCCGTACGGCACTGGCGCTCCAGCGCAGCCTGCTGCCCGACCGGCCTCCGGAACTGGCGGCGATGGAGGTCGCCTACCGCTATCTGCCGACCGGTTCCGGGGCGGAGATCGGCGGCGACTGGTTCGACGTGATCCCGCTGTCCGGCGCCCGGGTCGCCCTGGTGGTGGGCGACGTGGTGGGCCACGGCATCCACGCCTCGGCCACGATGGGCCGGCTGCGGACGGCCGTACGGACGCTCGCGGATGTCGATCTCGCCCCCGACGAGCTGCTCACCCAGCTGGACGATCTCGTCCTGAGGCTCGACCGGGAAGAGGGCCCGGAGGTGCGCGGGCGGTCGGCGGAGGCGTCGGGGCAGGTCGGCGCCACCTGTCTGTACGCCGTGTACGACCCGGTGTCCCGCCGCTGCACCATGGCCCGCGCGGGGCATCCGCAGCCCGCGGTGGTCACGCCCGACGGCGGCGTGCGCTTCCTCGACCTGCCGGCCGGGCCGCCACTGGGCCTGGGCGGCCTGCCGTTCGAAGCGGCCGAGGTCCGGCTGGAGGAGAACAGCCTGCTCGCCCTCTACACCGACGGGCTGATCGAGGCCGCCGACCACGACATCGAGGTCGGGCTCGGTCTGCTGCGCCAGGCCCTGAGCAGCCCCGCCGAGGCGCTGGAGGAGACCTGTGACCAGGTGCTGCACACCGTGCTGGCGGGCCGTTCCGCCGACGACATCGTGCTGATGCTGGCCCGGACCGCCGCGCTCGGCGCCGGGCAGGTGCACACCTGGCAGCTGCCACCGGACCCCGCCGCCGTGGCCCGGGCCCGCAAGCTGGCGGGCGGACAACTGGCCTCCTGGGGACTGACGGAGGCGGCGTTCACCACGGAACTGATCGTCAGCGAACTGGTCACCAACGCCCTGCGCTACGGCGGCGCCCCCATCGAGCTGCGGCTGATCCGCGACTCGACCCTCATCTGCGAGGTGTCCGACGGCAGCAACACCGCACCCCACCTGCGCCGGGCCCGCGTCTTCGACGAGGGCGGACGCGGACTGCTCCTCGTCGCCCAGCTCTCCGACCGCTGGGGTACCCGCCAGACCCCCACGGGCAAGACGATCTGGGCGGAACAGCCCCTGCCCGCCGAGACGTCCGGGTGACCCGGACGCCCCTCTGCTCTAAGTCCGCCGCTCCCCCGCGTCGCGTGCCGGGGGCCCGGCGTCGAGGTCGCTCTCGGTGTGCGTGACGAAGTCGTCGAGGAGCCGGCGGAGGAACCCGGCGAGCTGCCGCAGCTCCCCGGCGGGCCAGGCGGACAGCGCCATCTCCATGCCCCGCCGCCGGACCTCCCGCATGCGCTCGGCGGCGACCAGGCCGGTCTCGGTGAGCTGGACGCGCTGGGCGCGCCGGTCGTCCGGGTCGGGGACGCGGACGACGTAGCCGGCCCGCTCCAGTTGCCGCAGCTGCCGGGTGACGTGGGACGCCTCCACCGACAGCCGGGCGGCCAGGACGCCGGGGCGTGGCGGGTCGCTCCCGGCGATGTGCGTCAGGATCGTCGCGGCGGCCCGGTCAAGGGTCAATCCCGACTCGGCCATCAGACGCTCGTGCTGCCGGGTCCGGCCGGCCAGGTACGTGATGCGCGTGAGGGCTTGCTCGATCTCGGCCAGGGCCGTCGAGGCGGGCTCCGCCACTGGATGCGGTGTGGACATGCACTCAGCGTAGGCATATTTGCCTGAGTTAAGCAATGGAAAAGTTGCTTGACTTAGACAAGGGAAATCTGCTTGCCTAAGTCAAGCAACCTCACTCCCCCGTCGTCCACGGAGGCCTCCATGTCCCACCCCCTCGCCCGCCACGCGAAGGGCGGCTCGTCCGCCCCGCCCAGATCGAACGCCGTGGTCGGAGTACTGGCCTTCGCCGGCATCGTGGTCTCGCTGATGCAGACCCTGGTCATCCCGATCGTTCCCGAACTGCCGAGATTCCTGAACGCCTCGCCGTCGAACGCCGCCTGGGCGATCACCGCCACCCTGCTGGCCGCCGCCGTCGCCACTCCGGTCGTCGGCCGGCTCGGTGACATGTTCGGCAAGCGCCGGATGCTGCTCGCCAGCGTCGTGCTGCTGGTGTCCGGCTCGGTCGTCTGCGCCCTGAGCGACTCGCTCGTCCCGATGATCGTCGGCCGGACGCTCCAGGGCCTGGCGGCGGCCGTCGTCCCGCTCGGCATCAGCATCATGCGGGACGTCCTGCCCGCCGAGCGGCTCGCCGGTTCCACCGCCCTGATGAGCGCCTCCCTGGGCGTCGGCGGTGCCCTCGGCCTGCCCGCGGCCGCCTTCATCGCCGACCGCTACGACTGGCACATGCTGTTCTGGATCTCCGCCGCGCTCGGTGTCGTGGCCCTGGCCCTCCTGGTACTGATCGTGCCCGAGTCGAAGGTCCGCACCGGCGGCAGCTTCGATCTGCTCGGCTCCCTCGGCCTGTCCGCCGCCCTGGTGTCCCTGCTGCTGGCCGTCTCCAAGGGCGGCGACTGGGGCTGGACCAGCGGCACGACGCTGGGTCTGTTCACCGCCGCGGTCCTGGTCTTCCTGCTGTGGGGACGGTACGAACTGCGCACCTCCCAGCCGCTGGTGGACCTGCGCACCACCGCCCGCCGCCAGGTGCTGTTCACCAACCTCGCCTCGGTCGCGCTCGGCTTCTCGATGTTCGCCATGTCGCTCGTCCTGCCGCAGATCCTCCAGCTGCCTGAGCAGACCGGCTACGGGCTGGGCAAGTCCATGCTGGCCGTCGGTCTGATCCTGGCCCCGCAGGGGCTGGTGATGATGGCCATGTCCGCCGTGTCCGCCGGCCTCACCAAGGCGAAGGGCCCCAAGGTCACCCTGATGATCGGCGCGGTCGTCGTTGCCGCCGGGTACGGGCTGGGCACCGTGTCGATGTCCGAGGTCTGGCACATCGTCCTGGTCGCCTGTGTCATCGGCGGCGGTGTCGGCTTCGCCTACGGGGCCATGCCCGCCCTGATCATGGGCGCGGTGCCGGCTTCCGAGACGGCGGCGGCCAACAGCCTCAACACCCTGATGCGCTCCATGGGAACGTCGTTCGCCAGTGCCCTCGCGGGCGTCATCCTGGCGCAGATGACCACCGGCTTCGGGGGCCACGCCCTGCCCTCCGAGAACGGCTTCAAGACGGTCATGGCCATCGGCGCCGGCGCCGCCCTTCTGGCCTTCTTCCTCGCCTCGTTCCTCCCTCGTCGGCAGGCCACCGATGAAACGGCCGAGCCGGCCGAAGCCCTTACTGAAACGACGGAGATCTCCGGGGCGCGCTCCTAGTGCGCGTCCGCTGAGGCGCCGACCCCTGAACGGCCGTGGTGCAGCAGGCTGCACCCCTGGTTCGGGAGCGCGCTCCCTCGTCGCGGCACGCGGCGGACGGGATCGTGGTGAGCAGGTCGGAAACGCCGAACCCACCCCTCCCTCCCCCGCATTCCACCCCGAGAGGCACCTCCATGTCTTCGTTCCTCGCCACCGTCAAGTCGTTCGTCGCCAACCTGCTGCTCTGGAGCTTCTTCACCGTCGGCCTGGGCGCCGCCCTGGGTGCCGGTTCCGTCCTCGACGGCACCCAGAAGGACGTGGCCACCATCGCCGGGTCCGCCGTCGCGCTCGTCACCGGTACGCGGCTCGCCAAGAAGCCGAGGATCAAGGGCTTCCTGTCCAGGCCGGGCACGCTGTGGTTCCTGTTCCTGTTCAACGGCGGTGCGGCCGCGGCGATGCACTTCGCCCTGGACGGCGTGAAGGGCATCGCCGCCGCTGCCGCCATGGCGCTCGTCTCGCTCGGCGCGGCCGGCGGGATCGTCGCCAACTACCGGAACGCGGCCCACGCCTGAGACACCGCTATCCGCCGGCGAGTGACGTGAGTCACGTCAGCTTGAGGTCAGGGAGCTGACCGGAAGCTGTCAGCCCGCTCCGCTTCCATACCGATGCCCGAACTCTTCCCCTCCCCCACCCCATCACTGAGGAGACGTCATGTCCGATGCCCTGCCCTGCCCCGTCACCGGCGCCACCGGCCCGCTGCCCGAGTACCCGCTGCCGCGCGCGGCGGAGTGCCCGCTGGCCCCGGCCCCGGTCGCACAGGAACTGCGGGACGAGAAGCCGATCACCAAGGTGCGGATCTGGAACGGCAGCACACCCTGGCTGGTCACCCGCCACGCCGACCAGCGGGCCCTGCTGCCCGACTCCCGCGTCAGCGACGACGACCTCGACCCCGGCTTCCCGTATGTCAACGCGCACCGGGCGGAGATCGCGCCGATCACACCGCGGCTGATCACCAACACGGACGCCCCGGAGCACACGCGGCTGCGGCGGACCGTCAACGGGCCGTTCGTGGTCAAGCGGATCGAGAAGATGCGGGAGCCGGTCCAGAGGATCGTCGACGAGCTCATCGACGGGATGCTCGCCGGACCGAACCCGGCCGATCTGCTCACGGCGTTCGCGCTGCCGGTGCCGTCGCTGGTGATCGCCGAGCTGCTCGGAGTGCCGTACGAGGACCACGACTTCTTCCAGCGCAGCAGCAGTCTGGTCCTGGACGGTTCGGCGGCTCCGGAGGAGGCCAGGAAGGCCAGCGGTGCGCTGGCCGCGTACCTGGACAACCTCCTCAAGCTGAAGACGGCCGACCCGGACGACGACGTGCTTTCGGAGATGGCAGGCCGTGTCCAGGCCGGCGAGATGACGCACACCGAGGCCGTCCACATGGGCGTCGCGATGCTGATCGCCGGTCACGAGACCACCGCGACGATGATCAGCCTCGGCACCCTCGCCCTGCTCCAGGACCCCGACCAGCTGGCCCTGCTGCGCGAGACCGACGACCCGAAGCTGGTCGCGAACGCGGTGGACGAGGTGCTGCGCTATCTGTCCATCGTCCAGACCGGCGTACGCAGGGTCGCGAAGGACGACATCGAGATCGGTGACGTCGTCATCCGCAAGGGCGACGGCATCATCTTCGACCTGCACGCCGCGAACTGGGACCCGGAAGTCTTCCCCGAGGCCGAGCGCCTCGACATCACCCGCCCGGCCCGCATCCACCAGGCATTCGGCTACGGACCCCACCAGTGCCTGGGCCAGAACCTGGCCCGCCTGGAGCTCCAGGTCGTCTACGGCACCCTCTACCGCCGCATCCCGACCCTGCGGCTGGACGCGGCCGTCGAGGACCTGGAGTTCGACCACACCGGGACCACCTACGGCGTGCACAGCCTGCCCGTGGCCTGGTGACCCCTCCCCCCTCAGATCCCCCCACTCAGAAAGAACCGAGGTGACAACGATGCGTGTGGAACTGGACGTACCGAAGTGCGTGGCGTCGGGGCAGTGCGTGATGGCCGCTCCTGACGTCTTCGACCAGCGGGACGACGACGGTGTCGCGATCCTGCTGGAGGAGCGGCCCGGCGAGGAACTGCGCGGCGAGGTGGAGGAGGCCGTGGCGATCTGCCCGGCCGCGGCGATCCGGCTGGTCGAGTCGTGAGGCGCGTCGTGGTCGTCGGCGCCTCGGCCGCCGGACTCGCGGCGGCGGAGACCCTGCGCCGGGCGGGCTACGACGGCACGCTCACCCTCGTCGGTGACGAGCCGCGCGCCCCGTACGACCGCCCGCCGCTGTCCAAGCAGATCCTCTCCGGCGAGTGGCCGGTCGAACGCCTGTCGCTGCGTCCGCGAGCCGACCTCGACGCCCTCGGCCTCGACCTGCGGCTGGGAGCGGCGGCGACCGGGCTGGACATGACGGACCGTACGGTGTGTCTGGCCGACGGGGAGCAAGTGCCGTACGACGGGCTGATCGTGGCCACCGGGGTGCGTCCCCGGCGGCTGCCCGGTGACGGCGGCGCCCATGTGCTGCGCACTCTGGACGACGCCCTCGCGCTGCGCGAGCGGCTGGAGCCGGGCGGCCGGCTGGTCGTGGTGGGCGCCGGGTTCCTCGGCGCCGAGGCCGCCGCGGTGGCCTGGGGTCTTGGCGCCCGGGTGACCCTGCTGGAACCGGCTCCCGTACCGCTGGCGCACGCCGTCGGGACCGAGGTCGGCCAGGTGCTCTCGCAGGCCCACCTCGACCACGGTGTGGAGCTGCGCACCGGCGTCACCGTGACCGAGGTGACCGACGGAGGCGTGCGGCTCGCGGACGGCGAACTGGTCGAGGCCGACGAGGTCCTGGTCGCCATCGGCTCGCTGCCCAACACTGAGTGGCTGGCGGACAGCGGGGTTCCGGTCGGCGACGGGGTGCTCTGCGACGCGTACTGCGCGGCCGCGCCGGGTGTGTACGCGGCCGGTGACGTGGCCCGCTGGGACAACCCGCTGTTCGGGACGTCGATGCGGATCGAGCATCGTACGAACGCCGCCGAGCAGGGCATGGCCGCCGCCCGCAACCTGCTCGCCGCACCGGATACGCGCAGGCCGTTCGCGCCGGTGCCTTACTTCTGGTCCGACCAGTACGACATGAAGATCCAGGCGTACGGCTATCTGCGCGGCCACGACGAAGTCGCCGTCGTGGACGGGGACTTGGCCGAGCGCAGGTTCGTGGCCGCCTATCGCACGGGCGAGCGGCTGACCGGCGCCTTGGCGGTCGGCATGCCGCCCAAGGCCGTCCGCGGATGGCGGCAGGCCATCGCGGGCGGGACGGCCTGGAGCGACGCCGCACCGGCCGCCGGCACCGAGGCGGCCTGACCCCAGGTATCCCGACTCCCTGCGGGGGCGGCCCCGTTGTCGCCCCCGCCCTTTCTTCGAAGGAGAGCGCAGATGCAGAACCGTACGGACGACCCGCGCGACGTGGTCGTCGTCACCGGAGCGGGCGGGATGGGAACGGCGGTCGCGCGCCGTCTGGGCAGCGGGCGGACGCTGATCCTCGCCGACCACTCGCGCGAACGGCTCGATCAGGTCGTGGCGGAGCTGAGCACCGAGGGCTACGCGGTGCGGGGCGTACCGACCGACGTCTCCGACCGCGCCTCGGTCGAGGAACTCGCCCGGACCGCGGCGGAGCAGGGGCGGATCACCGCGGTGGTGCACACCGCCGGAGTCGCCGCCGCGACGGCCTCGGTCCGCAGAATCCTCGACGTGGACCTGCTCGGCACGGTGTATGTGATCGAGGCGTTCGGGAAGGTGGCCGTCAGAGGCACCTCGCTGGTCTGTGTCGTGAGTCTGGCCGGGCACATGGCTTCGATCGGCGCCGAGGACGAGGCCGCCCTGGCGACGGCTCCCGCCGAGGAACTGCTCGGGCTTGACGCGGTGACGGCCCTCGGCGACGACGCGACCGCCGCCTACATCCTCGCCAAGCACGCCAACCACGTCCGTGTGCAGGCCGCCGCCCTCGCGTGGAACCGGCTCGGCGCCCGCGTCAACACTCTCAGCCCCGGAGTCATCGCCACCGCCATGGCGAAGGCGGAGGCCGACTCGGACGCCGACGGGCACATGCTCAAGATGCTCGACGCGTGCGGCGCGGGCCGCCCGGGCACACCGGGCGAGATCGCCGACGCCGTGGCCTTCCTCACCGGCCCCGAGGCGCGGTACATCACCGGCACCGATCTGCTCGTCGACGGCGGGCAGGCGGCCTGGATCCGCCGGCACATGCGGCGCCCCGGATGACGGTGGCCCCACCGGCCCGTCCGGTCACCGGCCCGGCCCGCACGGGCGGGGAGTTGCGGCAGGCCGGACGGGCCACGCTCCACCTGTTCGTCGCCGCGCTGCTGGCCTTCGGCCTGTATCTGTTCGTCACCGTGCTGCTGATCACGGCGATCGCCACGGTCTCCGTCGTGGGGGCGTGGCTGCTGCCCGAGACGGTGCCGCTGATCCGCCGGATCGCCGGGGCGAAGCGCAGCCTGGTGACGGCCTGGACGGGCCGGGAGATCCCCGAGGCGTACGAACCGGTCGCCGGCCCGCTGCGGGAGCGGCTGCGGATCGCGGTCCGGGACCCCGGCACCCTGACCGACCTGCGCTGGATGGCGGCCTCCTACGTCTACGGAGCCATGCTCGCCCTGGCGCTGCCCCTGTGGCCGCTGGGACTGCTCGTCGACGGCGTGTGGTGCGGGCTGTGGCGCCGTGAGGCGCTCGTCCTGCCGTTGATCACCCGCCTCGCCGATGTGGAGGCCGGCTGGTCGGAGACCCTGCTCAAGCCCTCGCCCAGCGCGCGACTGGCCGCCCGGGTCGAGGAGCTGGCCGCCACCCGGACGGACGCGATCGCGGCGCACGGGGCCGAGCTGCGCCGCATCGAGCGGGATCTGCACGACGGGGCGCAGGCCCGGCTGGTGGCGCTGTCCATGCGGATCGGGCTGGCGGTACGCGCCTACGACCGCGACCCGCAGGCCGCGCAGCGACTGCTGGCCGGCGCACAGGACCAGGCCGAGGAGGCGCTGACCGAGCTGCGGCACGTGGTCCGCGGCATCCATCCGCCGATCCTCACCGACCGGGGCCTGGTCGGTGCGGTGCGGGCGCTGGCCGCGGTCAGCGGGCTCGAGGTGGCCGTGCGGGTGGACGGTCTGGAGGGAGAGGGGGTCCGGGCCCCGGCCGCGGTCGAGGCGGCCACCTACTTCGCCGTGGCGGAGGCGCTCACCAACGCCGCCAAGTACAGCGGCGCCGACCGGGCGTCGGTCGTCCTGGAACGCCTGCGCACCGGGCTGCGCGCCGTCGTCCGGGACGAGGGCGTGGGCGGCGCGGACGAGTCCGGTGACGGTTCCGGGCTGCTGGGCATCCGCCGCCGCGTCGCCGCCCTGGACGGGACCGTGACCGTGGCCAGCCCCGTCGGAGGGCCGACCGTGATCGAAGTGGAGCTGCCGTGCGTGTGGTGATCGCCGAGGACAACGCCCTGCTCAGAGAAGGGCTCGTGCTGCTGCTGACCTCGGCCGGGCATGAGGTGGCGGCCGTCGCCGGCACCGGCCCCGAGGTCCTCCCGGCGCTGCTGGAGCACCGTCCGGACGCGGCCGTGCTCGACGTACGGATGCCGCCGGGCTTCCGGGACGAGGGCCTGCGCGCCGCGCTGGAGGCCCGCGAGAGGATTCCCGGGCTGCCCGTGCTGGTGCTCTCGCAGTACGTGGAGGAGTCGTACGCCGCCGAGTTGCTGGGCGGCGGGGCGAGCGGGGTCGGCTATCTGCTCAAGGACCGGGTGGGCCGGGTGGACGAGTTCCTCGAGGCGCTGGACCGGGTCGCGGGCGGTGGTACGGCCCTGGACCCGGAGGTGGTCACCGAGTCGCTCACCCGGCGCCGCGACTCTCCCCTGGACTCACTGACGCCGCGCGAGCGCGAGGTGCTGAAGCTGATGGCGGAGGGCCACGACAACACCACCATCGCGCAGACCCTCGTCGTCACCGAACGCGCCGTCAGCAAGCACATCGGCAACGTGTTCCTGAAGCTCGGGCTCCCGCCCAGCGACAGCGGCCACCGCAGGGTGCTGGCCGTACTGGCCCATCTGAACGGCCGGTGAGTCAGCGCGGGGTCGCGGCGGGCCGGGCCAGACGCTCGCCGATGACGCCGATCACGTCCGGCGCGTGGTCGATGAGGAAGAAGTGCCCGCCGGGGTAGCGCTTCATCTCGAAGTCGCCCGCGGTGTGGGCGCTCCAGGCGCGTACCTCGTCGTGGCTCGCCTTGGGGTCGTCGTCTCCGGTCAGAGCGGTGAGGGGGCTGTGGAGCCGGTGGTCCGACGCCCACACATAGGTCTCCACCGCGCGGTAGTCGTTGCGGAGGGCCGGCAGGATCATGCGCATCAGCTCCTCGTCCCCGAAGACGCGCTGGTCGGTGCCGCTGAGCCCGCGCAGTTCGGCGATGATCCCGGCGTCGTCACGCCGGTGCACCCGCTCGTCGCGGTGGCACGACGGTGCGCGGCGCCCCGAGACGAAGACCCGCTCGGCGAATCGCCCGGCCCGCTCCAGCCGTACGGCGACCTCGAAGGCCAGGGTCGCTCCCATGCTGTGCCCGAACAGGGCGAAGGGGCGGTCCACCGTGCGCGTCACGGCCCGGCTGACATGGTCCGCGAGACCGTCGATGGTGTCGATCATGGGCTCGTTGTGCCGGTCCTGGCGGCCCGGGTACTGGACGGAGAGCACCTCGACCCCGGGGTTCAACGCCTGGGCCACCGGCCGGAAGAAGGACGCCGAACCGCCCGCGTGGGGCAGACAGACCAGTTGTACGGGGGCGTCGGGGCTCGGGAAGAAGCGTCGTATCCACGGATCGGTGGCGGTCATGGGGCCTTCCTGTTCTCATGCTCGGAACGACTTCTCATGCTCGGAACGACATGCTCGTACCGATTGCCAAGATAGACGGACCGACCGGCCAGGAGGGATCGCATGACGAACCACCCCACCCGCACGGAACGTGTCGAACTGACGCCGGCCGCCGAGGAACTGCTGCGGCGGCTGACCGGGGCGCACGGGCCGGTGATGTTCCACCAGTCCGGCGGCTGCTGCGACGGCAGCGCCCCGATGTGCTACCCGCGCGGTGAGTTCCGGGTCGGTGCCTCGGACGTCCTGCTGGGGCAGGTGGCCGGGGACACCCCGTTCTGGATGAGCGCGGACCAGCACACGTACTGGTCGCACACCCATCTCACCGTGGACGTCGTCCCCGGCCGCGGCAGCGGCTTCTCCCTGGAGGCCCCGGAGGGCGTCCGTTTCCTGATCCGCTCCCGGCTGCTCACCGACGAGGAGCTGCGGCACATCGAGGCGGAGCCACCGCTGCCGACCGGGGCGGACGAGCCCGGCCGGGCCTGAACGGCTCGGTGCGCGCGTCGCCGTAGGGTGGGGGCATGTACACGACGCGGGTCTCCGGCCATGTCGACGCGCCTCGTCCGGCCGTCTACCGGGCGCTGGTGAGCGCGGAGGCGATCGCGCGCTGGCGGGTGCCGGACGATATGCGCGGCGAGGTGCACGAGTTCGACGCCCGCGAGGGCGGCCGGTTCCGTGTCTCGCTGACGTACGACGCGCCGGACGCCACCGGGAAGTCGGCCGCGCACACCGACACGTACCACGGCCACTTCGCGCGGCTCGTGCCCGACGAGCAGGTGGTCGAGGTGCTCGCGTTCGAGTCCGCCGACCCCGCGCTGGGCGGCTCGATGACCATGACGACGACGCTCACCGACGCGGAGGGCGGCGGCACCGACGTCCTCATGGTCCACGAGGGCATCCCCGACGTCGTTCCCGCCGCGGACAACGAGACGGGCACGCGCATGGCTTTGGCGAACCTGGCCCGGTTCGTCGAGACGGGCCCGGACGTCGTCTAGGGCGCGGGGCGTCGTTCGCCGAGGTCCCAGAACAGGCCCGCCATGATGCCCAGCCCCTCTCGGGCCACCGCTCCCAGCAGGTGCTCGTCCGGGGCGTGTTGGGAGCAGGACGGGTGGGAGTGCGGGATCCAGACGGTGGGCAGGCCAAGGATGTCCGCGAAGGCGTCGTTGGGGAGCGTGCCTCCGAGGTTCGGCAGGACGGCCGGTTCCTTGCCCGTGGTGTCGCGCAGGGAGTCCACGGCCCAGCGGACCCACGGGTCGTCGGGGCTGAGGCGGGTCGCGGGCACGGCCTGCAGCACCTCGACGTCGACCATGGACAGGCCGTGGGCGTCGAGGTGGTCGCGGACGATGCGTTCGAGGTCGCGCCAGGGGGTGCCGACGACGAAGCGGAGCTGGACGTCGGCGTGGGCGCCGCCGGGGATGGCCCCGACGGGCTTGGCGGGGTCACCGGCGGCCAGGGTGAGGACCTCCAGCGTGTTCCAGCCGAAGACGCGTTCGGCCGGGGTGAGACCCGGCTCGCCCCAGTCGGTGTCCACGTCCGGGTCGTCGTCCCCGCCGCCCACGGTGAGGTCGGCCAGGGCGGCGGCGACGGGCCCGGGCAGCGCCGGGGGGCGCAGTCCGTCCACGAGGATGCGGCCCCGGGCGTCGACCAGGGTCGCCAGGGCGCCGGCGAGCACCGTGGCGGGATTGCGCAGGGCGCCGCCCCAGTTGCCCGAGTGGTGGGCGCCCTCGCGCAGGGCCACGCGCAGGCGGAAGTTGGCGGCGCCCCGCGAGCCGAGGAACAGGGTGGGGCGGCCGGCCGCGAGGCGCGGGCCGTCGGAGGCGATCAGCAGGTCGGCGGCCAGGTCGCCCTTCAGCCGGCGGCACATCTCGCGCAGGCCCGGTGAGCCGGACTCCTCGCCGGTCTCGACGAGCACCTTCAGGTTGAAACCCAGCCGGCCTCCGCGAGCCGCCAGGACCTGTTCGAGCGCGGCCAGGTTGACGGTGTGCTGGCCCTTGTTGTCGGCGGTGCCGCGCCCGTAGAGGCGGTCGCCCTCGACGACGAGTTCCCAGGGGGACAGGCCGGTGCGCCACCGGTCGTCCTGGCCGGGGACGACGTCGCCGTGGCCGTAGACCAGGACGGTGGGCAGGTCGTCGGCCTCGTGCCGGTGGGCGAGCAGGAACGGTCCCGCGCCGGGCACCGGGTTGTCGACGATCCGTGCGGTCGCGCCCAGGCGGCTCACGGCGGGGGTGAGTTCGTCGGTCAGGTAGGTGCGCAGCGGGCCCGTGCCGTCGGGCGGCGGGCTCTGGGTCGGGAACGCGACCCGGCGCCGCAGGTCGGCGAGGAACTCCCCGGAGTCGTAGTAGGCCTCGGCCAGGCCGATGGCGGTCTCACGTGTCGTCATGCGCTCCACTCCCACTGGTCGGTGTCCGGTTCGCTTCGGGACCTCTGATGCCGCTCTCGTGGTCCGCCGGTCCGGGCGCGTTCGCCAGGCGTCCGTCCTCCCGGTCGAGCCAGTGCCGCCGCAGCGCCCGGAGCACCACGGAGACGTCGGAGGAGAGCACCCCGGGAAGCTCCGCCACATCGCGGGTGAGGAACGCGGCGAGGCCCGCCTCGTCGCGGAAGACGCCCTGGTGGACGACGGAGAAGGGGCCCGCGTTGGTCGACACGTAGCGGGCGGAGGGGTGCCGGGCGAGTGTCCCGGCCGCCTCTTCCACCCCGCCCGGTGACACGGTCAGGGCGACCACCGCCTCCAGGGCGTAGCCGAGCAGGTTGGGCTCGATCTCCACGCGGGGGCGGATCAGTTGGCGCTGGAGCAGTGACTGGGTGACGCGGTAGGCGGTGGACTGGCCGATGGCGAGTTCCCGGGACACCTGGGCGGCGGTCATACGGCCGTCGGCGGCGAGCAGCCGCAGTGTGCGCAGTTCGTCGTCGGCGAGGCGGGCGGGCCGGTCGGTGCCGTCCAGTGCGGCGTCGCCGTCCTGGGCCGCGTACTCGGCGAGCAGCCGGTGCTGGTCCGCCGTCAGCCGGGGCAGCCGCCAGGAGTCGGACTTGGTGTCGGCGCGCAGGACGAGTGCTGTGCGGGTGGAGTGCACACCGGGGAGTGCGGCGACGCGCCGGGTGAGCAGGTCGTGGGCCTCGGTGCGACGGGTGGGCTGGACGACGCAGTAGACGTCCGCCTGCCCCGCGGTGACGGCGACATGGGCCGCCTCGGGCAGTGCGACGAGCCGCCGGGCGACGTCGTCGGCCCGTCCCGGCGCCGCGGTCACCCACACATGCCAGGGGGTTCCCTCGCCGGACACCGACAGATCGACCTGGCCGATCACCCGCAGCAGCCGGTGCGACTCCAGCCGGGCCAGCCGTCGTCCCACGGTGCTCGCCGACACGCCCAGCGCCTGGGCGAGGAGGCTGAGCGGGGCGCGCGGCGCACGCTGGAGCGCGGCGACCAGATCGAGGTCGTCGTCGTCCAGGGCGTTCTCCACGGGGTCCATCAGTGCCCATCCCTTCATGGAACGAATCCGTCAACCAGCGGCTTCACGCGACCGATACGACCACAACAACCTTTTCACTTGCATGATTTCGTCAAGGCGTCGTCAATAGGGGTGTGACCACCGCCACTTCACCCCCACCACCCGACGCCCCTTCGAAGCAGCTGTCCCGGCTGCTCGCCGTCCTGGGACGCATCGAACGCCTCGGCAACAAGCTCCCCCACCCCTTCTGGCTGTTCGGCGTGCTGAGCGTCGTACTGGCCCTGGTCAGCTGGCTCCTGTCGGCGACCGGCGCCTCCGCGCTCAATCCGGCCACCGGCAAGACGGTGGGGGTGCGCAGCCTCGTCTCGGGCGAGGGGCTGCGGATGATGATCTCGGACGCGGTGACCAACTACGCCACGTTCCCGCCGCTCGGCACGATCCTGGTGGTCATGCTGGGCGTGGCCGTCGCCGACCGGTCGGGACTGCTGCCCGCGATGCTGCGGGCTGCCGTCGCCCGGGTCCCGGCCCGCTGGCTGACGTTCACGCTGGCCTTCACGGCGATGGTCGCGCACGTCGCGTCCGACGCGGCCTATGTGGTGCTGGTGCCGCTGGGCGCGATGGCGTTCCGGGCGGTGGGGCGCAGCCCGATGCTGGGCGCGGTGGTGGCGTTCGTGTCGGTGGCCGCCGGCTATGACGCGAGCCCGCTGGTCACGCCGACGGACGCGGTGCTGTCCGGGCTCACGACGGCCGCCGCGCACACGGTCGACCCGTCGTACGTGGTCAATCCGCTGTCCAACTACTTCTTCTCGCTGGTCTCGTCCGTCGTCCTGGCCCTCGTGATCACTGTCGTCACGGAGAGGGTCATCGCCCGGCGGGTGGCGGCGATGCCGGAGGAGCCGGAGCCGGAGGACGTCCCCGAGGGCGCGGGCGAGGCCTCCGAGGGGCTGACCCTGCGCCCGGAGGAGCGCAAGGGCCTGCGCAACGCCGGTCTGGTGCTGCTGGCGTACGCGGCGCTGGTCGTGGTGGCGATGGTCCCGGCCGGATCGCCGCTGCGCGGCGAGGGCGGCAGCATCGTGCAGTCGCCGGTGCTCACCGGCATCGCGGTGGTCCTGGCCGTGGCGTTCCTGATCGTGGGCGCCGTGTACGGGCGCACGGTGGGGACGGTACGGAGGGGCCGGGACATCCCCGACCAGATGGCGCAGGGCCTGCGCGAGATGGCGCCGATCCTGGTGCTGTTCTTCGCCATCTCCCAGTTCCTGGCGTACTTCAAGTGGACCGGTGTCGGCGAGGTCCTGGCGATCCGGGGCGCCGGCCTGCTGAAGTCGGCCGGCATCACGGGACCGGTCGCGTTCCTCGGCGTCCTGCTCATCTGCACGGTGATCAATCTGCTGGTCACCAGCGGATCCGCCCAATGGGCCCTGGTCTCACCGGTGTTCGTGCCGATGTTCATGCTGCTCGACATCCCGCCCGAGGTGACGCAGGCGGTGTACCGCATCGCGGACTCGTGCACCAACGCGGCGACCCCGATGAGCGCCTACTTCGTCATGACCCTGAGCGTCGTACAGCGCTACCGGCGCTCGGCCGGCATCGGCACGCTGCTGTCGCTGACCCTGCCGCTGTGCCTGGTCATGCTGGTGGCCTGGACTCTGCTGTTCTACGCCTGGTGGGCGCTGGGAATTCCGCTGGGCCCGGGCGTTCCGGTCCGCTGACGCCGTGACGCATCACCGTACGTACGACAAGGAGCGCGCATGTCCCTGACCCGTGTCGAGTCGCTGGCCCGGGCCGCCCTGCCGGAGATCACCGGTGATCTGCGGACGCTGGTCGAGCTGGAGACACCCAGCGACGACAAGGAGTTGCTGATCGCCGGTCTCGCCGCCGTCGAGGCCTGGACGCACCACCGGCTCGGCCCGCCGGACGAGTCCCGGCGCCATGACGGCGGCGCCCACGGCGACCTGCTGGAACTGCTCTACCGGGGCACGTCGCCCGCGGTGGTGCTGGTCCTGTGCCACTACGACACGGTGTGGCCGGCCGGCACCCTCGCCGAGTGGCCCTTCCGGGTGAGCGAGGACGGCCGGGCCACGGGGCCGGGCCTCTTCGACATGAAGTGCGGCCTGGTGCAGGCGGTGTGGGCGCTGCGCCTGCTGCGGGAGCTGGACCTGCCGCGCCCGTCGGTTCGGCTGCTGTTCAACGGCGACGAGGAGATCGGCAGCCCCGCCTCCCGCCCGGTGATCGAGCGGCTGAGCGAGGACGCGGCGGCCACGCTCGTGTGCGAGGCGTCGGCCGGGCCGGAGGGCGCGCTCAAGACGGCCCGCAAGGGGGTCGGCCTGTTCGAGGTGACGGTGGAGGGCGTGGAGGCGCACGCCGGTCTCGACCCGGACAAGGGCGCCAGCGCCGTGCACGCGCTCGCCGAACTGGTCACCCGGATCGCCGGGCTGGGCTCGCGGGAGCGCGGGACGACGGTCAACGTCGGGCTGATCAGCGGCGGCACGGGGCGCAACGTCATCGCCGGCCGGGCTGGCTGCGGCATCGACGTACGGGTCGCCGATCCCGCCGAAGCGGCCCGCGTCGACGCCGCGCTGGCCTCCCTCGCCCCCTCGGATCCCCGGGTACGGGTCTCGGTCACCGGCGAATGGAACCGCCCTCCGATGGTGCCGACGCCCGCCTCGCGGCTCCTGTTCGATCAGGCGCACGCGGCAGCGGCGGAACTGGGGTGGGCCCTGCGGGAGACCGCCGTCGGCGGAGCGAGCGACGGCAACTTCGTCTCCGCGCTGGGCCGTCCGGTCCTCGACGGCCTGGGAGCGGTGGGCGACGGCGCCCACGCCCGGCACGAGCACATCCTGCTGGACCATGTCCCGCCGCGCACCGCGCTGTTGGCCGGAATTCTCATGGCGGCAGCCGTATAGCCGGACGGCCCACCTGCCGCTCCCTCCATGTTCATGCCAGGCACGCAGAACGACTGCCGTGCCCTTCAGGAGCACAGACGGAACACGCATTTCTCCGTGCACAGAAATGCATTAACCAACTGAATGTATGTAGCAACCGTGGCGCGCTCGACGCCCCTCCGTGCTTCCGTGCGCCCCTATGGAGAAAGGATTCGGCGAGCCGTCGGCAGATTTCACTGGGCAGGACTGAGGCGAGCGTCAAATCGAGGCGATCGCACCACAATCCCGTGTGCTGACCGAGGCAGGTGGTTTTCGATGAGCGGCTCCGTTCCCGGACCAGCCCGAAATTGGACAGTGGGCACTGCTCCAGGCATATTCCCATTCCTGGGCCACGGTATCGACTTGGTCCGTCGCCCGCTAACTTTTCTGGAATCTCTGCCCGCGCACGGGGATCTGGTCGAAATACGCCTGGGTCCGCAGCGTGCCTGGATGGCCTGTCACCCGGATCTCGTCCACCAGGTACTAGGGGACCCGGAGACGTTCGACAAGGGCGGCCCGCTCTACGACCGGCTGCGGATACTGCTGGGGGACGGCGTCGGCACCTGCCGGCATGCGGATCACCGCCGCCAGCGCAGGCTGCTCCAGCCCGGCTTCCGCAAGGCCCGCGTCGCCGACCAGGTGCAACTGATGGGCGAGGAAGTGGAGTCGGTGTGCCGCACGTGGCGGGGCGGGCAGACGGTCGACATCAGCGCGACCATGATGGATCTGTCGACCCGTGTGATCAGCCGCGTCCTTTTCTCCGACTCGCTCGACGCCGCGACGGCCGCCGAGATGCGCAAGTGTCTGGCCACCGTGGTCCGGGGCATGTTCGTCCGGACGGTGATGCCGGTCGACGCCCTGTTCCGTGTTCCCACTCCGGCGAACCGGCGCTACCGGCACGCGTCCGAACGCCTGCGCGCGATCGTCGACGCGGCTGTCGCCGAACGCCGGCGAGGCGCTGCCCGCGACGACCGGGACGATCTGCTGGGGACCCTGCTGGCGGCGGCACGGGGTGACGGCGTGGAGTCGGCGATCACCGACAGGGAAGTCCACGGCCAGGTGATCACGCTGATGTTCGCCGGCGCCGAGAGCACCGCCCTGTGCCTCTCCTCGGCCTTGGAACTGGTGGGGCGGCATCCCGAGGAGGAACGCCGTCTGCACTCCGAGGTCGACGCCGTGCTCGCTTCAGGACGACCGCCCGGCCCCGACGAACTGCCGCGCCTGGTCCGCACGCGGTGCGTCCTCACCGAGACGCTTCGCCATCGCCCGCCCGGCTGGCTCTTCACCCGCGTCGCCACGAAGGAGACGGAGCTCGCCGGGCACCGGCTCCCGCCGGGCGCCACGGTCGTGTTCAGCCCGTACCTCCTGCACCACGACCCCGACCAGTTCCCCGACCCCGACCGCTTCCTCCCCGACCGCTGGCTGCCCGGGCAGGCCGAGGCGGTCCGCCCCGGAGCGATGATTCCGTTCGGAGCGGGCCGCCGGAAATGCATCGGCGAGACGCTCGCCATGACGGAGGCCATGGTGGCCGTCGCGTTCCTCACCCGCCACTGGCGACTGCGCCATCTGCCCGGCTACGAGGAACGGCTGCGCCCCGCGGCGTCGTTGGGACCGCGGGGACTGGTCATGACCTGCGAACCACGAACGAGGAGGCCGGTGGCGGCCACACCGCCCCGGGCGGATTCCCGCGCACCCAGGACAGCTGTCGTACCCGTCGTCCACGACTCCCGAACGGCAGGTGGCAACGATGTCCACGACGCATGAGGAGATCGCGCTCGCCGCGCAGGACGGAATACCGGCGGTCAATCTGCGGGACCTGATCGACGCGAACCTCTACATGCCATTCCCGTACGAGCGCAATCCCCACGCGTCCGAAGCTTCGGCCGGCGTCGACACCTGGCTGAGTACCTGGGGGCTGACCGACGACCCGGCAGTGGCGGCCATGATCTCCTATACACGTCCCGCCGAACTCGCGGCCTGCAACAGTCCGTCCATGGATTCAGGGCTCCTCCAGATCGTGGCCAACCAGATCGCCTACCAGTTCGTCTTCGACGACCGGGCGGAGGACGTCGGCCGACGCTCCCCGGGACGGTTGCTGCCCATGCTGTGCGAGAGCGTCGCGATCCTGCGGGACGGCCAGCCGCCCGCCACCCCGCTCGGCGCGGCCCTGGCCGACCTCCATCGACAGGTCCGGGAGCGGTGCACACCCGATCAGGCCGCCCGATGGGCCTGGAACAGCCGGGAGTACGTGCACGGCCTCCTGTACGAAGCGGTGGCCCAGGACCATTCCGACCCGGTGAGCAGCGGGCTGTGCCGGTCCGTACGGTCCCTCATCGCCGGCGTCGAGCCGTTCTATCCGCTGTGCGAGGCCGCGCAGCGGTGCGAACTGACCCCGGAAGAGATCCATCACCCCGTCATGCGACGCCTGAGCCGGTTGTCGGCCGACGCGGCGGTGTGGATACCCGACCTCTTCTCCGCGGTGAAGGAACAGCGCGCGGGCGGCATGATCAACCTGGCCCTCGCCTACCGGCGGACACACCGGTGCTCCCTGCCGGTGGCCGTGACCCTGGCCGTAGGGCACATCAACCGCACGATCCGCGAGTTCGAGGAACTCTGCGGTGAGATCAGGCCGGAGTTGAGCCCGGCCGGCGTCGGCTACGTGGAGGGCATGGCCGGCTGGATCCGCGGATGCTACTTCTGGTCCCGTACCGTGCCGCGGTACGCCGACACGATGGCGGCACCAGCGGGGCTCTGACCGGCCGGCCGACCGGTCGCCTCCCCACAGGGTTCCCGAAAGGGGCGGAAACGGAGCACGTTACCCCGAAGGACGGGGGCTCAAAGCGCTCCTGCGGGAAATTCACTCACCCTGTCTACCTCCTGTTACGCCCGGGCCAAACGACCTGTTTCTGGGCGTACGCTCGCCCAGTCCGGCGGGGAGCAACGACAGGAAGCGGTAGACCACATGACCCATGGGCTGCGGCAACCGATCACCGAACACCGGCCTCTGCTCGAACGCGACGAGGAACTCCGGGCCATCGACCGCGCGCTGGCGGGGCTCCGGCACGCCGTCGACGGCGTGCCCCGGGTACCGCGCGGCGGGCTGCTCGCCTTCACGGGTGAGGCCGGGCTGGGCAAGACGACCCTGATCGCGGCGGTGCGCGCCCGCGCCGCCGCACAGGGCTTCACGGTGTTCTCGGGCAAGGGCGGCGAGAACGAGCAGGGGCTGGCGTTCCGCGTCGTCCGCCAGGTCATGCAGCCCGTCCTGGCTGGCATGAGCGGGACGGAGCGCCGGGATTTCCTGGGCAGTTGGTACGACATCGTCGGCGCCGCGCTCGGTCTCGAGGCGACGGACCCCGCCCGGATGCCGGACCCGACCGGAGTGCGCGACGGCCTCGACTGGGTCATGACGCGCCTGACGATGCTGAAGGCTCCAGTGGTTCTGCTCCTGGACGACCTGCACTGGGCCGACACCGAATCCCTCGAATGGCTCGCCTCCTTCGCGCCCCGGGTCGCGGACCTCCCGCTCCTGGTCGTCGTCGGCTACCGGCCGCACGAACTCCCGCCCGACGCGACCTCCTTCCGCACGCTCGTCGAACGCCACGAGCAGCGCCCGCACGTCCTGTCTCCGCTCGGCGAGGCCGGCGTGGCGCGGATCATCAGGGAGGAAGTGGGCGAGGAAGCCGAGGACGAGTTCTGCGGCGCGTGCTGGGCGGTCACCAACGGAAGCCCCTTCGAGGCCGTCGAACTGGCCATCAGGCTCCGCGAGCGGCGGCTGCGGGGAACCCAGGACGATGTGCCCGTCATGCGGGACCTCGCCGCTGCGGTCAAGGGGCCCGGCCTGATCGAGCGTCTCAAGCGGCTCGGCCCGCGCACGCTCCGTTTCGCGTGGGCCGGCGCCGTCCTGGGCGGGCCCTTCTCACCGGAGGCCGCCGCCGACCTCGCGGTGATCGGCAGCTCGGAGGCCGTCGAAGCGACCGAGAAGCTGCGCGCCTGCCGCGTCCTCACCGATGCCTACGAGCCCGCGGGCGCCCTGGAGTTCGTCCATCCGCTGATCGCCACGACGATCTACCACGACATCCCCCCGAGCCTGCGCGTCGGCATGCACGACGCGGCCGCCAACGCCGCCCGGACGGTCGAGTCCGACCCCACCGCCGCCGCCCGTCACCTGCTGGAGGTGCCCTGCGACGGCCGGCCCGAGACGGTCGCGTGCCTGCGCGCCGCCGCGCGTGAGCATCTCCGCGCCGGAGCCCCGGAAGCCGCCCGGCGCGTACTGACCCGGGCGCTGCGCGAACCGCCCCCTGCCGAGGAACGCGCCGCCCTCCTCCACGAACTGGCCTCCTCGACCTTCCTGATCGAGCCCACGGCCACGGTGAACCACCTCCGGGAGGCGCTGAAGGAACCCGGAATCGATCCCGACCTGCGCGCCTCCATGGTCTACCTGCTGACCCAGGCGCTGGCCCACACCGACCGGCTGACCGAGGCCGCGACCGTGGCCGCCGACGAGGCGCGGCGCGCCACCAACCCGCGCGTCAGGCTGCGCATGCAGGCGGATCACTTCGTGTGGAGCGCCTTTCGCGCCGACGAGTCCGACTCCTCCGCCCGCTCGCGCCGGCTGGCGAAGCTGGCCGGGAAGCTGACCGGCCGGGGCCTGGAGGAGCGCTACATCCTCGGTCTGCGGGCGTGGGACGCCCTCGTGCGCGGCGAGCCGCGGCGGAGCGCCCTCGGGTTCGCCGAGGAGGCGCTGAGCGGCGGGATGAGCTGGACCGACGAGAACCGCGGCTTCGAGGTACCCGCCGCGGTCGCCCTGCTGTTCATGTACTGCGACCAGCCCCGGCGCGCCGAAGAACTCTTCGCCGACGGTATGGCCGAGTGCGAGCACCGCGGGTGGCGTGGCTCCCATCTGGCGCAGGGCCAGACGCTGCTGGGCTACATCCGCTACCGCCGAGGCTGCCTGCCCGAGGCCGAGGAACTCGTCCGGGCCGGGCTCCACACCGCCGAGCGCGTCGAAGGCGCGGTGCCCGCACAGTGGTTCGCCATCGGCATTCTCATCCAGATCCTGCTGGCCCGCGGGCGGACCACCGACGCGCGCCGGCTCGCCGACACCTACCACTACGGCGACGTGGTCCCCAACGCCGTCATCTTCCCCGATCCCCGCACGGTGTACGCCGATCTGCTCCTGGCGGAGGGGCGACTCTCCGAGGCGGCACGCCTGTTGACCAGGGTCGGGGACTGGCTGGAGTCACGGGACTGGCACAACCCCTCGTGGTGCCCCTGGCAGCTGGGACTGGCCTCGGCACTCGCCCGCACCGCTCCCGACCAGGCGGTGCTGCACGCCCAGGACGCCGCCAAGCGAGCCCGGGACTTCGGTGCGGCGTCGGCGATCGGCCAGGCGCTGCGTGTCCAGGCGGAGGTGACGGGTGGGCAGGCGGCGCTCGATCTGCACACGCAGGCCGTCGATCATCTGGAGCGGTCGCCCGCGGCGTACGAACTGGCCCGCGCCCTGGTGGGCCATGGCGCCGCGCTGGTCCGCAGCGGCCGGCTGCACGACGCCGCCGACCGGCTGTACCAGGGGCTGGAGGGAGCGGTGCACTGCGGCGCCGAGGGCCTGGCCGACCGGGCCAGGCGGGAACTCTCCGCAGCGGGTCTGCGCCCGCTGCCCCTGCGCTACACGCAGACGGACATGCTGACGGGCCCGGAACGCCGGGCCGCCGAGAAGACGGCCCAGGGCCACCCGGCGCCGGTGGTCGCGAAGGACCTGCGGATCACCGAGCAGGGCGTACGGCAGTTGCTGTCCTCCGTGTACCGCAAGCTCGGCACGGACACGGCGGGCCTCGCCGACGCCCTGGAGAGCTGCGCCCGGCCGGGGCGGTAGCGGGCCGCGGGGCGGGCCTCACATCGGGCCGGGGCCCGTCCCGCCCTTGAGGCGTTCCAGGTCGGAGGGGCGGACCTGGATGACGACGAGGGCGATCAGCGCGGCGACGGCGGTGAAGATCGCCGCCATGATGAAGGCGGCCGAGACACCGGCGGTGAGGATCTCGTCGGACCAGGGTTTCGGCACCTGCCCGGTCTGCTCGAACCGCAGGCGCTCGCTGGGGGTCGCCTGCCGGAGGAAGTCCGGGATCTGTTTCTCCGCCTCGTTGGTGCTGGCCGTGCCGTACATCGTGACCAGGATGGACAGGCCGAGCGAGCCGCCGACCTGCTGGGTGGCGTTGAGGAGTCCGGACGCCGCGCCGGTCTCCGGCGTGGCCACGTTGGACAGCGCCATGAGGGTCAGCGACACGAACTCCATGCCCATGCCCAGGCTGAAGACGAGCATCGGGCCGAGGACACTGCCCGCGTAGGTGGAGTCCACATCGGTCAGGGTGAGCCAGGCGAGGCCCGCGGCGGCCAGGATCGCGCCCACCACCATGAACGGTTTGGGCCCGTAGACGGGCAGGAAGCGCGACGCCAGTCCTGCGCCGACGGCGATGACCGCGCTGACCGGCAGGAAGGCCAGTCCGGCCGCGAGCGGGCTGAAGCCCAGCACGTTCTGCACGAAGAGCGTCAGGAAGAAGAACATGCCGAAGATCGCGGCGGCGAGGCACAGCATGATGCCGTAGGTGCCCGCGCGGTTGCGGTCGGCGAACATGTGCAGGGGCGTGATGGGCTGTCTGGAGCGCCGCTCGATCAGGATGAAGGCCGCCAGGACGACGACCGCCCCGACGAACGAGGCCACCGTGAGCGGATCCCGCCAGCCGTCCTGCGCGGCTCTGATGAACCCGTAGACGAGCAGCACCATGCCCGCGGTGGAGGTGAGCGCGCCGGCGATGTCGAAGCGCCCGGGGTGGCGCTCGGACTCCCTGATGTAACGGGGCGTGGCGAGCACGATGAGCAGGCCGATGGGCACGTTGACGAACAGCACCCACCGCCAGTTCAGCCACTCCACGAGCATGCCGCCGGCGAGCAGGCCGATCGCGCCGCCGCCGGCCGAGACCGCGGCGAATACGCCGAAGGCGCGGTTGCGTTCGGGCCCTTCGCGGAAGGTGGTGCTGATCAGGGCGAGGGACGTCGGGGAGGCGATGGCGCCGCCGACGCCCTGGAGGGCGCGTGCGCCGAGGAGTTGGCCGGAGTTCTGGGCGAACCCGCCGAGCAGGGAGGCGAGCACGAAGAGCAGCACGCCGAAGATGAAGACGCGCCGCCGGCCCAGGATGTCGCCGGCCCGGCCGCCGAGCAGCAGCAGGCCGCCGAAGGTGAGGGTGTAGGCGTTGACCACCCACGACAGGCTGGTGGTGGAGAAGTCGAGCGAACTCTGGATGTGCGGGAGCGCGATGTTCACGATGGTGATGTCGAGGACCACCATCAGCTGGCAGGAGGCGATGACGAACAGCGCCATCGCGTTTCCGCCACCACCGGATTCCCTGGTGGTGGTCGCCTGTGGTGAAGCCGGCTGCGGGCTGCTGCCTGCGGTGTCCACCGTTCGACGGTACGCCCGCCTCCCTGACGTCACCACTCGGGCCGGGTCCCAGCCGTCGCCGGGGACGGCCGCGAGCAGCAGCCGGGTGTACGGGTGGGCCGGATCGGTGAGTACCTGCCGGGTCGGGCCCTGCTCGACGATCCGGCCCTGGCGCATCACCGGCACGTCGTCGGTGATGTGCTGCACCACCGCCAGGTCGTGCCCGACGAAGACGGGCGCGACCCCGGTGTCCCGGCGGATCTCGTCGAGCGGCCGCAGGATCTGGGCCTGGACCGACACGTCCAGGGCGGCCACGGCCTCGTCCAGGACCAGCACCCACGGGCCCGGGGCGAGCGTCCGGGCGAGCGCACCGAGTCCGCTTCCATGTTCGCGAACGACTGGTCGTAGAGCACCTCGCCGCGTGCGTTGAGGGCGAGCACGTCGAGCAGCGAGACCCCCGGCGCCCTCGGCGGTGCCGCGCATCTCCTCCAGCAGGTGCGGGGCGTAGGAGGCGACCGGCTCCTGCCCGTGGGCGGCGCGGGCGGTGACCTGCTCCCAGGTCAGGCCGACGGAGTGGCCGAAGGCCTCCTCGTAGTGGGCGAGCGCGGTGTGCGGCCGGTCGCGGACGGCCTCGCCGTACTGGCGGCCGCGCTCGGCCGGGCTGCCGGAGATCCGGCGAGCGCCCCGGCTCGACGAGAGGGAGGGACGGGGACGCAGGGGGTGCCACAGCGGTCGAGGCCCGGGCCGCCGCGCTCAGCTCCTGAGACGCGCGCTCCGTCAGCCCGTCACCGGATCCGCCTCCGGTGCGGAGAAGGGGTGGCGGAGCGGCAGCGGCGGCCACGCCGGCATCGTGCAGCCCTCCACCGTGAAGGTGTGGCTTCCCGACCCGACCTCGAACGGCGGCTTGCCGCCGGGGAGTTCTACCCGGGCGGTGGTGTTGGGCGGGACGACCGCCGTGACCGTGACGGTGCCGCCCTGCCGCTCCCACCCGGCCTCGGCGCGCCCGTACGGCGTGAGGTGCGCGGCATGCGCGCGGGTCAGCGTGCCGCCGGGCACCGGTGCGATGCGCAGCCGCTTCCAGCCGGGCCCGGCCTGCCCGAGCCCGGCGACGGTGCGGTGCAGCCAGTCGGCGACCGCGCCGAGCGCGTAGTGGTTGAAGGAGGTCATCTCGCCAGGGTTGACGGTGCCGTCGGGCAGCAGCGAGTCCCAGCGCTCCCAGACCGTGGTGGCGCCCATGGTCACCGGGTACAGCCAGGACGGGCAGCCGGTCTCCAGCAGCATCCGGTAGGCGATCTCGGGCGCGCCCGCCTCGGTGAGCGCGTCGCAGATCAGCGGGGTGCCGGCGAACCCGGTCGCGATCCGGAACCCGGCCCGGCGGACGATCTCCACCAGGCGCCGGCCGGCCCGCTCGCGCTGCCGTGCGGTGGGCAGCAGCGCGAACCGCAGGGCCAGCGCGTACGCGGTCTGCGCGTCCGAGGCCAGCAGGCCGCCCGGAGTGACGAACTCGTCGGCGAAGGCGGCCCGCACCCGTCCGGCGAGCCGCGTGTACCGCTCGGCGTGCTCCGGCTTACCCAGCAGGGCCGCCACTTCGGCCATGATCTCGGCCGTGCGGGCCGCGTAGGCGTTGGCCACCAGGTCGCCGTCGGTCCGGGCGTCTCCCGGCCGGTCCGGCGGGGCGCCCGGGTCCAGCCAGTCGCCGAGCTGGAACTCGGCGCGCCACAGGCCACCGCCCTCCGTCGCATACCGCTCCAGTTCGTCGGCCCAGGCGGACATCGACTCCCACTGGGTGCGCAACAGGCCCTCGTCGCCGAAGGCCCGGTACAGCGCCCAGGGGACGAGGACCGCGCTGTCGGCCCAGATCGCGTTCGCCGCGCCCGGGAAGCCGTCGGGCAGGGCGTCGGGCACGACCAGCGGCGGGATCGCGCAGTCGGGGCGGGCGAGTTGCTCGGCGGCGAGGTCGCGCAGCCAGGAGCCGAGCATTCCGGAGCAGTCGTACAGGAAGGCGGCCGTGGGGGCGAAGACGGCGATGTCGCCGGTCCAGCCCAGGCGTTCGTCGCGCTGCGGGCAGTCGGTCGGCAGATCCAGGAAGTTGCCGCGCATACCCCACACGATGTTCGCGTGCAGTTGCTCGACCAGGGGGTCGGAGCACGCGAACCAGCCGGTGCGTTCCATGTCGGTGTGCAGGACGACGGCTTCGATGTCGTCGGGGTCCAACTCGCCAGGCCAGTCGTCCACTTGGGCGTACCGGAAGCCGTGGAAGGTGAAGAGCGGCTCGTACGTCTCGCCCTCGGGGGCGCCCTTGAGGGTGTAGCGGTCGGTGGCCTCGGCGTGCCTCAGGGGGCGCAGGGCGAGTTCGCCGTGTTCCAGGACCTCGGCGTGGCGCAGGGTGACCGTCCGCCCCGCCTCGCCCCGCACCCTGAGCCGCAGACGGCCGACCAGGTTCTGGCCGAAGTCCAGCACGGTGTGTCCGGCCGGGGTGGTCAGGACCCTCGCGGGCCTCAGTGTCCGCGTACGGCGTACGGGCGGGCCGGTCGGCGCCACCAAGTCGCCCCGGGGCATGCCCAGTTCGACGACGGGCACCCAGCCGTCGCCGGCCTCGCCGGGCGCGGACCAGCCGGGGCGCTCCAGGCGGGCGTCGTACTCCTCGCCGTCGTACAGCTCGGACCGCAGCGCCGGGCCGGTCGCGGCCTGCCAGTGCCCGTCGGTGGCGACGGTCTCGCGGCTCCCGTCGGTGTAGCGGATCTCCAGCTGGGCGAGCAGGGCGGGCCGGTCGCCGTAGACGGCGCGCCGGCCGCCGTGGAAGCCGAGCCGGCCGCTGTACCAGCCCTCGCCGAGCTGTGCGCCGAGCACGTTCGCGCCCTCGCGCAGCTGCTCCGTCACGTCGTAGACGGAGTAGCGCAGCCGGTGATGGTACGAGGACCAGCCCGGGGTGAGGACGTCCGCGCCGACCGGGCGGCCGTTGAGCTCCGGCCGGCAGACGCCGAGGGCGGTGACGTACAGGCGGGCCGAGGCGACCGGTGCGCGCAGCCGGAAGGAGCGGCGCAGCAGGACCACGGGCTGTGGCCGTCCCGGGTCGACGCCCAGGTCCGGGTGCGGGGCGATCGGGCGGGCCGTCCAGTCCGCCGCGTCCAGCAGTCCGGTCTCCGCGTACGCGACCGGCGACCAGGCGGAGACCCGGTCCTCGGCGTCCCGAACGCGCACCCGTGCCCCGACCCGCGTGCGCGACGCCAGGTCCGGCCCGGGCCACGGCACC
The DNA here is from genome assembly GCF_055594445.1 of Streptomyces sp. NPDC040589. NCBI lineage: Bacteria > Bacillati > Actinomycetota > Actinomycetes > Kitasatosporales > Streptomycetaceae > Streptomyces > Streptomyces sp. NPDC040589. Next base: position 274,763 of record NZ_JBVIWP010000004.1, on the reverse strand, counting down.
AGCACCGACGCGTCCGAGGCGACACGACCGTCCGTCCCGCCGATACGGGTGCCGGCGTCGTCGAGCAGCTCGATCTCGTACGCCGACTGGCGCCAGCCGGGTGCGTCGGTCTCGGTGCGCCAGCTCAGCCGGGGCCGGGGCTCGCCGATGCCGAGCGGCTCCCGGTGGTGTTCGAAGACGGGGGCGGTGACCTCGGCCTGCATGGGGAAGCTCCTCACTCCGCGTTCTGCTCGTGAGTTCGTCGACCCGGCGATACGAGGCGGGCTTCGAGGCCGGTCGCCGGACCGGCCTCGCGGTCAGCGGCCGCCGCGGATCAGGCCGGTCAGATAGCGCCACAGCGACGAGCGCTGCCGGGCGGACGGGTCCGGCAGGACCTCTTCCGCCACCCCCGGCGCGGGGTCGTCCGCCGCCGGCCGCACGGGCGCCGAGGCGAGTTCGTACCGCACGGGCAGCGAGCGCAGGCCCCGCATGAACGGGGAAGAGCGCCAGGGCAGTTGGTCGGCGGGCAGCGCGAGGTCGAGGTGGTCGAACCGCTCGAACAGGCGCCCTACACCGGCCGCGGCGACCGTCGAGGCGAGCTCCCGGGCCGGACACTGCCGCGGACCGGCTCCCCAGGACAGATGCGCCCGGGTGCTGATGGTGGTGCCGGAGGCGACGTGGTCGGCGAAGAGCGGGTCGGCGTGCGCGGCGGCCGAGGAGACCCACACCGGGTCGCCCGCGCGGATCGTGTACTTGCCGAGCGGGGTGTCCTCGGCCGCGAAGCGCGGGACGAAGTTCACCAGGGGCGGCTTGCGCATGACCACCCGGTTCATGGTCTCCCTGACCATTCCGGCGGACAGGCTGGCGCGCACGCTGCTCTCCCCCGAGAGGACCTCGACGACGGTGTTGGAGATGAGGATGCCGACGTGGTCGGAGGTCATGCCCAGCAGCATGAACAGCTCGCGGGCGAGCTGGTCGAGCGAGAGGTCCGGGTGCGCGGCCAGCAGGTACGAGGGGAAGTCGTCGCCCGGCTTCTGCAGCTTCCCCGCGGCCAGTTCCGCCAGGGTCGCGAGCAGGCGCTCGAGCGCGGCCTCGGCGTCCGGGCCCGCGTCGAGCACGCGCCACATGTCCATCAGCGCGTCGTCGCCCTGCGAGCCGGGGAAGCCGAGCAGATGGCTCGCCACCATCAGCGGAAGCGGCCGGGAGAACTGCGCGGACAGGTCCGCCACGCCGGTCCTGCCGCCCTGTCCCACCAGGGTGATCAGCTCGTCGGCGTAGGCGGTGACGGCGGACTTCAGGCGCTTGGCCTGCGGGTGGCGCGGGTCCTGGAACGGCTTGAGGGCCACGTCCCACGCGGACCGCAGCGGCCGGTAGCCGGGGCCGCCCTGGATCAGGATGTGGTTGACCTCCAGGGACGGGCCGAGCGGCCAGTCGGCCGGCACCCTGCCCTCGGAGCGGGCCCGCCAGTTCTCCAGCCCCTTCGGGAAGCCGTCGTTGTCCTGGAGCACCTGGAGCGCCTCGCGGTAGCCGAGGACCAGCCAGGCGGGTACCCCCAGCAGATCGACCGGCGCGACCGGGCCGTGCTCGTGCCGCAGCCGCTCGTAGACGAGCGAGGGACGTGTCTCGTAGTCCCGGGTCAGCAGCGGTTCGGGACTCAGGGACTCCAGCCGCGTGTCGTCCAGGTCCACGGATCCGCCGTTACCCCACTGGGATTCCATCGTCTTGCCACCCCTCCGACACGCCCCGTACCGGCACACCATCAGCCGGTAGCCGGAAACGGTGGGGACCCTACCCCAGTACGAACTCGTGGGTAACGACGGGGGTGGGGTGACGGGGTGGAGTGACGGGGTGGAGTGACGGGGGCGGCGGGGCGGGCCGTGGATCAGGCGGCCGTGTAGCCGAGTTGACGGCGCATGTAGGGCGTCATGAGCGTCTTCGCCTTGGCCAGGGTGGTGGTGCGGCTGCCGAGGACGGCGGACTCGCCGCCGGGTACGGGCAGCACGGTCAGTCCGTCGGCCGGGCCGAACGGCACGATGAGGGGGGTGCGCTGGATCGGCCGGTAGAAGCGCGGTTCCTTGCGATGCTTGCCGGAACTCTGCAGGTAGGCGCGGATGTTGTGGGCGGCGATGTCCGCCTGGGCGAGGGCGGCGGGGGTGATCTTGAGTTCGCTGACGTCGTTCACGTCGCCGACGGCGAACACGTCGAGCTTCCCCTCGACGCGCAGTGTCCGGTCGACCTTGACGTGTCCGTCCCTGTTGAGCCAGTCGCCGTGTCCGGCCAGGCGGAGCCAGAGGGTGTTGGGGGTGGTTCCGGTCGCCCAGAAGGACAGGTCGGCATCGATGATGTCGCCGCGGGCGTCGCGGTAGGTGCCGAAGTCGTTTCCGGGGGACATGAAGGCGTCGAGCCGTACCTCGACATCGTGGGACTCCAGCCAGGCCAGTGCCTTGCGTCCCGGCCGGGTGCTGCCCGTGGAGTCGAGCAGCGCCGGCCCGGAGTGGGCGAGCGTGACCCGGGCGTCGGGGCGGGCGAGGCGGATCTCGGCGCTGAGTTCGACACCCCCGGGGCCGCCGCCGACGACGAGGACGTGTTCGGCCGTGGCGACGTTGCGCTGGTGTTCGGCGAAGGACTTGGCCGCCTCCTCGGTGGTGGTGCCCGAGAAGCGGGCCGGCTCGGGGTAGTCGGCGCCGGTGGCGATCACGACCACGTCGTAGGGCAGCCGCTCGCCGGTGGCGAGAACGACCTGCCGCTCGGCGGTGTCGATGCGGACACACTTGCCCGCGACCACCCGGCCGTTGCCGAGCAGCCGGTCGTACGGGATGAAGGGGGTGTGGGTCCACTCGGGGCGGATGCCTGCACGCAGGGAGGCGACGCGGTGGAAGAAGACCTCTTTGCGGTCCACGAGCGTGACCCGGGCGAGACCGTCCAGCCGCTTCGCCAGCCGGACACCGGCGTAGCCCCCGCCGATCACCACTACGTCGCCGTCGTACACACCGAGTCTCCTGTGCCTGGTGGGGGGGCGAGTGCCGCCGCGGACGGGCCCCGCTCGGATCGACCCCCGGCGGCCACTCGACTGACGGTGAGACTAGCCCTTGAAAGTTAAAGGGATTCCGAGGTTCCGTGCATGTTCCGTGAAGGGATCGGCACCCTGACCGGCCGTCACTTCCCCCAGATCTTCCGGTACGCCTCCTGATAGCCCGACGGGTCCCAGGTCGAGGCGCCCTCGCTGTTGCCGGCGGTGGCGATGTGGATGGGGGCCGTGTACCCGCTGGCCGGGCGGTCCGCGAAGGCGCGGTTGAACTCGTCGACGATCTGCCAGCCCTGGAGGGTGAGCGGCTCGGGCACGGTGGCGGCCTGGTACTGCTCGCTGTTGATGCGCTGGAAGGCGGACGGGTCGCCGTCGCCGGCGCCGATGTTGAAGGGCGGTCCCGAGCCCTTCTCGCCGGCCGCGCGGAAGGCGGGGGCGGCGTCGGCGAAGTACAGGTCGTTGATGGCGACGGAGTGGGTCCAGCGGTCCTGGAACCGGGAGAGCAGGGAGGAGATCTCCCGCGGGGTGCGGCTGCTCGCGTCGGGGATCGGGATGTTCTCGACCGAGAGCAGCCGCACGCCGGAGCAGGCGGCGAGTTCCTTCCGGATCAGGTCGGACTTGTTCCTGGCGAAGGGGATCGAGGCGTCGGTGATGACCACGACCCCGGCTCGGCCGTCCGAGTCGGAGATGATCCACTGCGCGCTGATGCGGGCCACGTCCTGGACCCGGGTGGTGACGTTGGTGAAGAGGTCGGGCCGGCGGCTGGGGCCGGGCTCGGGGACCGCGTGCCAGCCGATGAGCGGGATGCCCTGGGCGTTGGCCCGCGCGGCCTGCTGTGCCGTGGAGTCGGGGTCGAACCCGCCGATGACTATGCCCGCGGGCCTCAGGGCCACGGCCTCGCTCATGGCCGCCTGGATACCGGCCGGGGTGCCTCCGCCGTCGATCACCCGGACGTCCCATCCGATGACCCGCGCGGCTTCCCGCACGCCCTTCGCGGCGCCCGCGACGCCGGGATTGGTCATGGTCTGGGCGACGTAGACGATCGTCTTGCCGGACACCGCCGCGGGGCCGTCGGTGGGCCCGCCCCAGGGGATGTCGGTCCGCTCGGCGCGGGTGACGGCGGCCTGGGCCCTGGCGTTCACGGCGGGGCAGCCGCTCGGGCCCGTCGCGGTCTCGTCCGCGCCGTCCGACGAACCGCGTTCGCAGCCGACGAGGGCGGCCGCCGTCGCCAGCAGGGCGCAGGAGGCGAGCCGCGCGGTGCGGGCCGCGGGGGCGGGCTTGTGGTTGCGGTGCACGGAAGCTCCTGTGAGGGGATCGACGCGGCGGGACGTGCCGGGGGTCAGGGGGGTGTGCCCGCCGTTCCGGTCCCGGGCGTCGGGGAGGACGGCGGCGGGGGCGGCGCAGCGGGCGAGTCGCGGGCCGCGGCCCCGCCGCGCAGCCTGCGCCGGGCGGCGTATCCGGCCAGGCCCACGGCGATGAGCAGGGTGCCGCCGTGGAACAGCGGGACCGTCCAGAAGTCGGCCCCGAGCTGGGCGATGCCGGTGAGCCCGACGGCGAGGACGGCGACGGCGACGACGGTGCCGAGGGCGTTGGGCCGGCCCGGCTTGATCGCCGTGGAGCCGAGGAGGGCGCCGACGAAGGCGGGCAGCAGATAGTCGAGGCCGACGCTCGGGTTGCCGATCTGCTGCTGGGACGCGAGCAGCACACCGGCGAAGCCGACGATCAGCCCCGAGGCTGCGAACGCGTAGACGGTGTACTTGCGGGTCGGGATGCCGACCAGGTCGGCCGCCCGCGGGTTCGACCCGACGACGTACAGGTACCGGCCGAGCGGCAGCCGTTCCAGCACCAGCCAGAGGACCCCCGCGAGGGCGAGCACGTAGAAGGCCGGCACCGGGAGGCCGAGGAACGTGGAGTCGTAGAGGTCGGTGAACGCGGGCGGGAGGCCCTGCGGACCCGGGACGATCCGGCTGCCGTCGGTGATCCAGCCGGTCACGGCGTACAGCATGCTGCCGGTTCCCAGGGTGGCGATGAAGGAGTCGATACGGCCGAACTCGACGATGACGCCGTTGAGGACGCCCACGACCAGGCCTCCGGCGATCACCGTGAGGCAGGCGAGCGGCCAGGGCCAGGACTCGTTGACGATGAGCTGCAGCACCATCACGTGGGCCAGGCCGAGGCCGTAGCCGATGGACAGGTCGAACGCGCCGGTGACGATGGGGACCATGGCGGCGAGCGCGAGGACGGCGGGGATCGACTGGTTGGACAGGATCGAGTCGACGGTGTCCAGCGTGGGGAAGGTGTCCGGCAGGGCGAGGGAGAAGACCAGGTAGAGCACGGCGGTGAGGGCGAGCAGGCCGTAGGCGCCGATGTGGTGCCCGCCCGGTCTGCGCGGTCGGGTTCGGGGGCTCTTCATGGGTTCGTCGTGGTGGTGGACGGGGGCATGGCCGAGGCTGCCCGGGTGAGCCCGGCGACGGTGAGCGCCCTGCCGCTGAGTTCGGCCGTCACCGCCCCGCGGACGAAGACCAGGGTGCGCCGGCACACGCTCGCGACCTCCTCGAAGTCGGTGGACAGCAGCAGGACCGCCAGGCCTGCCTCCAGGGCCTCGTCGAGCAGGCGGTGGATGGCGGCCTTGGCGCCGATGTCCACGCTCGCGGTCGGCTCCTCGAGGATCAGCAGCCGCAGGTCCGTGCGCAGCCAGCGGCCGATCACCACCTTCTGCTGGTTGCCGCCGGAGAGGGTGGCGACGGGGGTCTCGCTGTCGCGGGGGCGCACCGAGAACCGTTCGATCAGAGCGGCGGCCGTGGCGCGTTCGCGCCGGGGGCCGATCCAGCGCGGCGCCGGCACGCCGCCCGCGCGCGGGTTGGCCAGGAGGTTCTCCCGCACGGTCAACTCGGCGAGGCAGCTCTCCCGCAGCCGGTCCCCCGGCACGAACCCCACACCGAGACCGACGGCCTCGGCGACCGTACGGGGGCGATACGACCGCCCGTACAGCACGGCCCGCCCGTCCAGGATCGGCCGGGCGCCGGCGAGGGCCCGGCCGAGGTCCATGTGCCCGGCGTCGGAGAGCCCAACCAGCCCGAGCACCTCCCCGCCCGCGAGTTCCAGACTGACGGGTCCGGCCAGGGGGGTGCGTACGGAGTCGAGGGTCAGGACGGGAGGTGTGCCTGCCGCCGGGGGCGGGGCCGGAGGTCCTCCGGCGGGGCGGGTGGCGAGGGGTTTCTCCTCGCCGACGATGTCCTGGACCAGGCGGGCGGGGCCGTGGTCCGTCAGGCTGCCGTGGCTGACGAGGTGGCCGTCGCGCAGGACGGCGAAGGTGTCGGCGACCTGGTAGACCTCGTCCAGGCGGTGGCTGACGTAGAGGACGGCGTGGCCGCGGTCGCGCAGGTCGTGCAGGACGTGGAAGAGCCGGGCGCTGTCCGTGGCGGGCAGGCGGGCGGTGGGCTCGTCGAGGACGATGAGCTTCGCGCGGGCCGCCAGGGCCCTGGCGATGGCGACCAGCGAGCGGTCGGCCGGTGCGAGCCCGGAGACCGGGGCGTCGGGGTCGAGGTGGGCGGCGACGACGCGCAGGGCGTCGACGCAGCGCGCACGGGTGCGGCGCCAGGAGATCAGCCCGGTCCGGCGCCCGTACCCGGTGGTCAGGGCGATGTTCTCGGCAACCGTCATCCACTCCACGAGACCGAGGTCCTGGTGGATGAAGGACATGTCGCGGGAGGCGGTGGGACTGCCGAGGGGCTGCCCGTCCACCGTGATCTGCCCCGCGTCGGCGTGATGGACTCCGGCGAGCACCTTGATGAGCGTGGACTTTCCGGCCCCGTTGGGACCGAGGAAGGCGAGCACACTGCCCGCGTACACATCGAGGTCGACCCCGGCCAGCGCGACGGTCCCGCCGAACCGCTTGCTGAGCCCGCGGATACGGACCAAGGGCTCCGGGCCGAAGGGCGAAGCCGCCTTCGCCGGCATGTCGGGAGCGTCGCGCACTCGATCAAATTACAGCATTTCGGGCATTTCACGGGGTGCTGGGGCTCCAACGGGGCTCTGCGGCTCAATGGCCGCGGAAGCGTCACGCGGCGTCGAGCCCGCATTCGGCCCAGATGACCTTGCCCTCCGGGAGGTAGCGCGTGCCCCAGCTCTGCGAGAGCTGCGCGACGAGGAACAGTCCGCGTCCCCCCTCGTCGGTGCCGGCCGCCCGGCGCAGATGCGGAGCGGTGTTGCTGGCGTCGGAGACCTCGCAGATCAGGGCGTGGCCGTAGAGCAGCCGAACCCGGATGGGCCCGGCGCCGTGCCGGATGGCATTGGTGATCAGCTCGCTGAGGATCAGCTCCGCGACGAACGCGGTCTCCTCGAGCCCCCACTCGGTCAGTCGCCTCGTCGCGTCCGCGCGCACCTCCCCGACGAGTGCCGGGTCGGCCGGAAGCTCCCAGGTGGCGATCCGGTCGGCGTCCAGGGCGTGGACGCGGGCCACGAGCAGGGCGATGTCGTCGTGCGGGTGCGCGGGCGCCACGGTGTCGAGGACCGCCTGGCAGGTGTCCTCGGGTGCGCGCTCCGGGTGGGCCAGGGCCGTACGCAGCTGCTCCAGGACCACGTCGACGTCACGGTCGCGGTCCTCGATGAGGCCGTCGGTGTAGAGGACCAGCTGACTGCCCGCGGGGAGGTCGACCTCGACGGCGTCGAAGGGCAGGCCGCCGAGTCCGAGCGGGGGTCCGGCCGGGAGGTCGGGGTAGGACACGGTGCCGTCGGGGTGGACGAGCGCGGGCGGCGGGTGCCCGGCGCGGGCCATCAGACACCGCTGCGAGGTGGGGTCGTAGACGGCGTAGAGGCAGGTCGCGCCGATGACGCCGGCGCCCTTGCCGTCGGGGTCCTCCCGGTCCAGGCGCCCCACGAGGTTGTCGAGGTGGACGAGGACCTCGTCCGGGGGGAAGTCCAGCTCGGCGAAGCTGCGCGCGGCGGTGCGCAGCCGGCCCATGGTGGCCGCGGAGAGCATGCCGTGGCCGACGACGTCGCCCACGAGGAGTCCGACGCGGGCACCGGAGAGGGGGATGACGTCGTACCAGTCTCCGCCCACGTCGGACTCGGCGGGCAGATAGCGGTGGGCGACCTCGACGGCGTCCTGGTCGGGCAGACCGTGCGGGAGGAGGCGGCGCTGGAGGGCCAGGACCATGGTGCGTTCATGGGTGTAGCGCCGGGCGTTGTCGATGGACAGGGCGGCGCGGGTGGCGAGTTCCTGGGCCAGCGAACAGTCGTCGTCGCCGAAGGAGCTCCCGGCGCGGTAGAAACTGGCGATGCCCAGGAGGACACCGCGGGCGAGCAGGGGCACCGCGATGAGGGAGTGGACGTGGGCCAGCAGGCGCGCGGTGTGCTCGGGGTCCTGGGCGAGCCATCCCGCGGCGGCCTTAAGATCCGGTTCCAGCACCGCCTCGCCACTGTTCAGGCAGCGCAGCTGGGGCGAGGTCGGACCGAAGTCGACGCGCTTGCCGGGCGAGGTGAAGGGCAGGCCCTCGCGTACGCCGTACAGCACCGTGCGGCGCAGGTCGGTGAGGGGGTCGGCGGACTCCTCGCCGCGCAGGACGGCGTCGGGCAGGTCGATGGTGACGAAGTCGGCCAGTCGCGGGACCGCCGTCTCGGCCAGTTCCTCGGCGGTGCGGCGCACGTCCAGGGTGGTGCCGATGCGGGCGCTGGCCTCGGACAGCAGTTCCAGGCGCCGGCGCGCGGCCAGGGCGTAGGCCCCGACGTGCGGCTCCCCCAGCATCACGAGCCCTCGGGCCGGGAAGGGGGCCTCGGCGCGATCGTCCCCGGCGTCGCGGCCCTCTTCGGCCCCGGCGTCGCGACTGCCGTCGACCCCGGCGTCGCGACCCCCGTGGGCCGCGGCGGCGTGGCCCGATCCACCCGTGACGGTCCCGCCGGGTCCGGCGGTTCCCCGATCACCGTCAGCCGCGACGGCGTCGCCCGGCCCGCCCGTGACGGTCCCGCCGGGTCCGGCGGTTCCCCGATCACCGTCAGCCGCGACGGCGTCGCCCGGCCCGCCCGTGACGGTCCGGCCGGGTCCGGCCGTGACGGTCTCCCCGAGGCCGGCGGCGCCCCGATCGCCGTCGGCGGTGACGGCCTCGCCGGACTTCCCGGCTCCCCGGCCGCCGTCGGCCGCGAGGACCGGGCCGGGCACGACGGCGGGGTGGCCGGACGGGAGGGTGATCGAGGGCCGGGCGGGCAGCGGGGCGGCCGGGAGGGCGGCAAGGCCCGTCAGCTCGTCGACCCGCTGCGGGAGGAGGAGGGACCCGCTCGCCGAGGAGTCGTGCGGCACTGCCTCGATGGCGACGCCCTGCACCCCGGACGCACTGGTCATCGGGCGGCTCACGAGTGTCACCCGCCGGCCGTCGGGCAGGGTCACGTCGACGGCGGCCCGCTGTGCACGGGAGATCAGCTCGGCGGCCTTCTCCCGCAGGATCGCCTGGTCACGAGGGTGGAAGTCGCGCACCGGCGCACCCGTCGCGGGGCCGCCGCGCAAGCCGACGGCCCCGGCTCCGGCCCCGGCCGCCAGATACGCCCGCAGCAGTGCGCGCTCGTGCGCGGAGCTCTGCCCCAGCAGCCGCCGCTCGATGATCTCGGCCGCCCGGCGGATCGTCGCGGCCAGCGCGGGGCGGTCGAAACCGCGCGGGTAGCCGAAGCAGAGGACGCCCTCGATGCGCCCGCTGAGCGGATCACGGACGGGAAGCGCGACGCAGGCGCTCTGCTGGGCGCGTTCCGCGAAGTGCTCGGCGCCGTGGACGCGGATGAGCTGCCGCTCCGCGAGGGCCAGACCGATGCCGTTCGTGCCGGCGACCTGCTCGGCGAACACGAACCCGGGGACCCGCTGGATCGCCGGCAGGTCCCTGGCCATCGCCGGATCCCCGAAGCGGCGCAGCAGGACCGTCCCGTTCCCGTCCGCGACCGAGATGTTGACCTTGCTGCCGGAGAAGGTGGACTGCAGCCGGTCCAGCACGGGAACGGCCGCGCGGACGATTCGGCCCCCCGGGTCGAAGTCCTCCCGGTAGGGGAGGTCGGACTCGTCCGGCGACAGCCCCAGGGACCGGCAGCGCTGCCACGAGTTCAGGATGGACGTCCGTACGCCCGCCTCGACGGACTCGCCCTGGAGAAACCGCTCGCGAGGAAGGGCGGGCCCCGTGCCGTCAGTCGCACGCCCCGCCGGCTTGGGTTCCTCGCCGGACCGAACCACGCTTCGCCTCACCTGCGCCTGCGATGAATCCGCTCATCGGAAAGAATCGTGCATTGATGAGGATACGGGCATTGCGGGCATGAGTCACGATTCGCTTGACCCGTCAGGGCGGGCGGCATCCGGCCCGGGAATCAGGGCATGCCGCACCTAGCCCAGGAAACTCAAGCGCACCGTCCGCTCCGGGTTGTCCTTGTTCGTGTCCACCAGGCAGACCGACTGCCACGTGCCGAGCTCCAGCCGGCCGTCCAGCACCGGAAGGGTCGCGTGGGGCGGGACGAGGGCGGGCAGGACGTGGTCGCGTCCGTGGCCGGGACTGCCGTGCCGGTGCTGCCAGCGGTCGTCGGCGGGCAGCAGCGTGTGCAGCGCGGCCAGGAGGTCGTCGTCGCTGCCGGCGCCGGTCTCGAGAACGGCGATCCCGGCTGTCGCGTGCGGGACGAAGACATTGAGGAGGCCGTCGCGGCCGGGGGCCGCCTCGCGCAGGAAGGACGCGCAGTCGCCGGTGATGTCGACGACCCTCTCCGTGGACCCGGAGGTGATGTTCAGAACTCGGGTGGTGAAGACATCTGACATGCCCCCATCCTGACGCACAGGCGGGGCCGCACCCCGTCACCCCGGACCGAGTGGCGATACCGGCGTCCACTGGACGAGACGCCGTTGACCGTGCGCATGCCACCTGGCTAGGTTCAGCCGCATGTTGCGTTCAGCCCTGCTCACCACGCGCGGTCACATCGACCTGCTGCGGGTGGCCTCCGCCGCGTGTCGCCGCGGCTGCTGACGCCCTCTCCTCTCCCTCTTCTCCGCTCACCTCGCCTTCGTCGCGCCTGCCCGCCGATCTCCCCTGATCCCGTGGGCGCGGTGATGACGAGGCGTGCCGTCAACGGCCCTCGCTCTCCCCCTGTGGAGCCTCTTCATGAGCATCAGCCATGCCCCGCCGAGGTCATCGGTACCCGATATTTCGCCTGAATCAGCTTCTGATCTCGACCTCCAGCCCCTCGTCCCCACCTCCTCCCGCCGCACCCGCGTCCCCCGCTGGCTGCGCCGCACCACCGGCCCGGTCCTGCTGCTGGTGTTGTGGCAACTCCTGAGCAGCACGGGCTCGTTGCCGCCGGACGTGCTCGCCTCGCCCGGCCGGATCGCCCAGGTCGGCGGGGACATGGTCGCCGACGGTTCGCTGCCCGCGGCCATGGGCACCTCGCTCCAGCGGGTCGCGGTCGGGCTGCTGTTCGGCCTGGTCGTCGGCACCGGACTCGCCCTGCTCTCGGGCCTGTTCCGGATCGGCGAGGACCTGGTGGACGCGCCCTTGCAGATGCTGCGGACCGTGCCGTTCGTGGGGCTCATCCCGCTGTTCATCATCTGGTTCGGCATCGGCGAGGCCCCCAAGGTCGCCATCATCACGCTCGGCGTGACCTTCCCGCTCTACCTCAACGTCTACGCCGGGATCCGTGGCGTGGACTCCCAGTTGATCGAGGCCGGGGAGTCCCTCGGACTGTCGCGGTGGGGCCTCGTACGGCATGTCGTGCTGCCCGGCGCGCTGCCGAGCGCTATGACCGGCCTGCGCTACTCGCTCGGCATCGCCTGGCTCGCGCTGGTCTTCGCCGAGCAGGTCAACGCCGACTCCGGCATCGGATTCCTCATGGTGCAGGCGCGGGACTTCCTGCGGACCGACGTGATCGTGGTCTGCCTGGTCGTCTACGCCTTCCTCGGCCTGCTCGCCGACTTCATCGTCCGCTCCCTCGAAAGGCTGCTGCTGCAATGGCGACCGACGTTCACCGGCCGGTGACCCCCCAGGCGGTCCACGTCGACGGGCTCACCCGCTCCTTCGACGGCCGTGCCGTCATCGACGACCTGCGACTGGACGTCAGGCCGGGCGAGTTCGTGGCCCTGCTCGGCCGCAGCGGCTGCGGCAAGTCGACGCTGCTGCGCATTCTCGCCGGGCTCGACCGCGACATCGAGGGCAGCGTCCTGGTGCCGCGCCGCAAGGCGGTCGCCTTCCAGGCACCGCGGCTGATGCCGTGGAAGAAGGTGTGGCGCAACATCCTGCTCGGCCTGCCGGGCAAGCCCGAGCGGGCCGTCGCCGAGCAGGCCCTCGACGAGGTCGGCCTCAGCCACCGCTCGGACACCTGGCCCAAAACCCTCTCCGGCGGTGAGGCCCAACGCGCTTCCCTGGCACGGGCGTTGGTGCGCGAGCCGGATCTGCTGCTGCTCGACGAGCCGTTCGGCGCGCTCGACGCGCTCACCCGCATCAAGGCCCAGCGGCTCGTGGGCGAGTTGTGGCAGCGCAGGGGGTGCGCGGTGCTCCTCGTCACCCACGACGTGGAGGAGGCCGTGCTGCTCGCCGACCGCGTCCTGGTGATGGACAACGGCGTCATCGCCCATGAGCAGCACATCGACCTCGACCGTCCCCGCGACATCGCCGACCCGCGCTTCGCCGCGCTGCGCGCCGAACTCCTCGAACGCCTGGGCGTCGAGGCGACGGCCGCCGAAGCCGCCTGACCCACCCAGCGAACTTCACGCACGACACGTACGCCACGTACGACCCACACGAACGGAACCGCCATGCGACGACACCTCGTCCCCGCCGCCCTGCTCCTGCCTCTCGCCCTTCTGCTCACCGCCTGCGGCGGGAACTCGGCCGCCGGTACGTCGGACGGCGGCACCGACGGCCAGGGCGACGTCACGATCAACGTCGGTGACCAGAAGGGTGGTTCGGAGGCCATCCTGCGGGCCGCCGGGGAGCTGGAGAACCTCGACTACAAGATCAAGTGGTCGACGTTCACCTCCGGCCCGCCCCTGCTGGAGGCCGTCAACGCCAAGGCCGTCGACATCGGCGGAGTGGGCAACACCCCGCCGGTGTTCGCGGCCGGGGCGGGTTCGAAGATCAAGGTCGTCGCCGCGTGGCACGGCACCTCCAAGGGCGACACCGTCCTCGTCCCGAACGACTCGTCCCTGAAGAACCCCGCGCAGCTCAAGGGCAAGTCGGTCGCCGTCGCCCAGGGGTCCTCCGCGAACTACCAGCTGGTCGCGTCACTGAGGAAGGTCGGGCTGAAGCTGAGCGACGTCAAGGTCAAGTACCTCCAGCCGGCCGACGCGCTCGCCGCGTTCACCGCCGGCAAGGTCGACGCGTGGGCGGTATGGGACCCGTACACCTCGCAGGTGCTGAAGGCCAAGCAGGGGCGGGTGCTGACCGACGGCGACGGCGTGACCAATGGGCTCACCTTCCAGGTCGCGGCACCGGACGCGCTGAAGGACAAGAAGAAGGCCGCCGCCGTCAAGGACTACCTGGAGCGGCTGCGGCGCGCCTACACCTGGGTGTACGACCACGAGGAGGAGTGGGCGAAGGTCTGGGCGAAGGACACCGGGCTCCCCGAGGACGTGGCACTGGCGGCGGTGAAGCGCACCTACACCACCCGGGTCGAGGTCGCGGTCGACAAGCCGCTGATCGCCTCCGAGCAGGAGATCGCCGACACGTTCACGGCGTTGAAGCTCATCCCGCGCAAGGTCGACTTCGCCGACTTCACCGACACCCGGTTCAACGGCGACCTGCCGCCGTCGACCACCGCGCCCCGGCCCTCGGAAGGCTCGTGACCTGACCTGACCTGACCGTGCGGGAAGATCCCTGCCTTCGGCGCGGTTGGTAGAAGCGTGAACAACACGCGCGAGGTCGAGGTGGTCGTCATAGGCGCAGGTCAGGCCGGTCTGGCCGGCGCCTTTCACCTGCGGCGAGCCGGTTTCGAGCCGGACCGCGACTTCGTCGTGCTGGACCACTCCCCCGGGCCCGGTGGCGCCTGGCAGTTCCGCTGGCCGTCGCTGACGTACGGCAAGGTGCACGGCATGCACGCGCTGCCGGGGATGGAACTCACCGGCGCGGACCCCGCGCGGCCGTCCGCCGAGGTGATCAGCGACTACTTCGACCGCTACGAGCGGACCTTCGACCTGCGGGTGCGGCGCCCGGTCGACGTACGCGCGGTGCGCGAGGGTTCCGGCGGGCGACTGCTCGTGGAGACCTCGGACGGTGTGTGGTCGACGCGGGCGCTGATCAACGCGACCGGCACCTGGGACCGGCCGTTCTGGCCGCGCTACCCCGGGCAGGAGACCTTCCGGGGACGGCAGTTGCACACCGCGCGGTACCCCGGGCCCGAGGAGTTCGCCGGGCAGCGGGTCGTCGTGGTGGGCGGCGGCGCGTCGGGCACTCAGCATCTGCTGGAGATCGCCGCGTACGCCGCCTCCACCACCTGGGTGACGCGGCGCCCGCCCGTCTTCCGTGAGGGGCCCTTCGACGAGGACGCGGGCCGGGCGGCGGTCGCGCTCGTCGAGGAGCGGGTACGGCAGGGGCTGCCGCCCAGGAGCGTCGTCTCGGTCACCGGGCTGCCGCTCAACGAAGCGATCCGGCAGGGCATCGAGGACGGGGTGCTCGACCGGCAGCCGATGTTCGACCGCGTCACCCCCACCGGGGTGGACTGGAAGGACGGCCGGCATGTCGACGCCGACGTCATCCTCTGGGCCACCGGCTTCCGGCCCGCCGTCGACCACCTCGCCCCGCTGCGGCTGCGGGAGCCGGGCGGCGGCATCCGTGTCGAGGGCACGCGCGCGGCCGCCGACCCGCGGATTCACCTCGTCGGCTACGGACCGTCGGCCAGCACGATCGGCGCGAACCGGGCCGGCCGGGCGGCCGTCCGCGACATCAGGCGACTGCTGACGCCGGAGCCGGCCGCGGCGTGACAGTGACGTGACGTCGGCTGCGGGCCGCTTACGGTTGGTCGCGCAGTTCCCCGCGCCCCTGAGGGGCCGCCGCCGTGCCCGTGCTCGTCCTCTGGGTGTTGAACTCCGCGACATTGCGCTGGTGTTCCGCGTAGTCCGCGGTGAAGCGGGTGTCGCCCGGCCGGACCGTGACGAAGTACAGCCAGTCGCCCGGGGGTGGGGTGACGGCGGCGCGCATCGCCTCCTCGCCCGGGTTGTCGATGGGTGTGGGCGGCAGGCCCATGCGCTGGTACGTGTTGTAGGGGTTGTCGATCCGAGTGTCGCTCTCCGTCGTCCGCAGGGTGGAGCGGCCCAGCGCGTAGTTGACGGTGGAGTCCATCTGGAGCGGCATACCGCGTTCGAGGCGGTTGAAGACGACCCGGGCCACCTTGCCCATGTCGGCCGCGGTGGCCGCCTCCGCCTGGACGATGCTCGCGATGGTGACGGCCTGGTAGACGTTCATCGCGTTGCGCTGGGCCCCCGCGGCGATGGGCGCGCCGTTGAACTTCTCGTTCGCGGTGTCGATCATCCGCGCCAGGAGCTTCTCCGGCTTGGCCTTCCAGGGGAGCGGATAGGTCGCCGGGAAGAGGTAGCCCTCCGGGTTGCCGTGGGCGTCGTCCGGCAGTTTCGCGGCGACCTTCGCGACGGACTTCTTCGCGCTGCCGGCGGGCAGGGCGAGGGCCTTGTCGACGGCGGCGTAGACCTGGCTCGCGCGCCAGCCCTCGGGAATCACCAGGGTCGCGGTCCGGCCGCCGCCGTCCCCGGGCCCCAGAATCAGCAGCGGCACCGCCACGGCGGTGCCGACCAGCACGGCTCCGGTCGCGACGAGGACGATACGGCCCCGGCGCGTCAGTCGCAGGGTGCTCCGTGGCGGAGTGTTCGTCTGCATGCGGGCACGGTAACCCGCATTTCGTCACAAACCTGGCATATCTTCAGCTTGTCGGTTCCAGTTGGGCATCCCGGCGTACGAGCGCCGCGTACCGTCCGTCCCGCTCCAGGAGTTCCTCGTGCGTGCCGCGTTCGACGGCACGCCCCGAGTCGAGGACCACGATCTGGTCGGCACGCCGCACCGTGGACAGCCGGTGGGCGATGGTCAGCGTGGTGCGGTCGGCCGAGAGGGCGTCGATGGCCTCCTGGACGGCGGCCTCGGTCCGGGTGTCCAGGGCGCTGGTGGCCTCGTCGAGGATGAGGACCGGCGGGTCGCGCAGAATCGTGCGCGCGATGGCCAGACGCTGCTTCTCACCGCCGGAGAAGCGGTGGCCGCGCTCGCCGACGACGGTGTCGTAGCCGTCGGGCAGGGACGCGATGTGGTCGTGGATCTGCGCCGCCTTCGCCGCCTGGTACAGCTCCTCGTCGGTGGCGTCGGGCCTGGCGAAGCGCAGGTTGTCGGCGACCGAGGCGTGAAAGAGGTACGTCTCCTGCGAGACGACGCCGACCGCGCGCGCCAGGGTGTCGAAGTCGAGGTCACGGACGTCGACCCCGTCGAGGGTGACACGGCCGCCGGTAACGTCGTAGAGCCGGGGCACCAGATAGCCCAGCGTGGACTTGCCTGCGCCCGTGGAGCCGACGAGGGCGAGGCTGCTGCCCGCCGGGACGGTGAGGTCGATGGCGTCGAGGACCGGGCCGCCCTTGTCGTCGTAGCCGAAGGACACGTTGTCGAAGCGGACCTCGCCCTTGACCCGGTCGAGGCGGACCGGGTCCGCGCGCTCGGTGATGTCGACGGGCAGGTCGAGGTACTCGAAGATGCGCTGGAAGAGGGCGAGCGAGCTCTGGATCTGCACACCGGTCGACAGCAGGCTCACGGCCGGGCGGAACAGGCCCTGCTGGAGCGAGACGAACGCGACGATCGTGCCGATGGAGACCTGGGGGCCGCCCAGTTGGAGGGCCATGCCCGCGGTCCAGTAGATGACGGCGGGCAGGGCGGCCATCACGATCGTGATCACGGCCATGCGCCAGCGGCCGGCCATGTTCGACCGCACCTCGAGGTCGACGAGTTCCTCGGACTCGTCGGCGAAGGACTTCGTCAGCGAGTCGGAGCGGCCCATCGTGCGGCCGAGCAGGATGCCGCTGACGGAGAGCGACTCGGTGACGGTGGCGGCCATGGCGGCCATCTGCTTCTGGCGCTGGGTGGTGATCCTGCGGCGCTCCTTGCCGACGCGGCGGCTGATCCACACGAACACCGGCAGCAGCAGCAGCGAGACGACGGTCAGGCGCCAGTCGAGGACGACCATCGCGACGATCGTCGCGACGACGCTGGTCAGGTTGGAGACCAGGGAGGTCGCGGTGGAGGTGACGGTGGCCTGCATGCCGCCGATGTCGTTGGCGATGCGGGACTGCACCTCGCCCGTGCGCGTGCGCGTGAAGAACGCCAGGGACATGCGCTGGAGCCGGCCGTAGACGGCGGTGCGCAGGTCGTGCATGACACGCTGGCCGACCGTCGTCGAGATCAGGGTCTGCAGCACGCCGAAGACGCTGGTGAGGACGGCGCTGAGGATCATGCCGAGGGCGAGCAGGCTGAGCAGGCCGGTGCGCCCTTCGGGGATCGCGACGTCGAGGATCTCCTTCAGCATGAAGGGCGTGGCGACCGAGACCAGCGACGCGGCGCCGACCAGCAGGCCTACGATCGCGAGGCGGCCACGGTAGGGCCGGAAGAGCCTGAGGATGCGGCGAACCTGCCGGGGCTGTTCCTTCGAGCCGTCGGGTGGGGTCCAGGGGGTTTCGTGATCGGGAGGCATGGGCTCCTTCGAGAGCGGTACGGCACCGGCGGGCGCCGGGCGGGTCGGATCGTAGCTCATTGTTACCTATACTCACAATGAACTGCATCCTGATATTGTTCCCGTATGACCACGCCCGATCCCGACGGCCTGCTCGCCGAGCAGCTGCTGCGGCTCACCCGCCGGGTCCATCGCATCCAGAAGCACCATCTGGAGCAGCGCGACCTCGGTATCACCCCGGCCCAGTCCCGGCTGCTGCGCACCCTCGCGCACTGGGGTTCGCCGCCGCGCATGGCCGATTTGGCCGAACGCCTGGAGGTGGTGCCCCGGGCCGTGACGACGCTGGTCGACGCGCTGGAGGCGAGCGGGAAGGTACGGCGGGTCCCGGACCCGGCGAACCGGCGAGTGATCCGCATCGAGCTAACGGACGACGGGCACGGCGCGCTGCGCGAGCTGCGGGCGGCGCGCAGATCGGCCGCGGAGGAGATCCTCGCCCCGCTGGCCGATGATCAGCGCGCGGCGCTCGGAGGGCTGTTGGACACGCTGATCGACGGGGCGCCGGTACGGCGGTGCTGAGGGCTTCGCCGATCAGGCGGGGGGGCGGGTCGGCGGCGCTGAGGGCTTCGCCGATCAGGCGGGAGTCGGCCGGGCGGTGCTGAGAGCCTCACCGACCAAGTGGGCGCCAGCCCGGCGGCGCTGGGGACTTCGCCCATCCTTCCGGAGCCGGCCGGGCGGTGCCGAGAGCCTCACCGACCAAGTGGGCGCCGACGTGACGGAGCCCAGTAGCCGGCGCCAACCCGACGGCGCCGAGGGCCGCACCGACGAACCGACCAAGTGGGCGCCAGCCCGGCGGCACTCAAGACCCTCCCATCCACCGGGAGTCAACCCAGCGGCACCGAGAGCCCCACCGAACGAGAGGGCTCCAGCCCAGCGGCGCTCAGAACCCCTCCCATCCACCGAGAGCCAACCCGACGCCGTCGAGCCCATCAACCAGGCGCCGGCCCCACGGCACCAAGAGACTCGCCCATGAGCTGGGCGTCGGCCCGACGACGGTGCCAGATGCCTCGCCGATCGGCCGGGAGCCGGTGCCGAGGGGCTGAAGCCTGGAGCGGGCACGGCTCGCGAAACGGGCCGCGGCCGCCGCTCGTGCTGCTGGAGCGATGGCCGCGGCCCGTTCGGCTTGGGTGGGTCAACCGACCTCGGGGGCGGGTTCCTTGGGCTTCTGGGTGGGGATGCCCGAGGCCGGGGCATCGGCCGCCGTCGGCTCGACCGCCGGGGCTTCGGCGCCGACGCCCTTGTCGCCGTCGCCCTGGTCGTCGTCCTCCGGCGGAGCCGCGTAGTCGCCGTCGAGCGTCTTCTTCGCCCGGTCGGTGTCCAGGGCGCCCTCCCAACGGGACACCGCGAACACGGCGACGCAGTTGCCGAGCAGGTTCGTGACGACGCGCATCGAGTCCATGATGCGGTCCACGCCGAGCAGCAGAGCCACCGCTCCGGCCGGAATCGCACCCAGGGAAGAGGCGGTCGCGGACAGCGCGAGGAACGCCGAACCGGGGATGCCCGCCATGCCCTTGCTGGTCAGCATCAGCACCAGGACCACGGTGACCTGCTGGCCGAGGGTCAGGTCCACGCCCACCGCCTGGGCGATGAACAGCGTGCCGATGGACAGGTAGAGCGAGGCGCCGTCGAGGTTGAAGGAGTAGCCCGTGGGCAGCACGAGACCCACGGCGTCGTCGCGGGCGCCGGCCCGCCGCAGCTTCTGCATCACCCGCGGCATGACCGCCTCGGTGGACGCGGTACCGAGCGCGAGCAGCATCTCCTCGCGGATGTAGCGCAGGAACTTCCACAGGCTGAGCCCGGTCACCAGGCGCAGAGCGACGGCGAGCAGCACGATGAACAACGCCGCCGCCACATAGCAGAGCACGATGAGCTTGGCGTACGTCTTCATCACGCCCAGCCCGTAGTTGCCGACGAGGTGGGCCATCGCGCCGAACACCGCGATCGGCGCCAGCCGCATGATGAAGCCGACGACCGCGAAGATGACCTCCTGGGCCTGGTCGATCGCGGGCAGGATCTTCGGCACCTTGGTGTGCCCGAGGTGCAGCAGGGCGGCGCCCACCAGACAGGCCAGGATCAGGACCTGGAGCAACTCGTTGTCGGCGAAGGCGCCGACGAAACTCTCGGGCAGCGCGTGAAGGAGGAACTCGGTCGTCGAGGGCAGATGCTCGCCGCCGGTCGTCTTCTCCACGGCGGAGGCGTCCAGCGAGGAGGGGTCGACGTTCATTCCCTTGCCGGGCCCGACGAGGTTGGCGGCGAGGAGACCGATGACCAGGGCGACCGTGGAGGCGATCTCGAACCAGATCAGGGCCTTGACCCCGATCCGGCCGAAGGCCTTCAGGTCACCGGCCTTGGCGATGCCGACGACGACCACGCAGAACACCAGCGGCGAGATCACGGTCTTGATGAGGCGGGTGAAACCGTCGCCGAGCGGCTGGAGAGCCGTGGCCGTGTCCGGCCACAGCTTTCCGACGACGATTCCGAGAACGAGCGCGCAGAGAACCTGCGCGAAAAGTGAGGTACGCAGTGTGCGTGCGACACGTCGCGGCAGAGACGGTACGGACGGTGGCACGGGGCCTCCTTGGGGGGACGGGCTACACAGAGGCCGGAGGGGACTTCTGCGATACGGAAAGTTGCTTCCGTAACCGAACACTCTGGAGGCTGTCTTGATCGCGCACAAGACCGCAATGTTTCGGACACGTAAAAGTGGCTTAAGTGACGCATGTCACACGGGCCCCACCGCTCCCGTCAGCAACGGTCGCGGTCTCCCGTGAGCACCCCCTGCACCGAGGTCAGCGTGCGGTCGTAGCAGCCGTGCGAGCCGTGCAGCCGGTAGCGCTCGCTCGTGGTGCCGACGGCGTGCCGCTGGTCGCGGGGCACGTTCGCCGTGTACGTGGCGTCGCCCGTGTAGGAGTCGTCGAGCCGCGACCAGGCGGTGCGCCGGCCGCCCCGCGACTCGACGGTCGTGGCGCGGTCGCCGAGGGTCAGCACGGTGCGCAGCCGGTCGCCCGCCCCGAGGGTGGTCGTGCCATCCATCGTGTAGGTCCGGTGCGTGCGGGTGCTGCGGGCCGGTCCGCGCCCGTCGACGGTCACCCACTCGTCGTCGGTCCAGATGGCCTCGAGCCCGTCGCTCGTCTCACCGTCGGTCCAGCGGTGCTCGGAGGTGTGGGCGAGCGAGCGGGCTACGGTCGTCGTGACGCGGCCGTGCGAGGTGTCCACGTATCCGGCGACGGTCAGCCGGTGCGCGCCCTCGGTGTCCACCCGGTGCTCCGAACCGGGCGTGTGGTCCGAGGAGTCGGTGAGGTCGCCCTCCCGGTGCACGGTGAGCTTCCCGGTGACGTGGGCGCGCCCCTCGTCCTGCCAGACGAGGACGTTCACGGGAGTGCTCCAGCCGGCCTGCCCCTCCGGGACGCCGACGACCGAGACCTCGACGCGGTGCGGCCGGCCGTCGTTGAGGAGCCCGGCGAAGGGGGTGAGGTCGTAGGTGATCGGTTTGATGTCGAAGGCGCGCGGACCCGGGATCACGTACCAGAGGAACGGGTTGGACCAGCCGCCGGTCCACACGGTCGGGAACGGCGTGGCGATGCCCGCGAGCCGGCCGTCCACGCGGATCTGAACCTCTCGGTAAGGGCCCCGGTCGGTTTTGCAGGAGTACGGCGCGGGATCGGGCACCGAGAGGTACCAGTACTCCTCGCAGCCGCCGCCGGAGCCGGTGGCGTACACCTCGGCGACGATGCGCTCGCTGTTGCGCGGCGTGGTGAGGGCCGAGTCGTCGTCGAGGGTGAGGACCCGGTCGGGGCTCTCGCCGTCCGGGCGGCCCTGGTAGAACGTCAGCGTGACCTTGACGTCGAGGACGCCCGTGTAGGTGTCGTCGACGACGTTGCCGATGAGCATCTCGACGTCCTGGCTGCCGCGGAAGGTGTCGCCGTAGCGCGTGACGTCCTTCTCCACGGACCACTCGATGCCGTCGGGCGAGGGCTGCGGCGTCGACGTACGGAAGATCTCCACCCCGCCGACGTGCAGATAGCCGAGCCGGTCGTACTGGCGCCCCTTGACCTTCCCGTCGAGCCGCAGCACGACCTTGCTCCAGCGGTCGCCGCAGTCGTCGGGCGGGGTGTACGTGCCCCGGTACGGCGTGAAGTCGCGGAACTGCGCCCGGGCGACGGTGACCTCGCAGGACGGGCCGTCCGGCCTGCCGACGGGCGGGGCGGCCGTGACCGGGTCGTGCCAGTCGGTGCCGAACTCGGCGGGGACGTCGGCCGCCCGGGCGGGACCCGTTCCGAGGAGGGTGCTCGCCAGGAGGGTCGCCCCCGCAAGCATGGACATGACTATCCGTCTCTTCATGGCCGGTGTTCTACGGGGAGTCCGCCGCCTCCGCAATGAGCAACCGCCCGTCGAGGCAGCGCCGTTCCCACCCCTGTCGGCCGGTTCCCGCCGGTGGGACGCGCGCGCACAAGAAAACCGGTTGCCTCCGACCACATCGCGAAGCGAACCTGTCACGGTTTGCTGCCATCGGCCGAACCCCCATCCCCCTGACACGAGCCACTGGGACGTCATGCAGATTCAAGACCTTCCCTACGCCGACCCCGGCGTGCCGGACGCGCGTTCGGGTCCCCGATTCCTGTGGTGGCTCTTCCGGAATCAGCTGGGCGGACAGCTCAAGTCGCTGGCCTGGGGGCTGCTGCACTTCGCCTCCGTCGCCGCGCTGCCGTTCTGCGTCGGAGTCGCCGTACAGGCCGTCGTCGACCGCTCCGGCGCGCGGCTCGCCCTGGCGGGCGGCCTGCTGGCGCTGGCCTGCGTCGGCAACGCGGTCGGCGACACCTTCCTGCACCGCACCGCCATCACCAACTGGATCACGGCGGCCGCCCGCGTCCAGCAGCTGCTCGCCCGCAAGGCCGCCCAGCTGGGCTCGGCGCTGACCCGGCGCGTCGCGGCCGGTGAGGTCGTCGCCGTGTCCACGGGTGACGTCGAGAAGATCGGCTGGTTCGTGGAGGCCTGGTCACGGTTCACCGCGGCCCTGGTCACCATCGTGCTGGTCTGCGTCGGTCTGCTCGTCTACCAGCCCGCGCTCGGCGTGGTCGTGGCCGTCGGCCTGCCCGTGCTGGCACTCGCCGTGCTGCCCCTGCTGCCCCGCGCCACCCGGCGGGCCGACACCCAGCGCGAGAAGGCCGGACGCGCCACCGAACTCGCCTCGGACACCGTCGCCGGGCTGCGCGTACTGCGCGGCATCGGCGGCGAGGAACTGTTCCTCGACCGCTACCGCAGCGCCTCCCAGGAAGTACGGCACGCGGCCGTGCGCAGCGCCCGGATGTGGTCCCTGATCTCCGCGATCCAGGTGCTGCTGCCCGGACTGCTGCTCATCGCCGTCGTCTGGCACGGCGTGCAGCTCGCCCGCCAGGGCCGGATCACCGTCGGCGAACTGGTCACCGTCTACAGCTCGGTGATGGTCCTGACCTATCCGCTGCGGCACTTCGAGGAGATCGCCATGGCGTACTCCTTCTCGCGGCCCTCGGCCAAGCGGGCCGCGGGCGTGCTGTCGCTGGAGCGGGCTACGGACACCGCCGGGTCCCGCGCCGCCGAGGCCCCCTCCGGAGACCTGTACGACCCGGAGACCGGGCTGCTCGCGTCCGCCGGCCGGCTCACCGCCGTGGTGTGCGGCGACCCTGACGCGGCGGGCCGGCTGGCGGAACGGCTGGGCGGACACCCGTCGCAGGAGGGCACCCCGGTGCTGCTGGACGGTGTGCCGCTCGACGAACTCCCGCTGGACTCGGCCCGTACGGCCGTCCTCGTCCAGGACAAGGATCCGGTGCTGCTCTCCGGCTCGCTGCGCGAACTGCTCGACGTACCCGCGTCGGGTGCCGTGGAGCCGCGGCAGGCGCTGGCGGCCGCGCAGTGCGACGACGTGCTGGCGGCGCTGGCGCAGGGCTCGCTGGACGCCGCCGACCCCATGGACGCCCGGATCACCGAACGCGGCCGGTCCCTGTCCGGCGGTCAGCGCCAGCGGCTCGCGCTCGCCCGGTCGCTGATCACGGACCCGGAGGTGCTGGTCCTGGACGAGCCGACCTCGGCCGTCGACTCGCACACCGAGGCACGGATCGCCCAGGGCGTGCGGGAGCTGCGCGCGGAGCGCACGACCGTGGTGTTCACCTCCTCCCCGCTGCTGCTGGACCGCGCCGACCGGGTCGTGTTCCTGGACGACGGCGAGGTCGCCGCGGTCGGCGCCCACCGCGAGCTGGTGCGCACCGAGCCCCGCTACCGGGCGGTGGTCACACGCGAGACCGAGGACGAGGCCGCCCTGAACGGTGCGGCCGACCTGACCGACGTACTGGCGGAACTGGAAGAGATCGAGGAGAAGGCATGATCGGCGTGGCGCCACCGGCGTACGACCCGGCGGCCCCGACGACGGCGAACACCCTGCCGGTCGGTGCCCCCGCGACCGTCCGCGCCTACGCGGCGGAACTGCTGCGCCGGCACCGCCGGGCGTTTCTGCTGCTCGTCACCGTCAACACGGTCGCCGTCATCGCCTCGATGGCCGGTCCGTGGCTGCTGGGCGGGCTCGTGGAGCGGGTGTCCGACGGGGCGCGGGACCTGCGGCTGGAACTCACGGCGGGGCTGTTCGTGGCCGCGCTGGCCGTCCAGGCGGCGTTCGTCCACCAGGTGCGGCTGCGCGGCGCGATGCTCGGTGAGCGGATGCTGGCCGACCTGCGCGAGGACTTCCTCGTGCGGTCGGTCGGGCTGCCGCCGGGCGTGCTGGAGCGGGCCGGGACCGGGGATCTGCTGTCGCGGATCACGACGGACATCGACCGGCTGGGCAACGCCATGCGCGAGGCCGTGCCACAGCTGTCGATCGGCGTGGTGTGGGTGGTGCTGCTGATGGGCGGGCTGGTGGTCACGGCGCCGCCGCTGGCGCTCGCCGTGCTGCTCTCCCTGCCACTGCTGGTGGTCGGCTGCCGCTGGTACTTCCGGCGGGCGCCGGCCGCCTACCGCTCGGAGTCCGCCGGGTACGCCGCGGTGGCCGCCGCGCTCGCCGAGACCGTGGACGCCGGCCGTACGGTCGAGGCGCACCGCCTCGGAGCCCGCCGGGTGGCGCTGTCCGAGCGCCGGATCAAGGAGTGGACGGCCTGGGAGCGCTACACGCTGTGGCTGCGGTCGGTGCTCTTCCCGGTCATCAACGTCACCCACGTGACGGTCCTCGCCTCGGTCCTGATGGTCGGCGGTGTGTTCGCCCTCCAGGGCTGGATCGACGTCGGGCAGGTCACGACGGGTGCGCTGATCGCCCAGATGCTCGTCGACCCGGTGGGCATGATCCTGCGCTGGTACGACGAGCTGCAGGTGGCCCAGGTGTCGCTGGCCCGGCTGGTCGGGGTCCGGGACATCGAGCCGGAGGCCGGCGACTCCTCCGTGGCTCCCGACGGACGCCATGTGCGGGCCGACCGGGTGCACTTCGGCTATCTGGAGGGCGTGGACGTCCTGCGCAAGGTGTCCCTGGAGGTCTCCCCCGGCACCCGGCTGGCCCTGGTCGGGCCCTCGGGTGCGGGCAAGTCGACGCTGGGCCGGCTGCTCGCCGGGATCTACGCGCCCCGGGACGGCCGGATCACCCTGGGCGACGCCGAGCTGTCCCGCATGCCGGCGGAACGCGTCCGGTCACATGTCGCGCTGGTCAACCAGGAGCACCACGTGTTCGTGGGCTCCCTGCGCGACAACCTCCGCCTCGCCCGGACCGACGCGGTCGAAGCCGAGCTCTGGGCGGCGCTGGGCGCGGTCGACGCGGACGGCTGGGCCCGGGCGCTCGACGACGGCCTGGACACCGAGGTCGGCTCCGGCGGCCTGGCGCTCACCCCGGCCCAGGCCCAGCAGATCGCCCTGGCCCGCCTCGTCCTCGCGGACCCGCACACCCTGGTCCTGGACGAGGCGACGTCCCTGCTCGACCCCCGAGCCGCCCGCCACCTGGAACGCTCCCTGGCCCGCGTCCTCGACGGCCGCACCGTCGTGGCCATCGCCCACCGCCTCCACACCGCCCACGACGCGGACGTCATCGCCGTCGTCGAGAACGGCCGGATCAGCGAGCTGGGCAGCCATGAGGAGTTGGTGGCGGCGGAGGGGGCGTACGCGGCGCTGTGGAGGTCCTGGCACGGGTGACGCACCGCCCCGCGGTACCTGAACCGACGGCCTCGACCGGCCGGGGCGCGGTCGTGGCCCCGCGGTACCTGAACCGACGGCCTCGACCGGCCGGGGCCCGGTCGTGACGCCGGGCCGGGACGGCGAGGGCCGGACCGTGACGCCGAGGGCGCTGTGCACGGCCGTTCGGCCCGTCCGCTTCCGGCACAGCTGACGCGTCCGTTCGGCCGGGCCCCGGGCCGGTCGACCGTGCTCGGCTCTGCCCGGGTGGTCCGGCCACGCGGCGACCGAGCCGCGCAGCCAGGACCGTATGGCCCTGGGCCGTCGACGGTTCCGGCTTCTGCCCACCAGGCGGACGGCCCCGGCGTCCGCCTGGTGGGCAGAAGCCTCAGGGCCTCGGCCAAGCCTCCGGCAGGGGTCCGTGGCGTTGCGCGGGGACGAGGCCGGGTGGAAGGCTGGAATCAGGCACCGGTTCGGGGAACGGGCCCGTCCCCACCCCCCTGGAGGTACCCGTGAACAGGTCCGACGGTTGGGGAGACGATGTCTACCAACCGGATCAAGACGAGCAGCGAGAGGACACGGGGCTGCTCGACGCCGAGGACACCCTGGTGGACGACGGCGTCGACGATCCCCTGGACCGGGGCTGGTCCCCTCCCGAGCGGCCCTGGGCCGTCGAGCACCTCGGTGTGACGGCGGCCGAGCGGCGCGCGGGCGAGACGCTGGACCAGCGGCTCGCCGAGGAGCTGCCGGATGCCGTCGCCCCGGACGGTGACGGTCTCGGGGACTGCCAGGGCACCGACGGGGAACTCCTGGACAACGAGGTCGGCGACGCCCGCTCCGGCCGGCTCGTGGCACCCGACGAGGGCGCGCACGAGGACGAGGAGAGCGCGCTGGTCGCCATGGACGTGGGCATCGACGGCGCGGCGGCGTCGGCCGAGGAAGCCGCCGTGCACGTCGTCGACGAGGACACCCTGTCCGGCTGAGGCAAGGAGCATCCATGCAGCAGGACAAACACCCCGACTACCACCCGGTCGTCTTCCGCGACCGGACCGCCGGATACGCCTTCCTGACCCGGTCCACCGCGACCAGCGGCGAACGCATCGAGTGGGACGACGGCGAGACCTACCCGGTCGTGGACGTGGAGATCTCCGCGGAGAGCCACCCCTTCTACACGGGCAAGGCCCGCACGGTGGACTCGGAGGGCCGGGTCGCCCGGTTCGAGCGGAGGTACGGCGGCTCCTGAACCCGGCCGGAAGCCCCGGGGCGCTCAGATGACGTTGAGCGCCGCCGCGCAGCCCACCCCGCCGAGCAGCATGAAGACGGGCATCAGCACCCTGAGCTCGACCCAGCTGCCCGCCCGGAACCGCAGGGCCTTCGGCGGCCCGAGCGGGTACCAGCGCTTGCGCCCCACGGGTATGGGCCACAGGATCGGGCACCCGGACACGGTCAGCGCGTCCCCGATGCCGTGGACGATCGCCCCCAGCACGACCGGCAGCCCCAGCCACAGGTACTCCTGCCCCGGCGCCGTGAACAGCCAGTCCGCGCCGTTGCCCGGCTTGTCCAGGACACCGGCGAGGATCCACGCCGTGGTCGCGGCCAGCAGCCACACCAGGACATCGCTGCTGGAGCCGCGCGCCGCCCGCCACAGCAGACCCTCGATGGCCAGGACCAGGTGCACGAAGAGGATCGCCAGCACGCCCCAGCGGTCACTGGTGATCGCCACGACCGAGGTGCCCGCACCGATCAGGACCGCCCACAGCCAGGTGTGCGTGAGCGTCCGGTGCCCCCCGGAGCGGCGCGGGTCGCCCTGCTTCTTCGTCGCCTTGTAGACGGCGTACGACAGCTTGTCCACGATCTCGCACAGCCAGCGTGAGAGCGGTCCGAAGGACCGGGAGATGGTGGCCGCCTTGTGGTCGAGGTCCGGGGCGAGCGCGGCACCGGCGCAGATCAGGGCACCCACGAGAAGGACCGGCCAGGGCATCGGATGCCCGGCCGCGGCGGCCGCCGCACCGACGCCGAGCCAGGCGGCGGCGCCCGACAGTGAGTGTGCTGGTCCCATCATGGCAGTTGCCCGCCCCATTCCTCGTGTGCCGCTGTCCAGTTGACCGGGTGCGCTGACGTGTCGTCGGCGACCCAGCGTAGCGTTCGTGATCTTCGGGCCCGCAGCCGATTCCCGCATCGGGCATCAGGCCAGGCAAGATGGGGGCGTGACCCTCATCGATCAGCTGCCGCGGACCCCCGACCCCGACGCCTTGTACGAAGCCTTCGAGTCGTGGGCCGGCGAGCGGGGTCTCACGCTCTATCCCCACCAGGAGGAGGCGCTGATCGAGGTGGTCTCCGGCGCGAACGTGATCGTGTCGACGCCCACCGGTTCCGGCAAGAGCATGATCGCGGCGGGTGCGCACTTCGCCGCGCTGGCCCGCGACGAGGTCACCTTCTACACGGCTCCGATCAAGGCGCTGGTGTCGGAGAAGTTCTTCGAACTGTGCAAGATCTTCGGCACGGAGAACGTCGGCATGCTGACCGGCGACGCGTCCGTGAACTCCGACGCCCCCGTCATCTGCTGCACCGCCGAGGTCCTGGCGTCGATCGCGCTGCGCGACGGCAAGGACGCGGACGTCGGCCAGGTCGTGATGGACGAGTTCCACTTCTACGCGGAGGGCGACCGCGGCTGGGCCTGGCAGATCCCGATCCTGGAACTGCCGCAGGCGCAGTTCGTGCTGATGTCGGCGACGCTCGGCGACGTCTCCTTCTTCGAGAAGGACCTCACCCGCCGCACCGGCCGCCCGACGGCGGTGGTCCGCTCGGCGACCCGTCCGGTGCCGCTGTCCTACGAGTACCGCTACACCCCGCTCACCGAGACGCTCACCGACCTGCTGGAGGCCCGGCAGGCGCCCGTCTACATCGTGCACTTCACGCAGGCGCAGGCCGTGGAGCGGGCGCAGGCGCTGATGAGCATCAACATGTGCTCACGTGCGGAGAAGGAGCAGATCGCCGAGCTGATCGGCAACTTCCGCTTCACCACGAAGTTCGGCCGCAACCTCTCGCGCTACGTCCGGCACGGCATCGGCGTCCACCACGCGGGCATGCTGCCCAAGTACCGCCGCCTGGTGGAGAAGCTGGCGCAGGCCGGTCTGCTGAAGGTCATCTGCGGCACGGACACGCTCGGCGTGGGCGTCAACGTCCCCATCCGCACCGTGCTGTTCACCGCCCTCACCAAGTACGACGGCACCCGCGTACGCACCCTGCGGGCCCGGGAGTTCCACCAGATCGCGGGCCGCGCCGGGCGGGCCGGTTTCGACACGGAGGGCTTCGTCGTCGCGCAGGCGCCCGAGCACGTCGTAGAGAACGAGAAGGCGCTGGCCAAGGCGGGCGACGACCCGAAGAAGCGCCGCAAGGTCGTCCGCAAGAAGGCTCCGGAGGGCTTCGTCGCCTGGTCGGAGCAGACCTTCGAGAAGCTCATCGGCTCCGAACCGGAGCCCCTGGCCTCCCGGTTCCGGGTGACGCACACGATGCTGCTCTCGGTGATCGCCCGCCCCGGCAACGCCTTCGAGGCGATGCGGCGCATGCTGGAGGACAACCACGAGCCGCGCAAGCAGCAGCTGCGGCACATCCGCCGGGCCATCGCGATCTACCGCTCGCTGCTCGACGGGGGCATCGTCGAGAAGCTCGACCAGCCGGATTCCGAGGGCCGTATCGTCCGCCTCACGGTCGATCTCCAGCAGGACTTCGCGCTCAACCAGCCGCTGTCCACCTTCGCGCTCGCCGCGTTCGAGCTGCTGGACCCCGAGTCCCCGTCGTACGCCCTCGACATGGTGTCCGTCGTGGAGTCGACGCTCGACGATCCACGTCAGATCCTGGCCGCCCAGCAGAACAAGGCGCGCGGCGAGGCCGTCGCCGCGATGAAGGCCGACGGGGTCGAGTACGAGGACCGCATGGAGCGCCTCCAGGACATCACGTACCCGAAGCCCTTGGAGGAGCTGCTCTTCCACGCGTACGACACGTACCGCAAGAGCCACCCCTGGGTCGGCGACCATCCGCTGTCGCCGAAGTCGGTCATCCGCGACATGTACGAACGGGCGATGTCCTTCACGGAGTTGGTGTCCCACTACGAGCTGGCCCGCACCGAGGGCATCGTGCTGCGCTATCTCGCCAGCGCCTTCAAGGCCCTGGACCACACCGTCCCGGACGACCTCAAGTCCGAGGATCTGGAAGACCTGATCGCGTGGCTGGGCGAGATGGTGCGCCAGGTCGACTCCAGCCTGCTGGACGAGTGGGAGCAGCTCGCCAACCCGGCGGAGATGACCGCCGAGGAGGCCCAGGAGAAGGCCGACGAGGTCAAGCCGGTCACCGCCAACGCCCGCGCCTTCCGCGTCCTGGTCCGCAACGCCATGTTCCGCCGGGTCGAGCTGGCCGCCCTCGACCACGTCGAGGAGCTGGGCGAGATGGACGCGGAGTCCGGCTGGGACGCCGACGCGTGGGGCGAGGCGCTGGACAAGTACTTCGACGAGTACGAGGACCTCGGCACCGGACCCGACGCCCGCGGCCCCAAGCTGCTGCTCATCGAGGAGGAGCCGGAGAACGCCCTGTGGCGGGTCCGGCAGATCTTCCACGACCCGAACGGCGACCACGACTGGGGCATCAGCGCGGAGGTCGACCTGACCGCCTCCGACGCGGAGGGCCGCGCGATCGTCCGCGTCACCGACGTCGGCCAGCTGTGAACGGCCGGACCGCAGCGAGCACAGGAGAATCCCACCCATGACGACGAACCCGGCCGAGAGACTCGTCGACCTGCTCGACCTGGAGCAGATCGAGGTCAACATCTTCCGTGGCCGCAGCCCGCAGGAGTCCCTCCAGCGGGTCTTCGGCGGCCAGGTGGCGGGCCAGGCCCTGGTCGCCGCCGGCCGCACCACGGAGGGCGACCGCCCCGTGCACTCGCTGCACGCGTACTTCCTGCGCCCGGGCATCCCGGGTGTGCCGATCGTCTACCAGGTCGAGCGGGTGCGCGACGGGCGGTCGTTCACGACCCGCCGGGTCACGGCCGTGCAGCAGGGCCGCACGATATTCAATCTCACCGCCTCCTTCCACAAGCCGGAAGAGGGCAGCTTCGAGCATCAGCTGCCGCCGGCCCGCAAGGTCCCGGACCCGGAGTCGCTGCCCACGGTCACGGACGAGATCCGGGAGCACCTGGGCGCGCTGCCCGAGCAGCTGGAGCGGATGGCCCGCCGCCAGCCCTTCGACATCCGCTACGTGGACCGGCTGCGCTGGAGCGCCGAGGAGGTCGAGGACTCCGAGCCGCGCAGCGCGGTGTGGATGCGCGCGGTCGGACCACTGGGCGACGACCCGCTGGTCCACACCTGCGCCCTCACCTACGCCAGCGACATGACCCTCCTGGACGCCGTCCGCATCCCGGTCGAGCCGCTGTGGGGGCCGCGGGGCTTCGACATGGCGTCACTGGACCACGCGATGTGGTTCCACCGCCCGTTCCGCGCCGACGACTGGCTGCTGTACGACCAGGAGTCGCCGATCGCGGTCGGCGGCCGTGGTCTGGCCCGGGGCCGGATCTACGACCGTGAGGGCCGGCTGGTCGTCTCGGTCGTGCAGGAGGGACTCTTCCGCAAGCTGGACTGACCTGTCCGCGGGCTGGACCGACCCGGGTTTCCGCCGCTCGGGGGCACGCGCGCTTCGGCACTCCGTTCGCGCCCGTGCCCCGATCCGGTGACCATGGCAGGAGGAGGCACCGCCGGCGTCACACGCCCGCCGATCCGGGAGGTGGCCACGCTGCACACCGTGCTCCCCGTCCTCTTCGCGATCTGCGCGGCCTTCAGCAATGCCGTCGCGACGGTGCTGCAGCGCAAAGCCGCGCTCACCGTGCCGCGCTCCGAAGGCTTCCGGGCCGGGCTGATGCTCGATCTGCTGCGACGGCGCGTCTGGCTGGCCGGCATCCTCGCGGTGATCGCCGCCGCCGTCTGCCAGGCGCTGGCGCTGGCGACCGGGCCGCTGACGATCGTGCAGCCGCTGTTCGTGCTGGAGCTGCCTCTGACCCTCATCGTCGCCTCGCTGCTGATGCACCGGCATCTGCCGGGCGTGGGCTGGCTGGCCGTGACGGTGGTGGTGGCCGGGCTGGCGGTGGCGCTCGCCGCCGCGTCCCCCTCGGGCAATCGCACCCATGTGGAGCTGGACCGCTGGATCCCGGCGCTCGCCGTGTGCGCGGGAGCGGTCGTCGCCCTCGCCCTCGCCGCCCTCAAGCGCCCGGAGGGCCGGGCCCGGGCGGCATGTCTGGGTGCCGCGACGGCGATCAGCTACGCGGTGACCGCGGCCCTGATGAAAGCCGCCATGCACATCCTCGACGAGCAGGGACTCGTGGGTTTCTTCACCGCCTGGCAGACGTACGCCTTCGCGGCGACCGGCGTGTGCGCCCTGTTCCTGCTGGAGAACGCCATGCAGGCCGGCCCGCTGGTCGCCTCGCAGCCCGCGCTCACCCTCGGCGACGCGCTGGTGAGCCTCGCCCTCGGCATCCTCCTGTACGAGGAGACGATCCGCTCCGGGTGGTGGCTGCTGCCCCAACTGTTCGGCGTCGCACTGATCGCCGCGGGGGTGTTCGCCCTGGCGCGGATCCCGCTTACCCAGTCGCTGGTGGCGCCGGGCGAGGAACGCCAGACGGCGGGAGCCCCCTGAGCCGTGGAGGTCACGATGGAGCGTCTCAGCGAGCGGGTGACGATCGTCACCGGCGGGGCCGCAGGCATAGGGGCCGCGGTGGCACGCGCGCTCGCGGCCGAGGGCGCCTCCGTGGTGGTCGCCGCCATCCGGGACACCGAAGGGGCGGCCCTGGCGGCAGAACTCGGCGGCCCGGCCCGCTACCTGCACCTGGACGTCACCGGCGAGGACGACTGGCAGCGGGCCCTGGCGGAGACGGAGCGGGACCTCGGCCCGGTCTCGGTCCTGGTCAACATCGCGGGGATCATCGACTGGGGCACGATGGAGGAGCAGAGCCCCGCGTCGTCCCGCCATGTCGTCGACGTCAACCTCACGGGCGCCTGGCTGGGCATGCGCGCGGCGGCACCGTCGCTGCGCCGGGCCGGGGGCGGCGTGATCGTGAACATGTCCTCCCTCGCCGGGCTGACCGCCTACGCCGGTGTCGGGGCGTACGCGGCCGGCAAGTGGGGTCTTCGCGGCCTGACGAAGGTCGCCGCGCTGGAACTCGCGCCCGACCGGGTCCGGGTCTGCTCCGTCCACCCCGGCGCCATCCGCACGCGGATGACGGGCCGGCTTCGGCGACGCGTACACCGCGGGGCAGCCCGTCCCCCGCTTCGGCGAGCCCGAGGAGGTCGCCCGCATGGTGCTCTTCATCGTCACCGAGGCCCCCTTCTCGACGGGCTGCGAGTTCATCGTGGACGGCGGCATCCCCGCCGGGGCACCGGCCGTTCTGACTCCTGACGACTGACCGATCAGGTTTCCTGGAGCACGGACAGCACATTCCCAGCGGGGTCGGTGAACCAGGCGATCAGCGGGCCGCCGCCGCGGAAGATGCCCTTGTCGTCCGCCTTGAGGTGGTCGTAGTGCTCGAACCGCACGCCTCTCCTCGTCAGCTCGTCGACCGCGGCCTCGATGTCGTCGACGGGGAAGTTGAGGATGGTGAACGTCGCCGGGGTGTGGTCCTGCTTGGGATAGACCAGGGTGTCCCGGTCACCCGCGATGTGCAGGAACAGCAGGCCGTTCTCCTCCGACACCCGGAGTCCGAGCGTCTCGCCGTAGAACGTCCTGGCCGCGTCGATGTCGTTCACCGAGAACCCGCTGAACGCCTTCGTCTCACTGAACATGATCGCCTCCTGGAATGGTCTCCTTACCATTCCGACCGGGACGCATCCGGAAACTCATCGCTTTTCACCCTGAAAGTCGCCGGGCTCTGCGCTGCAGCCATCCCAGGAGGCCGTGTGACGGGGCGCGGCCCTGGGTCTCGGGCCGGTCTCCAGCCGGAACCGGGGGTGGCGCGGTCGTCGCTGCCGATGGCGTCGGGGCCGGTTCCGGGGCGGGACGCGGCGCCTGGTGCTTCCTCCGCGCTGTCTCCATCGTGTGGGCCAGGTCCGCTCGGAACCAGGCCACTTCGTCGGGCTCGCTCGCCGTCATGAGCGTCTCGGCCCGTTCGGCGGCGGGTGAACCGGGGGTGCCGTGCGCCGGGAGGCGAGGACGGAGGCGGTGCAGGTGGGCGCGCTCGTAGGGGTCCGCCACGACTTCCGCCACGTCGGCGGGGTCGAGAAGACAGGCGACGGCTGCCGCGCGAGCCCAGGCGTCGTCCCCCGTCTCCCGCGTCAGGAATCCGATGTGGCGTCCCCGCCAGTTGCGAGGCCGCCGGTCCAGCCCGTCCTTCTGCCCTTCTCTGATCTGTGCGGGTGTGCGCCCCTTCAGCAGTCGGGCGTTGCTCTCCTCCGCCGCGAACTGCCGCAGTTCCTCGGCCAGATACAGCCAGACGACCGCCCGATAGCGGTTCAGGTAGAAGGTCACCGGCACGAGCAGGCCGAAGCGGGCGAGACTCGTGAATCTGGCGGGGGTCACCCCCAGGAGCCCGGCGCCCTCATGGGTGCCGGCGGTCGCGACCCGCTCGCGCAGTTCGTCCGGGAAGCCGTCCCCGGCACGCAGCCGGTCGATCTCGGCGCGGGCGACGCGTAGCCCTCCGCCGCCTTCGTCGGGAACGGTCCGGATGAGCCCGAGATTCACCGCGAGGTCGAACTCACCGCGCTTGAGGTCGAGTTCGCGGGCGGCCCGGCTCGGGGCGCAGGTGAGGCGGTCGGATTTCGCGATGGTGCCTGACATGGTCGGTCTCCCCCGTGGAGTCGGCGGCTCACGCCGTGTGCGGTCGCCGTGAGAAAACCGTAACCGCTCCGGCACGTTGCGTGACGAGCCTGTGGATAACTCCGCGGAGGAGGGCGAATCTGCAGGTCAGGCTTCTGTGGTCGGTTTCCGTTCCGGCTGGCGGGCATCCACGTCGAGATGCTCGCCGACCCGGTTGACCAGAAGTGTCATCTCGTACGCGATCTGGCCTATGTCGGCCTCGGCACCGCTGAGGACACACAGACAACTGCCCGTGCCGGCCGCGGTGACGAAGAGCACCGCGTCGTCGAACTCGATCATCGTCTGGCGTACGCTGCCCGCGCCGAAGTGCCGTCCCGAGCCCTTGGCCAGGCTGTGCAACCCGGACGACACGGCCGCGAGGTGCTCCGCGTCCTCGCGGCGCAGCCCCGTGCTCGCCCCGGTCACCAGGCCGTCGTTGGACAGGACCAGTGCGTGCCGCACCTGGTGGACGCGCTCGGTCAGGTCGTCCAGCAGCCAGTCGAGTCCCTGGTTCTGCGCCATGTTCCGATCTCCCCGTTTTCTCCCCGTGCGATTCTCCCCCTGGCCGGAGGATCTCCACGCCAGCCTTCCCCACGACCGCTGCCGGGGCAAGGAGGATGGGAGCCATGGCACAGAAGATGACCGATGCGCAATGGCGGGAGTTCGTTTCCTACGGCACCCGCACCGCGAAGCTCTCCACCGTCAGGGCCGACGGGAGTCCGCACGTGGCCCCGATCTGGTTCCTGCTGGACGGGGACGAGGTGGTGTTCAACACCGGCGAGAACACCGTGAAAGGGCGCAATCTCGCCCGTGACGGCCGGGTCGCCCTGTGTGTGGACGACGACCGGCCGCCCTACTCCTTCGTGGTGGTCCAGGGCCGTGCCCGACTGGTGAGCGACCTCGACGAGGTGCGGCACTGGGCGACCCGGATCGGCGCGCGGTACATGGGCGAGGAACGCGCCGAGGAGTTCGGCGCGCGCAACGGCGTCCCGGGCGAACTCCTCGTCCGTGTCACCGTCGACCGGGTCCTGGCGGAGCGGGACATCGCGGACTGATCTCGGGGAGCTCCGTACCTCCGGTCAGCCGACCGAGTCGAGGAGCCGGGCGGTGTGCATCCGCCCGGCGTACTCGACGAGCCTGATCAGCACCTCCTTCCCCGAGTCACGGTCACGGGCGTCGCACAGCACCACGGGCGTCCCCCGGTCGAGGTCGAGGGCGCGCGAGACGTCCGGGGCGCCGTGCTGCCGGGCGCCCGCGAAGCAGTTGACGGCGACCACGAACGGGATGCGCCGGTGCTCGAAGTAGTCGACCGCCGGGAAGCAGTCCTCCAGACGGCGGGTGTCCGCGAGTACCACCGCGCCGAGCGCCCCTTGTGACAACTCGTCCCACAGGAACCAGAACCGGTCCTGGCCCGGCGTGCCGAACAGGTACAGGGAGAGGCCGGACCTGATGGTGATGCGCCCGAAGTCCATGGCGACGGTCGTGGTGGTCTTGTGGTCCACGCCGCCGGTGTCGTCCACCGACTGCCCCGCTTCGCTGAGCAGTTCCTCGGTGCGCAGCGGCCGGATCTCGCTGACGGCGCCCACCAGCGTGGTCTTGCCCACGCCGAAGCCGCCGGCGACCAGGATCTTCAACGCCAGTGCGCCGGTGTCGCCGCCTGAGGCGTCGGAGTGCTCGGAGACCATTAGTCACTTCTCTCGTGTCGGGTGGGGTGTGCGTTCATCTACAGCGCCCTCAGTCCCGCGATCACCTCGCGCAGGATCCGTTCGTCGGGCAGTTGGGCCGGCGGTACGGGGCGGCTGACGGTGACGCAGCCGAGTTCCAGGAGGTCGCCGAGGAGGACCCTGATCACCCCCACGGGCAGGTCCGCTCCGGCGGCGAGTTCGGCGACCGACTGGGTCTCCGGGCGGCACAGGTCGAGGAGGGTCCGGTGTTCCGGGCCGAGCGGGGCGTCGTCCGCGCCGGGCGCGCCGGGATCCAGCGTGACCAGGGCGATCAGGTCGAACCGCACGCCGGTGGGGCCGGGCCGGGTGCGTCCGCCCGTCATGGCGTAGGGGCGGACGAGCGGGCCGGCCTCGTGGTCGTACCACTGGCTGCCCTGCTCGCTCAGGGTGCCCGTCGTGTCCTCGGTCATCTGCGCGGACCGCTCTCTCTGCTCATCCGGCGGCGGACGGCCGCGCGCCGGCTCGGGGCGCCGTGCCGAGGTGCTCGCCGACTCGTTTGACCAGGCGGGCCATCTCGTACGCCACGAGGCCTATGTCGGCTGTCACGGCGGTGAGAAGGGCGAGGCAGGAGCCGTCGCCGGCGGCGGCCACGAACAGGAAGCCCTCGTCCATCTCCACCATGGTCTGGCGGACGCCGCCGGCGCCGAAGTGCCGTCCGGCTCCCTTGGCGAGGCTGTGGAAGCCCGAGGCGACCGCTGCGAGGTGCTCGGCGTCCTCGCGCCGGAGGCCGGTCGAGGCACCTACGGCGAGGCCGTCGTTGGAGAGGACCACGGCGTGCCGTATGTCGCTCACGCGGAGCACCAGATCGTCCAGCAGCCAGTCGAGTTCGCCGGAGCGCCGGGCGGTATGCGTGCTCGGGTCCTGGATCATGCGGGGTCTCCTTCGCTGCTGTCTCTGCCCTTCGCGGGGCCGGGAGTGGTGCCGCGGCCGGGTTGCCTGCCGCCGCCGCGTGCCCAGCCGTCGCGGTACGCCGCCATGCGGTCGCGTACGACTTCGGGAGTGCGTTCGTCGTCCTGGGGAGCCGGCGTCGGTGGCGGTTCCTCGGGGCGCCCCTCGCGCAGTTGGGGGGCGAGACTGGCCTGTCGTACGCGACGCGGGAGGTCCTCGGAGCCTTCGGGCTGCTCCTGGGGGCGGTGCAGTCGCAAGGTGGCGACTCCTGGGGGTGGGGTGTGGCTCGGGGTCTCGGGCGCGGCCGGTACGGGAGCCACGAGGGCGCGCCGGTCGGCCGGTGCGGGGACGACATCCTGGAGCGGGGTGTCGTCGGGCACGCGCGCGTAGGCGCGTCCCTCGGGCGGCCGCGCCTGCGCCGCTTCGCCGGGGGAACGTTCCGTCGCTCCGGTGTGCAGGAGGGCGGTGGGCAGCAGGACGACGGCGGTGGTGCCGCCGTAGGGCGAGGTCTTCAGATGGACCTTGACCTCGTGCCGGGCGGCGAGTCGGCTGACCACGAACAGGCCGAGCCGGTCGCTGTCGAACAGGTCGAGGGCCTCGGACTGCGCGATGCGGCGGTTGGCTTCGGCGAGGGTCTCCTGGCCCATGCCGAGGCCGCGGTCCTCGATCTCGACGGCGTAGCCGTTGCCGACGGGTTCGCCGGTGACGCGCACGCGCGTGTGGGGCGGCGAGAACTGGGCGGCGTTCTCGATGATCTCGGCGAGCAGGTGGGTGAGGTCGGCGACGGCCGTGCCGATGACGGCTGCTTCGGGGAGTTGCCGTACCTCCACGCGCGCGTAGTCCTCGACTTCGGAGACGGCCGCGCGGACCACGTCGGTCAGGACGACGGGCATGCGCCAGGCCCGGCCGGGGGCGGCTCCGGAGAGGATGATCAGGCTCTCCGCGTGGCGCCGCATGCGGGTGGTGAGGTGGTCGAGGCGGAAGAGGTCGCTCAGCTCGTTCGGGTCGTCGGAGCGGCGCTCCATGCTGTCGAGAAGGCTCAGCTGCCGGTGGACGAGGATCTGGCTGCGGCGGGCGAGGTTGACGAAGACACCGGAGATGCCGCTGGCGAGCTCGGCGCGCTCCGCAGCGGCCCGCAGCGCGGCGCGGTGGACTGTTCCGAGGGCCTCGGCGACCTGCCCGGCCTCGTCCTCCGCGGGCGGTCCCGGCGGCGCCTCGGCACGGACGTCGATC
Source organism: Streptomyces sp. NPDC040589 (assembly GCF_055594445.1). Classification (NCBI taxonomy): domain Bacteria; kingdom Bacillati; phylum Actinomycetota; class Actinomycetes; order Kitasatosporales; family Streptomycetaceae; genus Streptomyces; species Streptomyces sp. NPDC040589. Next base: position 236,255 of record NZ_JBVIWP010000004.1, on the reverse strand, counting down.
TCCTCGCCCGCGCGCAGTCTCCGCATGGCCTCGGGGAGTTTGCGCCGGGCGATCTCCAGGGCGCCGTTGCGCAGGCTCACCAGTTCCACCACCAGGCCGCGTCCGATGCGTACGGAGATGACGAGCGAGGCGGCGACGGCGGCGAGACCGAGCAGGACGGCGGCGCCGGCCGGGGTGAGCAGTCCTCGGGTGAAGGGGTCGGCCCGTTTCGCGACGCCGCGTGCCGCGTCGTCCTCGATGGTGCGCATGCCGTGCCGCACGCGCGTGTGAGCGGTGTTCCAGGTGCTCGCGGGTGCCGCCTCGACCGCCCTGGCGCCCGGCCCGCGGGCGAGGATCCCGTCCTCGGCTTCGCCCAGGCCCGCGTAGGCGCTGCTGTCGGCGAGGGCGTTCCATGCCGAGCGTTCGGTGCCGCGCAGGTCGGCGACGGCCGATCCGGTGAGGGTGCGGCGCAGGTCGACGGCGCCGGTGAAGAGCCGCAGCCGCTCCCCGGTCAGGGTGCCGGACAGGCGGGCGCTGGCCAGCACCGCGTCCTCCTGGGCCAACGCCTCGCCCGCGCGGGCGAATTCGAGCAGCACGCGCGCGTCGGAGCCGAGGTCGGCGTCCTGGATGCCGGTGAGGGCACCGCCGGCGCCGAAGGCCGCCGAGATGGTCCGCGTGTAGCGGCTGTACGTCTCGGCCCAGCCCACGCTCCGGTCCCGCACCGCGGTCCGCAGCGGCCGCAGTTCCTCCGTCCCGGTGACGAACGCCTCCAGCCGGCGGGCGACTCCGGCGGGGAGTTCCTCGCTGTCGGCGACGGTGTTGCCCTTGCCGAGCCGCAGTCTCGCGACGGCGCGGTCGGTGCGCCGCGCGAGTTCGTCCAGTTCGCCGGACGGTACGGCCGACGGGTCGGTGGCGTGGCGTACCGCGGCCGCGCGTTCGGTCTGGAGGGCGGCGACCGCCGCGGAGACGGGGGCGCGGACCATGGCGTCCACGCGCTGGACCTGCCGCAGCCGGGCTACGTCCTGGGCCGTGGTGACGGTGGCGTAGGCCCACAGGGCCAGGAGGGAGACGACCGGCACCATCAGCAGGCAGACGATCTTGGCGCGCACGGTGCGCGGACGTATGTGCCAGCGCTCCGCGCGCGTGGCCGCCCCGTCCGGTGCGGCGCCCGAGGGTGCCTCCGGGCTCTCGTCAGCCGGTGGCCCGGCGTGCGCGCGGCGACCGCGCACGGGCGGTTGAGGCGCCTCGGCGCCGGTTGTGGGGGTCCTACGGGGTGTACGCATGGACTCCTCGCTGGGGAGTGTTCGGGGGCGTGCCGGGCGTCGTGGCGCCGCGGAGATCCATCAGGAGCCCCTAGGGGGCGACGCTCTCGACCGGCCGCTGGGCCGAGGCGGACGCCTCGCGCTCGCCCGCCGTCGGCGAGAGTGCGACGAAGGCCGAGGTCAGGAAGAGGTAGGACCCGAGGCCGACGGCGAGGGGGAAGATGAACTGCATCGCCGTGGCCCCGGGCAGTGCCTCCCCGGAGGGCGTGACCCGCACGCTCACCGCGAACATCCCGGTGTAGTGCATGCTGCTGACAGCCGCGCCCATGATCAGGGAGGCGATGGTGACCGCGACGGGCGACTTGATGTTGAGCGCCGCCCACAGGGCCGCCGTCGCCGCGACGACGGCGATCAGGACGGAGAGCCCGACGAGCACCGGGTCGTAGGTCACGTCACCGTGCAGGCGGACGGCCGCCATGCCCAGGTAGTGCATGCTCGCGACGCCGAGGCCGGTGGTGAGGCCGCCGAGGAAGAGGGCCCGGCCGCGGTCCCGGCCGTAGCCGACGGCGAAGACGCCGGCGCAGACGACGACCATGGCGACGAGCAGGCTCAGCAGGGTGAGCGGCACGTCGTAGCGGATGTCGGTGCCGGCGACGCCGAACCCGAGCATGGCCACGAAGTGCATGGTCCAGATGCCGGTGCCGATCGCCGAGGCGGCGGTGACGAGCCAGTTGCGGCGCGAACGCCCGGTGGCGCGGAGCGCGCGGACGGTGCAGCGCAGTCCGAGCGCGGCGCCTGTGCAGGCCATCGCGTACGACAGCGCGGGGGTCAGCCACCCCAGGGCGGCGTGGTCCAGGTGTCCCATGGCCCCGGGACGCTAGACCCGGCAAGGGCGCACGAAAGGGGCGCATTTCGAAAGGTGTTGGAATATGACGCAAGGATGTACCGGAACGATCGCGTCACGCTCGAACATGTGCACAGAGGCGTCCATCCGTGCCGGTGAGGAATCATGCCGTACATGAGCGACGACCAGACGCGTGTCCAGGAGTTCTTCACCCCCCGTGCCGCCGACTGGGACAGCAGGTTCCCCGACGACGGTCCGGCCTACGCGGCGGCGGTGGCCGAGCTCGGACTGCGCGCGGGCGACCGGGTGCTCGACGCGGGGTGCGGCACCGGACGGGCCCTGCCGCCGCTGCGTGCCGCCGTGGGGCCCTCGGGGGTGGTCCTCGGGGCCGATCTGACCCCGGCCATGCTGCGGGAGGCCGGACGGGCCGGACGGGACCGTGACGGGCAGCTGCTGCTCACGGACGTCGCCGCGCTGCCCTTGCGTTCGCGGTCGCTGGACGCGGTGTTCGGTGCGGGCCTCGTCTCGCACCTGGCGAGTCCGGCCGAGAACCTGCGCGAGCTGGCGCGGGTGGTGCGTCCCGGTGGTGTGCTGGCGCTGTTCCACCCGATCGGCAGGGCGGCGCTGGCCGCACGCCACGGCCGCCCGCTCACCCCGGACGACCTGCGCGCCGAGCCCAACCTCCGTCCGCTGCTGGCCGGTTCAGGGTGGCGCATGACGTCGTACGTCGACGAGGACACCCGCTTCCTGTCGCTCGCCGTCCGCGAGGACTGAGCCGGCGTGTCACCCGGCCTCGGTGTCCGTCGCCTCCACGTGCCGCACGGGGCAGCCCCGGAGGCCCGGGACCGGACGCGTGCCGAGGTCGGCGAGCCGGTATCCGTACGGGTAGCCCTTGATCTCCCAGTTCTGGCGGGCGAAGTGCGGGGTACGCCGGGGTGCCATCAGGCGGACGGCGCGCCCTCGAAGCCGTACCGCGCGACGCACCCACGCGCGCGTGGCGGTGCTCGGCGGGGTGTAGCGGAAGGCGTGCAGGAGCGAGTCGTCGAGCAGCGCGAGGGTCGTGGTGCGCAGCAGGGGTGCGAGCGGGCGCGGGTACCAGGACGCCATCAGGCCGAGCGTGGCGTCGGAGACCCGCCGGGCTTCCGCGTCCCAGGCGAAGTGGGCCGCCTCGTAGGTATCGAGGCAGGTCTCGAACTCCTCGTAGGTCTGCGGGATGTCCTTGATGCCCATGTGCCGCCCGAGCGTGCCGTAGTGGACGGCACTGGCGACGATCTCGTGGCGTGACATCCTGCGCCACCCGTAGGCGTCGATCCACCGTTTGGGCGTCACGACGAACGTGCAGAGCACGTAGCGCATGTCGTCGTCGCTGATGTCGTAGCCGCGGTGCATCTGGTTGATGCGGCGGATCGCGGTCTTCCCCGGCTCGCTGCCGAAACCGTGCTCGACGACGGCGTCCAGGAGCAGCGAGGTGTCGTCGTAGCGCTTCTGCGTCCGCTCCGTGAGCTCCGCCGTCTCCGCGAGCAGCCGGCCGATGCTCGGGACGGCGTAGGTGCGGTACAGGGCCAGCTCCAGGGCACGGGTGAAGTCCCAGGGGAACTCGTACGCCACGCTCAGCCGGTAGATCTCCGTGGCCTCCTGGTACGGGTCCATCCGCCGGATCTGAATCAGCCGGTCGAAGCGCTTCACCGTGCCGTCCCCCTTCTGTCACAGGTTCTCCAACTTTACGTTGGTGACCGGGAGATGAAAGATCAGACACAACAACCGCACAGGGGGAAGGTGGTCAGCATGTGGGGCAGGTTCCGCAAGGCCGGGGGACGAGTCGCCGATGCCTTGCGCACGGAGACGAAGACCGACGGGGACAAACGTCCACACAATCTTTTCGAGGCTGCCGCGGTCTATGTCGCGGCGGGCGCGGAGGACGACCAGGAGCGGGCCGACGAGGCGGCCGGCTGGGTGTCGCCGGAGGCACTGTCGTTCGGGGTGAACGAGCTGGCCTGCCGGGCCGTCATCGCGCTCGCACGGGAACGCGGCGAGTCTCCGCGGACCGTGGCCCGTGAGTTGCTGGGGCTGCCGACGGCGTAATGAGCGGGGTCCGGACGGCCGATTCGCCCCGTCCGCCGGAAAACTGCAGCTCGGGTGCGCTTGCGGGCAGTGACAAGCGGCTTCCGCGCGCACTAGGGTGCGCGCCGTTGGGCGAATCGATGGGGAGGCTGGGATGGCCGGGACGGACGAGGACGCCGTCGCCGCCGCGGACGACGCGCTCTATGTGCTCACGGCGGTGCTGCTGACGCCTGCGAAGTTCCCGGGCGTCCTGGGCGACGACTATCCGGAGGCGTGCGCGGCGCTCGGTCTCGCACCGCTCGCCGACGGGTACGGGCTGGTGCTCGGCCAGGACGGCGACGGCTGCCGGTGGACCGTCGCCATCGACGACGTCTCCCTGGTCGCCGTCGCGATCGCGTCCTGGGACTGCGGTATGGAGTACGAACTGTCGCCCGACGAGCGCTCGGTCGTCGCGGCCCTGCCCGGCTGGCCGCTCGCGGTCGCCGTCGCGGCGCCCGGCGTGCCCGCGCCGCACGATCCGCGTCCGGAGGCCGACGACCGGCCTCCGCTGGCTCCGCCGGACACCACCGTCTGGGGGCCGGCGCAGCGGCGCCTGGGCGCGGACGAGATCGCGCTGCAGTGGGCGACATGGCGGGAGCAGGTGAACGACTCGGAGTTTCCGGCGCCTGGGTCCTCGGAAGCGCCGGACGACGAGGACAGGGCGCCGGACGACGAGGACCGGGGCGAGGCGGCCGACGCTCCGGACGGGAGCGGGGCGAACGGCCGGCCGGGCCACAGCGTCATCCGGCGGGTCCTCGCGGAGGCCCGCACCTACATCGACTCGCCGCCGCCGCTGGGCCGGGTCCGTTCGTCGTTCGCGACGGGTGACGCGCGGATCCTGCGGGCGGACGGTCCGGGCTGGTCGCTCGTGGCCAGGACCGACGACATCGCCTTCGTACTCCTCGACGAGGAACCCGGCGAGGTCCTGCCGGTGGGCCGAGGGCCGGAGCTGCCGGGGCTCCTCGAGGCGCTCGACAAGATGGCCGTGCGGCCGAACTGATCCGGCGACGGCCTTCGGCCGCGCCGGGCCGGCGCCTCAGCGACCGATCTCCTTACGGGTGGCACGGCGCAGCCTGCGCCGCTGCGACGGATCCAGCATGAGATACGCGGCGGCCGGGACGCCCAGGATGATCAGGAGCGATGCCCACCAGGGCAGCCAGATCAACAGGATGAGCCCGACCGCCACACCACCTGCGGCGATCTTGGCGTTCTTGGACATGAGTGTCGCCTCCTTCGCGGCCACTGCCGCTCTCTGTCTCGAAAACGGGCCCGCGCCTGCAACGGTTCCTGACCGCGACCCTGAGACATCCCTGAGGTGCGCCCCCTACACACCCCTGACCCCCTCATAGTGACTCAGCTCACACCTTAGTCATACCCGTGTGCGCCAGACGTGCTGTACCCTCGGCGACTCCGACTCGCTAGTCAAATTTGAGGAATCAGTCATAGCCGAGTACTTGACTTCCCCGGCACCCTCCTCCTCGCCCTCCACCGCACCTGCCTCCGTCTCCTCCGAACTGGCCCACTGCCGCGCCGTGTTCCTGCCCGGCGACCCGGCCCGCACCGGCGGCATCGCCTTCTGGCGGCCCGACGGCGAGGTCTTGCCGACCGTGGCATCGGCGTCCGTGACATCGCCGACCGTGGCACCGGCCTCCGCCGCGAACCTGACCGTCGTCGTGCCCGGCAGCGACGGAATCGAGGCGGAGAGCGTGCCCGCCGTCCTGTTGCCGGTGCACGCGGCCCTGCCGGTCCTCACCAGCGCGCGGGTGAGCGCGCAGGGGCACCGGTCCACCGTGTTCTGGGGCGCGGCGGCCGTGCACGCCCTGCACCTCGTGGCGCGCGGGCTGCTGTTGCCGGGGCTGTCCCCGGGCGACCACGACGCCTGGCGCACGGGTCCCCTGCGCGCCCAGGACGTCGAGGCCCTGCGCCGGCTCGCCGCCGCGATGCCGCCCGAGGCGCACGCCGTGCCGCTCTCGGGCGCGGGGCCGCTGCGGCTGCCCGACCCGGAGCGGCTCCTGCGCGCCTTCCTCGACGCCGTCGCCGACACCCTGCCCCGCTCCCCCGCCGCACCGCTGGTGACCGGCGGTCCCGCCTACGCGTCGCCCGAGCCGGTGCACCTGCCCGAGCAGCGCGCCTGGGCCGCCGACGTCGCCGCGGGCCACGACGCGGGCGTGCGGCTGTCGCTGCGGATCGAGGTGCCCGGCCTGACGTCCGCGGCGGCCGACGCGGACGTTTCGTTCCGGGCCGTGCTCCAGGTGCACGGAGTGAGCGATCCCGCGCTGGTCGCGGACGCCGCGGAGGTCTGGGCCGGCTCCAAGGGCGAGGCCTTCGGCCCACGCGCGCGGATGGACGTCCTGCTCGCCCTGCGGCGCGCGGCCCGGGCCTGGGCCCCGCTCACGCCGCTGCTGTCCGCGACCGTGCCGGACGCCGTCGACCTCGCCGACGAGGAGGTCACCGAACTGCTCGGCGCGGGCGCCCGTGCGCTGGCGGCGGCCGGGGTCGACGTGCACTGGCCGAAGGGACTGACCCGCGAGTTCAGCACGCGCGCGGAGGTGGGGCCGGTGGGGCCTTCGGACGAGGAGGCGGAGGAGTCCGCCACGTCCGCCGCGGCCCTTCCGTCGTTCCTGTCCGCCGACGCGCTGCTCGCCTTCAACTGGTCGTTCGCGCTGGGCGACCGTCGGCTGAGCCGCGAGGAGCTGGACCGGCTCGCCGAGGCCAAGCGCCCTGTGGTGCGGCTGCGTGACCAGTGGGTCCTGATCGACCCTCAGGAGGTACGGCTCGCCCGCTCCCGGCAGGACCACAAGGTCACACCTGTGGAGGCGCTGGGCGCGGCCCTGACGGGCTGGGCGGAGGTGGAGGGCAGCCGGGTCGAGGTGCGGCCCACCGGATGGCTGGCGGCCCTGCGGGAACGACTCGCGGACCCCGAGGCACAGCGGCCCGTGGAGCAGCCCGCCGCCCTCGCGGCCACCCTGAGGGACTACCAGCGGCGGGGCCTGAACTGGCTCGCGGGCATGACCTCCCTGGGCCTCGGCTGCTGCCTCGCCGACGACATGGGGCTCGGCAAGACGATCACGCTGATCGCCCTGCACCTGCACCGGCAGACCGACGCAGAGTCCGCCGGGCCCACGCTGGTGGTCTGCCCGACGTCCCTGATGGGCAACTGGCAGCGGGAGATCGAGCGGTTCGCGCCCGGCACCCCCGTGCGGCGATTCCACGGCGCACGGCGCAGCCTCGACGACCTGGCCGACGGGGAGTTCGTGCTCACCACGTACGGCACGATGCGCCTGGACGCGCCCCGGCTCACCCAGGTGCCGTGGGGCATGCTCGTGGCGGACGAGGCCCAGCACGTGAAGAACCCGTACTCCTCGACCGCGCGGGAGCTGCGTGCCCTCGGCGCACGCGCGCGCGTGGCGCTCACCGGCACCCCGGTGGAGAACAACCTGTCGGAGCTGTGGGCGATCCTCGACTGGACCACTCCGGGGCTGCTGGGCCGGCTCGGCACCTTCCGCAGGCGGTACGCGGAGGCCGTCGAGGGCGGTCAGGACCCGGCCGCCGCGGACCGGCTGGCCCGGCTCGTACGGCCGTTCCTGCTCCGCCGCCGCAAGGCGGACCCGGGGATCGCGCCCGAGCTGCCGCCGAAGACCGAGACCGATCACGCCGTGTCGCTCACCCAGGAGCAGACGGGTCTGTACGAGGCGGTGGTGCGCGAGGCGCTGGCCGAGATCTCCGGCGTCGGCAGCATGGCGCGACGCGGCCTGATCGTGAAGCTGCTGACCGGCCTCAAGCAGATCTGCAACCACCCGGCGCAGTACCTCAAGGAGGAGCGCCCGGTGATCGCCGGACGCTCCGGGAAGCTGGAACTGCTGGACGAGCTGCTCGACACAATTCTGGCCGAGGAGGCGAGCGTGCTGGTCTTCACGCAGTACGTCCAGATGGCCCGCCTCCTCGAACGGCACCTGGCCGCCCGCGGCACGCCCTCGCAGTTCCTGCACGGCGGGACACCCGTCGCCGAGCGGGAGGCCATGGTGCGGCGCTTCCAGGACGGCGAAGTGCCGGTGTTCCTGCTGTCGTTGAAGGCGGCGGGCACCGGTCTGAACCTCACCCGGGCCGAGCACGTCGTGCACTACGACCGCTGGTGGAACCCGGCCGTCGAGGCACAGGCCACCGACCGCGCCTACCGCATCGGCCAGACCCGGCCCGTGCAGGTGCACAGGATCATCGCGGAGGGAACCATCGAGGACCGCATCGCCGAACTGCTGGTCCGCAAGCGGGAGCTGGCGGACTCCGTCCTGGGCTCCGGCGAGGCGGCGCTCACGGAACTGACGGACGCGGAACTGGCGGAACTGGTCGAACTGCGAGAGGGCCTGCGATGACTCGGTACGACGGTGACACGGAGCGCACGTTCGCCGCGCTGCCGCCCGCTCACGGGCGCGGCTTCGCACAGACCTGGTGGGGCCAGGCCTGGATGAAGGCCCTGGAGGACACCGCGCTGGACTCGGCGCAGCTCAAGACGGGCCGACGGCTCGCCCGCGCGGGAGCGGTCGGCGCGGTGTCGGTGCGCCCGGGCCGGCTCACGGCCGTCGTCCAGGACCGCGACCGCACGGCGCACCGGGCCGACGTCCTGCTGGAGGAGCTCTCGTCCGAACAGTGGGACCGCCTCCTGGACATGACGGTGGAGCGGGCCGGGCATGTGGCGGCGCTGCTGGACCGGGAGATGCCGCCGCACCTGGTCGAGGACGCGGCGGCCGCGGGTGTCGAACTGCTGCCGGGCCTGGGCGATCTGGAGCCGGAGTGCGACTGCGGCGCCTGGGACCACTGCGGGCACACGGCGGCGCTCTGCTACCAGGTGGCGCGCCTGCTGGACCAGGATCCGTTCGTCCTGATGCTGATGCGGGGCCGCGACGAAGCCGCCCTGCTGGACGACCTCCAGACCCGCGGCGGAGGATCCGCAGCGGAGTCCTCCGGGCCGGAGGGCGTGGACGCGGCCGAGGCGTATACGGCCGGTGACATCCTGCCCCCGCTGCCGGACCTGCCCGCACTCCCCGACGAGCCGGGGCTGCCGCCGTCCCTGGACACCGAGACGCCGCCCGCTCCCGGCATCGACCCCGCCGCGCTGGAGTTCCTGGCCGCACGGACCGCCGTACAGGCCCACCGCCTGCTCGCGGAGGCCCTCCGGGGCACCTCCGACGCGGAGTTGACGGTGGCGCAGGACGCGGTGCGGCTGGCCGCGGGCGCCCCCGGAGGCGACGTGGCGGACCGTCTCGCCGACGGGTCGGAACGCGGCCGGGAGGGGCTCGAAGCGGCGGTCCGTGCCTGGCACCTCGGCGGTACGGCCGCACTCGCCGTGCTCGATGAGGAGTGGCGGGTCGAGGGCGAAACGCTCGCACGCGCGCGTGCCGCCCTGGATTCGGCCTGGGATACGGACGAGCGGCCCCGGCTGCGGGCGCGAGGCAACCGGTGGACGGTCGTCGGCGCACCGGTCCAGCTGCGCCTCGGCCGGGACGGCCGGTGGTGGCCGTACGGCAAGGAACGCGGCCGCTGGGTGCCCGCGGGAGGCGCCGCACAGGATCCGGCGACGGCCCTCACGTCGGCTGAGCCGGCCGCCGGAGACGGAACCGCACCGGAAGAGGCGCCCCTACGGCAGTAGTTCGCCGGTGTCCAGGGACGGGAGGAGCGATTCGAGGTCGCTGGGCAGATCGCTCGGCAGTCCGCTCGGAAAGCCCGACGGCAACCGGGTCCGCAGCTCGCTGGGTACTTCGGTGGGCAGCTTGGTGGGGATGCCGTAGGAAGGAGCAGGGGTACGGCTCGTGCTCCCGGCGGGCGGCTCCCGGTCCGGCGAGCCGTCGCCTCCCCTGGCCATCAGCACCACCGCGCACACGGCTGCGGCGGCCACGAGCACGGTGATCAGGATGAGCAGCGGATTCCGCCGCTGAGGCGGTACGGGCGACAGGGCCATGCCGACCAGGGTCGCCGTGCACCGCTCAAGGCGCGAGCGGTGCACGGGAGTTGATACGGACCCATGGCGTGGATCGCATGATTCCGTAGCATTCCAGGCCGTATGCCCCGTGCACGCCAGTCACGCGTACGCGCGCGGACTCAGCGGATCAGTGGACTCAGCCGCGCGCTCCCAGAAGATGGTCCATGGCCAGCTGGTCCAGGTGCTCGAAGGCCATGCCACGGGCGGCGGCCGCGTCGACGTCGAAGGCCTCGAAGGCCGACCGGTCGGCGAGCAGGGCCTGGAGGCCGTCCGCGGCGGTGGGCTGGGCCAGCTCGTCCAGGCGGGCCGCGCTCAGCGCCTCCTGGACCTCCGGGTCGGCACGGAAGGCCGCGGCGCGGTCCTTGAGGATGAGGTAGTTGCGCATGCAGCCGGCCGCCGACGCCCACACCCCGTCGAGGTCCTCGGTCCGCGGGGGCTTGAAGTCGAAGTGCCGCGGGCCGGTGTAGCCGGCCGACTCCAGCAGGTCGACCAGCCAGAACGCGGCACGCAGATCGCCGGCGCCGAAACGCAGGTCCTGGTCGTACTTGATGCCGGACTGGCCGTTGAGGTCGATGTGGAACAGCTTGCCCGCCCACAGCGCCTGCGCGATGCCGTGCGGGAAGTTCAGCCCGGCCATCTGCTCGTGCCCGACCTCGGGGTTGACGCCGTACAGCTCCGGACGCTCCAGGCGCTCGATGAACGCCAGGGCGTGGCCGACGGTCGGCAGGAGGATGTCGCCGCGCGGCTCGTTGGGCTTGGGCTCGATCGCGAAGCGCAGGTCGTAGCCCTGGGAGGTGACGTACTCGCCGAGCAGGTCGAAGGCCTCCTTCATCCGGTCCAGGGCCGCGCGGACGTCCTTGGCGGCACCGGACTCGGCACCCTCGCGGCCGCCCCAGGCCACGTACACCTGGGCGCCGAGCTCGGCGGCGAGGTCGATGTTGCGGATGGTCTTGCGCAGCGCGTAGCGGCGCACGTCGCGGTCGTTGGCGGTGAACGCGCCGTCCTTGAAGACCGGATGGGTGAAGAGGTTGGTGGTCGCCATCGGGACCTTCATGCCCGTGGCGTCCAGCGCCTGCCGGAAGCGCTTGATGTGGGCCTCGCGCTCGGTGTCGCTCGAGCCGAACGGGATCAGGTCGTCGTCGTGGAAGGTGACGCCGTGCGCGCCGAGCTCGGACAGACGCCGCACCGACTCGACCGGGTCGAGAGCACGTCGCGTGGCGTCGCCGAAGGGATCCCGTCCCTGCCAGCCGACGGTCCACAGGCCGAAGGTGAACCTGTCCTCGGGGGTGGGCTGGTAGCTCATGCCGCGGCTCCTCGCTCGCTGAGACTATTTCGTCATGGCGATTTACAAATTAGTATGCGAGCACCTCTCTGGGAAGAGACAGCACCCCTCTGGGAAGACACAAGGTGTCTCGGATGGAGAGAAGCAGGACCGGAGACGGACGAGAGAAGAGGGAGAAGCCCGATGTCAGCAGCCGAGGGTCCGCTCGTCGTCGGCGTGGACTCGTCCACCCAGTCCACCAAGGCGCTGGTCGTCGACGCGGCCACCGGCCGGGTCGTGGCGAGCGGCCAGGCCCCGCACACCGTCTCCTCGGGGGCGGGACGCGAGAGCGATCCGCGCCAGTGGTGGGACGCGCTGTGCGAGGCCCTGCGCCAGTGCGGTGACGCGGCGCACGAGGCCGCCGCGGTCTCGGTCGGCGGGCAGCAGCACGGCCTGGTCACCCTGGACGACCGGGGCGAGCCGGTGCGTCCGGCCCTGCTGTGGAACGACGTGCGCTCGGCGCCGCAGGCGCGCCGGCTGACCGAGGAACTGGGCGGCGCGAAGGTCTGGGCCGAGCGCGCCGGAAGCGTCCCCGCCGCTTCCTTCACGGTCACCAAGTGGGCCTGGCTGGCCGAGCACGAGCCGGAGGCGGTCCGGGCCACGAAGGCCGTGCGCCTCCCCCACGACTACCTCACCGAGCGGCTCACCGGGCAGGGCACGACCGACCGCGGCGACGTCTCCGGGACGGGCTGGTGGGCGTCCGGGACGGAGTCGTACGACGAGGAGATCCTGGCGCACGTGGGTCTCGACCCGGCCCTGCTGCCCCGTGTGGTCCGGCCCGGGGAGGTGGCGGGCACGGTGCACAGCCACGATCTGCCGTTCTCCAAGGGCACTCTGGTCGCGCCCGGGACCGGCGACAACGCCGCCGCGGCCCTGGGACTCGGGCTGCGTCCGGGTGTGCCGGTGATGAGCCTCGGCACCTCGGGCACGGTGTACGCCGTCTCGCGGCACCGACCCGCCGATCCGAGCGGCACGGTGGCGGGCTTCGCCGACGCCCGCGGTGACTGGCTGCCGCTGGCCTGCACGCTGAACTGCACACTCGCCGTCGACCGCGTCGCGACGCTGCTGGGCCTGGACCGCGACGCCGTGGAACCCGGAACGGCCGTGACCCTGCTGCCGTATCTGGACGGCGAACGCACCCCGAACCTGCCCAACGCCTCCGGCCTGCTGCACGGCCTGCGCCACGACACCACCGGCGGCCAGCTGCTCCAGGCAGCCTACGACGGTGCCGTGCACTCCCTGCTCGGCGCGCTCGACCTGGTCCTGGACCAGGACGCCGACCCCTCGGCGCCCCTGCTGCTGATCGGCGGCGGCGCCCGGGGCGCGGCCTGGCAGCAGACAGTACGAAGGCTGTCGGGGCGTCCCGTGCAGGTGCCCGAGGCCAAGGAGCTGGTGGCGCTCGGCGCCGCCGCGCAGGCGGCCGGATTGCTGACCGGGGAGGACGCGGCGGCCGTGGCACGCCGCTGGGACACGGCGGCCGGGCCGGTGCTCGACGCCGTCGAGCGGGACGAGGAGACGCTGGCCAGGATCGCCGGGGTACTCTCCGACGCGGCCCCGCTGCTGGAGCGGCCCACGGACACCCACTGAGGACTGGCGTCAGGCATGACCGCACCGCTGCACGAGGCCCACCCGGCGGGACCCGGACGCGCGCTGCCCGACACGCAGCAGGGCATGCGCCGCCGCAATCTCGCCCGTGTCCTGCACGCCGTCCGCGCCGAGGGGCCACTGTCCCGGGCCGCCGTCGCGTCGCGGATCGGGCTGACCCGGGCCGCGGTGTCGACGCTCGTCGACGAACTCGTCCGCTCGGGGCTGATCGAGGAGCTGGGGCCCGAGCGGCCCGGCCGGGTGGGCCGTCCCGGCTCCGCGCTCGCCGTCAGCGGACGGGGCCCGGCCGGGATCGGCGCGGAGATCGGCGTCGACCATCTCGCGGTCTGCGCCGTCGACCTGCGCGGCACGACCCGGGCGCGGGCGATACGGCAGGGCGCGAACCGCGGCCGCTCCCCCGGGCCCGTGACAGCGGAGCTCACCCAACTGATCGGCCGGGTCGTCGCCGAGGCGGAGGGCGAGGGCCTGTGGCCCGCCGGGCTAGCCGTGGCCGTACCGGGTCTGGTGGCGCGCGACGCCCGGACCGTCGTACGCGCCCCGAACCTCGGCTGGCACGACACGGACCTCGGTGCCCTGCTGCCGGCGGACCTGCCGCTGACGGTGGACAACGAGGCCAACTTCGGCGCGCTCGCCGAACTCTGGCTCGAGGACGGCACACCGCGCGACTTCCTGCATGTGTCGGCGGAGATCGGCATCGGCGCTGCCGTCGTCGTGGACGGCGGACTGCTGCGCGGAACACGGGGTTTCGCGGGCGAGTTGGGACATGTTCCGGTCCGGCCGGACGGGCCGGCGTGCGCGTGCGGCGGGCGCGGATGCCTGGAGCAGTACGCCGGTGAGGAGGCTGTGCTGCGTGCGGCGGGCCTGGAGCCGGACGAGGACCGCGTGGGGCTGCTCGCGGGGCGCGCCGCAAAGGGCGACGAGGACGTACGCCGTGCCCTGCGCGACGCGGGCACCGCGCTCGGAGTCGCCCTGACCGGGGCGGTCAACCTGCTCGACCCGCAGAGCGTGGTGCTGGGCGGGGAACTGTCCGGTCTCGCGCCCTGGCTGCTGCCCTCGCTGCGGGAGGAGCTGGCGCGGCGCACCGCGGGTCCGGCCTGTCCCGTGTCCGTGTCACGGCTGGGTCCGGAGGGGCCGCTGCTGGGGGCCGCGCACTTCGTCGTGCGGGCGGTGCTGGACGATCCGGCGGCCGTCGCCGCGCGGGCCTGACCCCCTGGGCAGCCCGAATCACCCGATGGGGTGGGCGAGTTATCCACAATCCCCGGCCCGTCCACCGAACCACGTCGCTCCCTTCTGACGGACCGGCAGGCGCCGTACCGTGATGATCCGTCGAAGCGAGAGGCATCCCGTCATGGACCAGGCAGCACCGCTCCCCAGCAGGCGGGGCGTCCTCGTGGGCGCCGCCCTCACCGCCGTCCCGTACGTCCTGCTCCCCGGCACACGGGCTGCCGCCCGGCCCCAGGCCCCCGACCATCCCGGGGCCGAGTGGCACCCGGCGACCGGCGCCAACTACACGGCGTCGAACCGCCCCCGCGGCCATCCCGTCGACCGCGTGATCATCCATGTCGCGCAGACGACCTTCGCCGGCACCCTGTCCATCTTCCGGAACCCGAGGAAGCAGGTGTCCGCGCACTACGTGGTGCGCTCGGCCGACGGGCATGTGGCGCAGTGCGTGCGCGAGGCCGACATCGCGTGGCACGCGGGGAACTGGGACTACAACAAGCGCGGCATCGGCATCGAGCACGAGGGCTGGGTGGACCAGCCCGCGTACTTCACCGACGCCGTGTACGAGGAATCGGCCCGGCTCACCGCGGCGATCTGCGCGCGGCACGGCATCCCCCGGAACCGGACCCACATCATCGGCCACCACGAGGTGCCGGGGAGCGACCACACCGACCCGGGGCGCCACTGGGACTGGCAGCGCTACATGAGACTGATCAGAGACGCCGCCTGAGAAGAGGCCACCCGAGCCGCCCCTCCCCCACCCTCCTCCCTCGCCCCACCTCACGTCCCGGTTACAAAGCGCTCAACCTCTGGTTGCGGCACGGTAAGCACGCAACGATGGGGCCATGACTCTGGCCCAGCGCGCCATGGAGCGCCTGCAGGCCTGGCCCGACCTGATGCCGGGCCCGGCGAGTTGCGGTACCGGAAGGGCGCTCCGTTCCGTCCGTGACGAGATCGTCCACTTCCACTCGGCACGGGACGTGGACCTCCACCTCACCCGCCGGGCCATCCAGCGCTTCCACTACGATCTCGCCGGTTCGAGCGCGATCCACCTGGTTCCCGGATCGTCCTGGGTGACGGTCCACCTCGACTGCGAAGCGGACGTCGACCTGCTGCTGAGCCTGGTGAGCATCGCGCTCAAGGCCCATCAGACGCCGCCCGCCGCCGACGAGCCGCGGCCCGTCGGATGCAACTACCACCGGGTCAGGGTGCTTCCGCGCGACGCCGCCGCGGGCGGCTGAGCCTTGGTGACACCAGCGGAGGACGCCAACGCCGAGGCCTGGCGTGCGTACGGAGCTCACCACCTGCGGCGGAGCACGGAACTGCCCGAGGTGGCGCGGATCGACTGGGGGTGCGAGGGCGCCGGGCCCGGGGCCGAGGTCCTCGGGGAGCTCGCGGGCCGGCGGGTGCTGGACCTCGGGTGCGGTCCGGCCCGGCACGCCGCCCATCTGGTGCGTGACCGCGGCGCGCTGGTGGACGCGGTCGACGCCTCGGACGGGCAGTACGAACGGGCCCGTGCCCGCTACGGCTCGCTGCCCGGGCTGCGGCTGGTCCTGGCCGACGCGGTGGAGCATCTGCGCACGGCGGAGCCGTACGACGTCATCTACTCCCTGCATGCCGTCCCGTACCTCGACCCGCACCGGCTGCTGCCCGCCCTGGCCTCGGCGCTCAGGCCGGGCGGCAGGCTCTGCTTCACGGTGCTGCACACCAACTCGCGGGGTGACGGCCCCTCGGAGCGGGTCACGGCCCGGCCCGAGGTCCTGCGGCTGGCCGGCGGCGGTGACATCACCGTCCACATGTGGGTCCTCACCCCGGACCTCTGGACGGAGCTGCTCACCGAGTACGGGCTGCGCGTGGAGCACGTCGACGTCCTCGACACACCGCAGGCCGGCAACCACGCGTCCTACCGGCTCTTCCAGGTGACCCGGCCCGTCCGCGTCTCCTCCCGGCCGCGCGTCGACCGGCCGCCGCCGGCCCATGCCGCGCTCGGGGCCGGCGCCATCCTGTACGGGCCCCGCGGACTGCTCCTGGGCCGGCACCGGCGCGGGACGTGGGAGCTGCCCGGCGGGACGGTGGAACCCGGGGAGTCGTTGCGGGAGACGGTGGTGCGCGAACTGCGCGAGGAGACCGGGCTCGCGGCACGGCCGGAGGACGTCCGGCTGCTGGGGACGCTCCTCGACGATGCCGGCGGGGTCGTCCGGGTGACCGTCGCCGCCCGGGTCACCGTCTGGCGGGGCGAGCCGGCGGACCAGCCCGAGGAGAGCGTGGGCCGCTGGCGCTGGTTCGGCCTGGACCGGCTGCCGGAGCAGCTGTTCGTGTGCAGCGCGCAGGCCCTCACCGCCTGGCGGCCGGATCTGCCGATCGACCACGCGCCCGCGCACTACACGCCGTACGCCACCGGAACGGACGGCAGCTGAAGCACCCGGAGGGGTGTGTTTTTCTGACTGTTTCCGCGTAGTCGGCAGTCAGCCGTACTCCTGAGCCCCGACGTCTGGTCCACTGCCCTGAGGACATCTGACGAGACATCAGGGGGCACGGTGACAGGTCGTCATAGGCGACACGGAGCGGGCAGAGCGGTCCTGGCGTTCCTCACGGCGTTCGGCGCACTGGTCGGTGCGGGTGTGGCGGGGGCGGCTGAGGCGGACGCCGTCCAGAAGCGCGTTCGTGTCGCGCCGGGCGTCACCTACGAGCACTTCGACATCCAGGCGGCCGAGGGGGTGACACACGCGCATGTGCTGAAGGTCGACCTGGGCAACCCGCGCGTCCAGGTCGATCTGCTGTACCCCGGGGCGGTGGCCTCGCGCGCGCCGGTCTCGCGGATGGCCGACGCGCAGGGGGCCGTCGCCGGCGTCAACGGCGACTTCTTCAACATCACCGAAACGCAGCACCCGGGCGTCGAGGCGACCGGCGCGAGCGTGGGTCCGGCGATCACGGCCGGGCGTACGCTCAAGGCGGCCGTGCCGAACGGCCAGCGGTTCGGCCCGGAGCTGCCGCCCGGCACGACCACCGAGGACGTGTTCGGTGTGGGCACCGACGGACGGGCCCGGCTGGACCGGCTGGCCCTCGACGGCTCGGTCCGCGCCTCCGGGACGCGGCTGCCGCTCGGCGGGCTCAACCAGTACGCGCTGCCGGTGGGTTCCGTCGGCGCGTTCACCTCCGAGTGGGGCAGCGCCTCCCGGGTGCGCGCCACCTGCGGCACGGACACGGACCGGGCCGCTCCGTGCAGCACGGACACCTACGAGGTGACGGTCCGCGACGGCAAGGTCGCATCGGCCGCCGACACCCCCGGCCGCGGCCCCATCGCCGCGGGGACGACCGTGCTGGTCGGCCGGGAGGCGGGCGCCCAGCAGCTGCGGAAGTTCTCCACCGGTGAACCGGTCGAGATCGAGCACGCTCTCGTCGCGGCCACGAGCGGCGTCCCGTACCGTCTCGCCCTCGGCGGCTACCCGGTCCTCTTGGGCGGCCGGCCGCTGCCGGGGCTGGACGACACGGCGTCGGCCGTCCGTACGGCCGTGGGGCTCGCCGACGACGGGCGGCGCATGCTGCTGCTCTCGCTGGACGGTGGCACCGCCTACCGCAGCGGCCTGACGATCGCCGAAGTGGCCGACACCATGCGACGGCTGGGCTCACAGGACGCCTTGAGCCTGGACGGCGGCGGGTCGTCGACGCTGGTCGCCCGGAAGTCGGGCGCGAGCACCGTGTCCGTACGCAACCACCCCAGCGGCGGCGCCGAACGCGCCGTCCCGAACGGCATCGGCGTGTTCTCGGCCTAGCGACCCCAAGGCCCCAAGGCCTCACCTCAAGGCCTCAAGCTGCTGACGATCTCCGCCGTCGCCGTGATGCCGCTGTGGATGGTGGGGGCGATGCTCGTGCTGGCCAGGTAGAAGCCGAGCAGCAGGCAGACCAGCGCATGGGAGACCTTCAGCCCGCCGTTGCGCAGGAAGATCACCGCAAGGATCACGAGCAGCAGCACCACAGAGATGGAAATGGCCATCGTCAACTCCTCCGCCACGCCGCCCTATCCGATTCACGGCGTTCGGCCGCAAGTGTGGCGTAGCGGAGGGTTCGTCCGGTGGGCTGACCTGTCCGCCGAACGTGTGAAGTCCTACGCCGCCCGGCGGGCGTCCAGGAAGGCCTCCAGTCCGGCGAGGTCGTCGGTGTTGAGGTGGTCGACGTCCGCGGCGAGCAGTTCCGCCCACACCGCGTCACGGGCGGGCCCGGCCAGATCCGGGGTCGCCCAGAACCGCACCTTCTGCCGCCGCGCGTGCGCGGCCCGGACGATGCCCCGCAGCTTCTCCCGCTCGGCGTACGGGAACGCGCCCACGCCCTGCCAGGTGAAGTTGAGCGTCCAGTTGTCACTGATCAGCGGGATGAAGGAGGCCGGGGTCTGGCTGCCGAGGTCGGCGAGGCGGCCGTCGTAGAAGGCGCGCCGGACGCTCTGGGCCTCCATGGGGGCGCGGGCCGCGCGGTCGCCGGAGATCACGGCGGTGACCGGGCCGGGGAGGACCCGGCCGTGGGCGTATGTCGTGAACAGGTGCCGGTAGCGCCTGAGGTGGCGGTCGAGCTCCAGATACGTCGCCGAGCCCTCGGTCTTGATGTCGACGAGGAGTTGCAGCGAGCCGCGGTACCCCCGGTACACACGGCCGCGGTTGGCCCGGACGCGGGCGGCGAGCGGGTCGAGGTAGAGGGACTCGAGGGTGCGGGACGGGTCGAGGTCCTCGGGGTCGTGGGCGACGAGCAGCCGGTCGCCCACGAGGTAGATGTCGGCCTCGACACTGCCGAACCGGTGGTCGAGGGCGTCGAGGAGGGGGCGGGGGTGCTCGTAGTCGTTGTGGGCGTGGGCGCGCCACAACGGGCGGCACCCGTGCCGCCGTTCGCCGGCCGCAGCGGGGGTGGCGGGGAGGGCGACCGAGCCCGCGAGGGCGGCGCCGAGGGTGGTGAGGGCTCTGCGACGGGTGGTGAGGGCCATGCTCTGCCTCCCTGGAAGTGCCGTACGGGAACCCTGCGAGTATGGGGTCCCGGCAGGTCCAAGAAGCAGGCCCGTGCACGGAGTTGGCCGGACTGCCGCCCCGCGTTCACTTCACCGGAGCGGGGCGCACGAAAAAGCCCGCCCCAGATGGGACGGGCTTTCCCCGCACGTCGACCAGGTGAATGTCAGGGGGCCTGGAGGTCGACGAGTCCGGCCAGGGCCTCGCGGTGGGCGCCCGCCGTGCCGTAGGCGATCGAGTCGGCCTTCGCGCGCTTCAGGTACAGGTGCGCCGGGTGCTCCCACGTCATGCCGAGGCCGCCGTGCAGTTGCAGCGCCTCCTCGGCGGCGTGCACGGCCACGGGTGCCGCGAAGGCCTGGGCGACGGTGACGGCCACCTCGACGTCCTCGCCCCTCGCCAGCGCGTCGGCGGCGTTGCGGGCGGCCGCGCGGAGGTTGACGACCTCAAGCCACAGCTGGGCCAGCCGGTGCTTGAGCGCCTGGAAGCCGCCGACGGGCCGGTTGAACTGCTTGCGTTCCTTCAGATAGCGGACGGTCTCCGTCAGCGCCCAGTCGGCGAGCCCGAACTGTTCGGAGGCGAGCAGCCCGGCTCCGGCGGTCAGGGCCCGGCGTACGGCGGGTTCGGCGTCGCCCAGCAGACGGCCCGGCACCCCGTCGAGCGTGACGGTCGCCAGCGGCCGGGTGAGGTCCAGGGAGACCTGGGGCGTGACGGTCGCAGCCGTGGCGTCGACCGCGTAGAGGCCGCCGTCGTCGGCGGGGACGAGCAGGACGTCCGCGACGGCCGCGTCCGCGATGCCGGTCAGCTCGCCGCGCAGCCGGCCGTCCTCGTGCCGGACCACCTTGTAGGCGGTGCCCGGTGCGACGTTCAGCGCGACGGCGAGGGCGCCGATCCGACGCCCGGTCGCGAGGTCGGCGAGCAGGTCGTCGGCGTCGCAGGCGAGCAGTGCCTCGGTGGCGACGACGGCGCTGGTCAGGTAGGGCACGGGAGCGACCGCGCGGCCCAGCTCCTCCAGGACGACGGCGGCTTCGCGGTGCGTGGCGCCCTGGCCGCCCTTGGCCTCGGGCACCAGGAGTCCCGCGAGGCCCATGCCGTCGGCGAGCGCCTTCCAGGCCTCACGGTCGTGCGGGGTGTCCGACTCGGTGCGGGCGATCACCCCGGGCGCGTCGCAGTGGTCGGCGAGCAGGTCCCGTACGGCGGCCCGCAGCGCCTCTTCCTCCTCGGAGTAGAGAAGATCCGTCATCGGGCCAGGTCCTTCCAGGCGACGTCCTTGTCGGTGCGCGGTTCGGCGGGCAGGCCGAGGACGCGCTCGGCGACGATGTTCAGCAGGATCTCGGTGGTCCCGCCCTCGATGCTGTTGCCCTTGGAGCGCAGATAGCGGTAGCCGGCCTCGCGGCCGGTGAAGTCGACCAGTTCCGGGCGGCGCATCGTCCAGTCGTCGTACAACAGGCCCTCCTCGCCGAGGAGTTCCACGTCCAGGCCGCTGATCTCCTGGTTGAGGCGGGCGAAGGCGAGCTTCATACCGGCGCCTTCGGGACCGGGCTGGCCCACGACGAGCTGCTGGCGCAGCCGTTCGCTGGTGAGCCGTGCGACCTCGGCCTCGACCCAGAGCTTCAGCAGCCGCTGATGCAGGTCGTGGGTGCGCAGCTCGGGCCGCTCGCGCCAGGTCTTGGAGACCGGTCCGATCATGCCGCCCTCGCGGGGCAGCCGCATGCCGCCGATGGCGACGCGTTCGTTGTTCAGCGTGGTCTGCGCGACCCGCCAGCCGTCGCCGACCTCGCCCAGGCGGCGCGCGTCCGGGATCCGGACGTCGGTGAGGAACACCTCGTTGAACTCGGCCTCGCCGGTGACCTGCCGCAGCGGCCGCACCTCGACGCCCGGGTCGGTCATGTCGCAGACGAAGTACGTGATGCCCCGGTGCTTGGGCACGTCCGGGTCGGTGCGGGCGATGAGGATCGCCCAGCGGGCCACATGGGCGCTGGACGTCCAGACCTTCTGCCCGTTGATCACCCAGCTGTCGCCCTCACGGACGGCACGCGTGCCGAGCGCGGCGAGGTCGGACCCGGCGCCCGGCTCGCTGAACAGCTGGCACCAGACCTCCTCGCCCACCCAGAGGGGCCTGAGGAACCGCTGCTTCTGCTCCTCGGTGCCGTACTTGAGGATCGTCGGCGCGGCCATCCCGAGGCCGATACCGATCCGCCGCGGGTCGTTGTCGGGCGCCCCGGCCGCCTCCAGCTCGGCGTCCACGACGGCCTGGAGGGAACGGGGCGCACCGGCTCCGCCGAGGCCCTCCGGGTAGTGCACCCACGCCAGTCCGGCATCGAAACGGGCCCGGAGGAAGTCCAGGCGGTCGGTCGAGGCCGGCGGGTGCGCGGCCAGCAACTCCCGGGTACGGTCGCGCAGTTCCTCGGCGCCGGTCACACTGCGCTGCTCCGCGCTGGTCATGCTGCTGCCTCCTCCATGACGACGGCGATCCGTCCGGTGGTCAGGCCGTCCGCGACCTTCTGCACGGCGGCGGCCGCCCCCGAGAGCGGGACGCGCTCGCTCACCAGCGGCTTGATCGCGCCCCGGGCGGCCAGCTCGGTGAGCTGCTCGTGGCAGTGCTGGACCAGCTTCGGGTTCTTGGTGTTGTACAGGCCCCAGTGCAGGCCCATGATCGAGTAGTTCTTCACCAGGGCGTGGTTCAGGGCCGGGCTGGGGATCGTGCCGCCGGCGAAGCCGACGACGATGATGCGCCCCTCGAAGGCGACGACCTTGGCGGACTGGGTGTAGGCCTCGCCGCCGACCGGGTCGTAGACGACGTCGGCGCCCCGGCCTCCGGTGGCCTCCTTGACGGCGGCGACGACGTCCTCGGCGCGCCGGTCGATCACGACGTCGCAGCCCAGCTCACGGGCGACGGCCGCTTTCCCGGGGCCGCCGACGACACCGATGACGGTGGCGCCGGCGGCCTTCCCGAGCTGCACGGCCGCGCTGCCGACCCCTCCTGCGGCAGCGTGGACGAGCAGGGTCTCGCCGGCCTCCAGACCGGCCCGGCGGTGCAGTCCGAACCAGCCGGTCTGGTAGCCGATGTGCAGGGCCGCGGCCTCCGCGTCGTCCAGGGCGTCCGGAGCGGGCAGCAGGGCGGCGGCATCGGCGACGGCGTACTCGGCGAAGCCGCCGTGGGGCAGTGCCGGGTTGGCGATCACGCGGCGGCCGTCCTCGGTCTCGCCGCAGATCTCGACGCCGGGGGTGAAGGGCAGCGGCGGCCTGACCTGGTAGTGGCCCCGGCACAGCAGGGCGTCCGGGAAGTTGATGTTCGCGGCGCGCACCTTCAGCAGGACCTGGCCGTCGCCGGGCACCGGCCGCGCCACGTCCGCCAGGCGCAACACCTCGCCCGGCTCGCCGTTCTCGTGCACTTGCCATGCCTGCATGCGGGGCCTCCACGGGACTGCTTCGTCTGACCGGGGTCGGTTTGCATACTAAGCGGTTGCTTGCCGATCAGGGAACAGTCATGTGGGTCACGACTTCTTGGGCCGCGCCCGCACATGCATCCGCTCCCCCTGCGGACCGAACAGACTGAGGAACTCCGCGGGCCCCTCCCCCGTCGACCCGAACCAGTGCGGCACCCGCGTGTCGAACTCGGCCGCCTCCCCCGCCGTGAGCACGACGTCGTGCTCGCCGAGCACGAGGCGCAGCTTCCCGGACAGCACGTACAACCACTCGTAGCCCTCGTGGGTGCGCGGCTCCGGTTCCTCCTTCCGCTGGGGCTCCAGCACCTTGTAGGCCTGCAGGCCGCCTGGCTGACGGGTGAGCGGCCAGAGGGTGCGCCCGCCCATCACGATGGGCTTGGACCGCACGCGCGGATCGCCTGTCGGCGCGGCACCGACGAGCTCGTCCAGGGCCACCTGGTGAGCGCGCGCGATCGGCAGCAGCAGTTCCAGACTGGGTTTACGCAGTCCGGACTCCAGCCGCGACAGGGTGCTGACGGAGATGCCTGTGGTCTCGGAGAGCGCCGCCAGGGTCACTTCCCGCTCCTTGCGCATCTGCCGCAGCCGGGGGCCGACGCCCGCGAGTACCTCGTCCGTGGTCATGGTCGTATTGCAGGTTCGGCAAACATGTTTGTCAATCCCGTAAGGCCAGGGCGACGCTCGGCAGTGGAGGTGGTCACATGACCGAGATCTACGCAGTCGTGGTCGTCGGCGGCGGCGCCGCGGGCCTGTCCGCGGCACTGGTGCTGGGCCGGGCCCGGCAGCGCACGCTGGTCGTCGACGCGGGCGAGCCGCGCAACGCTCCCGCCGCGCACATGCAGGGCTTCCTGACACGGGACGGCATGCCGCCCGCCGAGTTCCTCGCCATCGGCCGGGAGGAGATCGCGCGCTACGGCGTCGAGCTCGCGCGGGACCGGGTGGTGGAAGTGGCGAAGGGCGAGGACTTCGCCGTGGTGCTGGCCGGCGGGCGGACCGTGCGGGCCCGGCGGCTGGTCGTCGCGACCGGGCTGAAGGACGAGCTGCCGGCGGTCCCCGGGCTGGCCGAGCGGTTCGGCCGGGACGTGCTGCACTGCCCGTTCTGCCACGGCTGGGAGGTGCGCGACCAGCCGTTCGGCGTGCTCGGGACGGCCGCAAAGAGCGTGCACCAGGCGCTGATGGTGTCCCAGTGGTCGAAGGATGTGCGGTTCTTCCTGCACACGGTCGCCGAGGAGGAGTTGTCCGACGAGGATCTGCGCCGGCTCGCCGCGGCCGGCGTCGACGTGGTGCCGGGCGAGGTCGCGGGGCTGGTGGTCGAGGACGACCGGCTCACCGGCGTCCGGCTCGCCGACGGGGCGACGCACACCCGCTCCGTGCTGTTCGTCGCCCCGCACGCCGTCCCGCAGACCGGCCTGCTGGAACAGCTCGGTGCCGAGCTTCAGGAGACGCCCTTCGGCGCGTACCCGGTCATCGACCCGACCGGTCTGACGACCGTGCCGGGCGTGTGGGCCGCGGGCAACGCGATCGGCTTCGCCGAGCAGGTCGTGCACGCGGCGAGCGGCGGCTACCGGGCGGCGTCCGCGATCGTCGGGGATCTGCTGATGACGGACCTCGACGCGGCCGCCGGGCTGTAGAAGGGCCGCTTCCCGGCCGTCGGCGACCTGCCGATGACGGATCGGGACGCCGCGGCGAGTTCTCGGCGGTGGTCGCGGCACCCGGCCCGCCGGCCGTGCGCGGCGAACGCCGCCCGGAGAACCTGGACGCGTCCGTCCGCGTGCGGGAGCGCTGCCTCCGCCATCATCGGACCGCAGATGACCGGTCCCCTGACCGCCGCCCGGGTGTAGAGGCGCCGCCTGCGGTGCACCATGGCTGCATGCTGCTGCACCGGCTGGCCCGAGTGTCCCAGGAGGTCGCCGCCACCTCGGCGCGGTCCCGGAAGACGGCCCTGCTCGCGGAGCTGTTCCGGGACGCGGAGGCGGACGATGTGCCGATCGTCATCCCGTACCTGGCGGGACGGCTGCCGCAGGGCCGGATCGGCGTCGGCTGGAAGGTGCTGAGCCGCCCGGTCGCCCCGGCCGCGGAACCGGGCCTGACCGTGCGGGAGGTGGACGCCCGGCTCGCGGAGCTGAGCAAGGTGTCCGGCCCCGGCTCCCAGGCGGAACGGGCCCGGCTGGTCGGGGAGTTGATGGGCGCGGCCACCGAGGACGAGCAGCGGTTCCTGCTCGGGCTGCTCACCGGCGAGGTGCGGCAGGGCGCGCTGGACGCCGTCGCGGTCGAGGGCCTGGCCCGGGCGACCGGCGCGCCCCCGGCGGACGTACGGCGGGCGGTGATGCTCGCGGGCTCCCTCCAGACGGTGGCCGAGGCACTGCTCGCGGACGGCACCGCCGCCCTGGACCGCTTCCGCCTCACGGTCGGCCGCCCGGTCTGGCCGATGCTGGCGCACAGCGCCTCCTCGGTGGCCGAGGCGGTGGACAAGCTCGGCGCCTGCGCGGTCGAGGAGAAACTGGACGGCATCCGCGTCCAGGCGCACCGGGACGGCGACACGGTACGGCTCTACACCCGAACCCTCGACGACATCACCGACCGCCTGCCCGAAGTGACGGCCGCCGCCCTGGAGTTGCGGGGCGAGCGGTTCATCCTGGACGGGGAGGTGATCTCCTTCGACGAGGGCGGGCGCCCCCGGTCGTTCCAGGAGACCGCGGGACGCGTCGGCTCCCGCGCGGACGTGGCGACGGCCGCCCGTGCGGTCCCCGTCTCCCCCGTCTTCTTCGACGCGCTGTCCGTGGACGGCCGCGACCTGCTCGACCTGCCGTTCGCCGAGCGGCACGCGGAGCTGGCCCGGCTGGTCCCCGAGCCGATGCGGGTGCGGCGCACGACGATGTCCGGCCCGGACGGCGTGGGCACGGCGGAGGAGTTCCTCGCCGAGACGCTGAAGCGAGGCCACGAGGGCGTCGTCGTCAAGGCGCTGGACGCCGCCTACAGCGCGGGCCGGCGCGGCGCGTCCTGGCTGAAGGTCAAACCCGTCCACACGCTCGACCTGGTGGTGCTGGCCGCCGAGTGGGGCCACGGCCGCCGCACCGGCAAGCTCTCCAACCTCCATCTCGGCGCCCGCACCGCCGACGGCGGCCTCGCCATGCTCGGCAAGACCTTCAAGGGCATGACCGACGCGCTGCTGGCCTGGCAGACCGAGCGGCTCCAGCAGCTCGCCGTCGACGACGACGGCTACGTCGTGACCGTACGCCCGGAGCTCGTCGTCGAGATCGCCTACGACAGCCTGCAACGGTCCACCCGCTACCCGGCCGGCGTCACCCTGCGCTTCGCCCGCGTGATCCGCTACCGGGAGGACAAGCGCCCGGAGGACGCCGACACGGTGGAGACGCTGCTGGCCGCGCATCCGCAGGTGCACCCGTGAAGCGCAGTGCGGGCCTGCTCCTCTTCCGCCACACCGACGACGGCCCGGAGGTGTTGCTCGGCCATATGGGCGGCCCGTTCTTCGCCCGGCGCGACGCCGGGGCGTGGACCGTACCCAAGGGCGAGTACGAGCCCGACGAGTCCGCCTGGGCGGCCGCCCGCCGCGAGTTCGAGGAGGAACTGGGGCTGCCCCCGCCCGACGGCGAGGCCATCGCCCTGGGCGAGGTCCGGCAGACGGGCGGCAAGATCGTCACGGTGTGGGCGATCGAGGCGGACCTCGACCCGGCGACGATCGCGCCCGGCACGTTCCGGATGGAGTGGCCGCCGAGGTCGGGACAGCTCCAGGAGTTCCCCGAACTGGACCGGGTGGCGTGGGTCGGTCTCGACCGGGCCCGCGAGGTGATCGTCAAGGCGCAGACGGCGTTTCTCGACCGCTTGGCGGAGCACTCGCCCTGAGCAGACGCTCCCGCGTTGCGGTCCCCTCCGTCGCGCGGGAAGGTCGAGACACAGCCCGCACCGAGGGAGGTCAGCCATGCCCATCGCGACGGTGAACCCGGCGAACGGCGAGACGCTCAAGACGTACGAGGCCATGGGCCAGGAGGAGATCGAGCGCCGGCTCCAGCTCGCGGAGGCCACGTTCCGCACGTACCGGACGACGACGTTCGACGAGCGCGCCCGGCTGCTGAACAAGGCCGCCGACCTCCTCGAAGAGGATCAGCAGGACATCGCCCGCGTGATGACCACCGAGATGGGCAAGCCGATCCAGCAGGCCCGGGCCGAGGCCGCGAAGTGCGCCAAGGCGATGCGCTGGTACGCCGAGCACGCCGAGGAACTGCTCGCCGACGAGGAACCCGCCGACACCGATGTGAAGGACTCGGGCGCCTCACGCGTGCGCGTGCGCTACCGGCCGCTGGGTCCGGTGCTGGCGGTGATGCCGTGGAACTTCCCGCTGTGGCAGGTGATCCGCTTCGCCGCGCCCGCGCTGATGGCGGGGAACGTGGGCCTGCTCAAGCATGCCTCGAACGTCCCGCAGACCGCCCTCTACCTGGAGGACCTGTTCCACCGGGCGGGCTTCACCGAGGGCTGTTTCCAGACCCTGCTGATCGGCTCCGGCGCGGTCGACGAGATCCTGCGCGACGAGCGGGTCAGGGCGGCCACCCTCACCGGCAGCGAGCCCGCGGGCCGCGCGGTCGCCTCCACCGCCGGCGAGATGGTCAAGAAGACCGTGCTGGAGCTGGGCGGCAGCGACCCGTTCGTCGTCATGCCCTCCGCCGACATCGACCGGGCGGCGAAGGTCGCGGTCACCGCCCGGGTGCAGAACACCGGGCAGTCCTGCATCGCCGCGAAGCGGTTCATCGTGCACACGGACGTCTACGACGCCTTCGCCGAGCGTTTCGCCGAGGGCATGAGGGCGCTGAAGGTCGGCGATCCCCTGGCCGAGGACACCGACGTCGGGCCGCTCTCCAGCGAGCAGGGACTGCGCGATGTGGAGGAACTGGTCGACGACGCGGTGCGCG
The DNA here is from genome assembly GCF_055594445.1 of Streptomyces sp. NPDC040589. Taxonomy (NCBI): domain Bacteria; kingdom Bacillati; phylum Actinomycetota; class Actinomycetes; order Kitasatosporales; family Streptomycetaceae; genus Streptomyces; species Streptomyces sp. NPDC040589. The sequence goes on along the minus strand of NZ_JBVIWP010000004.1, from coordinate 208,593 downwards.
TCGGCGCGGAGGTGCTGTGCGGTGGCGAACGGCCCGAGGGGCCCGGCTGGTACTACGCGCCGACGATCCTCGCCGGCATCACCCGCGAGATGCGCATCCACCGGGAGGAGGCGTTCGGTCCGGTCGCCACGCTGTACCGGGCGGCCGGACTCGACGAGGCCGTTCTGATCGCGAACGACTCGCCCTTCGGGCTGAGTTCGAACGTGTGGACGCGGGACGAGGCCGAGGTGGACCGGTTCGTACGGGATCTGGAGGCGGGCGGTGTGTTCGTCAACGGGATGACGGCCTCCCATCCGGGGTTCCCGTTCGGCGGGGTGAAGCGGTCCGGGTACGGCCGTGAGCTGTCCGGGCACGGAATCCGGGAGTTCTGCAACATCACGACTGTTTGGCACGGTGCGTGAGTCTTGCGGGGCTACGATCCCGTCTGTGAACCGCGAAGTGACTCTGCCGTTGATCGTCGACGACCACGGGACCTTGCAGGTGGCTGCGGCGGATGTCAGCAAGCTGTTGCGGACGTTGGGGGGTCGGTGGGTGCGGTTGGTGGAGGCCGGGGAGTCGGGTCTTGACGAGGACACGGTTGCGGCGTTGACGATCGAGCTTGCGAAGCTGGCTGATCGGATTGACGTGGCCTGTATCGCGCACAGCAGTGGGAGTGCGACCTGAGCTGGGCGGCTGCGGCTGCGTGGGGGTTGATCGCGCAGTTCCCGGCGCCCCTAAGAGGGCAGATCCCCGAGCGCGGACCAGAACATCGCCTCGTAGTGCTGGAGCAAGCGGCCGTATCCATCTGCCAGGGACTCGTTCAGCTGCCCGGTGTCCAGGCCCGTCTGTACCGCCGCCGCGGCCCTCTCGTCCAGTTCGGGTGACGGGTCCGCGAAGAAGTCGAGGAACGCGCAGGCCTCGTCCGTGAAGCCGTAGTGAGCCCGTAGGGCCTTCGCGATCGTCGCGCAATAGCCGCCCCACGCGGAGAAGTTGGCCGTCAGGGCCAGGACGACGTCCGCCGGTGAGCCGTTGAGGGACAGCCAGGCGACGTACGCGGGGTAGGCCTGGCAGCCGGGGAGCGGTACGTACGACGCCGCCGCCTGCTCGTCCACGCCGCACGCCTGTGTGAGCGAGGGCAGCAGTTCTTCCGCCAGTGCCTCGCCCTCCGCGAGGCTCCGGAAGAAGGCCGCGGCCTCGGGGGCGGTGACGAGGGAACGCTCGGCCAGATGGAGGAACGCGCGGCGGTCCGCGGGGATCACCCAGGACTGTTCCAGGGCGAGGGCGGCGAGGGTGGTGCGGGGGGCCGCGGCCTGGGCGATCCGGGGGACCAACGGGTTGGACCGCGGGTCCGGGGCGAGTCGGGTGGTGGTCGTCCGCAGCAGGTCCCGGGCCGTGCGCGTCATCGCGTCCTCCGTCGGTGCGTTTCCTCGGACAGGTCTGCCCCGAGCCTGGCACGGGGTCCCCGAAATGGAGCAGTCCGACGCGAAGTCGGCGTCCCACCGGGTGATCGTGGATGGACCACCCTCTGAGGTGAACCACCTTCTGACCGGGAGGCGAAAGGCCTTCCGGGAGGCGAAAGCAGGCACGGTTCATGGCGACTTTGTGCAGACCCTCGGTGTCCGTTCCAGAGCACGTGATCACGATGGAGGAGACGCTTGAGCTGGCGCGTGAGCGCCACGCCGATCACCCCCAACTGCCGCTGGCCCTCCGGCTGATCGAGAACACCGGCGTACGCACGCGGCACATCGTCCAGCCCATCGAGGAGACCCTGAAGCACCCCGGGTTCGAGGACCGCAACAAGCTCTACGAGGCCGAGGCGAAAGCGCGGGTGCCCGCCGTCATCCAGGAGGCACTCGACCACGCCGAGCTGCTCACCACCGACGTGGACGTGATCATCTACGTGTCGTGCACGGGCTTCATGATGCCCTCGCTCACCGCCTGGCTGATCAACGAGATGGGCTTCGACCCGACCACCCGGCAACTGCCCATAGCCCAGCTGGGCTGCGCGGCCGGCGGCGCGGCGATCAACCGGGCGCACGACTTCTGCACGGCCTACCCCGAGGCCAATGCGCTGATCGTGGCCTGCGAGTTCTGCTCGCTGTGCTATCAGCCCACCGACATCGGTGTCGGTTCGCTGCTGTCCAACGGCCTGTTCGGTGACGGTATCGCCGCCGCAGCGGTCCGCGGCCGGGGCGGCGAGGGCATCAGCCTGGAGCGCAACGGCTCGTACCTGATCCCGAAGACCGAAGAGTGGATCATGTACGACGTACGGGCCACCGGCTTCCACTTCCTGCTCGACAAGCGGGTACCGGCCACCATGGAGCCGCTCGCCCCGGCGCTGAAGGAGCTGGCGGGAGACCATGGCTGGGACGCCTCCGACCTGGACTTCTACATAGTCCACGCGGGCGGTCCCCGCATTCTCGACGACCTCAGCACCTTCCTGAAGGTCGACCCGCACGCCTTCCGCTTCAGCCGGGCCACACTCACCGAGTACGGCAACATCGCCAGCGGTGTCGTCCTTGACGCGCTGCGCCGGCTGTTCGAGGAGGGCGGCGCCCAGCACCGGGCACGCGGGCTGCTCGCCGGGTTCGGACCCGGCATCACCGCCGAGATGGCCGTGGGCCGCTGGCACCGCGCGGACGAGACGATGTGAGATGAGCGAAGAGACGATCACCGAAACGCTGCCCCCGGTCCGCGACTGGCCCGCGCTCGACCTGTCCGGCACGGACTTCGACCCGGTCCTGCGGAAGCTGATGGACGAGGGCCCCGTCACCCGTATCAAGCTGCCCAACGGCGACGGCTGGGCCTGGCTGGTCACCCGCTACGACGACACCCGGATGGTGACCAACGACCCGCGCTTCAGCCGCGAGGCTGTCATGGACCGGCAGGTCACCCGGCTCGCGCCGCACTTCATCCCGTCCCGTGGCGCGGTCGGCTTCCTCGATCCGCCGGACCACACCCGGCTGCGCCGCAGTGTCGCCGCCGCGTTCACGGCGCGCGGGGTGGAGCGGGTACGCGAGCGGTCCCGCCGCATGCTGGCTGAACTGGTCGAGGAGATGCTCCAGGACGGCCCGCCCGCCGACCTCACGGAGGCCCTGCTCAGCCCGTTTCCCATCGCGGTCATCTGCGAGCTGATGGGCGTCCCGGCCGCCGACCGGCAGGACATGCACCGCTGGACCCAGTTCATCCTGTCCTCCTCGCACGGCGCCGAGGTCAGTGAGAAGGCCAAGCAGGAGATGAGCTCCTACTTCGCCGATCTGATCGGTGTGCGCGAGGGCAGCACGGGCGAGGACGTCGCGTCCCTGCTCGGTGCCGCCCTGGGCCGTGGCGAGATCACCCTGGAGGAGGGGGTGGGACTCGCGGTGCTCCTCCAGATCGGCGGCGAGGCGGTCACCAACAACAGCGGCCAGATGTTCTACGTCCTGCTGACCCGGCCCGACCTGGCCGACCGGCTGCGCGCCGAGCCGGAGATTCGCCCCCAGGCCATCGACGAACTGCTGCGCTGGATCCCCCACCGCAACGCGGTCGGCCTGTCGCGGATCGCCCTGGAGGACGTGGAGATCAGGGGGGTGCGGATCCGGGCGGGCGACGCGATCTACGTGTCGTACCTGGCCGCGAACCGTGACCCGGAGGTCTTCCCGGACCCGGAGACGATCGACTTCCTGCGCAGCCCCAACCCGCATGTGTCCTTCGGGTTCGGGCCGCACTACTGCCCGGGCGGCATGCTGGCCCGGCTGGAGTCGGAACTCCTGGTCGACGCGCTCCTCGACGGCGTTCCCGGCCTGCGGCTCGCCGTACCCGCCGAAGAGGTGCCGTTCAGGAAGGGCGCGCTGATCCGCGGGCCCGAGGCCCTGCCCGTGACGTGGTGAGCGGGCGATGACGACGACGGAAGGACTGCTCGTACCACCCGGCCACGGCCGGGTGGTACAGGCTCCTGCCCAGCACGTCACGTTCAAGGTGACCGGCTCGCACTCGCGCATGGCCTCCACCTTCGAGGTGGTCGTGCCGCCGGGCTTCGACGTCGGCGCCCATGTGCACACCCGCAGCGAGGAGTTGTTCTACGTACTCGAGGGCGAGCTGGACGTCCTCGCCTTCGAACCGCGCATCCGCACCCCCGACACCTGGCAGAAGTGGGAGTCCACTTCGGGCAACCGGGTGGTGCGCGCGACGCCGGGAACGGTGATCGTCGTACCCCCGGGCTGCCCGCACGCGTTCGCCAACCCGACGGACGAACCCGCGAAGATGTTCTTCCAGGCGAGCCCGCCGCCGGATCACGAGCGGTACTTCGAGGAACTGCTGGAGATCCTGGGCAGCGGGGGGCCGCCCGATCATGCGGCGATCCAGGAGCTACGGGCGAGGTACGACATCGAGCAGCTGACGCCGCTCAGACACCGTTAGCGGATGGGCGTGCCGGCCAGGGTCCGGGCGATGACCAGGCGCTGGATCTCGCTCGTGCCCTCGAAGATGGTGTAGATCGCGGCATCGCGGTGCATCCGCTCCACCGGGTACTCCCTGGTGTAGCCGTTGCCGCCCAGGATCTGGATCGCCTGGCCGGTGACCTGCTTGGCCGTCTCGCTCGCGAACAGCTTGGACATCGAGCCCTCGGCGGCGGTGAAGGGCTTGCCGTTGACCGCCATCCAGGAGGCGCGCCAGACGAGGAGCCGGGCCGCGTCGATGGACGTCCGCATGTCGGCGAGCTGGAACGCCACACCCTGGTTGTCGATGATCGGCCGGCCGAACTGCTCGCGCGTCTTCGCGTAGTCCAACGCGACCTCGTACGCGGCCCGGGCGGTACCGACCGCCATGGCCCCGACCGCGGGGCGAGAAGCCTCGAACGTGGCCATCGCCGCGTTCTTCACGCGCTCCCCGCCCTGCTTGGCCCTCTCCCGGGCGCGGGCGAGGCGTTCGTCCAGCTTCTCCTTGCCGCCGAGCAGGCAGGAGCCGGGAACCCGCACGTTGTCCAGGATGACCTCGGCGGTGTGCGAGGCACGGATGCCGTGCTTCTTGAACTTCTGCCCCTGGGCCAGTCCCGGTGTGCCCGCCGGGACGATGAAGGACGCGTGCCCCTTGGAGCCGAGCTCCGGGTCGACCACCGCGACCACGACATGGACGTTGGCGATGCCGCCGTTGGTCGCCCAGGTCTTGGTGCCGTTGATCACCCACTCGTCCTTGGCCTCGTCGTACACGGCCCGCGTACGCATGGAGGCCACGTCGGAGCCGGCGTCGGGCTCGGAGGAGCAGAAGGCGGCGACCTTGACATCGCTCGCGTCGCCGTACATCTGGGGGATCCAGGTGCCGATCTGCTCCTCGGTGCCGTTGGCGAGGACGCCGACGGCGGCGAGACCGGTGCCGACGATGGACAGGGCTATGCCCGCGTCGCCCCAGAAGAGTTCCTCCATCGCCATGGGGATACCGAGGCCGGTGGGGTCGAAGTACTGCTGGGCGTAGAAGTCCAGGGAGTAGATGCCGACCTTGGCGGCCTCCTGGATGACCGGCCAGGGAGTCTCCTCACGCTCGTCCCATTCGGCGGCCGCGGGTCGGATCACATCGGCGGCGAAGCCGTGCAGCCAGTCCCGGACCTCCTTCTGTTCGTCGTTGAGCTCCATGGTGAACTCGGCCATGTCGTCCCCTCCAGCGGCGGCACACGTGCATGTTACTTGCGGTAACACCATCCTGTTACCGGTGGGTAGTCGAAGTCAACTCCTACCGACCGGTCGGCACCCGTTCGATGTCCGGTGCATGCTTGGGTGTTAGTTTGCGCTGGCGTCATCGAAACAGCACGGGTGGGGAGAGCACATGGACACCACGCAGCGGACCGATCAGCAACGGTCCGCCGACCGCCGGCGGCGCGAGCTGCTGGAGGCCGCCGACCGGGTGGTGCTGCGCGACGGCCCGCAGGCCTCGATGAACGCGATCGCCGCGGAGGCGGGCATCACCAAGCCGATTCTGTACCGGCACTTCGGTGACAAGGGCGGACTTTACGCGGCCCTTGCCAAGCGGCACACGGACGCGTTGCTGGACTCACTGCGAGCGGCGCTCGACGCGCCGGCGGACCGGCGGGAGCGGGTCGAGGCGACGCTGGACACGTACCTCACGGCGATCGAGCTGCGGCCTCAGGTGTACCGGTTTCTGATGCATCCGGCGGAGGGGAGCCAGCCGGGCGATCCGGGATTCGACGTCGGCAAGCACAGTGCGCCGTTGTTGCGGCGGATGGGTGAGGAACTCGCGCAGGTCATCGAGGACCGGCTGGATCTCGGGCCGGGCGGGCAGCAGCTGGCGCGGGTGTGGGGGCATGGGATCGTCGGCATGATGCACGCGGCCGGGGACTGGTGGCTCGGAGAACGGCCCTGTTCTCGTGCCGAGTTGGTGCGGAGTCTGGCGGACCTGTTGTGGGGTCGCCTTGCGGCTGCGGGGGATCGGGTGGGCGGTCCGGGATTCTGACCGTCGTTCGTCGCGCGCGGGCCGGTGGGGGTTGTTCGCGCAGTTCCCCGCACCCCTGGGGCAACGACACTCAGGCGTTCCAAGAAGCCCGGGCCACTTGTCGCATCAGTTTGCGGTGGCGCCAGCCCTTGAGATGGTCCGCGTAGACGCGGCCCTCCACGTGGTCGCACTCGTGCTGCAGACAGCGGGCGAAGAAACCCGTGCCGTGGACGGTGACCGGGTCTCCGGTCACCGTGAAGCCCTCGACCACCGCGTGGTCGTGGCGTTCCGTGCCCGCTTCCAGGCCCGGCAGGGACAGGCAGCCCTCCGGGCCCCGGACGACCACTCCGTCCGCCTCGACCAGGCGCGGGTTGACCACGTGGCCCAGGTGGCGGACGTCCTCGTCGTCCGGGCAGTCCCAGACGAAGACCCGCAGCGACTCGCCGATCTGGTTGGCGGCGAGGCCGACGCCCTGGGCGGCGTACATGGTCGCGAACAAATCCTCGACGAGCCGGGCCAGTTCGGGGCCGAAGTCGGTGACCTCCGCGCAGGGGGTGTGCAGGAGCGGGTCGCCGTGCAGCGTGAGGGGTCTCACGCGGCCGTGGGCGCCGGGGATGGGGCTGTGTCGCATGGCGGCAAGAGTAAGGTCCTTGTCGGTCCGCGCCTTCCACACGAGTTCGCCACAGTGCCGCGGTTCGGGAGTGCTAATGGATCTCGATAGGCTGAGGTCCACACCACGTGGCCGTCAGGCTTCAAGGCGCGGCGCGTACGCAAGGAGGATCGAGAACTGATGGCAGGCAACTCGGACCCGCTCTCGCCGCGGGCCAAGCTGGCCGTGACCGCGGGCAAGGCGGTCGCAGCGGCATCCCGCGCCGCAGGGCGCGGCAGCGGTTCGGTGATCGGCGGCCGGGTGGCGCTGAAACTCGACCCCGACCTCCTCGCCCGGCTCGCGCAGAACCTGGACGTGATCCTGGTCTCGGCGACGAACGGCAAGACCACCACCACCCGGCTCATCGCCGAGGCACTGCGGGCGGCCGGACCGGTCGTCTCGAACGCCCTCGGCGCCAACATGCCGGCCGGCATCACCTCGGCGCTCGCGGGCAGCTCGGACGCCCGGTACGGCGTGATCGAGGTCGACGAGAAGTATCTCGCCGGTGTCGCCCGGGACACCGCCCCGAAGTGCATCGCCCTGCTGAACCTCTCCCGCGACCAGCTCGACCGGGCCGCCGAGACCCGGATGCTCGCCGAGAACTGGCGGGAGGGACTCGCGGGTTCCAAGGCCGTGGTCGTGGCCAACTGCGACGACCCGCTGGTGGTGTGGGCGGCGTCCTCCTCCCCCAATGTGATCTGGGTCGCCGCCGGGCAGATGTGGAAGGACGACGCCTGGTCCTGCCCGTCGTGCGGTGGCGTGATGCAGCGCCCGGGCGACGACTGGTTCTGCGGTGAGTGCGGCTTCCGCCGTCCGACGCCGAGCTGGGCGCTGTCCGGCGACCACGTCCTCGACCCGCACGGCTCGGCCTGGCCGATCCACCTCCAGCTGCCCGGTCGCGCCAACAAGGCCAACGCCGCCTCCTCGGCCGCCGTCGCCGCCGTGTTCGGGGTGCCGCCGCAGGTCGCGCTGGAGCGCATGTACCAGGTGCAGGCGGTGGCCGGGCGGTACGACATCGTCCAGTTCCAGGGCCGCGACCTCCGGCTCCTGCTGGCGAAGAACCCGGCCGGCTGGCTGGAGACGTTCTCGCTGATCGACCCGCCGCCGACCCCGGTGATCCTCTCCGTGAACGCGCGCGGCGCGGACGGCACCGACACCTCCTGGCTGTGGGACGTCGACTACACGCGGCTGACCGGTCACCCGATCTGCGTCGTCGGCGACCGGAGGCTGGACCTCGCGGTCCGGCTGGAGGTCGCCGACCAGCACTTCCAGGTCTACGAGAACCTCGACCAGGCCGTGGCGGCGTGCCCGCCGGGCCGGATCGAGGTCATCGCCAACTACACGGCGTTCCAGGATCTGCGCCGCCGCGTCGGCAACTGAGCACGAGACGTCAGGGGACTTTTGTGAGCGACAACCAACTGCGGGTCGTCTGGATCTATCCCGACCTGCTCAGCACCTACGGCGACCAGGGCAACGTCCTCGTCGTGGAGCGCCGGGCCCACCAGCGCGGCCTGGACGTGGCCCGGCTGGACGTGCGCAGCGACCAGCCGATCCCGACCTCCGGCGACATCTACCTGATCGGCGGCGGCGAGGACCGTCCGCAGCGGCTCGCGGCCGAGCGGCTGCGCCGGGACGGCGGTCTGCAGCGGGCCGTGGAGAACGGCGCCATCGTGTTCTCCGTGTGCGCCGGCTACCAGATCCTCGGCCACGAGTTCATCAACGACCTCGGCCAGCGCGAGCCCGGCCTCGGGCTGCTGGACGTGGTGTCGGTGCGCGGCGAGGGCGAGCGGTGCGTCGGTGACGTGCTGGGCGACGTCGACCCGCGCCTCGGCCTGCCCCCGCTGACCGGTTTCGAGAACCACCAGGGCGTGACCCACCTGGGCCCCACCGCCCGCCCGCTCGCCCAGGTGCGCTTCGGCAACGGCAACGGCACGGGCGACGGCACGGAGGGCGCGTACAACGACACCGTCTTCGGCACGTACATGCACGGCCCCGTGCTCGCGCGCAACCCGCTGATCGCGGATCTGCTGCTGAAGCTGGCGCTCGACGTCAACGCGCTGCCGCCGACCGACGACCGCTGGTACGAGGCACTGCGCGACGAGCGCATCGCGGCTGCTCAGCAGCCTGCGTAGGCACTGCTTCGCAGCCTGCCCGAGGTACGCGTCAACCTGCTGGTCAACAGCCCGTCTGACGGCACATCCGCACAGGTGAGCGGGGTAGTCCAGCAGGCGGACGCGCGGTTCGGTCCCGCCCCTTCCTGACGCTAGGGTGGCGGGAATTCGAGCCGGACAACGTGGTCCGGTCCCCGGCCCACGTTGAGAAGGTATTTCGGGCTATGCGTATTGGTGTCCTCACGTCCGGCGGCGACTGCCCCGGCCTGAACGCCGTCATCCGGTCCGTCGTACACCGCGCCGTCGTGGACCACGGCGACGAGGTCATCGGCTTCCGGGACGGCTGGAAGGGCCTCCTGGAGTGCGACTACCTCAAGCTCGACCTCGACGCGGTGGGTGGCATCCTCGCCCGCGGCGGCACGATTCTCGGGTCCTCCCGCGTCCAGCCCTCCCATCTGCGGGACGGTGTGGAGCGGGCCAAGGGCCATGTCGAGGAGCTCGGCCTCGACGCGATCATCCCCATCGGCGGTGAGGGCACGCTCAAGGCCGCCCGGCTGATGTCGGACAGCGGCCTGCCCGTCGTGGGTGTGCCGAAGACCATCGACAACGACATCGCGGTCACGGACGTCACCTTCGGCTTCGACACGGCCGTAGGGGTGGCGACCGAGGCCCTGGACCGGCTGAAGACCACCGCCGAGTCACACCAGCGGGTCCTGGTCGTCGAGGTCATGGGGCGGCACACCGGCTGGATCGCGCTGCACTCCGGCATGGCGGCCGGCGCGCACGCCATCGTCGTCCCCGAACGGCCCTTCGACATAGAGGAACTGACCCGGCGGGTCGGCGAGCGGTTCGAGGCCGGCAAGCGCTTCGCGATCGTCGTGGCGGCGGAGGGGGCGAAGCCCCGGGCCGGGACCATGGAGTTCGACGAGGGCGGCAAGGACATCTACGGGCACGAGCGGTTCGCCGGGATCGCGCGGCAGCTGTCCGTGGAGCTGGAGGGGCGGCTGGGGAAGGAAGCCCGGCCTGTCATTCTCGGGCATGTGCAGCGCGGTGGGACGCCGACGGCCTACGACCGGGTGCTGGCCACGCGGTTCGGGTGGCATGCGGTCGAGGCGGTGCACCGGGGGGAGTTCGGGCAGATGACCGCGCTGCGCGGGACCGACATAGTGATGGTGTCGTTGGCCGAGGCCGTGAAGACGCTGAAGACCGTGCCGGAGGATCGGTACGACGAGGCGGAGTGTGTTCTCTGAGGTTGCCGTATCAGGCCGGGTGCGAATCGTTTGTGGTTGCTCGCGCAGTTCCCCGCGCCCCTGAACCTTGCCCCCCGGTCACTTGTGTGGCCGGGGGCGGTTCTAGTCTTGGGGCGGACAGATTGCTGCACACCCCCACGAAACAGGAGCCGGCGGAATGGATCACAGCGGGCACGGCATGACCATGGATCTGCCGCCGTTCACGCTGGGGCGAGGGCTGGAGTGGTCGGCGGACCCGTTCTTTCTCGTCGCCTGCCTGCTCGGTCTGGGGCTGTACGGGTGGGGTGTCGTGCGACTGGTGCGGCGCGGGGACAAGTGGCCCGTGGGGCGGACGGTCGCCTTCGTCATCGGTGTGCTGACCATCGCGCTCATGATGTGCACCCGGCTGAACGACTACGGCATGGTCATGTTCAGCGTGCACATGGTGCAGCACATGGTGATCAGCATGGTGTCGCCGATCCTCGTCCTGCTCGGCGCCCCGATCACGCTGGCGCTGCGCGCCCTGCCCACGGCGGGGCGGGGCCGTAAGGGGCCCCGCGAGCTGCTGCTGATGTTCCTGCACAGCCGGTACATGCGGATCATCACGCACCCGGCGTTCACGATCCCGCTGTTCATCGCGAGCCTGTACGGGCTGTACTTCACGTCGCTCTTCGACACCCTGATGGGCTCCAAGCCGGGGCACATCGCGATGATGGTGCACTTCTTCGCCGTCGGCCTGGTGTTCTTCTGGCCGATCATGGGCGTGGACCCGGGGCCGCACCGCCCCGGCTACCTGATGCGGATGCTGGAGCTGTTCGCGGGCATGCCGTTCCACGCCTTCTTCGGGATCGCGCTGATGATGGCGTCCGAGCCGATGGTCGGGACGTTCGAGAACCCGCCCGCCTCGCTCGGCATCGAGGCGCTCTCCGACCAGAACGCGGCGGGTGGCATCGCCTGGGCGTTCAGTGAGATCCCGTCCGTGCTGGTGCTGATCGCCCTGCTGTTCCAGTGGTACGCGTCCGACCAGCGCCAGGCCAGGCGCAAGGACCGGGCCGCCGACCGCGACGGAGACAAGGAACTTGAGGCGTACAACGCCTATCTGGCCTCGTTGAACACGCAGGAGCGCTGAGGCCGGCTCTCGTAAGGACCGTGCGCGCCGGGCGTCCACCAGGCACCATGGAGGCATCGGACCACGAGGAGGGTGTTGCGATGCCCGGTTCCACGAACGGTTCAAACTCGACCAAGACCATGGGAGTGCTCACCCTCGGTGGCCTCGTCGTGGTGACGGCCTACACGGTGGCGCTCGGAAGCAACGGCTGGCTGTGGTTCGGCTGGGTCGTCCTGGGACTGATCACCCTCGGGCTGGTGGTGACCACACGCAGCACCTGAGGGCTCACTCCCGGGTCAGCCGGCCCGCCGAGTGCACGCCCGGCTGGTACTTCGGGATCCGGACGGTGATCTTCATGCCCGCGCCCGTGGCGGTCTCGATGACGAGGCCGTAGTCGTCGCCGTAGACCTGGCGGAGCCGGTCGTCGACGTTGGAGAGCCCTATGCCGCCCGAGGGGCTGACCTCGCGGGCGAGGATGCGGCCCAGCAGGTCGGGGTCCATGCCGGCGCCGTCGTCCTCGATGACGACGAGCGCCTCGGCGCCCGCGTCCTGGGCGGTGATCTGGATGCGGCATTTGTCGGCTTTGCCCTCCAGGCCGTGTTTGACGGCGTTCTCGACGAGCGGCTGGAGGCAGAGGAAGGGCAGGGCGACGGGCAGCACCTCCGGGGCGATCTGGAGGGTGACGGAGAGGCGGTCGCCGAAGCGTGCCCGTACGAGCGCCAGATAGTGGTCGATGGCGTGGAGTTCGTCGGCGAGGGCGGTGAAGTCGCCGTGCCTGCGGAACGAGTAGCGGGTGAAGTCGGCGAATTCCAGCAGCAGTTCGCGGGCGCGCTCGGGGTCGGTGCGGACGAACGAGGCGATCACCGCGAGCGAGTTGAAGATGAAGTGCGGGGAGATCTGGGCCCGCAGCGCCTTGATCTCGGCCTCGATGAGACGGGTGCGGGACTGGTCGAGGTCGGCCAGCTCCAGTTGGACGGACACCCAGCGGGCCACCTCGCCGGCCGCCCGGACCAGGACCGCCGACTCGCGGGGCGCGCAGGCGACGAGGGCGCCGTGCACGCGGTCGTCGACGGTGAACGGGGCGACGACCGCCCAGCGCACCGAGCAGTCGAGGATGTCGCAGGTGAGCCGGAAGGCCTCGCCGCGCCCGGTGTCCAGGGCGCCCGCGAGGCGTTCCATGATCTCGGTGCGGTGGTGGGCGCCGTCGCCGTCCCAGACCAGGACCTGGTCGCGGTCCGTGAGGCAGAGGGCGTCCGTGCCGAGCAGGGAGCGCAGCTTGCGGGCGGACTTGCGGGCGGTCTCCTCGGTCAGGCCGGCCCGCAGCGGGGGCGCGGCGAGGGAGGCGGTGTGCAGGGTCTCGAAGGTGGCGTGCTCGACGGGGGTGCCGAGGCCGCCGAGGCTCTTGGCGCGTGCGGTGCGCCGGCCCAGCCAGATACCGGCGGCCAGCACCGGGAGCACGGCGACGCACAGACCCGCGAGGAATCCGCTCATGGCGTCTTCACCTCCGTGCGCAGTTCCTCGGGCAGGTGGAAGCGGGCCAGGACGGCCGCCGTGCCCGGGGGCACCCGGCCGGGGGTCGCCAGGGAGACCAGAATCATGGTGAGGAAGCTCAGCGGCACCGACCACAGGGCGGGCCAGGCGAGCAGGGCGTGCAGCGCGCCCTTGCCCGGGTAGCCCGCCATGGTCGCGGCGACGGCGAGCAGGGCGGAGCCGCCGCCCACCAGCATCCCGGCGGCGGCGCCGGGCGGGGTCAGCCGCCGCCACCAGATGCCGAGGACGAGCAGCGGGCAGAACGAGGAGGCGGACACCGCGAAGGCGAGCCCGACGGCGTCGGCGACCGGGAGCCCGCCGACGAGGACGCTCGCCGCGAGGGGCACGGCCATGGCGAGGACCGTACCGAGCCGGAAGTGCCGTACGCCCCGGGACGGCAGGACGTCCTGGGTGAGGACGCCCGCGACCGCCATGGTCAGCCCCGAGGCCGTGGACAGGAACGCGGCGAAGGCACCGCCCGCCACCAGCGCGCCCAGCAGGTCCCCGCCCACTCCCCCGATCATGCGGTCCGGCAGCAGCAGAACGGCGGCGTCCGGGTCTCCGGTGAGGGTGAGTTCCGGGGCGTAGAGACGGCCGAGTGCGCCGTAGACGGGTGGCAGGAGGTAGAAGGCGCCGATCAGGCCGAGGACCACGACGGTGGTGCGGCGGGCGGCGACGCCGTGCGGGCTGGTGTAGAAGCGGACCACGACGTGCGGCAGGCCCATGGTGCCGAGGAACGTGGCGAGCATCAGCCCGTACGTGGCGTACAGCGGGCGTTCCCCGCGGCCCTCGTCCTGCGAGGGCGACAGGTCGCCGCCGCCGCTGCGCTCGGCCGCGGGGACGGTCGCCCCCGCGGCGAAGGTGAGCCGGGTGCCGCGTTCGATGCGGTGGGTGCCGGCGGGGATTTCGAGGCGGGTGTCGGTGTGTGCCCGGCCGTCCACGGTGCCGGTCACCGTGACGGTCAGCGGCCGGTCGAGCGTGAGGGCGATGCTGTCGTCCACGCGGACGACGCGCTGCTCGCGGAAGGTGGCCGGTTCGTCGAAGGCGTGTCGCGGGGCTCCGTCGTGCTGCCAGGCGAGGACCAGGAAGAGAGCGGGGACGAGCAGGGCGGTGAGCTTCAGCCAGTACTGGAAGGCCTGCACGAAGGTGATGCTGCGCATGCCGCCGGCGGCGACGGTGGCGGCCACGACGACGGCGACGATCACTCCGCCGAGCCAGTCGGGCGCCCCGGTCAGCACGGTCAGGGTCAGTCCGGCGCCCTGGAGCTGGGGCAGCAGATAGAGCCAGCCGACGCCGACGACGAAGGCACCGGCCAGCCGCCGTACCGCCTGGGAGGCGAGGCGGGCCTCGGCGAAGTCGGGCAGGGTGTAGGCGCCGGAGCGGCGCAGCGGGGCGGCGACGAAGAGCAGCAGGACCAGATAGCCGGCGGTGTAGCCGACCGGGTACCAGAGCATCTCGGGGCCCTGGACCAGGACGAGGCCGGCTATGCCGAGGAAGGAGGCGGCGGAGAGGTACTCGCCGCTGATGGCGGCGGCGTTGAGGCGGGGCCCGACGGTGCGGGAGGCGACGTAGAAGTCGGAGGTGGTGCGGGAGATGCGCAGGCCGAAGGCGCCGACCAGGACCGTCGCGACGACGACCAGGGCGACGGCGGGTATGGCATAGCTGGAGTTCATCGGTGCGACTTCAGCGGTCTTCGACAAGGCGTACGAAGTCGCGTTCGTTGCGCTCGGCGCGGCGGACGTACCAGCGGGCGAGCAGGACGAGCGGGGCGTAGAGGCCGAAGCCGAGGACGGCCCATTCGAGGCGGCCGGTGCCGGGCGTCGCGGCGAACAGCAGCGGCAGCGGGCCGACGAGCAGGCCGAGGATCGCGAACACGGTGAGGGCGGCGCGCAGTTGGGTGCGCATCAGGGAGCGGACGTAGGTGTGGCCGAGGGTGGTCTGTTCGTCGATCTCGGTGCGCGGGCGGTAGTAGCCGGAGGCCTGGGGGTACCTCCCGCGCGAGCGGAGCCGAGCGTGGGGGACGGTGCGGCGGGGCGGGGCGGTGACGACGACGCGGCGTTCGGTGTGGTCCTGGGGCACTGTCACGGCCTCCTCATGAGCAGGTCGCGCAGTTCGCGCGTGTGGCGTCGGCTGACCTGGAGTTCCTCGGAGCCGACGAGGACGCTGACGGTGCCCGCGTCGAGGCGGAGTTCGCCGATGTGGCGCAGGGCGACGAGGTGGCGGCGGTGGATGCGGACGAAGCCGCGGGAGCGCCAGCGCTCCTCCAGGGTGGACAGCGGGATGCGGACCAGATGGCTGCCCTTGCCGGTGTGCAGCCGGGCGTAGTCGCCCTGGGCCTCGACGTGGGTGATGTCGTCGACGCTGACGAAGCGGGTCACACCGCCGAGCTCGACGGGCAGGTGGTCGGGGTCGGGTTCGTGCACGGGTATGCGCGGGGCGGCGCCGCGCAGCTCGGCGGCGCGGCGGACGGCCTCGGCGAGGCGTTCCTTGCGGACGGGCTTGAGGACGTAGTCGACGGCCTTGAGGTCGAAGGCCTGGACGGCGAAGTCCTCGTGGGCGGTGACGAACACGACGAGCGGGGGCCGGGCGAACCCGGTGAGCAGCCGGGCCAGGTCGAGGCCGTCGAGGCCGGGCATCTGGATGTCGAGGAAGACGACGTCGATCGCCTCGGGGCCGCCGGGGCCGGACTCCAGGGCTCGGTTGATGCGGCGCAGCGCCTCGGTCGCGTCGCCGGCGCCCTCCGCGCTGCCGATGCGGGGGTCCGCCTGCAGCAGGTAGAGCAGTTCCTCCAGCGAGGGGCGTTCGTCGTCGACAGCCAGGGCGCGCAGCATGAACCCGGAGTGTAGGGGCGATCCGTACGTGGGGACATGTGCTGGGGGTGCGCGTTCCCGCTGGATACAGTGCCCGCATGAACAGCAGGTCCACGCCGTTCGACGAACTCGACCGGAAGATCATCACGGCGTTGATGGCGAACGCCAGGACATCCTTCGCCGAGATCGGCACGGCGATCGGGCTGTCGGCCACGGCGGTCAAACGCCGGGTCGACCGGCTGCGCGAAACGGGTGTGATCACCGGTTTCACGGCCACGGTGAAGCCGTCGGCGCTGGGCTGGCGCACGGAGGCCTACGTCGAGGTGTACTGCGAGGGCGCGGCCCCGCCGCGGCGGCTCGCGGAGGTCGTGCGGGACTACCCGGAGATCACGGCTGCGATGACCGTGACCGGCGGCGCGGACGCGTTGCTGCATGTGCGGGCGCGGGACGTTGAGCACTTCGAGGAGGTGCTGGAGCGGATCCGCCAGGAGCCGTTCATCCGGAAGACGATCAGCGTGATGGTGCTGTCCCATCTGCTACCGGAGAGCCCGGAGGCGGGGGCCAGCCATCCCGCGCCGGAATAGCCCCGGAAGTCGCGCATCAGACGTGCGCTGAGCTACCTCAAGACGCAGCGTTCCTGCGTGAAGACGCAACTGATGTTTCTTGTGGACCGCCTCCGTCACTTCCTACCTTGGTGTCAACCCTCAGTCACACACCGTTAGGAAGCGGAGGGACCCCTCTGTGCCCGACTCCCGTGTGCCGCGCCGGCGGCGCTACCTCGTCTGCGAACCCAGACACTTCGCCGTGCTGTACGCGATCAACCCCTGGATGCATCCCGACGAACCCGTCGATGTCATCCGCGCCCTGGACCAATGGCAGGCACTCGTGGACGCATACCGTGTCCACGGCCATACCGTGGACACTGTGAAACCGGTTCCCGGCCTGCCCGACATGGTCTTCGCCGCGAACGCGGCGGTCGTCGTCGACGGCCGCGTCTTCGGCTCCCTCTTCCACGCGCCCGAGCGCCGTCCCGAGTCCGTGCCGTACGAGGCATGGTTCAAGTCGGAGGGCTACGACGTCTACCACCCCGAGTCGGTGTGCGAGGGCGAGGGCGACCTGGTGCCCGCCGGGCGCTGGATCCTGGCCGGGACGGGTTTCCGTACCACCCGGGAGGCCCACAGCGAGGTGCAGGAGTACCTGGGGGTGCCGGTGATCAGCCTGACGCTGGTGGACCCGTACTTCTACCACCTGGACACGGCGCTGTTCGTCCTCGACGAGGGGCACGACGGGAACATCGTCTACTACCCCGAGGCGTTCTCCCCGGGCAGCCGCGAGGTGCTGGCCCGGCTGTACCCGGACGCGGTGCTCGCCACCCGCGAGGACGCGATGGCGTTCGGGCTCAACTCCGTCTCCGACGGGCGCCATGTGTTCATCTCACCGGGGGCGACGGCCCTGGCCGGGCAGCTCGCCGACCGTGGCTACGTCCCCGTCCCCGTCGACCTGTCCGAGTTCCACAAGGCCGGTGGCGGCATCAAGTGCTGCACCCAGGAGATCCGGGAGATCCGTTCATGACCGCACCTGTCCGCACCCGTGACTCGCAGGAACTCATCCGCGCGGAGGAGCCGGTCCTCGCCCACAACTACCATCCGCTGCCCGTGGTCATCGCCCGCGCCGAGGGCACCTGGGTGGAGGACGTGGAGGGGCGGCGCTACCTCGACCTGCTGGCCGGCTACTCGGCGCTCAACTTCGGCCACCGGCATCCGGCGCTGATCGGAGCGGCCCATCGCCAGCTCGACCGGCTGACCCTCACCTCGCGCGCCTTCCACAACGACCGGCTCGCCGAGTTCGCCGAGCGGCTGGCCGCGTTGACGGGCCTGGACATGGTGCTGCCCATGAACACCGGCGCGGAGGCGGTGGAGAGCGCCGTGAAGGTGGCCCGCAAGTGGGCCTACGACGTCAAGGGCGTCCCGGACGGCCGGGCGACGATCGTGGTCGCCGCGGACAACTTCCACGGCCGTACGACGACGATCGTCAGCTTCTCCACGGACGAGACGGCGCGGCAGGGCTTCGGTCCCTTCACGCCGGGCTTCCGGATCGTGCCGTACAACGACCTGGCCGCGCTGGAGGCGGCGGTCGACGAGACGACGGCGGCGGTGCTGATCGAGCCGATCCAGGGCGAGGCGGGGGTCATCATCCCGGACGACGGCTACCTGGCCGGCGTGCGCGAGCTGACCCGGCGGAAGGGATGCCTGTTCATCGCCGACGAGATCCAGTCCGGGCTCGGCCGTACCGGCGACACGCTGGCGGTGGAGCACGAGTCGGTCGTCCCGGACATGGTGCTGCTGGGGAAGGCGCTGGGCGGTGGCATCGTGCCGGTGTCGGCGGTGGTGGCGCGCCGTGAGGTCCTCGGGGTGCTGCGGCCGGGCGAGCACGGATCGACCTTCGGCGGCAACCCGCTGGCCGCCGCGGTCGGCACGGCGGTGGTCGAACTGCTGGAGACGGGCGAGTTCCAGCGTCGCGCGGCCGAGCTGGGCACGACCCTGCGGGACGGCCTGACCGAGATGGTCGGCAAGGGCGTCGTCGCCTTCCGCTCGCGGGGCCTGTGGGCGGGTGTCGACATCGACCCGGCCCTCGGGACCGGACGCGAGGTCAGCGAACGCCTCATGCGGGAGGGAGTCCTGGTCAAGGACACCCACGGCTCCACGATCCGCCTGGCACCGCCGCTCACGATCACGGGCGAGGAACTCGCCGGGGCGCTCGCCGCGCTGGAGAAGGTGCTGGGGTAAGGGAGCGCCCCTGCCGCCCGCGGCCGCCCCGACCGGACCTGCACAAGCCGCCCCCGTAGGCGGGAAGGGTGAAGATGGGGGCAAGAGGTGGTAGACCACTCTCAGCGACAGAGAGGTCGGCCGGTGGGCGCACACGAGGAGTACGGCGTTGCCCGGCGGCGGTTCGACGTGGCCGACGCCGTACCCCTGTTGCTCGATCCGCAGGGCGTGGTGACGGGCTGGACCGACGACGCCCGGCGGCTGCTGGCCTACCCGGCTTCCGAGGCGGTCGGCAGGAAGCTGTCCGATCTGCTGGCCGCCGAGGACGCGGAGCGTGTGCCGGACCTGGTCGAGCGCTGCCGCAGGGACGGCGGCTGGACGGGGCTGCTGACGGCCCGCCGCAAGCACGGGCGGCCGGTGCGGGTCGTGGCCCGGATCACCTCGACCGAGGAGACGCACAGCGGTTCGCGCTGGCTGGTGCTCCTGTCGGAGCTGGGCCAGGCCTCCGGCTGGGACATGAGCCGTACGGTGCTGGAGCGGATGGTGACCGACGCCTCCGTCGGCATCGCCATCGTGGACACCGACCTGCGTTTCGTGTGGTCCAACGCCGCCCTGGAGCAGTTCGGCGGCGGACCGGCACCGCGACGGCTCGGGCTGCGCTTCGCGGACGTCCAGCCTGGCATGGACGCCCAGGCGGTCGAGGCGCAGATGCGGCACGTTCTGGAGACCGGCGAGGCGGTCGTCGGGTACGAGCACGTGGGCCATGTGCGGTCGGCGCCGCTGCGCGAGACGGCGCACATGCTGTCGTTCACCCGGCTCGAGGACGACCGGGGCCACCCGCTGGGCGTGTACTACACGGTCGTCGACATGACCGAGCGGCACCGCGCGCGGCAGCGGCTGGCGCTCCTCGACCGGGCCGGCGAGAGCATCGGCCGCAGCCTTGACGTCATGCGCACCGCGCAGGAGCTGGCCGACGTGGCCGTTCGGGGAGTCGCCGACTTCGTCACCGTCGATCTGCTGGAGGCGGTCCTACGGGGCGCCGAGCCGGCTCCCGGGCCGCTCGCGGACACGGATCCGGTGGCGCTGCGCCGTGCCGGCCAGCGGTCCGCGGAGGACGACCTGCCGCAGGGCGCCCTCGAGGTCGGCGACGTCGCGACCTACCTGGCCGGGTCGCCCCCGGTCCGCTGTCTGACCACGGGACGCTCCTGGAGTGCGGAGCGGCTCGATCCGGTGACCCGGGAGTGGGCCACGGACCTCCCGGAAGGCCGCCGGACCGTCACCTTCCTGGAGCTGGACCTGTACAGCGTGATGGCCGTGCCGATCCGGTCGCGGGGCACCACCCTGGGCGTCACCACCTTCTTCCGGCGCCACCGCCGGGAGCCGTTCGACGAGGAGGATCTGCACCTGGCCGAGGACCTCGTCGCCCGCGCGGCCGTCTGCCTGGACAACGCCAGGCGCTACACCCGCGAGCGGGACGCCGCCCTCGTGCTGCAACGCAGTCTGCTGCCCCACCGGCTGCCCGAGCAGGACGCCGTCGAAGTGGCCGCGTGCTACCGGCCGGCCGACGAGCTGACCGGCCTGGGCGGCGACTGGTACGACCTCATCCCGCTGTCCGGCGGCCGCGTCGCGCTCGTCGTGGGCGAGGTGCCCGGGCACGGCATCGACGCCGCGGCGGCCATGGGGCAGCTGCGGACCGCCGTACGGACCCTGGCCGCTCTGGATCTGCCGCCCGAGGAGGTGCTGGCGCACCTCGACGACCTGGTGGCGCGGTCGGCGCGGGAGGAGGGCGTCGAACCGGGCGCGGCGGGCGCCGACGGCACGCGGTCGTCGTCCGTGGGCGCCGGATGCCTGTACGTGGTCTACGACCCGGTCGACGGCGGCTGCACGATGGCGGCCGCGGGCCACCCCGCCCCGGCCGTGGTCGCGCCCGACCGCTCGGTCACGTTCGTCGATCTGCCGCAGGGGCCGCCGCTCGGCGTGGGCGGTCCGCCCTTCGAGGCGGTCGAGCTGTCCCTGGCGGAGGACAGCACGCTCGCCCTGCACACCGACGGGCTGCTGGCCCGGGGCGAGACCTGGGCCGTCGACAGCGGCCGGGAACGGCTGCGCGGGGCGCTGGAGCAGGCGGGCCCGCTCGAGTCGGTCTGCCTGACCGTGGTCGACGCGCTGGTCCCGGCGCGCCCGTACGACGACGTGGCCCTGCTGATGGCGCGGACGAAGCGGCTCGGCAGCGAGCAGGTCGCGGCCTGGGACCTGCCCTCCGACCCGGCCGTCGTCGCCGACGCCCGCCGCACGGCCACCCGGCAGCTGGCGCACTGGGGCCTGGACGAGCTGGTCTTCACCACGGAGCTCGTGGTGAGCGAGCTGGTCACCAACGCCATCCGGTACGCCACGGGCTCGATCCGGCTCCGGCTGATCCGGGAGCGCGCCCTGGTCTGCGAGGTCTTCGACGGCGGTGCCACCGCGCCCCATCTGCGCCATCCCCGTACGACGGACGAGGGCGGGCGCGGGCTGCTGCTGGTCTCCCAGCTGACCCAGCGGTGGGGCACCCGGTTCGTCCACGACGGAAAGATCATCTGGGCGGAGCAGTCGCTGGCGGACCTCCCGGAGTGAAGCCGGACCCCAGAATCGGCCATACCGTGGGAAAATAGTCTGATCCCGGCAGTGGTGAGGCGGCCATGACGGATTCGTCGATCGAGTACGCGGCGGTGTTCCAGGCCCTGCCCGGCATGGTGGCGCTGCTGACGCCGGAGCTGGTGTACGCGGACGCCAACGAGGAGTTCATCCGGGTGTCCGGCCGCTCCCGCGAGCAGCTGATCGGCCGCTATCTGTTCGACGTCTTCCCCGACAACCCCAACGACCCGGCCGCGACGGGCATGCGCAACCTGGAGGCCTCGCTGCACCGGGTGCTGGCGACCGGGGAGCGCGACGCCATGGCCCTGCAGCGCTACGACGTCGAGGATCCCGAGCGGCCCGGGGAGTGGCATGAGCGTTACTGGAGCCCCGTGAACGCTCCGCTGGTCGGCCCCGACGGCAAGGTGGTGCTGATCCTGCACCGGGTCGAGGAGGTCACGGAGCTGATCCGGGCCCGGGGCCGCTCCGGAGGGAACCGGGGCAGCCGGGCCCGGGTCCTGGAGGCCGAGCTGTACACCCGCGCCCGTGAGCTGCAGGAGCTCAACGACCGGCTGCGCCAGGCGCACTCCCGGGAGCGGGAGGTGGCGCTGGCCCTGCAGGAGGCGATGCTGCCCGACCGCCGCCAGGTCAGTCACCATCACCGGGCCGCCGTCCGCTACCGGCCCGCCGTTGGCGCGCTCAACGTGTGCGGGGACTGGTACGACCTGGTCGACCTGGTCGGCGGCCACCGGGTCGGGGTGTCGGTGGGCGACGTGGTCGGGCACGGACTGGAGGCCGCCGGTGTCATGGGCCAGCTGCGCAGCGCGCTCAGCGCTGCCTCCCGGGTCGCCGAGGGCCCGGCCCAGGCACTGGACGTGCTGGGGCGCTACGCGCACGTGGTCGCGGGCGCCGAGTCGGCGACCGCCGTGACGACCTTCATCGACTTCGACCGGCACATCATCACCTACAGCAGTGCCGGCCATCCCCCGCCCGTGCTGGTCCACCCCGACGGCCGCACGGAGCTGCTCGACGGGGCCACCGACACCCCGCTCGACGCCCGGCCCGACCCGATCCCCAGACCCCAGGCGGACACCTCGTACTCGCCGGGCGCCACCCTCGTGCTCTACACCGACGGGCTGATCGAACGGCGTGGCGAGGACATCGACACCGGTCTGGGCCGCCTGGCCGACGCGCTGGCCCGGAACCGGGACCAGGACCCCGAGGCCCTCGCCGACACCGTCCTGCTGGAGCTGCTGCCGCACGGCGGCGCCACCGACGACACCGCGCTGGTCATCGTGCGGCTGTGAGGGGCCAGGGGTCAGGCGCCCTACAGCCGGTTCCGCCCGTGATCGAGGAGCCTGACGCGGTCCACGTTCTGCCGGTCCTCGGTGTCGCCGCTGGGCTCGCCCGCGAACCACGCGTCGAGGATCTCCGTCAGCAGCGGCTCGGACGTCAGCCGCAGGCTGAGCGCGAGGACGTTGGCGTCGTTCCAGCGGCGGGCCCCGTCGGCCGTGTAGGCGTCCGTGCACAGGGCGGCCCGTACGCCGGGCACCTTGTTCGCGGCGATCGAGGCGCCCGTGCCGGTCCAGCAGCACACCACGGCCTGGTCGGCCGTGCCGTCGGCGACCTCGCGGGCCGCGGCCTCGGAGCACACCGCCCACTGCGGGTCGCCCCCGGAGCGCAGTGCGCCGTGCGGACGCACCTCGTGCCCTCGGCCCTGCAGCGCGGCCACGAGGGCGCGGGCGACGGGCTCGTCCATGTCCGAGGAAACAGAGATCCGCATGCTGCGCAGACTACTCGGCCGGGCCGCAAGAACCAGCGGTTGGCCAGGCACCCAACGCAACCCGGCCATGCCACCCGTTCGGCTTGCCGATCACCCGGACGGACCAGCACGCTGGTCCCGCGGCCCTCCCCAGCCGCATGAGCACCACCGGACACCACCACCCGACTGACTGACCGTCAGTCAATAGGTGAAGGATCGACGAGGTCCCGCCGCACGAGGTGCCCGGTGGCTGTGCCTGCACCTACACTGGCACCCCACGACACGCCGGTTGACCTGCTGGAACGCGGCGGTTGAGTCCACCGCCAGAGTCGAGGAGCGCCCGCCTTGTTCTATTACCTGCTGAAATACGTGCTGCTGGG
Source organism: Streptomyces sp. NPDC040589 (assembly GCF_055594445.1). Lineage (NCBI taxonomy): Bacteria > Bacillati > Actinomycetota > Actinomycetes > Kitasatosporales > Streptomycetaceae > Streptomyces > Streptomyces sp. NPDC040589. The sequence continues at coordinate 185,240 of NZ_JBVIWP010000004.1, read as the reverse complement.
TCCGCTGCTGCGACTGGTCTTCCGGCCTCGGATAGAGGGTCTGGAGCACGTTCCGTCGGAGGGCGCCGCCATCGTCGCCGGCAATCACCTGTCGTTCTCGGACCACTTCCTGATGCCCGCGATCCTCAAGCGGCGCATCACCTTCCTCGCGAAGGCCGAGTACTTCACGGGCCCGGGCCTCAAGGGCCGGCTGACGGCCTTCTTCTTCCGCAGCGCGGGGCAGATCCCGGTCGACCGGTCGGGCAAGGACGCGGGCCAGGCAGCTATCCGCGAGGGCCTCGGCGTGCTGGACAAGGGCGAGTTGCTCGGTATCTACCCCGAGGGCACGCGCTCGCACGACGGCCGTCTCTACAAGGGCAAGGTCGGTGTCGCCGTGATGGCCCTCAAGGCCGGCGTCCCGATCATCCCCTGCGCGATGATCGGCACCTTCGAGGCCCAGCCGCCCGGCAAGGTCATCCCCAACATCCACCCCGTCGTGATCCGCTTCGGCAAGCCCCTCGACTTCTCCCGCTACGCCGGCATGGAGAACGAGAAGGCCATCCTGCGCGCCGTCACCGACGAGCTCATGTACGCGATCCTCTCCCTGTCCGAGCAGGAGTACGTCGACCAGTACGCGGCCGTCGTGAAGGCCGAGGAGGCCGCCGCCGCGAAGGAGCGGAAGTTCCCGCGCATGCCGCTCAGTTGAGGCCTCTGCTGTCGGCAGATCCGCAGCCGGCCCGGCCCTCGGCCGCCGTACGGTCGTCGTATGACACGTGCTGTGGTGATCGGAGCGACGGGACAGATCGGACGGGTGGCGGTCGGGGCGCTGGCCCGGGACGGCTGGGAGGTGACGGCCGTCTCGCGGGGCGGCGGCCGGGACCCCCGGTGGCCGGACGGCGTACAGGCCGTACGGGCCGACCGGGAGGACGACGCGGAGCTGTCCGCGGTGGTCGGCGACGGCTGCGACGTCCTGGTGGACATGGTGGCGTTCGGCGCCGGGCACGCACGGCAGTTGACGGGGCTGGCCGGGCGGGTCGGCTCGGCCGTGGTGATCTCCAGTGTGTCGGTGTACGAGGACGACCGGGGCCGCGGCTTCGACACGCAGAACGAGCCCGATGGCTTTCCCGAGTACCCGCTGCCGCTGACGGAGGCTCAGCGCACGGTGCGCCCGGGCGACGCCTCGTACAGCACCCGGAAGGCGGCGCTGGAGCGCGAACTCCTCGCGGCGGGCGACCGGTTGCCGGCCACGCTGCTGCGCGCGGGCGCCATCCACGGGGCGTACTGCCGGACCCCGCGCGAGCTGTACATGGTGAAGCGCAACCTCGACGGCCGGCGCCGGCGCGTGCTCGCCTACGGCGGCGAGAGCCGGTTCCATCCGGTGAGCGTCCACACGATCGCCGAGCTGATCCGGCTGGCCGCCGCCCGGCCGGGCGCCCGCGTCCTGAACGCCGTGGACCCGGACGCGCCGACGGTGGCCCGGATCGCGGCGGAGATCGACGCGGTGATGGGGGTACGGACCGAGGACGTGCTCGTGGACGGTCCGCCGCCCGCCTCCGGCGTGGGCGAGACGCCCTGGTCGGTGCCGGTGCCCGTGGTGTGCGACATGTCGGCGGCGGAACGCGAGCTGGGCTACCGGCCGGTGGTGCGGTACGCGGACACCCTGCCGGAGACGGTCGCCTCGATCGAGGAACAACTCGCCGGGCGGGACTGGCGGGAGGCGTACCCGAAGATGGTCCAGGCGTACGGCGACCTCTTCGACTACGCGGCGGAGGACGCCTGGCTGGCGGAAAGGGACGGCTGAGGGGCGGCCGAACGGCCGCCCCCCGGCCGCTATTACGGCTTGGGCTCGGCGTGCGGTGTGCAGGTCACATCGCGGCGGTCCAGCTCGCCGGTGAGCAGGTAGCTGTCCACCCGCTCGTTGACGCACGGGTTGACCAGCCCGGTGACGCCGTGCGAACCGGCGCCCTTCTCGGTGATCAGGCGGGAGCCCTTGAACCGCTTGTGCAGTTCGACGGCGCCCTCGTACGGCGTCGCCGCGTCGTGCTCCGACTGGACGATGAGCACGCCGGGCAGGCCCTTGCCGCTCTTGACGTCCAGCGGCGTCCGCTGCTTGGCAGGCCAGGTGGCGCACGGCAGATTCATCCAGGCGTTGGCCCAGGTCATGAACGGGTGGTCCTTGTGGAGCCGGGTGTTGTCCCGGTCCCATGTGCGCCAGCTGGTGGGCCACTTGGCGTCGGCGCACTCCACGGCCGTGTAGACGGCGTTGCCGTTCTCGGCGGAGGCGTTGCCCGCGGTGTCGGACGGGTCGGGGGCGGCGGCGTCGACGAGCGCCTGGGTGTCTCCGGCGACGTACTTGCTGAAGACCGAGGCGACCGGGGCCCACGAGGAGTCGTAGTAGGGGGCGCTCTGGAAGAAGGAGATCAGCTCGGCCGGGCCGACGACCCCGCCGAGGGGGTTCTTCTTCGCCGTGGCGCGCAGCTGGAGCCACTTCTCCTGGACGGCGGCGCGGGTGGTGCCGAGGTGGTAGGTCGCGTCGTTCGCGGCGACCCAGTCCTGCCAGTCCTTCCAGCGGCCCTCGAAGGCGACGTCCTGGTCCAGGTTGGCCTGGTACCAGATCTTGTCCCGGGAGGGGTTGACGACGCTGTCGACGACCATGCGGCGCACATGGCCCGGGAAGAGGGTGCCGTAGACGGCGCCGAGGTAGGTGCCGTAGGAGACGCCCAGGAAGTTGAGCTTCTTCTCGCCGAGGGCGGCGCGGATGACGTCGAGGTCGCGCGCGGTGTTCGGCGTGGTCATGTGCGGCAGCATCGCGCCGCTGCGGTCGTTGCAGCCCTCGGCGTACTCGCGGGCCAGCTTGCGCTGGGCGAGCTTGTCGGCCTCGGAGTCGGGGACCGGGTCCATCTTGGGTGCCTTGACGAACTCCTGCGGGTCGACGCAGGAGATGGGCGCCGACTTGCCGACGCCGCGCGGGTCGAAGCCCACGAAGTCGTAGGCCTTGGCGGCGTTGGCCCACACGGGGTTCTTGCCGGTGACCCGGGCGGGGAAGCGCAGTCCGGAGCCGCCGGGGCCGCCGGGGTTGTAGAGGAGCGCGCCCTGCCGCTCGGCCTTGGTGCCCGTGTTGCCGATGCGGTCGACGGCGAGCTTGATCTGCTTGCCGTGCGGCTTGGCGTAGTCCAGCGGCACGGTGACGTACCCGCACTGGATCGGCTTGGCCAGATTCCAGTCGGCGGGGCAGTCCTGCCAGTCGATACCGGCCTTCGCGGCCCGGGCGGCGGCGACCGCGGCGCCCCGGGCCTCGCGGTCCTGGCCGTGGCGGGTGCCCGCGCTGGCGTTCGCCGAGGGCGCCGCGACGGCGCCGGCTATCAGCGTGGCCGTGACGAGCGCTCCGGCCGAACCGAGCGCCGCCACCCGCCTCTTCGGTCTCGTACCCCTCAAGGGGGACCTCCCCGTACATCGTTGCGATCAGTACGGGGATCCTCGCGGCTGTGAGGTTGCTGAGAACAGGGTCCGTCGCGCTTCTTTGCCAATCCGATAAACGGAGAAGGGATTCTGCTCTACGGACGCCCGTGCGAGCGCCTACGTGAGGGACATCAGCGCCTCGTCGAGCAGCCGCCGCAGCCGCAGCGCGTCCGGCGCCACGGCGGTCACCAGCGCGGCGGGCCCGGCGAGCGGCACGACCGAGGCCCCCTCGCCCAGTGTCCGGGCCGTCACCGGCTCGGTGGCGAACTCCGGGCGTACGACGACCAGTTGCCCGACCGCCCGGTGTCCCGCGAGCACGGCGGGCCCGTCCCAGCCGCCCGGCGCGCCGGGCCCACAGGCCAGCTCCTGGTCGAGCACGGCCAGCTCGGCGATCCGCACGGTCAGACGGCTCGTCAGCCGTCCGGGTTCCTCACCGGCGCGCCCGAGCACCTGCTCCTCGCGCAGCACGAGCCGGGCGGTGGCGGCGAGGTCGACGCGGGTCGTGACGTACAGGTCGCTGCCCTGGGCGGAGATCAACTGCTCCGGCAGCCAGTGCAGTTCGGCACCGTCGGCGACGCCGATCCGCACGTCGTAGCGTGCCTCGCTCTTCACCTGCCCCGGCAGCGCGATGGTGGCGGCGGCCGACCCGACCGACAGCCGGGCCCCCTCCTCCACGCGGGCCTCCACGGTGAAGTGGTCGCCGCCCAGCGGCCCGCTCATCGCCCCGACGAGCATGACCCGCGCCTCGGGGCCCACGGCCCTGGTCCGCCGCAGCGCCAGGGGTCCGTCGCTCTCCAGCACGGGCAGGGAGGTCCCGCCCCGGCCGTCGTCCCGGGCGACGATCCGCGCCACGGACCGTACCCCGGCACCGTGCACGCTCACGCCGTCCACGCGGCGAGCTGCGCCCGCACCCACGCGGCGACCTCCGTCACCCCGGCCTCGCTCCGCAACGACTGGAAGACGACCGGCAGTTCGGCCCGCTGGGCCTTGGCGTCGGCCGCCATGCGCGCGAGGTCGGAGCCGACGTACGGTGCGAGGTCGGTCTTGTTGACGACGAGCAGGTCGGCGGTGGTCACGCCCGGCCCGCCCTTGCGCGGGATGTCATCGCCCCCGGCCACGTCGATCACGAAGACCTGTGCGTCGACGAGCCCCTTGGAGAAGGTCGCGGTGAGGTTGTCACCGCCGGACTCCACGAGGACCAGATCCAGTGGCCCGACTGCGTCCTCCAGGTCCTCCACCGCTTCCAGGTTGGCGGAGATGTCGTCGCGGATCGCGGTGTGCGGGCAGGCCCCCGTCTCCACGGCGGTGATCCGCTCGGGCGGCAGCACGGCTTCCCGGAGCAGGAACTCGGCGTCCTCCCGGGTGTAGATGTCGTTGGTGACGACCGCGATCGACAGCTCGTCCCGCAGTGCCCGGCAGAGTGCGGCGACGGTGGCGGTCTTGCCGGACCCGACGGGTCCGCCGAGGCCGATACGCAGGGCGCGCCGGGTGCCGTCGGGGCGGCGGGCGTCTGCGCTGACGGCGGTGGGGCCGTCGTGATGGTGGTCGAGGTGCATGTGCGGCTCCTGGTGGGATGGGCCCTCGTTTGGGACGACCGGGTTCGGGGGAGGCGGGCGCTGGCGTCGGAGTGCGGCTGGGTGGGGGTTTGTCGCGCAGTTCCCCGCGCCCCTGAGGAGGTGGTCCGCGCGGCGTTCAGAAGGCGGCTACGAGGCGAACAGCCGTACCGGCCACCCCGCATGCGCCTCCGCTCCGATCTCCAGCAGTGGTGCCGAGCCCGCCGGCAAGGCGTCCACCCCCTCGTCGACGACTCGCCGCGCCGCCTCCACCGCCCGGTCCACGACCTGGTCCATTTCCGGCGCCAGCCGGGCCAGCACCCCCGTCGCGTCGAAGGGATCCAGGCTCAGCAGCCGGACCGTCGCCGTGGCCGGGCCGCTCACGCTCTCGTACGCCGCGCAGTACGCCGCGTCGACCGGCCCCAGTCCGGCCGCCCGGGCCGTCAGGCCGAGCACCACCGGCTGATGGGCACCCTTGGGGAACTCCCGTGCCAGTGAGTCCAGTTCGGCGGACGGCCAGGTCGACCGGGCGGCCCGCATCAGCTGGCGACCCAGCTTGCGCGCGGCGACCCGCAGCGCGGGGGACGGCGTACGGGCGTCCGCGGCACGGTCCAGCGCGACGGGGTCGATCCCGAGCGCGGCGGCGGCCGAGAGCGCCGCGGCCACCGATCCGGCCGTGTGCAGGCGCCCCCGGCAGAAGTCCGCGAGGCTCGCCGCCCCCTTGATCCGCCCGGCCTTGACCGCGGCCTCGGCCCCGCCGGAGTGTGCGTGGCCGCCGGCGGGAAAGCGGCCGTCGGCCAGGACGAGAAGCGCTGCTCGTGACATCAGGGCATCCTCAGAACAGGAAGTAGCGCTGCGCCATGGGCAGTTCGGCGGCGGGCGACGCCTCGACCAGTTCCCCGTCGATGTGCACCGCGAAGCTGTCGGGGTCGACCCGCACGTCCGGGCGCGCGTCGTTCTCCCGCATGTCGGCCTTGGTGACCCCGCGCGTCGACTCGATCGCCACGAACCGCTTGCCGAGCCCCAGCCGCTCCGGCAGCCCGTCCTCGACGGCCAAGGGGGCGACGAAGTTGAAGGAGTTGGCGGCCGGCGCCCGCCCGATCGCCCCGTACATCGGGCGCGGCAGGATCGGCTGCGGCGTGGGGATCGAGGCGTTCGCGTCGCCCATCTGCGCGTACGCGATCTGCCCGCCCTTGATGACGAGCTGCGGCTTGACGCCGAAGAACGCAGGCTCCCACAGCACCAGGTCGGCCAGCTTGCCGCTCTCGACCGACCCGATCTCCCGGGCCAGGCCCTGGGCGAGCGCCGGGTTGATCGTGTACTTGGCGACATAGCGACGTACCCGGCGGTTGTCGGCGCGTCCGTCCCCGGGCAGCGCGCCCCGCCGCCGCTTCATCACATGCGCGGTCTGCCAGGTCCGCATGACGACCTCGCCGACGCGTCCCATGGCCTGGGAGTCGGAGGAGATGATCGAGATCGCGCCCAGGTCGTGCAGCACGTCCTCCGCGCCGATCGTGGACGGCCGGATCCGGGACTCGGCGAAGGCCAGGTCCTCCGGCACCGCCGGGTTGAGGTGGTGGCAGACCATCAGCATGTCGAGGTGTTCCTCGGCGGTGTTGACGGTGAACGGCCGGGTCGGATTGGTGGAGCTCGGTAGCACGTACGACTCGGAGACCACGGTCATGATGTCCGGCGCGTGCCCGCCGCCCGCGCCCTCGGTGTGGTACGCGTGGATGCCCCGCCCGGCGATCGCGGCGAGCGTGTCGCCGACGAAACCGGCCTCGTTGAGCGTGTCCGTGTGGATGGCGACCTGGATGCCGGTCTGCTCGGCGACGGTCAGCGAGGCGTCGATGACGGCCGGGGTCGAGCCCCAGTCCTCGTGCAGCTTCAGGCCGAGCGCGCCGCCGCGGATCTGCGACAGCATCGCCTGGTGCGAGACGGTGTTGCCCTTGCCGAGCAGGCCGATGTTGAGCGGGAAGGCCTCCATCGCCTCCAGCATCCGCGCGAGATGCCAGGGGCCGGGGGTCACGGTGGTGGCCTTGGAGCCCTCGGCCGGGCCCGTACCGCCGCCGACGAGGGTCGTGATGCCCGCCGAGAGCGCCTCGTCGGCGATCTGCGGGCAGATGAAGTGGACGTGGGCGTCGATCGCGCCGGCCGTGAGGATCCGCCCGTTGCCGGCGATGATCTCGGTCTCCGGGCCGATGACCAGGTCGGGGTGGACGCCGTCCATGGTGTCGGGGTTGCCGGCCTTGCCGATGCCGGTGATCCGACCGTCGCGGATGCCGACGTCGGCCTTGACGATCCCCCAGTGGTCGATGATCACCGCGCCGGTGATCACGGTGTCCGGGGTGCCCTCCGCGCGCGTGACACGCGCCTGGCCCATGGACTCGCGGATGACCTTGCCGCCGCCGAACACGGCCTCGTCACCGGCGAGGCCGGGGCCGCCGGAGCGGTCCTCCTCGATCTCGACCAGCAGGTCGGTGTCGGCGAGCCGGATACGGTCGCCGGTCGTCGGGCCGAACAGGTCGGCGTACGCGGCACGCGAGATCTCAGGCATCGAGGGCACCTCCGGTCTCACCGCGCAGACCGGGCACGACACGGGCGCCGGCGAGCGGAACGAGTTCGACGTCGACGGGGATCCCGGGTTCGAAACGCACGGCCGTGCCGGCGGCGACGTTCAGGCGCCGTCCGCGGGCCGCGGCGCGGTCGAACCGAAGGCCGGGGTTGGCCTCGGCGAAGTGGTAGTGGGAGCCGACCTGGACGGGCCGGTCGGCGGCGTTGAGGACGGTCAGCCGGGTGACCTCGCGGCCCTCGTTGTACGCAATCGGGTCCTCGGCGAAGAGGATCTCTCCGGGAATCACGGCGGCTCCCCGTCAGACGATCGGGTCGTGGACGGTGACGAGCTTGGTGCCGTCCGGGAAGGTGGCCTCGACCTGGACGTCGTGGATCATCTCCGGGATGCCCTCCATGACGTCGTCCCTGGTGAGCAGCTTGCGTCCGGAGGACATGAGTTCGGCGACCGTACGACCGTCACGGGCGCCTTCGAGGATGTGCGAGGTGATGAGCGCGACCGCCTCGGGGTGGTTCAGCCTCAGCCCGCGGGCCCTGCGCTTCTCGGCCACGTCGGCCGCGACATGGATCAGCAGTCTCTCTTGCTCGTGCGGGGTCAGTTGCACGTCCCACCTCACAGTCCTCGCTCCGGACCGTGCGGGGCCCGGCTGCCGCAGCCCCGGGGAAAAGCCCTGGTGGCGTGGCGGCAGGCTAGTTGGACCGGGTTTCGGGCACGTTAACCGAGCCGTGATCCTTCAGGCCTGTGAGGCCCGCCCGGAAAGCTACGCCGGGCCGGCCCCCCGATGCTCCGCCGCGATCCCGAACCGCTGTCGTTCGCGAGGAGCGGACGCGACCTCGCGGACCGTGGAGACGGCGCTGATCACCTGCTCCTCGGCGGGCTCCGTGAGCTCCTGGGCCTCTTCGAGTCGTCGCAGGTCATCGGCTGAGACGAGGGCGACGAGGGGCTTGCCGTGCCGGGTGACGACGACGCGCTCGCCGGCGTACACCACGCGGTTGATCAGGTCGGCGAGCTCAGCCCTGGCTTGCGTCACCGGAATCTCATAGGCCATGCCCCCATCATAACGTCACGTACGTCCTGTACATTTTTCACAGAGGAAGCTGTCGCCGGAGACAGCCCTGCCCGCGAGGAGGGGTTCACCATGACCCGACCGTCCGCCCGTCACGTGCTGCCCGAGTTCACCGAACGCACGAGTTCCGGACAACGGACGATGGACCCGTACTCGAAGCTGCTGGAGGAGCGGATCGTCTTCCTCGGGGCGCCGGTGGACGAGATCTCGGCGAACGACGTGATGGCCCAGTTCATGTACCTCGAGCACCAGGCCCCGGACCGCGACATCCAGCTCTACATCAACTCCCCCGGCGGCGCGTTCCACGCGATGACGGCCCTCTACGACACGATGCGCTACGTCACCTGCGACGTGGAGACGGTCTGCCTGGGCCAGGCCGGGGCGGCCGCCACGGTGCTGCTGGCGGCCGGCACGCCGGGCAAGCGATCCATGCTGCCGGACGCGCGCCTGGTGATCCATCAGCCCGCCCTGCCCGAGCCGGTCCGGGGACAGGCCAGCGATCTGGCGATCCAGGCCGACGAGCTGATGCGGATCCGGACCCGCATGGAGGAGATGCTCGCGCGGCACACCGGCCGCACCCGGGAGCAGGTGAGCGAGGACATCGAGCGGGACAAGATCCTCACCGCCCAGGAGGCGGTGGAGTACGGCCTGGTGGACCGGATCGTCCCCGACCGCAAGGCCACCATGGCCGCGCCGACCGGAAGGTGAGCCGCCGGTGCTGCCGCCCGAACTGCCTCCGCTGCCCGCCCTGACCCGAGCGGAGGCGGAGTTGATCGACCGTTACCTGGAGGTCGTGGACCTGCTCGGCCGGATCAACCCAGCGCTGCACGGCGACACCTACCGCGGACTGCGCGCCGCCCAGGCCCTGGTCGGCAAGGCGACCGCGCTGCGCGACGCGCTGGCCCTGATGCACCAGCGGGGCGAGACGGAACTGCACGCCGACACACTGGCCCGGGCACTGCGGGTGCTGGACGGCGAGCGCCGTACCTCCCGCGTCACCCTGCCCCCGGAGTCCGTCGGTTGACGCGGAGCCGGCGGATCCATCGGCCAGGACGCTCGCTCTGTCGACGTGGCGTCCGGGCCTGAGTCGAAACGGGCCAAACGACGTACCGCTGTTCGGAGTAGACGGGACACCAATTTTTGGACCGTCACGGTTGCGCGACGCGGTCGGCGGAGGATCGGAATTGGACATTCCGTCGCTGGTCGGGCGGTGCGCGGCACGGTGGACGCCGGCTCGAACACAGACGTGTCCACCCGAACGGGTGAGTGGTGAGTAACAACACAAATCCCCGGTTCCGTTGGGATTTCATGACAACCATCAGTCAAGATCCCTGACTGACGACAAGCCCCCGCCACAGCGGCGGGGCGATCCGGGCGGACGCCGAGTCCTGCCGCCGCCTGGATGACCGGTCGACAGGAGTGGATCGGCAGGAGTGGAGGACCCAAGCACGACGGGTCGCCGGGACGGTCACGCCATGACCGGGCCCGAGCAGCCCTTGGGGTGAAGCCGCGTCAGCGGCCGGGCAACTTCGCCAGCCCGAATCCGACAGGTCATCCTTCACAGGCGGCTGACGAAGGGTTGCGCATGACTGCGCTCAATCGTGTCCCGTCGCTCATGGTCCGGGCCGGTACGGCCTCGGCCCTCACCATCGCCGCCGTGGGCGGCTCGATCGTGGCCCCCGGCTTCTCCTCCGAGGCGGCGGCAGCCACACCGGCGACCAAGGCACTCCAGATAGCGGCCTCGAAGAAGGGATCGCCCTACAAGTACGGCGCCACCGGCCCGCACCGGTTCGACTGCTCGGGCCTCACGCTGTACTCGTTCAAGAAGGTCGGCAAGAAGCTGCCGCGCACGGCCGCCCAGCAGTACAACAAGACCCGCCACATCTCCGCCCAGAACCGCAAGGCGGGAGACCTGGTGTTCTTCCACTCGGGCCGGAACGTGTACCACGTGGGTATCTACGCGGGTAAGAACAAGCTCTGGCACTCCCCGAAGAGCGGGGACGTGGTGCGGCTGCAGAAGATCTGGACCAAGAGTGTCTGGTACGGGCGCGTGAAGTGATCCCACGGGCGTGCGGCGCTGCCTGAGACGCGCCGCCGCACGCCCACCGCAGCGCGCCGACCGCATGGTGGTCGAGCTGCTCCAGGAGGTCCGGGTCACCCGGACGGGCGTAGAGATCGAACGGCGGCTGCGGGGGAACCGGAGCCCGCTGTCGAGGAAGCGGCGCGCCAGGGCGCCGTCAGGATCCGAGCGCCGCGCCGGGGAGGAGTGTCGCGCCGGGAGGCGTCGCTGCGACGGCGGTGACAGGCTTTGGGGAGAGGACGGCGCGGACGTCGGTCACGCCGGTGGGAGGAGTGCGCGCGCTCGGAGTCGGCGCGCCGCGGTGGGGCTACGGCTCCTGCTGTCCCGCCGCCGTCATGGGCTGGGCCGGGACGGTCCAGGGAAGTTCGACGGAGATGGTCTTGCCGCCCTCACGGGTGGGGCGGATCCTGAGCCTGCCGCCGCATTCGGCGGTCAGCCAGCGGATGATGACCAGGCCGCGGCCGTTGTCCTGCTGGACGGCAGCCGGGAGCCGTCTGGGGAGCCGTGGGTGGCTGTCCGTGACACCGATGCGCAGCCGTTCGTCGCGGTCGAGGGCGACGTCCACCGTGAATGTGGGCGACTGCCCGAAGGTGTGCTGGACGGCGTTGGTGGCGAGCTCGGAGATGATCAGCCGGACGGTGTCGGACACTTCCGTGTCCGCCGGCAGGCCCCACTCCACCAGCGTGTCCACCACGTAGGCGCGCGCTGCGGAGACCGAGGCGGGATCGCTCGGCAGAGTGACGGATGATTCCAAATGGTCTGCCATGGCGACGTCGTCCCTTTCCCACGGGACCGCAGCCCGACACGGAGCGGACGGTTCGAGTACGGTCCCGGACTGGTGCTTCGCCGCCAGAGTGCCACCAGAACACCCGCGACGGGCGGCGATCCACCAAGATATGCATATATCTGTCGCCCAAAGCGGTGAACTCTACGACGCGAGACCGTATGTGGGTGGCTCGGAAGGAGTAAGGAGAAGCCCATGCAGCACGGTCCCGCGGTGCGCCGCCGGAAACTGGGCGCCGAACTGCGCGCGCTGCGCACTTCGGCGGGTCTCACCAGCGGTGAGGCCGCCCGGCTGGTGGGCTGGCATCAGTCCAAGGTCAGCCGGATCGAGACGGGCACGAGCGGGGTGAAACCGCCCGATGTGCGGTTACTTCTCGACGCCTACGGTGTGGTGGACTCCCAACTTCGCGAGCTGCTCCTGGTGTTGGCTGAATCCGACGACGGGAGCGGCCGGCACCACTGGTGGCACGCCTACCGCGGGGTGCTCCCTCCGACCTACCGGGACTTCATCAGCCTGGAGTCCCAGGCCACCGCCATGCGCACACTGGAGACCACCGTCGTCCCGGGGCTGCTCCAGACGCCCGAGTACGCGCGTGCGGTGACGAAGGCCGCGGTGGAGGGACTGCCGGAGGACCGGCTCGACACGCTGGTCGAGGTGCGGCTGGCCCGGCAGGACGTGCTGCGCGCTGATCCGCCGCTGGAACTGAGCGCCGTCCTGGACGAGGCCGTGCTGCGGCGGGAGGTGGGCGGGCCCGGGGTCATGTCCCGGCAGCTGGAACGCCTGGTCGAGGCCGCGCGCCTGCCCCAAGTGCGGCTCCAGGTACTGCCGTTCGCCGCCGGGGCACACATCGGTGTCACCGGCCCTTTCGTTGTCTTCTCATTTTCGAGCACTTCTGATCTGAACGTAGTTGTTCTCGACCACTTGACGAGTAGCCTCTACCTCGAACGGAAAGAAGACCTCCAGGCCTACACGGAGGCCTTCAACGCCCTTCAGATCCACGCCCTTTCGCCCGAGGACTCGTTGGATTTCATCGCCGGGACAGCCGCCGGCGCGTAAGGAGGCACCATGCGTGCACTGCCTCGTCATGTCCCCTCAAGCATCGAACTGCACGGTGTGCGGTGGTTGCGCAGCAGCTACAGCACCGGCGCGAACAACTGCGTCGAGACCGCGTGTCCGGACGCCCCGCCCTGGGCCGGACTGCTCGCCGTGCGCGACTCCAAGGACCCGGCCGGGCCCGCGCTGCTCTTCTCATCGAGGAGCTGGGCGGAGTTCACAGCCGCGGTCGACCGCATCTGACCGTTTCTGATCAGTCCCTCATCGTTCAGTCCTTCATCGTGTGACGCACGGCCGTGTCACGCCGACTCATGGCCGCGTCTCGCCGATCAGCCGTACAGCGCGTTCGATCTGTTCCCCGGTCAGGTCCGCGCGGGCGGTCAGCCTGAGTCGTGAGATGCCGTCGGGCACGGATGGAGGACGGAAGCAGCCCACGGCCAGGCCCGCCGCGCGGCACTCGGCCGCCCAGCGCACGGCGTCCTCGGGAGAGGGCGCACGCACCGAGACCACCGCGGCGTCCGGACGTACCGCTTCCAGACCCGCGGCGGTCAGGCGTGCGTGCAGTTCGCCCGCCACCGCGCGGGCCCGTGCCGCCCTCTCCGGCTCACGGCGCAGCAGCCGCAGGGCCGACAGGGCCGCCCCCGCCGCCGCGGGGGCGAGTCCGGTGTCGAAGATGAACGTCCGTGCCGCGTTGACCAGGTGGTCGATCACCCGGGCGGGGCCGAGGACGGCTCCGCCCTGGCTGCCGAGCGACTTGGACAGCGTGACCGTGACGACGATGTCGTCGGCGCCCGCGAGCCCCGCCGCGTGCGGGCCGCCCCGGCCGCCGTCGCCGAGGACGCCCAGGCCGTGGGCGTCGTCGACCACCAGCCCGGCACCGTGCTCCCGGCAGGCCGCGGCGAGGGCCGCGAGCGGGGCCGCGTCTCCGTCGACCGAGAAGACCGTGTCGGACACCGTGATCGCCGCGCCCTCGTGTGTCGAGAGTGCCTTGCGCACGGCGTCCGGCTCGGCGTGCGCCACCACCTGGGTTGTGCCGCGGGCCAGCCGGCAGCCGTCGATGAGCGAGGCGTGGTTGCCCGCGTCGGAGACAATCAGAGAGCCGTGCGGGGCCAGCGCGGTGACCGCCGCGAGGTTGGCCGCGTAGCCGGAGGAGAAGACGAGGGCAGCCTCGGCACCGCAGAATTCGGCCAGTTCCCGTTCCAGTTCCGCGTGCAGCTCGGTGCTGCCGGTGACGAGCCGGGAGCCGGTGGAACCGCCGCCCCAGACCCGCGCGGCACGGGCCGCGCCCTCGGTGACCTCGGGGTGCCGGGCCAGCCCCAGGTAGTCGTTGCTCGCCAGATCGAGGAGCGGTGAGGCTGCCGGACGGGGGCGCAGAGTCCGTACGAGTCCGGCGCGGCGACGCACCCGCGCCTGCTCGTCGATCCAGCCGAACGCCATGGGTGGTCCTCCGGGAGAATTTGTAGGCAGTGCACAGACACTAGCGGGACCACCAGCAGGTCAGTATGTGGCAATACCCACACCTCGAAGCGACTCTGTTGTACGAACTCTCCTTGGCCCGGAGCGGGTCCGTAGGACAGGATCGGCTCTCATGGACCTGCTGAACACGCTGGTGGACAAGGGGCTTCGGCGCGAGCTGCCGACCCGCGAAGAGGCACTGGCCGTCCTCGCGACGTCCGACGACGACCTGCTCGATGTGGTGGCCGCGGCCGGGAAGGTGCGCCGGCACTGGTTCGGCCGACGGGTGAAACTCAACTATCTCGTCAACCTGAAGTCCGGCCTGTGTCCCGAGGACTGCTCCTACTGTTCGCAGCGGCTCGGCTCCCAGGCCGGGATCCTGAAGTACACCTGGCTCAAACCCGACCAGGCCTCCGACGCGGCGGCGGCCGGTGTGGCCGGGGGCGCCAAGCGCGTGTGCCTGGTAGCCAGCGGGCGCGGTCCGACCGACCGGGACGTGGACCGGGTCTCCGACACGATCAAGGCCATCAAGGAGAGCAACGAGGGCGTCGAGGTGTGCGCCTGTCTCGGACTGCTCTCCGACGGGCAGGCCGAGCGGCTGCGCGAGGCGGGCGCCGACGCCTACAACCACAACCTCAACACGTCCGAGGCGACGTACGGGGAGATCACGACCACGCACACCTACGCCGACCGCGTGGACACGGTCGAGAAGGCGCACGCGGCAGGCCTCTCCGCCTGCTCCGGGCTGATCGCCGGCATGGGCGAGTCGGACGAGGACCTGGTGGACGTCGTCTACTCGCTGCGCGAGCTGGACCCGGACTCGGTTCCGGTCAACTTTCTGATCCCGGTCGACGGCACTCCGCTGGCCAAGGAGTGGAACCTCACCCCGCAGCGCTGCCTCAGGATCCTGGCGATGGTGCGCTTCGTGTGCCCGGACGTCGAGGTGCGCATCGCGGGCGGCCGGGAGGTCCATCTGCGCTCGATGCAGCCGGTCGCCCTGCACCTGGCCAACTCGATCTTCCTCGGCGACTACCTGACCACCGAGGGCCAGGCGGGCAAGGCCGACCTCGAGATGATCGCGGACGCCGGGTTCGAGGTGGAGGGCACCGACCAGGTGACGCTGCCCGAGCACCGGGGCGGCGGCTGCCACGACGGCGGCGGGGTCTGCGGCTCGGACGGCGGCGGAGGCTGCGGTTCCGACGCCGCCCCGGAGGTCTCCGAGCCTCGTACGGCCGCCGATGCCCGTACCGACCTGGTCGCCGTCCGCCGCCGAGGCGCCGGAACGGACCTCGCGCCCAATGCCTGAGCGGACGGTGCCCGAGCTGACGGTGCCCGAGCTGCTGGAGCTCGACCGGCGGCATGTGTGGCATCCGTACGGCCCGATGCCCGGACGGCAGGAACCGCTCGTCGTGGACTCGGCGAGCGGGGTGCGCCTGCGGCTCGCCGACGGCTCGGGAGAGCTGGTCGACGGCATGTCGTCCTGGTGGTCGGCGATCCACGGCTACAACCACCCGGTGCTCAACGAGGCGGCGCGCGGGCAACTGGAGCGCATGAGCCATGTGATGTTCGGCGGGCTCACCCACGAGCCCGCCGTACGACTGGCGAAGCTCCTTGTCGACATGTCACCCGACGGCCTCGAACATGTCTTCCTCTCCGACTCGGGGTCCGTGTCGGTCGAGGTCGCGGTCAAGATGTGCCTGCAGTACTGGCGTTCGCTGGGCCGTCCCGGCAAGCGCCGGCTGCTGACCTGGCGCGGCGGCTACCACGGGGACACCTGGCAGCCGATGTCGGTGTGCGATCCCGAGGGCGGGATGCACGAGCTGTGGACCGGGGTGCTCCAGCGTCAGGTGTTCGCGGACCCGCCGCCCGCCGAGTACGACGAGGCCTACGCCGAGCACCTGCGCACGACGGTCGAGCGGCACGCCGACGAGCTGGCGGCGGTGATCGTCGAGCCGGTGGTGCAGGGCGCGGGCGGGATGCGGTTCCACTCCCCCGCGTATCTGCGGGTGCTGCGCGAGGCGTGCGACGCGCACGACGTGCTGCTGGTGTTCGACGAGATCGCGACCGGGTTCGGCCGTACGGGCGCGCTGTTCGCGGCGGAGCACGCGGCCGTGACGCCGGATGTGATGTGCGTGGGCAAGGCACTGACCGGCGGCTATCTGACCATGGCGGCGACGCTGTGCACCGCGCGGGTGGCCGACGGGATCTCGCGGGGCGAGGTGCCGGTGCTCGCGCACGGCCCGACCTTCATGGGCAATCCGCTGGCGGCGGCCGTGGCCTGTGCCTCGATCGAGCTGCTGCTCGGCCAGGACTGGCTCGCGGAGGTCAAGCGGATCGAGACGGGGCTGCGGGACGGGCTCTCGGCCGTCTCGGACCTGCCGCAGGTGACGGACGTGCGGGTCCTCGGCGCGATCGGGGTGGTGCAGCTGGACCACGCCGTGGACATGAAGGCGGCCACCGAGGCGGCCGTACGCGAGGGCGTGTGGCTGCGGCCGTTCCGCGATCTGATCTACACGATGCCGCCGTACGTCACGGGCGACGCGGACGTGGCGCGGATCGCGCGGGCGGTGTGCGCGGCGGCGCGGGAGGGATGACATGACGGTACTGGTGATCACGGGCACGGGCACGGAGGTCGGCAAGACGGTCGTGACCGCCGCCGTCGCCGCGACGGCGAGGGCGGCGGGCCGTTCGGTGGCCGTGCTGAAGGCCGCGCAGACGGGTGTACGGCCGGACGAGCCGGGGGACGCCGCCGAGGTCGCGCGTCTCGCGGGCGCCGTGACGACGGCCGAACTCGCCCGGTACCCCGAGCCGTTGGCCCCGGCCACGGCCGCCCGCCGGGCCGGCCGCGCCCCGGTGCACCCGCACGAGATCGCGGAGGCCGCCGCGAAGCTGGCCACCGAGCACGACCTGGTGCTGGTCGAAGGGGCGGGCGGACTGCTCGTACGCTTCGACGCGGCCGGCGGCACCCTGGCGGACGCGGCCCGGCTGCTGTCGGCGCCGGTGCTGGTCGTGGCGCCGGCCGGACTCGGCACCCTGAACACGACGGAGCTGACGGCGCGTGCACTCCGCTCCCGGGGGCTGGACCTGGCCGGGGTCGTGATCGGGAGCTGGCCCGCGGCCCCGGATCTCGCCGCGCGCTGCAATCTCGTGGACCTGCCGGACGTGGCCGGAGCGCCGCTGCTGGGCTCCGTTCCCGCCGGGTCCGGGGCCCTCTCCCCTGCCGCTTTCCGCTCGGCGGCGCCGCAGTGGCTTGCGCCTCGCCTGGACGGTACGTGGGACGCGGAGGCGTTCCGGGTGCGGGAGGCTCCCCCGGCGTCCTGAGTCCCGGCGGGCGCGCGGTGAAACCGGCGGAGGCGTGATCGCGTGTTGGACTACGTACGTGATCACCTCTGGAGGGAACACCTTGCACCCGACACACTCACGCCCGTCCCGCCGCACGGCTCTCGTCGTGGGCGCCGCCGCCGCTCTCTCGCTCGGCGGCGGCACGGCCCACGCGTTACCCGGTACGGGCGGCGTCACCGCACGGCTGAGGGAGCTCGAACAGGAGCACACCGCCCGGCTGGGCGTCTACGCCCGCAACCTGCGCACGGGCCGGACCGTGTCCTACCGGGCGGACGAACGCTTCCCGATGGCCTCGGTGTTCAAGACGCTGGCCGCCGCGGCCGTCCTGCGCGATCTCGACCGCGACGGCGAGTTCCTGGCCAAGCGCATCCACTACACCCAGGACTACGTCAAGAAGTCGGGGTACTCCCCTGTCACCGAGGAGAACGTCGCGACCGGCATGACCGTCGGCGAACTCTGCGACGCCACCATCCGCTTCAGCGACAACACCGCGGGCAACCTGCTGCTCGTGGAGCTGGGCGGACCGACCGCCGTCACGCGTTTCTGCCGCTCGATCGGCGACCCGGTCACCCGGCTGGACCGCTGGGAGCCCGAGCTCAACAGCGCGGAACCGTGGCGCGTGACCGACACGACGTCCCCGCGCGCCGTCGGCCTGACCTACGCCCGTCTGGTGCTCGGCGACGCTCTGGAGCCCCGGGACCGCGCACGGCTCACGGACTGGCTGCTCCGCAACACCACGAGCGACGAGAAGTTCCGCAAGGCGCTGCCCGCCGACTGGCTGGTCGCCGACAAGACCGGCGGAGGACGGTACGGCACCAACAACGACGTGGGCATCACCTGGCCGCCGGACGGTCCGCCGATCGTGATGTCCGTCCTGACCACCCAGCCGGAGGAGGACGCCCTGGCCGACAACCCGCTGGTGGCCGGGGCCGCCGCGGTGCTGGCGTCGGAACTCGGCTAGGAGTGCGGGTGAGAGGCGGGCGGTCGTGGGACGCCTGGCTCGTCGCGGGCGCCGTCGGTGTCGCCGGCCTGCTGGCCCTGCACTCCGCCGTGCCCAACGGGGTCGGGCGCCTCGGAAGTCTCCTGGAGACGTTCCTGCCGTGGCTGGGCGTGGCCGTGCCTCTGCTCGGCTGCCTCGCCGCGCTCAAGCGGTCGAAGGCGGGGCTGCTCGCCTGTCTCTTGCCCGTGCCCGTCTGGTTCTGGATGTTCGGCGGGCTGTGGTTCTCCTCGCCCCCGGAGTCGCACGATCTGACGGTGGTCCAGCACAACGTGGCCGATGACAACGCCGACCACTCCGGCACCGCGCGGGCTCTGCTCGCCACGGGTGCGGAGCTGGTGGCCGTCGAGGAACTGACGCCCGCCGCACGGCCCGCGTACCAGGACGTCCTGGGCGGCTCCCGGCCGCACCGGGCGGTCCACGGCACGGTGGGCCTGTGGTCGGCCTGGCCCCTGTCGGACGTGCGGCCCGTGGACATCCGGCCGGAAGGCTTTCCGGAGAGCTGGCAGCGCGGCCTGCGGGCCACGGTGTCCGCGCCGGGCGGAGAGTTCGCGGTGTATGTGGTCCATCTGCCGTCCGTCCGGCTGGGCCCGACGGGTCTGGCGTCGGCGGCCCGTGACGAGAGCGCGGCACTGCTCGGGGCACGGATCTCGGACGACCCGGCCGGACGGCTCCTGGTGGTCGGCGACCTCAACGGCACGGTGCGGGACCGGGGACTCGGACCGCTCACCTCCCAACTGGACGCCCCTCCCACGGGGTTCGCGTTCAGCTGGCCGGCCTCCTTCCCGGTGGCGCGGATCGACCAGGTGCTGGGGAGAGGAGCCGAGGTGACGGAGGTGTCCGCCCTGGACGCGACCGGGAGTGATCATCTTCCGGTGCTCGGCCGGGTCCGTCTGGCCTAGTCGCGTTGTGGGCGGCAGGGGTGCGCCGGGGCCGCGCGGGGGACAATCCTGGTAGGTCCGCCTAGCAGGGAGGTCCCCATGCCGCTCCGCTCCGGCAAGGTGCCGCGGGATGCCGTGCACCATCCGCTGTTCGCCCGCTACTACGCCCGGATCAGCGTCGCCGCCGAGACCCGGATGGGCATGGGCAGGGTGCGCGGGAGACTGCTCGACGGGCTGTCCGGGCGGGTGCTCGAGATCGGCGCGGGCAACGGGCTGAACTTCGCGCACTACCCGGGCACCGTCTCGGAGGTGGTGGCCATCGAACCGGAGCGGCGGCTGCGGCAGCTGGCCGTGGAGGCCGCCCTGCGCGCCGAGGTGCCGGTGGACGTGGTGCCGGGCGCGGCCGAGGCGCTGCCGGTCAAGAGCGAGGGCTTCGACGCGGCGGTGGTGTCGCTGGTGCTGTGCAGTGTGCGGGACGTGCCCCGGGCGCTCGGGGAGCTCCGGCGGGTGCTGCGGCCGGGCGGTGAGGTGCGGTTCTTCGAGCACGGCCGGGGCGGCGGCCGGGTGATGACCTTCAGCCAGCGCGCGCTGGACCTGACGGTGTGGCCGGCGCTGAACGGGGGCTGCCATCTGTCGCGGGAGCCGGTGCGGGCGCTGCGCGACGCCGGTTTCGAACTCGGCCCCTACCGGCAGGTGCTGATGCCGGAGCAGGGACCGGCCCTGCCCGCTTCGTACTGCGTGCTGGGCACGGCATGGCGCCCGGTCGGCTCCTAGTCACAGGCTCCACTGGCGCAGCTGCTGCTCGATGTCCCGTACGGATGCCTCGCCGCTCTTGACCAGCTTGGCGAGGTCGCGGACCTGCTCGGGCGAGGTGACGACCTTGGCGCCGCTGGCGACCAGGTACGCGTAGGCGACGGCGGAGGCGAACAGGGCGTTGGAGCGTTCCAGCGCGGGGACGTGGATCAGGAGCTGGAGCAGCGCGGCGGCGCGGGCGTGCGGGCTGTCGTAGACGGGGACGTCGAATATGGCGGCCTGGTGGCGTGCGACGGCGGCGACGAGGGCTCCCCAGTCGGTGACCTGGGGGTCTCCCGGGGTCTTGTGCTCGGCGAGCATCAGCAGCCAGGCGAGATCGATCTCGAGGTTGTTCAAGGGATCAGTGACGACCTTCGCGCGTGCCCTCACGGTCGACGCCGAATTCGTCGGCGAAGACGGACTCGTACTGCTTCATGAAGTCGGCGGCGGCCTCCACGAAGGTGTGGCCCACCTCGCCGGTGTCCTGTCTGACCAGCTCTTCGATGTAGCGGTTGACGCTCATGCCGCGGGCCAGGGCGCGTTCGCGGGCGGCTCGGGCGGTGCCCTCGTCGACTCGCACGTTCAGCTGGGTCTTCGCCATACCTCGAAGCTAGCGCGTGAGTGCTAGCACCCGCAAGGCCGGGACTCCGACTCGCGGAGGATACCGAGTGTGGGCCGCGTCACATTACCCTCGGGCAAGACGACGAAGTCCGGACATCCACCCCGAGGAGGCGGCCTTGTCCACACCTGCTGCGGAGCACGCCCCCGGCCTGGCGTCGGCCGACGGGATCGCGGCCCGCGCCCGCGGTCTGACCAAGGCGTACGGCTCGGGCGAGACGACCGTGCTCGCGCTCGACTCGGTGGACGTGGATGTCGCGCGGGGCCGGTTCACCGCGGTGATGGGGCCGTCGGGCTCCGGCAAGTCCACGCTGATGCACTGCCTGGCGGGGCTCGACACCGTCTCGGCCGGCCAGGTGTGGCTCGGCGACACGGAGATCACGGGGCTGAAGGAGCGCGAGCTGACGCGGCTGCGCCGGGACCGGATCGGGTTCATGTTCCAGTCGTTCAACCTCATCCCGACCCTGAACGCGCTGGAGAACATCACCCTGCCCATGGACATCGCGGGCAGGAAGCCCGACGAGAAGTGGCTGGACCAGGTCATCGACACCCTGGGCCTGCGGGACCGGCTCAGGCACCGGCCGTCGCAGCTCTCCGGGGGCCAGCAGCAGCGCGTGGCCTGTGCGCGGGCCCTGGCCTCGCGGCCCGAGCTGATCTTCGCGGACGAGCCGACGGGCAACCTCGACTCACGCGCCGGCCTGGAGGTGCTCGGCTTTCTGCGCGAGGCGGTGGACCAGCTGGGCCAGACGGTCGTCATGGTCACCCACGACCCGGGGGCCGCCGCCCACTCGGACCTGGTGCTCTTCCTCGGGGACGGGCGGATCGTCGACGAGATGCAGCGGCCCACGGCGGAGGCCGTGCTGGAACGCATGAAGAGGTTCGACTCGATCCGCACCCGGTTCGAGGACACCCCGTCCGCCGAGGAGAACTGACCCGTGCTCAAGGCGACCCTGAGAAGCTTCCTGGCGCACAAGGGGCGGCTGCTGCTCTCCGCGCTCGCCGTCCTGCTGTCCGTCGCGTTCGTCGCGGGCAGCCTGATCTTCTCGGACACGGTCAGCCGTACGTTCGACCGGCTGTTCGCCTCCACCGCGGCCGATGTCACGGTCAGCCCGAAGGAGGACCTCGACGAGGCCGTGCCCTCCGGCCGGACGGCCACCCTTCCGGCCGCGCTCGCCGCACGCGTGCGGCAGGTCGACGGGGTCGCGGCGGCGCGCGCCGAGGTGGACGTGGACGGCCTCACGGTCGCCGACGAGAAGAACGAGCCGGTGGGCCCGACCACCGGGGCACCCACGCTCGGCACCGCCTGGAATCCCACCGAGCGCAGCCCCGTGGAGCTGACCTCCGGTCACACCCCGCGCGGGCCCGCCCAGGCGCTGCTCGACTCGGAGACCGCCGACCGCAAGGACGTGCGCATCGGGGACACCCTCACCGTGATCGCGCCGCCCGGTTCGTTCAAGGTCAGGGTCGTCGGCATCGTCACGTTCACCACCACCAACCCCGGCGCCGCCCTGGTCTTCTTCGACACCCGGACCGCGCAGACGAAACTGCTGGGCAGCCCCGGGGGCGCCACCAGCATCTCGGTCGACGCCGCCGACGGGGTCAGCGACGCGCAGCTCAAGCAGCGCGTGTCCGCCGCGCTGGGCGCGCACACCTACGACTTCAGGACGGCCGGCGAGCAGGCCGAGTCGGACGTCGAGCAGCTGGGCGGATTCCTCGACGTCATCAAGTACGTGATGGTCGGGTTCGCCGGGATCGCCGTGCTGGTGGGGGTGTTCCTGATCGTCAACACCTTCTCCATGCTCATCGCCCAGCGCACCCGCGAGCTGGGGCTGCTGCGCGCGCTCGGCGCCGACCGGCGCCAGGTCCGACGCTCGGTCCTCGTCGAGGCCCTCCTGCTCGGTCTGGTCGGCTCCACGCTGGGGCTCGCGGCCGGGATCGGGCTGGCGGCCGGTCTCATCGAGCTGATGGGCCTGCTCGGCATGAACATCGACGCCGGCGAGATGGTCATCGGCTGGGTGACGCCCGTGACGGCGTACGTCGTCGGACTCGGGGTCACCTTCGTCGCCGCGTACCTCCCGGCGCGGCGGGCCGCGGGGGTCTCGCCGATGGCCGCGCTCTCGGACGCCGAGGTCGCCGGGGTGGGCCGGCCGCTGCGGATGCGCGCGGTGGCGGGCGCGATCGTCGGGGCGGCCGGGGCGGCGGCGCTCGCGGGGTGCGCGGCGGCGACCCGGACCTCGTCGGCGGCGTCCCTGCTGGGGCTCGGTGTCGTCCTGACCCTGATCGCCACCGTGATCGCCGGTCCGCTGCTGGTGCGCCCGGTGATCCGGGTGCTCGGCGCGGCCTTCCCCGCGCTGTTCGGGTCGATCGGCCGGATGAGCCAGCGCAACGCCCTGCGCAATCCCCGCCGTACGGGGGCGACCGCGGCGGCCCTGATGGTGGGTCTCGCCCTGGTGGGCGGGATGTCGGTGGCGAGCGCCTCGATGACCAGGTCGTTCGACCAGCAGATCGACAAGACGCTGGGCGCCGACTTCGTGATCCAGAACACCAACTTCCTGCCGTTCCCGAAGGAGGTCACCGACGAGGTGCGCGGCACCGACGGCGTGGGCCTGGTCGTGCGGGGGCGGTTCACCCCGGTCGCGGTGCGGCTGCCGGACGGCGACCGCGTGGAGACGACCGCCGCGGCATACGATTCGCGGCTCGACGAGGTCGCCAACATCACGTACGTCCAAGGGGACTCCGCGGCGGCGCTGGCGGACGGGCGCCTGGCCATGGACCGGGACTTCGCGCGCGACCACGGGGTGCGGGTGGGCAGCACCGTCCCGGTGGAGTTCCAGGGCGGACGGTCGGCCGAGCTGAAGGTCGGGGCCCTCACCGACCAGGACTCCGCCGAGGGGTTCGGCACCCAGGGCGGTCTCTACTTCGGGCTCGCCACCCTGGAGCGGTACGCGCCGGGCGGGCAGGACTCCGCGCTGTACGTCAACGCCGCGCCCGGCACGAGCGACGACGACCTGCGCGCGAACCTGGAGCGGACCCTGGATCCGTACCCGCAGGTGCAGGTGCGGGACCTGGCCGACTACAAGCAGCTGGTCCACGACCAGATCGCCGTCCTGCTGTACCTCGTGTACGCACTGCTGGGGCTGGCGATCATCATCGCGGTGCTCGGCGTGGTCAACACCCTTGCCCTGTCGGTCGTCGAGCGCACCCGGGAGATCGGGCTGCTGCGGGCGATCGGGCTGGCCCGGCGTCAGCTGCGGCGGATGATCCGGCTGGAGTCGGTGGTGATCGCGGTGTTCGGCGCGGTCCTGGGGCTGGCGCTGGGGCTGGTGTGGGGCGTGTGTACGCATCAGGTGCTGGCGCTCCAGGGCATGACGGCCCTCGCGATCCCGTGGGGCACGATCGTCGCGGTGGTGATCGGCTCGGCGGTGGTGGGCGTGGTGGCGGCGCTGCTGCCGGCGTTGCGTGCATCCCGCATGAATGTACTGGCGGCCATCGCCCACGAATGATGGAATCGCGGCAGTCACTCAAGTCCCCTCTCGGTGAGGAGAGTTCATGCCGCGCCCGTTCCGTTTCGGAATCAACATGCTCACGGCCGCCCCTGGCGAGGAGTGGCGCGCCAAGTGCCGCCGGGCCGAGGAGCTCGGCTACGACGTGATCCTCGTCCCCGACCATCTGGGTATGCCCGCGCCCTTCCCCGCGCTGGTGGCGGCGGCCGAGGCGACCGAGCGGCCGAGGCTCGGCACGTTCACGCTCAACGCCGGTTTCTGGAACCCGGCGCTGCTGGCCCGCGAGGTGGCGACGACGGACGCGCTGACGGGCGGGCGCCTGGAGCTCGGGATAGGCACCGGCTACGCACGGGACGAGCACGAGTCGGCCGGGCTGCCGTTCGGTTCGCCGGGCGAGCGGGTGGACCATCTGCGGCGCACGGTAGAGGAGTTGGAGCGCCTGCTGGCCTCCGAGGAGCACCAGCCGCGGGCGGCGCAGCGGCCGCGGGTGCCGCTGCTGGTCGGCGGGAACGGCGACCGGATGCTGCGGCTGGCCGCCGAGCACGCCGACATAGCGGCGTTCACCGGTGCGCGCACGGCACCCGGCAGCACCACCGGGCAGTTGACGCCGATCAGCCCTGACGACCTCGAAGAGCGCGTGGCACGCTATCTGAAGTTCGCGGAGGGCCGCGCGGAACCGGCCGAGCTGAACCTGCTCGTGCAGGTGGTGATCGGCACCGAGGACCGCGAGGCCGCCGTCCAGCCGCTGCTGGACCGCGTACCGGGCCTGACGGCCGATGAGGTACTGGACCTTCCGGTGACCCTGGTCGGCACGACGGACGAGATCACCGCCCAGGTCCTGGCCCGGCGCGAGCGCTACGGCTTCACGTACCTGACCGTCCTGGAGCCGTACATGGAGGCGTTCGCGCCGGTCATCGAGCGGTTGCGCGGGGGTGGAGCCGGCTAGCGCGCCACGCGGTGGCGGAGGTAGACGACGCTCGAGCTGAAGGTGCGGGTCTCGACGAGTTCGAGATCCACCCGGCGCTCGTGCCGGGGGAAGAACGGGATGCCACCGCCGAGCAGCACCGGGTAGACCATGGCCCGGTACTCGTCGATCAGGCCCGCCCCGGCCGCCTCGGCGGCGAGCGTCGCGCCGCCGATCGCGATCTCGCCCTCCCCCGGCTCGGCCCGCAACCGCTCGATCTCCTCCGCCACGCCGCCGGAGGCCAGGCGGGCCTGGCCCTGCACCGTCGACAGCGTGGTGGAGAACACCACCTTGGGGAGCGGGTTCCAGAGCGCGGCCCACTCGAGCCCTGCGTCGTCGAGCGATGCATCCTGGTCGGCGGTCTCCCAGTACAGCATCGTTTCGTACAGCCGTCGTCCCAGCAGGTGGACGCCGACATCCCGGATCTCGTCGATCCAGAAGCGGAAGACATCCTCGCCGGGCACCGTCCAGTCGAACCCGCCGTCCGGGCCGACGATGTAGCCGTCGAGTGAGACGCTCATCGAATAGGTCACGCTGCGCATCAGCAGTCCTCCTCGGTAACGGGTTCGACAGGCGGTCGCCGATCGATGCATCCACCCTCAAAGCTTGAACACAAATTGCACACACCCTCTCTCCATACTGGCCCCGATGGTCTAGATTGACCGTGCTTCAGCTGTTCGGGCACGAGGCGACCCTTAATGATCAATAGGTCCAGCGCTGTATAGAGCCGGTGGGACGGGCGGGTCCGCTGCCGCCGGGGCGGGTTGTTCAGGCAGCCCTGCGAGCGCTGGGATGTCATGCGCACGACGAGGGAGGCGGGGGCCTCCCTGGGGGTGAACGGCGCGGGGGGCGGGGGCCTCCCGGAGGGGGAGGAACAGTGTCGGGCGAGCACGTCGAGCCACTGGGGACCGGGGGGGTTCTGTGCGGCAAGGGGGATTAGCCAGCCCGTATCCGTCAGCACGCGGGCGTCTGGCGGACGGGGCGATCGATCAGCCCGCGATCGACTGGGAGCAGCGGTACCGCCGTACCGTGATCACCACCGATACCGTGGCCACCGCCATCGTGGTGGCGGCGATCGGCAACTTCTTCGGGGCGCGGGACGCGGCCAACTGGCACGAGAAGTGGGGAATCCTCGCCTTCGGCACCGAGCTGCTGGTGCTGGGGGCGCTCGCGGTGGGCCGGGCGTGGGCGCCGGCCGTACTCGGCCAGGGCGCTGAGGAATTCCGCCGGCTCGGACGCTCGCTGTTCGCGGCGACCGTCGTACTGGCGCTCGGCGGCATCGCACTCACCTCGCGCAACATCAAGCTCTGGATCTTCGTCGCGATCCCCGCGATCGCGCTCGTCACCATGACCGCGCGGTATCTGCTGCGCCTCTGGCTGCACAAACAGCGCAATGAAGGCCGGTGCCTGAGACCGGTGCTCGCCGCCGGGAGCCCGGCCACCGTGCACGACCTGATCACCCGGACCCGTAAGTTCCCGCACCTCGGCTGGCGGGTGGACGCGGTGTGCACGACGGACGGTCTCGGGCCGGGCGGTGACCAGCTGGACGGAGTGCCGGTCGTCGGCCGGCTGGCGGACGTCGCGGGCCACGTCCGCCGCGACGGCTACCGGGTCGTGGCGATCACACCGGACCCGCACTGGTCGCCGGACCGGCTGCAGCGGCTGGCCTGGAACCTCGAGGGCAGCGACGCCGAGATGGTCGTGGCCCCCGTGCTGATGGAGGTGGCCGGCCCGCGGCTGCACGTCGACGCGGTGCTCGGGATCCCGTTGCTGCGGGTCAGCATGCCGACCTTCACCGGGGGCCGCCGGGCGGTCAAAGGGGTCGTCGACCGGATAGGCGCAACGATTCTGCTGATGTTGTTCGCGCCGCTGATGCTGGTCGTCGGGCTGCTCGTGCTGGTGGACAGCCGAGGCGGGGCGTTCTACCGCCAGCGCAGGGTCGGCAAGGACGGCCGCGAGTTCACCATTCTCAAGTTCCGCACCATGGTCGCCGGGGCTCACGGGGCACGTGCCGAGCTGGCCGACCGCAACGAGGGCGCCGGCCTGCTGTTCAAGCTCCACCAGGATCCGCGGGTGACCCGGGTGGGAGCGGTGCTGCGCCGGTACTCGCTCGACGAACTCCCGCAGCTCTTCAACGTGCTGACCGGATCGATGTCGCTCGTCGGTCCGCGGCCTCCGTTGCCGGAGGAGTCCGCCGCGTACGGCCCGGACATCCGGCGGCGGCTGCTCGTCAAGCCCGGACTCACCGGCCTGTGGCAGATCAGCGGACGCAGCGACCTGTCGTGGGAGGAGGCGGTCCGGCTGGACCTGCGGTACGTGGAGGACTGGTCGCTCGCCCTGGACACAGTGATCTTGTGGAAGACGCTGCGTGCGGTGCTCCACGGGCAGGGGGCGTACTGATGCGCGGGGGTCGTCGGAGGGCCGACGCGCGGACCGCAGGCCGTCAGGGCCTGCCTGGGGGGAGGAACGAGTCATGAGAGTCAGCGTTTTCGGGCTCGGCTACGTGGGCTGTGTGTCGGCCGCGTGCCTGGCCAGCATGGGTCACGAGGTCATCGGGGTGGACGTGAACCAGGTGAAGGTCGACCTGGTCAACGACGGCAAGGCCCCGGTGGTCGAGGAGCGGATCGGCGAGCTCATCGCCGAGGTCGTGCGGACCGGAGCGTTACGCGCCACCGGTGACGTCCGCGAGGCGATCATGGGCAGCGAGGTGTCGCTGGTCTGTGTGGGCACGCCGTCGGAGCCCAACGGCAGTCTGTGCACCACGTACTTGGAGCGGGTCACCGAGGAGATCGGCGCCGCGCTGGCCGAGCGCGGCGGGCGGCACACCGTGGTGTTCCGCAGCACCATGCTCCCGGGCACCTGCCTGAACCTGCTGGTGCCGATCCTGGAGAAGTCCGTCGGCGGTACCGCCGGAGTGGACATCGGGGTCGCGGTCAACCCGGAGTTCCTGCGCGAGGGCACGAGCGTGCGGGACTTCTTCGACCCGCCCAAGACCGTCATCGGCGAACTCGACCCGGCAAGCGGCGACGCGGTGGCGGCGCTGTACGACGGCTTGCCCGGCGAGGCGTTCCGGGTGCCGATCCCGACGGCCGAGGCGATCAAGTACGCGGACAACGCGTTCCACGGCCTCAAGATCGGCTTCGCGAACGAGCTGGGCGCGGTGTGCCAGGCACTCGGGGTGGACTCGCACCAGGTGATGGACGTGTTCCTGGCCGACCGCAAGCTGAACATCAGCCCCGCCTACCTGCGGCCCGGTTTCGCCTTCGGCGGCTCCTGCCTGCCCAAGGACCTGCGCAGCCTGGTCCACGCGGCGCAGCGGGCCGACGTCTCGGTGCCCATCCTCTCCCATGTGCTGCCCTCCAACTCCGACCATCTGCAACGCGCGGTGGACCTGGTCGAGCGCACCGGCAAACGCCGTGTGGGCCTGTTCGGGCTGTCCTTCAAACCCGGCACCGACGACCTCCGTGAGAGCCCGCTCGTCGAGATGGCGGAGAGGCTCTTCGGCAAGGGCTACGACCTCAAGATCTACGACGCCAATGTCAGCCTCTCCCGGCTGCTCGGCGCGAACCGCGAGTACATCGAGAGCCGGCTGCCGCACCTCGCGCAGCTGCTCGCGGACTCCGTCGACGAGGTGCTCGAGCACGCCGAGGTGTGCCTGGTCGGGACCAGGGATCCGGCCGTGCTGTCGGCGCTGCCCCATGGCGACGGCCCCGTGATCGTCGACCTCATCCGCCTTCCCGACGCCGAGGCGCGTCAGACCGAACCGGGGTACGTGGGCCTTGCTTGGTAACACATCGTTCGGTGAGACAGCCGGCGGCGATCGGTCGGACCGGCGCGCGCTGATCCTGGTGGAGAACCTGTCGGTGCCGTTCGACCGGCGGGTGTGGCAGGAGTGCACGACGCTGCGCGACGCGGGCTGGGAAGTGCACGTCATCTGTCCCCGGGGGGAGAAGCGGGACACGGAGCCGGAGGCGGAGATCGACGGGGTGCGGATCCACCGCTACCCGTTGCGCGCCGCCACCGGAGGGCCGGCCGGCTATCTGCGGGAGTACGGATCGGCGTTGTGGCATACGGTCCGGCTCGCCCGCAAGGTCGGCCCGGTCGACGTGGTCCACGCCTGCAACCCGCCCGACCTGCTGTTCCTGCCCGCACGGTGGATGAAGAGGCGCGGCGCGCGGTTCGTCTTCGACCAGCACGACCTGGTACCCGAGCTGTACCTCTCCCGGTTCGACCGCGGTGAAGACCTGCTCTACCGGGCCGTGTGCGCGCTGGAACGGCTGACCTACCGGGCCGCGGACGTCGTGCTCGCCACGAACGAGAGCTACCGGGACGTCGCGGTGCGCCGTGGCGGTCGGCGGCCGGAGGATGTCTTCGTGGTGCGCAGCGCGCCTGACATCGACCGGTTCCATCCCGTACCGCCCGAGCCGGAGCTGAAGCGCGGCAAGCCTCATCTGCTGTGCTACCTGGGCGTCATGGGCCCGCAGGACGGTGTCGACTACGCCTTGCGGGCGCTCGCGAAGCTGCGCGACGACCTCGGGCGGACCGACTGGCACGCGGTGTTCGTCGGAGCGGGCGACGCCTTCGACGCGATGGTGGAGCTGTCCCGGCGGCTCGGGCTCTCGGAGCAGGTGCAGTTCACCGGACGCATTCCGGACGCCGACCTGGTGCGCTACCTGTCCACCGCGGACGTGTGCCTCTCCCCCGACCCGCGCAATCCGCTCAACGACGTGTCGACCATGAACAAGGTTCTGGAATACATGGTGATGGGCCGGCCGATCGTCTCGTTCGACCTCCGGGAGGCGCGCGTCTCCGCCGGTGACGCCGCCGTCTACGCGCCCGCCGACGACGAGGCCGAGTTCGCCGGGCTCATCGCGCGGCTGCTGGACGATCCGGAGCAGCGGGCCCGGATGGGCAAGATCGGCCAGGAGCGGATCAGCGGGCCGCTCTCCTGGCGGAACTCGCAAGCGTCGCTGCTCGCCGCCTATGCCGCTGCCTGCCGTGATCAAGCTCCCGTGTCGAGAGCGACCCGTACCAGGCAGGGAAGAGGCCGCACTGTTGAGCGATGAAACGATACGCCTGGTCACGATCGGGCGGATTATCCGTCGGCGCGGGCGGCTTCTCATCATCCTCACGGTGGTGGGCGCGCTGGTCGGCTACGGCACCTCTCTGCTGTTTCCTCCGCGATACACGACATCGGCATCGGTGCTGCTGCCGGGGGCGTGGGAGGAGCGCGAGCTGCTGACCCAGACGGAGATCGCGAGCAGTTCGGTGGTGGTCGACCGCGCGGCCGCCGCGATCGGCTGGACCGGGGTCAGCGGCAGCGAACTGCGGGATCGGGTGAGCGCCCAGGCCGCCGACGGGAACATCATCAAGATCTCGGGCACGGCCGACACCCCGGAGCGCGCACAGCGGCTCTCCGACCAGGTGGCCCAGCAGTTCGTCGCGTTCGCCGCGCGGATCGCGGGCGACGACACCGACGCCGACGCGGCGGCGCGGCCCGAGGCACTGCGGCAGCTGGTGGTGCAGACCGGCCGCCGCATCACCGAGCTGGCCGATGCGGCCGATCCGGGGCGGACCGTGGAGAGCGTGCAGACCCGCACCGAACTCGCGAAGCTGCGCACCACGCTGCAGGAGGCCGTCAACAAGCTGGACGAGGCCGACCCGGCAGCCGACAAGGCCAACATGGTCCTCATGGGGCCGGCGGCCCGGCCGGCCGGCGAGGCACCGCCGACGAGGACGCAGCTCATCGTCGCCGGGGCGCTGCTGTTCTTCCTGCTCGCGATCATCGGCCATCTCACCGCCGCGCGGATGAGTCGCCGGCTGCGCACCGAACCGGAGATCGCCGCGGCACTGGGATCGGCGCTGCTGGGCACCGTCGACGTACCCGGTGAACAGCCCGCGCACCGGCGGGAAGACCGTGCCCCGCGGGCCCGGATCCGCCGGCTGCTGGGCGTCGACATCCGGTGGGACCTACCGAGTCCGCAGACGTCCGGCGACGACACCGGCAGGCAGATCCGCTACCGGCGGGTGTGCGCCCGCCTCCGGGAGCAACTGCCGGCCCCCCGGCGGCTCCTGGTCGTCGTCCCGGACGGCGACGAGATCGCCCGCCGGGCCGCCGGGCAGCTCGTCGCCGGGGCCGAGGGCGATCCGCTGCTGCGCGTGGTGGGGGTCTCGGTGTCCCGGCCGATGGTGCCGGACCGCGACAACGAGTCCGGGGCCCTGGTCGTGCTCAGCGCGGGCAGCTGGACCGCGGGGGAACTCGCCGGCATCGCCGAGGCGTGTGCGGACGCCCGGCACGAGGTCGTCGGCATCGTCCTCGCCTCCGGCACGGTCCGGGCCCGTCCGACGCGGTCTGCCGGCCGTCCTCGGGATGCCGCCACGCCGGCGCTCGCGGTCGGCGACAGCGCGGCGGGAGGTTCGAGGTGACGACGAGTACGACGTCGGAGTCGTCGGCCGCTCCGCTGCTGGACCTGCAGGCGCTGGTGGTCGCGGTGCGCAGGCGGCGCCGCCTCTGGGGCGCCATGGCGCTGCTGGGGCTGCTCGTCGGCGCGGCGGTGGCGATCCTCATGCCGCCACCGCCGACCGCGGTGACCAAGGTGCTGGTCGCGCATCAGGAGGACCAGCCGAACGACCCCGGAACACTGATCCGCACCGACGTCGAGCTGCTGCACACCACGCGGATCGCCGGCGAGGCCCTGAAGGCACTCAAGTCCCCCGAGAAACCGGAGGACTTCATGCGGGACTACGGGGGCATCGGCTTGACCAACAACCTGCTGCAGATCACCGCGACAGGTGACAGCGACACGGAAGCGGTGGCCCGCGCCAAGGCGCTGGCCGACGCGTTCGTCGCGGACCATGTGAGACGGATACGGGAAGCCGCGAACGCCGAGGCCAAGACCCTGCTCGACCAGCGTGACCGCATGCGGGACGAACTCGCCCAGGTCAACAAGGCGATCGGAGACGGACCGCCGCAGGGCGACCCGCAGGCGTCGGCGGACATGGAGTCGCTCTTCGCCCGCCGGGCCGAACTCACCTCGCGGATCACCGACTTCGGCCAGCGCGCCGCGGAGGCCCGCATCGGCACGCCCCAGCTCATCGCCGGCACACAGATCGTGGACGCCCCGCACGCGGTACGGCACTCCCTGCCCAGGACCGCTGCCACCAACGCCGCCCTCGGGCTCGTCCTCGGGCTCGTCCTCGGGCTCGCGGTGGCCGCGGTCGGCACGGTGGTGGCGGACCGCCCCGTGCTGCGCCGGGAGATCGCGGCGAACCTCGGCGCCTCGGTCATCGCGGAGCTGCCCCACCGGCCGGCCGGGCTGTGGCGGCGCCGACGGATCCGGGCGGCACGGACCAGGCTCAGCACGTTCCTGGCCCGCACCGTGCGCGGCTCCGCGGAACCGGTGTCGCTGCTGGAACTGGGCTGTGCGCGCGGCACGAGCGTGATCGCCCTGGACCTCGCCGGGACACTGGCGGCGGAGGGCCCGGTGGTCATCGTCGATGGTCTGCCCGGCCGACAGCTGGCCAACCGCCGTCCGAAGCCGGGAGACCCGACCGTGGTCGGCGGTGAGCGGGCCGAGGACGTGTCACCTCAGGAGCGCCGGTTCGGCGTCGGCTCGGTGGCGCCCGGCACGGCGTGGACCGACCTCCAGTACCTCGGCACCCGGACCGTGCTCGTCGTGCGGGCAGGGCACGGCAGCGCGGCATGGCTGCACACCGTGGCACGGCAGCTCGCGGACCAGCGCATCGCGGTGATCGGTGTGGTGCTGATCGACCCCGATCCGCGTGACCGGACCGACGGCACGCTGTGGGACGGGCCGCAGACCGCGCTGCGCGGCCGGACCGAGCGGCCTGCCCGGCAGAACGGTGGGGGTACCTCCCACGCCGTTCAGGCAGTGGGGGAGGGCCGGCGGCGGGCAGAGCCGGCGATGTGGGCCGCACGGGTCCCGGACAACGACCAGGAGGCGCGGTAGCACATGTGTGGCATCGCAGGTACATACCGTTGGCCGGACGGGAAGGTCGTGACCGACCGGCTCACCGACACCCTCGCCCACCGCGGTCCGGACGGGGCGGGCCGGTACAGCCACCCCGCCGGTGACGCCGAAGTGCACCTCGGGCACCGCCGGCTGGCCATCATCGACCTGTCCGAGACCGGCGCCCAGCCGATGGTCTCGGGCGGCCTCGTCCTGACGTACAACGGCGAGCTCTACAACGCGCCCGAGCTGCGTGCCGAACTGGCAGCGGCCGGGGTGCGCTTCCGCGGTACCTCGGACACCGAGGTGGTGCTGGAGGCCTGGCGGCGCTGGGGCACCGACTGCCTGCCCCGGCTGCGCGGCATGTTCGCGTTCGGGATCTTCGACGAACGCACCGGTGAACTGGTGCTCGTCCGCGACCAGTTGGGCATCAAGCCGCTGTTCCTGCTCCGGCGCGGCGAGGGGCTGGTGTTCGCCTCCGAGCTCAAGGCGCTGGCCGCCGCGACCGGCGGGGCGCTGGAGGTGGACCATGGGGCGCTGGTGGCCTCGCTCCTCTACTACTGGGTGCCGGACTCGCGGTGCGCGTTCCGTGAGGCGGAGAAGCTGCCGCCGGGGAGCTGGCTCAGGTGCCGTCCCGACGGCCGGGTGGAGCGCGGCCGGTACTGGAACCTGAAGGACGTCGCCGCCGAGGGCCGGGAGCGGGCCCGCAGCGGTGAGCTGCCGGACCTGGCCGCCATCGTCGAGGAGTCGACCCGGCGCCATCTGCTCTCCGACGTACCCGTGGCGACGTTCCTCTCCGGCGGGCTCGACTCCAGCTATCTGACCGCGCTGGCGGCCCGTCACCAGCCCGGGATCTCCGCGTACACGATCGGTTTCCGCGCCGAGGACGCCAAGTTCGAGGCGATGCCTGACGATCTGCGCTACGCGCGGCAGGTCGCCGAGCGGTTCGGCGTCGACCTGCACGAGATCGAGATCGCGCCGAACGTGCTCGACCTGCTGCCGCAGATGACGTACAGCCTGGACGAGCCGATCGGGGACCCCGCGGCGATCAACACATATCTGATCTGCCAGGCCGCCCGGGAGGCCGGGGTCAAGGTGATGCTGTCCGGGATGGGCGCCGACGAGTTGTTCGCCGGCTACCGCAAGCACCTCGCGAACCTGCTCGCGCTGCGCTACCAGCGCGTTCCGCGGCCGCTGCGGCGCGGGGTGTCCGCGGCCGTGGACCGGCTGCCGGTCGCCACGGCCCGCCGGGGGTACCGGTCGGTGCGGTTCGCCAAGCGGTTCCTGTCCTTCGCCGATCTGCCGGAGGAGACCGCGTTCCGGCGCAGCTACACCATGTACGACCAGGACGAGTTGCTCGCGCTGGTCGATCCGGATCTGGCCGGGACGGTCGAGGACGTGCTGACCGAGCACGCGGACGTCTACCAGGACAACGACCTGGACGACTTCGTCAACCGGATGTGCCTGGGCGACGCCCGGATGTTCCTGCCGGGCCTCAACCTCGC
This sequence comes from Streptomyces sp. NPDC040589, assembly GCF_055594445.1. Taxonomy (NCBI): domain Bacteria; kingdom Bacillati; phylum Actinomycetota; class Actinomycetes; order Kitasatosporales; family Streptomycetaceae; genus Streptomyces; species Streptomyces sp. NPDC040589. The sequence continues at coordinate 150,667 of NZ_JBVIWP010000004.1, read as the reverse complement.
CTACACCGACCGCTCCAGCATGGCCGCGTCGACCGAGGTGCGGGTGCCGTACGTGGACGTCGAGGTGGTGCGGGCGGCGTTCGCGGTGCCCGGCGACCGGAAGATCGTCGGGCGGCAGGGGAAGGCCGTGCTCAAGGAGGCGGCCGGCTCGGTCCTGCCCCGGGAGATCGTCTACCGGCCGAAGGGACTGTTCAGCGCCCCGCTGCGGGCCTGGATGAGCCGGGATCTCGCGCCGCTGGTGCGCGAGGTGGTCGAGGACGGGGTGCTCGTCAGCTCCGGGCTCCTGCGGCGCGACGCGCTGGCGCGCATGGTCGCCGAGGACGCCGCCGGGCAGCGGGACTTCTCCAAGCATCTGTGGCATGTGCTGACCCTCGAGTACTGGTATCGCGACGCGACCTCTGGGTCCGGTCAGAGCGCTCGGTCAACGGCTTAGGAATTCAGAGGAGTTCGGGTGAAGCAGGTTGTTCAGAACTACAAGAGCGGCGAGCTGGCGGTGCTCGACGTGCCGGTGCCGGGGTGCAAGCCGGGCGGTGTGCTGGTCCGTACCGCCTACTCGCTGATCTCCACCGGGACCGAGATGATGAAGGTCTCCGAGGCCGGCATGTCGATGCTCGGCAAGGCCCGCTCCCGGCCGGACCAGGTGGCCAAGGTCATGCAGAGCGTGGCCACCAACGGGGTGCCCGCCACCTACCGCAAGGTGATGGGCAAGCTGGACTCCTACACGCCGCTGGGCTACTCGCTGTGCGGGGTGGTCGAGCAGGTAGGCGCCGGGATCGACGATGTGAAGGTCGGCGACCTCGTGGCCTGCGCCGGCAACGAGCACGCGTTGCACGCCGAGTTGAACTGGGTGCCGAAGAACCTCTACACCCCGGTGCCGGACGGCCTCGCGCCGCGGCACGCGGCCTTCGGCACCGTCGGTTCGATCGCGATGCAGGGCGTCCGCCAGGGCGAGCCGCAGCTCGGCGAGGTGGCGCTGGTCATCGGCCTCGGGCTGATCGGACAGCTGGTGGCGCAGTTGCTCACCGCCTCGGGAGTCCGCGTCGTCGGGGCCGACCCCGACCCGGTGCGCTGCGAACTCGCCGCGCGCCTGGGCGCCGCGGCCTGCGGCGATCCCGCGTCCGCGGCCGTGGAAGCCGCCGTCGCCGAACTCACCGGCGGTCACGGCGTGGACCAGGTGTATCTGGCCGCCGGCGGCGGCAGCAACCAGCCCGTCGAGCTGGCCGCCCGCTTGTGCCGGGACCGCGGCCGGGTCGTCGACATCGGCAAGTGCCGCCTGGACCTGCCGTGGAACGCGTACTACGAGAAAGAGCTCGACGTCCGGTTCTCGCGCTCGTACGGCCCCGGGCGCTACGACCCGGAGTACGAACTGGAGGGGCGCGACTACCCGATCGGCTACGTGCGCTGGACCGAGCGCCGCAACCTGGCGTGCTTCCTCGATCTCGTCGCCCGCCGCCGCGTCGACGTGGAGCCGCTGGTCTCCCACGTCGCGGACTTCGACGACGCCGTGGAGACGTACCAGAGCCTGAAGGACGGCGAGTTGAAGGCCGTGGCCGTGCTGTTCCGGTACCCCGAGCAGCACGAGGAGGCGGCGGAGGCCTCGGCGGTGACCGTGCCCGCGGTGCGGCGCGGCGACAAGGCGTCCGCCCCGGCCCGGTCCGCCAGGACGCCGGTGCGCCTGGCGTTCGTCGGCGCGGGAAACTACGCGACGTCGATGCTGCTGCCGCACCTGGCGGGGCGCGAAGGCGTCGAGTTGTCGACCGTCGTCACCACGACGGCGCTGTCCGCGGCCAACGCGCAGCGGAAGTTCGGCTTCGCCGAGGCGACCACCGATATCGACGCCGTGCTCGGCGACAAGTCCGTCGACGCGGTGTTCGTGGTCACCCGGCACAGCTCGCACGCCGAACTGACCCGAAGGGCGCTGCTGGCCGGCAAGGCCGTGTTCGTGGAGAAGCCGTTGGCACTCACCGAGGACGAGCTGGCCGGTGTGCTCGCGGCGGTGGAGGAGTCCGGCAACGACCGGCTGCAGGTGGGCTTCAACCGCCGGTTCGCGCCGCTGCTGCAGGAGGCCAAGGAGCGGTTCGGCGCCCGGACCGGGCCGGCGAGCCTGCGCTACCTGGTCAACGCGGGCCGGCTGCAGCACAGCAGCTGGTACCTCCAGCAGGGCACCGAGGGCTCGCGGTTCGCCGGGGAGGGCGGACACTTCATCGACACGGCGAGCTGGCTGCTCGGGGCCGACCCGGAGTCGGTGTACGCGGTCGCCACGCCCGGCGGCGAGGACCTGCAGGTCGTGCTGCGCTACCCGGACGGGTCCACCGCCACCATCAGTTACGTCACCACCGGCGCGCCCGGCTTCCCCAAGGAGACGCTGGACCTCGTCGCGGACGGCAAGGTGCTGCGCCTCGACGACTTCGTCCGTGCCTCGGTCCACAGCCGCAAGCGGTGGGTCAGTTCGCGGCTGCCCAAGGCCCGGGACAAGGGGCAGAACGCCGAGCTGGCCGCGTTCGTCAAGGCCGTGCGGACCGGCGGGCCGATGCCGGTGCCGCTGGAGTCGCTGGTCGCCACCACGTCGGCCACCCTCGCCGTGCGGGCCGGCCTGTCCGGCGGCGCGCCGGTGACGCTGGCGAGGGCGCTGTGAGCATGAGCGCGGGCTGGTACTTACGGCGGCTGTCCCGGATGGGACCACGGGAGGTCGGCGGCCGGGCGGGCGACGCGGTGCGCAGACGGCTGTGGCGGTCGGCGCGGCCGGACTGCCCGGGCGTGAGGGGTGCCCGCTTCACCGCGGTACTGCCCGCCGGGACGATCACCGCGATACCTCCGGACGCCGCGAAGCGTCTCGTCGCCGAGGCGGACCGGCTGATGTACGGGCACGCCGAGTATTTCGGCGTGGTCCGCGACGACCTGGACGACCCGGACTGGTGGTACGACCCGAAGACCGGGCGCCGGGCGCCGTGGGGCTACGCCTTCGACGTGCCCTACCGGAACGAGGACGCGGTCGGGGACATCAAGCAGATCTGGGAGCTGTCCCGGCACCAGTACCTCACCGTGCTCGCCGCCGCCTACGCGATCACCGGGAACGAGCGGTACGCCGAGCGAGTGGCCGCGCACCTGCGGTCCTGGTGGACGGCCAACCCACCGCTGCGCGGAGTGCACTGGATCAGCGGCATCGAGCTGGGGATCCGGCTGCTGTCGTGGGTGTGGATCCGCCGGCTGCTCGACGGCTGGCCGGGCGTGGCCGGGCTGTTCGAGGGCAACCCGGTGGCGCTGAACCAGATCTGGCACCACCAGCGCTGGCTGGCCGCGTTCCCCAGCCGGGGGTCCTCGGCGAACAACCACGTCATCGCCGAGGCCGCCGGGCAGTTCGCAGCGGCCTGCGCGTTCGGGTGGTTCCCCTCCTCGACACGTTGGCGAGCCGACGCGCTGCGGTCGCTGGAGCGGCATCTGCGCGGCAACACCTTCGGATCCGGCCTCAACCGCGAGCTGGCCACCGAGTATCACGGACTGGTGCTGGAGCTCGGCCTGGCCGCGGTGGCCGAGGCGGATGCCGCCGGTGTGCCGGTCCCCGCGTCGATCCGGCTGGTGCTGCTGCGGATGACCGACGCGCTCGCGGCCGTCGTGGACAACCGGTTACGGCCGCCGCGCCAGGGGGACGCGGACGACGGGCACGGTCTGGTCGTGGACGGCCCGGGCACCGACCGCTGGGCCTCGCTGCTGGCCACCGGGGACGCCGTGTTCGGCCGGCTGGCCTGGTGGCCGGCGGTGACCGGCACCGATGTGCGCACCCCGCTTCTTGCCGCGCTCATCAGGCCGTACGCGACGGAGGGAACCGCACGCCCGGCGAGCAGACCGGCGCATTTCGCCGACGCGGGCATGACCATCCTGCGCGGTCCGGCCCCGCGTGGTCAGGGGGAGATCTGGTGCCGCTGCGACGGTGGTCCGCACGGGTTCCTGTCCATCGCCGCGCACGCCCACGCGGACGCGCTGTCCGTGGAGGTCCGGCACGACGGGGTCGACGTGCTCGCCGACCCGGGGACGTACTGCTACCACGGGCAGCCCGAGTGGCGGCAGTACTTCCGGTCGACGCTCGGCCACAACACCCTGCAGCTGGACGGCGTTGACCAGTCCGTCTCAGGCGGCCCGTTCCTGTGGACGCGGCAGGCCCGCAGCCGCGTCCTGGTCACGGACACAGCCGACGACTCCAACGGGGGGACGGCCCGCTGGAGCGCCGAGCACGACGGCTACCAGCGCTTCGTGCACCGCCGCCGGGTGGAACTGACGGCCGAGAGCCAGGAGCTGAGGGTGGTCGACGAGGTCCGCGGCGATCGCGGGGCCGTGCGCCTCGCGTTCCACCTCGGCCCGGCGATCACCGCGGACCTGGTGGGCAACCGGGCCGTGCTCACCTGGACCCGGGACGGCGAGGACCGCTCCGCGGTGCTCGACCTGCCCGGGCAGCTGTCCTGGCGGGCCCATCGCGGCGAGAGCGACCCGCCGCTGGGCTGGTACTCCGCCGGCTTCGGGCGCAAGGAGCCTTCCACCACGCTCGTCGGCACCGGCTTCACCGACGGCGCGGAGGGGTTCACCACCGTGCTCGAGTTCCGCGGCTAGGGGGGCGCGTGGGGATCAAGTGGCGGCACCAGGCGTTGGCGGCGGTACCGCTGGCGCTGGCCCTGCTGGCGGCGACCGGCTGTGAGAGCACGCCGGGCGCGCGGCCGAAGCCGACCGCCGCGCCGTCCACGTCCGTGGCCCGGGTGTGCGCCGAGCCCGCGGCCGGACCGGCGAAGGCACCGGCGGGCGCGGTGACGGTCGACCCCGCGGTGGCCGGTGACCTGGCCACGAAGACCAAGAGCAGCCCCCCGAACACCACCTTCTGGCTCCGACCGGGCCGGCACAGGCTCGAGCCGGAACGCTACGCCCAGGTCGTCCCCAAGAAGGGGAGCACCTACCTCGGCGCGCCGGGCGCGGTGCTCGACGGCCGCAAGACCAACCAGTACGCCTTCGGCGGTACCGCCCGCGACGTCACCATCCGCCACCTGACCGTGCAGGGTTTCGTCGCACCGCACAACGAGGGCGTGGTGAACCATGACTCGGCCGACGGGTGGGTGATCGAGCACGCGACGATCCAGAACAACTCCGGCGCCGGGCTGATGGCCGGTGCCCGCCAGCGGGTCCGCGCCAGTTGCCTGCGCGGCAACGGCCAGTACGGCATGAACGCGTACAAGGCCACCGGCCGGATCAGCGGCCTGGTGGTCGAGGGCAACGAGATCGTGGGCAACAACACCGACGACTGGGAGCGGCGGCGGCAGGGCTGCGGCTGCACCGGAGGCGTCAAGTTCTGGGCCGTCGACGGCGCCGACATACGCGGCAACTGGGTGCACGACAACCGCGGCGCCGGGCTGTGGGCGGACACCAACAACAACGACTTCCGCGTCGAGGACAACGTGCTCGAGGCCAACGACGGGGCCGCGCTGATCTACGAGACCAGCTACAACGCGGTCATCCGGAAGAACACGATCCGGCGGAACAACCGGGTCGAGGGCCGCCGGTACGCCGACCGCGGGGACACCTTCCCGTTCGCGACCGTCTACCTGTCCGAGTCCGGGGGCGAACCACGGATCCGAGCCCGCACGGACAAGATCGAGATCTATCGGAACGTGCTGGAGAACAACTGGTCCGGGATCACCCTGTGGGAGAACGCCGACCGGTTCTGCAACAGCCCGGCCAACACCTCTTCCGGTGACTGCACGTTGCTGGTGAAGGACACCGACCGCTGCGCGCGTCCGGCGATCGCCACCGCACCGCTCTACGCCGACTGCCGGTGGAAGACCCAGCGGGTGGACATCCACCACAACCGCTTCGTACTGGACACGTCCGTCGTCGAGTGCACGGTCAAGTGCGACCGCATGGCGGTGCTGGCCAACTACGGCACCTATCCGGACTGGTCGCCCTACCAGGGCGAGCGGGTGGCCGAGGCGATCACCCGCGAGCAGCACAACCGCTGGCACGACAACGTCTACCTCGGACCGTGGAAGTTCGTCGCCCACGACCCGAGCCGGGTGCTCGACTTCGTGCAGTGGCAGGGCACGCCGTACCGGCAGGACGCGGGCAGCACCTTCGGCGCACGGGACGGTGGTTGAGATCGGCCCGGACCGCACAGACCACACGTCGAAGATCGTCGGTACGGCCTGGGGGCTGCTGATCCTCAACACGCTCGGCTCCGCCGGGGCGAAGACCATCGTCCCGCTGCCCCGCTCCCTCATCCAGATGGTCACCATGGGCGCGCTGGTCGCCGCGTTCGCGCTGGCGCTCGCCGTCAATCTCCGGCTGCGCATCCGGGCCAGTGCCTTCGTGTTCCTGCTCACCCTGCTCCTGGTGCCGAGCGTGATCTCCAGCGCGGACCTGGAGTCCGGGTTCGGCGCGCTGTTCCGCTGCGCCCGGCTGGCCCTCTTCATCGGCACGCTGTGGCTCCTCAGCCGCTGGTGGGACGGCGGCCTGACGTTCGTCCGGCACCACATCCGGATGTACTTCGTGGTCCTCGGGTCAGTGGCCGCCGGCCTGGTCATCTCACCGGGCGCCGCCCTGCCCGAGCTCTACGGCGGGCGGCTGGTCGGCGCGTTGTGGCCGCTCACCCCGCCGCAGATCGGACAGTACGCCGCGGTGATCATCGGGCTCACCGTGCTGCTCGTTCTGGGCCGCCGGACCGACCGGCGCGGCGCGGCGGTGGTCATCGTGCCGGCGTTCGTCCTGCTCGCGCTGACCCATACCCGGACGGCCACGCTCGGCCTGTTCATCGGGCTGGCGTTGGCGATCGGCTCGCTCGTCCTGACCAGTGCCGTCGCACGCCGGTTCTTCGCCTGGGCGGTGCTGTGCGCGGCCGTGGCAGCGGTGGGGTTCGGCTCCCTGCTGCAGGCCTGGTTCCTGCGCGGACAGAGCCAGGAGAACTTCACCAGCCTCACCGGCCGGGCCAAGGTCTGGGACGCCCTGCTGGCAGCGCCCCGGTCGACCTCGGAGTACCTGTTGGGCTCGGGCCTGGGCGACAAGTCGTTCGGCGGGCTGCCGATCGACAACAGCTGGCTGGCCGTCTACCACGAGCAGGGGCTGACCGGCGTCGCCCTGGTGGCGGCGATCATCATCGTGCTGGGCGGCGTCGCGCTGCTGCGGCCACCGTCGCTGTCGAGGGCCTGCGCGATCTTCCTGATCAGCTACTGCGCGATCGCGTCGTACACCGAGGCCGGGCTGGGCGACGCCTCGCCGTATCTGCTGCATCTGGCCGTGGCCGCCTCGCTGCTGGCGGCTCCCGCCGAGGCCGCTCCCCTCGCGACGCCAGACGTCCCTCGACGACACATCCCGCGCTGGGCCCAGAGATCGGAGGTGAGCTGACCATGCATGTCCTCGTGGTGCACAACCGCTACGCCTCGGCGCAGCCGAGCGGGGAGAACAAGGTCGTCGACCAGGAAGTGGCCCTGCTGCGCGAGGCCGGCCACCGGGTCGGAATGTTCGAGCGGCGCAGCGACGACATCGCCGCCCGGTCCCTGCTGAGCAAGGCCGCGCTGCCGCTCCTCGTGCCGTGGAACCCGGCGGTCCGCACCGAACTCGCCGCCCGGCTGCGCACCGAGCGGCCGGACGTGGTGCACGTCCACAACGTCTTCCCGCTCCTGTCACCCGCCGTGCTGGCCGCCTGCGCCGACGCCGGGGTGCCCGCCGTCGCCACGCTGCACAACTACACCCAGGTCTGCCCGCCCGGCACGCTGCAACGGGACGGCCGGCCGTGCGCCGATTGCGTCGGGTCGACGCCGCTGCCCGCCGTCCGGCACGGCTGCTACCGCAACTCCCGGCTGGCGACGGTGCCGCTCGCGGTCAGCCTGTCGGTCAACCGGCGGCGGTGGTGGTCCGGCGTGGAGCGGTTCTTCTGTATCTCCGCGGCGCAGCGCGACGTCCTGGTGCGCGCCGGCATGCCGGCCGAGCGGCTGGCGGTGAAGCACAACTTCGTGCCCGACCCGGGCGCCGTCCGAGCGGGCCCCGGCGAGCATCTGCTCTACCTCGGCCGGCTCGCGGAGGCCAAGGGCGTGCGGCTGCTCATGGCCGCGTGGGACGAGATCGCCGCGGGCGGCGGTGTGGGCGCGCCGCTCGTGATCGCCGGCACGGGACCGCTGGAGCGAGAGGTGACGGCCTGGGCGGCGGGCCGGGACGACGTGCGCTACGTCGGCCTGTTGGACCCGGCCGAGTGCCGGCAGGCCGTCACGCGGTCGGTCGCCGTGGTGGCTCCCTCGACATGGCTGGAGGCGTTCGGCCTGGTGGTCGTGGAGGCGATGGCGGCGGGGGTCCCGACCGTCGCCGCCGGTCACGGCGCCTTCGTCGAACTCGTCGAGGACGGGGTGACCGGGCTGCTGCACCGGCCGGGCGACCCCGCCTCGCTCGCGTCCCGCATCCGCCGGATCGCGGCCGAGCCGGCCCTGGGCCGGGAGATGGGCCAGGCGGCCCGGCGCCGTTACGAGCAGGGCTTCAGCCCGGCCGTCGGCCTGGAGCGCCTGGTGGAGGGGTACCGCACCGCGATCGCGGGGCGGTCGGAATCAATCGGGGACCGAATCAATGGGGGGCAGTAAATGACACGATGCAGACTCTGCGGCTCGGCGGCGCTGGCCAGCGTCGTCGATCTGGGGGCGACCCCGCCGTGCGAGAGCTTTCTCGCCGCGGACCAACTGGACCGGCCGGAGCCCGCGTACCCGCTGCACCTGCGGGTCTGCACCGACTGCTGGCTGGCGCAGATCCCTCCGCTGATCACGCCGGAGGAGACGTTCAAGGAGTACGCGTACTTCTCCTCCTACTCCACCTCATGGGTGGAGCACGCGCGCACCTTCGTCGCCGACGCCGTTCAGCGGCTGGACCTGGGCCCCGACGCCTTCGTGGTCGAGGTCGCGAGCAACGACGGGTACCTGCTGAGGCATGTGGTGGACCGGGGGATCCGCTGCCTGGGCATCGAGCCGTCGGTGAACGTCGGGGCCGCGGCGCGGGACGCGGGTGTGCCCACGCTCACCGAGTTCCTGGACCCGGAGACCGGCTCGGCCGTCCGCGCCGAGCACGGCCCGGCGAACCTGGTCGTGGCCAACAACGTGTACGCGCACATCCCCGACGTCGTCGGGTTCACCCAGGGGCTGCGCGCCCTGGTCGCCGACGACGGCTGGGTCTCCATCGAGGTGCAGCACCTGCTGACGCTGATCGAGGAGAACCAGTACGACACGATCTACCACGAGCACTTCCAGTACTACACGGTCGCGTCCGCGATCCGGGCGCTCGCGAGCGGCGGACTCACGCTCGTGGACGTCGAGTTGCTGCCCACGCACGGCGGCTCCATCCGGCTGTGGGCCCGGCCGGCCGAGGTGGCCGGCGAGCCGGCCAATGGGGTATCCCCTGCTTGGGGAAGGGTGACCGACGTGCTGGCCCGGGAGAAGGCGGCCGGGCTGCAGGAGCTGTCCGGGTACACCGAGTTCTCCGCCCGGGTGGCCAAGGTGCGCCGGGACCTGCTGCGGTTCCTCATCGAGGCGGCCGAGCGCGGCGAGACGGTCGTCGGCTACGGCGCCCCGGGCAAGGGCAACACCCTGCTCAACCACTGCGGCATCCGGCCCGACCTGCTCCCGTACACGGTCGACCGCAACCCGTACAAGCACGGCAGGTTCACCCCGGGCACCCGCATCCCGATCCTGCCGCCGGAGCAGATAGCCGCCGACAAGCCGGACTACGTCCTCGTCCTCCCGTGGAACCTGCGGGACGAGCTGGTCGAGCAACTGTCCTTCGTGCACGAGTGGGGCGGCCGCCTGGTCTTTCCCATCCCGGAACTGAGCATTGTCGAGGTCAAGGCATGAAGGTCGTTCTGTTCTGCGGCGGTTACGGAATGCGGATGCGGAGCGGTGCCGCGGACGACGTGCCCAAGCCCATGGCGATGGTCGGCCCGCGACCGCTGATCTGGCACGTCATGCGCTATTACGCGCACTTCGGGCACAAGGAGTTCATCCTGTGCCTCGGGTACGGGGCCCATCACATCAAGGACTTCTTCCTCAACTACGAGGAGACCACGTCCAACGACTTCGTGCTGCGGGACGGGCGGACCGAGTTGCTGTCCACCGACATCGCCGACTGGACGATCACGTTCGCGCAGACCGGCATCGAGTCGCCGATCGGGGAGCGGCTGCGCCGGGTGCGGCACCACCTGGACGGCGACGAGATGTTCCTCGCCAACTACGCCGACGTGCTCACCGATGCCCCGCTGCCGGAGATGATCGACCGGTTCGCCCGGCGCGACGCCGGCGCGTCGATGATGGTGGTGCCGCCGCAGTCCTCGTTCCACTGCGTGGACCTGGGCGAGGACGGCCTGGTGGGGGGCATCACCGCGGTGAGCGACATGCCGCTGTGGGAGAACGGCGGCTACTTCGTGCTCCGCCAGGAGGTCTTCGACCACATCCCGGAGAACGGGGACCTGGTCGCCGACGGATGCGCCCAGCTGGCCAAGCGGGGAAGGCTGGTGGCGCACCAGCACCGCGGCTTCTGGAAGCCGACCGACACCGTGAAGGAGCGGGCCGCGCTCGACGACGCCTACGCCCGGGGCGACCGGCCGTGGGCCGTGTGGGAACGGGACACCGCCGGAGCGCGGGCGTGATCCGGCTCGGGGCCGGGTCCCTGGACCGGATCGTCGCGGTGGGCGCGCACTGCGACGACATCGCCATCGGCGCCGGCGGCACGCTGCTGACGCTGTGCCGCGCCCGGCCGGGTATCCGTGTCGACGCGCTGGTGCTCTCGGGCGGTGGCGGCGAGCGGGAGCAGGAGGAGCGGGCCGCGCTCGCCGCCTTCTGCCCCGGCGCCGACCTGCGGCTGACCGTGCTCAAGCTGCCGGACGGCCGGATGCCCGCGCACTGGGAGGAGGCCAAGGCCGCCGTCGAGGAACTGCGCGAGCGGACCGAGCCGGATCTGGTCCTCGCGCCGCGTACCGATGACGCGCACCAGGACCACCGCGGCCTGGCGCAGCTGCTGCCCACGGCGTTCCGCGACCACCTCGTGCTCGGCTACGAGATCGTCAAGTGGGACGGCGACCTCGGCCGTCCCGCGGCGTACCAGCCGCTGTCGCCGGAGACCGCCGAACGGAAGGTGCGGCTGCTGCAGGAGCACTACCCCTCGCAGCGGCACCGGCCCTGGTACGACCGGGAGGCCTTCCTCGGTCTCGCACGGATCCGCGGCATCGAATGCCATGAGCGCTACGCCGAGGCGTTCGCCGTCACCAAACTCACTCTCGACCTGGGGGAATGAACCTTGCGCGTACTGCTGACCGGACATCAGGGCTACCTGGGCACCGTGATGGCCCCGGTGCTCACCGCCGCCGGGCACGAGGTCGTCGGTCTTGACGCCGGCCTGTTCGCCGACTGTGTCCTCGGCCCGACGCCCGCGGACCCGTCCGGGCACCGGGTGGACCTGCGCGACGTCACGGCCGAACACGTGGCCGGCGTCGACGCCGTGATCCATCTGGCCGCGCTCTCCAACGACCCGCTGGGATCGCTGGCGCCGGAGCTCACCTACGACATCAACCACCACGCGTCCGTGCGGCTGGCCCGGCTGGCCCGCGACGCCGGGGTGCAGCGGTTCCTGTACGCGTCGACCTGCTCGGTCTACGGCGCCGCCGGCGGCGCCGGCCTGGTGGGCGAGGACGCCCCGCTGCGCCCGGTGACGCCGTACGCGGAGTCCAAGGTGCGGGTGGAGGACGACCTGCACGCGCTGGCCGACGGCGACTTCAGCCCGGTGTTCATGCGCAACGCCACCGCCTTCGGCTACTCGCCCCGGCTGCGCGCCGACATCGTGCTGAACAACCTGGTGGGCCACGCGCTGCTGTCCGGCGAGGTGCTGGTGCTCTCCGACGGCACCCCGTGGCGCCCGCTGGTGCACGCCGCCGACATCGCACGGGCCTTCACGGCCGCGCTGGTCGCGCCGCGCGAAGCGGTGCACGACCGGGCGTTCAACATCGGCAGCGAGACCAACAACGTCACGGTCGCCGAGATAGCCGAGCAGGTCGCGGAGGCGGTGTCCGGCGCGAAGGTGGTGATCACCGGGGAGAACGGTGCCGATCCGCGGTCGTACCGGGTGGACTTCTCCCGGTTCCGCGCCGCGATCCCCGGCTTCGACTGCGAGTGGACGGTGAAGCGGGGCGCGCTCGAACTCGCCGACGCCTACCGCGAACACGGCCTGACCCAGGAGGACTTCGAGCGGCGCTTCACCCGGCTCGCCGTGCTGCGCGCCGCGTCCGACGCCGGCGCCGTCGACGACACCCTGCGGTGGCGCCGATGACCTCGGCCGGCGAGGAGATGCACGCGCTGGTGGAGCGGCTGTACCCGCTCTGCCGGAGCATCACCGGCGACGGTGTGCGCGCCACCCTGGGGATCGTCGGCGAGTACATCCCGCTGCGGGTGCACGAGGTGCCGACCGGGACGCAGGTGCTCGACTGGACGGTGCCGCAGGAGTGGAACATCCGGGACGCGTACATCGCCGACGCCGCCGGCAGGCGGGTCGTCGACTTCGCCGCGTCCAGCCTGCACGTGCTCGGCTACAGCGTGCCGGTGTCGGCGACCATGCCGCTGGCCGAGCTGCGTGGACACCTGCACACCCTGCCGGACCACCCGAGTTGGGTGCCGTACCGCACCAGCTACTACAAGCCGGAATGGGGATTCTGCCTGTCCCAGGACACCTTGGACGCGCTGCCGGACGGCGACTACGAGGTGCGCGTCGACTCCACCCTCGCGGACGGCCACCTCACCTACGCCGAGCACGTGGTGCCCGGGCAGGTGGCCGACGAGGTGATCGTCTCCTGCCATGTCTGCCACCCCTCGCTGGCCAACGACAACCTGGCCGGCATCGCCGTGGCGACGTTCCTGGCCCGGGCGCTGGCGGAGCAGAAGCCGTACCACACCTACCGGTTCCTGTTCGCGCCCGGCACCATCGGGGCGATCACCTGGCTGGCCCGCAACGCGGAGCGGATCGAGCGGGTCAAGCACGGGCTGGTGCTGGCCTGCGCCGGCGACTCGGGCCGACTGACGTACAAACAGAGCAGACGCGGCGACGCGGAGATCGACCGGGTGATGCGGCACGTCCTCGCCGCCTCCGAACGTCCGCACCACGTCACCGAGTTCACCCCGTACGGCTATGACGAGCGGCAGTTCTGCTCGCCCGGGTTCGATCTCGGCGTGGGCTCGCTCAGCCGGACCCCGTACGCCGGCTACCCCGAGTACCACACCTCGGCGGACAACCCGGACTTCGTCTCCCCGGAGGCGATGGCGGACACGCTCGCCGTCTGCCGCGAGGCGTTCGCCGTTCTGGACCGCAACCGGCGGTACGTCAACCTGAGCCCCTACGGCGAGCCACAGCTGGGCCGGCGTGGGTTGTACGACTCGCTCGGCGGCCGCAGCGACGCGAAGCAGGCCCAGATGGCCATGCTCTGGGTACTCAGCCTCTCCGACGGTGAGCACGGTCTGCTGGACGTCGCCGAGCGGTCCGGGCTGCCGTTCGACACCGTCGCCGCCGCGGCCGATGCCTTGCACGGCGCCGGCCTGATCAAGGCGTGACACCGATGACCACCGAGGAGGAGAAACCCCGGACAGCGCCGGCGGCACCCGCCGGATCCGCGCGGCGGGCCTTCGTCGGCCGGCTGTCCTGGGGACTGGCCGACCAGGCGGCCTCCAGCATCAGCAACTTCGCGGTGGGCATCTACGTGGCGCGCTCGCTGGGGGTGACCGCGTTCGGCGTGTTCAGCCTCGCCTGGGTGACGTACGGCGTGGTGCTCAACGTCTCCCGCGGCCTCGCCACCGACCCGCTCGTGGTGCGCTTCAGCGGTGTGCCGGAGGCGTCCTGGCGCGGAGCGGTGGCCCGGTCGTCGGGTACCGCGCTCGGCGTCGGTGCCGCCACCGGTGCGGCGTGTCTGGCGGTCGGCCTCGCTCTCGGCGGGCGTGTGGGGCCCGCGTTCGCCTGTCTCGGCGTCATGCTGCCGGGGCTGCTTCTCCAAGATGCCTGGCGGTACGCGTTCTTCGCCGCGGGCACCGGACGGAAGGCGTTCGTCAACGACCTCGTGTGGGGCATCGCGCTCGTCCCCGCCATGGTCGTGGCGGCCCGCGTGGGCAGCGTCGCCGCCTTCGTGCTCGCCTGGGGCGCGTCCGCCACGGTGGCCGCGGGGTACGGATACGTCCAGTCCGGCATCCTGCCCCGGGTGACGCGGGCACGCGCGTGGCTTCGCGAGCAACGCGATCTCGGCTACCGGTACCTGGCCGAGAACGTCAGCCTCAGCGGCGCGAGCCAACTGCGCGCGTACGGGCTGGGCGCGATCGTGGGGGTCGGCGCGGTGGGTGCGGTCCGGGGCGCCGAACTCCTGCTCGGACCGTTTCTCGCCGTGCTGATGGGGCTGTCGCTGGTCACCGTCTCGGAGGCGGCACGGGTGCTGCGACGGGCCCCCCACCGACTCGGCGGGTTCTGCCTCCTGCTGGGAGGCGGGCAGGCCGCCGCCGCGCTGCTCTGGGGCGGGGCGCTGCTCCTGATGCCTGACCGGCTCGGCGCGTTCGTGCTCGGCGACGTCTGGCACTCCGCCTCGCAGCTCATCGTGCCGGTCACCCTGGGCGTCGCGGGCGCCGGCCTCGGCACCGGCGCGGCGGCCGGGCTGCGTGCGCTCGCCGCGGCCCGGCGCAGCCTGCGCTGCCAGCTGTTCGCCTCCGCCTGCTACGTCGCCGGCGGGCTCGGCGGCGCGGTCCTGGGCGGCACGGTCGGCTCGGCCTGGGGCGTCGCCGCCGCGACCGTCTGCGCGTCGGCCGTGTGGTGGCTGCATCTGCGGTCCGCCCTCCGCGAGCACCAGCACCATCCCATCCCGGAAGTGAGGACGTCATGACCGCCCATCCCCGGCTGAGCATCGGCCTGCCCGTGTACAACGGCGAGCAGTATCTCGCCGAATCGCTCGACGCCCTGCTCGGCCAGACCTACGAGGACTTCGAGCTGGTCATCTCCGACAACGCCTCGACCGACGGGACCGAGGACATCTGCCGCAAGTACGCCGCGCAGGACTCACGCATCCGCTACCTCAGGCTGCGCCGGAACATCGGCGCCGCCCCGAACCACAACTACGTGTTCACCGAGTGCCGCGGCGAACTGTTCAAGTGGGCCTCGCACGACGACCTCTACGCCCGGGACCTGCTACGGCGTTGCGTGGAGGCGCTGGACGCGCGGCCGGACGTGGTCCTCGCGCACTCCGACCAGGCGGTCATCGATGGCGAAGGGCAGGTGAAGGTCCCGTACGAGTACGGGCTCGCCACCGCCTCCCCGCACGCGCCGGAGCGCTTCCGCAGCTTCCTGTTCGAGCCCGGTGGCGACGACTTCTACGGGGTGATGCGTGCCGACATGCTGCGCCGGGTGAAGCCGCACGACAGCTATCACCACGCGGACCGGACGTTCGTCGCCGAGATCGTTCTGCACGGCCCCTTCCACCAGGTGCCGGAGCTCATGTACTTCCGCCGCGACCACCCCACCCGCGCCGAGCGGGCGAACCCTTCCAAGCGCTCCCGGTGCGTCAACCTGGACCCGCGCCGGGCGGGCGCGCTGCACCCGACGCCCCGGCTGCTGGCCGAGTACGTCTGGGGCTTCGCCTCGGCGATTCAGCGGGCGCCGCTCTCCGCGGCCGACCGGCGCGCCTGCTACCGCCACCTGGCCGCGTGGATGACCAGCCGGGTGCGGCCGGGCGCCGGCGAGCGGGTCGAGGACCGCGCCCCGGTCGACCCGGCCAGGCTCACCGTCTCCGTCGACGACCTCGTCGCAGGACGCGAGGGGCGGCAGACATGAGAACTCCCCTACGCGTCGGGGTGTTCGGCCTGCTCGGCTCCGGCAACCTCGGCAACGACGGGTCTCTGGAAGCCGTACTCGGGTACCTCCGCGCCGAGCACCCGAAGGCGGTCGTGGACGCGCTCTGCGGCGGACCCGAGGTCGTCGCGGCCCGGTACGGGATCCCCGCTACGCGGCTGCACTGGTACCGCGGGGAGTACCGGACCGCGTCCCGTGCGGGCGCGATCGCGGGGAAGGGACTGGGCAAGCTCGTCGACGTGGTCCGCACCGCCGCCTGGGTGCGCCGGCACGACGTCGTGATCGTGCCGGGCATGGGCGTCCTGGAGGCCACGCTGCCGCTGCGGCCCTGGGGTTTCCCGTACTCCCTGTTCCTGCTCTGCGCGACCGGCAGGCTGTTCGGCACCCGGGTCGCGCTGGTCGGCGTAGGCGCCGCCCCGATCGGCAATCGTCCGACCCGGGCCCTGGTGCGCCGGTCGGCGCGGCTGGCCGCGTACCGGTCGTACCGGGACGCCCCGTCCCGCGACGCGATGCGGGAGATGGGCGTGGACACCGCGCGCGACGAGGTCTACCCGGACCTCGCCTTCGCCCTGCCGACGCCGCTGGCGAGCGGGCCGTCGGGCCCGCCGGGCCTGGTCTGCGTCGGCGTCATGGACTTCCACGGCGGCAACGACGACCGCGCACGGGCCGAGGAGATCCACCGGCGCTACCTCGACGGGACGACCCGCTTCGTCCGCGCGCTGGTCGAGGACGGCAGGCCGGTCCGGCTGCTCACCGGCGACGCGTGCGACGCGCCGGTGGTCTCCGCGATCCTCGACGCGGTGGACTCACCGCTGGTCACCGCCGCGGAGGCGGCCTCCCTGGCCGACCTGACGAGGGAGACGGCGGCGGCCGACACCGTGGTGGCGACCCGGTACCACAACCTGATCTGCGCGCTGAAGGCCGGCACGCCGACGCTCGCACTCAGCTACGCGGCGAAGAGCGACGCGCTCATGGACCGGATGGGCCTCGCCGCGTACTGCCACCCGGCCCGCGAGGTCGACGCCGACCGGCTGCTCGAACAGTTCCGGGAGTTGGAGAAGCGCTCGGCGGAGCTGCGCCGGACACTCGCCGAGCGGAACCAGATCACCGCCCGGCAGCTCGAGCACCAATTCACCGCCTTGACCGCGGTCTTGTCCCCGGCAACCACCCACCCCCGGCAGGAGGCTTCATGAAAGCGACCGCGGTCCCGGAGATCACCGGCGCGTACCTTTTCGAGCCGACCCCGTACGCCGACGAACGCGGCTTCTTCTGCCGCACGTTCGACGCCGACGTGGTCCGTTCGGTGGGCCTCGACCCGGACGCCTTCATCCAGGACAGCGTGTCGCGCTCGGTCCGGGGCGTGCTGCGCGGCCTGCACCTGCGCTCCGGCGCCGGCGAGGCCAAGCTCGTGCGGTGCTCGTACGGCCGGATCTTCGACGTCGTCGTGGACCTGCGGCCGGACTCGCCGACCTACCGCGACGTGGCCTCCTTCGAGCTGTCCGGCGACACGCAGGTGACCCTGTACATCCCGGCGGGGTGCGCGCACGGTTTCCAGGCGCTGACCGAGACCGCCGACACCTCGTACCGGATCGACCGCCCGCACGATCCCGCCGAGGACGTGACGATCGCCTTCGACGACCCGGAGCTCGCCATTCCCTGGCCGCTGCCGGTCACTTCGATGTCCGAGCGGGACCGGAAGGCGCCGGGTCTCGCCGAGGCCCTGAAGCAGAGAGAGCTGAAGTCAGCGTGAACACCGAAGAGTCCGAAGAGTTCCTCCTGCCCCGGTCGCGGCTGGCGAACGAGCGGCTGCACGCCATGATCCCCGGGGGCGCGCACACGTACGCCAAGGGCGACGACCAGTACCCCGAGAACCTGGCCCCGGTCATCAGCCACGGCCGCGGTGCCCATGTGTGGGACATCGACGGCAACCGCTACATCGAGTACGGGTCAGGGCTGCGGTCGGTCAGCCTCGGTCACGCCCACCCGCGCGTGACGGAGGCGGTGCGGCGGGAGATCGACCGCGGCAGCAACTTCGTCCGGCCGTCCATCGTGGAGGTCGAGGCCGCCGAACGCTTCCTGGCCACGGTGCCGACCGCCGAGATGGTGAAGTTCGCGAAGAACGGCTCCGACGCCACCACCGCCGCGGTGCGCCTCGCCCGCGCCGCCACCGGACGTCCGCGGGTGGCCCTCTGCGCCGACCATCCGTTCTTCTCCGTCGACGACTGGTTCATCGGCACCACGCCGATGTCCGCGGGCATTCCCGCGGCGACCACCGAACTCACCGTGGCGTTCCCTTACGGGGACCTGGCCGCCACGGAGGAACTGCTCAGCCGGTACCGGGGCGAGGTCGCCTGCCTGATCCTCGAACCCGCCACCCACACCGAGCCGCCGCCCGGGTACCTCGCCGGGCTGCGCGAGCTGGCCGACCGGCACGGCTGCGTACTGATCTTCGATGAGATGATCACCGGCCTGCGCTGGTCCGAGGCGGGCGCCCAGGGCCTGTACGGCGTCGTCCCCGACCTCTCCACGTTCGGCAAGGCGCTGGGCAACGGGTTCGCCGTCTCGGCGCTGGCCGGGCGCCGCGAGCTGATGGAGCGGGGCGGGCTGCGTCACTCCGGCGACCGGGTGTTCCTGCTGTCCACCACGCACGGCGCGGAGACGCACTCCCTGGCCGCCGCGATGGCTGTGCAGACCACCTACGTCGAGGAGGGCGTCACCGCGCGGCTGCACGCCCTCGGCGAGCGGTTGGCCGCCGGTGTCCGCGACGCCGCCGCCGCCATGGGCGTCGGCGACCACGTCGTCGTCCGGGGCCGGGCCAGCAACCTGGTCTTCGCCACCCTCGACGAGAACCGGCAGCCGTCGCAGGAGTACCGCACCCTGTTCCTGCGCCGGCTCCTCGCGGGCGGGGTGCTGGCCCCCTCGTTCGTGGTGAGCAGCGCGCTCACCGACGCCGACATCGATCACACCGTCGACGTGGTGGCCCAGGCATGTGCGCTGTACCGGAAGGCACTGGACGCAGCCGACCCCACACCCTGGCTGGCCGGGCGACCGGTGAAGCCGGTGTTCCGCCGCTTGGCGTGACCTGATGTGACGTCAGCGGCGTTGCTGCCGGCCGGCGTCGGCCATCCGGTCGACCAGCCACGCGGTCGCCGGTACCACCGCCAGCGCGGTGCACCAGCCGCCGAGGACGTCGGTCGGGTAGTGCGCGCCGAGGGCGACCTGCGCCCAGCCCATGGCGACGCCGGCAACCAGCGCCGCCGCGAGCACGAGCACCGTGCCGGCCGTCCTGCCGAGGCCGCGCCGGCCGGTCGCGAGCAGCGCCACCACGAGGGCGAGCGCCGTGAGGAAGGCGGTGTGCCCGCTCGGGTAGGACAGGTTGTCGGCGCCGTGGATGGTGCGTCCCACCAGGGGCTTGAGCAGCTTCGTCGTCCCCACGGTCAGACCGGCGCCGGCGACGACGAGCACCGCCGCGCGAGGCTGTCGAAGGAGCAGGCAGCCCGTCACGGTGGCCCCGACCAGCGCCGCCGCTCCCAAGGGCTCCCCCAAGAAGTCCGTGGCCAGCGCGAGATCCCGCCACGGCGGCACCGCACCGTCCACCGTCGGCTGGATCCACCCGTCCACCGTGCCGGGCTCGCTGTGCCCGGCGTACAGAACCCCGAGCGCGACGACCACCAGCGCGGCGAGGGCCGCGATCAGCCCGAGCCACCCGCGCAGCGGTGGGGGCAGCACCGCGGGCGCCGACCGGTGGGCAGCCATGACCGCTGGGCGCCAACTCCCCACCAACGAGCCCCCCGTCGTGTCCGACTCGGCCCGCGAGGGCGCCATCAGTCTCCGATTGTCACCCTAACCAACATGCGGTTCCCCGGTACGGAAACCCGTTCGCCAGACAGGCGGGCGGTCTGCTTGGCTCGCCCCATGAGCGATCTTCACATCCGCTGCGCGACCCTCTCGGACATCGACACCGTGCTGCGGTTCTGGCGCGAGGCCGCGGAGGGAACCAGCATCAGCGACGACCACGACGGAGTGGCGCACCTCATCACACGAGACCCCGAGGCCCTGCTGCTCGCCGAGCGCGACGGCCTCCTCACCGGCACCGTCATAGCCGGCTTCGACGGATGGCGCTGCTCCGCCTACCGGCTCGCCGTACACCCCGGCCACCGCCGGCAGGGCATCGCCACCGCCCTCCTCGAAGCCGCCGAACAACGCTTCGCGGCCCTGGGCGGACGTCGCGTCGACGCCATGGTCCTGGAAGCCAACGAACAGGCCCACCACACCTGGGCCGCGGCCGGCTACCACCGCGAGGACCACTGGCGGCGCTGGGTCAAGCCCCTCATCGGCTAGGGGGTGCCCCCGGCCGACGCGAGAACCCCGGCCACGAGCCGCCGGGCGTAGGCGGCGTCGAGGCCGTCCGGGCGGAAGAGGATGCGGTACATCATGGGCGCGACGACCTGGTCGATCACCGTCTCGACGTCGGGTGTCCGCTCCCCGCGCCCGGCCGCCCGGGTGAGGACGAGGCCGATCTGCTCGGCGGCGTAGGCCGAGCACTGGCCGGCGTTGCCGCCGTCCGGGTCGCCGAGCAGGGCGTCGCGGATGTAGGCGCGGCCGGCCGGCGAGGCCATCTCGTCGAGGAACTGCTCGGCCCAGGCCGTCAGGTCGGCCGGCAGGGCGCCGTGGTCGCCGGGCGTGGTGTCGGGCCGCAGACGCTCGACCGCCACGTCCGACAGCAGTACCTGCAGGTCGCCCCAGCGGCGGTAGATCGTCGACGGCGTCACGCCCGCGCGCTGGGCGACCAGCGGCACCGTCAGGGCGTCCCGGCCCAGTTCCGAGGCGAGTTCGTGTACGGCGGCGTGCACCGATGCCTGGACCCGGGCGCTGCGCCCCCCGGGGCGCACCATCTGTCTGCTCACGGAACCCACCTTAAAGCGAACCCTTTGCGTCTGGGGCGCTGCTCATTCAGGCCGCCGACGCGAGCTCGCGGGCGGGACGGGTCTGTTCGTAGGCGTGCCCGACCCGCAGGAGCAGCCTCTCCCCCAGCGGCCGGCCGAGGAGCTGCATGCCGATCGGGAGTCCCTCGGTGTCGTGGCCGACCGGTACGGACAGGGACGGCACCCCGGTGATGTTGGCGGGGGCGGAGAGCCGGACATAGGCGTCCGAGACGCCCTCGACGGTGCCGTCGGACCAGGTGATCGTCTCCTGGCCGGCCCGGACCGCGGTCGCGGGGAGGGTGGGGGCGGCGATCAGGTCGACCTCGCTCAGCATGCTCGCCCACTCCTGACGCATGAGGGTGCGGGAGCGCTGGGCCCGCAAGTAGTCCCCGGCGGGCATCAGTTCGCCGGCCTCCAGGAGGATGCGGACGTCGGCCTGGTAGAGCTCGGGGACCGTGCGCAGGGTGCTCTCGTGGTAGGCGGTGGCCTCGGGCACCATCAGGCCCCACTGGGTGGCCTGGATGTAGCGGGTCATGGGGATCTCGACGTCGACGAGCCGGGCACCGAGGCTTTGGAGCCGGTCGATCGCGCTCCGGACGGCGGCTTCCACCTCCGGGTCGACGTGGTCGAAGTACCAGGTGCGCGGCACGCCGATCCGCAGTCCGCTCAGGTCGGTGCCCTCGGTCGGCCGGTGGGCCACCGGGGGTGTGGTCAGGGAGGCCGGGTCGCGGGGGTCGTGGCCGGCCAGGGCGTCGAGGACCAGGCCCGCGTCCTCGACGGTGCGGGTGATCGGGCCGACGTGGTCCAGGGACCAGGACAGCGAGGTGACGCCGTGGCGCGGGACGAGGCCGTAGGTCGGCTTGAGGCCGACGACCCCGTTGAGCGCGGCGGGCACCCGGATGGATCCGCCGGTGTCGGTGCCCAGGGCGAAGGTGGCGGCGCCCGCGGCGACGGCGACCGCCGATCCCCCGCTGGAGCCGCCGGCGACCCGGTCGCGGTCCCAGGCGTTGCCGGTCTGCGGGGTGGTCAGCCCGTAGGCGAACTCGTGGGTGTGGGTCTTGCCGACCAGGACGGCTCCGGCCGCCGACAGCCGCGCGGCGACGGTGCTGTCGGCGTGCGCGCGATGGCCGGCCCTGACCCGGGAACTGGCCGACGTCGCCATTCCGGCGGCGTCGATCAGATCCTTCAGGCCCATCGGGATGCCGTGCAGCGGGCCGCGGTGCCGGCCGGCCGCGATGTCGCTCTCGGCCTCGCGCGCGGCCCGGCGAGCGTGCTCGGCGGTGACGGTGACGTAGGCCCCGAGTCGCGGCTGCACCTCTTCGACGCGCTCCAGCACGGAGTCCGCCAGCTCGACGGGGGACAGCTGCCGCGCCCGGATCAGGTCGGCGGCGGCGCTGAGGGTCAGTTCATACGGCTGCATCGTGGGGCTCCTGTGGCGCGCGGTAGGCGGGAGCGGGCGGGGTGTCGCCGAAGTCCAGCTCGCGCAGGACGGCGACGACGGAGTGGATGTGGTCGGCGGTGGCCGCGACCGCGGCGTGGCGGTCGGCCGGCAGGACCAGCCCGGCGCGGTGGGCCCAGCGGGCCGCTTCCGCAGGCGTGAGTTCGGTAAAGGACATGGACTTCCCTGAGCTACAAAAGCCAACTGTTTGCGTTAGCCGACTGTAGGACCTACGGTCGGCTTAACGCAAACAGATTGCTTTAAGCGCGCTCATGCGTAAGGAGAGACCGATGACCACCTGGACCGTGGGCGACGTCGCCGTCCACCGCATCGACGAGGTGCCCCTGCCACCCGCCACCGGACCATGGCTGCTGCCCGACGCCACACCGGACGTCGTCGCGGGGCAGGACTGGCTGCACCCCCACTTCGCGGACGGCCAGGGCGTCCTGCACCTCGACAGCCACAGCTTCGCGTTCACCGCCGGCGGGCTGCGCGTCCTGGTGGACACGGGCATCGGCAACGGCAAGCAGCGGGCCAATCCCGCCTGGCACGACCTCGACACCGACTGGCTGCGGCGCCTCACCGCCGCCGGATTCCCCCCGGACTCGGTGGACTTGGTGATCCTCACCCATCTGCACGCCGACCACGTCGGCTGGAACACCCGGCAGGTGAACGGCGCGTGGGTGCCCACCTTCCCGCACGCCCGCTACCTGACCTCCCGCGTCGAGCGGGAGTTCTGGGCCGGGTACGCCATGGACGAGGCTCGCGCGCAGATGTTCCGCGACTCCGTGCTCCCGGTGGAGGAGGCGGGGCGTCTCGACCTCGTCGACGTCCCCGCCGAGGGCCTCGAAATCGCCCCGGGCCTGCGCCTGATCCCGACCCCGGGGCACACCCCCGGCCACCTCGCCGTCGAACTGACCAGTCGCGGACGGACGGCACTGATCACCGGCGACTGCGTCCACCACCCCGTCCAGCTCGCCCACCCGGGCATCGGCGCCTGCGTCGACATCGACCCCGGACAGTCCGAGGCCACGCGCCGCGGGCTGCTCGACTCGCTGGCCGGTACGGACACCCTTCTCCTGGGCACCCACTTCGCGCCGCCGACCGCCGGTAACGTCGTCGCCCACGAGGGCGCCTACCGGCTCGCACCCGCACCCGCCGACTCGCCCTGAGCACCCCCACGGAAGGACTTTGCCCATCCTTTACCCTTGGATGGCCACTCGGTTCTGCATGAAAGGTTGTGAGCGTCCGCCCATGGGCGAGCCTCCCCGCGCGCGACACCGCGCGTTCCGCCCCGTCCTGGAGAACCATGGAACGGGGGTGAACCGATGACCGAAGTGCTCCTCCTTCTGGCGGCGATCCTGCTCTCGCTCGCCTGCGGCGCCTTCGTGGCGGCCGAGTTCTCCCTCACCACGGTCGAGCGCGCCGAGCTGGAGCAGGCGGTGGAGCGCGGCGAGCGGGGCGCGCAGGGCGCGCTGAAGGCCGTACGGAGCCTGACGTTCCAGCTGTCCGGGGCACAGCTCGGCATCACCGTCACGAACCTGGTCGTCGGCATGCTCGCCGAGCCGTCGATCGCCGCGCTGATCGCCGGGCCGCTGGAGGACGCCGGTGTCTCGCGGTCGGCGTCGCACAGCCTCGCGCTGGTGCTCGGCACGGCCGCGTCGACGGTGTTCCTGATGGTGGTCGGCGAACTGGTTCCCAAGAACTGGGCGATCTCCTCGCCGCTGGCCGTCGCCAAGACCGTGGGCAACGCCCAGCGCTGGTTCAGCGCCGCGTTCCGGCCCTTCATCACCCACCTCAACAATACGGCGAACCGGATCGTGCGCCGGATCGGCGTGGAGCCCGCCGAGGAGCTGGCCTCGGCGCGCGGGCCTCAGGAGCTGGCGGCGCTGGCCCGCCACTCGGCCAAGGAAGGCGCCCTGGAGGCCGACACCGCCGAGCTGTTCGTGCGGACGCTGAACCTCGCCGACCTGACCGCCGAGAACGTGATGACGCCCCGGGTGCAGGTCGTCGCCCTGGAGGTGCAGGCGACCCTGGAGGACGTGGCGAACGCGACCCGGGCGACCGGCCTGTCCCGTTTCCCCGTCTTCCGCGGGACCCTCGACTCGGTCGTCGGGACCGCGCACGTCAAGGACGTGCTGGCGGTACCGGCCGAGCGCCGGACCCGGATCTTCGTCTCCGAGCTGATGCGCGAACCACTGCTGGTGCCGGAGACCCTCACCGTCGACCGGCTCCTGGACCGGCTCTCCGGCAAGCGCACGATGGCCGTCGTGATCGACGAGTACGGCGGTACGGCGGGTGTGGCCACCCTGGAGGACATCGTCGAGGAGGTCGTCGGCGAGGTGCGCGACGAGCACGACCCGCACGAGCTGCCCGACCTCGCCGCGGCCGGCACGGACGAGGCCGGCCACGCCCTGTACTCGGCCGACGGCTCCGCGCGCGTGGACCACCTGGAGCGGGTCGGGCTGCGTGCGCCGGAGGGGCCGTACGAGACGCTCGCCGGTCTTGTGGCGACGGTGCTGGGCCGGATACCGGCCGTCGGTGACACCCTCGAGGTCGCCGGCTGGCGGATGGAGGTCCTGGACGCGGCGGGCCGCCGGGCGGCGCGCGTCCGGCTGCGGGCGCCCCTCAATGACGAGAAGCCCGACGAGAAGGGAGCGGAGCTGTGACCGCGGTACAACTGCTGATCGGCCTGGCGACGCTCGTCGTCAACGCCTTCTTCGTCGGCGCCGAGTTCGCGCTGATCTCGGTGCGCCGCAGCCAGATCGAGCCCTACGCCGACCGGGGCGACCGGCGCGCCAAGAGCGTGCTGTGGGGACTGGAGCACGTGTCGGCGCTGATGGCGGCCGCGCAGCTCGGCATCACGCTGTGCACGCTGGTGCTGGGTGTGGTGGCCGAACCGGCGATCGCGCACCTGCTGGAGCCGGTGTTCCACGCGGTGGGCGTGCCCGAGGGCGCGGGGCACGCGGTGTCCTTCGTGATCGCGCTGTCCCTGGCCACGTATCTGCACATGCTGCTGGGCGAGATGGTGCCGAAGAACATCGCGCTCGCCGAGCCGGTGCGCAGCGCGCTGGCGCTCGGCCCGCCCCTGGTGGCGCTGTCCCGGGCGCTGCGTCCGGTGATCTTCACGATCAACGCCTTCGCCAACACGCTGCTGAAGCTCCTGCGTGTGGAGGCCCGGGAGGAGGTCGCCGCCTCCTACTCGGACGCCCAGATAGCGCAGATCGTGAAGGACTCCAGCGAGGCCGGCCTCATCGACGACCGCGCCCAGGAGCGGCTGCACGACGCGCTGGAACTGGGCCGACGCCCGGTGCGTGACGTGGTGCTGCCGCTGGAGCGCGTGGTCTACGCGAGCGTGGGCGTCACTCCGGACGAGCTGGAGCAGCTGACGGCGGAGTCCGGGTTCTCCCGCTTCCCGGTGGTGGACGAGGGGCGGCGGATCGTCGGCTATCTGCATGTGAAGGACGCCCTGGACGCCGTGGGGCGCGATGTGCCGTTCCGGCTGCGGGACATGCGGCCCATCGCGCGCGTGCGGGAGCACACGCCGCTGGACGACGTCCTCACCGCGATGCGGGGCAGCCGTACGCACCTCGCGGCGGTCCTCGGGGAGGACGGACGGCTGTCCGGTCTCGTGACCATGGAGGACGTACTGCGGGAGCTGTTCGGCCAGCGGACGTGATCGGGGCCACCGGCGGCCGACCGACTGCTGGGTATGTGCACGGGATACTATTTCCGTCGCCATGCACACGAACCCCACCCACAGCAGCCTCGTCGCGGTCGGCGACTCCTTCACCGAGGGCATGTCGGACCTGTTGCCCGACGGCTCCTACCGCGGCTGGGCCGACCTGCTCGCCGCACGGATGGCGGCCGGCACACCCGGCTTCCGCTACGCCAACCTCGCGGTGCGCGGCAAGCTGATCCAGCAGATCGTCGACGAGCAGGTGGACGTGGCGGCGGCCATGGAGCCCGATGTGATCACCCTGGTCGGCGGGCTCAACGACACGCTGCGGCCCAAGTGCGACATGGGCCGGGTGCGCGCCCTCCTGGAGGAGGCCGTGGAGCGGTTGGCCCCGTCGTGCAAGCAGCTCGTGCTGATGCGCAGCCCGGGCCGGCGGGGTCCCGTCCTGGAGCGGTTCCGGCCTCGCATGGAGGAGCTGTTCGCCTGCGTCGACGAGCTCGCCGACCGGCACGGCGCGATCGTCGTCGACCTCTACGGCGCCCCCTCGCTCGGCGACCCCCGGCTGTGGGACGTGGACCGGCTGCATCTGACGGCCGAGGGCCACCGCCGGGTCGCCGAGGCCGTGTGGCAGACGCTCGGCTACGAGCCCGAGGACACCGAGTGGCGGACGCCGATGCCGACGACGCTGCCGCCGGGCTGGGTCATGCGCCGCGCGGCGGACGTGCGGTTCGCCCGGCAGTATCTGCTGCCCTGGATAGGCCGCCGTCTGACGGGCCGCTCCTCTGGCGACGGCCTGCCGCCGAAGCGCCCCGAGCTGCTGCCGTACGAGCTGTAGGTCCCGCCGTACCGCCCCTTCGCCATGGCATCGCGGCCCTCTCGTAGGTTCCGACGAAAAGGCCGGTGCGCTGGCCTGCACGAATCGCCAGTAGAATCCGTCCACGTGACTTCCGCTCCCGCCAAGCCCCGCATCCCGAACGTCCTCGCCGGACGGTACGCCTCCGCCGAGCTCGCCACGCTCTGGTCCCCCGAGCAGAAGGTGAAGCTGGAGCGGCAGCTCTGGCTCGCCGTGCTGCGCGCCCAGAAGGACCTCGGGATCGAGGTGCCGGACGAGGCGCTCGCCGACTACGAGCGTGTCCTCGACACCGTCGACCTGGCCTCCATCGCCGAGCGTGAGAAGGTCACGCGGCACGATGTGAAGGCGCGGATCGAGGAGTTCAACGACCTCGCCGGGCACGAGCACGTGCACAAGGGCATGACCTCCCGCGACCTCACCGAGAACGTCGAGCAGCTGCAGGTCCGGCTCTCGCTGGAGCTGATGCGCGACCGCACGGTCGCCGTCCTGGCGCGTCTGGGCAAGCTGGCCGGCGAGTACGGCGAGCTGGTCATGGCCGGCCGCTCGCACAACGTCGCCGCGCAGGCCACCACCCTCGGCAAGCGCTTCGCGACCGCCACCGACGAGCTGCTCGTGGCCTACGGCCGCGTCGAGGAGCTGCTGGGCCGCTACCCGCTGCGCGGCATCAAGGGCCCGGTCGGCACCGCGCAGGACATGCTGGACCTGCTGGGCGGGGACGCCTCGAAGCTCGCGGAGCTGGAGCAGCGGATCGCCACGCACCTGGGCTTCTCGCAGGCGTTCACGTCGGTCGGCCAGGTCTACCCGCGCTCCCTGGACTACGAGGTCGTGACGGCGCTGGTGCAGCTGGCGGCGGCGCCGTCGTCACTGGCGAAGACGGTCCGGCTGATGGCCGGGCACGAGCTGGTCACCGAGGGCTTCAAGCCGGGCCAGGTCGGCTCCTCGGCGATGCCGCACAAGATGAACACCCGTTCCTGCGAGCGCGTCAACGGCCTGATGGTGATCCTGCGCGGCTACGCCTCGATGACGGGCGAGCTGGCGGGCGACCAGTGGAACGAGGGCGACGTGTCCTGCTCGGTGGTGCGCCGGGTCGCGCTGCCGGACGCGTTCTTCGCGCTGGACGGCCTGCTGGAGACGTTCCTGACGGTGCTCGACGAGTTCGGCGCGTTCCCGGCGGTCGTCGCCCGGGAGCTGGACCGGTACCTGCCGTTCCTCGCCACCACCAAGGTGCTGATGGGTTCCGTGCGCGCGGGCGTGGGCCGGGAGCTCGCGCACGAGGCGATCAAGGAGAACGCCGTCGCCTCCGCGCTCGCGATGCGCGAGCAGGGCGCCGAGCGCAACGAGCTGCTCGACAAGCTCGCCGCCGACGCGCGCATTCCGCTCGACCGCGCCGAGCTGGACGCGCTGATGGCCGACAAGCTGTCCTTCACGGGTGCCGCGGGCGACCAGGTCGCCACCGTGGTCGCCCGGGTCGAGGAGATCGTGAAGCAGCACCCCCAGGCCGCGGGCTACACGCCCGGCGCGATTCTCTGACGCGCCGCATGGCGCGCTTCACCCCCGAGGAGCTGGAGGCCGCCCGCGACCGTGTCGTGCCCGACGTGGTCGCGGACGGTCTGCGGGTGCTGTTCTGCGGGATCAACCCCGGGCTGATGACGGCCGCGTCGGGCCATCACTTCGCCCGCCCCGGCAACCGCTTCTGGCCGGTACTGCACCGGTCGGGCTTCACGCCCCGGCTGCTGAAGCCTTCCGAGCAGCAGGAGTTGCTGTCGTACGGGCTCGGCATCACCAATGTCGTGGAGCGGCCGACCGCTCGGGCCGACGAGCTGAGCGGCGAGGAGTACCGGGAGGGTGGGCGGCTGCTCGCGCTGAAGGCGGAGCGGCTGCGGCCGGACTGGCTGGCTGTGGTGGGCGTGACCGCGTACCGTGCCGCGTTCGACGACCGGAAGGCTCAGGTGGGGCCGCAGTCGCGGACGTTCGGGGACACGCGCGTGTGGGTGCTGCCCAACCCGAGCGGGCTGAACGCGCACTGGACGGTCGAGACCATGGCGGAGGAGTTCGGACGGCTGCGGGCAGCCGCCGGGAGCTGACCCCCTACGGCGGGTCCGCCTCCGTGACCAGGGCCAGCAGGTGAACCGCGTCCGACTCGTCCCGGTCCGCGACCGCCACGGCGACCCAGCGGCCGGAGCCCTCCACCTCCCAGAGGTACGCGATGCCGGCGCGTGCGCCGAGGTCGGCCCAGGGCCGGGGTATCTCCTCGTGCTCGGTGCGCAGCAGGACCGTCAGCAGGTTGTAGGGCTCGGTGTCGCCCCAGCGCGAGGCGAGAAGCTCGTAGACGGCGTCCCGGTCCTTCTCGAACTGGTCGATCGTCACCGCCCGGGTCGCGGGGTCGCCGTAGGGCCCGCTCTCTAACACCGCGACGTGGTAGCCGGGCCCCGAGCTGCCGACGTCCGACGGGCCGTGCTCCGCCGGAAAGGGGCGGTAGCACAGCTCGTCGACGAGGGCGATGTGCTGTGCGAGGTTCATGGGTCCAGTAAACCCGCCCCCACTGACACTTGGCGGGACACTCGGCGGGGCATCGACCCCGTTGTCGGTCAGGCGTCCCGGCGGCGCACGCTCCACGCTCCCGCCAGCAGCGCGGCGGCCGCCCAGAACGCGGTCACCGCGAGCCCCGACCACGGCCCGAGGGACGACCCGTCGTACGTCTCCCGCAGGACCAACTGCCCCGCCTTGTCGGGCAGGAAGTCCGCGACGCTGCCCGTGGCGTCACCGATCACGAACCCTACGACGAGGATGAACGGGATCAACAGCGACAGTGTGGCCACGCCGCTGCGCAGCAGGGCAGCAAGCCCGGCGGCGAACAGGGCCATCAGCATGAGGTAGACCCCGCAGCCCACGACACCCCGCACCTGCTCGCGGACGCCGAGACCGTCGGCTGCCGGGCCCAGGCCCGCCCGCGCCACGAGGAGAGCGGCGAGAGCCGTCACCAGCCCCACCAGGAGCGCCGGCACGGCGATGACGGCCGCCTTGGCCGCGAACCACCGTCCGCGCCGGGGAACCGCGGCCAGCGAGAGCCGGAGCGCCCCCGAGTGGAACTCGGAAGACACGGCCATGGCACCGAAGGCGACGGCCGCGATCTGGCCCGGTATGACACCCGAGAGGGACGTGAACAGCGCGTCGAACCCCGGGTCCGACGTCTCGGAGACACCGGCGATCGCGGAGAACGCCGTGGTGGCGGCGAACAGGGCCACGAGGGCTCCCGGCAGCGAGCGAAGCGTACGGATCTTCAGCCACTCGGAGCGGAGTACGGGCGTGAGTTCCATGGTCAGGCCTCCTGGGGCTGTGCGGTGAACTCGGTCTCGGCGGACGTGAGGTCGAAGTAGGCCTGCTCCAAGGTGCCCTCCTCGGCCGCGAGTTCCAGGACCGGTACACCCGCGGCGGAGGCGATGCGGCCGATGTCGTCCACGCGTGCGTGGTGAACGGTCCAGTGACCGTCCGCGTGCTCCTCGGCGTCGTGGCCGTGCCGGGCGAGGGCGCTCTTGAGCGCGGTGGGATCGCTCGTGCGGATCCGGACGCGCGGCCGCACGCGTGCGTGGATGAAGTCCCGCATCGGGGTGTCGGCCAGCAGCCGGCCCCGGCCGAGGACCACGAGGTGGTCCGCGAAGGACGCGGTCTCGTTCATCAGATGGCTGGAGACCAGGACCGTCCGCCCCTCCCCCGCGAGCCGGCGCAGCAACTGCCGGATCCACACGATGCCTTCGGGATCGAGGCCGTTGGACGGCTCGTCCAGCATGACCACCTCGGGGTCGCCCAGCAGGGCGGCGGCGATGCCGAGTCGCTGGCGCATGCCCAGGGAGTACGTCCGCACGCGGCGCCGGGCCACCGACGCCAGGCCCGTCTCCTCCAGTACCTCGTCGACGCGGCGATCCGGGATGCGGTTGCTCGTGGCCAGGACACGGAGGTGGTCACGGGCGGTACGGGAGCCGTGCGCGGCCTGGGCGTCGAGCAGGGCGCCGACGTGGCGCAGGGGTTCGCGCAGGGTCGGGTAGCCGCGTCCGCCGATGGTCGCTGAACCGGCGGTCGGCCGGTCCAGGCCGAGCACCAGCCGCATGGTGGTGGACTTCCCGGCGCCGTTGGGGCCGAGGAAGCCGGTGACGCGGCCGGGCAGCACACGGAACGTGAGGTCGTCGACGGCGCGCTTGGTGCCGAACTCCTTGGTGAGGGACTGGACGTCGATGCTGGTCATGGCAGCAGCCTGGCCGGTCGTGCGGGGTACGGGCCTCCCCCGGCGGTGGAGATCGCCTCCCCCGTGCGGGGGAGGTCCGTTGTCAGTGGTGGCTGGCACGATGACGCAATGGTCCGCATGCTGCGCCCGCTTACCCGGTCGGTGACGTACAAGCGGTGGCTGCACATGATGGTGGCCATCGTGTGGTCCTCGCTGTGGCTGTTCGTCGAGGAGGCGGTGTGGACCCAGGTCACGGCCGCCGTGCTGCTCGGACTGGCGGGCCTCGTGCCCATCGCACGGGTCGTGGAGGGGTTTCAGGCCAGGCTGCTGCTGATCGGCAATCGGCAGGACGGTGAGAGCGAGGAGATCGTGACCACCCCGTCGGTCACGTGGGCGGACCGCGGGCGGACGGTGATGTGGCTGGAGGCGCGGCTGTGCATCGGCTGGATCGTGGCTCACCTCTCCGTCCAGTTGCCCCTCCTCGCGATCGACTTGGCGACGACGGCGTTCGGCACCGAGCCCGCCGGCGATGGGTTCGTGCCCGTCAAGGGGCAGCACTGGTGGCACGCCCTGCTCGCCCCCCTGCCACTGCTGCTGCTCGCCGTGGTCGTGGTGGGGGCGGGCCGCCTCATCACCGCGCTGGCCAAGCGGCTCCTCGGACCGTCACCCTCCGAGCGGATGGCGGCGCTGGAGGAACGCACCGAACAACTCCTGGAACGCACGCGTATCGCCCGCGAGTTGCACGACTCCATCGGACACGCGCTCACGGTCGCCGTCGTACAGGCGGGGGCCGCGCGGGCGGCCGGTGACGCGGAGTTCACCGACCGTGCCCTGGTCGCCATCGAGGAGACCGGCCGGGCCGCCCTGGAGGACCTGGAGCGTGTGCTCGGCATCCTGCGCGAGTCGGAGAAGCCGGTGAGCAGCAGGCCGACGCTCGTGGACGCCGACCGTCTGCTGGAGTCCGCGCGTGCCTCCGGGGCGAAGGTCGACGCCGAGGTGACCGGCGCCGTGGACACCGTGCCGGGGCCGGTGTCCCGGGAGGGCTACCGGATCCTCCAGGAGGCACTGACCAATGTGCTGCGGCACGCGGGGGCGGTCCCGGCACAGGTACGTGTCCAGGTCACCGGCGACACCCTCGTCCTCGCGGTACGCAACCCGCTGACCGAACCGGTACCCGGCCCTGCCGGACGCGGCAGCGGCCTGCGCGGCATACGCGAGCGCGCCGCCCTGCTCGGCGGACGGGCCAGAACCGGACCCGACGAAGGTGACTGGCAGGTTCATGTCGAACTACCGTTGAGTTGATCTACGCTGTCCGGATGCCGGTCACCGTTCTCCTCGTCGACGACGAACCCCTCGTACGCGCGGGTCTGCGGGCCGTGCTGGAGGCACAGCCCGACATCGAAGTGGTCGGGGAGGCCGCGGACGGGGCTGCGGTGATCCCGCTCGTGCGGCGGCTGCGGCCCGACGTGGTCGCCATGGACGTACGGATGCCGCTGCTGGACGGTATCGAGGCCACCCGGGCGCTGCTGCGGACAGTCGACGAGCCGCCGCGGATCCTGGTGGTGACGACCTTCGAGAACGACGAGTACGTGTACGAGGCGCTGCGGGCCGGAGCCGACGGGTTTCTGCTCAAGCGGGCCCGGCCGGCCGAGATCGTGCACGCGGTGCGGCTGATCGCCGAGGGCGAGTCGCTGCTGTTCCCGGCCTCGGTGCGGCAGCTCGCCGCCGAGTACGGCGACGACGGCGGGAACCGCGCGGCGCGGGCGGTGATGGAGCGGGCCCAGCTGACCGAGCGCGAGGCCGAGGTGCTGCGGCTGATGGCACGGGGGTTGTCGAACGCGGAGATCGCCGCCCGGCTGGTCGTCGGGACGGAGACCGTGAAGTCGCATGTCAGTGCCGTGCTGGCGAAGTTGGGGGCGCGGGACCGGACCCAGGCGGTGATCGCCGCGTACGAGTCGGGGTTCGTGGCACCGGGCTGATCGGCGAGGGCCGGTGCCGGACCCTCGCCGGGGCGCGCCGCGCCGAGTACGATCCGGCCAACACGCGCGCGACCTGGGAGGACGGACGGTGGGGCGGCTGACCGGCGGGGACCCCTCGCTGCTGCGAAGGATCAACTCCGCGGTGGTGCTGCACGCGCTGCGTGCCACGGACTGCGCGACGCTGACCGAGATCACCCGGGTGACGGGGCTGTCCCGGCCGACCGTCGAGGGCGTCGTCGAGGGGCTCATCGAGGCCGGGCTCGTCGTCGAGAAGGCGGCCGAGGAGGGTGCCGCACGGCGGCAGGGGCGCCCGGCGCGGCGGTTCCGGTTCCGGGCGGAGGCCGGGCATCTGCTGGGTGTGGAGATCGGGGCGCACCGGGTGGCCGCGCTGCTGGCCGACCTGGACGGCCGGGTGATCGGCGCCCAGGCCAAGGACGTGTCCGAGACGGCGGGAGCCGACGAGCGGCTGGAGCGGCTGCGCGGGGCGGTCGCCGAGCTGCTGCGGCGGGCCGGTGTCGCACGGGGCTCGCTGCGGGCCGTGGGCGTGGCGACGCCCGGGATCGTCGAGGCGGACGGCACCGTACGGCTGGGCACCGCGCTGCCGGGGTGGACGGGGCTGCGGCTGGGCGAGCGGCTGAGCCGGTCCTTCAAGTGCCCGGTCCTGGTCGAGAACGACGCCAACGCGGCCGCCGTCGCCGAGCACTGGAAGGGCGCGGCCACCGAGTCGGACGACGTGGTGTTCGTGCTGGCGGGGCTCAGCCCGGGCGCCGGTGCGCTGATCGGGGGGCGGCTGCACCGGGGCTACGGCGGGGCTGCCGGCGAGATCGGCGCACTGCATCTGCTGGGCCGGGAGGTCACCCCGGAGACCCTGCTCTCCACCACCGACGAACCCCTGCACCCGCTCGACGAGCAGGCCGTCGCCGAGGTCTTCGCACAGGCCCGCGAGGGCGACCAGCGGGCCCGCGCGGCCGTCGACCGCTTCCTCCAGCGCCTGGTCCACGACGTGGCGGCCCTCGTCCTCGCCCTCGACCCGGAACTGGTCGTCATCGGCGGCTGGGCAGCGGGCCTCGACGGCGTCCTGGACCCTCTCCGCCAAGAACTCTCCCGTTACTGCCTGCGCCCCCCACAGGTCGCCCTCTCCCGCCTCGGAGACGCGGCGGTGGCGACCGGGGCCCTGCGCCTGGCCCTGGACCACGTGGAGGAACAACTGTTCAGCGTAGAGGGCACGACTACGGCACGCCGGTGAGACATCGCTCCTCAGGGGCGCGGGGAACGGCGCGACCAGCCACGACGCACCCGCAGACCGTGACGGTCAGGAAGCCTGCCGCTGAGGCCCGTCGTGAATCTCCACCCCACCCGAGTCACCGAAAGTCAACCGGCACGTGTCAGCACGATACGTAGCCACCGAGAGCGCAGCCGTACGCCCCGCGACAACGAACCGCGTCGTCACCACGAGAACGGGCGCCCCAGGAAGCCGATCCAGCTCCTTCGCATCGTCCGCCCCGGCGGAGCCGAGCTCCACCGCGTTCTCCTGCCGCCCCAGCTCCAGCCGCTGCAGCTCACGCAGCACCGCACGCGCGCGTGCCGCTCCGGACGGCGCGTCGATACCGGAGAGCTCGGGCACCGAGGACCGAGGGATGTACAGCAGCTCTGCGGCCACCGGCCGGCCGTTCGACACACGGGAGCGGCGCACGACATGCACGGCCTCGTCGCGGCCGGTCTCCAGCGCCTCGGCGACAGCCGCCGACGGCACCGCCGCCGCGCAGTCGACGGGCTGCCAGGCGTCCTCGGAGCCGCCGGGCCAGGCGTGCGGGCCGGTGCCGAGGGAGACGCCCATGCGCGGCGGGGCGACGGTCGTGCCGACACCGCGGCGGCGCTGCAGCCTGCCTTCCAGTTCGAGCTGCTCCAGGGCCTGGCGGAGCGTGGCACGGGCGACGCCGAAGCGGGCCGCGAGATCGCGCTCGTTGGGCAGGATCTCCCCCACCGAGAACTCCGAGTCGAGCGCTTCACTGAGCACGGTCTTGAGATGCCAGTACTTCGGTTCCGGCACCGATTCCAGCTGCGTGGTCCCCACCCTGTCCTCCGCAATCGCCGTGGTCGGCGGCTTTTTCGCGCCCTTGTTTTTTAAAGGTTGTTTCACTTCTCTGCGACCATAGGACGGCCCTGATCCTTGGTCAAGACCAATGGCCGGGAACGTTCACGGGGCGTTCATGCGAGGTCTGCGGGGCTACGGCGGCACCGGCTACTCGACGGCCAAAGACCGGAGCTTGTCGGGGTTCCGGACGATGTAGACCGCTTGGACCCGCCCGTCGGCGACGTCGAGCTGGAAGACGGAGTCGGGCTTGCCGCCGGACAGGACCAGCACGGCCGGGCCGCCGTTGAGTTCCAGGAAACGCACGGCGAAGTCCGTGACGCCCTTCCGCGCGGCGCCGACGAGGAAGCGGCCGACGTTGTCCGCGGTCCGCAGGGCCCGCAGCGGCGCCCGCGCCTTGCCGCCGCTGTCGCCGACGAGACGGACGTCCGGGGCGAGGAGCGCCATCAGTCCTTCCAGGTCGCCCTCGGCCGCGGCGGCGAGGAATCGTTCGGTGAGGTCGCGGCGCTGGGCGGGGTCGACCTCGTAGCGGGGCCGCCGCTCCTCGACGTGCTTGCGGGCCCGTCCGGCCAGTTGGCGTACCGCCGGTTCGCCGCGGTCGAGCATGGCGGCGATGTCGGCGTACGGGAAGCCGAAGGCCTCGCGCAGCACGAACACGGCGCGCTCCAGCGGTGACAGCGACTCCAGCACGACGAGGACGGCGAGGGAGACGGAGTCGGCGAGCACGGCCCGCTCGGCGGTGTCCGGCACGGTGTCGCCGAAGTCGGTGACGTACGGTTCGGGCAGCCACGGGCCGACGTAGGTCTCCCCGCGGGACTTGATCTGGCGCAGCCGGTCGATGGCGAGGCGGGTCGTGATCCGTACGAGGTAGCCGCGCGGTTCGCGCACATCGCCGCGGTCGCTGCCCGACCAGCGCAGCCAGGCCTCCTGGACCACGTCCTCCGCGTCGGCCACGCGGCCCAGCATGCGGTAGGCGACGCCCAGCAGGACGGGGCGGTGCGCTTCGAAGAGGTCGGTCGCGGTCTCGGTGGTCACGGCTCCATCCCAGCCCACCGGTGCGGCCCTGTCCAGGCGGAATCACTCGTTCCCGGACAGAATGGCCGACAGGACGCCGGTGATCGCCGGCAGGGTTCCCGGAGGTGGCTATGCGGTACGCGGTTCTGGGCACGGGCGAGGTCGGGCGCACCCTCGGCGGCCGGCTGGTGGAGCTGGGGCACGAGGTGCGGCTCGGCTCGCGTACGAGAGAGAATCCGGCCGCGCTGGAGTGGGCCGCCGCCGCGGGTACCGGAGCGGACGCGGGGACGTTCGCGGAGGCGGCGGCGTTCGGTGAGGTCGTGGTGAACGCGGTGGGCGGGCGGGTGGCCCTCGCCGCGCTGGAGGCGGCGGGGCCGGAGAACCTCGGTGGGAAGGTCCTCGTGGACGTCTGCAACCCGCTGGCGTTCGAGGAGGGCGAGCTGCGGCTGTCCCCCGTCGAGTCGGACAGCGTGGGCGAGCAGATCCAGCGAGCGTTTCCGCACGCGCGCGTGGTGAAGACGCTCAACACAGTCAACTGCCGGGTGATGGTGGATCCGGCGCGGGTGCCGGGCGAGCACCAGGTCTTCGTCTGCGGGGATGACGAGGGCGCCAGGGAGCAGGTGACGGCCCTGCTCGGGGAGTTCGGCTGGCCCCGGGAGCGGGTGCTCGACCTCGGCGGCATCCGGGCCGCGCGCGCCGTGGAGATGTGGCTGCCGCTGTGGGTCGGCCTGATGCAG
This sequence comes from Streptomyces sp. NPDC040589, assembly GCF_055594445.1. NCBI lineage: Bacteria > Bacillati > Actinomycetota > Actinomycetes > Kitasatosporales > Streptomycetaceae > Streptomyces > Streptomyces sp. NPDC040589. Next base: position 113,873 of record NZ_JBVIWP010000004.1, on the reverse strand, counting down.
AAGTTCGGACACGCGGACTTCAACCTGGAGCTTCGCCGGGCCCGTTGAGCGGCCCGTGGCCGCGGAGGCGGCGACAACTTGGGGCTACCCGCCGGTAGCAATTGCTGACAAGCTGTCTACAGCGTCCGTCAGCGAGTACAGCCGAGGAGCACCCCATGTCCGCCACCGTCTCCTTCAAAGTCGCCTCCGCGCACGGCGAGCAGAACGTCACCCTGTCCTACACGCGCCGGGGCAGCGGCGACCCGTTGCTCCTGCTGCACGGCATCGGCCACCACCGGCAGGTGTGGGACCCGGTGATCCCCGCGCTGGCGGCCGAGCGCGATGTGATCGCCGTGGACCTGCCCGGGTGCGGCGAGTCGCCGGCGCTGCCGGGCGGCATGGCGCACGACCTGTCGACGATGAACACCGTCCTCGCGGCGCTGTGCGAGACGCTGGAGATCGAACGGCCGCACGTGGCGGGCAACTCGCTGGGCGGCCTGCTGGCCCTGGACCTGGCCCGGGCACGACTCGTCCGCTCCGTCACCGCGCTGTCCCCCGCCGGGTTCTGGAACGAGGCCGAGCGCCGCTACGCCTTCGCGGTGCTGATGACCATGCGGCAGATCGCCCGGCGGATGCCGCTGCCCGTCGTCGAACGGCTGGCGCGCCCGGCGATCGGCCGGACGCTGCTGACGAGCACCATCTACGCCCGCCCGGGCCGCCGTTCGCCCGAGGCCGTGATCGCCGAGACGCTGGCCCTGGCCCGGGCCCAGGGCTTCTCCGAGACCCTCCGCTCCGGCAGGAGCGTGCAGTTCACCGACGACATCGTGGGCACACCGGTCACCGTCGCCTGGGGCAGCCGGGACCGGCTCCTCGTCCCCCGCCAGGGTGTGCGGGCCAAGGGCGTCATCCCCGGGGCCCGGCTGGTACGGCTGCCGGGCTGCGGCCACGTCCCGATGAACGACGACCCGGCCCTGGTCGCCAGGGTCGTCCTCGACGGCAGCCGCTGACCCGTACCGAGGCCCGCGCGGGGCGACAAGCCTCTAAGGTCTCCCTTCATGGAGCCACCGCAGAGCGCCCCGGGTACCGGTGCCGCGTCCGCCGCCTGGGAGCTGCTGCTCCCCGCCGCCGCGGCACCGGCGCGCACGCGTGGCCGGTCCCTCCAGGCGGCGCTGCGCGAGGCGGTCCGCTCGGGCCGGCTCGCGCCGGGCACGCGGTTGCCCTCCAGCCGGGATCTCGCGGCGGACCTGGGGGTGTCGCGGGGGCTGGTCACGGAGGCGTACGAGCAGCTGACAGCGGAGGGCTATCTGCGCAGCGGCCGGGGCGCCGGGACCTGGGTGGGCGCGGCCGCACGGGCCGCCCGGCCGCGGGCGCACGACCTCGCCCCGCGCTCCCCCGGTGCCCGCGCGGACTTCGTGCCCGGCACTCCGGACCTGTCGCTGTTCCCGCGCTCGGCGTGGGCCGCCGCGCAGCGCGAGGTACTGGCGGAACTGCCGCACCAGGACCTGGGGTACCCCGATCCGCGCGGGCTGCCCCGGCTGCGCACCGCGCTGGCCGGACTGCTCGCCCGGCGGCGGGGCGTGGTGGCCGACCCGGAGCGGATCGTGGTGGTCTCCGGGGTCGCCCAGGCGACGACCCTGCTCGGTTTCGCGCTGCACGCGCGCGGGGTGCGTGCCGTCGGGGTGGAGGACCCCGGCAGTCCCCAGCACGACGCGCTGTACGCCTCGGCCGGGGTCACCGCCGTGCCACTGCCCGTGGACGGCGAGGGGATCGCCCTGGAGCCGTTGCGGGCGTCGGGCGTACGGGCCGTGGTGACGACTCCGGCCCACCAGTTCCCCACCGGCATCGCCTACTCGGCCGACCGCCGTGCCGGGCTGCTGGACTGGGCGCGGGAGGTGGACGGCATCGTCCTGGAGGACGACTACGACGGCGACTTCCGCTACGACCGCGCCCCCGTCGGCGCGCTCCAGGGCCTCGACCCGGACCATGTCGCCTACACGGGCTCCGTCAGCAAGTCCCTCGCCCCCGGGCTGCGGCTGGGCTGGCTGCTCGTGCCCGAGTCCTGGGCGGAGGAGATCGTCGAACGCAAGCGCACCATGGACCTCGGACACCCGGCCCTCGACCAGGCCCTGTTCGCCCGGTTCCTGGAACGCGGCGACTACGACCGCCAGCTGCGCCGCTGCCAGCGCGCCTACCGCGAGCGGCGTGACGCGCTGGTCGCCGCCCTGGACGAGCACGTCCCCGGCTCGGAGGTGTCGGGGATCGCCGCGGGCCTGCATGTGATCGCCACGCTGCCGGAGCGGTACGGCCCCGAGGAGCGGTTCCTCGCGCGCGTGGCGGAGGCCGGGGTGGCGGTGCGCCCGCTGTCGTCCTGCACCCACCCGGGGACCGAGAGCGCCAAGACGAAGAAGGTGCGGCTCGTCCTCGGCTACGCCCATGTGCCGCCCGCCCGGATCGCCGAGGGCGTACGCCTGATGGCGCGGGCGGCCACCGGGTGACTCCGCCGGGCTCGCTCCTGCGTGCCGGTTCCCCCGCCCCTGCGGTCAGTTGTTCACTTGGGGTTCGTGTGTGCGCTGCGGCGTGCCAGTAGTTGTGGCTCTGCACACTGGCCGGATCCCGTCCCTGGAGGCGTATCCATGTCACACCGTCCGTTCCCCGGGCGCCGTAGCGTCCTGCGAGGCTCCCTCGCCGCGTCGGCGGCCCTGTCCCTGCCCACCGCTCTCGGAGCGGCTCCGGCCTTCGCCCGGTCCGGGCGTCCGAAGGCGGGGTGGGGTGTACAGGCGGGAGACGTGACCTGCGACTCCGGGCTGGTGTGGGTGCGGTCCGACCGGCCCGCCCGGATGATCGTCGAGACGTCGGCGACCGAGTCGTTCCGCAACCCGCGCAGATGGCACGGCCCGCTGCTGGGCCCGGGCACCGACTTCACCGGCACGACCCCGCTGCGTGGACTGCCGTCCGGCGAGCAGATCCACTACCGGGTGCTGCTCGCCGACCCGGACGACCCGCACCGCACCGGCGAGCCGGTCACCGGCACCTTCCGCACCGCGTCCGCCAAGCGCCGCGACGGGGTGCGGTTCGTCTGGTCCGGTGACCTGGCCGGACAGGGCTGGGGCATCAACCCGGACCTCGGCGGCTACCGGATCTACGAGGCGATGGGCGCCCTGGACCCGGACTTCTTCCTCTGCAGCGGCGACAACATCTACGCCGACGGCCCGCTCACCGAGACCGTGGCCCTGCCCGACGGGCGGACCTGGCGGAACATCACCACGGAGGAGAAGGCCAAGGTCGCCGAGACCCTGGCGGAGTTCCGCGGCAACTTCCGCTACAACCTCCTGGACGAGAACCTGCGCGCCTTCAACGCCCGGGTCCCGTCCATCATCCAGTGGGACGACCACGAGGTCACCAACAACTGGTACCCGGGCGAGATCCTCGGCGACACCCGGTACACCGAGAAGAACGTGGACGTGCTGGCCTCCCGTGCCCGCCAGGCGTTCTCGGAGTACTTCCCCATCTCGACGCTGCGCCGCCCGGGCGGCCGGGTCCACCGCGTGCAGCGTCACGGCCCGCTGCTGGACGTCTTCGTCCTGGACATGCGCACCTACCGCAACGCCAACTCGACGGACGACCAGCCCACCGACGCTCAGGGCATCCTCGGCCGCGAGCAGCTGGAGTGGCTCAAGCGCGAACTGTCCCGCTCCCGGGCGGTGTGGAAGGTGATCGCCTCCGACATGCCGATCGGCCTGGTCGTCCCGGACACCGGCGACGGCAAGCCGAACATCGAGGCCGTCGCGCAGGGCGACCCCGGCAAGCCGCTGGGCCGCGAGCTGCAGATCGCCGAGCTGCTGCGGTTCATCAAGCACCGGCGGATCACGGGCACGGTGTGGCTGACGGCCGACGTGCACTACACCTCGGCGCAGCACTACCTGCCGTCGAAGGCCGCCTTCACCGACTTCGAGCCGTTCTGGGAGTTCGTGTCGGGCCCGCTCAACGCCGGTGCCTTCCCGGCGAACACGCTCGACGGCACCTTCGGCCCGGACCGCGTGTTCGTCAAGGCGCCGACGACCGCCAACGTCTCGCCCGCCGGTGGCTACCAGTTCTTCGGCGAGGTCGACATCGACGGCGGCAGCGGCGAGCTGACGGTCCGTCTGCGCGAGCAGGACGGCACCGTGCTGTTCACGCAGGTTCTCCAGCCGGGCCGGGTCGGCCAGTAAGTTTGAAGCGTCGACGAAAGGGGCAAACTGCGCCCTTTACCCGCCAGTCACATGACGTTCGCGATCACGCAACACCGTTCCCTCACAGTGGGTGCATGACGCGAAAAATGACGGAAGCGACGCAGCCGAACACCAACTGCCGCCCCGCCGCCACGCTGCGGCGCCTCACCGCGGCGCTGCGCACCTGGCGGCCACGACGCCACGAACACGCGCCGCCGACGGACCATACCGAGTCCCCGGCACCGGAGCCGGTGCCGGGGGCGAGCACGCTGTGGAGGATGCGGACCACGGTGCGGGACGAGCCGGGGTCGCTGGCGGCGCTGTGCACGGCCCTCGCCGGGCACCGCGTCGACATCCTGAGCCTGCAGACGCATCCGCTGGCCGACGGCACGGTGGACGAGTTCCTGCTGCGGGCCCCGGGTGAACTGCCGGCGTCCGGGATCGCCACGGCCGTCCGGACGGCCGGCGGCACCCACACCTGGATCGAGCGGGCCGACGCCCACGACCTGGTGGACGCGCCGACCAGAGTCCTGGGACTCGCCGCCCGCACCGCCCTGGACGCCGCGGAACTGCCACTGGCCCTGCGCCAGTTGCTGGGCCGCTGCACGATCCGCTCCCAGCCCGCGCCGGCCGGCGGCGGCCCCGTGCCCGGCGGCGTGCCGGTGGAGGGCGCCCTCGACGACACCGTGCTGCGCCTGCGCGCCCCGGAAGGCGGAGTGATCACCGTGGAGCGGCCGTACCTGCCGTTCACGCCGACCGAGTTCGCCCGGGCCAGGGCTCTGGTGGAACTGGACGCCCGGCTCGGCCCGCGCCTCCCGCACGGCCGGGACGTGCTCACCCTCGCCGAGGGCGCCGACATCACCGTGCGCCGGGCCGACACCCGTGATCTGGAGCCGGCCCGGGCCATGCACGAGCGGTGCTCGGACCGCACGCTGAGGCTTCGCTACCACGGTCCGCTCGGCGATGCCGACCGGTATCTCAACCACCTGCTCAGTCCCCGCTTCGGCCGTACGCTCGCCGTGCAGACCGCCTCCGGGCGGGTGGTCGGGCTCGGGCATCTGCTGTGGGACGGGGACGAGACGGAGGTCGCGCTGATCGTCGAGGACGCGTGGCAGCGGCGGGGTGTGGGTGCCGAGTTGCTGCGCAGGCTGGTGGCGATGGCGGTGGACGCCGGGTGCGCGAGTGTGTATGCCGTGACACAGGCGTCCAACACGGGCATGGTCGCGGCGATGCGGGGGCTGGGGCTGCCTCTCGACTATCAGGTCGAGGAGGGGACGCTGGTGATCACGGCGCGGCTGGGTGAGCCCGTCGCGTCGCGTGCGGGTGAATTGGGGAGTGCCTCAGCGTCGTAGGGATTCTCGTCGGTTGGCGAGTGCGGGTGCGCTGTGGCTTGTCGCGCCCACGCGGCGGAGCCGCGTATCAGCACAGCCCCGCGCCCCTGGGAGGGACCTGTCCAAATCCCCCCAGAGGTCCTCCACGTCCTCCAAGCCCACCGACATCCTCAACAGCCGGTCGCTCACCCCGGCGTCGCGTCGGTCGTCCGCGTCCACGATGCGGTGGCTGATGGACGCCGGGTGCTGGATGAGGGTGTCGACGCTGCCGAGGCTGACGGCGGGGGTGATGAGGCGGACGCCGGCGATGACCTCGTGCGGGTCGCCGTGTATCTCGAAGGAGACCATCGCGCCGCCGATGCGCGGGTAGTACACGCGGGCCACCCGCGGGTCGGCGGCCAGGCGGCGGGCGAGTTCGGCGGCGGTGGCGGAGGCGGCCCGGACCCGTACGGGGAGGGTGGACAGCCCGCGCAGCAGCAGGTAGCCGGCCAGCGGGTGCAGCACTCCGCCCGTGGCGAACCGTACCTGGCGCAGTCCGCCCGCGAACTCCTCGTCGCAGGCGATCACGCCGGCCAGCACGTCCCCGTGTCCGCCGAGGTACTTGGTGGCGCTGTGCAGCACCAGCCGCGCGCCCTGCTCGGCGGGGCGCTGGAGGACCGGGGTGGCGAAGGTGTTGTCCACGAGCAGTGGCACCGAACCGCAGGCGTGTGCGACGGCCCGCAGGTCGACCTCGGCGAGCGTGGGGTTGGCCGGGGACTCCACCAGGACCAGCCCGGTGTCCGGGCGCAGCGCGTCGGCGATTCCGGCCGGGTCGGTCCAGGTCACCTCCGACCCCAGCAGCCCGGCGGTCAGCAGATGGTCGCTGCATCCGTAGAGGGGACGTACGGCCACCACGTGGCGCAGCCCCATCGAGGCGCGTACGAGGAGGACGGCGCTCAGCGCGGCCATGCCGCTCGCGAACGCGACCGCGGCCTCGGTGCCCTCCAGGCGGGCCAGCGCGGTCTCGAAGCGGGCGACGGTCGGATTGCCCAGCCGTCCGTAGACGGGCGGGCCGTCCGGCTCCGTGCCGGTGGCGGCGAACGCGTCGATCCGGGCCGCCTCGCCGCGGCTGTCGTACGACGGGTAGGTGGTGGACAGGTCGATCGGCGGGGCGTGCAGCCCCTGCCGGGCGAGGTCGTCCCGCCCGGCGTGCACGGCCTCGGTGGCGAGTGCCCTCGGTGCGGTACCCGTGTTCATGTCCATGCCTATTTCCATGGAGGGAAGAGTGAACACTGACCGGTTCTGCGCGGAAGAATGCCGTGTTACGTTCGGCCGATGGCCGAATCTGTCGTACTGGACCCGGTGGATCTCCAGCTTCTGCGGCTGTTGCAGAACGACGCCCGGGCGACGTACCGGGATCTCGCCGCGCAGGTCGGCGTGGCGCCGTCGACCTGTCTGGACCGGGTGACCCGGCTGCGCCGCTCGGGCGTGATCCTCGGACACCGGCTGGAGCTCGATCCGGCCAAGCTCGGGCGAGGCCTTGAGGCGCTGCTGTCGGTGCAGGTCAGGCCGCACCGGCGGGAGCTGGTGGGGCCGTTTGTGGAGCGGATCCGGGCGCTGCCGGAGTCGCGGACCGTGTTCCATCTGACCGGCCCGGACGACTACCTCGTCCATGTCGCGGTCGCCGACATGGCCGACCTGCAGCGGCTCGTGCTGGACGAGTTCACCTCGCGGCGGGAGGTGGCGCGCGTGGAGACCCGGCTGATCTTCCAGCAGTGGGAGTGCGGACCGCTGCTGCCGCCTTCGCCCTCGGCTCAATCGGGATGACGTGCGCTTCTCGTCGTACGAGGATGGCCGCATGTCTGAGATCAAGAGCCCGCTGCCCCGTGAGGTCGCCGACGCCTACGTCGACGAGCTCGTCGCCCTCGACCCGATCACCGGCACGTTCCTCGGCGTGAAGGAGAGTTCGAGCAGGCTGCCCGACACCTCGCCCGCGGGCCAGGAGGCTTCCGCGGAGCTGGCGCGCCGGACGCTGGCCCGGCTGGAGGAGGCCGAGCGACTGCCCGGCGCCGACAGCGAGATCGAACGCCGCTGCGGCAGGCTGCTGCGCGAGCGGCTCAAGGCCGAACTCGCCGTGCACGACGCCGAGGAGAGCCTGCGGTCCGTCAGCAACCTGAGCTCCATCGCCCATGCGGTGCGGCAGGTGTTCACCGTGACGCCGGCGCAGACGGAGGAGGACTGGACGGCGATCGCGGAGCGGCTGCGCGCGGTCCCGGCCGCGCTGGAGGGGTACCGGGAGTCCCTGGCGCTCGGCCTGGAGCGGAAGCTGTACGGCGGGCCCCGCGCCACGGCCACGTTCGTGGAGCAGCTCGGCGAGTGGGCCGACGCGGACGGCGCGGGCCACGGCTGGTTCGAGCAGTTCGCGTCGGCGGGCCCCGAGTCCCTGCGGTCCGAGCTGGACACCGCCGCCCGTTCGGCCACCGAGGCCGTCCTGGCGCTGCGCGACTGGATGCGGGACGTGTACGCGCCGGCGATCGAGGGCGCGCCGGACGTGGTGGGCCGGGAGCGGTACGCGCGCTGGGTGCGCTACTTCAACGGCACGGACCTCGACCTGGACGAGGCGTACGCCTACGGCTGGTCCGAGTACCACCGCCTCCTCGGCGAGATGAGGACCGAGGCCGAGAAGATCCTGCCGGGCGCGGCCACGCCGTGGGTGGCGCTGGCGCACCTGGACGAGAACGGCACGCACATCGAGGGCGTCGACGAGGTCCGCGACTGGCTGCAGTCCCTGATGGACGAGGCGATGGACGCGCTCGACGGCACCCACTTCGACCTGGCCGAGCGGGTGCGCCGGGTGGAGTCGCGCATCGCCCCTCCGGGCAGCGCCGCGGCCCCGTACTACACGCCGCCGTCTGACGACTTCTCGCGGCCGGGCTGCACCTGGCTGCCGACCATGGGCGAGACGCGCTTCCCCCTCTACGACCTGGTGTCGACCTGGTACCACGAGGGCGTCCCCGGCCACCACCTCCAGCTGGCCCAGTGGAAGCACGTGGCGCAGGACCTCTCCCGCTACCAGGCGAGCGTCGGCATGGTGAGCGCCAACGCCGAGGGCTGGGCGCTGTACGCGGAGCGGCTGATGGACGAACTGGGCTTCCTTACGGACCCGGAGCGCCGGCTGGGCTATCTGGACGCGCAGATGATGCGGGCCGTGCGCGTCATCATCGACATCGGCATGCACCTGGAGCTGACCATCCCGGACGACTCCCCCTTCCACCCCGGGGAGCGCTGGACGCCCGAGCTGGCGCAGGAGTTCTTCGGCTCGCACAGCAGCCGCCCCGCGGACTTCGTGGAGAGCGAGCTGACGCGCTATCTGTCCATGCCGGGTCAGGCCATCGGTTACAAGCTCGGCGAGCGGGCCTGGCTGCTGGGCCGCGAGAACGCCCGCGCCCGGCACGGCGACGCCTTCGACCCGAAGGCGTGGCACATGGCGGCCCTCTCCCAGGGCTCGCTGGGCCTGGACGACCTGGTGGACGAGCTGTCGCAGCTCTAGGCGTCGCTAGCGGCGGAAGCCGCCCTCGGAGTCGATGACCTGCCCGGTGACCCACTCCGCCTCGTCCGTGGCGAGCCACGCGATGAGGCGGGCCGGGTCGTCGGGCATGCCCCACCGTCCGGCGGGGAAGCACGCTTCGACTGTCTCGTACGCCTCACCGGTCAGGTAATCGGTGTCGACGGGACCGGGGTTGACGGTGTTGACCGTGATCGCGTGCTCGGCGAGTGTCGTCGCCAGGGAGCGAGTGATCGAGGCGAGGGCGCCCTTCTGGAGGGCGTAGGCGATCTCGCCGGGCATACCGCTCGCGATGTCCTGGCCTGACGTCATCATCACGACGCGGCCTCCGGGGCCCGATGGCCGCAGCCGGGCGTGTGCCTGGACGAGCAGCAGGACCGAGCGGGTGTCGACCGCCCAGTGCCGGTCGAGCATCGTCGTGTCGATCTCGTCCAGAGAGCCGTCGAATCCGCTCTGCGCGTGGTTGGCGACGAGGATGTCCAGCCGCCCGCCGAGCGCCTCGGCGGCCCTGGCGACCAGTTCGCCGGGCACGGCCGGGTCGGCCAGATCACCGGGCCCGGCGACGACCCGCGCTTCGGGGTCACCGAGTGCATCGCGCACGGACGCCACCACGTCCTCGGTCCGGTCGGCGCCCCAGGGCATGGCGGCGTCGTGCGGCACATGATGGTGCAGATAGACACTCGCCCCGTAGGCGGCGAGCCGCCGGCCCACGGCATGCCCGATGCCACTCCGCCGACTGGCCCCGGTGACAAGGGCCGTACGGCCACGCAGCGGCAGCGGGTCACGGCGCAGTTCTTCGGTACCGGGGTGAGGAAGTCGAGGCATACGGATCATCGTGGCCGGGCTTCTCGATCGACGCACACGATTTTCGCCCCTGTTTCAGGGGCGCGGGGCTGTGCTGATATGCGGCTCCGGCGCGTGGGCGCGACCAGCCACGAACAACCCGCACACGCCAACGCCCTGGCTACCTCGGCGCCACCAACCGAAGCTGCACCAGACCCAGCCACGTCTCGGGCCCCGGCTGCACCCGAGCCGCCCGAACCGCATAACGCCCCGGCTCCAGAACAACCCGCACACGGTCGCTCCCCGACGGCTCGCCCCCAGGCCAGGCCGCGTCAAACAGAAGGACGGCCCCGGGCACGTCCCAGCTGACCTCCGGCTCCCACTGCGCCGACGCCACAGCCCCCGGCACACTCGCCAGCAACTCGCCCTCGGAGTTGCCCGCACACCACCGCACGAACACGCCCTGGTCGGGCAGATACGCGGTCGAGGCGGGCTCGTCGCCCAGCACCAGCGCCGTGCAGTCGCCGACCGGCAGCAGCCCGACGTGTCCGTCCACCTCACAGGCCCGGTCGTAGTCGGAAGCCGTCTCCTCGCCGTCGGCACCCGCCCAGAACGGCAGAACCGTCTCGGGCACCGCTATCAGCGGTCCGCCGCCCGACTCCACCCACTCCACCGTGCCCGGCTCCGCGTATCGCACCATGAGGCAAGAACCTACAAGGTCAACGCGTCACACCGTGCCGGGGGTTAGGGCCTTCTCACAAACCCCCCTGAATGCCGCGCTGCCGCAGCACCGAACCGGACCGGCCCTTCACGACCTCCAGCTGTGCGTGGATCCGCCGTCGCAGATCGGCCACATGGCTGACGATGCCGACGCTGCGGTCGCGTTCGCGCAGGGAGTCGAGAACGTCGAGGACCTCGTCGAGGGTCTGGTCGTCGAGGCTGCCGAAGCCCTCGTCGATGAAGAGGGTGTCCAGCCGCACGCCGCCCGCCTCGTCCGTGACGACGTCCGCGAGGCCGAGGGCGAGGGCGAGCGAGGCGAAGAACGTCTCGCCGCCCGACAGCGTCGCCGTGTCCCGCTCGCGGCCGGTCCAGGCGTCGACGACATGCAGTCCGAGTCCGCTGCGCCCGCGCCCGGTGCGGTCGTCGGAGTGGACGAGGGTGTAGCGGCCGGAGGACATGCGCCGCAGCCGTACGGTCGCGGCGGCGGCGACCTGTTCCAGCCGGGCCGCGAGGACGTACGACTCCAGGCGCATCCGGCGTTCGTTGTCGGCCGAGGTGCCGGCGGTGAGGCCTGCCATGCGGGCGACCCGGTCGTACTCCTCGCGCAGCGGCGCCAGTCGGTGCACGGAGGCGGTGGCCCGGGCGGACAGCCGGTCGAGTTCGGCGCAGCGCCGGGCGGCGGCGTCCTGTGCGGAGGCGGCGTCACGGGTCCGCCGGTCCGCGGCGGAGGCGGCCCGCTCCGCGCTCTCCAGGTCGGCGGGCCGCTGCCGGGCGGCGGCCGCGGTGTCGGCCTCGGCGAGGACGGCCCGTGCGGCGGTCTCCTCGGTCTGCCAGGCGTCCAGCCGCCGTTGCAGCTCGCGGTGGACGGCGTCGTCGAGGAGGGCGTCGGCCGCGGCCTGCGGGGTCTCGAAGCCGGCGCGGAAGGCGGCGTCGGCGAGCCGGGCGTCGGCGTCCTTGAGCCGCTGGGCGGTGTCCTCGGCGGCGCGGGCGGTGTCGGCGGCGTCCGTGAGCAGCGCGGTCCGCCGCTCCAGCTGCGCGGCCCGCGCGGCGACGCTGTCCAGGGTGCCCCTCGCCCGGTCCAGCTCCTCCTCCAGGTCGGCCCGTTCCCGGTCCAGCCGCTCCCGGTGTCCGACCCGGGCGGCGGTCCGCACGGCGGCCTCCTGCCGGGCGGCGACGCGCCGTTCCTGTTCGTGCCCGGCCTGCCGCAGCCGTTCCCTGGCGGAGTGCAGCTCGGCGGCGCCACGGCGGGCCTGCTCGTACTGCTCCTCCAACTCCTCGACCTCGTCGGAGAGTCGCCCGGTGGGTGTGTCCCCGGCCTCGGCGGTGGCCGCCGCCAGCGCCTCCCGTACGTCGCCCAGCCGCCGTTCGTCCGCGGTGCGCTGTTCGTCGGCGCGCTGGTAGGCGGCCAGGGCGTCTTCCTCGGCCTCGCGGTCGACGTGCCCGGCGACCTTGCTGGCGGGGGCGGGGTGTTCGGTGGCACCGCAGACGGCGCAGGGCTCGCCGTCGGTGAGGTGCGCGGCCAGTTCGGCGGCGATGCCGGTCAGGCGCTGTTCCTTGAGGTCGAGCCAGTGCTGCTTGGCCCGCAGCATCCGCTCCTGTGCGTCCCGGGCCCGGATGGCGGCCTCGTCGGTGTCCTGGGTGAGCCGGTCGCGCCGCCGGGCCGCCGCCAGCCGCTGCCGCGCGGGCTCCCGCCGTACGGCGAGCTGTTCGGCGAGGGAGGCGGCCTGCTGCGCGGAGTCCACCCGGGCCTGGAGACCGGCGTGGGTCTCCTCCCAGCCGTCGAGCCAGTCCTCCGCCTCCCGCAGGACGTCGGCGTCGGCACGCTCCTGGCGGTCCAGGCCGGAGCGTTCGTCGAGGAGCTCGACCAGCCGGCGCTCGGCGCGGCGGGCCGAGTCCAGCCCGCCGAGTTCCTCGGCGGCCCGGCGTGCGGCCGTCGCGAGTCCGGCCGCGCCCGCGTCGGCGAAGCTCTCGGGCAGCAGGGCTCGCGCGCGTGCCTCGGCTGCGGCCGCCCGCCGGTGTTCGCCGTCGGCGGACTCCCGCAGGTCCAGGGCGGGCGCGACCCTCTCGGCCTTGCGGGCCCGCTCCATGCGCGCCTGCGCCTCCCGGTAGGCCTCGGCGCCCTCCTCCAGGCGCGCCATCCGTTCCCGCGCCTCGGCGAACCGCCGCTGGAGCCGGGCGAGTTCGCGTACGTCGTCGAGGACGTGGCCGGCGGCGGCCCGCGCGGACTCGGCGGCGGTGAGCGTGCGGTCGGCGACGGTGAGCTGTTCCCGTGCGGTACTGCGGGCGACGGCGGCGGCGCCCAGCACGGCCTCGGCCAGCCCGGGTTCGCCGGGATCCAGGTCCGGCAGCTCCATGGCGTCGCCCGCGGCCTGCTGCATGCGGTGGGCGTCGGCCAGCAGCGCGGCGTCGCCCTCCCGCACCTGGGCCTCGGTGGCACGGCGGCGCTCGGCGAGGCGCTTCTCGACGTCGGCGAAGCGCCGGGTGTCGAACAGGCGGCCGAGCAGCTTGCCCCGGGCCTCGGCGTCGGCGCGCAGGAACCGGGCGAAGTCGCCCTGGGGCAACAGCACGACCTGGCAGAACTGCTCCCGGCTCATGCCGAGCAGCTGGGTGACCTCCTCGCCGATCTCCTGGTGGGAGCGGCTGAGATCCTTCCAGGCCGCGGCCTTCGCGTCGTACTCGCGGAGCCAGGTCTGGGCCTTGTCGAGTGTCGTGCCGGTCCCGCGCTTCTTGGGGCGCTCCCAGGGCGGCTGGCGGATGACCTCCAACCGGCGTCCGGCGACGGTGAGTTCGAGGGCGACCTCGGTGCGGGTCGCGGGTGCGGCGTGGTCGCTGCGCAGGGTCGCGCCCTGTCCGCCGCCCTGCCGGGCGCCCGGCACCGAGCCGTACAGGGCGTAGCACACGGCGTCGAGGACGGACGTCTTGCCCGCGCCGGTCGGTCCGTGCAGCAGGAACAGCCCGGCCGTCGACAGCTCGTCGAAGTCGACCGTCTGGGTGCCTCCGAAGGGGCCGAAGGCGGTGACCGTCAGCCGGTGCAGCCTCACCGGGCCACCTCCCGTACGGTCTCGTCGGCCCGGACCGCGTCGAACGCGTCCCGCAGCACGCCCTGTTCGTGGATGTCGGGTCCGGCGCCGCGCACGTGGCCGACGAAATCCTCCGCGATCTGCTGGTCGCTGCGGCCGGCGAGGCGCCGGGCGTACGACACGTCGGGGTCGTCCTCGGTGCGGTCGGGGTCGAAGACGAGGCTGAGCGTGTGCGGGAAGCGCTCGGTGAGCCGGGCCATCGGGTCGGCCGGGCGGACCGGGTCGGTGAGCGTCGCCTCGACCCACGACTCCTCGTGCCGTGCCTGCTCCGGGTCGGCGAGCAGGTCCTCCAGCGTGCCCCGGATCCGGGCGAGGGGGCGCGGCACGGGGCAGTCGACGCGCTCGGCGCCGACCGACCCGTCGGCGTCCAGGTCGACCAGCCACATGCTCTTGCGGTGCCGAGCCTCGGAGAAGGAGTAGGGCAGCGGGGAACCGGAGTAGCGGACGCGCTCGGTGAGGGTCTGGCAGCCGTGCAGATGCCCGAGTGCCACGTAGTCGACGCCGTCGAAGACACCGGCGGGTACCGCGGCGACACCACCGACGGTGATGTCCCGTTCGCTGTCGCTGGGTTCGCCGCCGGTGACGAAGGCGTGCGCGAGGACGACGGAGCGGGTGCCGGGCGCACGGGTGGCGAGGTCGGCGCGGACCCGGTCCATGGCGGCGGCCAGCACGGCCTCGTGCCCGGCCTTCTCCACGCCGAACTCGTCCTTCACCAGGGCCGGTTCGAGGTACGGCAGCCCGTAGAAGGCGACCTCCCCGTGGGCGTCGGCCAGCAGCACCGGGGTACCGGCCGCCGACGGCTCGGTCCGCAGATGGACACCGGCCCGCCCGATCAGGCCCGCGCCGACCCCCAGACGGCGGGCCGAGTCGTGGTTCCCGGAGATCATCACGGTCGGCACGCCGAGGTCGGCGAGCCGGTGCAGGGCGTCGTCGAACAGCTCGACCGCGGCGAGCGGCGGAACCGCCCGGTCGTAGACGTCCCCGGACACGACCACCGCGTCCACGGACCGCTCCCGCACGGTCGCGACGAGCCGGCCGATGAAATCGGCCTGGGCCCCGAGCATGTTCACCCGGTGGAACGACCGGCCGAGGTGCCAGTCGGATGTGTGCAGCAGTCTCACGACACCGCTCCGACCCGCATGCCTCTCCCCGATACCGCTCCACGACCAGCGCGAGCCGGGACGGCTCACTGTCAGACCCACCACGCTAACGCGTGTGGGCACCTGGTCCACCACGAACCTCGGTCTGCCCCTGCCTTCGGCGGCGATTCAGCGGACATATCCGCATCGGTGCCGTAGTGCTGTCATTCCGGTGCGATGTCGTACTCGCGCATCCACCGGTCGAGGTACAGAGCGGTCTCCAGCCCGTTGCGGTGCAGCTGTGTGTCGAAGTGGCCCTGGGGGAGGTCGAGCATGCGGCCGAGCTCGCCGGCGTCGACGATGTCGAAGGCGGGCGAGGAGCGGTCGGCGAGGAGCGCCTGGGTCCGGGCCCGCAGGTCCTTCTCGTAGAGCCGGTCGGCGGTGGTCGGGTAGGGGCTCTTCCTTCGCTCCAGGACGGACCTGGGCACGATGTCCCGGGTGGCCCGCTTGAGGAGGCCCTTGGGGTCGCCGTCGGGTGTCTTGAGGTCCCAGGGCGTGTTGTGCACGTACTCGACGAGCCGGTGGTCGCAGAAGGGCACGCGGACCTCCAGGCCGGCGGCCATGCTGAGCCGGTCCTTGCGGTCGAGCAGCGCGGGCAGCCAGCGGGTGAGGTGCAGATGGCTGATCTCACGCATGCGGCGCTCCGACGGGGAGTCGCCGGGCAGGTGCTCGACCTCCCCGAGGGCCTCCTGGTAGCGGTCCGCGCGGTACTGCTCGAAGCGGGTGGCCGCCCGGAAGGCCGGGGAGAGCAGCTCGGGTGTGATCAGCTGCATACGGCTGAGCCAGGGGAACGCCGCCGCCTCGATGACGGCCGGGTCGTGGAACCACGCGTAGCCGCCGAAGACCTCGTCGGCCGACTCGCCGGACAGGGCGACGGTGGAGTGCTCGCGTATCCCCCGGAACAGCAGGTGCAGCGAGGTGTCGACGTCGCCGAAGGTGTATGGCAGGTCATGGGCGCGCAGGACCGCGTCGCGGTGGGCGTCCCGGGTGAGCTCGTCGGCGGACAGCTCGATGAGCCGGTGGTCGGTGCCGATGTGCCGTGCGGCTTCGAGGGCATAGGGGGAGTCGCGCTCCGGCCGGAAGTCGCTGGCCTTGAAGTCGGCTTCGCTGCCGGTGAAGTCCACCGCGAAGGAGCGCACGGGCGGTTCGCCGGCGCGGGCCTGCACCCGGGCGGCCAGCGCGGTGAGCACCGTGGAGTCCAGTCCGCCGGAGAGCAGGGTGCACAGCGGCACGTCGGTGACCATCTGGCGGGACACGGTGTCCTCCAGCAGGTCCCGCACGGTGTCCGCCGCGGTGCCGAGGTCGTCCTCGTGCGGCTGCCGCCCCAGACTCCAGTACCGCTCGGTCCGCAGCCCGTCGCGGTCGTGGACGGTGACACAGCCCGGCGGCACTTCCTCGATGTCCCGGTAGGGGGTGACGCCCGGCGACTTCATCAGGCCGAGGAGGTCGGCGAGTCCCTGGCTGTCGAGCCGGGCGCGGAAGCGCGGGTGGGCGAGGATCGCCTTCGGTTCGGAGCCGAACAGCACACCGGTCCCGAGCCGTGCGACGTAGAGGGGCTTGATGCCGAGACGGTCGCGCACCAGGAGAAGACGCTCCTCGCGCTCGTCCCACAGCGCGAAGGCGAACATGCCGTTGAGGCGCCTGACGAAGTCCTGGCCCCACTGGAGGTAGGCGCGCAGGACGACTTCGGTGTCCGAGTGGGTGCGGAAGGTGTGGCCGAACCCACGGAGTTCCTCACGGAGTTCGCGGAAGTTGTACACCTCGCCGCTGTAACTGAGCACCACGGCCGGCGCGTCCCCGGCGGGCCGGTCCGGCCCGGGCGCCGCCATGGGCTGCCTGCCGCCTTCCAGATCGATGATCGCCAGCCGGCGATGTCCGAGGACCGCGTGCGTGCCGACGTGGATTCCGGCGGCGTCCGGCCCTCGGCAGGCCATGGTCCGCACCATCCGCTCGACGCCGTCCACCTCCCGTGTGAGGTCGAGTCCTACGTCGGACCAGCCTGCGATTCCGCACATGAGAAAGCTCCAACCGGATTCGGATGAGGGTTGCGGACTGCCGGGAAAACGGCCTGCGATATACGCTCCAACAGGGCACGAAACCCGCTGTTGGGGCTCGATTAACCGCAGCTTCAAAATGACGCCGGTTTCCCCTCGACGCTCGTCGAGACTAGGCCGGAAAACCAACTCGGGCAACGTACTCAGGAGTAGGCGCTTTACAGCGCCACCGAGGCCGTCGATTTTCGGTCGCACAGGGCGAGTTGAGCCCCCCGGACGCGGTTGCACGGCTCACCTTTAGTGCTATACGTTCGCTGTGGGTCGGGCTCCTGGCCCCTGCGCCACACCCTGAGCTGTGGCTTCCCGACCTTCGCAGGGCGGCCCGTCGAGACCGACGTCACGGGCGCGTACAGCCCTTCCTTCTTCCCGGCTGTGCGCAGGCGACAAGCGATAATTGAGCGAGGTTCGTGTGATCCTGCACACCGAAAAACGCCAGACAATACTTCGTGAGGCACAGGCCGAGATAAGGGAGAATCAAGGCCGCATCCCGTCCGAGTACTTCTACTCAGGAAAGCTCTCCGCGGCTTGGGAACGCGCGCGCGGAACAAGGGCTTACGGCGCAGGTGAGGGCCGCGGCGATATCGGGGAGTTCTCCCTCGACCGTTTCCGGGACCTGCCCGTGACGCCGCGTGAGTCACTCAAGGCACGGCCCCTGGACTTCGCGGCCGTATCGCCGACCGAGGCCTCGAAGTACTACGAGACCACGGGCACCACGGGGCAGCCCACGCCCACCCCGCGCCGGGCCGAGGACACCATCTGGAACACCGTCTCGGTGGCCGAGGCGTGGCGCCCGCTGCTCGGCTCCGACGAGCGCGCGGTGATCCTGCTGCCGTCCGACATCGTGCCGGTGGCGGACCTGGTGGCCGGGGTCTGCGAGTACCTCGACCACGCGCACATCCGGGCCTATCCGTTCGCCACGGGCATCTCCGACTGGGACCGGCTGGAGTCGATGTGGCGGACCTACCGCCCCACCACGGTGTTCGTCGCCCCGGGCGTGGCCCTCCAGTTCACCCGGCTGCTGGCCCAGCGCGGGCAGCTGGACGAACTCAACTCCTCGGTCGAGCGGCTGATGCTGCTCGGCGAGGTCAACACCGCTCCCTTCCGCGCCCGGCTGGGCCGGTGGTGGAACGCCGATGTCTACGACGCCAGTTACGGCAGCACGGAGACCGGCACGCTGGCCGCCGCCTGCTCGCACGGCCGCCAGCACCTGCTGCCGGCCGCCACCTACTTCGAGCTCGCCACGCCCGAGGGCGTCGTCCCGCTGCACGACCGGGGCGGGCACGAGCGGGGACGGCTCGTCGTCACCCCGCTCAACGCGCACGCCAGGCCGCTGCTGCGGCTCGACACCGGCGACGAGGTGTCCGTCGAGGCGGACTGCCCGTGCGGCAGCGCGGCGCCCGGGATCACCGTCCACGGACGCTCGAGCGACGGCCTGCGCGTGCGCGGCACGCCCCTGTCGGTACGTGCCGTCGAGGAGGTCGTCTACGGCGTCACCGACGCCACCGGCTACCTGCTGGAGGTGGACAGCGAGGGCACCTACGCCCGGCTGCTCCTGGAGCGCGGCATCGGCACGGGACGGGACGGCGAGCCCGAGGAGTGCCGGCGCGTCCAGGCCAGGTCCGAGGAGCTGCTGGGGCTGCGCTGGGACGGGGTGGTGTTCGTCAACTCCCTGCCCGCCAACACCAAGAGCGGCGCCTCGCAGAAGAGCTGGAAGCGGTCCAACATCCGGGAAGTGGAGGTCGCGCGATGACCGCCACCGTGACGACGACCGCCCCCCGCGCGCCGCGGGGCCGGGGTGTGTCCGGCGGCGAACCCGACCTGTGGTGCACCTATGCCGCCGTGCGGACGCTGGCCTGGCTGGACCGCGGCGACACCGTCACCGACCCGGACGGCACCGCCGCCTACCTGACCGGCCGGCGCAACGCCGACGGCGGTTACGCCTGGAGCCGGGGCATGCTCTCCGACGCCTGGGCCACCTTCTACTGCACCCAGGCGCTGCGCGACATGGGCCGCCCGGTGCCCGGCACCGAGGGCACCGCCCGCTGGCTGGAGCGCACCTGGTCCGGCGACGCCTACGCGATGCTCCCGGGACAGGCCCCGGACGTGTGGGCCACCCACTTCTCCGCCCGCACGGCCGTCGAACTGTGCGGCGGCCCGGTGCCCGACCGCGCCCGGCTGCTGGACTGGCTGAGCCGGCTCCAGTGCGCCGGGGGCGGACTGAGCTGGTCCCCCGAGGACGCCCGGCGCGGCAAGGCCGATGTACGGGCCTGCTACTACGGGGTGATGGCCTGGCGGGCCGCCACGGACAACGGCACCTCGGGAGAACCGCCGTGGGACGTGGATGCGCTCGCCGACTGGCTGCGCGACCGCCAGGGCGAGGAGGGCGGCTTCCGGTTCGCGCCCGCCGCCGAGGTGCCCTGCCTGTGGGCCACGTACCGGGCCGTGGGCGCGCTCGCGGCGCTCGGCCGGACGCCTCGTGATCCCGACGGCTGCCAGGAGTGGGTCATGGGCCGACGCGGGCCCTCCGGCGCCTTCGTCCGCTGGAACGGGTACGACGTCGAGGACGTGTGGGCCTCCTTCTGTGCCGTGGGCACGCTCAAGGCGCTCGGCGCGCCCCTCGCCCCCGTCGCCGACGCCGTCACCGCCCGCATCGCCGAACTGGGCTGCCCCGGGGGCGGCTACACCTACCGGGAACCCGGGGTCGCGGCGGACGCCCTGTCCACGGCCGCCGCCGTGCTCTCGGCCGGCCCCGCGGCCCCGCGCCCGGACGAGGTGCGCTGGCTGGAGGGCTGCCAACTGCCCAACGAGGGCGGCGTGATGTACATGCCGGGCCGGGGCAGCGAGGTGCGCTGCACCCTGTGGGCCCTCGCGGCCGGAGCGTTCGCCGAGGACCGGGCGGGGCGGCACCGGATCGCCGACTGGCTGGCCGAACTCCAGAACGCCGACGGCGGGTTCGGCTACTGGGAAGGGCGCGGGTCCGACCTGGTGTCCACGGCCGCCGCGGTGGAGACGGCGGCCCTGCTCGGCGGACCGGACGGGCTCGGCCTCGACCTCGCCGGCGTCCTCGCCTTCGTCGACTCCTGCCGCACCGCCGAGGGTGAGCCGTTCGCGCACGGCAACGTGCCGGGCGCCGAACCGGGCCTGCGCCCGGCCCTTCAGGCCCAGCGCGTCCGGCTGCTCCTCGGCCCCGGCCTCGCCCCGCCCGACGAGGCCCGCGAGGCCGTCGGCGTCCTGCTCGCCCGCCATCGCGTGCGCGGCGGCGGCTACGCGGGCGAGGGCAACCGGGTCCCCGACCTGCTGTCCACCTACGAGGCGGTGCTGGCGGCCGACCGGGCCGGGCTCGCTCTCGACACCGGGCACGTCTGCGCGTTCACCGACCGGGTGCGCGGCGCCGACGGCACCGCCTGGAGCCCGCTGGCCCCCGGCGGCGGAGGGCCGCTCGCCGACTGTCTCGGCACCCTGCTGGCCCGACGCCTGGCCGCGGACCCCGGCGCGCTGCCGGCCCTAGCCCTGTCCTGAACCGCCGAACGGGAGACCTCGTGCCCACGATCACCATCCGTACCCCCGAACTCCCCGTACCCCGCCGTCGCGCCGTCGCGCTGCGCCTCACCCGCTGGCTCACCGCCCAGGGCGTCCAGGCCGGCCATGTCGTCGTGCGCTTCGAACCCACCGAGGAGAGCACCGTCTTCTCCGGCGGGATGCCGGTCGAGGCCCTGCCGCTCCACGGGGACGCCGACGGCTCCGGCCCGCGCCACGCGTCGGTGACGTGCTGTGTGGGCCCTGACCGCGACGACGCCTTCCGCGACGGGCTCGCCCGGTGCGTCACCGAGGCGCTCGGCGCCGACGCCCGAACCCCCTTCTGCTACCTGGAGTTCCGGCCGACCTCGCCCTCCGACGTCTACCTCGGCGCCGGCGAGGGGCTGCGCCGGGCCGACGGCACCGCCGTGGGGCCCGCGCCGGCCGCCGCCGTCTGACCGCACCTCACCACCCCATGTACCACGAGCAAGGAGTACGACCATGACCACGACCCTCCCCTCCCCCGAAGCGATCCACGACCGGACCCGTACCGTCCTGGCCACCCGCATCGGCGACGCCTTCACCGACGTGCCCTCCGACGCCGAACTCCAGACGGCGCTCGGTGAGCGCTACGACAGCCTCACCGCCATGGAGTGCATCTCCGCCATCGAGAGCGAGTTCGGGATCGAGGTGGACTTCGTCGCCGACGACGTCCGCTTCTGGTTCTCCAGCGTGGAGCGGATGGTGCGCTTCACCCACGAGCGCCTGGAGGACACGGCGGCCCTCGGGCTCGGGAGCTGACCGTGCCGGACATCGCCTTCGCCACCTCCGGCAGCACCGGCCCGCCGGTGACCTGGCTGCGCACCGAGGCCCAGTTACACGCCGAGGCGGCACTGGTGCACGACGTGGTGCTGGATTCCGCCCCGTTCGGCCGCATCGTGTCGTACGCGCCTCCCGGCCACCTCTACGGCCGGCTGTACGGGCGGGAGCTGCCCCGGCTCGAGGACGTCCCGGTGACCGGGCTGTGGGACGAGCCGCTCACCGTGCCGCCGCTCGACGACGGCGTTCCCACCCTGCTGGTCTGCCTGCCCTCCACCTGGCAGCTGCTCGCCCGGCACACGGCGGCCCTGGCCCGGCACGGCCGGGTGACGGCCCTGCACAGCACCGGCCCGGCCACGCCTGCGGCCCACCAGGTCGCCGAACGCCTCGCGGACACCGGCTTCCGGGCGTACGAACTGCTCGGCTCCACCGAGACCGGGGCCGTCGCCCACCGCCCGGTCGCCGGGGAGCACACGGGAGGCCTGCCCTGGCGTCTGCTACCCGACGTGGAGGTGCTGCCCGGCGGCGTCGCGGACGGCGACGGAACGGTCCGGCGCCTGAGGGTCACCAGTCCTCGGCTGGCCCGCCGCACCGGCACCGAAGCGCCCCCGGACGACTGGGAGTTGCCCGATCTCGTCGCGCCGGTGACTCCGCGCACCTTCCACCATGTCGGGCGAGCGTCCCGGCTGGTCAAGGTGAACGGAGTGCGCTGCGACCTGGCCCGCGTGGAGGACCTGGCCCGCGCCGCCTGCCCCGGCCTCGACCTCGTCTGCGCGCCGGTCAGCGACCCGGTCCGGGGAGAGCACTACGAGGTGTTCTACGCCGGGCCCGAACCGGTCGACCCGGCGGACCTGCGCCGACGGCTGGGCCGGCTCCCCTCGGGGCTGCCCGCGCCGCGCGCCGTGCACCGCGTACCCCGTATCCCCCGCAGCGCCACCGGCAAGGTCCTCACCGCCGAGCTCACCGCCACCGCACACCCCGCCCAGGAGGCCGAGCATGTCTGAAGCCCCCACACCGCAGGACGCGATCACCGACTACGCGCACAAGGCGCGCTGGAACACCGCGCCGGAGGCGCCACGGCCGGGCGCACCGATGGCGCTGCCGTTGCCGGAGAGGGTGGCGGCCCGCTCCCGGGGCGCGCTGACCGCCGAGGAGTGGCGCACCGCGGAGGCCGACTGGTCGGACCAGGCGGATGCCCGCTACCGGGCGACCGTCCAGCGCGCCCCGCTCGGCACGGACGCCGCGCCGGTGCGCGTGGGGGTGAAGGACACCGTGGACGTCGCCGGTTTCCCCACCCGACTGGGCCTGCGGGGCCACCGTCACCACGCCCGCGCCTCGAACCCGGCGATCGCCGCCCTGCCGCCCGAACTCGCGGCCGTGACCGCCAAGGTCGTCACCACCGAGCTCAACATCGGGGTGGGGTCGGAGTGCGTCAACCCGTACATTCCGCGGATCGACCCGGGCGGCTCCAGCACCGGTACGGCCGTGTCGGTGGCCGCCGGCATCTGCGACCTCGGCCTCGGCACGGACGTGCTGGGCTCGGTGCGCTGGCCCGCCGGCCAGTGCGGCACGGTGGGACTGCGGATGACGCAACGCCCCTCCCTGCTGGAGGGGGTCTTCCCGCTCTCCCCGCCGATGGACGCCCTCGGCTGGGTCACCCGCGGCGCGGCGGACCTCGCGTACCTGTGGCCGCTCCTCGGACTCGACCGGCTCGGGGCGCAGCGCCCGGCCGGTGAGGGCCCGTACCGGATCGGTGTCGTCGCGAACGCCGAAGGGCCCGAGGGCACCTGCGGGCCCGTCATGCGCGGGGCGCTGGAGACGGCCTGCGGGCATCTGGAGGCCGTCGGCCAGAAGGTCGGCCCGGTGCGGGTCGACGACCTGTGGGCGCTGCGCGGACCCGCCTGGGAGCTGTGCGCGCGGCAGGCCTGGGACGCCTACCAGGTGTGGCGGCCCTGGGTGTCCGCCGACCTGCACGAGACCACCCGGGGTGCGCTGGAGGTGGGTGCCAAGGTCACGGACGAGCGCTACGCCTGGATCCTGGAGCGCCTGGCGCACACCCGCGCCACGGTCGAGGCCGACTTCGACGCCGCGGGCGTCGACGCCTGGCTGCTGCCCCTGGACCCGGCCGCCCCGCCGGACCTGGCCGCCGCCGACGCCCAGGTGTCGACCATCCCGTCCCCCGAGGACCCCGACTACGACCTGCGGGTGGCCTACACACCGCTCGCCAGCTTCGCCGGGCTGCCCGCGCTCACCCTGCCGGTCGCCCGGGACGAGCGCGGCGCGCCGCTGTGCGTACAGCTCATCGCCCGCCGGGACCACGAGCCGCTGCTGATCCGGCTGGCCGGGCTGCTGGAGGAGGCGGTCGGCCCGCTCGGCTTCCGGCCGAGCTGAGACGGCGGGCCCGCACATCCGCCCGCACCAGGACGACGGAAGGCAGTCATGCCCCTCCCCCGCCCATCCGACGACAGCCGATCGCCCGACACCCGGGTGCGTGACCTGCTGGACCGCAGCACCGCCCCACTGGAACCGACATCCGCCGAACAGACCCGTATGGCGGCGGCCCGCCGCACCCTGGCCGGCCTCGACGGCTCCCGGCACGTCTACGGCGTCACCCACGGCTTTGGACCGCTGGTGGACCATCCCGCCGACCCGGACCCGGCGCGTCAGGGGACCGGCCTCATCTCCCACCTGGCCACCGGGCAGGGGGATCCGCTGCCGCCCGAGGTGACCCGCACCATGGTCTGGCTACGGCTGCGCGGCATGGCCCTGGGGCACTCTGCCGTCGCGCCGGAGACATGGCGGCGCCTCGCCGACCTGGTGAACGCGGGCTTCGTCCCCGTGGTGCCGAGCGAGGGCAGCCTGAGTGCGAGCGGCGACCTGGTGCCCCTGGCCCACGCCGCACTGGCGTTCGCCGCGGACGGCGCGGGTCAGGCATGGTGCCAGGGCCCCGCGGACGAGTGGCGGCGTGAGGACGCGTCCGCCGTACTGGCCGCCCTGGACCTGCCGCCCGTCGAATGGGAGGCCCGGTCGGCACTCGCCTTCGTCAACGGCAGCAGCGCCTGCCTGGCCCGCGCCCTGCACACCCACCGGGAACTCGGCGCGCTCGCCCGGGCCGCCGCGGTGGTCACCGGCCGCACGGCCGCCCTGCTCGGCGCCTCGGGCGAACCCTATGAGGACGCTCTCCAGCGGGTGCGCAACCAGCCCGGGCAGCGCACGGCCGCCGCGTGGATCCGGGCCGAACGCACCGCCTCCGGCGCCGGGACCGGCACGGCACCCGGCCCGGACCGGCCGCTCCAGGAGCGCTATTCGCTGCGGTGCGCCCCGCAGGTCCTGGGGGCCGTCCTGGACCAACTGGACCTCCAGGGCTCGGTCCTGACCGACGAGGCCGAGGGGTGCAGCGACAACCCCGTGCTCGTCGACGGCACCCTGCTGCACGGCGGCAACTTCCACGCCGCGCCCGTCGCGTTCGTCTCCGAGACGCACGCCGGCGGTGTCCACCAGGTGGCCCATCTGCTGGAGCGGCAGCTCGCCCTGGTGCTGGACCCGGCCGCCAACGGCGGTCTGCCGCCGCTGCTGACGCCACGGCCCGGCGCCGGGAGCGGCTTCGCCGGAGTGCAGATCGCCGCGAGTTCCCATCTGAGCCGGCTGCGTCAATTGGGCCATCCGGCTTCCATGACGGCCGTACCGACCAATCTGCACAACCAGGACCAGGTGCCGCTCGCCCTCAACAGCGCCAACGCCGTCGCTCAGATGACCGAGAGGGCCTGGTGGATCCTCGGCTCGCTGCTCCTCGCGGTCAACCAGCTCGCCCACCTGACGGGGCAACAGGACCGGGAGGAGGGACGGCTGTGGCGGGAGCTGCGGGAGGAGTTCCCGCCCCTGGACCGGGACCGTCCGCTCGCCGAGGAGATCACCCGGGCGGCCGGGCGGGCCCGGGCCCGATTCCTGCCGCTCGCCGTCACCGACCCCGACCCGGGCCCCGACGCCACCCACGCGGACGCCCCTCGCGCCGCGGCGGTGTGACGCCCACATCCACGGAGGAGAACCATGACCGCCACGCGCCTGTTGTTGCCGGCCCGTGCCCTGCAGCAGCCCGAATGGGCCTCGCTCGACGAACTCAAGGACGTCCTGCTCTCCCTGGAGGCCAAGCCACCCTTGGTGGACGCCACCGCCTGCGCCGACCTCACCGCCGAACTCGGGCGGGCCGCCCACGGCGAGGCCTTCGTGCTGCAGGCCGGAGAGTGCGCCGAGCGGTTCGCCGACGCCAACCCCGAGACAGTCCTCGCCAAGACGGACGAACTGCACCGGCTGGCCGACGAGTTCACCGACGCCAGCGGTCTTCCCGCCGTCCGGATGGGGAGGATCGCCGGGCAGTACGCCAAGCCGCGCTCCAGCCCGACCGAGACCCTGCCCGACGGCACCGTGCTGCCCGTCTACCGCGGGGACGCCGTCAACGCCCCCGAGCCCACCCCGGCGGCGCGCACCGCGCTGCCGTCCCGGCTGCTGCTGGCCCACCGCAACGCCGGTACGACCCTGAGCACGCTGCTCGAACGGGACATGGGCCTGGCCGGGCGGACGGCGTCCCAGCGCACGTACGCGGGACACGAGGCGCTGCTCCTGGAGTACGAGCAGGCCCTGGTGCGCCCCGACGCGGACGGGAGCCGCTACGGCTCCTCCGGCCACTTCCTGTGGATCGGCGACCGGACCCGTCAGCCCGACCACCAGCACGTGCAGTTCGCGGCGTCGGTCAGCAACCCGGTCGGCGTCAAGATCGGCCCCAAGGCCTCGCTCGAGGACGTCCGCACGCTGGTGCGCATGCTCGGCGATCCGCGCCGACCCGGCAGGCTCTCCCTGATCGTGCGCATGGGCCGGGACCACATCGGCCCGAAGCTGACCGCCCTGCTGGGGGCGCTCGGTGACGAGGCCGCCGGCGTGGCCTGGATCTGCGACCCGATGCACGGCAACACCCGGGTCAACGGCGCCGGACAGAAGAGCCGTGTGGTCGGCGACGTCGTCGCGGAGATCGAGGGCTTCGTGTCGGCCCTGCACGCGCACGGCCTGCGTCCGGCCGGTCTGATGCTGGAGACGGCCCACGGCCCTGTCACCGAATGCGTCGACACGGCCGCGGAGCTGGCCTCGACCACGCCCCTGCCCCGCTACGAGTCGGCCTGCGACCCGCGGCTGAGCCCGCACCAGGCCGGCGAGGTGATGGCCCGTACGGCGGAACTGCTGTGAGGCGGCGCGCCACCGCGCCCGCACGCGCGCCGCCGGGGCGCTCGGCGGCATCCGAATCCGAGAGAAGAACCAGACCCAAGAAGGGGAACAGCAGATGGAGTTCCGCCGGCTCGGCCAGAGCGGCCTCGTGATCAGCGAGATCGCCTACGGCAACTGGATCACCCACGGTGCCCAGATCGACGAGGAGGCGGCGCACGCCTGCGTGCGCGCCGCGCTCGACGCGGGCATCACCACGTTCGACACGGCCGACGTGTATTCCGAGACCCGCGCCGAGACCGTGCTCGGCAAGGCGCTCGCCGGTCAGCGGCGCGAGGGCCTCGTGCTCGCCACCAAGGTGTGCCACCCGGTGGGGCCCGGCCCCAACGACCGCGGTCTGTCCCGCAAGCACGTCGTCGAGGGCTGCGAGGGCTCGCTGCGGCGGCTCGGCACCGACTACGTCGACCTCTACTACGCGCACCGCTACGACCCGGCGGTTCCGCTCGAGGAGACCATGCTGGCCTTCGCGGACCTGGTCCGCTCCGGCAAGGTCCTCTACATCGGCGTGAGCGAGTGGACCGCCGAGCAGATCAGCCGCGCCGCCGGCCTCGCCAGGGAGCTGCGCGTCCCGCTGGTGGCCAGCCAGCCGCAGTACTCCATGCTGTGGCGGGTCATCGAGTCGCAGGTCGTGCCCGCCTGCGAGCGGGAGGGACTCGGCCAGGTCGTCTGGTCGCCGCTGGCCCAGGGCATCCTGAGCGGCAAGTACCTGCCCGGCGCCGCGGCACCGGCGGGGTCCCGGGCGAGCGCCGAGGCCGGCAAGGGCTTCGTCGACATGCTGGTCGGCCACTGGATGAACGACGAGGGGGCGCTGCGGGCCGTGCAGGAGCTGGGGCCGGTCGCCTCGGACCTCGGACTGACGATGAGCCAGCTCGCGGTCGCCTGGGTCCTCCAGAACCCCTCCGTCTCCGCGGCCATCATCGGCGCGAGCCGTCCCGAGCAGGTCAAGGAGAACGCCGCGGCCTCCGGCGTGCGCCTGGAACCGGCTGTGCTGGACCGTATCGACGAGATCCTCTCGGCGTACATCGTGCGGGACCCGGCGAGGACGGGCTGACCTGCCGCGGGGCCGGTCGCGGGAACGAGCGGGACACACGGACGGGGGCCGACAGCGTGGGGAGAGGAGCATGAACGGCGTGGACGACACGGACGTCGCGGGCGGCGCACGGGAGGTGGACCGTCCCGGATCCTCCGGAAGAGCGGTGATCGTGACCGGCGGCAGCCGGGGGCTCGGGCGGGAGACCACGCTCCGGCTCGCCGCGCAGGGATGCGATCTCGCCGTGTGCGGCCGCGACGCCGCCTCGCTGGAGGCGGTGGCCGAGGAGGTGCGCGCCCGGCACGGTCGCACCCTCCACACGGAGTGTCTTGACGTGCTCGACGAGTCCGCCCTCGCGGCGTTCGTACGGGAGTCGGCCGCCCGGCTCGGCCGGGTGGACGGCCTCGTGACCGTCGCGGGCGGGGCGCGCGGCGCGGATCTGCGCGACACGGAGGCGTCCGACTGGGACCTGACGTGCCGGCTCAACGTCACCCATCCGGCGATCGCCCTGCGCGAGGCGGCCGACCATCTGGCCGGGACCGGGGGCAGTGCCGTGCTGGTCTCCTCCGTCTCCGGCTGGAAGCCCGCCCCGCCCGCCCAGTACGCGGCGGCGAAGGCCGCGCAGATCCACATGGCCTCCTCCCTCGCCCGTGAGCTGGGGCCGCGAGGGGTCCGGGTCAACTGCGTGTCGCCCGGCTCGATGCTGATCGAGGGCAAGGGCTGGGCCAGGCTCCGGGACGAGGACCCGCGGGCCTACCGCGCGTTCGAGAAGGAGTTCCCCGGTGGCGGGCTGGTCGATCCGCGGGATGTCGCCGAGGTGATCGCCTTCCTGCTCTCGGACCGGGCCCGGGGCGTCAACGGCGCGAACATCCCGGTGGACGGCGGCCAGAACGCGCCGAGCGCCTACGGCTACTGAGCCGGTCCCGGCCGGGAACAGGGCGATGTTCCCGGCCGGGACGCCCTGGCTCAGCCGTCCAGGCCCTCGTGCCCCACATGGGAAACACCCTGCACATTCAGCTGGTCCTGCACATCGTCGAGCAGTTCCCGCAGCAACTCGGAGAGCGCCTCGCGCCGCTCCGGGCCCAGGCGTTCCAGGAGCTGTGCCTCGCGGGCGAGCACCCGGTCCACGGTGCGCTCCACCAACTCGTGTCCCGCCGGGGTCAGTTCGACCAGGACGGCGCGGCTTCGGCCGGGGGCGGGTCGGCGGGTGACCAGGTCGTCGCGCTCGGCGCGCGCGACCCGCTGTGAGATGGCACCCGCGGTGACCAGGGAGTGCACGGCAAGATCCCGGGTGCTCATGGTGTAGGGCTTCCCGCTGCGGCGCAGCACACTGAGCAGGTCGAGGGTGGCCGGGTCGACCCCCGCCTCGGCGAGCACCCGCCGGCGGTCGTCGCCGAAGTGCTTGGCGAGCTGCCAGATCCTCGTGACCACGCCGATGGAACCCACCGGAGTCTGGGGCCGCTCACGGCTCCAGGCAGCCGCGATGGCGTCCGCCGGGTCTTCTCCCGCCGGCCGGCGATCGCTTTCCTCTGATGCCCTCATGAGCTCACCCTCCACACTGACCTGCTACATTTAGATCTGAATTTAGCACTAAACATGCGCGCTCCGGCGCACCGTCGAAACCGAGTGGTGATATGCGCACAGAGACACGGAAAGCGAGTCCGAAGGCCGGGGCAGAGGCCGGGGCCGCCACCGCGACCGGCCCTCCCCGAGCCACCGGGCGGGACTGGGCGGGACTCACCGTGGTCCTGCTCGCGATGTTCATGAGCCAGATCGACATGTTCATCGTGAACGTCGCGGCTCCGGGGATCCAGGCGGACCTGAACGCCGGGTTCGGCCAGCTCCAGTTCGTCATCGACGGTTACGTGATCGCCTACGCAGCGGGCATGGTAACCGGCGGCCGGCTCGGCGACCGGATCGGCCGCAAGCGCACCTTCCAGTACGGGGTGGCCACCTTCACCCTGACCTCCCTGCTGTGCGCGCTCGCGCCCAGCCCGGGCACGCTGATCGCGGCCCGGGTCCTCCAGGGCCTGTCGGCCGCCGTGATGACACCGCAGGTGCTCTCCCTCATCCGGGCCGTCTTCGTGCACGAGCGCGACCGGGCCCGAGCGGTCGGCGCCTACGGTGCCTCCATCGGCGCGGGCGTCATCGCCGGTCTCGTCGGCGGCGGCCTGCTGCTCGACCTCGACGTGGCCGGTCTGGGCTGGCGCATGATCTTCCTGATCAACGTGCCGATCGGGGCGGCGATCCTGTGCGCGGCCGTGCCCGCCGTCACCGAGAGCCGCAGCGCCGATCTGCCGCGCCTCGACATCATCGGCGCCGTGTTCACCGCCGTGCTGCTGCCGCTCGTGCTCATCCCGCTGATCCTCGGCGGTGAGCACGGCTGGCCCTGGTGGACGTACGGCTGCTTCGCTCTCAGCGCGGCCGGCGCGGTGGCCTTCCTGCGCTGGGAGCGCCGGACGGAGGACCGGGGCAACGACCCGCTGCTGCCGAGCCGGCTGCTGCGGGCCAAGGGCTTCCCGCTGAGCATGGGCACCGTACTGCTGTTCTTCTCCGGCAACGCCGGGCTGTTCCTGGTCCTCACGTACCACCTCCAGTCGGGCCTCCGGCTGACGCCGCTGGCCGCGAGCATGGTCTTCGTGCCGCTCGGCCTCGGCTTCATCGTCGCCTCGGCGGCCTGCCGCAGGCTCGCCGCCCGGTTCGGCATCGGGGTGTCGGTGGCGGGCGGCCTCGTCATGGCGGTCTCGCTCGCGGCCGTGCCCGCCGTCACCGGCCTGGACGGCACCAGCCAGGCGATCGGGCTCGCCGCGGTGATGGGGGTCTCCGGATTCGGGCAGGGCCTGGTCGTCGCGCCCCTGGTGGACACCGTCCTCTCCCGGGTCCACCCGGACGACGCCGGCGCCGGATCGGGTGTGCTGAACACCGTCACCCAGGCGGGCATGGCCTTCGGTGTAGCGGTCATCGGGGCCCTGTACCGCGGCTTCCTGGGGACCAATCCACAAGCGCCGGGTCCGGACACCGGCCTGGCCGACTTCGCGGAGGCATTCGACCTCACCGCGTACGTCCTCGCGGCACTCGCCGTCGGCACCGCGCTGCTCGCCGTACGGATGGGCCGCGTCCCCGCCGGCGCTCAAGCCGCGGCGGGTGACCGTGCCGAAGAAGGCGTCCAGGGCTCGGCCGGCCGATCCGCCGTACGCCCCGACGGGGACACCGGCACCGACACGGACCGCTGACCTCCGTCCGCGGCAGGCGGCCGGCGTCCACCCGTCCCGCTCTTTCGGCCGGACCGGCCGAAAGAGCGGGACGGGTGCTGGTGCGCGACGGCCCCGGTAGTGACCGCGCGTCAGGCGTCGCCGTACGCCTCCCCACCCGGTTCGAACACGGCCGTCCCGGCGGTCGTGTCGGCGAGCCAGGCCCGGAAGGCGTCCACATCGGCGTCCGGGAGGGCGAGTTCGATCGTGACCGCCTCGCCGTAGCGCACGTCCCGTACCTCGCGGCCGGTCGTGCGCAGGTCGTTCTCCAGCTTGCCCGCCCGTTGGTGGTCGACGGTGACGGTGGCCAGGCGGAACCTGCGGCGGGTGCGCGAGCCGAGGGTGTCCAGGGCCTCGCCGACCGCTCCTCCGTACGCCCGGATGAGACCGCCGGCGCCGAGCTTGACCCCGCCGAAGTAGCGGGTGACGACGGCGACGACGTACCGCATGTCGCGGCGCAGCAGCATCTGGAGCATGGGGACGCCCGCGGTGCCGCCGGGTTCGCCGTCGTCGCTCGCCTTCTGGACCGAGGCGTCGGCGCCGATGACGTAGGCCCAGCAGTTGTGGTTGGCCGCGGCGTGCTCCTTGCGGACCGCGGCGATGAACTCCTGGGCCTCCTGCTCGGTGGCCGCCGGGGCGAGGGCGCACAGGAAGCGGGAGCGGTTGACCTCGGTCTCGTGCACGCCGGCGCGGGCGACCGTGCGGTATTCGTCCTGCATCCGGCCAGCCTATGCGGGCGCCCGGGAGCGGCCCGGGCCGGTCCGCCGCTACTTCTCCTTCCGGCCCCGGGGCACGATCACGGAGGTGAGCAGCGCGGTGCCGGGGGTGAGGGACCGCCAGGTCGTGCCGCGCCAGGACAGGACGGCGATCGCCGAGGTGGGGAACTTCGTGCGGACCCGCTCCAGGGTGTCGTCGAGCCCGTCGGCGGCGAGCGCCACGACCAGTTCCTCCAGGCCGGGGTTGTGCCCGATCAGCAGCAGCGTCTCGACCTCGGCGGGCACCTCCTGAGCGACGGCCAGCAGGCCGGAGGGACCGGCGGCGTACAGCCTCCGGTCGTGGCGGACCGGCGGGGGCGTGCCCCACTGGCCTGCGGCCAGATCCCAGGTGCGGCGCGCGCGTACGGCCGTGGAGCACAGCGCGAGGTCCGGCAGGCAGTCGGCCTCGGCCAGCGCGCGTCCGGCCGCGGGGGCGTCCCGGCGGCCGCGCGGGGCGAGGGGGCGTTCGTGGTCGGCGACGTCCACGGGCCAGGCGGACTTTGCGTGCCGCAGGACGACCAGACGGCGCAGTGGGCCGGCTCCGGCGCGCTCGATCATGACGGGGATCCCAGGTCGCGGGTGAGGTCGAGGCCGAGGAGCCGGTCGGCGTACGCGTACGTCTCGAAGCGCGCGCCGTCGGGCAGCTCCGGCTCGGTCTCGACATCGTGCAGGATGTCCAGTACCCGGGGCAGGTCCAGGTCATCCTCCCAGGCGTCGCGCAACCGCCGGCGCACCTCGTCGGGGACGGGCCGCGAGGGCAGCCGGGCCCAACGGGCGACCGCGCCGCGCCACCGCGCGAGGGTGACCCGGGCCTCGTCGAGCGCGGCCGCCTCCAGCCGGGCGGGGGCGCTGTGGTGCCGGGCGAGCAGGGAGAGGCGCAGGACACCGGGGTCGGTGCCGGTGTCGGTGCCGTCCGGCGTGCCCGGGTTCTCGGGATGCGCGGGGGCACCATCGATACGCGCGGGGGCGACATCGATCCGCACTCCGTCGGTCGCCGACCCGCCCTCGACGGCCACATGGATGACCTGGGCCTCCCCCAGCCCGGCACTCACGTCGGGGCTGTCCTCGAAGGGCCGGATGCCGAGCGCCGCGGCGCTCGCGCGCAGCTCCGCCTGTTGTCGCCCCCCGGTCAGCAGTGCCCACACCGGTGTGCCGCCGAGCTCCAGGGTCCGCACGAGCAGGTCGGCGACGAGCAGTACCCGCAGGCTCGTCGTGTCGAAGCCGGGCGCGTGCACCTCGACACGGGTCAGGCCCCGGCGGGCCGGGGCGGCGTCTACCGGCTCGCCGCTACGGGCGTCGATGATGCGCAGCACGAGGCGAGCGTAGGCGGGTGGGCGGGCACACGCAGGCAGGTTCGGCGTTTTCAGGCCACCGTGGCGGGAAGCACCCCACCAATGGCGTGCCCGGCACCAGGGCCGGCAGGCCTCAGGCCAGCGTGCCCAGGAAGCGCACGTGGGGCCGCTGTTCGGGTCCTTCGCGGCTGACCGCGGCCCGCACCCCGTACACCTCCGCGATGAGCTCTTCGGTGAGGACGTCACCGGGAGCACCGCCCGCCACGACCGTCCCCCCGCGCAGGACGACGACCCGGTCGCAGTACATCGCCGCGAGGTTGAGGTCGTGCAGCGCGACGACGGTGGTGACCGGCAGGCCCGTGACCAGGGCGAGCAGGTCCAGCTGGTGGTGGATGTCGAGGTGGTTGGTGGGCTCGTCCAGGAGGAGTTCCCGGGGTTCCTGCGCGAGTGCGCGGGCGATCTGCACCCGCTGGCGTTCGCCGCCCGAGAGGGTGTGCCAGGGCTGGCCGGCACGGGCGGCCAGGCCGGTGCGCTCCAGGGCGGCGCGAATCGCCCGCTCGTCGTCCGCCGGGGCGGGTACCCAGGCGCGTCGGTGCGGGACACGACCCAGCCGTACGACGTCCAGAACCGTCAACTCGACCTGCGTGTCGGCCTGTTGCTCGACCATGGCGAGGCGGCGGGCGACGGTACGGCGGGGCAGGTCGCCCAGCGGGGTGCCGTCGAGGGTGACGACTCCGGCGGTCGGCGTGAGCAGCCCGGCCAGCAGCCGCAGCAGCGTGGACTTGCCGGAGCCGTTGGGGCCGAGGACGCCGACGGTGGAGCCGGGTTCGGGCGCGAGGACGACGCCGTCGAGGATGAGGCGCCCGTCGGTACGGCGGCTGACCCGGTCGGCCCGGAGCCCGGCCCGCACCGGCGTTTCCGTCTCACTGGCCTGTGTCCCGGTCACCGCACCCTCCGTGTCCGGTAGAGCACCGCCACGAACGCCGGCACCCCGATCAGCGATGTCACGACCCCCACCGGCACCTCCTGCGGATCCAGGACCGTACGGGCCAGGGTGTCGACCCAGACCAGGAACACCGCACCGGCGAGGGCGGTGATCGGCAGCAGCCGGGCGTGCCCGGGGCCGGCAAGCGCCCGGGCGGCGTGCGGCAGGACCAGCCCGACGAAGCCGATCGCCCCGGCGGAGCTGACCAGCGCGGCCGTGAGCAGGGCGGTCACGCACAGCAGTACCAGGCGGGTGCGGGCCACGGACACCCCGAGCGCGGCCGCCGCGTCCTGCCCGAAGGCGAAGGCATCGAGGGTACGGGCGTACGACAGGCACACCACCAGCGCCACGGCCAGGACGGCGAAGCACAGCCACACGTCGGTCCAGCCGGCCCCGCCGAGCGAGCCCAGGAGCCAGAACAGCACGCCCCGGGTCGTCTCGGCGTCGGCGGCGGTCAGCACGACGAAGGAGGTGAGCGCGGAGAAGAGCTGCATGGCGGCGACGCCCGCGAGGACGACCCGGTCGGTGGTGTCGCCGAGGGTGTGACTGAGCAGCAGGACCAGCGCGAAGGAGACCAGGGCGCCGAGGAACGCGCCCGCGGACACCGAGACGGCACCGCCGCCCACGCCCAGCACGACGATGACGACCGCGCCGGTGGAGGCGCCCGAGGACACCCCGAGCACGAACGGATCGGCGAGCGGATTGCGCAGCAGCGACTGCATCACCGCCCCGCACACGGCGAGTCCCGCCCCGCACACGGCCGCGAGCAGGGTGCGCGGCAGCCGCAGCTGCCAGACGATCCCGTCCCGGATCGGCGTCAGGTCGGAGCTGCCGAGCCCCAGGTGGGACGCGACGACGGACCACACGTCCCCGACCCTGATATCGGCCGGTCCGATGGTGATCGCCAGGGCCACGGAGACCACCAGCAGCAAGGCGCCCCCGAAGGCGAGCGCCGGTCCGCGTACGGTCACTTCACGAGCCCGAACTCACGCAGTCCGGCCGCGACCTTCTCCACGCCCTCGACGGTGCGGATGGTCGGGTTCATGGCCTGCCCGCTGAGCAGCACGTACCGCTTGTGCTTGACGGCGTCCATGTTCTTGGTGACCGGGTTGGACTCCAGGAAGGCGATCTTCCGCTTCGCCGACTCGGCGGTCTCCGAGTCGCGGGTCAGATCGCCGATGACGAGGACGTCGGGGTTGCGGTCGGCGACGGTCTCCCAGTTGACCTGCGGCCATTCCTCGTGGGTGTCGTCGAAGACGTTCTTCGCGCCGAGGGCGCGGGTCATGATGCCGGGCGCTCCGCAGCAGCCGGCCAGGTAGGGCGACTCGGAGTTGGCGAACCAGTACAGAAGGGAGACGTCGGAGGCGTCGACGCCCCGCGTGGCCTTCTTCATCCGCTGCTGGAGGGAGGCCACGAGCTTGTCGCCGCGATCCTTCACTCCGAACACGGTCGCGAGGTCCCGCACCTCGCCGTAGACGGCGTCGATGCCCAGCGCCTTGTCGCGCTTGCCGTCGCCGCCGCCCGAGTTGTCCTTGCCGGCGCAGTCGGACGGGGAGACGTACGTGGGCACGCCGAGCTTCTCGAACTGGTCGCGGGTGGCGACCCCGCCCTTGCCGAGGGTGGAGACGAAGGACGCGGCGACGAAATCGGGGTCGGAGTCCAGGACCCGTTCGAAGGAGGGGTTGTTCTCGGCGATGCGCGGCACCTTCGCGTTGGCCTTCTCCAGCCCCTTCATCACGGGGTCGGTCCAGGTGGCCGTGCCGGCTATTCGGTCGGCGAGACCGAGGGAGAGCAGGATCTCGGTGGTGCCCTGGTTGAGGGAGACGGCGTGCCGGGGCGCCTTGTCGACCCGGACCTTCCGGCCGCAGTTGTCGAGGGTGGCGGACGCCTTGACCGTGGGGGTCTTCGAGCCTCCGCAGCCGGTCATGATCAGGGAGCAGGCCGCGAGCAGGACGGCGGCACGGGCGGGTCGGGCGAGGGGCAAGGAAACCAGTCCTCAGACGTCGAGGGCCCGATCGCGGAGCCCGGTCGTACGGTGCTCCCCCACCGCCGGCCGGCCGCGGGGGCCGCCAGCAGGTCTTCGGACTCGGGTTCACCCGGTGCGGGGCGCCTTCCCGTACGGCATCCAGCCGTACAGTGGCCGCGGCCCCGCCCGTCCCCCTCACCGCTGCGCGTCAGTTCCGGATTCGCACCGGATTCCCTGACCCACGTACATGGGTTCGACTGGCCTCGGCAAGCTATCACGGTGGGCGTCGGGGAATCACCGCGCACTCTGCGTCGTTGCCCGGACAGCAGCTCTTCCGCGACTCCCGAGGAGGCCGCCGGTGTACGGCGACGACGCAACGCTCCGCAGGATCCTCACCGAGCTCGGCGACACCTGGGCCGTGGTGGGCCTGTCGTCGAACCGGCAGCGCGCGGCGTACGGCGTCGCCGCCGTGCTCCAGCGGTACGGCAAGCGCGTCGTGCCCGTGCACCCCAAGGCGGAGACCGTGCACGGCGAGCAGGGGTACGCGAGCCTGGCGGACATCCCCTTCGACGTGGACGTCGTGGACGTGTTCGTGAACAGCGACCTCGCCGGAGCGGTCGCGGACGAGGCGGTCGCCAAGGGCGCGGGGGCGGTGTGGTTCCAGCTCGGCGTCGTCGACGAGGCGGCGTACGACCGCACCCGGGCCGCGGGCCTGGAGATGGTGATGGACCGCTGCCCGGCGATCGAGATCCCGCGGGTGGGGTGACGGTCACAGCCGACGCGCCCGCTCCATAATGAGCGCATGACCCCCGCCTCCCCGCCCGCGGACTCAGGTTCCCCCCGACGTTTCCCGGTCGTCGTCGTGGGCGCGGGTCCCGCCGGGCTGACGATCGGCAACATCCTGCGGGCCGCCTCCGTGGACTGCCTGGTGCTGGAGACCGAGACCCGGGAGTTCGTCGAACAGCGGCCCAGGGCCGGGATCATCGAGGAGTGGGCCGTACGGGGCCTGGAGAAGCGGGGCCTCGCCCGGAACCTGCTGGACCGCGCCGAGCTGCACAGCGCGTGCGAGTTCCGCTTCGACGGGGAGCGGTACCGGTTCCACTACGGCGAGATGACGGGCAGTCATCACTTCGTCTACCCGCAGCCGCTGCTGGTGACGGACCTGGTGCGCGAGTACGCCGACGTGCGCGGCGGGGAGATCAGCTTCGGGGTCCGGGACGTCGAGGTGCACGACATCGACACCGACCGGCCGTCCGTGTCGTACACCTGCCCGCAGACGAGTGAACAGCGGGTCGTGCACTGCGACTTCGTGGCCGGCTGCGACGGGGCGCGCGGAGTGACGCGGGCCTCGCTGCCGCCGGAGCGGGTCCGGGTCGCGCGGCACGACTACGGCGTCGGCTGGCTGGCGCTGCTCGCCGAGGCCCCGCCGTCGGCCGACTGCGTGCTGTTCGGCTGTCAC
This sequence comes from Streptomyces sp. NPDC040589, assembly GCF_055594445.1. Taxonomy (NCBI): domain Bacteria; kingdom Bacillati; phylum Actinomycetota; class Actinomycetes; order Kitasatosporales; family Streptomycetaceae; genus Streptomyces; species Streptomyces sp. NPDC040589. Next base: position 76,691 of record NZ_JBVIWP010000004.1, on the reverse strand, counting down.
GAGAACGGCTTCGCGGGCCAGATGCCCCGCAGCCCGGAGGTGACCCGCTACTACCTCCAGTGCCCGCCGGGCGACGACCCGGAGAACTGGCCGCACGAACGGGTCTGGGCGGAGCTCCAACAGCGCCTCGGGGCGGCCGGTGTGCCGCCGCTCGTCGAGGGGCGGCTGATCGAGAAGCGCGTGCTGGACATGCACGACTACGTGGTCGAGCCGATGGTGCACGGCCGGCTCCACCTCGCGGGCGACGCGGCGCATCTGGTCGCCCCCATCGCGGCCAAGGGCATGAACCTCGCCCTGCACGACGCCTTCCTGCTCGGCGACGCCCTGGTGGCCCGCCTGACCACGGGTGACGACAGCGGTCTGGCCGGCTATGCGGAGGCGTGCCTGCGGCGCGTGTGGGACTACCAGGAGTTCTCGCAGTGGCTGTCCGAGGTGTACCACGGCACGGCGGCGGGCGACCCGTTCCGCGCGGGCACCACGCTCGCCCGGCTGCGCCGTCTGTTCACCTCGCCCGCGGCGGCCGCGGCCTTCGCCGAGCAGTACCTGGGGACGGCCGCGCGGTACTGACTCAGTCGTGCGGGGGGCGGTCGCTGAGACGGTGGTCGGCCACGTTCAGCGCCTCGTCCACGAGCCGGCGCAGATGGCCGTCGCGGAGTGAGTAGATCACGCGGCGGCCCTCTTTGCGTGTGTCCACCAGGCCCGCGAGACGCAGCCGCGCCAGGTGCTGACTGACGGCGGGCCGGGCCGCCCCGCACGCCTCCGTCAAGGTCGTGACATCGGCCTCTCCCCCGGTCAGTGCGTGCAGCAGGGCGAGCCTGGTCCGGTCCCCCAGGAGCGCGAGGAGTTCGGCGGCGAGCGCGAACTGTTCCTCGCCGGGGCTGCGCGGGTGCGCATCGTGCGCAGGTGACAGGTGCATGCGTGCGCTCATACGCACATAATGGCCCTGTGGGCGTGTGCACGTCCACTCCCGCACACCGGAAGGGGACCCACGTGAGCGACCGGCACGAGCACTCCCACCCTCACCACCACCGGCACGGCCTGCGCCACCGGCTGTCCCATCTCCTCACCCCCCACTCCCACGAGACGGCCGACAAGGTCGACTCCGCCCTGGAGTCCTCGGCCCGCGGGATGCGGGCGCTCTGGGTCTCCCTCGCGGTGCTCGGTGTGACGGCCCTGGCCCAGGCGTTCGTGGTGGCCGTCTCCGGCTCGGTGGCACTGCTCGGGGACACCGTGCACAACACCGCCGACGCGCTGACCGCCGTGCCGCTCGGGATCGCCTTCGTGCTGGGCCGGCGCGCGGCCACCCGCCGCTTCACCTACGGCTACGGGCGGGCCGAGGACCTGGCGGGCCTCGTGATCGTGCTGACGATCGCCGCGTCCGCGGCCTTCGCGGGGTGGACCGCGATCGACCGCCTCCTCGACCCGCGCCCGGTCCAGCACGTCCCGGCGGTCGCCGTGGCGGCCCTCGTCGGATTCGCGGGCAACGAGTGGGTGGCCCGCTACCGCATCCGGGTCGGCCGCGCGATCGGCTCGGCCGCGCTGGTCGCCGACGGACTGCACGCCCGCACCGACGGCTTCACCTCCCTGGCCGTGCTGCTGGGCGCCGGCGGCTCGGCCCTGGGCTGGCAACTGGCCGACCCGATCGTGGGGTTGGCGATCACGGCGGCGATCGCGCTGGTGCTGCGGGACGCGGCGCGGGAGGTGTTCCGGCGGGTGATGGACGCGGTCGACCCGGCCCTGGTGGACCAGGCCGAACGGGCCCTGACCGAGGTCCCCGGAGTGCGCGGGGTGGGCGAACTGCGGCTGCGCTGGATCGGGCACCGGCTGCGCGCCGAGGTCGCGGTCGTGGTGGACGGCACCGTGACGGTACGCGAGGCGCACCGGATCGCCGTCGACGCCGAACACGCGCTGCTGCACGCCGTGCCCCGCCTCACCGCCGCCCTGGTCCACGCCGACCCGGAACCGGCCCCCGGCGAGGCCGACCCGCATCTGGCCCTGGCCCACCACACGGTGGCGTAGGTCAGGAGACTCCCAGCCCCTCCAGCACCACGGCTCCCGGCAGTTCCGCGAACGCCTTGCCCGGGACCAGAAGCTTGCCGCGCCGCCGGCCGCTGCCGACCAGCACGTACGGCAGGTCGACGACGGCCGCGTCCACCAGCACGGGCCAGCCGTCCGGCAGTCCGAGCGGGGTGATGCCGCCGTACTCCATGCCGGTCTCGCCGGTCGCCGTGTCCATGCTGGCGAACGAGGCCTTGCGGGCGCCGAGCCGGCGGCGCACGACGCCGTTCACGTCGACCCGGGTCGTGGACAGCACGACGCACGCGGCGAGCGTGGTCTCGCCGGCGCGCTTGCCCGTCACCACCACGCAGTTCGCGGACCGCTCCAGCAGGTCCCGTCCGTAGTGCTCCACGAAGACGGCGGTGTCGGCCCGCTCCGGGTCGGTGTCGACGTAGAGGATCTGGTCGGCGGGGACGCTGCCCGGCCAGTGGCGTACGGCGTCGGCGACCGGGCCGGTGAGTTCGTCGAGGCAGGCGGGGGCGGGACGGGCGTCGTCGAAGTGTCCGATGGGTGCGCGCATGACCGCACGCTAACAACAGCGGACCGCCTCCGACCTGGCGTCTCAGGACACGGGCGGCACCGAGACGGCCATCGTCATCTGCATCGGCACCTCGCCGGTGTTGCCGTACGTGTGCGGGACGTTGGCCTCGAAGTGGACGCTCGCGCCCGCGGGGACGCGATGCTCGACACCGTCGACGGTGAGCGTCAGCTCCCCCGCCGTGATGTGCAGCAGTTCGGTCGTGCCGGCGGGGTGCGGGTCCGAGGGGCTGCTCTCGCCGGGCATGAGCCGCCAGTCCCACATCTCCAGCGGGCCGGGCGCCTCGGTGCCCGCGAGCAGCCGGTTGTAGCTGCCGGCCTCGGTGTGCCACAGCCGCACGGTCTGCTCGGCGGGGACGATGTGGACGTTCGGGCCCTTCTCGTAGTCGAGCAGGGTGGTGATGGAGATGCCGAGCGCGTCGCCGATCTTGACGACGGTGCCGAGGCTGGGGTTGGTGCGGGCCTGCTCGATCTGGATGAGCATGCCGCGACTGACGCCTGCCCGGGCGGCGAGCACGTCCAGGGTGAAGCCGCGCACCGCGCGCCAGTGCTTGACGCTGCGCGCCAGGGACTGGGTCAGCAGCTCGAGGTCCGACACGTTCCGTCCAATATTGTGTATGACACAGTGCAGCAGAGTGCACTATGGTGTGGTTGACCTGATCGTTCAATGAACTGTACTGCGAGGCCTCCATCCCATGACAGCGCTCTTCGCCCTGGCCACCAGCCTGCTGTGGGGGCTGGCCGACTTCGGCGGCGGACTGCTGACCCGGCGCACGCCCGCGCTGACGGTGGTCGTGGTCTCGCAGTCGATCGCCGTGGTCGTGCTCGGTGCGGTCGTGGTGGCGACCGGCGGCTGGAGCGAGGCGGGGCCGCAGCTGTGGTTCGCCGTGGCGGCCGGACTCGTCGGGCCGGTGGCGATGCTCGCCTTCTACAAGGCGCTCGCACTGGGCCCGATGGGCGTGGTCTCACCGCTGGGTTCGATCGGCGTGGCCGTGCCGGTCGGCGTCGGCCTGGTGCTGGGCGAGCGCCCCGGCCTGCTGCAGCTCGTCGGCATCCTGGTCGCCGTCGCCGGTGTCTGTCTCGCCGGCGGCCCCCAGTTCCGCGGCGCCCCCGTACAGCGGCAGGCCATCGCCCTGACCCTCCTCGCGGCGTTCGGCTTCGGCGCGGTGATGGCCCTGATCGCCGAGGCGTCGACCACGCTCACCGGGCTCTTCCTCGCGCTGTTCGTGCAGCGGGTGACGAACGTGACCGCCGGAGGACTCGCACTGCTGGTGTCCGTGCGGCGCGGATCGCCGGCCCTCCCGGCGGACGGCTTCCCCTGGCGCTCCCTGCCCGCGCTCGCCTTCGTCGGCCTCGCGGACGTCGCCGCGAACGGCACCTACTCGATCGCCGCACAGCACGGCCCGGTCACCGTCGCCGCCGTGCTGGCCTCCCTCTACCCGGTGGTGACCGCCGTGGCCGCGCGGGGTCTCCTGCGCGAACGCCTGCGGGCGGTCCAGGCCGCGGGCGCGGGCCTGGCTCTGGTGGGGACGGTCCTCCTGGCATCGGGCTGAGGTCAGGACCCCGGCTCCAGCTCGGCGAGACCGGCCGCCGCCTCCTCGTCCAGCTCGGCCAGCCGGGCCGCCGTCTCCTCGTCCAGGCCCGACAGCGCGCGCAACTGCTCGGGCGTGACGCCCTCCGGTATCGGCACCGGCGGCGGGGTGCGCAGCGGCGGCTGCCAGCCGTCGGCGGGGGTCCAGCGCCGTACGACACGGGCCGGCGCGCCCGCCACCACGGCGTGGTCGGGCACCGCGCCCCGGACGACCGCGCCCGCGGCCACCACCACGTTCCGCCCGATCCGGGCGCCCGGCAGGATCACCGCGCCCGTGCCGATCCAGCAGCCGGGCCCGATCTCCACCGGCTCCATCCGCGGCCACTGCTTGCCGATGGGCTCGTGCGGATCGTCGTAGGAGTGGTTCGTGGACGTGACGTAGACGTACGGACCGAAGTAGCAGTCGCTGCCGATGGTGACCGTCGTGTCCGCGATGACATGGCTGCCGCGGCCCAGGACGACACCGTCGCCGAGGCGCAGGATCGGGTCGGGGCCGAGATCGAGGTCGGGCATCAGGCCCGCCGTGAGGGTGACCTGCTCGCCGATGATGCAGTGGGCGCCGAGATGGATCCAGGGTTCGCCGAAGACCGTGCCGAGCGGGAAGGCGAGCCTGGTACCGGTTCCCATCGCGCCGAAGCGGTAGCGCCCGGGGTGCTCGGCCGTGACGGAGCCCGTGCGCTGCACCCAGGCCCAGCCCGCGTGGACGGCGCGCTGCACTAGACCCCGCCGCCAGGATGAGAACGTGTTCTTGCGCTTCGGCACGAGGTCACCGTACTCAGCGGTAGCTCACCCCGTGGCGTCGAAGGCCTGTGATCTTCGCCCCACCGGGTGTCGTACGGTTTGCGCGTTGTCTACGACGTTTCTGGAGGCGGACATGGCGCAGCGGGCGATGATCACGGGGATCGGCGGCAGGGAGCCGCGGGTCGATCCGGAGGCGTTCGTGGCGCCGACGGCTTCGGTGATCGGGGGCGTGACGCTGGGTGCGGGGGCGAGTGTCTGGTACGGGGCCGTGCTGCGGGGTGACGTCGAGTCGATCTCCGTCGGCGGCAGCAGCAACGTCCAGGACAACTGCACGCTCCACGCCGACCCGGGGTTTCCCGTGACGGTGGGTGAGCGGGTGTCCATCGGGCACAACGCCGTGGTGCACGGGGCGACCGTCGAGGACGACTGTCTGATCGGCATGGGGGCGACCGTGCTGAACGGGGCCGTGATCGGGGCCGGGTCTCTTGTCGCCGCGCAGGCCCTGGTGCCGCAGGGGATGGTCGTCCCGCCCGGGTCACTGGTGGCGGGGGTTCCCGCGAAGATCCGGCGGGAGCTGACCGAGGAAGAGCGTCAGGGGGTCACCCTCAACGGCACGATGTATGCCGAGTTGGCGAAGGCGCACCGCGAGGTGCACGCGTAGGCGAAGGAAGGGCTTGCTACTCCGCAGCGGCCGCTACGGGCTGGGCCTTCTTCGCCTTGCGCTTGATCACCAGCATGGACGTCAGGCCCACCAGGACCGCCGCCACCAGGCCCAGCCACGAGAAGCGCTTCAGCCAGGACTCGGCGACGATGCCGACGTAGTAGATGACCGCCGTCGTGCCGCCGGCCCAGACGATGCCGCCGAGGACGTTGGCGATGAGGAACTTCCAGTACGGCATCCGGAGCACACCGGCCAGAGGGCCCGCGAAGATGCGCAGGAGGGCGACGAAGCGGCCGAAGAAGACCGCCCACACGCCCCACTTCTCGAAGGAGCGCTCGGCGGTGGCGATATGGCCCTCGCTGAAGTGCTTGGGGAACTTCGCGCCCAGCCAGGCCAGCAGGGGTCGCCCGCCCTTGCGGCCGATGGCGTAGCCGATGGAGTCGCCGATGATCGCGCCGGCCGTGGCGCAGGCTCCGAGGACGACGGGGTCGATGTCGCCGTGCTGGGAGGCGAGCAGCGCGGAGGAGACCAGGATGATCTCGCCCGGGAGCGGGATGCCCAGGCTTTCCAGGCCGATGACCACTCCCACCAGTGCGTAGACGGCGACTGCGGGTACGGTTTCGAGCCACTCCTGGACGTGCAACGCGGGTTCCTTTCCCTGAGCTTCCCTGCGGGCTCCCTGAGCTTCCCTGCGGGCACGGGAAGCCTACCGGGTTGCAGGACGTGCTCCGCGGCTCAGGCGTTCCACGTCCACTCGGCGACTTCGGGCAGGTCGGTGCCGTGCTCGCGGATCCAGGCGTGGTGGCGGGTGCGGGCGTCGGCCATCCGCTGGCGTACGGCCGTGGCGCGCACCGCGAGGCCCGGAACACGGTCGATGACGTCCATCACCAGGCGGTAGCGGTCGAGGTCGTTGCGGACGACCATGTCGAAGGGCGTGGTCGTGGTGCCGGACTCCTTGTAGCCGCGTACGTGCAGGTGCTGGTGCCCGGCCCGGCGGTAGGCGAGACGGTGGATCAGCCACGGATAGCCGTGGTAGGCGAAGATCACCGGCTTGTCGGTGGTGAAGAGACCGTCGTACTCGAAGTCGTTCATGCCGTGCGGGTGTTCCTCCTGGGGCAGCAGCCGGGCCAGGTCCACGACGTTGACGACGCGGACCGCCAGGTCGGGCAGGTGCCGGCGGAGCAGGTGCGCGGCGGCCAGGACCTCCTGGGTGGGGACGTCACCCGCGCACGCCAGCACCACGTCGGGTTCCCGGAGGCCGTCCTCGGTGCCCGCCCACTTCCAGATACCGGCGCCGCGGGCGCAGTGGGCCCGGGCCTCGTCCATCGACAGCCAGTCGAAGCAGGGCTGCTTGCCCGCCACGACGACGTTGACGTAGTCGCGGCTGCGCAGGGCGTGGTCCGCCACCGACAGCAGGGTGTTGGCGTCCGGCGGGAGGTAGACCCGGACGACCTCGGGGCTCTTGTTGAGGACGTGGTCGACGAAGCCGGGGTCCTGGTGGGAGAAGCCGTTGTGGTCCTGCCGCCACACGTGCGAGGTCAGCAGGTAGTTGAGGGAGGCGATGGGGGCGCGCCACGGCAGTCGGCGGGAGGTGCGCAGCCACTTGATGTGCTGGTTGACCATCGAGTCGACGATGTGCACGAACGCCTCGTAGCAGGAGAACAGCCCGTGCCGGCCGGTGAGGAGATAGCCCTCCAGCCAGCCCTGGCAGAGGTGTTCGGAGAGGATTTCCATCACCCGGCCGTGCCGGTCCAGGTGCTCGTCGACGGGCAGCGTCCCGGCCTGCCAGGCTTTGCCGCTGGCCTCGAAGACGGCCTGGAGCCGGTTGGAGGCGGTCTCGTCCGGGCCGACCAGGCGGAAGTCGCGGCGGTCGGCGGTGTCCCGCATGACCCGGGCGAGGAGGTCGCCCAGGACCCGGGTGGGCTCGTGCGTGGTCGTGCCCGGTTTGTCGACCGGGACGGCGAAGTCGTCCAGGGGCGGGACCGGCAGGTCGCGAAGCAGCAGTCCGCCGTTTGCGTGCGGGGTGGCGCCGAGCCGCCTGGTGCCCTCGGGGACGCAGTCGAGGACGTCCGCGACCGGGCGGCCCTGGGCGTCGAACAGTTCCTCGGGCCGGTACGAGCGCAGCCAGGCCTCCAGCTGCCGCAGGTGTTCCGGGTTGTCGCGGACGCCGGACAGCGGCACCTGGTGGGAGCGCCAGGTCCCTTCGACCGGCTCGCCGTCCACCACCGCCGGTCCGGTCCAGCCCTTCGGGGTGCGCAGCACGATCACCGGCCAGTGCGGGCGTTCGGTCACGCCCTCCTCGCGGGCGGCGTGCTGTGCCTCGGCGATGCGGTCGAGGGCGGTGTCCATGGCGTGGGCCATCGCGCGGTGGACGGCGGCCGGGTCGTCGCCGCTGACATGGATGGGCTCGTGGCCGTAGCCGCGCAGGAGCGCGTCGAGTTCCGTCTCCGGGATGCGGGCCGGCACGGTCGGGTTGGCGATCTTGTAGCCGTTGAGGTGGAGGATCGGCAGGACGGCACCGTCGTGGACGGGGTCGAGGAACTTGTTGGCGTGCCAGGACCCGGCCAGCGGGCCGGTCTCCGCCTCGCCGTCGCCGATCACGCAGGCGACCAGCAGGCCCGGGTTGTCGAGGGCGGCGCCGTAGGCGTGGGCGAGGGAGTAGCCGAGTTCGCCGCCCTCGTGGATCGAGCCGGGGACCTCCGGGGCGACGTGGCTGGGCACCCCGCCGGGGAACGAGAACTGCCTCATCAGCAGCTCCATGCCCGGCGCGTCCCGCGTCGCGTCCGGGTACTTCTCGCTGTAGCTGCCCTCCAGCCAGGAGTTGGCCAGCACCGAGGGCCCGCCGTGGCCCGGGCCCCAGACGCACAGGGCGTCGAGACCGCGGTTCCTGATCACGCGGTTGAGGTGGGTGTGGACCAGGTTGAGCCCGGGTGAGGTGCCCCAGTGCCCCAGCAGCCGCGGCTTGATGTGCTCGGGCCTGAGCGGCTCGGTCAGCAGGGGATTCGCCAGCAGATAGATCTGACCTGCCGCCAGGTAGTTGGCGGCCCGCCAGTGTGCGTCCAGCCTGCGCAGTTCCTCGTCGGTCGGTGCGGTCCTGCTGTCCTGGCGCGGGGCCTCGGGCATGAGTGACTCCCTGGGGGTTCTGCGACGGCCTCAGGAGGAGTACCAGTTTGTTCCGGTTCGACGCCAGGCGCCTGTCGGCCATGCGGTGCGTGCCGCTCTCGACCCGCCGTGTTTCAGCCGCCCACCCGTACGCTCGTCCGCAGCCGCAGATCCCTTGACGACGCCCCGATCCACAGGGGGCGCGGCCCGGTGCCCAGCACCCAGTCGTGCACCTTCGGGTCCCAGGAGGACAGGGTGCGCGGCTCGACGCGTACGGTGACGCGCCGCTGCTCCCCCGCCCGCAGCACGAGCCGCCGGTACCCGGCCAGTACGCGTACCGGCTGGTCGAGCCGGAGGTCCGGGGCCGGTCCCGCGTACACCTGCGGCACGGCGACACCGTCACGCGGGCCGGTGTTGCGGACCGTGAAGGCGACGTCCAGACCGTCGGCCGTCCAGCGCGCGTCCGGGTCCTCGTAGCCGAAGGACGTGTACGACAGTCCGTGGCCGAAGGGGAACAGCGGCGGTACGTCCTCGGCGTCGTACCAGCGGTGGCCGACGTGGACGCCCTCCGTGTACTGCTCGGTGCCGTCCACGCCGGGGTAGCGGCGGGGGTCCCCGGCGACGGGGTGGTGGTCGTCGTCGGCGGGGAAGCTCTGGGTGAGGCGGCCGCCAGGATCGCGCTCCCCGAACAGGACGGCGGCGGTGGCGGCCGCGCCCTCCTGGCCCGGGTAGTACATCTGGAGCACGGCGCCGGTGCGCTCCAGCCACGGCATCGACGTGGCGGACGAGGTGTTGAGGACCACGGTGGTGCGCGGGTTGGCCGCCGTCACGGCCTCGATGAGCCGTTCCTGGTTGCCGGGGAGGGCGATGGTCGTGCGGTCCTGGCCCTCGATGGCGTCCTCGTAGGCGAACAGGACGACGTCCCGGGCGGAGCGTGCGGCCCGTACGGCCTTCGCGACGTCCTGGGCGCGGGTCGCGGAGGTGATGCGGCGCAGCCGGAACACCTGGCCGGTGTCTCCGCCCTGTGCGGTGATCGACAGCCGGTGCGGTCCCCTGGACGGCTTCAGGGTCTTGCGGCGCACGGACAGGCCGTCGGCCGCGTGGGTGAGCAGGCCGCCCATGAAGTACTCGTCCCAGCCGGGCACCAGAGGGAACAGTTCCTCGCCGTCGAAAAGGACCTTCGGGCGGAGCGGGGGCGTGCCCGAGTAGTGGAGGACGAACGTCCAGTCGTCGCCGGCCTCGGCTTCGGTCACCGTGAGGGTGCCGTCGTACGTCCAGGTCCGGCCGGCGTCGACGCGCTGGGCCTCGGTGTCGAAGGCGGGGTCGAGCGCGCTCGCCGGTAGGGGCTTGCCGAAGGCGTCCTCGCCGAGTGCGTAGGTCACCCGTACGGCGCGCGACCGGATGGCGTCGAGGGGGCTGTCGGCGTGCTCGGGCACGACGTGGGCGCTGCCGCCGCCGCTGACCAGGGGCCGGGCGCCGGTCGGCCCGATCACCGCGATGCTCCCGCCGCCGGTCAGGGGCAGGGTGTCGTGTGCGTTGCGGAGCAGGGTGGCTCCCGCTTCGGCGACCTCGCGGGCGACCACCGCTCCGGCCTTCGCGTCGCGGTCGGGGCGTTGCGGGACGGTTCCGCCGAGAAGCCCGAAGCGGTCCATGACGGTCAGGACGCGGCGCACGGCCCGGTCGACGTACCGTTCGGGAACGCCGCCGTCGCGCACGGCCGAGATGAGGGGCGTGCCGAAGTGGGTGCCGTCGGGCATCTCCATGTCGAGGCCCGCCACGAGGGCCTCGCGGGTGCTGTGCGCGGCGGACCAGTCGGTCATCACCCAGCCGGTGAAGCCCCAGCGTTCGCGCAGGACGCGGGTGAGCAGTTCCTCGTTCTCGCAGGCGAAGGTGCCGTTGACCTTGTTGTACGCGCCCATCACCGCGCCCGTGCCGGCCGCGACGGCCGCTTCGAAGCCGCGCAGCTCGGTCTCGTGCAGGGTCCGTTCGTCGGCGCGCACATCGACGGAGGTGCGGTCGCGCTCCTGGTTGTTGAGCGCGAAGTGCTTGACGGTCGCGATGAGCCCCTCGCCCTGGATGCCCTCGATCTCGGCCGCGACCAGGTGGGCGGAGAGCAGCGGGTCCTCGCTGAAGGTCTCGAAGTTGCGGCCGGCGTACGGGGTGCGGATGAGGTTGACCATCGGCGACAGCAGCACGTCCTGGCCGAGCGCGCGGCCCTCCCGTCCGATGACCTGGCCGTAGCGCCTGGCCAGGTCGGGGTCGAAGGCGGAGGCCAGCAGGACGGGGGCGGGCAGGGCGGTGGCATGCCGGGTGACGCGGACACCGGCCGGGCCGTCGGCGAGACGCAGCGGCGGGATGCCGAGCCGTGCCACTCCGGGGATGTAGCCCGCCTGGCCGAGCGGGCGCGGGTCGGTGGCGCCGTGCAGCAGGGAGATCTTCTCGTCGAGGGTGAGCCGGGCGAGCAGCCCCTCGACCCGGGCGCCGGCGCCCCGGCCGCGTCCGTCCCGCGCGTGCGCACGGGAAGCCGGGGCGAACCCGCCGGTGGCCGCCGCGACCACGGCAACCGCCCCACCGAGCAGACGAAGGGCGGACCGCCGGGGAAAACGGGAGACGGTGTCGGTCATGAACGCACTATGCGTCAGGCTCCCCTTCACCCTTCGCCGGACACCACGGTCAGGTCGGGTGAACCTCTTCCCACGAACCGGCGCCGGGGTCACCCGGGCGGGTGAGCGGGCCGACACCCTCCTGCCCTACGGCAGCGTCGCGGCGTGCAGCGTCAGCGCGGTCCTTGCCACACCGTTGGTCGCCCGCCCCAGTACGTCGGGGCCGGGCGCGGCCGTGTCGTCGGGGCCCGGGCCGGGGTCGGGTTCGTCGCAGCAGGCCACCTGGGCGATCCGCGGCTCGTACCGGTCCGGCGGGAGTCGCTGCTCGGACTTGGCCCTCGGGGACCGGGGCGGGTGAGCCGAGGGGGCATCGGCGTACGGCCCCTTCTTCTTCTCCTGGCGCTTCTCCTGCGGCACGACCGGGGAGTCCTGGGGCCGCTCCTGCCGGGACTCCCCCGCCTCCTCGCGAACGACCGCCGGTTCCAGCGCCCAGCGTTGCGCCTCGGATCCGTCGCGCCCCGTGACGATCACATGCCGGCCCTTTCCGGGCGCGACGGCCAGTCCCTTGCCGCCGCGCGGCAGGAGTTCACCGCGCACGGTCAGGTCGTAGCGCACGACTCCGGCGTGCACGAGACACCCGGCCAGGCCGACCGACCCCTCGTCGGAGCCGAGGCAGAGCGTCGGGTCGGCGGCGCTGCGCAGCAGGCCGTCGTCCTGGTACGACCACTGCGGGGACCCGTCGGAGCAGGCGGTCAGCACGATACGGACGTCGGCCCGGACCCGGCCGCCCCGGACGTCGAGGCACAGTCCGGCGTCGAGGTTGCGCAGCCGCCCGCGGGCCACTTCGGCGGGATGGCCCGCGGAGGCGGCCGACGGGACGCCGGCCGGGGACGAATCCGTGGACGAGGATCCCGCGCCGCCCGGGTCGACGGAGTGGCCGCTGACCGCTCCCCAGGTGGCCTGGGGGTCGGCGGTACCGCTTTCCTCCGACCAGCCCCGGGCCGCGAGCAGGGTCGCGAGCAGCACGAGGGAGGTCAGCCCGACCGCCGCGACCAGCGCCTTCGTGTGTTTCCTCGGAGGCCCGAGCCGGCCGCCCGCCGGCAGGGCGTGCGCGCGCATGCGGTGACGGCCACCGGCCGGGTGTGCGGGAAGGGCGTTCGGGCCCCCGTCGCGGCCCGGCCGTGATTCGAGGTAGCGGCGGGCGCCCCAGCCGAGCACGGTCTCGACGAGCAGGTCCTCCAGACCGCCCTCGAAATGGCTGAGTTGCTCGGCGGCGTGACGGCAGTAGCGGCAGGCCATGAGATGCCGTTGCACATCCGGCAGCAGAGCCCCGCCGCGGCGCATGGGAACGTCCAGCAAGCGGTTGTAGTACCGGCATTCCTGCGTCGGCGCGAGTTCCCGGTGCGCCCGTACACACCCCGTCCGGAATTGCTCGCGCGCCTGCTCCAGAGCGGCCGACGCGGTACGGGGGTCCACCCCCAGCAGACCCGCCGGTACGGATATGGGCTCGGCCTCGACCTCCGTGTGCCAGAGCAGGCATTGGGAAGCCACCGGAAGGGACCGGAATGCGCGTTCCGCGAGGCGCCGCCTTTCGGGCGTCATGGGCCGGGCGGCGCGCAGACCACGAGCACCGACCGGTTTGCGGAGTTCCGGCAGCACGATGGAAATCCCGTCGTCGGCGGCCCACTCCCTGACCGTGTCCCGTACGGCAGCGAGCAGGCGCGGGCGCAGCGCACCGCCGCCCGGCCCGGCGAGTTCCCGGCGGAATGCGGCCGCGGCCGCCATGGACGCCGAGTCCTCCGAGGACGCCAGACAGATCACGGCGTACTCGTAGACGGCCCGCCAGTGCCGCGACAGCAACAGCGCGACGGCGCGCGGACCTTCACCGGGTTCGCCGACCCGGGCCAGAAGATTGCGGTCGGATTCCGCGGGCCCCGCTCCGGGTCGCGGCGGGTACGGCGGGCGTGGGGGGTACGGGGATTGCACTGAACCATTTCCTTCCAGCCGCAGACGGCATGCGAATTGCGCGTCCGTCGGAAAGCAGGTGCGTGATTGGTGCATACCTATGCCGCGTCAGCCGCGGACTTGGGTGTGAGGCGGCTCACTTTCGCACATGCGACTCACAGGTAACAAGGAGTTCGGATGACCCAAGTTCAAAACGCCGGGAATTCAGATATGTTACCGGCGGTATCCGCACCGGCATTCGAAAACCGCACCGCGAAGCGCCTCAAGTTGTGTGCAGGCAAAGGCGGTTGGTCCACGAAATCTCCCACTCACAGCGCACTCCCATGTGACTCTCGGCGCGCTCTCATCTCCGCGGGTCAGCATGGGCCGCATGATCGCCCCCCACCCTTCCACCCCGGTCACTCCCGCCCGAATCGCCGGCACCGTCCGCAAGGCGGTCGTCCCGGCCGCCGGCCTCGGCACCCGTTTCCTGCCCGCCACGAAGGCGACCCCCAAGGAGATGCTGCCGGTCGTCGACAAGCCGGCCATCCAGTACGTCGTCGAGGAGGCGGCAGCGGCGGGACTCGACGACGTCCTCATGGTCACCGGCCGGCACAAGCGGGCCATCGAGGACCACTTCGACCACGCCTTCGAACTGGAGCAGGCCCTCGCCGCCAAGGGCGACACCGTACGGCTGGACGCGGTGCGCGACCCTGCCGGGCTGGCGAGCATCCACCACATCCGGCAGGGCGACCCGCTCGGCCTCGGCCACGCCGTACTGTGCGCCCGCCGGCACGTCGGCGACCAGCCCTTCGCCGTTCTGCTCGGCGACGACCTGATCGACCCGCGCGAGACACTGCTGCGCCGGATGCTCGACGTCCGCGACCGCCATCTCGGCAGCGTGGTCGCCCTGCTGGAGGTCCCGCCGGAGCAGATCCACCTCTACGGCTGCGCCGCCGTCGAACCGACCGGCGAGGAGGACGTCGTCCGTGTCACCGGCCTGGTCGAGAAGCCGGCCCGGCAGGACGCGCCGAGCCGCTACGCCGTCATCGGGCGCTACGTCCTCGACCCGGCCGTCTTCGGCGTCCTGGAGCGCACCCCGCCGGGCCGGGGCGGCGAGATCCAGCTGACCGACGCCCTCCAGGAGCTGGCCGCGGACGGCACGGTGCACGGAGTCGTCTTCAAGGGCCTGCGCTACGACACCGGGGACAAGGCGGACTACCTGCGCACGGTGGTCCGGCTGGCCTGCGACCGGCCCGACCTGGGGCCGGAGTTCGTGGCCTGGCTCAAGGGGTTCGTCGCGGAGCTGGACGGCGCCCACCCCGCACGCCCGGCACCCCCCGCACACCGGCACATCGCGGCCTGAGGCGACGCGAGGGCCCCGGCCCGGGGTTCACCCCTCGGCCGGGACCTCAGCCACGCGACAGCGGAATCAGCCGTTGGGACGCAGCGTCCAGACGACCGTCATCTCACCGGTGACGGCACCATCGGCCCGCTGGATGGCGATGGCCACCGGAAACTCGGGACGCCCGCCCGCGTCCAGTTCGGCGACGACCTCGGCGGCCGGGCGGCCGAGGGTCGCGGTCGCCGTGACCGCGCCCATCGCCAGCTTCTTGTAGGCGATCTCGGCGCTGACGGCGAGCGGCACGGCGCGCGAGAGCTGGTCACCGAACGCGGCCAGCACGATCGCCCCGCTCGCGGACTCGCCGAGCGTGAACATCGCGCCGGCGTGCGGCCCGCCCACGTGGTTGTGGTAATCGCTCTGGTCCGGCAGGGACACCACCGCCCGCTCCGGCGTGGTCTCGAGGAACTCGAGGTTCAGGGTCCGGGCCATGGGCACCGTGGCGGCGAGCATCTCGCCGATGGACATCTGGTCTGCGCTCATGCCCGCATGTTACTCACGAGTAGAGACGCCTGGCCAGGCCCTGACCAGGCCGTGTGACGACCGCCGCATCGGTCCGCCACGCGCCGGTTCGCGGCGATCGTCCCCGTGTTGCTACGTCTCCGTCCACGGGCAGTGACCGAATCGTGTCCGGAGCGCGGCTAGGGTGACTGCCCATGTGGCCAGGACAGCAGCCGCCCGGGGGCGAGCAGAACCCGCAAGCGAACAACCCGTACCAGCAGCCGGGGTACCAGCAACCGAATCCGTACCAGCAGCCGGGCTATCAGCAACAGCAGCCGGGCGCCTATGGGCAGCAGCCCCAGTGGGGCGCCCCGGCGCCGGCCGGCGCGCCCCAGCCGCCGCAGGGCGGTGGCGGCGGCAACCGGACGAAGCTGGTCGCGATCATCGCGGCCACGGCGGTGGTCGTGGCGGCCGGCGTCACCGGCTTCCTGGTGCTGGGCGGCGACAAGGACGACACGGCTGACGGGAAGACGGACAAGAAGCCGACCCCGGCCACCTCCAAGGAGTCCTCCACCGAGCCGAGCACCTCCGCTTCCGGGAGCAACCCGCGCGGTGGTGAGGAGGAGAAGGCGACCATCCCCGGCTGGAAGGTCGTCGTCAACACGCGCTTCGGCACCGAGTTCGACGTCCCCGCCGACTGGGAGATCGAGACTCCCGGTACCAGCGTGGGCTTCGAGTGGGAGAAGAAGGACGGTGAGATGGACCGCACCAGCGTCACCGCCCCCGCCTATCTGAAGTCCAAGTGGTGCACGAGCGACGACGACAAGGACGGCCGCGAGGACGACACCGCCCTGGCCACCGTCGGCACCCGCGGTGAGGACGGCGCGAAGACCACGGACGAGGCGGCCGAGACCCGCGTGCCGTGGTGGATCTTCGGCGGCTACACCCAGCCGGACAAGAAGAGCGTGAAGTTCACCAAGCCCAAGCCGTACACCACCAAGTCGGGCATCAAGGGCAGCGTCGCCACGGCGCACTCGGAGAACACCCCCCAGAACGGCAAGTGCGACAGCGACGGCAAGGCGATCACCTTCGCCTTCAAGAACGGCGCGGGCGACTTCGTCACCTGGAACCTGTACGGGGCCAAGGGCGTCAAGGGCGAGCTGTCCGAGGCGACCGTCCAGAAGATCCTGGGCACCGTGCGCCTCACCAAGGAGGGCCCTCAGGGGGCGTGACCGGCCGGGGCCGCGACAAATTCGTTTGGCAAGGCGGCCGGGCCCCGCGATAGTCACGGGGTGCCGACCACCACCCGTCGCCCCGCCTGGGCCGGCCGCAACTACTCCCTGCTGACCGCCGCCGCGGTCGTCACCAACCTGGGCAGCCACGGCGCCCTGGTCGCGGCGGCGTTCGCCGTTCTCGAAACGGGCGGTGACAGCGGTGACGTCGGCCTGGTCGCGGCGGCGCGGACGCTCCCGCTGGTGCTGTTCCTGCTGATCGGCGGCGCCGTCGCGGACCGGCTGCCCCGGCACCATGTGATGGTCGCGGCCAACGCCCTGAACTGCCTTTCGCAGGCCGCCTTCGCCGCCCTCGTGCTGACCGGGGAGCCCCTGCTGTGGCAGATGATGCTGCTCGCGGCCCTGGGCGGGACCGGCCAGGCCTTCTTCGGCCCGGCCGCCGAGGGCATGCTGATGTCCTCGGTCGACGGCGAGCAGGCGGGCCGCGCGTTCGCGGTGTTCCGGATGGCGATGCAGGGCGCGGCCCTGGGCGGTGCCGCGCTCGGCGGGGCCATGGTCGCCGCGATCGGGCCCGGCTGGGTGCTCGCGGCGGACGCCGCGGCCTTCGCGCTCGCCGGGGCGCTCCGCGCCTTCCTCGACGTCGGCCACATCGCGCCGCGGGCACCGGGCGGCGGGATGCTCGCCGATCTGCGGGAGGGCTGGCGGGAGTTCGCCGGCCGGCCGTGGCTGTGGGCGATCGTCCTTCAGTTCTCGATCGCCAACGCCGTGGTCGCCGCCGCCGAAGCGGTGTACGGCCCGCTCGTCGCCCGCGACCATCTCGGCGGCGCGGGCCCCTGGGGCCTCGCCCTGGCGGCGTTCGGGGCGGGCACGGTCGCCGGCGCCCTGCTGATGACCCGCTGGAAACCCCGCCGTCTGCTCCTCGCGGGCACCCTGTGCGTGTTCCCCCTGGCCCTGCCCGCGGCCGCACTCGCCGTCCCGGTCCCCATCGGCGTCCTGTTCGCGGTGATGTTCGTCGCGGGCGCGACCGTGGAGGTGTTCGGCGTCTCCTGGATGACGGCCCTGCACCAGGAGATCCCCGAGGACAAGCTCTCCCGCGTCTCGGCGTACGACTGGTTCGGCTCCGTCGCGCTGTCACCGCTCGCCACGGCCGGGGCGGGCCCGGCGGAGGAGGCGTTCGGCCGTACGACGGCACTGTGGGGCTGCGCGGGCCTGGTCGTCCTGGTCACGGCGGGCGCGCTGTGCGTACCGGACGTACGCAACCTGCGGCGCGGGACCACCCCGGTGGCCCGGGGCGGCGTCGAGCACGCGTCAGCCGATGCCGAACGCCCCGCCGGGGGGCTCGGGTGACGGCACGGCGTCCTCGTCCCGCACCGCCGGCGCTCCCCCGATGAACTGCCGCAGAGCAGCGCCGTGTTCCACCCGGGCCGGAAAGGCGTCGGCGGCCGTGAGCCGCGCGAGAGCGGCCAGGTCGACCGTGTGGTGCCCCGCCACGAGCACCGCGTTCCCGAACCGCCGTCCCCGCAGCACCCCCGGCTCGGCGATCAGCACGAGCTCCTCGAACTCCGTGGCCAGGGTGGCGAGCTGGGACCGCAGAAAGGCGAACGGCGCGGCGTCGGGGAGATTGGCGAGATAGACCCCGCCGTCCCGCAGCACCCGCGCGGCCTCACGGACATAGGGAACGGACGTGAGGTGCGCCGGGACCCGCGAACCGCCGAACACATCGGCGACGATCACATCGGCCGAGTCCGCCGCGGCCTTCTCCAGCCACTCCCGGGCGTCCGCCGCGTGCGGCACGACCCGGGCGCCCTCCTGCAACGGCAGATGCCCGGCCACCATCTCCAGCAGCCCCCTGTCCGCCTCGACGACGTCCTGCCGGGACCCCGGCCGGGTCGCGGCCACGTACCGGGGCAGCGTGAGCGCCCCACCCCCGAGGTGCACCACGTCCAGCACCCGACCCGGCTCCGCCACGACGTCCAGCACATGCCCGAGCCGCCGCGTGTACTCGAACTCCAGATGCGTCGGATCGTCCAGATCGACATACGACTGAGGCGCCCCGTCGACAGTCAGCAGCCAGGCCCGCGCCCGATCGACGTCGGGCATCAGCTTGGCGAACCCGTGATCGACGGATCGGGCAACGGGAATGGCTTCCTTCACCCCTCCATTGTGCCGTCGGGCAACGGGCCTCAGGGGCGCGGGGAACCGCGCGACCGGCCACAGCCGGCCCGCGGTCCCCCGCCGACCTCAACCCACCACGGTCACGGTCCCCGCCCCCACGGTCCGTCCACCCTCACGAATGGCGAACCCGAGCCCCGCTTCCAAAGGCACCTCCCGCCCCAACTCCACCGTCATGACAACCGTGTCACCGGGTCGCGCGACGCCCACCTCACCGAGGTCGACGTCCCCCACCACATCCGCCGTACGGATATAGAACTGCGGCCGGTACCCACTGGAAACCGCAGTCGTACGCCCACCCTCACGTGCGGACAGCACATACACCTGCGCCGTGAACCGACGACTGGGCACGACGCTCCCCGGCGCGGCGACCACATGCCCCCGCCGGACGACATCCCGCGCCACCCCCCGCAGCAGCAACGCCACGCTGTCCCCGGCCTGCGCCTCCTCCATCGGCCTGCCGAAGGTCTCCAGCCCGGTGACCACCGTCTCGACGCAAGCCCCGAGCACCTCGACCCGGTCCCCGACCCGCACCGTGCCCCGCTCCACCGCACCGGTCACCACGGTCCCCCGCCCGGTGATGGTCAGCACGTTCTCCACGGACAGCAGGAACGGCGCGTCCAGATACCGCTCCGGCATCGGCACATACGTGTCGACCGCGTCGAGCAGCGCCTCGATGGACGCCGTCCAGCGCGGGTCCCCCTCCAGCGCCTTCAGGCCCGAGACGCGTACGACGGGTACGGAGTCACCGCCGTAGCCGTGCTCGGTGAGCAGGTCGCGTACCTCCAGCTCGACCAGGTCGGTCAGCTCCTCGTCCCCGGCGTCGGCCTTGTTGAGGGCGACGACGATGTGGTCGACGCCCACCTGCCGGGCGAGCAGTACGTGTTCGGCGGTCTGCGGCATGATCCCGTCGAGCGCGGAGACGACGAGGATCGCTCCGTCCAGCTGCGCGGCGCCGGTGACCATGTTCTTGACGTAGTCGGCATGGCCCGGCATGTCGACATGCGCGTAGTGCCGTGTGTCGGTCTCGTACTCCACGTGCGCGATGTTGATGGTGATGCCGCGCGCCGCCTCCTCGGGCGCCCGGTCGATCCGGTCGAACGGCACGAACGCGCCGTTGCCGCGGTCGGCGAGGACCTTGGTGATGGCGGCGGTCAAGGTGGTCTTGCCGTGGTCGACATGACCCATCGTGCCGATGTTGAGATGCGGTTTCGTACGGACGTAGGCCGTCTTGGACATGGCTGTACCTCGAAGCGTCTAGTCATGAAGTGGGACCCCGAGGACCTGCCCGACCCTCCCCTTGCGGGGTCCGACCGGACGAACCGGAGAGGGTCAGCTTCGGGCGCCGTCTGCAACGGCTGTGGGAGCTACGACGGCAGCCTTCGGGGCATCCGCGACCACGGATGCTGCGAGGGTGAAGGCCTGCCGGAACATGACGTCGATCCTTGCCGACGCTTTACCGCACGTCGAATGGTTTTCGGGGGGCCGCACGCAAGGAAGCGTTCAACTGCCTGTGACGCTCGTGAGACGAACCATACGGCGATCACACACATATGTCGGTTAGTGTCGCCGGATGCTCGATGCCACCACCCGCTCTGGGGGCACCGCCACGGCCTCTCCCCGGGCCAGCACCGCGGAGCTCGCCGTCGCCGCTTCCCCGGCAACGACCGCCTCGCCCGTCGAACCGACCCGTTTCACCGCTCGCTGCACGAGAGTCCTGCTCTCCCCGTGGGCGCGGCTGTCCCTGCTCGTCGCCCTGCTCGCCGGGGGCGCCTGCGCGGTGCTGCTGTTCGAGCCGCAACGGCTGCTGACGGAGGGCTGGCCACCGCAGCTCGGCGGAGCCGCGGCGGCGGTGGTGTTCGCGGTGGCGTACGGCGTGTGCACCGTCGCGTTCGTGCCGAGGCCGCTGCTGAACCTCGCGGCGGGCGCGCTGTTCGGTTCCCAGCTGGGCACCGGCACGGCCCTGGCGGGCACGGTGCTCGGTGCCGGCGTCGCCTTCTGCCTGGGCCGGGCGCTCGGCCAGGACGCCCTGAGGCCGTTGCTGCGCGGGCGCTGGCTGAAGGCCGCGGACGGCCAGCTCAGCCGGCACGGCTTCCGCTCGATGCTGGCGGTGCGGCTGTTCCCCGGTGTGCCGTTCTGGGCCGCGAACTACTGCGCCTCCTTCTCCCGTATGGGCCTGCTGCCGTTCCTGCTGGCGACGGGCCTCGGCTCGATCCCGAACACCGCCGCCTACGTCGTCGCCGGCGCCCGCGCCTCCACGCCGACGTCCCCCGCCTTCCTGATCGCCCTGGCCTGCATCGCCGTGCCCGCGCTGGCGGGCGTGGTGGTGGCGTGGCGCAAGCGGCACCAGCTGCGCCGCCTCTGACGAACCGTTACACCGAACCGGGCCGGGGCGCGGCCTCGGTCACACCCGTTCGAGCACCATGGCGTTGGCGAGCCCGCCCGCCTCGCACATCGTCTGGAGCCCGTACCGGGCGCCCCGTTCCCGCATCGCGTGCACGAGCGTCGTCGTCAGCCGGGTCCCGCTCGCGCCGAGGGGATGACCGAGAGCGATGGCGCCGCCGTGCACGTTGACCCGGGCGAGGTCGGCGCCGGTCTCCTGCTGCCAGGCCAGTACGACACTGGAGAACGCCTCGTTGACCTCGAACAGGTCGATGTCGTCGAGGGTCAGCGACGCCCTGCGCAGCACCTTCTCGGTCGCCGGTACGACGCCGGTCAGCATCAGCAGCGGGTCGGAGCCGGTGACGGCGAAGCTGTGCAGCCGGGCGAGCGGGCGCAGTCCGAGCCGGGCCGCCGTCTCGCTCGACGTGATGAGCACCGCCGAGGCGCCGTCGTTGACCGGGCTGGCGTTACCGGCGGTGACGTTCCACTCGATCTGCGGGAAGCGTTCGGCGAAACCGGGGTCGTAGTAGGCGGGCTTGAGCCCGGCGAGGATCTCGGTGGTGCTGCCGGGCCGTACGCACTCGTCGCGTGTGACGCCCTCCAGCGGCGCGATCTCGGCGTCGAAGAGCCCGCCCTCCCAGGCCGCGGCGGCCTTCCGGTGCGAGGAGAGCGCGAAGGCGTCCATCCGCTCGCGGCCGATCGACCACTTGGCGGCGATCAGCTCGGCGCTGACGCCCTGCGGGACGAGCCCCTCGGGGTAGCGCTCGGCGACACCGGGGCCGAAGGGATCTTTACCCGCGGGCACGTTGGACCACATCGGCACCCGGCTCATCGACTCGACCCCGCAGGCCACGACGAGGTCGTACGCGCCCGAGAGCACGCCCTGCGCCGCGAAGTGCACGGCCTGCTGCGAGGAGCCGCACTGGCGGTCCACGGTGGTCGCGGGCACCGACTCCGGGAAGCCCGCCGAGAGGACGGCGTAGCGGGTGGTGTTCATGGCCTGCTCGCCGACCTGGTCGACGGTGCCGCCGATGACGTCGTCGATCAGCGCCGGGTCGACGCCGGACCGCTCGGCGAGGGTGCGCAGGGTGTGGGCGAGCAGCTCCACGGGGTGGACGTGCGCGAGGGCCCCGTTCTCCTTGCCCTTGCCGATCGGGGTGCGTACGGCTTCGACGATGACTGCGTCACGCATGGTGTGGGCCTCCACGACTACCCCGGACCAGCCGGGACTACCAGTGAGTAGGAAATCCGAACTCACCGTAGCCCTGTGGGTTGGAAAATCCAACCCTCTCCTAGACTGAGGTGCATGGCCGCCAGCAAAGACCCGCGCCCCTGCTCCATCGCCGACACCCTCGCGCTCGTGGGCGAGAAGTACTCCCTGCTCGTGCTGCGGGAGGTGTGCCTCGGCAACGGCCGTTTCGATCAGCTGGTGCGCAACATCGGCGCCCCGCGCGACATCCTCGCCACGCGGCTGCGCCGGCTGGTCGACGCCGGGATCCTGACCAAGCAGCCCTACAGCGAGCGCCCGCAGCGCTTCGAGTACCGGCCCTCGCAGGCGGGACTGGAACTGGAGCCCGTACTGATGACCCTCATGGCATGGGGCGACCGCCATCTGCGGACGGACGGCGATCGCCCGATGGTCCTCGAGCACTCCTGCGGCCGGGCACTCGCCCCGGCCGTCACCTGCCGGGCCTGCGGAGACGAGGTACGCCACGAGGACCTCACGGCCCGCCCCCAGGCGCCCGGCTGGACGGTGACCGGCCCGACGGCGGCCTGATCCGGCCCGCTGCGGACCGCCTTCCAACCCCTGTGTCCCAGGGGGTCATCCGGGGACGCTACGCTTCCCCCTCGGTACACCTGATCCCACGGTCATCTCATACGGTGACCCGTCGTCCGTCCCGCACCGGCACTTGGACTCCGCTACCTCATGTCTTGGTTCGAATCACTCATCCTCGGACTCGTCCAGGGGCTGACCGAGTTCCTCCCCGTCTCCTCCAGCGCGCATCTGCGGCTGACGGCGGCCTTCTCGGGCTGGGAGGACCCGGGCGCGGCCTTCACGGCGATCACCCAGATCGGCACCGAGGCCGCCGTGCTGATCTACTTCCGCAAGGACATCGGGCGGATCCTGTCCGCGTGGACGCGCTCGCTCACCAACAAGGAGCTGCGCGGCGACCCCGACGCGCGAATGGGCTGGCTCGTCATCGTCGGCTCGATCCCGATCGGCGTGCTCGGCGTGACACTGAAGGACCAGATCGAGGGCCCGTTCCGCGATCTGCGGATCACCGCGACGATGCTGATCGGCATGGGCATCGTCCTGGGCGTCGCCGACCGGCTCGCCGCCCGGGACGAGAAGAGCGGCCGCCACCGCGCGCCCAAGCAGCGCAAGGCCCTGGAGGACCTGGGCGTCCGGGACGGACTGATCTACGGCGCCTGCCAGGCCATGGCCCTGGTCCCGGGCGTCTCCCGCTCCGGCGCCACCATCAGCGGCGGCCTGTTCATGGGCTACACGCGCGAGGCCGCGGCCCGCTACTCCTTCCTGCTCGCCATCCCCGCGGTGCTCGCCTCCGGCGTGTTCGAGCTCAAGGACGCGACGGAGGGCGGCCATGTCTCGTGGGGGCCGACGATCTTCGCGACGATCATCGCCTTCGCGGTCGGATACGCGGTGATCGCGTGGTTCATGAAGTTCATCTCGACCAAGAGCTTCATGCCGTTCGTCTACTACCGCATCGCCCTCGGCATCCTCATCATCGTCCTGGTGTCGATGGGTGAGCTGAGCCCGCACGCGGCCGAGTCCGCGGGCTGACCCGCCGCCCTGTGACCCGCGTCTCGTGACCAACCGCATAGGGCTTCCGTAGCCGTCCGGTAGCGGGCTGTCAGTGGGTGCCCCTAGGCTTGCCCGCATGTCCCCCGATTTCTCGACCCCTGGTTCCGTGCGGTCCGCCGCCGAGGTCAACGAGGAGATCCGTGCGCTCTGGCGGCGCACGGGCGGCAAGCTGTCCGCCGAGGAGCGCGCCGAGTACGAGTTCCTGGTCGTCGAGTGGGCGGCCGCGATCCGCGGCGAGGTCGTCGAGGCGGCCTGATCGCCTCCGGCACCTCCCCATTCAACTGTCCTTTTTCGTCACACCCCTTGGCTCCACCCCCTCCATGCCCAACACTGAGCCGATGACGCAGCGCGTAGAGCTCGCTACCGTGAGGGACCGGCTGGCGGTCGACGAACTGATCACCGACTACGCGGTGGCGGTCGACGACGGCGACTGGAAGGCGTACCGGGGCCTGTTCGCCCCGGAGGGGCGGGCGGACTACCGCTCGGCCGGCGGCATCGAGGGAGAGGCCACGGCAGTCGCCTCTTGGCTTGCCGAGAGCATGCGGCTGTTCACCATGCGGCAGCACCTGATCGTCAACCGGCGGGTGCGCTTCGGGATCTGGGAACAGGACACCGGCGACACGGCCCAGGTCCAGGCGGACTACGTCAACCCCATGGCCACCGCGGGCCCCGCACCCGACTTCGTGTGCGGCGGCCGGTACGCCTTCACCCTGCTGCGCACGGGCGACGGCTGGCGGCTGAGCGCAGTGGTCGTCCAGGAGAAGTGGCGGCGCCTTCCCGAGCGGCGGAAGACACCTGTGATCAACTGACCCGGCGTCCTCTGTCCTAGATCGTCCGCAGGGCGCACACTGGAGGCACCCGCGGGGTAGGAGGCGCCTATGAAGACGCTCGGCCACTGGCTCGCCTCCCCGTGGCGGCGCTCGGCCGCCGCCGTGATCGCTGGCGCTCTTCCCGTACTCGCCTATCCCGCCCCGTCCCTGTGGTGGTGGGCCTGCGTCTCCCTGGTCCCCTGGCTCCTGCTGCTGCGCACCGCGCCGACCGGCAAGCGGGCGGCTTACGACGGCTGGTGCGGCGGCTTCGGCTTCATGCTGGCGATGCACCACTGGCTGCTGCCCTTCCTGCACGTCTTCACATTCGTCCTCGCCGCACTGCTCGGCGCCCTGTGGGCCCTGTGGGGTCGGCTCGCGCACCGGCTGCTGGCAGGCGCGCCCTCGCGGCGTCGGATCGCGGTCGCGCTTCTCGTCCTGCCGTCCGGCTGGCTGGCCGTCGAGCTGGTCCGCTCCTGGCAGGGCCTCGGCGGCCCCTGGGGCATGCTCGGCTCCAGCCAGTGGCAGGTGGAACCGGCACTGCGGCTCGCCTCGGTCGGCGGCGTATGGCTGCTGAGCTGCCTGGTCGTCGCCGTCAACGTCGCCGTCGCCGTCCTGGTGGCGGTCCGCCGGGCCCGTGTGCCCGCCGTGGCCGGTCTCGTCGCCACGGCCGCCGCAACCTCGGCGGCCTGGGCCTTCTCGCCCCGCCCGGACGTCGACGGCGAGGTCAGGATCGCCGTGGTCCAGCCGGGCGTCATCGACGGCGGCAGGAGCGCCGACCACCGCTTCGACCGGGAGGAACAGCTCACCCGCCGGCTCGCCGGACAGGACGTCGACCTGATCGTCTGGGGCGAGAGCAGCGTCGGCTTCGATCTCGGGGACCGGCCCGACCCCGCCCGGCGGCTCGCGGCGCTGTCCCGCGCGACGGACGCCGGCATCCTGGTCAACGTGGACGCCCGTCGCTCCGACAAGCCCGGCATCTACAAGAGCTCGATCCTGATCGGCCCGGACGGCCTGACCGGCGAGCGCTACGACAAGATGCGGCTCGTGCCGTTCGGCGAGTACGTCCCGGCCCGCTCCCTGCTCGGCTGGGCCACCTCCGTCGGCAAGGCGGCGGGCGAGGACCGCAGGCGCGGCACCCAGCCGGTCGTGATGAACGTGGGGAACGGGCTGCGCGTCGGCCCGATGGTGTGCTTCGAGACCGCCTTCCCCGACATGACCCGCCACCTCGCCCGGGAAGGCGCCGACGTGCTGATCGGCCAGTCGTCGACGTCCACGTTCCAGCAGAGCTGGGCGCCCGAGCAGCACGCCTCACTGGCCGCGCTGCGGGCCGCCGAGACCGGCCGTCCGATGGTCCACGCGACGCTGACGGGTGTCTCGGCCGTCTACGGCCCGAGCGGACAGCGGATCGGACCGTGGCTGGGGACGGACGCCTCCGCGGCGCGGGTCTACGAGGTCCCCCTCGCCCACGGCACGACGCCCTACGTCCGCCTCGGCGACTGGACGGTGCACGCGGCGATGCTGATCCTCGCGGCCTGGGCCGCCGGCGAGGGCGTACGGACCCTGCGGCTCAGGCGGTCCGCTCCTGAACCGCGCGTACGACCCGCTCGCACAGCTCATGGGTCTCCAGCGCGTCCCGGGCGCTGAGCACCTTCCCCGCGCGGACCGCGTCCAGGAACGCCAGGACCGCCTGCTCGATCCCGCGCTGCCGGGCCACCGGCACCCAGTCCCCGCGCCGCCGCACGGTCGGCTGCCCCTTGTGGTCGACGACCTCGGCGAGGTTGATCACCTGCCGCTTGGTGTCCTGTCCGGACACCTCGAGGATCTCCTCGGCCGAACCGCTGAGCCGGTTCATCACGCCCAGCGCCGTGAAGCCGTCCCCGGCGAGCTGGAGCACCAGATGGTGCAGCAGACCGTCCCGGACGCGGGCGCGCACGGTCACGTCGTCGACCGCGCCGGGCACCAGGAACCGCAGGGTGTCGACGACGTGGATGAAGTCGTCGAGGATCATCGTGCGCGGCTCCTCCGGCAGCCCGATGCGGTTCTTCTGCATCAGGATCAGCTCGCGCGGATGGTCGGCGCACTGTGTGTAGCCGGGGGCGTAGCGCCGGTTGAACCCGACGGCGAGACTCACGTCCCGCTCCTCGGCGAGCGCCACCAGCCGCGCGGAGTCGTCGAGTTCATAGGCCAGCGGCTTGTCGACGTACGTCGGTACGCCCGCTTCCAGCAGCCGCGTCACGATCTCCGGGTGCACGAGCGTGGGCGCGTGCACGAAGGCCGCGTCCAGGCCTTGGTCCAGGAGGGAGTCGAGGGTGGTGTGCCGCCGCTCGAGCGGGACGTGGAGGCCGTCGGCGACCCGGTCGAGCGTGGCGGGCGTACGGGTCTGCAGGTGCAGTTCGAGCCCGGGCTGGAACGCGAGGACCGGGAGGTAGGCCTTCTGCGCGATGTCGCCGAGTCCGATGCAGCCGACCTTCACGGGGTGCTCTCCTCTAACGGTTGCCTGCCGGGGTCTGCTCGGAGCATACGGCCTCCCCCACTCTCGACTTCGCTCGAGCGGGCGGTGCCCCCAGGAGGCCGCCAGTCGGCGATGCCGTCGAAGCCGCGCAGGAACAGGGCGGGCCCGGCCTTCGACAGCGCGGCCACGGCCGTGTCGCGTACGGCGATCCCGGCGCGGCTGGTCATGAGGTTGAGCCGGGCGACCTTGATGGCCTTCCGTGCGACGGCGGTCGTACGGGGCAGCCGGGCGGCGGTGTAGGCCGGGAGGTCGTCGCAGTGGTGGGCGAGGACGATCGCGTCCTCGATGGCCTGATTGCCGCCCTGGCCGAGGGTCGGGGGCATGGCGTGCGCGGCGTCGCCGACGAGGGCGACCCGGCCGCGGTGGTAAGAGGGCAGGGGCTCGGCGATGTGGTGGACGTCGTGGCGCAGGACGTCCTCGGGGCGTGCGGCGGCGAGCACGACGGGGATCGGGTCGTGCCAGTCTCCGAAGAGGCGCAGCAGCTCGGCCTTCTCGTCGTCGGGCGCGTGTCCGCCGGCGGGTGTCATGGCGGCGGCGTAGGCGTAGACGCGGCCGTCCTCGATCGGGTGCGTGCCCCAGATGCGGCCCCTCCCCCAGGTCTCGTGCGAGGCGAACTGGGCACCGGGGACGGGGATCACGACCCGCCAGGTGGTGAACCCCGAGTACACCGTCCCCGGGTGGCCGGGGAAGAGCGCCCGGCGTACGGCGGACCGGACTCCGTCGGCGCCCACCACCAGGTCGGCCTCCAGCTCGCCGTCCGCGGTGGTGACCCGGGCGGGCCGGTCGGTGTCGCCGCTGTCGGCGAGGGTCGCGGCGGCGTCCGTGCGGACGGCGCCAGGCGGGAGCAGTGCGGCCAGGCGCTCGACGAGGGTGGCGCGGCGCAGCAGCACGAGCGGGCCGCCGAAGCGCTCGGCGGCGGCGTCGGCGGAGGAGCGCGAGAGCCACCGGCCGGACGGTGTGCGCAGCCCGCCGTCCCCCGCCCAGGCGGCGAGGCCGCGGATCTCGTCGCCGAGGCCGATGACGTCCAGCGCGCGCAGGGAGTTGGGAGCGAGGGAGATGGCGGCGCCGACCGGCTCCAGCGAGCGGGCGCGCTCCAGCACGGTGACACGCCAGCCGCGCCGGTGCAGGGCGGCCCCCGCGGTCAGGCCTCCGATACCGCCGCCGATCACGACGGCCCGCCTCGACTGTGCCATGGCTCCTCCTCGACACCGCATCGACTACAGCTGTAGTTCGCGTTCGACATTACTACAGCCGTAGTGAGACGGGTAATGTGAGACCCATGCCCGTAAGCACCACCGGCCCTTCCCGCGCCGACCTCGTCGCCGACACCGCCCTCGCACTCCTCGCCGAGCGCGGGATGCGGGGCCTCACCCACCGGGCGGTCGACGAGACGGCCGGACTCCCCCAGGGCTCCACCTCGAACCTCGCGCGGACCCGGCAGGCCCTGCTGGAACTGGCGGTGCGGCGCCTGGCCGACCGCGAGGCCCGGGTCCTGGCCCTGCACGAGATGCCGGACCCTCGGTCCGGGACCGACTCCCTCGCGGGCGCCCTGGCCCTGGCGACCCACCGCGCCCTGACGAACAACCGCGCCCTCACGCTCGCCCGCTACGAACTGGCCCTGGAGGCGACCCGCCGCCCCGAGCTGCGGGCCTACTTCGACGCGACGGGCGCCCGCTTCCGTGACCAGCTCACCGCCCTGGTCACGGAGATGGGTTCGACGGACCCGGCCCGGCACACGCTGTCGCTGATCGCCTGGGCTGACGGGCTCATGTTCAGCTGCGTCGCCGGGTCGTTCGGTTCCGGGACGCCGAGCCTGGAGGAAGTACGGGCCGGGCTGCGGGAGCTGCTCTCGGGGATGCTCGGCGGCTGAAAACCCCTGGGCAGTCCCGGCGAGTTGGGACAGGATGCGGGCATGACCATCGAGCGCACCGAACCCGCCACCGACGCCGCCGAACGCGCCATGCTGGAAGGCTGGCTCGACTACCACCGGCAGACCCTCGCGTGGAAGTGCGAGGGCCTGAGCGACGAGCAGCTCAGGACCGCCTCCGTGGAGCCCTCCGAACTGTCCCTGATGGGGCTGGTGCGGCACATGGCGGATGTGGAGCGCGGCTGGTTCCGCAAGATACTGACGAACGAGGACGTGCCGCCGATCTACTACAGCGACGAAGACCGGGACGGCGAGTTCCACCTGACCGAGGCGGACACCTATCAGGAGGCGTATGCCACCTGGCAGGCCGAGATCGAGACCGCTCGGAACAACGCCGCCCGCTTCTCCCTGGACGACCTCTCCGAGGGCAAACACCGCCGCACCGGCGAGCAGTTCAACCTGCGGTGGCTCTACACCCACATGATCGAGGAGTACGCGCGGCACAACGGACACGCCGACCTGATCCGTGAGCGCCTCGACGGCTCGACCGGCGACTGACGTCACCCACGACCCGCCGGCGACCTCCGTACGGGGCGGGACATCACCCGTGCGGGGCATCCTCCGCCCGTCCGCTGTCCCACCGGGGGCCGGACGCACCAGAGTTGCGCGGGTGCATCGAACGACGACCACAGCGACGCTCCTGGTGACCGTGGCGGTCTCGGCCCTCTCCGGCTGTGTGACGGTCCAGGATCCCCCCGTTCCCGGGCCGCCGGCGGCACCGACCCGGCCGCCGGCACCCCGGCCGGAGGAGCAGGTCGTGCAGGCACCGGCCCGGGAGGCCCTGGAACTCATCGAGGGGTCCCGCCGCCCGGAGCCGGCCGCGTCCGCGTCCCGGCACGCCACGCCCCCGGCGGCCTCGCCGCAGGAGGAGCAGCGGCGATCCGGCACCCGCGACGCCCGCCCGCACCCCGCCCGCCCTGAACACCGGCCACCGGCCCCGCGCAGCCCACAGCGGCCACCCGCCGACCTGCCCGACGTCTCGGAATCGGTACGGCAGGACGTCCACAAGAACGTCCCGAAGAACGCGGACGTGTGCGCGCTGGGCAGGCGCTACGGCGGGTGGCGGCCGGACAGCCCCGAGGCGACGATCTGCAGCGACACGTACCGGCGTTGAACGGCGCGCCGGGCAGGATCCCGGCGCTACGGCCGCTGCCTCGGCGGTGTCCATGCCCCTCCGCCGCCTTCTCCCAGCCGGGACTCCAGCCGTTGGATGGCGGCCCACACGCCGTCGCCGTAACTGTCGTCGGCGAGGGCGGCGGCAGTTCCCCTGGCCCGTCGCAGATGGGTGCGGGCCGCGTCGCACTGGCCGAGCTTGAGGTAGTCGTCGGCGAGGTTCAGGTGCAGGGAGGGGTAGAACGCGCGCACCGCGAGAACGCCTTCGGGCGAGGCGGGCCGGCCGTCCTCGGAGATCTCCTCCGCCGCCGTCAACGCACGCAGGTCCCAGGCCAGTTCGTCCCCGGGGTCGTCCTGTGTGTCGGCCAGGTAGTGCGCGAGGGTGCAGCGGTGCAGGGGGTCGCCGTGCTCCCCGATCTCCGCCCACAGGTCCAGGAACCGGTGCCGGGCCTCCTCCCGGTCCCCCGCGTGGTGCAGCATGACGACCTGCCCGATCCGCGTCAGCACGGTATCCGGCGCCGTCTGCTCCTGTCGCTCCATCGCCACGCCTCCGCGCACTCGCCGGCTGATCCTCCGACGCTAACCGGAGAGGGAGGCGATCCGGCTCAGGCCGGTCCGTACGCACGGGGCCTTCCGGGAGGAAGACCCCGCCGTCCGCCGTCCGTCCTCAGCCCAGGTTCGGGATCGTCCAGTCGATCGGCTCGTGGCCCTGTGCCGCCACCGCCGCGTCGATCTGCGTGAACGGGCGCGAGCCGAAGAACTTCTTCGCCGACAGCGGCGACGGATGCGCGCCCTTGACCACCACATGCCGCGACTCGTCGATCAGCGGGAGCTTCTTCTGCGCGTAGTTCCCCCAGAGCACGAACACCGCCGGGTCGGGCCGTCCCGCGACCGCGCGGATCACGGCGTCGGTGAACCTCTCCCAGCCTCGGCCCTTGTGCGAGTTGGCCTCGCCGCCCCGGACCGTGAGCACCGCGTTGAGCAGCAGGACGCCCTGCTCGGCCCACGGCATCAGATAGCCGTTGTCCGGGATCGGCGCGCCCAGTTCCTCGTGCATCTCCTTGTAGATGTTCCGCAGGGACGGCGGGGTCCGCACACCGGGCCGGACCGAGAAGCACAGCCCGTGCCCCTGGCCCTCGCCGTGGTACGGGTCCTGACCGAGGATCAGGACCTTCACCTTCTCGTACGGCGTGGCCTCCAGCGCGGCGAAGACCTCCTCGCGCGGCGGATACACGGGACCCTTCGCCCGCTCCTCCTCGACGAACTCCGTCAGCTCCTTGAAATAGGGCTGCCGCAGTTCGTCGCCCAGAACCCCGCGCCAGGACTCGGGCAGCATGGCGGTGTCGGTCACGTCAACGTCCTCACGATGTGCGGTCACTTCCAGGCCTCAGAACCTACAGGCGACCACTGACAACGTGCCGGGGAACGCCCGGTGTGCCGACCCGCCTACCAGGCGGTCTTGCGGTGCAGCTCCCACAACATCATGATCGTCGACGGGTCCAGGGCCCGTTCCGCGCCCGAGACGTCCCGGCTGGCGGCCACGTACTGCCTGCCCTGCCACAGCGGCAGCAGTCGCGCGTCGTCCACCAGGATCCGCTGGGCCTCCTCGAACTCCTTCTCCACGTTCGCGCGGTCGCTCTCCCGGCGCGACCGGGGCAGCAGGTCGCCGGTGATCTCGGGGGCCGGGTAGGGCGTACCCAGGGCGTTCTGCTCGCCGACGAACGGCGCGATGAAGTTCTCGGCGTCCGGGAAGTCGGGGAACCAGCCACGCCCGAACACCGGGTACTCGCCCTTCTGGTAGCCCTCGACGTAGGTCTTCCAGGGGCGGCTCTTCAGGCTGATCGTGAAGAGGCCGGAGTCCTCGAGCTGGCGCTTCAGCTCCTTGAACTCCTCGGCGGTCTCGGAGCCGTAGCGGTCGCTCGTGTACCAGAAGGTGAGCGGGACCCGCTGGTTGATGCCGGCGCCGCTGAGGATCTCGCGGGCCTTGTCGACGTCGGGGTCGCCGTAGTCGTCGAAGAAGCCCGTGGTGTGGCCCGTGAGGCCCTTGGGGACCATGGAGTACAGCGGGTCGACGGTGTCCTTGTAGACCTTGTGGGTGATCGCCGCCCGGTCGACGACCTGCGCGATGGCCTGGCGCACGGGCTTGCGCTTGGCCCAGGAGTCCTTCGGGTTGAACACCAGGTAGTTGATGTCCGTGCCCGAGCCCTCGACGAGCTGGATCTCCTCCTCGTTGGAAGTCTTGCTCTGGAGGTCGACGACGTCGCCCGCGGCGAGACCGCGGTAGGTCACGTCGATCTGCTCGTCGCGCAGGGCCTTGACCATGGCGCCCGAGTCCTGGAAGTAGCGGATGGTCACCGCGTTGTTCCGGCGCTCCGCGTAGCCCTTGTAGCCGTCGTTGCGGACGAGGACGGCTTCCTTGCCGTCGCTGTACGAGTCGAGCGTGTAGGGCCCGGAGCCGACGGCGTCGCCGCTCTTGCGCAGGGAGCTCTCCGGATAGGCCTGCGGGGAGACGATCGACATGGCGGGGGTGGCGAGCACGAACGGGAAGGTGGCGTCGGGCTTGTTGAGGTGGAAGATCACCTCACGCTCGTTCGGCGCCTGGACCCGCTCGAGGCTGCCCAGCAGACCGGCGGGGCCGCCGTTGACGTTGATCTTGCGGATCCGGTCGAAGGAGTACTTGACCGCCTGGGCGTCCAGCGCGTCGCCGTTGGAGAACTTCAGGCCCTCGCGCAGCTCGCAGCGGTACACCTGGTTCGAGGAGTCGCTGAAGCCGCACTGCTCGGCGGCGTCCGGCTGGGGCTCGCTCGCGCCCGTCGGATAGCTCAGCAGCGTCTGGTAGATGTTGCGGAACAGCTCCCAGGAGCTGTCCCACGAGGCCGCGGGATCGAGGGTGCTGGGCGAACTGGTGGTGCCCACGACGATCGGCCCTTCGTCCTCCGGGGTGTCGGACGACAACACGCCACACCCGGCGAGAAGGGACGATATGGACGCGATGGCCGCCGCCTGCCGCAGGCGTCGGTTCCGGTTGAACACGCGCACGCTCCTCGATCTGCCATACCAAGGGTCGGCAGACCATACCGCAGTGCCCGGCCCGCTGCCCCTCCCCGGGGCATGACTCCTTGATCGATAAACCTTTGACGACGTTGTCATCGCCCTTTGCGAGGGTTTTACGTCGGCACGGGCGCCGCTCGCGTCCACGGGCGCCCGTGCCGAACCGCGTACGTCAGCCGGTGCCGGCGTTGAGGAAGATGCCGCCGTCCACGACGAGCGTCTGGCCGGTGACCCAGTCGGACTGCCCGGAGGTGAGGAACGCTGCCGCGCCGCCGATGTCGGAGGGCACGCCGAGGCGGCCGAGCGGGTAGGCCGCGGCGGCCTCCTCCTCCCGGCCCTCGTACAGGGCCTGCGCGAACTTGGTCTTCACGACGGCCGGGGCGATCGCGTTGACCCGCACCTTGGGCGCGTACTCGTGCGCGAGCTGCACCGTCAGGTTGATCATCGCCGCCTTGCTGATGCCGTACGCGCCGATGAACGGCGAGGGCGAGAGACCGGCGACCGAGGCGATGTTGACGATGGCGCCGCCGTTGTCCTTCTGCCAGGCGTGCCAGGTCTTCTGGGCGAAGCCGAGCGCGGAGACCACGTTGGTCTCGAAGACCTTGCGCGCGACGTTCAGGTCGAGGTCGGCGATCGGCCCGAACACCGGGTTCGTACCGGCGTTGTTGACCAGGAAGTCGACGCGGCCGAAGGCCTCCATCGTGCGCTCGACGGCGACGGCCTGGTGGGCCTCGTCGTGCGCCTTGCCCGCGACGTAGATCGCGCGGTCGGTGCCGAGCTGTTCGACGGCCTCCTTGAGGGAGTCCTCGTTGCGGCCGGTGACGCACACGCGGTCGCCGCGCGCGACGAGCGCCTCGGCGACGCCGTAGCCGATGCCGCGGCTGCCGCCCGTGACGAGGGCGACCTTGCCGGAGAGTTCCACGGAAGTCATGTCTGTCGTCCTCTAGTCGAGCGGTCCGCCGGCCACGTACAGCACCTGGCCGGAGACGAACCCGGCCGCCTCGCCCGTGAAGAAGGCGATGGCGTTGGCGATGTCGTCCGGCTCACCGACCCGGGCCACCGGGATCTGGGTGGCGGCGGCGGCCTTGAAGTCCTCGAAGCCCATGCCGACGCGGTCGGCGGTGGCCTTGGTCATCTCGGTGGCGATGAAGCCGGGGGCGACGGCGTTGGCGGTCACGCCGAACTTGCCGAGCTCCTTGGCGAGGGTCTTGGTGAAGCCCTGCAGACCCGCCTTGGCCGCGGAGTAGTTCACCTGGCCGCGGTTGCCCAGCGCCGAGGACGACGAGAGGTTAACGATCCGCCCGAATCCCGCGTCCACCATGTGCTTCTGACAGGCTTTGGACATCAGGAAGGCTCCGCGCAGGTGCACGTTCATGACGGTGTCCCAGTCGGAGACGCTCATCTTGAACAGCAGGTTGTCGCGCAGCACACCCGCGTTGTTGACCAGGATCGTCGGCGCCCCGAGCTCCTCGGCGACACGGGCGATCGCGGCCTCGACCTGGGCCTCGTCGGAGACGTCGGCGCCGACCGCGATGGCCTTGCCGCCCGCCGCGGTGATCTTCTCGACGGTGTCCTTGCAGGCGGCCTCGTCGAGGTCGATCACGGCGACCGCGCGGCCCTCGGCGGCCAGTCGTACGGCGGTGGCGGCACCGATACCGCGCGCGGCACCGGTGACTACGGCGACCCGCTGCTCAGTGGTGGACATGGCTGCTTCTCCTCAGGTGAGCGACCGCTTAGTACCTTCAGTGGGTGTGACGCTAGAAGCCCTGGCACGCGGTGTCAACGGCCACGGCCCGCGTGTGATCCATTACCTCACCAGCAGGTCCAGCAGGCGCTCCGTCTCCGCCGCCGGATCCGTGGTCAGCCCGGTGTGTACGGGCCCGGGCCGGACGATCGTCGAGCGGGGGGCGACGATCCAGCGGAAGCGGCGGCCGGGGTCGTCGCTCGCGGCCTGGCCGGCCGCGGGGCCGCCCGCGCAGATGTTCTCCACGGCGCGCAGCGCGGCCTGGACGCCGGCCACGTCCGCCCGGGGGTCGAGTGCCAGCAGCCGTGCCTCGTCGAGGTGGGTGCGCGCGCCGACGTAGGACTCGGCACGGCAGTAGACGAGGACCCCGGCGTTGATGCACTCGCCGCGTTCGACGCGCGGGACGACGCGCAGGACGGCGTACTCGTAGATCTGGCGGTCCCGCGTCCCGCCCCTGATGATGTGCCGGTCGCTCACTTGGTCCCCTGGATGCGGTCGTGGATGACGGCGGCCCGCGCGAGCAGCGGCCGCGCGTAGGCCTGCCTCAGGTCGTCCGGCGTGTCGAAGCCGGGCTCGTCGGCCAGCCAGGCGTCCGGGATCCGCGCGGTGACCTCGGCGAGCAGTTCCTCGGTGACCAGGGGCGCCAACTCGGCCGCGGCGGGGACGACATCGGGCGCGAAGGGCGCCAGGGCGTGGTCGGAGGCGTCGTACGGGCGGGCCGCCGAGGCCTGCGCGCCGGGCCAGTTGTGGTGCCAGATCATGGTCGCGCCGTGGTCGACGAGCCACAACTCGCCCCGCCACATCAGCAGGTTGGGGTTGCGCCAGGAGCGGTCGACGTTGTTGACGAGCGCGTCGAACCAGACGATCCGCCCGGCCTCCTCGGGGCTCACCCGGAAGGCGAGCGGGTCGAAGCCGAGCGCGCCGGAGAGGAAGTCCATGCCGAGGTTGGTGCCGCCGCTGGACCTGAGCAGGTTCTGCACCTCCTGGTCGGGCTCGCCGAGCCCCAGCTCCGGGTCGAGCTCGACCGTGACCAGTCGGGGCACCCGCAGCCCCAGCCGACGGGCGAGCTCCCCGCAGACCACCTCGGCGACGAGCGTCTTGCGGCCCTGCCCCGCGCCGCTGAACTTCAGGACGTACATCCCGTGGTCGTCGGCCTCCACGAGTCCCGGCAGCGAACCGCCCTCGCGCAGCGGCGCGATGAAACGGGTCGCGATCACTTCCTTGAGCATCGCCCCAGGTTACTGACGCAGACGGGGGCTCGGGCGACGGCCTCGCGGCGGCGGGCCGGAACCCGACAGCGAACCGACAGCTCCGCTTTACCCACGCCGTTCCGCGAACGAGTCAGGATCTCGACATTGTCTGAACAGCCGGTCCTCAAGGGCCGTACCTCTCCGCAGATCACGAATCCCCGGAAGGAACGTCAGCATGACCAGCGAATCAGTTCAGCCGATGTCCGGACCGAGCCGCCGTGCCGTCGTGGCGGCAGCTGGCGCGGCGGGACTCACCGTCGCGCTGACGGCGTGCGGGTCGGAGGACAAGGCATCCGGCTCGTCCACCGAACAGGGCGCCGGCGGCAGCGCTTCATCGCCCGAGGCGGGCGCCGGCGGCACGGCGCTCGCGAAGACCGCCGACATCCCCGAGGGAAGCGGCAAGATCTTCAAGGACGAGAAGGTCGTGGTCTCCCAGCCGACCGCGGGCGACTACAAGGCCTTCTCGACGATCTGCACCCACCGGGACTGTCCGATGGTGGACCTCAAGGACGACATCATCTCCTGCACCTGCCACGGCAGCCAGTTCTCCGTCCTCGACGGCAGTGTGAAGAAGGGTCCGGCCGTCGAACCGCTGGCGGCGAAGCAGGTGACCGTGAACGGCGACTCCATCACGCTCGCCTGACCCCACGCGGACGCCTCAGACACGCCAGCACCTCGTCCGTGGTCGCGACCGTGGCGACCAACGCGAGGGTGTGGCGGATCATCGCGGGGGTGTACTCGGACGGCACCCCCGCGATGGCGTCCGCCGGGACGACGGCGGTGTAGCCGCGGTTCACGGCGTCGAACACGGCATTGGGAACGGCCACGTTGGCCGATACGCCGGTGACGATCAGGGTGCGGCAGCCCAGGTTGCGCAGCAGCGGGTCGACATCGGTGCCCTGGAGGGGCGACAGTCCGTGCAGGCGTCGTACGACGAGGTCCTCCTCGGCGACCTCGATCGGGGCGGCGACCCGCACCGCCGGCGTGCCGGACAGCTGCTGGACGGGCAGGCGTGCGGCGGCCCGGAAGAGGCGGGCGTTGCGGTTGGCGCCGCGGCCGTCGGGGCGGCGCTCGGCGACGGCGTGCACGACCTGGACGCCACCTTCGTGGGCGGCGTCCACCAGGCGGGCGACCTTGGCGAGCACGCCGCCGGAGCGGGCCTCGGCGGCGAGTTCGGGCAGTGCGCTGTCCGCTCCGACGACGCCCTCCTGGCACTCGACGGTGAGGAGCACGGTGGTCCGCAGATCGAGGAGTTCGCTGAGCTCTTCGTACGAGGGCACGGTTCCCCCTGGGCGCCGGCGGCGGGTCGGGCGAGCGTAGCCACCGTTGCTAACGGACGGAAGAGCACTCATTCTTTTCTGACGTGATGTCAGAGGATCTCCTCTGACACGACGTGAGAAGAAGAAAGAGGGGGAGCATGACCGTCACGCAGCAGCGCAGGGGCCGGAAGATCATGATGACGCCGGGCGAGCTGGACGATTTCCTCACCACGCAGCGCACCTGCCGGGTCGCCACGATCTCGGCCGACGGCGCTCCGCACGTGAGCACGCTGTGGTTCGCCTGGGACGGCGCCTCGATGTGGCTGTACTCGGTCGTACGCAGCAAGCGGTGGACAGACCTCAGGCGCGACCCTCGGGTGGCGATCGTGGTCGACACCGGTGAGGAGTACGACGAGCTGCGCGGCGCCGAGCTGTCGGGCGCCGTCGAGTTCGTGGGCGAGATCCCGCGCACCGGCGAGCTGCGCGCCGAACTCGACGTCCCGGAGACGCTGTTCGCCCGGAAGAACTTCGGCCTTGAGGAGATGCCGCACGACGGCCGGCACGCCTGGGTGCGTCTGACACCGCAGAAGATCGTCTCCTGGGACTTCCGCAAGCTGGGGCCTGCCTGACAGATCGAGGAGCGCGGTAGCCCGCGCGGAGCGCTCAGGTGACGCTCTCCCCCGCCGCCCGCAGGGCCTCGACCGCGGCCCGGATCGACGGGCGGCGGTCGGCGTCCGCGCGCCAGACGACGTACACATGCCGCCGCACCCGCTGCCTGACCGGGACGGTCACGACGCCGTCGGGCACCGGGTGGCGGCCGAGCAGCGGGGCGATGCACACCCCGAGGCCGGCGGCGACCAGCCCGAGCTGCGTGTGGATCTCGGCGGCGCGATGGCCGACGATCGGCTCGATGCCCTTCGAGCGGAGCGTGAACATCAGCCACTCGTGGCAGAACTCGCCCTCGCCCCAGGTGATCCACTCGTCGTCGGCGAAGTCGGCGAGGTCCACCTCGTCCCGCCCGGCGAGCCGGTGGTCCACCGGCATGGCGACATCGGCGGGGTCGTCCAGGATCGGCGCCTTGACCAGGCCGTCGGGCAGCGCCATCGGCTTGTTGTACCAGTCGAGCACCACGGCGAGGTCGAGGTCGCCGCGCACGACTGAGGCGATTCCGTGCTCCGGCTCCAGCTCGCAGGAGCGCAGCCGGAGCGCGGGATGCCGCTCCCGCAGCGCGGACAGCGCGTGCGGGAACAGGCCGCGGGCGGCCGTCGGGAACGCCGACAGCCGCAGCTCGCCGACGACCTCCCCGCGCCGCGCCTCCAAGTCGGACCGGGCGAGTTCGACCTGGGACAGGATGCGCGCGGCGTGCTCGGCGAGCAGCCGGCCCGCGTCGGTGAGCCGCACGCCCCGGCCGTTCTTGGCGAGGAGTTGCTGGCCGACCTCCCGCTCCAGCTTGGCCATCTGCTGGGAGACGGCGGAGGTCGTGATGTGCAGTCCCGCGGCCGCGCCGCTGACCGAGCCGTGCCGCGCGAGGGCGTCGAGGGTGCGCAGGCGCTCCAGATTCAACACCTAAGCGATGCTACGCAATATCGGGTGCGAATTCTCGATTGTGCTACGCGGTTCCGCTCCAGCATCGTGGCGTCCATGACCACCGTCACCACCACACCCGGCCGGGCCACCGCGGCCTCGCCCGACCGGGCCCGGCGCCGCCTCGACTGGCGTCTCCGCTTCGCCGCGCTCTCCCTGATCTGGGGCTTCAGCTTCCTGCTCATCAAGGTGGGCACCGAGGGATACGCGCCGTTCCAGGTCACGCTCGGCCGGCTGGCCTTCGGTACGGCGGTGCTGGCCGCCGCGATGGCGGTGCGCCGCGAGCGGCTGCCGCGCGGGGCGCGCGCCTGGGGGCATCTGGCGGTCGCCGCGTTCCTGCTCAACGCCCTGCCGTTCTCGCTGTTCGCGTACGCCGAGCTGACCATCCCGTCCACCCTGGCGGGCATCTGCAACGCGACCTCGCCGCTGTGGGGCATGGCGCTGTCGCTGGTCGCCCTGTCGGAGGACCGCCCGACCCGGGTGCGGGTCGCGGGGCTGGGTCTCGGCTTCCTCGGGGTGCTCACGGTGCTGGGCGCCTGGCAGGGCTTCCACGGCCTGGACGCCACCGGCACGGCACTGGCCCTGCTGGCCTCCCTCAGCTACCCGATCGGCTGGATCTACGTCCGCCGCACACTGGCCGGCACGAGCCAGTCGCACCTGTCGATGACCGGCGCGCAGTTGCTGCTCGCGACGCTCCAGCTGGCCGTCGTCACCCCGATATTCACGACCCTGCCAACCCGTGCGCCGGTCGTGCCGCTGCTGGCGATCGCCGCCCTGGGCGCCCTGGGCACCGGCCTCGCCATGCTCCTCCAGTACGGCCTGGTCGCCGAGGTCGGCCCGACGACCGCGCAGATGGTCACGTACCTCGTCCCGGTCATCGCCACGGCCGCGGGCGTCGCACTCCTCGGCGAATCGCTCACCTGGTCGACACCGGTCGGCGCGGTGATCGTACTGACGGGTGCGGCCCTCACCCAGGTCCGGCCGAAGCCCCGGACCCGGCCGAGGCCTCAGACGTAACTCCGCGCCGGGGCCGGGCCGAGGGCCGAGGCGATCGCGTCGGCCAGCATCTCGATCTCGCTCTTCCTCTGGCCCCCGTCCCCGTTCCCGTTCTCGTCGAGCGTCGAGACGGTGACCCGGATGCCGGGCGGTGCGCTCATCCGGAAGCGGGCGCCCGGGGCGACCGCCCAGCCGGCGTGCTGCAGCCGGGCGACGGCTCCGGTCTCGTCCGGCACGGGCACCCACACATTCATTCCGCTGCGCCCGTGTGCCGCGACACCCCGTCGGCCGAGCGCTTCGATCAGCGCGTCCCGGCGCCGCCCGTACGCCGCCGCCACCTCGCGCGTGTCCACCGCCCCGTCGGCCCACAGCCGTACCAGGGCCTGCTGCGTCAGCCGGCTCACCCAGCCCGGCCCGAGGCGCTGCCGGCCACGGACCCGGTCGACGGTGACGGCGTCGCCGGTGAGCAGGGCGAGGCGCAGATCGGGGCCGTAGGCCTTGGCGGCCGAGCGCACGAAGGCCCAGTGCCGGGTGGCGCCGGCGAGGGGGTGGAGGGGGAGGTCGACGATGCCGTGGCCATGGTCGTCCTCGATCAGCAGGGTCTCCGGGTGTTCCCGGAGCACGGACCGCAGGGCACGCGCGCGCTTGGCGCTCACCGCGGCGCCGGTCGGGTTCTGCGCCCGGTCCGTGACGATCAGGGCCCGCGCCCCGGCCTCCAGCGCCCGGCGCACGTCCTCGGCGTACGGACCGTCGTCGTCGACGCCGACGGGGACGGTCCTGAGCCCGAGCGCCGGTACGAGGTCGAGGGTGCGTCCCCAGCCGGGGTCCTCGACGGCGACGGTGTCGCCGGGCTTGAGGTGGGCCGCCAGCACGCGTTCGACGCCGTCGAGTGCCCCGGAGACCACCGCGAGCGGCCCGTCCGGCACCCCGTCGGCGTCGAGGCCGGCCCGCGCGATCCGGGCCAGCTCCGGCTCCACGGGGGCCTCGCCGTAGAGCACGGGGGCACGGTCGGCCTCGGCGGCCGCCGCCGCGAACGCGGCCGCGAGCGGCGGGAGCAACGCCGGGTCCGGATTGCCCGCCGCCATATCACGCACGCCTTCGGGGACGTCCACCCTGATCTGGTCCCGCCCGGTCGTGGCCGGCGCCGGCCGCACCCGGCTGCCGCGCCGACCGGCGGTCTCGATGACCCCGCGCTCACGCAGGGTCCGGTACGCGGCCGCGACCGTGTTGGGATTCACTCCCAACCGCTCCGCCAACTCCCGCATGGGCGGCAGCAGTTGCTCCGGCCGCAGCTCACCGGCCCCCACCGCCCGCTCGACGCTCGCGGAGATGTCCGCTGCGCGACGCCCACTGATCGGATACTCTCCTAGCACAAAGCTGATTATGCACTATTGCAATGGAGAGCACCAATGCAGGGGACCGCACAGACGCCGTCGCAGCCCGCCACCGCCTACGCCCCGACCGACCGCACCGTCCCCACACGCTCCCCCGACCGGGCCTCGTACGACAGGGAACTGGTGCACTCGATCCTGGACGAGGCCTACGTCTGCCACCTCGGGTTCGTCCGCGACGGCGCGCCGGTCGTGCTGCCCACGCTGTTCGCCCGGGTCGGCGAGCGCCTCTACGTACACGGCTCGACGGGCTCGCGCCCGCTGCGGGCGGCCGGCCAGACCGACCCGGGCCTCCCGGTCTGCCTGACCGTCACCCACGTAGACGGCCTGGTCCTGGCCCGCTCGGCCTTCCACCACTCGCTCAACTACCGCTCCGTGGTGGTGCACGGCGTCGCCCACGACGTGACGGACCCCGAGGAGAAGCGGCAGGCCCTGGACGCGCTGGTCGACCACGTCGTAGCGGGCCGCTCCGCCGACTCCCGCCCGGCCGACAAGAAGGAACTGGCCGCCACCGCCGTGCTCCGCCTGGACCTGGCCGAGGTCTCCGCCAAGCTCCGCACGGGCGGCGTGAACGACGATCCGGAGGACCTCGCCCTCCCCCACTGGGCAGGAGTCGTCCCGGTCCGGAAGACCTACGGCACACCGATCCCCGACCCGGACCTGTCCACCGACACCGAACTGCCCGACTACCTCAAGGCTCAGTGACCCCAGTCACCCGCCCCCCGGTGCGGTGCGCGGCAGCAGACACAGACTCGTGACGGCTGAAGGCCCTGACGGTCCTCCGGGACGGCCGCACCCCCGCCGCCGAGCAGATCGGCGCCCTACGCGGCCGTTCCGGGCGTGGACAGCTCCCTGTCCGGGCCGCCGCTGGCCACCGGCCGTTCGGAGCCCTTCGCGGGCGTCGAGGACTGTGCGATGAACGCGCCCACCAGCACGATGACGCCACCGGCGATCTGTGGCGCCGACAGATGCTCGCCGAGCAGGACCCAGGCCAGGACGGTCGCGATGACCGCTTCGAGACAGGCCACGACACCGGCGACCTGCGGCGAGAGCCGGCGCACGGAGACCACGCCGGTGACGTACGCGACGACCGTGGCGACCAGGACGATCCAGGCCAGCAGGACGACGGCGGCGACGGGTGCGCCGTCCATGCGCGCGGTGCCCGTGAGCACGGACCAGTCCATGGCCCAGGGCCGGGCGACGACGGTCAGCACGGCCGTGCCGACGAGCAGGCCGTAGGAGATGACCCCGAGCGGATCGGGCGCCTCGTCGCCGGCGTCACTGCCCTGGTCGGAGAGGACGAAGTAGCCGACCTGACAGCAGGCCGCGCCGAGCGCGAGCAGCAGCCCCAGGGCGTCGAAGCCGAGACCCGACCACACCTCGACGACGCACGCGAGTCCTCCGACCGCGAGGACGACACCGACCGCGGCGGCACGTGTCACGGGCCGCCGCTGCACGAACCGCACCCAGCCGAGCACGAGCGCGGGCGCCAGGTACTCGATGAGCAGCGCCACCCCGACGGGGATACGGGAGAGCGAGGCG
The DNA here is from genome assembly GCF_055594445.1 of Streptomyces sp. NPDC040589. Taxonomy (NCBI): domain Bacteria; kingdom Bacillati; phylum Actinomycetota; class Actinomycetes; order Kitasatosporales; family Streptomycetaceae; genus Streptomyces; species Streptomyces sp. NPDC040589. Next base: position 33,823 of record NZ_JBVIWP010000004.1, on the reverse strand, counting down.
AAGTAGAAGGCCTGGACACCGGCGACGGCCAGCAGCCCGAATCCGGCGAGGAGTCCGGGGCGGCGGCGCAGCAGCGCGCGGTGGCGTACGGCGAGCGGCAGCATCACCAGGGCGGCCCCGGTCACACGCAGCCACACCACGTGCAGCGGGTCAAGGCCCGCCTCGATCAGCGGCTTGGCCGCGACTCCGGATCCGCCGAAGGCGACCGCGGACAGCAGCGCGAGGCCGAGCCCCATGCCCCTGCCGCGCCTGCTCGGACTGCTCTCAGACGTACGCACCGGCACATGATGACAGGCCCTGACAGGAGCTTCACCCCTTATGGCACCTGTCTCACTGCCTGGACGGGGCGAACTGCCTGGACGGGGGCGAACACTCCGGGCCGGACCGGTCAGTGCGCGGGTTCGCCGCCCCCGGCCCACTCCCCGGGCCGGCCGGACCGGCCGTCGAGCCGGGCGAGCACCTCGCGCGGGTCGATCCCGGCACGTCCGAGCACCTCGACGGCGCGCGCCTGCGCGTCGACGACGATCGCCGCGAGCAGGTCGATGCCGCGGGCCGGTCCGCCGCGGCGTGCGGCGCGCTCGCGGGCGCACTCCATCGATGCCGCGGCCAGCGGCGAGAAGCCCGCGTTCTCCGTCACCACGGGGACGGCGCCGGAGTCCTCGACGCCGCTCTGCCAGCGCAGGCCGTAGCCGATGCTGCGCTGGACGAGATAGCCCAGCAGTCGCGCGATCCGCGGTCCGTCACCGAAGGCGGCACGCGCCTCGGGGTCGGACTCCAGCAGCGAGTGGAGCAGATGGGCCGTGTCGATCTGCCGGTCCCCGTCCCTGACCGCCCGGCGACGGGCACCACCGATCACCGACGCCAGCTCGTCACTGAGCCTGGCATCGTTCTCCGCGCGGTGGATGCCGTGCTCAGGGGCTGACTGCCGGGGGATACGGGGTTGCACATCCCCTACCCCATCAGTCCCGCGAGCCCGGGTCATCCCCGGCGGGGAGCATTCTCGCGTCCCACAGGAAGTGGACTTCGCCGGCCGGAATCTCCTCCTTACGGAGGACATCAGGCTGTTTTGCCCACAGACCCAGCATGTCTGACTGTTCGTCAGTATTGAACATTGCGACCACCACGGCTACGTTCCGCGACACCCGACACGAAGAGGTGGTCGCATGGCCGAAGTCAGCGCGGAGGCACGCATCGGGGCGCCGGCCGAGAAGGTGTGGGCCAGGCTCACGGACTGGTCCGCGTACGGCGAGTGGAACGCGACCCACACCAGCTTCCCGGCGGGCGGCCCCGAGAGCCTGGAAGTGGGCGCGACCTTCCGGGAGAACATGCGGCTGATGAACTTCCCGGCCGAGGTGGAGTGGACCGTCGAGGAACTCGAACCGGCCCGTGTGCTCGCCATCCGCGGCCAGGGCCCGATGGCCGTGACCGTCGCGACGCGCTACACCCTCGCTCCCGACGGCGACGCGACGACGGTCCGCATCGACGGCGAGTTCACGGGTGCGGCCGTGTCGTTGATGGCGGGCAAGCTCAGGGACTCGGCCACGGCGGCCCTGAACGAGTCGCTGCGCAAGCTGGACGGGCTGGTGGGCTGACACCCCCGACATGAAGAAGCGCCCCCCGGATCACTCCAGGGGGCGCCCGCGCCACAAGGGGCCGGCCCTCAGTCCTCGTCGGCGAGGATCAGGTAGAGCTTCTTGCGGGCTTCGTTGATGACGCCGAGCGCCTTCTCCTTCTGCTCCTTGCTGCCGGTCTTCCAGACCTGCCCGAAGGCCTCCATCAGTCCGAAGCCGGCCTGGCGGATCTCGCCGAGGGCCTCCCAGTCGACCCCGCGGGAGGCTTCCTCCCAGGGCGCCTCGGGTCCCTCTTCAGCCGCCGTGCGGCCCGCCTCGGTGAGCGCGAACAGCTTCTTGCCGCCCTCGGACTCGCTGATGATGAGGCCCTCGTCCTCCAGCATCTGAAGGGTGGGGTACACCGAACCCGGGCTGGGCTTCCACGCCCCGCCGCTGCGCTCGGCGATCTCCTGGATCATCTCGTAGCCGTGCATGGGCCGGTCCTTCAGCAGGGCGAGGATCGAGGCCCGCACGTCACCGCGCCGCGCCCTTCCCCTCGGCCCGCCGCGTCCTCGTCCGCCCCAGGGGCCGGGACCGAAGCCCGGACCACCGGGCCCTCCCCAGCCGGGACCACCGGAACCACCGGGCCCGAAAGGACCGAAGGCCGCACGCAGCCCGTCGAAACCGCCCCGGCCGTGACGCGGTCCGCCGTGGCCGTGCCCGTGCTCGTAACCGTGGGTACGCATCGCAACCACTCTCCATTCCATCGTTGATCTGTCGCGATGCCTCAACGATATATCGGTAGTGTTCTTATGGCAAGGCCCTGCCGGACCAGCGGATTGTCCCGTTGCGGCCTTCATCGCAGCCCTGCGGGACGCCGAGACGCGGGGGCGGCTTTTCAGCGGCGGACACTGGTCTGTGACGATCTGGAGTGGGAGCGCGGCAAGGCATGGGCGTTCGAACAGGCGATGGGTCTTGTCTGGTACTACGCCGAGAGCAATCCGGCGATGAGCACAATGGGGCGCCGGACGCTCGACCGCATTCTGGAGTCGATGGAGTGATGTCGCCCCGATCGCAGGCCGTGACAGAGATGACCGCTTGCCGCCCCGACCGGCGACAGCACCAACGGGAACAGACCGGCTGAGACGGGACAGGATCGACTGAGATCACATGACACGGAGAGCTGCAGCCCGTCTCGACGAACCAAGTCCACGCGTCTCACCCGATCCAGTCCGCGCAGGTCAGCGCAGCGCAGACTCACTTCAATGAGACAGGACACGGATTCAGCGGGCGTCGCGAATCCCGAGAATGTACGTGGCAGTCAGTGCGACGACGCGGTCCTCGTCCTGGGCCAGATCCGCGAGGGCACGGGACGCCGTGGGTCCCGGGATGTCCGCGAGCGCCTGGGTCAGCCGCCGACGCGCGGACGGTCCGGCGGCGCCGTGGGCGAGGCAGCCGACGAGCCTGGTGGCGATCCGGTCCGCCGCCGCGGGGTCACTCGCCAGCGCGCTCAGCGCATCGGCCGCGTCGACGTCGTTCGCCTCCTCGACGACCATGTCGACGAGCGTCGGGACCGCGTCGGCCACTCCACGTGCCCCGAGTTCCAGAGCCGCGTACCTGCGGACCACGATGTCGGGATGCGCGAGAGCGTCCTTCAGCAGTGCGGTCGCCTCACCGTTCGGCATCTCGACAAGGGACTGGACGGCACGTTTGCGGACGTCGGCCACGGGTGAGCCGAGGCCCTCGGCGAGCAGGGCCGATCCGCCCTCGCCCGAGTGCGCCAAAGCCCATCGAAGGGCTCCGGCGACATTCGGGTCCGTCTCGCTCAACGCTGCCTCGACCAGGGCCTCCACCGGCCACGGCACCTCTTCGACCGAGGACAGGGCAGCGCGCTGGCGCGTCCCGGCGCTCTTCGACCCCAACGCGTGGAGGAGTCCGACGATCTGGAGGACGTCCTCCCAGCCGGCGGGTTCCGCGGCACCGATCCGACGGAGTCGCGTGAGCAGCTCGGTCTCAGCCGCGATACGCTCCCGCGTCCGGTGGACGAGGTCGTCGACGAGCTCCGCGGGCCGGAAACCGGGATCGTCCAGAGCGCGCCCCACCTCACGCAGCGACAGCCCCAACGACCGCAGGCTCTCGATATGGAAGATCCGCCGGATGTCCTCGCTGGAGTACGCGCGATAGCCGGCGTCGGTACGGCCCGTCGGCCGCACCAGACCGAGCGACTCGTAGTGCCTGAGCATGCGGGCGCTGACCCCGGACCGTCGTGCCACCTCACCGATCAACACTGTTCTGTCATCCCTCCTGGCCGATCGCGCCAAGGGCGACGACGCGCTTCGCCTCCTCGATCGCGCACTCGAATCCGGCGTCCGGGTCGCGCCGCAGCCGTTCCGTGGCGATCGCGTGCTGACGCACTCGGGGGTCGGGATCCGTCATCGCGGCGCGCAGGGTCGGCATGACCGCCTCTCCGAGCGCGATCAACGCCCGGCTGAGGCTCGACTGCGTCTCCCGCTCGCCGCGTCCGAGCTGCGCCGCCAGCACTCCGGCCAGCCCGGCTTCTTCACCTTCGGGCACGAGGACGACCGCCGCTCGCCAGGCGCTCCGTGCCACCTCGTCGTCGGGGTCGGTCAGCAGCGCCCGGGTGATCGCCGGCCACGCTCGCCGATCCCCGATCTTGGACAGCGTGTGCAACGCCTGGCTTCGTGCCTGCGTACGCTCCGCGCGGAGTTCATCGATGAGCTTGGGGACCGTCATGGACGCTGAGTGGCGGGTGAGCGCCCATGTCAGCATTTCGCGCACATGGAACTCGGGCTCGATCGCGCATCGTTCGACGAGCTTGTCGACGGACCGGGGATCCGGGGTCGTGCCGACCGCCAGCGCTGCCCGCAGCCGGACCGACGAGCCGCTGTCCTCCAGCCCCTGGAGAGCGCGTATCGGGGTCGTGTCCTCGTTCGGCATGGTCATCGGAACCACCTCCTCGGCCACAGTGAAGACCTTGTCACTGTGGCAAGGTCAAGCGGAGCCACCCCGAGCGAGCCGGTGCGGGCCGAGCCGGCCGACCAGGCCGTGAAACGGGCCAGGACTCGTGAATTGGCCTTGGCCCACGGCCTCGACGGGCCTCTAGCGTCGGGGCATGCGGATTCGAATCGTCGATGCCTTCACCGACCGTCCCTTCACCGGCAACCCGGCCGGGGTCATGCTCCTGAACGACGCGGACGCCTTCCCGGACGACAGCCGGCTGCAGAACATCGCCCTGGAGGTCAACCACGCCGAGACGGCCTTCGCCCATCCCCTCCCCGAGGGCGGCGAGGCCGACTGGGCGCTGCGCTGGTTCACGCCGGCCGCCGAGGTCGCGATGTGCGGCCACGCGACCCTCGCCACCGCCCATGTCCTGCACACCACCGGCGCCCACGAGGGGCCGGTGCGGTTCGCGACCCGCAGTGGCGTCCTCGTCGCCACGCCCGCCGACGACGGCTCCGTCACCATGGACTTCCCGACGGCTCCGCTCACCCGGGTCGACCCGCCCCGCGGCCTCGCCGAGGCCCTGGGAGCCGAGCCTCTGACGGTCCTCGACACCGGCCCGAACGTCGGCGATCTGCTCGTCGAGCTCGCCGACGAGAAGACGGTGCACGGCCTCGGCCCCGACCTCAAGGCCCTCGCCACCCACTCCGAGCGCGGCGTCATCGCCACGGCGCGCGCGGAAGACCCGGCCGAGGGCTACGACTTCGTCTCGCGCTGCTTCTTCCCGAACGTCGGCATCGACGAGGACCCGGTGACCGGCAGCGCCCACACCGCGCTCGCCCCGTTCTGGTCCGAGCGTCTGGGCCGCCCGGGCCTCACGGGCCTCCAGGCCTCACGCCGCTCCGGCCGCGTCCGCACGGAACTGCGCGGCGAGCGCACCCTGCTGACGGGCAGGGCGGTCACCGTCATCGAGGGCGAGCTGCTGGCCTGAGACGACAGGGTGGTATGAAACGAGGGGCGTACGACACCGTCGTACGCCCGTCCGCCGGTCCTTCACGCCGTCGGGAGCCACCCGACCTTGCCCGCCAGCAGCGCGTACCCGACGAACGCCCCTATGTCGAGCAGCGAGTGGGCCACCACGAGGGGGCCGACACGGCCCCAGCGGCGGTACAGGTAGACGAAGACGACGCCCATGGCCAGGTTTCCGATGAAGCCGCCGATGCCCTGGTAGAGGTGGTACGAGCCGCGCAGCACCGAGCTGCCGACCAGCGCGGCCGTCGGGGTCCAGCCCAGTTGCCCGAGGCGGCGCAGCAGATAGCCGACGACGATCACTTCCTCCAGCACCGCGTTCTGGATCGCGGAGAGGATCAGCACCGGGTACTTCCACCAGACGCCGGGCAGCGCCTCCGGCACCACGGTGAGGTTGAAGCCGAGGCCGCGGGCCGCGAGGTAGAAGGCGATGCCGGTGCTGCCGATGACGGCCGCGATCGCCGCGCCGCGGCCGAGGTCGGGCCAGGGGCGGGTGCGGTCGAAGCCGATGGTGCGCAGACTCGCGCCCTCGCGCAGCAGGAAGTGCGCGACGAGCGCGACGGGCACGAGCGCCGTGGTGATCCCGAAGAGCTGCCAGGCGAGGTCGAGCCAGGGACGGCCGGGAGCGGCCGAGGCGTTCATCGTGGCCGCCTGGTCCTTGAGCCCGCCGGGCTTGGTGACCGAGCCGATGAAGCTGATCAGGGCGGAGACTCCGCTCGCCCCTAGCGAGAGCGCCAGCACGAGCAGGGTCTCGTTGCGCAGCATCCGCCGCGAGAGCCGCTGCTGGGGAATGGAATCGTCCGCCACCGGGCCCGCCTCCGCCTGCACTCCTGCCTCCACCTCACCGACCTGCCGGAAACGATCCGCCGGAAAGCGATCCGCCGGAAACGATCTGTCGGATCAGTATGAAGGCAGCAGGATGTCACCCCGGCGGCGCGTCAGCCCAGCGGCACCGGCTCCGGCAGGCCCACCGGCCAGGTGTGTACCGGATCCCCCTGGTGCATCAGCTCGCGGTAGCGCCGGGTGGTGGCGGCCAGCGCGGCCTCCCGGGTGTGGCCCGCGTCCAGCGCCTTGTGGAAGGTCGCGGCCTGCCAGCTCGCCCCGTTCACCCGGCGCCGGCACCGTTCCTCGATCACGCCCAGGTACAGGTCGCGGTCGGCCGGCTCTACACCCCACGCGTCCAGCCCGGCCTCGGCGAGCGGCAGCAGTTCGTCCCGTACGAGGCTCACCGCGTCGACCTGCGTGGTGCCGCCGTACCGGCCGCGCCGGGGCCAGGTGAAGCGGGCGTCGATGCCGTCCTTGCAGGCGGCGTCGAAGTTGGCGGCGGCCGCCTCGAACGGCAGCCGGGTCCACACCGGCCGGGGCTCCTCGGCGAGGGCGCGGACGACGCCGTAGAAGAACGCCGCGTTGGCGACGACGTCGGTGACGGTGGGCCCGGCGGGCAGGACGCGGTTCTCCACGCGCAGGTGGGGGACACCGTCGGCGATGCCGTAGACCGGGCGGTTCCAGCGGTAGATCGTGCCGTTGTGCAGGACGAGCTCGGCGAGCGAGGGGATGCCGCCTCGGTCGAGCACCTCGAGCGGGTCCTCGTCGTCGCAGATCGGCAGCAGGGCCGGGTAGTAGCGGAGGTTCTCCTCGAAGAGGTCGTACGCCGAGGTGACCCAGCGCTCGCCGAACCAGGTGCGCGGCCGGACGCCCTGGGCCTGGAGTTCGGGCGGGCGGGTGTCGGTGGACTGCTGGAACAGCGGGGGCCTCGACTCGCGCCACAGCTCGCGGCCGAACAGGAAGGGCGAGTTGGCGCCGACGGCGATCTGTGCGGCGGCGACCGCCTGGGCCGCGTTCCACACATCGGCGAACCGGCCCGGCGTGACCTGGAGGTGCAGTTGCACGGAGGTGCAGGCGGCTTCCGGCGCGATGGACTTCGAGGTGCAGGTGAGGTGCTCCACGCCGGCGATGTCGAGGGTGAACTCCTCACCTCGGGCGGCCACGATCTGGTCGTTGAGGAGGGTGTAGCGGTCGACGTCGGAGAGGTTCGACGACACCAGGTCGTCCCGGTCCAGGGTCGGCAGAATGCCGATCATCACGATTCCCGCGTCGACTTCCCCTGCTTTTCGGTCGGCATATGCCAGTGACGTACGGAGTTCCTCCCCGAGCCGGTCGAATACCCGGCCACCCAGGCGGTGTGGAGGAATGTTCACTTCCAGGTTGAACATGGCGAGTTCTGTTTGGAAGTCCCGACTCGCGATACGTTCCAGGACTTGCGCATTCAACATTTTCGGCATGCCGTCGGTGCCCGCGAGATTCAATTCGATCTCCAGCCCCATGAGATTCTTCGGGCGATCGAACCGCTTCTCCGCCAGGAGCCGCTCCAAGCCCGTCAGACACCGACGGAGCTTGTCGCGGTAGCGCTGGCGATCGGACAGGTCGAACCGCCCTGCCACGACCTTCTCCCCCATCGAAGCGTCCCTCCTCGGATGATGCGGGCCTCAAGATCCGGCCGCCGGGGTCACGGTCAGGTGGAGGATGCCCAGCGAAAGCGATCGATAACGTCCCGGACGGGTCCGCCGACCGCTACGCTGGTCGCGTGTGACCAGTGGCACATTCGCTCGGCATGTCGCACCGGACGGGTTTCGGTGTCCACTCGGTGTCCGCGAACTCGTGAAAAACGCCGACGAGAATGGGCCGACCGGTTCGCGGACATTCGCCGAGGTCATCACCTCACACCCCCGCCTGGAATCGGGATAATTCTCGCGTATCGCCGACCGAATGTACCCTTGTTCTACTCACCGGAAACGGCTAGGCGAAACCCAGTCTGATCCCGTGTCGTATAAACTCCGCGACAAGGCAGAAGCTTGGCGCCCACGGTCGATGGGTCCTGCCGTCGAGTCGGTGATCGGCGGACCCCACCCCCCTCTCGCTCATGAGACCCGGCCCTGCCTCTGTCGACCCTCGTGAGCAGACAGCGCCGTCCGCCCCCGCCCTCGTGCCACCGTGCCTTTGAATGAGAGGCGACCCACCATGCCGCTGCATGTCCCCCCGGCTCCCGCGCCCGCACTCCGTTCCGTCCTGACTGCGCTCTCCTCGCCGACCGCGGTCCGGGAGGCCCGAACTCCCTCCCTGCTCCGCGCCCAGGGACCCGTCGCAGCCGAGCTTCCGCTGCCCGTCCACGTTCTCGACCGGGTCACGGCCGAGGGGGTATCGGCCACCCGGCTGGCCGGGTGGCGCTTCCTGATCCGCTGCGGCGAGCGTGCCGTGGCCGCGGCGGAGACCATGCTGACCCCCGACGGCTGGGCCTTCTCCCACTTCTTCGAAGGCCCGTACATCACCTCCACCGAGCGTGCCCTGCGCCAGGCCGAGACGATGCCGCAGCCGTACCAGCCCCGCCTGCTGTCGGTGCCCAGCCTGTACATGCTGACGCTCTGGCTGCACGAGGACTGCGCCGCGGACGGTGCCACCGGCCACCCCGCCGCCACCGACCTGCTCGTCCCACTGGCGCCCGCGCCTCCCGGCATCGCGGCACATCGCCCGCACCGCGTCGACGAACTCCTCCCGGTGCTGACCAACCGGGCGACTCCCACGCGACTGCTCGGCTCACCCGCCTGAAACGCCACGCGTGAAGCCTTCCGCACCCCGTCGCCGAATTCCCGGCGACGGGGTGCGGGCTTTTTATCGCTCGTACGAGCACCTAATAGCTCGTACGAGCCGAAAAGACTCCCGGCCCAACCTGACTAGCCCTATCCGGCCACTGCGAACCACCCGAAGTGACAGCCCAGTTGGGATGAACCGTCCGCGCGGGTGACGCGTCCTGAATCTGTGAGAAGCGGTGCCGCGAAATCCCTGCGGAATGACGCCCGTGGGGCAACACTGGGTTCCGACGACTTATCACGGGGGGCGGCCATGAACGACACTTCTAGCCGCGGAACAGACACGACGACCGACTCAGACAACTCAGTCACCTCATCCATCACGACAGAGCGAAAGATCCCACCCATGTGCCAGCACCAGACACCATGCTCGTCAGCCGAATCCGCCGACCGGGAGTCCGCCCGTCTCGTGGCGCACCACCCGGAACAGGGGTGGAGCCTGCTGTGCAACGGCGTGGTGCTCTTCGAGGACACCGGTGAGCTTCTGCCGGACGGCCGGGTCATCGCCCCGCACCGTCCACTGGCCGGCAGCCAGGTCATGACGGCTGCCTGAGGGCCGCCGGGCGGGGTGACGTCCCGCCCGCAGACATGAGGGGCCGGCCGCAGGACACCCTGCGAACCGGCCCCGACGCATGTCCGGAGGTCGTCACTCCCCGTCACCCGCGGCGACTTCCCGTTCCTGGCTCGTACGCCTTCCCACGGATGCCCGCTTTCCGGAAGACTCCTGGAAGTTTCGCGGTCACCCGTCGACGGAGGTGGGGCAAGTGGCAGCACGTGAGGCCGACGCCGAGGGCAAGGTCACGATCACGGAGATCGCCCGGCAGGCCGGCGTGTCCGTGCCGACCGTGTCCCGGGTCGTCAACGGCCGGTCCGACGTGTCGCCGCAGACCCGGGCCCGGGTCGAGGAACTGCTGCGCCGGCACGGCTACCGCAAGCGCCCCGCGGCCCCGGGGACCCGTGCGGCCCTGCTCGACCTGGTCTTCAACGACCTCGACAGTCCCTGGGCCGTGGAGATCATCCGCGGGGTCGAGGAGGTCGCGCACGCGGCCGGGGTCGGCACGGTGGTGTCGGCCATCCACGGGCGCTCGGGCGACGCCCGCGAGTGGATGCGCAACCTCCGGGCCCGTGCGTCCGACGGCGTCATCCTCGTCACGTCGGCCCTGGAGCCGATGCTCCACGAGGAACTGCGGATCCTCGGCGTCCCGCTGGTCGTCGTCGACCCGGCGGGCTCCCCCGCCCTGGACGCGCCCACGATCGGCGCCGCGAACTGGTCGGGCGGCATGGCGGCCACCGAGCATCTGCTGTCCCTCGGCCACCGCCGGATCGGCCTGATCGCCGGCCCACCGCGCCTGCTGTGCTCCCGGGCCCGGCTGGACGGCTACCGAGCGGCCCTCGACGGCGCCGGTGTCGCGATGGACACGTCCCTCGTCGTCCCCGGCGACTTCCGCCCCGAGTCCGGCTTCACCGCCTGCAACACCCTGCTCGACCTGCCCGAGCCGCCGACCGCCGTGTTCGCGGCCAGCGACCAGATGGCACTCGGCGCGATCGAGGCACTGCGGCGGCGCGGGCTGCGGGTGCCGCAGGACATGAGCGTGGTCGGTTTCGACGACCTTCCGGAAGTCCGCTGGTCGGCTCCCCCACTGACCACGATCCGCCAGCCCCTCGCCGACATGGGCAAACTGGCCGCCCGCACGGCCCTCCGCCTGACCCGCGACGAACAGCCGGACTCCCCACGGGTGGAACTCGGAACGGACCTGGTGATCCGCGCCAGCACGATGCCTCCGGGCCAGTCCTGACCCGGGCCGGGCCCGACACCGGCCGAAGGGCACCGCCGTGCCTCCGACGTGCCGGACCGGGATCCGGCCCGGCCACCCGCCGGCCAAGCCGCTCCAGTCCCTCCCGGCGGGGCGAGCCTGACCGCCCACGAGCAAGGCCTGCCGCCAACAAGACGGCACCCCCCGCCTAGCCCCTTCGAACACCCCACCCCCGCACCAACCGGACAGCGGCACCGGCCCCCCGACCGCGAGTCCCCCACAACACCGCGCCGACCGACGCGGGAGCGCGGCCGGAACCGACGGGGGCGCTGCGTCCCGCACGACTGCCGCGGGCTGCCCCGCCGAGGCGACACCGGGCCCCCTTCGGCCAGGCGCCGTTGTGCCCCGACCGCTGACGCAGCCCGCCGACCTGGCATGCCGGGCATGCCGAAGCCCGCAAAGCCGCCCCCGCCGAGTCCCTGCCCACGGCGCACGGCCGTTCCAGCCCGAGCCCCTCCACGCACGGCCGTCCCAGACCGCGAGCCCCACGCAGCGCGCGACCGAACACAGCCGCCCCACCCCGCCCCATCCCGAATGGCGCCCCGCCGATCCCCCACCAGCAGGGCGCCACCCACCCCCGCTACCTCCCCCCAAGCGCCTCACGCAGCGCGAAGTACGCCGGCTTCGGCTTGAGCTGTTCGTCCCACGGAAGGGCCGCGCCCTGGCCCGGGAAGAACGCCGGGATCCAGGAGTACTTGTCCGTGTAGTCCCAGAGGGTGACGCCGACGCACCGGCGTACCGCCAGGCACGCCTCGGTCAGGTCCCGGTACCACTCGGCCTGCTGGGCCAGCTTCTCCTCCGTCGCCGGCAGGATCATCCGTACGTCGACCTCGGTGAGCGAGGTGTCGAGGCCGAGCCGGGAGAAGCGGCGGAGGTTGTCCTCCAGGGTGGTGGGATAGCCGTACTGGAGGGCGAGGTGGGCCTGGAGGCCGATGCCGTGCAGCGGGACGCCCTTGGCCTTCAGCTCCTTGGCCAGCTTGTAGTACGCGTCGCTCTTCGGGCCGATCCCCTCGATGTTGTAGTCGTTGAGATACAGCTTCACGCGCGGATCGGCCTGATGCGCCCAGCGCAGCGCGTCAGCGATGTATCCGGGCCCGAGCGTCTTGTAGAAGACCGACTCCCGGTACGTACCGTCCTCGTTGAACGCCTCGTTGACGACGTCCCAGGCGAACACCTTGCCCCGGTAGTGCCGCACCTCCGCCTGGACATGCTTCTTCAGCACGGCCCTCAGCTCCGGCGCCGTCCACTCCCGCCCCGTGAGCCACTCGGGCAACTGGCTGTGCCAGACCAGGGTGTGGCCGCGCACCTTCTGCCGGTTGGCACGGGCGAGGTTCACGATCTCGTCGCCCTTGGAGAAGTCGAACACGCCCTGCTGCGGCTCGGTGGCGTACCACTTCATGCCGTTGCCGGGCGTGATCTGGTCGAACTCGCTGCCGAGCAGGGCCTTGTACGGCGCGTCGACGAGCTCGGGATTGTCGGTCGCGCTCCCGAAGTAGCGGCCGTGCCGCTGGGCGAGGTCCGCGAGGGTGGGTTCCTTGCCGTGCTCCTCGCCGGCCTGTGCCGCCGGGCCGGTGGCGATGGATCCGGCCACCAGCACGGCGGCCAGCGCCCCGGCGAGTCTGAGCCGTTTGGCGGTCCTGCGCATGGTGCGACTCCTCAACGTCGAAACGGATGGGTGAGCCGTACGTCCGCGGCGCGCGTCAGCCCTTCGTGGCGCCCGCGGTGAGGCCGCCGACGAGCTGCCGCTCGGCGACCGAGTAGAAGGCGAGTGCGGGGACCATGGCCAGCACCAGATAGGCGAAGACCTTGGCGTACTCCGCGGAGTACTGCCCCTGGAACTGCTGCACGCCGATCGGCAGCGTCCACCACTGCGCGTCGGTGAACACCAGCAGCGGCAAGAAGAAGTTGTTCCAGCTGGTGACGACGGCCAGCACCGAGACCGTGCCGAGCGCGGGCCGCGCCATGGGCAGCAGCACCCGCCAGAAGAAGCCGAACGAGCTGCACCCGTCGAGCGTGGCCGCCTCCTCCAGCTCACCGGGGATCTGCCGGAAGAAGCCCCGCAGGATGATGATGGTCATCGGCAGTCCGAAGGCCGCCTGCGGGAGGATCACACCGAGGGGATTGTCCAGCAGGCCCAGGGAGCGCAGCAGCAGGAACAGCGGCAGGGCCGCCACCGCGAACGGGAACATCAGCCCCATCGTGAACAGCGTGAACAGCACCTCCCGGCCGCGGAAGGCGAACCGCGCGAAGGAGAAGGCCGACAGGGCCGAGACCGCGACGACCAGGACGGTCGTTCCGACCGCGATCAGCGTGCTGTTGCCGATCAGCCGCCAGAAGTCCCCCGAGCCGAGGATCTGGGTGTAGTTGGAGGTCACCCACGACTCGGGCAGACCGACCGGATTGCGGGACAGCTCGTCGGTGGACTTGAAGCCGGAGAGGGCGGCGTAGAGCAGGGGAACGGCCATGAACGCGCCGACGGCGATCAGGACGAGGTGCAGCGGAAGGCTCCGGCCGCTCTTCTGACGAGATGTCATTTTCCGTCACCCCGCATGGTCGTGGTGGCCCCCTCCAGATCACGCCGGAGCACGAACCGCTGGTAGGCGAGGGCGAAGACGAGGCTGATGCCGAACATGGCCACGCTGATCGCGCTGGCGTAGCCGACCTGGTAGCGCTTGAAGCCGTACTGGAACATGGTCACGGCCATGGTCTCGGAGTGATGGTCGGGACCGCCCGCGGTGGTCACCCACACCAGGTCGAAGAGCTGGATGGACCCGATGACCGACAGGAAGACGCTGATGCGCAGGGTGGGCGCGAGCAGCGGCAGCGTCACGCTGCGGAAGCGCTGCCAGGGACCGGCCCCGTCGATGAGCGCCGCCTCGGTCAGCTCCCTGGGGACGGCCTGGAGTCCGGCCAGGTACAGCATCATGTGGAAGCCGAAGTACTTCCAGGTCATGACCAGGAACAGGGTCGCCATGACCGTGGACGGGTCGGCGAACCACTCCCCGCCGAGTCCCTCCAGCCCGATCCTGCCCAGAAGTTGGTCGGCGAAGCCGTCGTCCGGGGCGAAGATCATGCCGAACAGGACACCGGTGATCGCCTCGGACAGGACGTACGGGGCGAAGAACAGCATCCGGTACACCGCCCGGCCGCGCATGCGCTGGTTGAGCAGGACGGCCATGGCGAGCGCGAACGGCAGCTGCAGGACGAGCGACAGCACCACGAGGACCAGACAGCGCCACAGGTCGCCCAGGAAGACCTCGTCCTGGAAGAGCCGGGTGAAGTTCTCGCCGCCGATGTAGTCGGAGGGCATGCCGAAGCCGCCCCAGCGGAAGAACGCGGCGTACAGGGCGAACAGCATCGGCAGCAGCACGAGCCCCACGAACAGCACCAGGGCGGGCAGCTGGAAGCCGGTCGCGGTCAGCCAGTTCAGCGCGCGTCGCCGGGCCCGGCTCCGGGCCCGGTCCGCGGCCGGGGGCGGCAGGCCGATGTCGGCGCCGGTCCGTTTGTCCGGCAGGAACGTGGAGGTCATCGTCGGCTACTGCTCTTCCTTCGCGGTCCTGGTGATCGACTGGGCGACCTGCTCGGGGGACTTGGAACCGGCGATGAGCGCGGCGACGCTGTCGTTGACCTCTTGGCCGACGGCGGGCGCGTAGGCCTGGTCGAGGTAGAGCTGGAAGCCGGTGGCCTTCTTCAGCTGCTCCTGTACGGCCTTGATGTTGGGGTCGGCGATGGCGCTCTCGGCCGCCGGGACCACAGGGAGGACGCCGGTCTTCTTGACCAGTTCCAGGTCGGTGGCCTCGGACGCGAAGAACTTCAGGAAATCGAGGGCCGCCTGTGGGGCGCCCCGGCGCAGGGCGTGCCCGCCGCCTCCGCCGAACACCTCGGTGAGGGCGCCCTTGCCGCCCTCGACCGCGGGGAACGGGAAGAAGCCGAGGTCCTTGCCGAGACCCTTGCCCGAGTCGGCCTGCACCACGGGGGCCCACTGCCCCATAAGCTCCATGGCGGCCTTGCCGTTGCCGACGGTGGCGGCCTGGCCGGTGGGCGTGGAGTAGGCGGCGCCGAGGTAGCCCTTCTGGAACGGCTGGAGGCCGACGAGTTCGTCGAGGTGCGCTCCCGCCTCGACGAAGGGGGCGCCGGTGAAGTCCTTGTCGTCGTAGGCCTTCTGCAGCGCGTCGGCGCCGGCGGTGCGCATCGCGAGGTAGGCCCAGTAGTACATGCCGGGCCACTTCTCCTTGCCGGCCAGGGCAAGGGGCGTGACCTTGGCGGACTTCAGCTTCCGTACGGCGTCGAGGAAGCCGGTCCACGTGGTCGGGGGCGCGCTGATACCGGCCTTCTCGAAGAGGGCCTTGTTGTACCAGAAGCCGATCATGCCGATGTCGAACGGGATGCCGTAGACCTTGTCGTCGAGCAGGTACGGCTCTCTGGCGACCGGGAGCAGGGCGTCGCCCCACGGCTTGGTGCTGTCCGTGAGGTCCTCGACGAGTCCGGCGTCGACCTGCTGCTTCAGGACTCCGCCGCCCCAGGTGTGGAAGATGTCGGGCAGCTTCCCGGAGGAGGTCAGGGCCGTCATCTTCGACTTGAAGCCGTCGTTCTCCAACTGGACGATCTTTATCTTGACCTTGGGGTTCTGCGCCTCGAACTTGCGGGCGAGCGCAGCCCAGACACCCTTGGTCGGTTCGGTGGTGGAGATGTTCCACCACTCGATCGTGGTCGTCCCCGACGACCCTCCGTCCGAGTCCCCGCCGCAGGCGGTCAGTGCCGTCATCCCCAGACCGGCCGCGGCGGAGGCCGCCAGAAAGCCGCGGCGGGACAGTGCCGGGTCGCCCATCATGCTCCTCGAAAGTTTCGGATGAACTCCAGAAAGCTGCGTCGTTGCCGCACCCTAGAGACAGCCGCCAAAGGGTGACAACCCCTCGCGCACGGTGAATCTCACCCCGATGCAAGAGTGTTTGAGGCGACGAAACATTCGGAATACTGAACGAACCTTACGGAGCCCACCCGCCTGCGATCACACAGGGTGTTCAGACACGGGCCGGCCGCGGACACCGCACTGGCGCACGGACGGGCCGCCCGGCCGCCACCCCAACCGCCCTCAGCTCGCGTTTCACACCCCGGCATCCCGACCGCAGGCACCCGACGCCGAGTCTTAACGGAAGCTTGACGCGCTCAGCCCTCTCATCCTCGGGCCACGACATCACGCTCCGCTTACGCTGAGCGGGCCGTCCAGTGATGGCCGGAAATACCCTGCGCCGCCTCCCGGGAGCACCTTCGATGGCCACCACTGAGCACCTGCCACCGAGCCGTACGGAGCCCACCCCGCCCAGTCGCCTGCGTGCCTGGATGCTGGAGGGCCTGTCCGACATGGGCAAGGGCGGCGGCCACACCGGACCCCACGCCGAACCGGAGCCCCCGCACAAGGGCCAGCCCTGGTGGCGGGTGATGTGCCTGACCGGCGTCGACTACTTCTCCACACTCGGCTACCAGCCCGGGATCGCGGCCCTCGCCGCCGGACTGCTCTCCCCGATCGCGACGATCGTGCTGGTGATCGTCACGCTGGCGGGCGCCCTGCCGGTCTACCGCCGGGTGGCCGAGGAGAGCCCGCACGGCGAGGGCTCGATCGCGATGCTGGAGCGGCTGCTCTCCTTCTGGCAGGGCAAGCTGTTCGTCCTCACCCTGCTCGGCTTCGCCGCCACCGACTTCCTGATCACCATCACCCTGTCGGCCGCCGACGCCTCCACCCACCTGGTGGAGAACCCGCACCTGAACAGCGCCCTGCACGACAAGCAGCTGCTGATCACGCTGATCCTGGTCGCGCTGCTCGGCGCGGTGTTCCTCAAGGGCTTCCTGGAGGCCATCGGCGTCGCCGTCGCCCTGGTGGGCGCCTACCTCGCGCTGAACGCGGTCGTGGTGGCCGTCGGGCTTTACCACGTGGCCACCGCCGGTCATGTGGTCACCGACTGGTCCAGCGCCCTCACCACGCAGCACAGCAACATATTCGTCATGATCGGCGTCGCCCTGCTGGTCTTCCCGAAGCTGGCCCTCGGCCTGTCCGGATTCGAGACCGGCGTCGCCGTGATGCCTCATGTCAAGGGCGACGACGGCGACACGGAGGAGAATCCGAAGGGCCGTATCCGGGACACGAAGAAGCTGCTCACCACGGCCGCTCTCATCATGAGCGTCTTCCTGATCACCACCAGCTTCATCACCACCCTCCTCATCCCCGAGAAGGAGTTCGAGGCGGGCGGCCAGGCCAACGGACGCGCACTGGCCTATCTGGCGCACGACTACCTGGGCAACGCCTTCGGCACCGTCTACGACGTCTCCACGATCGCCATCCTGTGGTTCGCCGGCGCCTCCGCGATGGCCGGCCTGCTCAACCTGATGCCGCGCTACCTCCCCCGCTACGGCATGGCCCCGCACTGGGCCCGCGCCGTGCGCCCGATGGTCATCGTCTTCACCCTGATCGCCTTCCTGGTCACCTGGATCTTCGACGCCGACGTCAACGCGCAGGGCGGCGCCTACGCCACCGGTGTGCTGGTCCTCATCAGCTCCGCCGCGATCGCGGTGACCATCGCCGCCCGCAAGGCCCGGCAGCGGAACTGGACCATCGGCTTCGCGGTCATCTCCGCCGTGTTCCTCTACACGACCGTGCTCAACGTCATCGAGCGCCCGGACGGCGTGAAGATCGGTGCCTGTTTCATCGCCGGGATCATCCTCGTCTCCCTGCTGTCGCGGCTGGCCCGGGCGTTCGAACTGCGCGTGACCAGCGTGTCGCTGGACGGCATGGCGGAGCGCTTCGTCCGGGACATGGCCAGCCGCAGGATGCGGTTCATCGCCAACGAGCCCGACCGGCGCGACATCGCGGAGTACCGGGACAAGATCGAGCAGATCCGGCAGGACAACGACGTGCCCGGGCAGGAGGACTTCGTCTTCGTCGAGGTGACGGTCACCGACCCGTCGGAGTTCGAGGCGAGCCTGACCGTACGCGGCGAGGTGCTCCACGGCCGCTACCGCGTTCTGACCCTGGAGTCCTCCTCCGTCCCCAACGCGCTGGCCGCCCTGCTCCTGCACGCCCGCGACCTGACCGGCTGCACCCCGCACATCTACTTCGAGTGGACCGAGGGCGGACCCTTCACCAACCTCTTGCGCTTCTTCCTGTTCGGCCAGGGCGAGGTCGCCCCGGTGACCCGCGAGGTCCTGCGCGAGGCGGAACGCGACCGGAAGCGGCGGCCGCGGGTGCACGTCGGCTGACCGGCCTCAGCCGGCGGGTTTCCTCGCTGTCCGCCGGCCGAGCCCTCTCCGGGGCCGGCGCACCACGACCTGCCCGAAGCTGATCTCGCCGGTGATCCGCACCCGCAAAACGACAGGCGCCTCGGCCGCCGCTCCCGCCCGGCGCGCCTTGACCTTGGAGTAGTTCAGCACCAGGGAGCCGGTGTCCACCACGACGCCCGGCGGGGTCACCAGTTTCAGGGCGCCGCCGCCCATCTCCAGGTCGATGTGGAGCGTGTCCTGGGTGATCACCGCGTCGGTGAAGTCGAGCGTCACCTCGCCGAACGAGGAACGGATCTCCAGGCGCCGCGGCACCACCCAGGCATCGCCGCGCCGGGTCGAGGCCCCCTGCTGCTCGATCCGGACGACGTCCTCGACCTCGACGGGGGTCTCGCCCACCACCTCGGGCAGATCCGTCGTGAGCACGGCCAGCTCGCCGACCGTACGGGCGGACAGCGCGGCCTCCAGCCGCTCGTCGAGCTCCTCCATGGTCAGCCGCCCGTCGCCCGCGGCGACGCGCAGCACCTCCACCACCCGGTCCCGGCCCGCATGCGAGGCCCTCACCTCGGGCGATCCACCGGCACGCGAGAACTCTCCCGCCATCACAGCCCCCGACCTCTCCGGGCACGGCACCCGACCCACCCACTCGCCAACTAACGCTATATCGCGTCACACCGGTCGCCAACCCCACATTCGCGGTTCCCCTCCCCCGCCCCTGTCGCGCCCGGCACGCAGCCCTAGGCGATCAAGGCGAAGCAGACACACGCATACACGGCATAAGGGCCTCACCGGGCTACCGTGCACCCATGAGCCTGAGCATCCGCAACCAGCTCCCCGGCACCGTCACCGCCGTCACACCGGGCGAGGCCATGGCGACGGTCAGGGTTCGCCTCACCGGCGGCCAGGACCTCACCGCCGCGATCACCCGCGAGGCCGCCGACGACCTCGGTCTCACACCGGGCACCGCCGTGCGCGCCCTGGTGAAGTCGACAGAGGTCGCGGTGGCCACCGCCCCCGTCGAGGGCCTGTCCATCCGCAACCGGCTCCCCGGCACGGTCACGGGCATCGCGGCCGGCGACGCGATGGCCTCCGTCCGGATCACCGTCGAGGGCGGCGAACTGACCGCGGCGATCACCAAGGACGCCGCGGACGATCTCCGTCTGTCGGCCGGAACCCCCGTCGTCGCCCTGATCAAGTCGACCGAGGTGTCACTAGCCGTCGCATGACAGCAGGAGCGCAAGAGGGAGGGGCCCCGCATCAGCGGAGCCCCTCCCTCTGACCGGCCGGTAGGTCAGTCCTCGTACGCGTCCAGCGGCGGGCAGGAGCACACCAGGTTCCGGTCGCCGAAGGCCTGGTCGATGCGGCGCACCGGCGGCCAGTACTTGTCGGAGGCCGCGACTCCGGCCGGGAAGACGGCCTCCTCACGGCTGTAGGCGTGCTCCCACTCCCCGGCGAGCGCGCCGGCGGTGTGCGGGGCGCCACGCAGCGGGTTGTCGTCCGCGGGCCACGCGCCGGAGCCGACCTTCTCGATCTCCGCGCGGATGGCGATCATCGCCTCGCAGAACCGGTCCAGCTCGGCCAGGTCCTCCGACTCGGTCGGCTCGATCATCAGCGTCCCGGCCACCGGGAACGACATCGTCGGCGCGTGGAAGCCGTAGTCGATGAGCCGCTTGGCGACGTCGTCGACGCTCACGCCGGTCGCCTTGGTCAGCGGCCGCAGGTCGACGATGCACTCGTGCGCGACGAGCCCGCCGGGGCCGGTGTAGAGCACCGGGTAGTGCGGCTCCAGCCGCTTGGCGATGTAGTTGGCGCTGAGCACGGCCACCTGCGTGGCCCGCTTCAGCCCCTCGCCGCCCATCAGCCGGACGTACGCCCACGAGATCGGCAGGATTCCGGCCGAGCCCCACGGCGCCGCGGAGATGGGGCCGACCCCGGTCTCCGGGCCCGCCTCGGGCTGCAGCGGATGGTTCGGCAGATACGGCGCGAGGTGCTCACGCACCGCCACCGGACCGACGCCGGGCCCGCCGCCGCCGTGCGGGATGCAGAAGGTCTTGTGCAGGTTCAGATGCGAGACGTCCCCGCCGAAGTGCCCCGGCTTGGCGAGCCCCACGAGCGCGTTGAGGTTGGCCCCGTCGACGTAGACCTGCCCGCCCGCCTCGTGCACCTGGGCGCAGATCTCGGAGACGTGCTCCTCGAACACGCCGTGGGTGGACGGGTACGTGATCATCAGCACCGCCAGCTCGTCACGGTGCTGCTCGATCTTCGCCCGCAGGTCCTCGACGTCGATCTCGCCGTCCTCGGCGGTCCTGACGACGACGACCTTCATGCCCGCCATCACCGCGCTCGCGGCGTTGGTCCCGTGCGCGGACGAGGGGATCAGGCACACGGTGCGCTGCTCGTCCCCGTTGGCCCGGTGGTACCCGCGTACGGCGAGCAGACCGGCCAGCTCGCCCTGCGACCCGGCGTTCGGCTGGAGGGACACCTTGTCGTACCCGGTGACCTCGGCGAGACGCTCCTCCAGCTCGTGGATGAGCGTGAGGTAGCCCTCGGCCTGGCCCGCGGGAGCGAAGGGGTGCAGCTGCCCGAACTCGGGCCAGGTGACCGGCTCCATCTCCGTGGTCGCGTTGAGCTTCATGGTGCAGGAGCCCAGCGGGATCATGCCGCGGTCGAGCGCGTAGTCACGGTCGGCCAGCCGGCGCAGGTAGCGCAGCATGGCGGTCTCGGAGCGGTACTGGTGGAAGACGGGGTGGGTCATGTACTCGTCGGACCGCAGCAGGGCACCGGGAAGGCCGTCCTCCGTGGCGGCGTCCAGCGCCTCGACGACACCCTCGACCCCGAACGCGGCCCATACGGCACGCAGCTGGACCCGCGTCGTGGTCTCGTCGCAGGAGATCGAGACGTGGTCAGCGTCGACGAGACGCAGGTTGACCCCGTTCCGCTCCGCGGCGGTGGCCACGACCTCGGCGGCCCGGCCCTCGACGCGCGCGGTCAGGGTGTCGAAGTAGGCACCGTGCACGACCTCGACACCGCCGTTCGCGAGCCCGGCGGCGAGGACCGTGGCGTACCGGTGGGTGCGCCGCGCGATGCTCCTCAGACCCTCGGGCCCGTGGTAGACGGCGTACATACCGGCCATGACGGCGAGCAGCACCTGCGCGGTGCAGATGTTGCTGGTGGCCTTCTCACGACGGATGTGCTGCTCACGTGTCTGCAGCGCCAGCCGGTAGGCCTTGTTCCCGTCGGCGTCCACGGACACACCGACGAGCCGCCCGGGCAGGCTGCGCGCCATCTTCTCCCCGACGGCCATGTAACCGGCGTGCGGTCCGCCGAAGCCCATCGGCACGCCGAACCGCTGCGTCGTCCCGACCGCGATGTCCGCGCCGAGCTCACCGGGCGACTTCAGCAGGGTCAGCGCGAGCAGGTCGGCGGCGACGGTGACGAGCGCCCCGAGCGCGTGCGCCTGGTCGATGACCGGCTTGATGTCCCGTACGGCTCCGGAGGCGCCCGGGTACTGGATCAGCACGCCGTTGATCTCGCGCTCGGCGATCTCGGCGGGGATGCCGTCACTGAGATCGGCGACGACGACCTCGACACCGGTCGGCTCGGCCCGGGTCTCGATCACGGCGATGGTCTGCGGCAGCGCGTCCGCGTCGACCAGGAACAGGCCCTTCTTGTTCTTGCCCAGACGCCGCGACAGCGCCATGGCCTCGGCCGCCGCGGTGCCCTCGTCGAGCAGGGAGGCGCCGGAGGTCGGCAGTCCGGTCAGGTCGGCGACCATGGTCTGGAAGTTGAGCAGCGCCTCGAGCCGGCCCTGCGAGATCTCCGGCTGGTACGGCGTGTAGGCCGTGTACCAGGACGGGTTCTCCATGACGTTGCGCATCACGACCGGCGGCGTGAACGTGCCGTAGTAGCCGAGCCCGATCATGGAGCCGAGCACCTGGTTGCGGTCGGCGAGGGAGCGCAGCTCGGCGATCACCTCGGCCTCGCTGCGGGCGCCCGGCAGGTCAAGTGCCTCGGCGCTCTTGATCACGGCCGGGACCGCGGCGGCCGTCAGCTCGTCCAGCGAGCCGTAGCCGACGTGCGCGAGCATCTTGGCGCACGCCTCGTGGTCGGGGCCGATGTGGCGCTGCTCGAAGGGAACTGCCTCTTCGAGTTCGGAGAGCGGAATGCGATGGGCGGTCATATGCGGAGGCCTCCTGGTCTGACACGACCTTCGAGGGGCACCACGGCACGGGTACCCGGACGGCCTCCCCCTCTGTCATGTCAACCTGAGAGCTTCACCGGATCGCCCGAAGGCCTCCGGCTTTCACCGTCGGTGAGGGCGGAAGCCGTGACATCCGCCCTGCTTTCCAGAGTGACCTCGTCCGTGCGGTACGTGGGCCTGAGAGATTCCGGGGAGGATTTGCTCCTTCGGCGCCTCCGATGATGTCTGGAGGACTCTCCCGCACGGGGTCAGCAGCCGTTGTCAGCCTACCAGCGCGGTCAACGCACGAACCTTCGAGTGGCCGCCTCCTCGATTGTGCCGTTTTGTAGTGGTTACGGATGAGTTGCGACCATGTGGAGGGCCCGTGCGAACCGATATCGATCCGCGCAACCTGATCGGCCGCAAGGCGTTCGACCGCAACGGAACCAGGATCGGCACGATCGACGAGGTCTACCTCGACGACGCCACCGGCGTCCCGGAGTGGGCGGCCATACGGACCGGCCTGTTCAGCAGGGACGCCTTCGTCCCCCTCGAGCCCAGCGAACTGATCGACGGCGCCCTCCACGTGCCCTTCGACCGCGCCCTGATCAAGGACGCCCCCGACTTCGGCGTGGGCCGCCACCTCTCCCCGGAGCAGGAACTCCAGCTCTACCACCACTACGGCCTCGACGTCGCCGCCCCTCCCCCGCTCCAGGACCACGAGTTCGGCAAACTGGCAGGCAAGGACGAGACGGCCTGAAGCCCCGGCGAACCCCTAAGGGGCGGCGGAGCGCAGCCCCACACCCCCGGATTCACCATCCGGCCCATGACCCCCCTCGGGCTCGCGTAACACCAACGGCAACGGATCCGCCGGCTCCAGCTCCGGATCGTCGATCCGGAAGGTACGCACCCGTCCGGGCTGGGAGTCGGGCGTCTCGAACCGTACGGTCACCCGCCCCAGGCCGCTGCCCTGCACCCACCCGTGCCCGAACCCGGCGTGCCGCACATCGTGCCCGGCGGGCCACCGCCGCTCGGCCGGCGCGGGCCGCTCCTCGACCGGCGCCGCGGCGTGCTCCTCGACCGGGCCCTCCGCGACCGCCCGCTCCCCGGCCGCCTGCGCGAACAGGTCCTCCTGCGTGTAGTCGGCAAGCCCGCTGACCCCCACCCCGAGCAGCCGCACACCACCCGTCGTGTCGACCGAGTCCAGCAGTCTGGCCGCCGCTTCACGGATCACCCCGGGATCGTCCGTCGGCCCACGCAGCGTCTCGGACCGGGTGCGTGTCGAGAAGTCGTACCGCCGCACCTTCAGCACGATGGTCCGCCCGGACAGCCCGGCCCCGCGCAGCCGCTGTACGCAGCGGTCGGCGAGCCGCTGCACCTCCAGCCCGACCCGCAGCCGGTCGTGGATGTCCACGTCGTAGGTGTCCTCGACCGACACCGACTTCGCTTCCCGCTCCGCCACCACGGGCCGGTCGTCCCGCGCCAGGGCCATGGCGTAGAGCCCGTGTCCGTGCGCCTTCCCCAGCAGCCGGACCAGCTCGTCCTCACCCGCCTCGGCGATCTCCTCGACCGTGGTGATCCCGGCCCGCCGCAGATGGTCGCCCGTCGCCGGCCCGACCCCCGGCAAGGTCCGCACCGACATCGGCCCCAGCATCGCCCGCTCCGTCCCCGGCTCGATCATCACCAGCCCGTCGGGCTTGGCCTGCTCCGAGGCGATCTTCGCGAGCATCTTGGACGCGGCCAGCCCCACCGACCCCGTGAGCCCCGTGACAGCCCGGATGTCCGCACGCAGCTTCACCCCGGCCAGCCGCGCCGACCGCTCGTCCCAGGCCGCGCCCCCGGCCTCCAGGTCCACGAACGCCTCGTCCAGGCTCAGCGGCTCCACCAGCGGCGACAGCGCCCCCAGCAGCTCCATCACCCGCTCGCTGATCGCACGGTAGAACCCGAAGCGCGGCACGAGATACGCGGCGTTGGGCGCGAGCCGCCGGGCCTGCGCCATGGGCAACGCCGAGTGCACCCCGAACACCCGGGCCTCGTACGACGCGGTCGCGACCACGCCCCGCGGCCCGAGTCCGCCCACGACCACCGCCTTGCCGCGCAGGCTCGGCTTGGACGCCTGCTCCACCGAGGCGAAGAAGGCATCCATGTCGAGATGCAGAATCGTGGGCGAGGTTCTCACGACTCCGATGCTGCCCTACGCCACTGACAACGCCGTGCCGAACCCTCCAGGCCGCCCCGGGAGATAGCGCTTACAGCCCGGTGCGGAAACGTCCCGCCTCGTGCGGCCGCACGCGCCCCGCACCGTCCAACGGGTCAGACGGCCCGGTTCCGGCGCCGCGCCAGCTCGTCCGCCGGGTTGGGCCCGACCAGGGTCTCCCCGGTGTCGATCCGCTCCCCGTGCAGCTGGGACAGCGCGCCCTCGACATCCCGCCACACCACACCCACCGCGATCCCGAAGACACCCTGCCCCCCTTGGAGCAACGCGTGGACCTCGTCCGGCGAGGTGCACTCGTAGACCGTCGCACCGTCACTCATCAGCGTCATCCGCTCCAGGTCGCGGAAACCGCGTTCCCTGAGGTGCTGGACCGCCGTGCGGATGTTCTGCAGCGACACCCCGGTGTCGAGGAACCGCTTGACGATCTTCAGGACGACGACGTCCCGGAAGCTGTACAACCGCTGTGTCCCGGACCCGTAGGCGGGGCGCACACTCGGCTCGACGAGACCGGTGCGGGCCCAGTAGTCCAGTTGCCGGTAGGTGATACCGGCGGCCGCACAGGCCGTGGGGCCGCGATAGCCGATCTGCTCGGACGCCATGGACGTCGTCCCTCCGCTGCTCGGCACCGCCGACGGTCGCTGCGGAGCGAGATCGGCCGAACCATCGGGCTGGGGATAGCCTCCGCCCGCAAGGAGCCGAGAGCCGGGGGGAGCGTACGGACCGCTCGCCCTGAGACTGCGCTCGGGGCCGCCCCCAGCCGTACCGTCGCCGCTGCTGCTCACGCCGACCTCCGTCCTTGACCTGCCTTCTCGACGGTAGGCAGTCACCCGGGGTGCGTCAACGATCGCCACACTCGCCACGCCGAGTGATAATCACCCTAAGAGTGGTTTCCCGTGCCCCACCGCCGGGAAAGGCTAGCCGAATGCCTTCGGCGCGGGCCGTGTGACGCTCACACTGACCACCGGCACATGCGGGCAATTCACCCGTCACACATACGGCGGCGGCCCTGCCGCGGACTCATCGTCCGCCGGGCCGCCCACGTGCCTCACAACCGCTACCGCTCCCCGCCCGGCCCTCACCGGCCTCCGGAGCTCACTGGCTGCTGCTGCCGAAGTCCTCCGGGGAGATCTGGTCGAGGAACTCGCGGAACTTCTCCACCTCGTCCTCCTGCTCGTCCGGGATCGCGATGCCGGCGTCGTCGAGGACCGTGTCACTCCCGTAGATCGGCGTACCGGTGCGCAGGGCCAGCGCTATGGCGTCGGACGGGCGGGCGCTCACCTCGACGCCGCTGGCGAAGACCAGCTCCGCGTAGAAGACGCCCTCACGCAGGTCCGTGATACGCACTTCTGTGAGCTCCTGACCGACGGCTTCCAGCACGTCCTTGAACAGGTCGTGGGTCAGCGGCCGCGCGGGAGCCATGCCCTGCTGGGCGAAGGCGATCGCCGTCGCCTCCCCCGGCCCGATCCAGATGGGGAGGTAACGGTCGCCTCCCACTTCACGCAGCAGCACGATCGGTTGGTTGGAGGGCATTTCGACCCGGACACCTACGACATCGAGCTCGTTCACACAGCAACCCTAGGCCGTGCTCGGGACGTTTGGGTAGTCGGGCCGGGATCGGGCGCCTGATCCGGCCCCCACGGGTCCGGCCGCCTCACGGCAGCCGCACCCCGAGCGCCGTCTGCACCAGCGCGGCGTGCAGCTTCACCGTGAGCCCCGCCAGCTCCTTGGTGCGGGCCTCCGCATGAGCCCTGGTCTGCGGGTTCCGGTGCCGCTTCAGTGGAGCCACCACCTGGTCCACGAGCCCGGCCTCGCGGTCGGCGGCGGCCTTCATCACCCGCAGGTGCCGCGGCTCGATCCCGAACCGCCCCAGCTCCGCGACGAGCGCCGCCACGGTGACCGCCTCGGCCTCGTACGCCCCGTCCTCCAGTGGAGTGACCAGCCCGTACGACTCCCACTCCTTGAGCTCCTCCTCGTCCACCCCGGCCGCGGCGAGCAGCTCCTCACGCCCGACCCTGGCAGCCGTGGGCGGCCCCTCGAAGGGCTCGGGCGCGGAATCGCCGTCACGCTGACGGCCCACGCTCGGCAGTGGAACGGCCTCACCGCGCTCCATGGCCTCCAGGTGCTCGCGAATCACCTTCAGGGGCAGATAGTGGTCCCGCTGCATCCGCAGCACGTGACCGAGGCGCTCGACGTCGCGGGCACTGAACTTGCGATACCCCGAGGGAGTCCGCTGTGGCTCGATGAGCCCCTCCGACTCCAGGAAGCGGATCTTGGAGATGGTGACTTCGGGAAACTCGTCGCGCAGCACGTTCAGCACTGTGCCGATGCTCATCAGCCCACTGTCCGTGGCGGCGGCGCCGTGCCCGGCACCGCCGCTCGGTGTATGAAGCATGGACCTTCCCTGACGGACGGACCTACGCTGGGATTCCCCGGAGGCGGTCCGGGTCAGTAGCCCCGCTGGCTGGCGTAGAAGACCAGCCGGTACTTGCCGATCTGCACCTCGTCGCCGTTGCTGACAGCGACCTGGTCGATCCGCTCGCGGTTCACGTACGTGCCGTTCAGGCTGCCCACGTCGGCCACCGTGAACGAGCCGTCCTGACCGCGACGGAACTCCACGTGCCGTCGGGAGACCGTCACGTCGTCCAGGAAGATGTCGCTCTGCGGATGACGGCCGGCCGTGGTCAGATCGCCGTCCAGCAGAAAGCGGCTGCCCGAGTTCGGCCCACGCCGCACGACCAGGAGCGCGGAACCCAGCGGCAGCGCGTCCACGGCCGCCTGCGCCTCGGGAGACAGCGTCGGCGTAGGCGTCTGGCCGGTGGCCTCGGCGTCGTAGGCCTCGAGACCGGAGATGGAAATCGTGGAGGTCGTCTCGGACGGACGCTCCGGCGTCGCGCCCGGCCGCAGCGGCGCGCCACAGTTGGAGCAGAAGCGGCTGTTCTCCGCGTTGCGGTTGCCGCACCTCGTACACACCAGGGCCGACATCGGATCCTCCTGCCGCGGCTGCCCACCGGGAGCATTGGACGCATACGGGTCGGAAAACCCTCCACCCGCACTTGAGGGTTGCCCGAAACCTATGCCGCCGGGCTGCGCAGGGTCAACCGACGGCGCGCCCTGACCTCCGGAAACGTCGCCGCCCGGACCGCCGACCTGGTCCCGGAACAGCGGCCGCTGGCCCTCCGCGTCAGGCTGTGCGCGATGACGGGCGGTCGCATTGTCGCTGCCCTCTCGCGGGCTCTTGCCGAACAACTTCGCAAACAACTTCACGGGCGATTCCCCTTGACCGAAACAGACCCGCCCGTGGGGCAGGACGAACCCTGACTGAACACTCTGGCCGACCCGGACATCCTGACAACGTCCGTCTGCACCAGACAGTTTCCACCACGCACCACCCATTCGGTGCGCCGACCCCCCGCAACCTCATGCCCTCGCCGGAAGCCGCCCATGCACCGCCGCTTCACTGGGAGGACGACCGAGCGTAGTCAGGCCGCTTCGCTGCTCGCAAGGCGTCCACGACGATCTTGGTCGACCGCTCCACGGTGACGATGGCCTGTTCCTTCTCGAGAGTCTGCACCACACCTCCGGGGATGTTGAGCGCCGGCTCGAGGTCCTGCGACTTGCCGATGACCTTGAAACGATAGGGCGCGTTGATCTTGTTCCCGTCGACGCTCACACCCTTGCCGGAATCCGTGAGATACGTGCCGGCGACGACCCGCACGCCGTTCACCTGGATCGCCTCGGCACCCGCCGCACGCAGTTCCTGGACCGCGTCGAGCAGCATGTCCGACTCGACCGTCCCCTTCGTGTCCTCGATGGTCATGGTGATGCCGGGCCCCTGCGCGGCCACCGTGCCCGCCAGGATGCCGAGTTGCCGCTCCTTCTCGATCGTCTGCTTCCGGGCCTCCTCGGCCTGGTCGGAGCTGTTCTCCAGCTCGTCGCGCTGCTTCTCGAGCCCCTGCTTCTCGTCCTCAAGACGCTGGGTACGGTCATCCAGTTCATCAAGGATGCGAACAAGATCTTCCTGGCGCGCACCGCGCAGGGCGCTGTCACTGTCGCTGTTCGAGGCCACCTGCACGGCCAGCCCGAAGCCGAGGCCGAACAGCAGCAGCGCGACGATGAGTTGGGCCCGGCTGACCCGCGGCGGCCACAGCCCCTGCACCAGCCGCTGCCGACCGGTCAGCCGCGGCTCGGTCGCCACTTCCGGCTCCGGCTCCGGATCAGGCACCGGCTCAGGAGCCGACTCAGGCTCCGGGGTTTCCTGGGTGGCAGGCTCCGCCGCGGCTACCTCCTGGGGCAGCTCCTTGCGGAGCCGGTTCCCGGGCTCGCCACTCGCGTCGCGCTGCTCCGCGCGCGTGTGGCCGTTCTCCTCGGCGCGCTTGTCGTCGTGCTCGCTCATCCGCCTCACGCCCGGAACACGTGCCGGCGGATCGCCGCGGCGTTGGAGAAGATGCGGATACCGAGGACGACCACCACACCGGTGGACAGCTGGGCACCCACGCCCAGCTTGTCCCCCAGGAACACGATCAACGCGGCCACCACCACGTTCGACAGGAACGACACCACGAAGACCTTGTCATCGAAGATGCCGTCGAGCATGGCGCGCAGACCGCCGAAGACGGCGTCGAGCGCCGCCACGACAGCGATCGGCAGATAAGGCTCGACCACCGCCGGAACCTCAGGCCGGACCAACAGGCCGGCCACGACTCCCACGACGAGGCCCAGTACGGCGATCACGATGTGCCCTTCTCGCTCTTCTCAGTGCTCGGTTGTGCTGTACGTACGATCACACTCGGTGCGGCAGGCAGCCGGAGGTCGTCCTCCGCGGAGATGGCCGTCCTGACGCCGTAGCTCTCCTGGAGCGCGTTCAGATACAAGCCGTCCGCGCTGTTCTGGAACCGCGTGCTCAGCTGCTGCCCGTCCCCCACCGCGAGCACCGTGTACGGCGGCACCAGCGGTTTGTTGTCGACCAGTATCGCGTCCCCCGCGGCCCTGATCGCGGACAGCGCCGTCAGCCGCTGCCCGTTGATGGAGACGGCCTCGGCGCCCGACTCCCACAGCCCGTTGACCACGCGCTGCATGTCTCGGTCACGCACCCGGCCGGTGTCGGCGAACCCTGAGTTCTCGCGCGGGTCGCCGTCACCGCCCGCACCGGTGTCCTTGGCGTCGTTCACCACGAGCTTCACGCCGGGACCGTGCACCGCGGCGGCGCCGGACAGTATGCCCACCAGGTCGGACCCGGCGCTGCCGCTGTGCCTCAGCGCCTCGCGCTGCCGGGCGCTCACGTCCGCGCGCAGCTCGTCGACGGAGTCCTCCAGCTTGTCCGCCGCCTCGCTCTCCCGATCGATGCGGTCGACCAGCTCTTCCCGCTCCTTGGCGACGACCGGTGCGGCGACCCGCGCCTGGGCCGCTCCGACAGTCACGATCAGGGCCGCGAGCACCAGGCCCGCCGCGAGCCCCAGCTTCGCCCTGAGCGTCTTCGGCAAGCCGGCGTCGCCCGCGGCCTTCTTCCGCTCGGCGGCCTCGGCATATCCGTCGTCGAGGCTGTGGTCCATGACGTTGGTGAGCAATGACATGGACGCATCCGGGCGCCGGGGCCGCGTCGGTGTGCTCCGAATGGGGGGTTGCTGCGGCATGCCGCACATCGTCGCACGTCGCGGGCACTACCTCCGAACGGCCCCACCGGCGTGCCGGACAGGCCCCGTTGAGGACACTTGTCCGGCACGCACGCGTGCAGCCGGTTCTACCGGCCTGCGCTGTCCACGACCGCCGACCACTCGTCCAGCAGGGCCTGCGCGGAGGCGTCGTCCGGCCCCTCGGCCCACAGGTGGGTGACAGCCTCCGCCGGGTCGGGCAGCACCATCACCCAGCGCCCGTCGGTCTCCACCACACGCACGCCGTCCGTGGTGTCCACGAAGCGATCTCCGGCCGCCTCGACGACCCGCCGCATCACGAGCCCCTTGACAGCCCACGGGGTCGCCAGGTCCCGCTTCAGGACGTGCGCCCGAGGGATCCGGGCATCGATCTGGCTGAGCGTGAGCTGCGTCCGCGCCACGAGCCCGATGAGCCGTACGAAGGCCGCGGTGGCGTCGTACACGCTGCTGAACTCGGGGACGATGAACCCGCCCTTGCCGTCACCGCCGAAGATCGTCCCTTCCTCACCACCGACGCGTGTGAGGTCGTCGGGAGAGGTCGTCGTCCATTCGACCTGGGTCCCGTGGTACGCCGCCACCTGCTCGGCGATCCGGGTCGTGGTCACCGGAAGCGCGACCCTGCCGCTACGCCGCTCCGCGGCCACGAGGTCCAGCATCACGAGCAGCGCCCGGTCGTCCTCGATGATGCGCCCCTTCTCGTCGACGAGGGACAGCCGCTCACCGACCGGGTCGAACCGCACCCCGAAGGCGGCACCGCTGGACGCCACGATCTCCCCGAGACGCACCATCCCCGACCGCCGCATGTCGGCCGTCTCCGTCGGCCTGGACTCGTCCAGACCGGGGTTGATCGTCAGCGAGTCGACGCCGAGCTTCCCGAGCAGACTCGGCAGCACGAGTCCCGCGCTGCCGTTGGACGCGTCCACGACGACCTTCAGCCCGGACTCGGAAATGCCCGTCGTGTCGACGTTCCGCAGCAACGACCCGGTGTACGAGTCGAAGACACTGGCCGGGAAGTGCAGATCCCCGATCTCACCGGGGAACGCCCGACGGTACTCCTGCCGCGCGAACACCCGGTCCAGCTTCCGCTGACTGCCCTGCGACAGGTCGGCACCGTTCCCGTCGAAGAACATGATGTCCACGGAGTCCGGCACCCCTGGCGTGGTACGGATCATGATCCCGCCCGCACTGCCCCGCGCGGTCTGCTGCCGGGCCACGGGGAGCGGAACATTCTCCAGATCCCGAACGTCGATGGCGCTGGCCTGCAACGCGGAGATCACCGCCCGCTTCAGCGCACGGGCACCACGCGAATGGTCCCGGGCCGTGGTGACGGTCGAGCCCTTCTTCAGGGTGGTCGCATACGCACCGGCAAGCCGCACGGCCAGCTCCGGCGTGATCTCGACGTTCAGGATTCCGGACACACCACGGGCTCCGAAGAGGTGCGCCTGCCCCCGGGACTCCCAGATGACCGACGTGTTGACGAA
The DNA here is from genome assembly GCF_055594445.1 of Streptomyces sp. NPDC040589. Taxonomy (NCBI): domain Bacteria; kingdom Bacillati; phylum Actinomycetota; class Actinomycetes; order Kitasatosporales; family Streptomycetaceae; genus Streptomyces; species Streptomyces sp. NPDC040589. The sequence continues at coordinate 2,032 of NZ_JBVIWP010000004.1, read as the reverse complement.
AGCGCCGGCTTCGATGGTCTTGAACGGATAGACCCGTACATTGCCCTGGACGATCGATTCTTCACCGATCAGGCACTCATCACCGATGACCGCCCCGTCCTCGATCCGCGCCGCACGCATGATGTCGGTGTTCTTCCCGACCACGCACCCGCGCAGATTGCTGTGGGGCCCCACGTAGACGTTGTCGTGAACCACGGACTTGTGCAGAAAAGCACCGCTCTTGACCACCACGTTGGAGCCCACGACGGAGTGCTCACGGAGCTCCGCGCCGGCCTCGACCTTGGCGTAGTCCCCGATGTAAAGGGGACCGCGGAGCACGGCGTCGGGATGCACTTCCGCGCCCTCCGCAACCCAGACGCCGGCGGAGATCTCGAACCCGTCGATGTCGACGTCGACCTTGCCCTCCAGGACGTCGGCCTGCGCCTTCACATAGCTCTCGTGAGTGCCGACGTCCTCCCAGTACCCCTCGGCCACATAGCCGTAGACGGGCTTGCCTTCCTTCATCAACTGCGGGAAGACATCGCCGGACCAGTCGACGGGCACATCGGGCTCGACATAGTCGAAGACCTCGGGCTCCATCACGTAGATGCCGGTGTTCACGGTGTCGGAGAAGACCTGGCCCCAGGTGGGCTTCTCGAGGAAGCGCTCCACCTTGCCTTCCTCGTCGACAATGGTGATGCCGAATTCCAGCGGATTGGGAACACGCGTCAGACAAACCGTGACCAGCGCGCCCTTCTCCTTGTGGAAATTGATGAGCTCGGTGAGGTCGAAATCTGTCAGAGCATCGCCGGAGATGACGAGGAAGGCATCGTCCTTCAATGCCTCTTCAGCGTTCTTGACGCTTCCGGCGGTACCGAGTGGCTTCTCCTCATTGGCATAGGTCAGCTCCATACCGAGCTCTTCACCGTCACCGAAGTAGTTCTTGACGAGCGAGGCCAGGAACTGGACAGTAACGACTGTTTCATTGAGCCCATGCCTTTTGAGCAGCCGCAGAACGTGCTCCATGATCGGGCGGTTGGCCACGGGCAGGAGCGGCTTGGGCATGCTTGAGGTCATGGGGCGAAGACGCGTGCCTTCGCCTCCGGCCATCACGACGGCCTTCATGTCGGAAGCGTCCTCCTCTAAGAGACGACGGTCTAGCCGACTTCCCCCGCCAGGATTGTCCCCCACTTTTCGACCACGGGCCATCGGACAGCCACGGTGGGACCAATCCGCAAGTTCAGTCGGCCATGGCGTCCGCACGGACCAGGCGGCGGACTTGTACCACGTAGAGGACTCCTGCCCACCAGTACAGCGTTGTACCCCATCCGGCGAACGCCCATCCGAAAATAGCAGCCAGTGACGAGATCCAACCACTTCCGTCACTGAGCAGGAGCAGCGGGAAGGCATACATCAGGTTGAAGGTGGCGGCCTTGCCCAGGAAGTTCACCTGGGGCGGCGGATAGCCGTGCCGGCGGAGGATGCCCACCATCACCAGCAGAACCAGCTCTCGCGCCAGAAGTGCAGCGGTCAACCAGAGGGGCAGAATCTCGCGCCAGGTGAGACCGACCAAAGTCGAGAGAATGTAGAGCCGGTCGGCCGCGGGATCGAGAAGCCGGCCGAGGCTGCTGATCTGGTTCCAGCGCCGTGCGAGCTTGCCGTCCAGGTAGTCACTGATGCCGCTCAGGGCCAGTACCAGAAGGGCCCAGCCGTCACTCTTGGGCCCACCGAACTCAGGCCTCAGAATCAGCCACAGGAAGAGGGGTACGCCAACGAGCCGAGCCATGCTGAGGATGTTCGGGATGGTGAGCACACGGTCCGTCTGGACGCGAGTCTCCTGAACCTCCACCCGGGGGCCTCCTGTGGGAAACGTGCCAACGATGCTCACTGACCTTACCTCAACGCAAAAAAGCTCTGACTCTCGGGCTGTGTGCCCAAGAGCCAGAGCTCTAAAAGGAGTTCGGCGGCGTCCTACTCTCCCACAGGGTCCCCCCTGCAGTACCATCGGCGCTGAAAGGCTTAGCTTCCGGGTTCGGAATGTAACCGGGCGTTT
>NZ_JBVIWP010000003.1:712362-1204734 GCF_055594445.1 Streptomyces sp. NPDC040589 | reverse complement strand
CCGGCGAACAGCGGCGTCGCGAACATCAGCAGCATGATCGTGCCGTGCATCGTGAACGCCTGGTTGAACTGCTCGTTCGACATGATCTGCAGACCAGGCCGGGCCAGCTCGGCGCGCATGAACAGCGCCATCACGCCACCGATGACGAAGAAGGCGAACGATGTAATCAGGTACATCGTGCCGATCGTCTTGTGGTCCGTCGTCGTCAGCCACTTGACCACGACACTGCCGCGGTTCTGGCGCCTGACCGGCAACTCGTCCGCATAGTGGGACCCTGCTGCCGCGGCACCCTGGGGTTCGTTGAGGATGCTCACAGGTTGTTCGTCTCCCGGTTCTTCTCGTGGCTCGTCTGCGCGATGCCGGCAGGAACGTAACCGTTCTGCTGCTTGTCCACGAGGTCCTTGAGGTGCTGCTCGTAACGCTCGGGGGAGACGACCTTCACGTTGAACAGCATCCGAGAGTGGTCGACGCCGCAGAGCTCGGCGCACTTGCCCATGAAGGTGCCCTCCTTGTTGGGGGTCACCTCGAAGGCGTTGGTGTGGCCCGGGATGACGTCCTGCTTCATCAGGAACGGCACCACCCAGAAGGAGTGGATGACGTCACGCGAGGTGAGGACGAAGCGGACCGTCTTGCCCTTGGGCAGCCACAGGGTCGGGCCCGGGTTGCCCGTCTGCGGGTTCCGCGTACCGGGGGTACCGCAGTCGTAGGCGCCGCCGGCGTTGGCCGGGAAGTCCTCCTTGAACCGGTCCGGGATCGCGTCCAGGTCCTTGGAGGTCTTGGCGTCACCGGTGGAACCCGCGACGGGCTCGATGTAGTTGAAGCACCAGCTCCACTGGAAGCCGACCACGTTGACCGTGACGTCGGGCTTCTTCTTGAGGCTGAGCAGCTCGGACTCGTCACGGGCGGTGAAGTAGAACAGCACCGAGACGATGATGAGCGGGACCACGGTGTACAGCGCCTCGATGGGCATGTTGTACCGGGTCTGTGGGGGAACTTCGACCTTGGTGCGGCTGCGCCGGTGGAAGAAAGCACTCCACAGGATCAGACCCCACACCAGCACGCCAACGGCGAGCGCAGCCGCCCAGGACCCCTGCCACAGGGAGAGGATCCGCGGAGCCTCTTCCGTGGTCGGGGTGGGCATACCAAGGCGGGGGAAGTCTTCCCAGTTGTACGAGCAACCGGTGGCTGTCGCCAAGACCAGGCCCGCGGTCAGTGCCTGCAGCAGCTTCCGCCGCATCGGGCGCCGCGGCGAGCGGTCGGAGCCGTTGGGACTCACGTAGCGCCTTCCCGAGAGTCTCGCCCGCGCGGATCGGCTGCGGCCTGGCCTTCTCGCTGGTCGGTCGCCGCCCTGCGTCGGGCAGGGGTTTGGATGTTTATGCGGACCAAACCCTAGCCGACGCCCTCCGGGGGTTCTCGAGGAGGGGTGCCTACCGAGTCGGGGTGTTCGCTTGTTTGGCGGGTGCGGCCTTCGCTGTGGTTGCTCGCGCAGTTCCCCGCGCCCCTTTTGGGACGTCTCGGTGCTGGACGATCTAGCGTTGCCGTGTGGCCTACTTCGATGCTGCTTCCGCTGCTCCGCTTCATTCTGTTGCCCGGCAGGCTCTGCTGGCCTCCCTCGATGAAGGGTGGGCGGATCCGGCGCGGCTGTACAGGGAGGGGCGGCGGGCTCGGATGCTGTTGGACGCGGCTCGGGAGGCCGCCGCCGAGGCGGTGGGGTGCCGGGCGGACGAGCTGGTGTTCACCTCGTCCGGAACGCGTGCCGTGCATGCGGGGGTTGCGGGTGCGCTGGCCGGGCGGCGGCGGGTAGGGCGCCACCTGATCGTGTCAGCGGTCGAACATTCTTCGGTACTCCATTCGGCCGAGGCGCACGAGGCGGACGGCGGGTCCGTCACCCAGGTGCCGGTCGGCCGGGGCGGGGCGGTGGATCCGGTGGCCTACGGCGATGCCCTGCGCGGGGACACGGCGCTGGCCTGTCTCCAGTCGGCCAATCACGAGGTGGGGACGGAGCAGCCCGTCGCGGCGGTGGCCGAGCGGTGCCGGGAGGCCGGGGTGCCGTTGCTGGTGGATGCCGCGCAGTCGCTCGGGTGGGGTCCGGTGGAAGGGGACTGGTCCTTGCTCGCGGCCAGTGCGCACAAGTGGGGTGGGCCGTCCGGGGTCGGGCTGCTCGTGGTGCGGAAGGGTGTGCGGTTCTCGGCGCAAGGGCCGGTGGACGAGCGGGAGTCGGGGCGGGCGGCCGGTTTCGAGAACATCCCGGCGATCGTGGCCGCGGCGGCGTCGCTGCGGGCCGTACGGGCGGAGGCGGCCGGGGAGGCCGCGCGGTTGCGGGAGCTGACGGAGCGGATCCGGGCTCGGGTGCCGGGGCTGGTGCCCGATGTCGAGGTGGTCGGGGATCCGGTGCGCCGACTGCCCGGGGTCGTCACCTTCTCCTGTCTCTATGTCGATGGAGAGGCGCTGCTGCACGAGCTGGACCGGGAGGGGTTCTCCGTCTCGTCCGGGTCGTCCTGCACGAGCAGCACGCTGACGCCGAGCCATGTGCTGCGGGCGATGGGCGTGCTGAGCGAGGGCAATGTGCGGGTGTCGCTGCCGCTCGGGGCGGCGGAGGAGGATGTGGAGCGCTTCCTGGAGGTTCTGCCGAGGGCCGTGGCGGGCGTCCGGGAGAAGCTGGGGGCGCCGGTCTCCGAGGTGGTGGTGCGGGAGGCGGACGTCCTTGTCGTGGACTCTCTGGGCAAGAGGTGCCCGATTCCGGTCATCGAGCTCGCCAAGGTCATCGGCGATGTGCCGGTGGGGGGCCTGGTCCGGGTCCTGTCGGATGACGAGGCGGCCCGCCTGGACATCCCGGCGTGGTGCGAGATGCGGAACCAGGAGTACGTGGGCGAGGAACCGGCGGACAGAGGAACGGCGTACACGGTCCGCCGGGTGAGCTGAACGCCCTGCCTTTGGGGGCGTGGGGAACTGCGCGACCAGCCCCCCACGCCCCCGCAGACGAACAGCCCGGATCTCAGGCGAGGTGCGCCTGAACCTCCGCGGCGGCCTCATCCCCGTACGCCTTGGTGAACCGCTCCATGAAGTGCCCCCGCCGCAGCTGGTACTCCTGCGTCCCCACCGTCTCGATGACGAGAGTCGCCAGCATGCAGCCGACCTGCGCGGCCCGCTCCAGGGAGACGCCCCAGGCGAGGCCCGACATGAAGCCCGCGCGGAACGCGTCGCCGACGCCCGTGGGGTCGGCCTTGCGCTCCTCGTCCGGCGTGCCGACCTCGATCGGGTCCTCGCCGACCCGCTCGATGCGGACGCCGCGCGCGCCGAGGGTGGTCACGCGGTGGCCCACCCTGGACAGGATCTCCGCGTCGCTCCAGCCGGTCTTGGTCTCGATGAGGCCCTTCTCGTACTCGTTGGAGAAGAGGTACGTCGCCCCGTCGAGCAGGATGCGGATCTCCTCGCCGTTCATCCGGGCGATCTGCTGGGAGAAGTCGGCGGCGAACGGGATGGACCGGGAGCGGCACTCCTCGGTGTGGCGGAGCATCGCCTCAGGGTCGTCCGCGCCGATGGAGACCAGGTCGAGTCCGCCGACCCGGTCGGCGACGGTCTTCAGCTCGATGAGGCGGGCCTCGCTCATGGCGCCCGTATAGAAGGAGCCGATCTGGTTGTGGTCGGAGTCGGTGGTGCACACGAAGCGGGCGGTGTGCAGCGTGTCGGAGATGCGGACGGAGTCGGTGTCGACGCCGTGCCGGTCGAGCCAGGCGCGGTACTCGTCGAAGTCCGCGCCCGCGGCGCCGACCAGGATCGGCCGGGTGCCGAGCTGCCCCATGCCGAACGCGATGTTCGCGGCGACGCCGCCGCGGCGGACGTCGAGCTTGTCGACCAGGAACGACAGCGAGACCGTGTGCAGCTGGTCCGCTACGAGCTGGTCGGCGAAGCGACCGGGGAAGGTCATGAGGTGGTCGGTGGCGATGGAGCCGGTGACTGCGATGCGCACGGCGTGGATTCTCCTGAGAGAGGCGGGCCTTGACACTTCACGCTATCGGGTGGGCGGGGCAGCTCTGAAGGCAACGAAACTACCCGATAGTAGATCTTTCTCCGCGAGCTCGAGCGTGCCTACGGTGCCGCTATGACGAACCTCAAGGTCCAGGCACCCGTTCCGGTCGATCTCGAAGGCGATCTGGCGTCGTTGCCGGGTGACGGGGCGCGGATGGCTCCCCACTGGGCGGCTCCCGACCGGATCGCCTCCCGGCCGGTCTCCCCGGCCCTGATCCATGGTGTGACCGTACCTCCGGCGTCGGCCCGGCTGCTCGACGCCATGTCGGACTACGGGGACTGAACGGGCCCCTGCGGGAACCGTGTGCTCCCCCGCTGCGTCCCATCGCTGTCCCCCGTAAAGGGGAGGCGGGATACGACCCACCAGCGGCCCTTGTGTGACCGGTCCGGGTCCCCTGGGACAGCTGTGCAGCCGAAGGAGCGATGCGGTGAACACCGAGCGACCCGACAACGACGACGACGCCAGGGAAGCGGGCGGCACCGGAGCCGCCGACCCTGCCCGGGACATCGGGGGCGTCTCCGACGGTGAACGGGGTTCGGCGGGCGCGCGGGACGAGACAGAGGCGGGTTCGGCGAACGCCGAGGACGGGGCGGAGGCCCCGGGCTCGGCGAACGCCCAGGACGAGGCACAGACCCCGGGCTCGGCGAACGCCGAGGACGGGGCGGAGGCCCCGGGCTCGGCGAACGCCCAGGACGAGGCACAGACCCCGGGCTCGGCGAACGCCCAGGACGAGGCACAGACCCCGGGCTCGGCGAACGCCCAGGACGAGGCACAGGCCGGCGAGGCTTCCGAGGCTTTGGATGCCGAGTCCCGTGCGGCCGACACGCCCGAGGTCGCTGAGACGGAGCAGGCCCCTGAGGGCGGCCAGGCTCCTGAGGCCTCCGAAGCCCCGGAGGACGGCGCCACGGCGAAGGCCGCATCGGCACCGGAACCCGAGGCCGGCACCGAGAGCACCGGCGTCGACGAAGCCGGCTCGGCCCCGGACCGGGCAGCGGGCGCGGCAGCCGCCGAGGTGCCGGACAGCGACCTGCCCCGCGATGTGGAGGAACTGGTCCACCCGGGCGGCGGGCGACCCCGGACGCCCGCGATCATCGCCTCCGTCGCCGCCGCCGTGCTGCTGATCGGTGGGGGCGGGGCCTGGCTCGCCACCAACGTGGCCGACGGGTCCGGCGGTGGACAGACGTCCGGCGCGCCCGGCGGGGACGACACTCCCCCGCCGCTCGCGCTCGACGGGTACTCGGAATCGACCTCCGGCGAGGGCAACGGCATCGCACCCGGTGAGCCCAACCCCTACGGCGCCACCTACCGGCTCGGCGGCACGCTGCCGGACGGCCCCGGCGAAGCCCCGGTGTACCGGGCGCGGGGCGAGGTCACCAAGGAGGACGTGGCCCGGCTGGCGAAGGCCCTCGGGGTCGAGGGGGCGCCGGTGGCACAGGGCGAGGCCTGGAAGGTCGGGGCCGGTCAGGACGGTTCCGGGCCGAGTCTCCAGGTGAACAAGCAGGCGCCGGGGGCCTGGACGTTCAACCGCTATGCCCCGGGCACCGACAACTGCAAGGGCACCGACACCTGCACGGCTCCGCAGTCCGGCGGCACCCCGGTGAGCGAGGCGGCGGCGGAGAAGGCCGCGGCGCCGGTGCTGAAGGCGCTGGGTCAGGACGACGCGAAGCTCGACGCGAGCCAGGTCATGGGCGCCCAGCGGGTGGTGAACGCCGCTCCCGAGGTCGGCGGACTGCCGACGCACGGCTGGAACACCGGGGTGACGGTCGGCTCCGACGGCGAGGTCGTCGGCGGCAGCGGTCAGCTGAAGGCGCCGGCCAAGGGGGACACGTACCCCGTGGTCAGCGCCAAGAAGGCGCTGGAGCTGATGGAGGAGCGGCCGAAGAGCGACCACCGGATGGGCATCGGCGGCTGTGCGAGCGCCGTGCCGCTGAAGGACCGGCTGGAGCAGCCCTGCGGATCGTCGGCGAGCGGGTCTCCCGAGCAGGACGCGGTCACGGTCGAGAACGCCGTGTTCGGACTGGCCTCGCACTTCGCGGACGGGCGCCAGGCGCTGGTGCCGTCCTGGCTGTTCGAGGTGACGGCGCCGGGTGCGAAGGACCCGTTCACGGTGACGTACCCGGCGGTCGACCCGAAGTACCTGACGTCCTCCACGCCGAGCGAGCCGAGTGACAAGCCGACGTCGGCGCCCGGACCGCGCAACGTAGAGGTGGACGGCTACCGGGCCGAGGGTGACGAGCTGACCGTGACCTTCACGGGCGGGGTGTGCGCCGACTACGACGTGAAGGCGAGCGAAAAGGGCGGCGAGGTGACGGTCGAGGTGACCTCGACCGCGTGGCCGGACAAGGTCTGCATCATGATCGCGAAGCAGTTCCAGGAGACCGTGCGGCTGGACGAGCCGCTGGGTGACCGTGAGGTCGTGGGCTCGGACGGCAAGGCGGTCCCGCTGGCCAAGGAGGGTGCGCGGCTGCCGGCTCCCCCGACGCGGGAGCGGTAGTACCGGGTAGGCATGCGGCGCGAAGGCGGCGGCCCCGTCGGAGGGGGCCGCCGCCTTCGTCATGTCCGCTGCCGCCTATGGCGGTCCGGCAGGCTCAGCTGAAGGAGTCGCCGCAGGCGCAGGAGCCGGTCGCGTTCGGGTTGTCGATCGTGAAGCCCTGCTTCTCGATCGTGTCCACGAAGTCGATCGTGGCACCGCCCAGGTACGGGGCGCTCATGCGGTCGGTGACGACCTTCACACCGCCGAAGTCCTTCTCGACGTCGCCGTCGAGGGAACGCTCGTCGAAGAAGAGCTGGTAGCGCAGGCCGGAGCAGCCGCCGGGCTGGACGGCGACGCGCAGCGCGAGGTCGTCGCGGCCTTCCTGGTCGAGCAGGGTCTTGACCTTGTCCGCGGCGGCGTCGGTCAGGATGATGCCGTCGCTGACGGTGGTGGTCTCGTCCGATACGGACATCTACATCTCTCCCGGGTTGTACGGAGACTGCTTGCCGACGGGTCCAACCGGCGGGGCCGCGGATTCATTCCGGGCCTGGCGCTCGATTTACGGCTCCGTTTCATGCTCGCACACACGCCGGGAACCGGAAAACGGCTCTTTCCCGGTGTTCCCGGGAATGAACGGCGGCTCACCGGGATTCACGTCACACAGACGCTATGGCCATCGTCAACGTGACGTGAAGCGGTTATGATAGATAGCGTCAAATCGACGAAAAGTCGCGTAACAGAAAGGGTGCGTGTCGTGACCACCGCCCAGCCCCAGGAGCTCGACGTACAGCCGACGCCCCTCGCCCTGCTGCTCCTCGGCCGTGAGGCCGACCCCAGGAGCGAGCGCGGCGTGGAGTGCCCCGGCGACCTGCCCTCGCCGTCCGACCCGGACCTGGTGGAGCGCGCCCGCAAGGCCAAGGAGAAGCTCGGAGACAAGGTCTTCGTGCTCGGCCACCACTACCAGCGCGACGAGGTCATCCAGTTCGCCGATGTCACCGGAGACTCCTTCAAGCTGGCCCGGGACGCCGCCGCCCGCCCGGAGGCCGAGTACATCGTGTTCTGCGGTGTGCACTTCATGGCCGAGTCCGCGGACATCCTGACGTCCGACGACCAGAAGGTCGTCCTGCCCGACCTGGCCGCCGGCTGCTCGATGGCCGACATGGCGACGGCCGAGCAGGTCGCCGAGTGCTGGGACGTGCTGACCGAGGCCGGGATAGCCGAGCAGGTCGTGCCCGTCTCGTACATGAACTCGTCCGCCGACATCAAGGCGTTCACGGGCAAGCACGGCGGCACGATCTGCACCTCCTCGAACGCCAAACGGGCCCTGGACTGGGCCTTCGAGCAGGGCGAGAAGGTCCTCTTCCTGCCGGACCAGCACCTCGGCCGCAACACCGCCGTGCGGGACATGGGCATGACCCTGGAGGACTGCGTCCTCTACAACCCGCACAAGCCGAACGGCGGTCTGACGGCCGAGGAACTGCGCGCCGCGAAGATGATCCTGTGGCGCGGCCACTGCTCGGTCCACGGCCGCTTCAGCCTCGACTCGGTGAACGACGTGCGCGAGCGCATCCCGGGCGTGAACGTCCTGGTCCACCCCGAGTGCCGGCACGAGGTCGTGGCCGCGGCGGACTACGTCGGCTCGACGGAGTACATCATCAAGGCCCTGGAGGCGGCCCCGGCCGGCTCCAAGTGGGCCATCGGCACGGAGCTGAACCTGGTCCGCCGCCTGGCGAACCGTTTCGCACCCGAGGGCAAGGAGATCGTCTTCCTCGACAAGACGGTCTGCTTCTGCTCGACGATGAACCGCATCGACCTCCCTCACCTGGTCTGGGCCCTGGAATCCCTGGCCGAGGGCAACCTCGTCAACCGCATCGAGGTGGACAAGGAGACGGAGGCGTTCGCGAAACTGGCGCTGGAGCGGATGCTGGCGCTGCCGTAACGGTCCTTCCGCACAACGGAGGCCCCACCCGGTGTCCGGGTGGGGCCTCCTGCGTCGTACGAGAGTGCCGTACGAGGATCAGACCTGCGCGGGCTCCGGCTCCTCCGCCGTCTCCGTGCGCGGGGCCGGAAGGCCCTTCTTCGCTGCCCGCTTCTTCGCCCGGCGCTCCTTGCGGAGCTCGAACATCGCGTACAGCGTCGGGACCAGGAGGAGGGTGAGCAGGGTCGACGTCACCAGACCGCCGATCACGACCACGGCCAGCGGCTGGGCGATGAAGCCGCCCTCGCCGGTGATGCCGAGGGCCATGGGCAGCAGGGCGAAGATCGTCGCCAGGGCGGTCATGAGGATCGGGCGCAGCCGGTGGCGGCCGCCCTCGATCACGGCCTCGACGACGCCGTAGCCCTGCTTGCGGTACTGGTTGATCAGGTCGATCAGCACGATCGCGTTCGTCACCACGATGCCGATCAGCATCAGCATGCCGATCATCGCGGGGACACCCATCGGCGTGCCGGTCGCCACCAGGAGGCCGATGGCGCCCGTGGCCGCGAACGGGATGGAGACGAGCAGGATCAGCGGCTGGACCAGGGACTTGAAGGTGCCGACCAGCAGCATGAAGACGATCGCGATGGCCGCCAGCATCGCCAGGCCCAGGTTGAGGAACGCCTCGTCCTGGTCCTCGGAGACACCGCCGATCGACGCCGTGGCGCCCTCCGGGAGCTTCAGCGCGCTGATCTCGGACTGGAGCTTCGTGCTCACCGCCCCCGTGTTGTCACCGGTCGGCTTCGCGGAGATGGTGGCCGCGCGCTGGCCGTCGATCCGGGTCATGGAGACCGGCCCGTCGACCTGCTTCACCGTGGCGATGTCGCCGAGCTTCACCGCGCCCAGGCGCAGGTCCTGAAGCTGCTTCAGCGTCCGCGCGGGCTCGGCCGAACGGATGACGACGTCGCGCTCGCTGTCGTCCAGGGTCGCCTTGGCCGCGTTGGTGCCGCGGATCGCCTGCGCGACGGCGGCGCCCAGGGTCTGGTCGTCGAATCCGGCAGCGGCCGCCTTGTCGTTGGCCTTCACCGAGATGCGCGGCACGCTCTGCGCCAGGTCGCTGGTGACGTCCGTGACGTCGTCGAGCGAGGCGACCTTCTTGCGGACTTCCTCGGACGCCGTACGCAGGACATCGGAGTCGGCGGCCTTCACCACGACGCTGAGGTCCTGGGCGCCGAAGCCGTCACCGGCGGCGATGGTGGTCGTGCCGATGCCCTTGAGACCGGCCAGGCCCTTCTCGATGTCGTCCTGGACGTCCTCGAACGGCACCGAGTCGTCCAGCATCACCTGGTACGAGGCCTGGTTGGTGTCCGTGCCGCCGCCGAAGGCGGCCATGAAGCCGGACGAACCGATCGTGACCTGGTAGTCCTTCACGCCCTTGGTGTCGGCGAGCAGCTGCTCGACCTTCTTCGCCTGGGCGTCGGTCGCCGCGAGGCTGGTGCCGGGCTTCAGCTCCTGCTTGACGCTGAGGACCTCCTGCTCGCCCTGGTCGAAGAAGTTCGTCTTCAGCAGCGGCGCCATGCCGAACGTGCCGACGAGGACGACGATCGCGAGGGCCACGCTGGTGAGGCGGCGGCGGGTCGCGAAGCGCAGGACCGGGACGTAGAGGCGCTGGAGGCGGCTCTTGGCCTCCTTCTCCTCGGCGATCCGGCGCGCCTCGTCGGCGTCCTCGGGGGTGCCCTTCGGGGGACGCAGGAACCAGTACGACAGGACCGGGACGACCGTCAGGGAGACGAGCAGGGACGCCAGCAGCGCGGCGGTCACCGTCAGGCTGAACGAGCCGAACAGCTCGCCCACCATGCCGCCGACCAGGCCGATCGGCAGGAACACCGCGACCGTGGTGAGCGTCGAGGACGTCACCGCGCCCGCGACCTCACGGACGGCCTGGAGGATCGCCGAGTGGCGCTCCTCGCCGTAGCCGAGGTGCCGCTTGATGTTCTCCAGGACCACGATCGAGTCGTCGACGACACGTCCGATGGCGATCGTCAGCGCGCCCAGCGTCAGGACGTTCAGCGACAGGTCGCGCGTCCACAGCACGATCAGGGCGAGGACGACCGACAGCGGGATGGACACCGCGGTCACGAGGGTCGAGCGGATCGAGGCCAGGAAGACCAGGATCACCAGGACCGCGAAGAGCAGACCGAGCGCACCCTCGGTGGTCAGGCCCTTGATGGACTTGGAGACCGCCGGGCCCTGGTCGCTGACGACCGTGAGGCTCGCGCCGGAGCCGAGGTCCTTGCGCAGCTCCGGGAGCTTGTCCTGGACGGCCTCGGAGATGGCGACCGCGCTGCCGTCGCGGTCCATGGTGACGGCGACCGAGAGGCTGGGCTTGCCGTCCGTGCGGGTGATGGAGTCGGCCGGGGCCTCCTGCTGCTTCACCGTGGCGACATCGCCGAGGCGCACCGGCTTCCCCTTGCCGGGCTCGCCCGTGACCATCAGGTCCTGGATCTGCTTCAGCGAGGTGAAGCCGCCGCCGACCTGGACCGTGCGGTTGGCGCCGTCCTCGTCGAAGGAGCCGGCCGGGACGGTGGCGCCGCCCGCCTGGAGCGCCTGCGTGAGGGACTGCGGGGTGAGGCCCGCCTTCGCGAGCTTCGCGTTGTCGGGGGTGACGGCGACCTGGAGGTCCCGCACACCGTCGACGGTGACCTGGCCGACGCCGTCGATGCTCTTGAGGTCCGGCACGACGGTCTTGTCGAGCTGGTCGGCCAGGGCCTGCTGGTCCCGCTCGGAGCTGACGGCGAGGACGACGGTCGGCATGTCGTCCGTGGAACCGGCGACGATCTGCGGGTCGACGTCGTCCGGGAGCTGGACGCGGGCCCGGTTGACGGCCTGCTGGACGTCGGCGACGAGCTGCTTGGTGTCGTTGCCGTAGTCGAAGGACGCCATGATCACGGCGTTGCCCTCGCTGGCGGTGGAGGTGACGCCGCTGATGCCGTCGACGGCTTCGAGGTTGTCCTCGATGGGTTCGACGACCTGCTTCTCGACCACGTCCGGTGACGCGCCCTGATACGGCGCCAGCACGGACACCATGGGCAGTTCGATGGTGGGCAGCAGCTGCTGCTTGAGCTGGGGTATCGCGATCGCCCCGAAGACGAGCGCGATGATCGACATCAGCCCTATCAGGGCCCGTTGCGCGAGGCTGAATTTCGACAGCCAGGACATGGGTGAGGGTCTCTCTTCTGTTAGCGGCAGAAGCGGCAGCGAGCGCGCAGATGAGCACCCGCCCCTACACCCTGAGCCATCGGGGACCGGGGTTTCGTAGGCCCCAGGTCCATTTCCTTATGCCGCGCATACTCCGGGCGCAGTACACCCGGGTCGAGCTCACTCCACCCTTGGACGGACCAGGCCGGATTCGTACGCGGTGACCACGAGCTGGGCCCTGTCCCGGGCGCCCAGCTTGGCCATGGCCCGGTTGACGTGCGTCTTCACCGTCAGCGGGCTGACCTCGAGACGCTCGGCGATCTCGTCGTTGGAGTGTCCGCCGGCGACCTGGACGAGCACTTCGCGCTCCCGCCCGGTGAGCGAGTCGAGCCGCTCGGCGCGGGCCGGGTCGCGCTCGCCGTCGTCGGTCGGGTCCTGGGCGAGGAAGCGGGCGATGAGGCCCGTGGTGGCCGCCGGGGACAGCAGGGCCTGGCCGCCGGCGGCGGTCCGGATGGCGGTCAGCAGCTCCTCGGGCTCCGAGCCCTTGCCGAGGAAGCCGGAGGCGCCGGCGCGCAGCGACTGCACCACGTAGTCGTCGACCTCGAACGTCGTCAGGATGACCACGCGGACGTCGGCGAGTTCGGGGTCGGCGCTGATCATGCGGGTCGCGGCGAGACCGTCGGTGCCGGGCATCCGGATGTCCATGAGGACGACGTCGGCGTGCTGCTCCTTGGTCATCCGCACCGCTTCCGCGCCGTCGGACGCCTCCCCCACCACCTCCATGTCGGGCTCGGAGTCGACGAGCACCCGGAAGGCGCTGCGCAGCAGCGCCTGGTCGTCGGCGAGCAGGACACGGATGGTCATGCGGGGTCCTCCCCGGTCGGTGTGCGGTTCTTGACCGGCAGGATCGCATGGACGCGGAAGCCGCCGCCGTAGCGGGGACCGGTGGTGAGGGTGCCGCGCAGGGCGGTGACGCGCTCCCGCATGCCGAGCAGGCCGTGTCCGCCGCCGCTGCCCGGGTCGGCGTCCTCGCCGCTGCCGTCGTCGAGCACGGTGATCTCGATGTTCGGTCCGACCCGTACGACGCTGACCTCGGCCTTGGCGTGCGGCCCGGCGTGCTTCCGCACGTTCGTCAGGGCCTCCTGGATGATCCGGTAGGCGGCCAGGTCGACGGCCGCGGGCAGGGCGGTGCCCTGGTCGGTGCGGGCGACCTCGATGCGTTGTCCGGCGTTGCGGAAGGTGCCGGCGAGTTCGTCGAGGCGGTCCAGGCCGGGGGCGGGTTCGGTGGGGGCCTCCGGGTCACCGGACTGCCGGAGCAGGCCGACGGTGGCCCGCAGCTCGTTGAGGGCGGAGCGGCTGGCCTCCCGGACGTGGGCGAGGGCCTCCTTGGCCTGGTCGGGGCGCTTGTCCATGACGTGGGCGGCGACGCCGGCCTGGACGTTGACCAGGGCGATGTGGTGGGCGACGACGTCGTGCAGGTCGCGGGCGATGCGCAGGCGTTCCTCGGCGACCCGGCGGCGGGCCTCCTCCTCGCGGGTGCGTTCGGCGCGTTCGGCGCGTTCCCGGATGGCCTGGATGAAGGCGCGGCGGCTGCGGACGGCGTCGCCCGCGGTGGCGCCGATGCCGGCCCAGGCCACGATGCCGAGGTTCTCCTGGGCGTACCAGGGCAGGGGGCCGGCGGCCATGGCGGCGCCGGTCAGCACGGTCGTGGTGAGCAGTCCGACCCGCCAGGTGGTGGGGCGGTCGGTGGTGGAGGCGACGGTGTACAGGGCGATGACCGCGGACATGGCGACGGGGGCGCGAGGGTCGCCGGTGACGGACTCGATGACGGAGAACGTGCCGGTGAGGGCCAGGACCGTCATGGGGGCGCGGCGGCGGAAGACCAGGGCGGCGGCGGCGAGGACCATCAGGACGAGGCTGAGCGGGTCGGGGGTGCGCAGGACCCAGTTGACGGTGTCGCGGTGCCGGGGCTCCACGAAGGAGCCGGCGACCATACAGGCCAGGACCCCTGAGGCCAGGACCGCGTCCACGGCGAGGGGGTGCGCCTTGGCCTGGACTTTGGCCCTTTGGAGGGTGCTCACGGCTGATTACGGTAGCTGGGCGAGGTGTACGGGGGTATGGGGGCCGGGTGTGAGGTGCTCGGCGTCGGCGCCACTCAGCCCGGGATCAAGCCGTCGTCGTTCAGGAAGTCCCTGACCTCTTCCAGAGTCGCGTCCGGAGACGGGAGGATCAGTTCCGATGGTTCCAGGGAGTCGTCCGGGAGGGGTTCGCCGAGGTCGCGGACCCTGGTCAGCAGGGCCTGGAGGGTGCGACGGAAGGCCGGGCCGTCGCCGTTCTCCATTTCGGCCAGGAGCTCGTCGTCCAGCTTGTTCAGTTCGGTGAGGTGGCCGTCGGCCAGCCTCACCTGGCCCTCCCCCATGATCCGTACGATCATGTCGCCCTCCTAGGCGTGGGCCCCTACTGCTTGTCGAAGCGCGGGGTGTCCTGCGGCTGCTGCCGGTCCTGCTGCGGCGACTGGCTCGTGCCACCTTCGATGGCCTGCTGCCCGGCGGCCGGGCCCCCGGCCAGCTCCTGCTTCATCCGCTGCAGTTCCAGCTCTACATCCGTACCACCGGAGAGCCGGTCCAGCTCGGCCTGGATGTCGTCCTTGTGCATCCCGGACTGGTCGTCCAGCGCCCCGGAGGCGAGCAGCTCGTCGATCGCGCCGGCGCGCGCCTGGAGCTGTGCCGTCTTGTCCTCGGCGCGCTGGATCGCCATGCCGACGTCGCCCATCTCCTCCGAGATGCCGGAGAAGGCCTCGCCGATCCGGGTCTGCGCCTGGGCCGCCGTGTACGTCGCCTTGATCGTCTCCTTCTTCGTACGGAAGGCGTCGACCTTGGCCTGGAGCCGCTGGGCCGCGAGAGTGAGCTTCTCCTCCTCGCCCTGCAGCGTCGCGTGCTGGGTCTCCAGGTCGGTCACCTGCTGCTGGAGGGCGGCCCGGCGGGACAGCGCTTCGCGGGCCAGGTCCTCACGGCCCAGCGCGAGCGCCTTGCGGCCCTGGTCCTCCAGCGTGGAGGACTGCTTGTTCAGCTGGGCGAGCTGCAGCTCCAGGCGCTTGCGGCTGGTCGCCACGTCGGCGACGCCGCGGCGCACCTTCTGGAGCAGCTCCAGCTGCTTCTGGTACGAGTAATCGAGGGTCTCGCGCGGGTCCTCGGCCCGGTCAAGGGCCTTGTTCGCCTTCGCGCGGAAGATCATCCCCATACGCTTCATGACACCGCTCATGGGCTTCGCGCGCCCCCTTCTGACCGACTCCGGCTCCAGCTCCTGCGACAGAACCCACAGTACGGGCCCTGCATCCATTACCGCACTGTTCGGGGACGGATGCGCTCATCCCCAAGGACGACTGTGGACGACCCCGCTCCGGCGTAGGGAGTAGGTGATCCCCGGGGTTACCGGAGGCGTACATCCCGGGGAACGACCGGAGCCGTACACAACGTCCCCTCTGTCCCCATACAGACGACTGGTGTTGCCGGATCGTTCCCCACGGGACTGGGGTCCATGCCCGGAAGCCCTTACCCTTGGGTTTTGTGTTCCGTAGCCGTGCGAAGGATGAGAAGGCCCAGGCCGCCGTGAAGGCGCCGGAGACCGACTCCAGTCAGCCCCGTCACCCCGAGGCCCGCAAGGGCCGTCCCACGCCCAAGCGCAGCCAGGCCCAGTCCCAGCGCCGCAGCGTGGCCAACACGTCGACGACGCGCAAGGAGGCCGCCAAGCGACAGCGCG
Source organism: Streptomyces sp. NPDC040589 (assembly GCF_055594445.1). Lineage (NCBI taxonomy): Bacteria > Bacillati > Actinomycetota > Actinomycetes > Kitasatosporales > Streptomycetaceae > Streptomyces > Streptomyces sp. NPDC040589. The sequence goes on along the minus strand of NZ_JBVIWP010000003.1, from coordinate 1,189,356 downwards.
CGGAGCGCCGTACCGCGATGGAGCGCCAGCGCCAGGCGCTGGCCAGCGGCGACGAGCGGTATCTGCCCGCCCGCGACAAGGGACCGGTCCGCCGGTTCGCGCGCGACTTCGTCGACTCGCGGTTCAACATCGCGGAGTTCTTCCTGCCGATGGCCGTGGTCATCCTCGTGCTGAGCATGGTGCGCGTGGCCTCGCTGCAGAACGTCGCGCTGCTGCTGTGGCTCGTGGTGATCGTGCTGATCGTGCTCGACTCGTTCGTGTCGGCCTTCCGTCTGAAGAAGCAGCTGGCCGAGCGGTTCGCCGGCGAGAACAGGCGTGGCGCGGTCGCCTACGCCCTGATGCGCTCCCTCCAGATGCGCCGGCTCCGGCTGCCGAAGCCGCAGGTCAAGCGCGGAGAGCGGCCCTGACCACGACGCCGTTTTCCGAGAGCGCGGCGGACGCCTGGGTGACCGGGCTCGGCGGGCTGCGCGATGTGGTCCAGCAGGAGCTGGTCGCCCGGCAGCTGGACGAACAGATATCCGGGCGGTTCCCGGTGGGGAAGCGGCTGCGGGTGCTCGACGTGGGCATGGGCCAGGGCACGCAGGCGCTGCGGCTGGCCCGGGCCGGACACCAGGTGACCGGCCTGGAGCAGGACCCGAAGATGATCGCCGTGGCCCGGGATGCCCTCGCGGGGGAACCCGAGGGCATTCGAAAGCGGATGCGGATCATCGAGGGCGACGGCCGGGACACCGGTGTGCACTTCCTGCCGGGCGCTTTCGACGTGGTCCTGTGTCATGGCGTGCTCATGTACGTGGAGGAGCCCGACCCGCTGCTGGCGGGTCTCGCCCGGATGCTCGCGCACGGCGGACTGCTGTCCCTGCTCGTGCGCAACGGGGACGCGCTCGCACTGCGGCCGGGGCTCTCCGGCGCCTGGGCCGACGCGCTGGCCGCCTTCGACACGACCGCCAGCCTCCCCCATTCTCGAAAAGACTCGAACGGGGGGACCCCCATCCGGCTGGGGCTCGACGTACGGGCCGACCGGCTGAAGGACCTGACGTCGACGCTCGCGGGGATCGGGGCGCCGCTGCACGCCTGGTACGGGGTGCGCGTGTTCACGGACACGGCGGCGGACGGCGCGGAGGTCCCGGACGACGCGCAGACGCTGCTCGCGGTGGAGGAGAAGGCCGGGCGGACGGATCCGTACCGCGGGGTGGCGGCGTTGCTGCACCTGTGCGGCGTACGGGGCTGACGAGCGGGTGGGCGGGGGCCGTCGGCCCCCGCCCCGGGGCTCACGCCTCGGCCGCGTGCAGACTCATCGGGCCGTAGATCTCCGTGGCGTCCTCGAACAGCCGCACCTGGTCGGCGCCGCCTTCCTGCAGCTCCTTCCAGTGCTCCCCGATCCAGGACTCGGCATCCCCCTGGGTGGGGAAGTCCTCCGGCGGCACCGCGGGCTGGACCTCAGTCCCGTCGGTCTTCTCGAACCGCCACGTCCATGCCGCCATGTACGCCTCCCATGTGTGAGCACACTGCACAGCAGGAGCCGGATCTTGGTCCGGCTCCTGTCCCCGAGCGTAAGCGCTCCGCCGGGTTGGGCGTTATAGGCGTCGCGGGAGTGCGCGTTGTCGGGCGCGTGCGGGTGGTATCGGGCTGGTCGCGCGGTTCCCCACGCCCCTTAGGTGCGTCTCCGTCACGCGTGACCCATGGCCACGGGTGAGAATCGGGGCGTGGAACTCACTCTGCTTGGTACCGGCGCTCCTGCGGGGCTTCCCCGCCCCGATTGTCCCTGTGCGGCTTGTGCCGCCGCTCTCGGGCCGGACGCGCGGGCGGCCACCGCGTTGCTCTTGGACGGGGCGCTGTTGCTCGATCTGACGCCCGGAGCGGCGTTCGCGGCGGCTCGGGCGGGGCGTTCGCTGACCGGCGTGCGGCAGGTGCTGTTGTCGCATCCGCATGACGGGCCCGCGGTCGAGGTGCCTGCCGGGGTGCCGCAGCCCGGACGGGTGCCGGACGGGCAGGAGTTGACGCTGCTGACGGGGCACCGGGTGCGGGCGGTGGCGATGGACGCGCCGGGCACGGGGTACGCGGTGACCGGGCCGGAGGGGCAGCGGCTGCTGTATCTGCCGCCGGGCGGGGCGCCGGCGGGGCTGGCGGAACCGGCCGAGCCGTACGACATGGTCCTCGCGGATGTCGCGGGGCGGCCGGACGCGCTGGCGAAGCTGCGGGCGGTCGGGGCGGTGGGGCCGACCACCGATGTGGTCGCCGTCCATCTGGACCACGACGTGCCGCCGGGCCCGGAGCTCGGGCGGCGGCTCGCTGCGGCCGGGGCGCGGGCGGTGCCGGACGGGGCGACGCTGTCGGTGGGGGCGTACGAGGACGTGCCGGACGTACCACGGCGCACGCTGGTGCTGGGCGGGGCGCGGTCGGGCAAGTCGGTGGAGGCCGAGCGCCGGTTGGAGGCCTTTCCCGACGTGCTGTACGTGGCGACGGGCGGGTCGCGCAACGGGGACACCGAGTGGTCGGTGCGGGTGGCCGCGCATCGGGAGCGGCGGCCGGGTTCGTGGCAGACGGTGGAGACCTGCGATCTGGTGCCGCTGCTGGCGCGGGAGGGGCCGCCGGTGCTGGTCGACTGTCTGTCGTTGTGGCTGACGGACGCGATGGACTCCGTCGGGGCGTGGGACGACGCGGTGTGGGCGGAGCGCGGGGAGAAGGCGCTGCGGGAGCGGGTGCGGGAGTTGACGGAGGCGGTGCGCTCGAGCCGGCGGACCGTTGTCGCCGTGTCGAACGAGGTGGGGTCGGGGATCGTGCCGGCGACCGCGTCGGGGCGGCGGTACCGGGATGAACTCGGGCGGCTTAACGCGGGGTTCGCGGGCGAGTGTGAGCAGGTGCTGTTGGTGGTGGCGGGGCAGGCCTTGGTGCTGCGGGGGTGACAGGTGCTGTGGGTGGGGGCTGAGGCCGGGTGGGTGCGCAGCTCGGCGCGACGAGGTGCCTCCCCGCTCTCGGCTTCGCTCGAGCGGGGGACCCCCACCGCCCACCCGTGCCGCCCTGGGGGCACCTCCCAGGCCCTTGAGGCACTGGGGGAGGCACGCATGCCCGCAGCTAGGGGGCTTTTTGGGCGATGAGGCGGTACGTGTTCGCCAAGCGTGTGCGGCGGGCCACCGGGGCCAGTAGGTGGTCTGCCAGGGCCGCTACGCCCACCAGCGGGAGGCCCGCTCGGAGGAGGGCCTCGCGGGCGTGGCGTCGGAACGGGGGTGGGGGGATGGCTCGCCAGGGGGTGTCCGGGGTGGGGAGGGCGTGGGAGAGGGCCAGGGACGTCGCTCCGGAGAGGTCGTGGGGGATGTGGGTGGGGCGGTGGTCGAGGGTGAGGACCGCGCAGCCTGTCGTCTCCAGTTCGGCCCGGAGGTTGCGCGGGGGCAGCAGGTGGAGGTGGCGGGGCTGGTCGTAGAGGAGCCACCAGCGGCCCAGTAGCGCGGCGAAGACGCTGCGGGGGTCGAGGGTCTCGATGAGCAGGTGGCCGCCGGGGCGCAGAACGCGGAGGGCGGCGTGGAGTTCCGCGCGGGGGTCGAGGGCGCCCTCCAGGTGGTGGAGCATGCTGACCACGTCGTAGCGGGCGCGCAGCGGGCCCGAGATCCGGGGGTCCGACAGCCGGCCGACGTGGGCTTCCTCGACGCGTTCGGCCGCGACGGCCCGGACCACGCTCGGGGTGGCGTCCAGGCCGTCGAAGGAGGTGTACGGGAAGAACTCCCGGGCCGTCGCCGGGAAGCGCGCGAGGCCCGTCCCGACGTCCAGCCAGCTCTCCGGCTCCCCGAACCGCCGCATCGCCCGGGCGGCCGACAGGTGGCGCTGCCGGCTGCCGCGCAGGGCGACGAGGGCGTCGGCCGTGGGGTCCATGGGCGCCCCCCGCACGGTCCGCTGGTAGTGGACGAGGCCCTCGGCCGTGAGGCGGGGGTTCTGGAAGGTGTGGCCGCAGTCGCGGCAGTCGTCGACGGTGAAGTTGCCCGGCTTGTACTGCCGCAGGTCACCGGTGCGCAGCCGGTTGCGCAGCCGGCCGGAGCCGCACCAGGGGCAGTCCTCGCGGCGCGGTTCGTGCACCGGCGCGGTCGCCTGGGGGACGGAGGGGGCGGGAAGTTCGGGCATGGGCGGCTCCCGGGCGCGAGGCGTACGGCAGGGACGTACGACAATCCGCTGCAAACGGGAACGTATGGGATGCCGATCTTGGGTGCAACGACGTCGCCGTGACGGAGTCGCGATGTGGCGCCGTGCTGTTCGATCGGTGCCGGTACTGTTCGGCGAATGAGCTCGCTTAATCTCGACGACTTCACCGATCTGATCGAGCGTCCGGACGGCGGGATCCGCCGTGACGCCGAGGCACGCCGGGAGCGGCAGATCGTGCCGCCAGGATCGCTGGGCCGGCTCGACGACCTGGGTGAGTGGCTGGCGGCGGCGCAGTCCGCGGTGCCGGTGCGGCCGGTCGAACGGCCGCGGGTGGTGCTCTTCGCCGGTGACCACGGCGTCGCCGAACTGGGCGTCTCGGCCCGGCCGGCGGGCGGTGCCGGGGAGTTGGTGCGCGAGGTGCTGGAGGGCGGCAGGCCGGTCTCGGTGCTCGCGCGGCGGCTCGGCGTGCCGGTGCGGATCGTCGACATGGCCCTGGACTGTGACCCCGAGGCCCTGCCCGAGGACGTCGTACGGCACCGGGTGCGGCGCGGCAGCGGGCGGATCGACATCGAGGACGCGCTGACCCCGGAGGAGGCCGAGGCGGCGTTCCGGGCCGGGGTCGCGGTGGCCGACGAGGAGGCCGACTCCGGTACGGATCTGGTGGTGCTCGGCGATCTGAGCGTCGGCGGGACGACGGCCGCGGGTGTGCTGGTCGCGGCGTTGTGCGGGGTCGACGCGTCGGTCGTCACCGGGCGTGGCGGGCTGGCGATCGACGACCTGGCCTGGATGCGCAAGTGCGCGGCGATCCGTGACGCGCTGCGCCGGGCCCGGCCGGTGCTCGGGGACCAGTTGCAGTTGCTGGCGACGGTCGGCGGGGCCGATCTCGCGGCGATGACGGGCTTCCTGCTGCAGAGCGCCGTGCGGAAGCTGCCCGTGGTGCTCGACGGGGTCGTGACGGCCGCGTGCGCGCTGGCCGCGCAGCGGATCGCGTTCCGGGCACCGGACTGGTGGCTGGCCGCGCACGACAGCGGCGAGCCCGGGCAGGCCAAGGCGCTGGACCGGATGGCCCTGGAGCCGCTGCTGACCCAGGGCGTGACCGTCGGCGAGGGCGCGGGCGGGCTGCTGGCACTCCCCTTGGTGCAGGCCGCGGCGGCGCTGGCGGCGGAGCTGCCCGAGAAGCCGAAGGAGTCCGAGCGGCCGGAGGTCACGGAGGGCTCCGAGGTTTCCGCGGAGGAGTAACACCCGAGAGATCCAGGTCACGCACACCTGGCTCAACTTCGTCCCGTTCCGGTCGGTCTTCGCGTGTGGTGTCGGTTTGACTGAGCCACGGACACCGCGCACACCCGCTGCCGCACCGGCCCACGGACGAGGACCACCCGATGACCACGCTCGCCCGCCGGGCCCGCGCCGAATGGGGGCGGCTGTACGCCGCGGTGCGCGGGCCGCTGCGGGAGCGGCGCCTGCGCGCGGTGCCGATGGCGGCCGGGGCCGTGTGCCTGACGTCCGTGCTCCACTTCACGCACAACCAGTCGTGGGGCTACCGGTTCGTGCAGGACATCGGTGCCGTACGGGCCGAGGACCCGCTGTGGCTCGCGCTGCTGCGGACGCCGCTGTCGCTGTTCGTGCCCGCGCTTGATCTGCCGGTGTGGGGCGCGCTGGCGCAGATCCTGCTGGTGTTCGGCATCGCGGAGATCTGCCTGGGCTGGCGGCGGGCCCTGCTCATCGCCTACCTCGCGACGCTCGCGGGCACCCTCTACGCCCGCCTGGGCATCTGGCTGGGCCCGGACTCCCCGCTGGGCCTGCCCGCCTCGGACGCGCGGGTCGTGGACACCGGGCCGTCGGCGGCGGTGGTGGGCCTGGCCGTCTACCTGGGCCTGCGCTGTCGCGCGTATGTCACGGCGGCGGTGGTGATCGTGGCCATGGTGGTCGAGGTCGTCCTGAAGGAGAACCTCGCGGGCAAGGAGCACCTGGCGGCGATCACGGCCGTGCTGGTGCTGTGCGCGGCCGGTGCGCTGCGTCAGCGGTGTTCGAGGGACCGGACGGGTTCGGAATCGGGCGCGCCGCCGATCCAGTCCTGAAACCTGCGCCGTGGGCCCACCCAGCGGCGGTCGTGGTGGTAGGCCCGCAAGCCGGATTTCGCACGGGCGCGGGGGCGGTTCCGGTAGAACCGCTTGGCCCACGGGGAGGTGGGGCGGGCCAGCCGTACGGCGCCGATCAGGGCGACGAGGGGGATGATCACGCCCAGGACCGCGAGACGGACCTTGCCCTTGAACAGGGCGATGAGGGCGAACCCGAAGTTCACGACGACGTTCCCGAGGACGACGGCGCGGTTCTGCTGCTGGTCCTCGGAGAGGTCGTTGACGCCCAGCGGCGAGAAGCCGATCAGGAGCAGGCCGACGAGGGACGCGGTGAGGACGACCATCTCGACGCTCTTGCGGCCGTCCGGGGTCCAGTAGACGTCGGCGAGGTGCAGGACCAGGGCGAACTCGTCCAGGACGAGTCCCGCGCCGATGCCGAAAATCACCGCGGCCAGCGCCGAGCCGAAGCCGTACTGGCCGCCGGCGACCGCGCCGAAGCCGCCGATGATCGTCAGGATGACGCCGGGCACCACGTGGTGGACATGGACACCGCCGCTGCCGCTGATGTTGCGGAAGGGACCCTTGCCCGCCCGGATGAGGCGGGTGATACCCCGGGTGATCAAGAAGGTCAGCACGAAGGAGACGAGAGCGAGGAGCAGCGGCAGCTTGCCGGGTTCCATGATGTTCCGCTCGAACCATCCCATATGTGAACTTTATCCTCGGGCGCCGTGCCCGCTCTCCTGACCGGCCGGTAGCCTGCGCCGGTGCCCAGAACCTCGCCCCTCGACGGCCTCCGCTTCGCCTTCGGCACCCTCACGGTGTTCCCGGTCCGGGTGACCCGGTGGGACCGTCAGGCCGCGCGCGGCGGCATGCTGTGCGCTCCCCTGGCCGGGCTGGCGGTCGGTGCCGCGGCCGCCGCCGTCGGGCTGGTGCTGCTGTTCCTCGGCGCGGGCGGGCTGCTCGCCGCCGTGGCCACCGCCGCCGTGCCGGCCGTCCTCACCCGGGGGCTGCATCTCGACGGGCTCGCGGACACCGCCGACGGGCTGGGCAGCGGGAAGCCCGCCGAGGACGCGCTGCGGATCATGAAGCAGTCGGACATCGGGCCGTTCGGGGTCATCACCCTCGTCTTCGTCCTGCTCGCGCAGGTCACCGCGCTCGCCCAGGCCTACGACGCCTCCTGGGCCCGGGGCGCCTTCGCCGCGGTCGTCTCCGCGACGGCCGCCCGGCTGGCCCTGACCCTGGCGGCCCGGGCCGGGGTGCCGGCGGCCCGGCCGGAGGGGCTGGGGGCGACGGTCGCGGGCGTGGTGCCCCTGCGCGGGGCACTGCTCACCGCCGTCGCCGTCACGGGGGCGGCGGCAGCGGGAAGCGCCTTCGGGGGGCCGTACGACGTGGTCCGGACCGGGTGCGCGGTCGTCCTCTCCCTGGTCGCCGCCGAAGCGCTGCTGCGGCACTGCACGCGCCGCTTCGGCGGGGTCACCGGGGATGTGTTCGGCGGGCTCGCGGAGACGGCGGCGACGACGGCGCTGGTCGTTCTGTCACTGGGCTGAAACGATCTCCTCGTCCCCCTCCTGCCCCGGCCGCCCGGCCGCTAGCTTCGTCACCCGAACACACAAGTGATCGGGGGATGTTCATGCCGAAGCTGCGCCGTGCCGTGGCCTGGTCCGTCGACTTCGCACTGGTGCTGGCGCTGGCCTCGGCGCTCGCCGTGCTCACCTTCCACCGGATCTCCGCGCTCGTCACCGACGTGCCCGAACTCGCCACCCGCGGCGGCCTGGGCCTGCTGACCTCGCGCGGCGACATGCTCGACGCCTCCGAGGACCTGGGGCTCTCGCTGTGGAACAAGTCGGTGCTCTACGTCGAGCAGGCCTTCGGGCTGCTGGTGCTGGCGGTGTTCCTCTACCAGTGGGTGTGCCTGGCGCTGGCCGGGCGCACGGTCGGCAAGGCCCTGGCCGGGCTGAAGGTCACCCCGAGCCTCCCGCGCCGGGCCGCGCGGCGGGCCGCCGTCACCACCGCCGCGGACGTCGCCGTGTACGCGGTGGCCTGCGTGCTGCTGGTCGAGGGCCAGGTCGTGCTGTCGGTGCTGGTGTGGGGGGTCGCGGTGGTGCTGTTCCTGCTGAACGCGCTGCCGGTCCTCTCCCCCGGCCGGCGCTCCCTCGCCGACCGGGTGGCGGGCACGGCGGTCTCCGGTGTCAGGCTCAGCAGGCCTGTCGCCACACCCCCAGTTCGTACTTCTTGAGCAGCGAACTGAGCTTCAGGCGGCGGGACTCGGCGCAGAAGCGGCGGGTGGGCACCTCGTACTCGACGTGGAAGACGGCCTTGCCCGCGTCGACGAACGGCTTCAGGGCCGCGCACTCGCCGTACTGGGCGCACTGTTCGTTGACCGCGAAGTCGAAGTCCCCGACCAGCTCGGGGATCTGGTCCAGGTCGTTCTTCAGCCCGACGGCAAGGCCCCGGTCGTGGGCCAGGCGGGCGATGAGGCGGTTGTAGCGGAGCTGGTCGGCGGCCTTCAGCGGGAAGCCCGTTTCGTTGCGGTAGCCGTCCATGTTGTCGGGCTCCACCGCGTCGAAGCCCTTGTCGCGGCACATGTCGATCCGGGCCGCCATGAGGGGCTCCAGGACGTCGGTGCGGCGGATGTCCAGCCAGCGCTCGCCCTTCCAGCCGTTGCCGCGTCCGAGGACGGCCTTCGGGAACTTCTTCGCGTCCGGGCGGAACTCCTCCCAGGCGCCGGTGGACAGATAGCAGATGACCTTGCGGCCCTCGCGGTGCAGGCGGGTGACGGTGGCCTCGGAGTGGTCGAAGCCGTCGATGTCGTAGACCGGCACGTCGACGGAGGTGTCCAGCTTCCCGCTGAGCTGCCACTGCCAGGCGGTGCCCGGCCGGGGCTGCCAGCGGGGGCCGGGATTGTCGTCGGCGGCCTTCTGGGTGCAGCCGGCGAGCAGCAGGACGAGCAGGGCGACGAGCAAGGACGTGCGTCTCACGGGGTGTTCTCCGGGTTGTGCAGGGTGTACGGCAGTGTGCCCCAAGGATGATCGCCGGTGCCGGGCACCGCACAATGCACCGCCGCGCCCCGCGCCCTGGCCAGGCCCTCGGGGTCGGCGTCGGGCGGCACGTCGTACACCAGGTGGCACAGCCGCACGTCGCTGCCGCCGGGCCACGGCTCGGGTCGCAGCGCGCGGTACGACGCCCAGGTGCCCTCGAAGGTGACGAGGACGTCGGCGATGCGGGCGTAGCAGGGGTGCGGTGGAGTGCCGTGGTTGAGGGCTAGGGTGCCGCAGCCGACGCCCCAGGCGGCCACCGCCAGGCGCTGGTAGTACTCGAACTGCTCGGGCCCGGACGGGACCTGGTCGAGGAAGGCGCCGTCGGTGCCGTACCAGTCGCGGTGCCGGGTGAGTTCGCGGACGACATCGGTGGTGGCGCGGCGGCCGTAGTCGGTGTCGGCGTACCCGAGGACCCGGACTCCCGCGGCCCGCAGCCGGGCGGCGATCTCGGCGAAGGCCGCGTCGGGGCTGTCGCCGGGCCCGCTGGCAGGGTTGAGGACCACCCCGTAGAGGCGGGGCGCGGCGGCCAGGATCGCCTCCCATTCGGCGGGACGGACGGACGGGTGCTCGTAGTACGGAACCAGGAGAGTGCTCATCGGTGGGCTGTTGCCCTCCCCAGCAGGGCGCACACCAGGGCGCCCTGGACGACGGCCGCCGTGCCGTACACGGCCGGGCCCGCCAGGTGCGGGTCCCCGGTGCGCGTGACGAGGAGCAGGGTCTGGGCGAGGGCCGCGGCGCAGCACACCGCCGTCGCACCGGTCACCGCGCCGAACGACTGGAGCAGCAGGCCCGTCCACAGCACCACGCCCAGCAGGAGCAGCCCGGCCAGCCGGACGCCGCCGGGGACCGGGGCGTGCGGCCACAGGGCGGAGGCGGCGAGACTCAGGGCGAGCAGGGCGGCGAGGTAGGCGGCCAGGCACTGGACGACGGTGAGGACGGTGGTGCGCCAGAAGGTCCCGGCGGTGCCGCTGGAGCGCAGTGCGGCGAGGCTGCCGCTGCGGAATCGATACAGCAGCCACTCGGCGGGGCCCATGCTGAGGGTGAGCGCCACGGCGGCAGGTGCGGCGACCGCGCTGCCGTTGTCACCGGCGAGGACGTCACCGAGAGCCGCGTACAGCACGAGAACGCCGGTGGCGAGCCCGAACAGGGCGTACGGCAGGGAGCCCGCGAGCCGGGGCCCGGCGGGGCGACGGGGTGCCGGGGCGGTGCCGACCGCGCCGAAGGGCAGCATGGCGGCGAGTCCCGCGGTCCAGCCGCCCTCGCCCGGTTCCTTGAGGGCGGGTGCCACTTCGCGCACGGCGAGGGCCGCGACCGCCGCGAGTGAGCCCAGCAGCAGGACCGGGCTCACGGCCTCGGGCAGCGGGCCGGCCAGGGACAGGACCGCGCCCGTCGCCATCGGCGCGAGGGCGGCCATCAGGAGCCGTTCGCGGCCCATCACCAGCAGGACGGTCGCCGCCGCCAGATAGCAGGACTGCCCGGCGGCGAAGGCGACCGCGGCCGGGGCGGCACCGGCCGCACAGGCCAGGGCGACCACGGAGCCGAGCAGCGCGCCCGCCGGGGCGCCGAGCAGCAGCGCGCGCCGGGCGGCCGTCCGGTCGCCCAGCCCCAGCCATGCGTACGCCCGGTGGGCGAGGCCCTGGTTCCACGTCCAGCCGCACAGGGCGCCGGCGAGGAGCGGGACCGTGCCCGCGGGGAGGCCGAAGTCGTCGTCGCCGGCGAACAGGGGTGCGCCGAGGACGTAGGCGAGGCCGGGCAGGGCGAAGACGACGCCGCGCAGCAGACAGCCGAGCAGGCCGGTCTGCCAGGGGTCGGGCGCCGGGCCGGCGGGCTCGGGGTAGCGGCGTTCGACGCGTTCGTAGAGGGTCTCGGCGAGCGCGAAGGAGTTCTTGACGCCGTACCGCTCGCGTATCTGGTCGTCGGAGAGGCCGTCGGACTCCAGCAGGGCGGCGATCTCGTCCGGGTGGACGGCCGCGGCGATGAAGTCCTCAAGCCGGGCGGCGAGTTCGTCGACCGGGTCGGGCCGGGCCCAGCTCGGCGTGGCGCGCTGCCGGGGGATGTAGGGCAGGGTGTCCGGGCGGGAGCCCGGGGGGAGCCAGACGCTTCCGCTCACCAGCCGGCCCCTCCCACAGACTCCGTCCGGGGGGACCCCGATACCGCGGTGGACGCGTACCAGGGGTCGCGCAGTTCCAGGGTCCAGTCGGCGACCGTCTCCAGGGTGGGCTCGTACACCTCGTCCTCGCCCGCGAGTTCCTTGTAGACGGTGCGGAAGGCGTCCACCGAGCGGCGCAGTGTGAAGCGGTCGATGACGCGCCGGCGCGACAACTCGCCCAGTTCGAGACGCCGTCGGTCGTCCTTGAGCAGGGTCAGGGCGGCGGCGGCCATCTTCTCCGGCTCGCGCGGGGGCACGACCAGGCCCGTGTCGCCGACGGCCTCGCGCACCCCGCCGACGTCCGTCGACACCGTCGTACGGCCGCAGGACATGGCCTCGATGATGGAGAACGGGAAGCCCTCGGAGATCGACGACAGCATGACCACGTGCCCGGCCGCGTAGGCCCGCCAGACCTCGGTGATACGGCCCTCGAAGGTCAGGCCGTCGGTGACGCCCAGTTCGGCGGCGAGCTTCTCCAGCCGGGTCAGGTACGCCTCGCCGCCGGGCGGGACCGGGCCGAAGAGCCTGAGCCGGGTCGCGGGCATCTCGGCGCGCACCATCGCGTAGGCGCGGATCAGGGTCTCCAGGTCCTTGATGGGGTCGATCCGGCCGCACCAGGAGAGCGTGGGGACCTCGGGCTCGGGGCCGGCGTGCGGGAAGGCGGCCGGGTCGACTCCGTTGTAGACCGTGCGGATCTTGCCGGCGTCGGCGCCGCCGCGTTCCTCCCAGCGGCGGTTGTACTGGTTGCACGGGGTGATCAGATCGGCGGCGCGGTAGCCGTAGGAGTTCAGCTCGCGGTAGAAGCCGAGCATGAACGCCTTCACGGGCCAGCGCTGGGCGTCGCGGCGGTAGCCGAGGTAGCGCTCGCGCAGATAGATGCCGTGCTCGGTGAGCAGAAACGGTACGCCGTCCAGGTGGCGGGCGGCGAGCGCGGGCAGGGTGGCGAGGCCGCTGCTGACGGCGTGGGCGACGGAGTCCTCCGGGATGCGGACGCCGAGCGGGCGCAGGGCGTGTTCCAGCAGGTCGGTCGCGGTCAGCGCGTCGTGCACGGTGGGCCGTGCGGCGGCGGTCGGCAGATGCGGCATCGTCCAGATCCACATCAGGGACTTCAGCGCCGACTCGGTGCGCAGCGCGGCCGACAGGCGTCCGTCCCGGGCGAGTTCGGCCAGCTCGTTCAGGGACGTGCCGAAGTCGGTGGGCGAGCCGGGGTCGAGGAAGGAGAGCAGGAAGCGCTCGTAGGTGTCGGTGAAGCGGCGGCGGGCCTTGCCGTAGGGAGGCCTTCTGCGGCCGGGGCGCGGGCCCCAGGTGGGGACGGAGGTGTGGGCGTAGACGTTGGGCGGCAGGTCCCAGGTGACGGGTTCGCGGCCGCTGCCGGTGAGGGAGACGATGTGGAAGTCGACCTCCGGCATGCCCTTGACGAGTTGGTCGCACCAGGTGCTGACGCCGCCGTGGACGTGTGGGTAGGTGCCTTCCGTGAGCATGGTGACGTGGCGGCCTGTTCGCCTCATGCGGTGTTTCCCCCTGTGGTGCGGATGATGTGCGGGGAGCTGCTGCCCGGATGCCGAGTGCGGCTTGTGGTGGGCTGGTCGCGCCCCGCGGCGGAGCCGCATGTCAGATACAGCCCCGCGCCCCTTTACGGGAGCCTCAGCGTGAGCGCCGATTGGAGTGTCGCCGGGGTCGTCCACGCCGAGCGGGATCCCGCGTACGGGGTGCCGAAGGCGCTGGTGCCCAGCAGGAGTTGCTTCTTGGTTCCCTCCGGGGCGGTCACCGGGATCTGCGTGCCGGACGGGGCCGTGACCGTGACGGTGGTGCCGATGCGGTACGCCGTCACCCGTCCGTTCGCCAGGGCGGTCTGCCATGCGGCGCGGCGCTGCACCTCGGTGCCGATGGCGCTGTGCCGGGGGTTCTCCAGCGGGGTGTCGTCGGCGAACAGCGCCCGGTAGTCGGCGAGCACCTTCTCCATGACCGGGTAGAGCAGCCGGTCCTCGGCCAGGTTGGACTGGTGCGCGTAGTGCGGCCGGGGGTCGCCCGCGAGGGCGTGTCCGAGGGCGGTGCGCGCCTCCTGCGGGACGATGTGCTCGGCGTAGCCGGTGGTGGTGTCGAGCGGCTCGTCCAGACAGGTCGAGGTGGGGTTGTCCTCGCAGACGCCGCTGCCGCCGTCGCCGCGCGAGGTGTAGATCCAGTTGTACTCGTCGGCCATCTCGGCCGCCGTGCCCACGTTGTAGTACACGTTCATCGGGTGGCGCGGAACGGTCAGCGCGGTGCCGATCGCCCGCTGCCCGGGCTCGCGGGAGTTGTCCGAGGCGATCCACTTGACGCCGGTGTCGGCGAGCGCGCCGGACAGGTTCGGGTTGTCGTTCGGCTGCTGGGGCAGCGTCTTCAGGCCCGAGTGCTCACCGGTGACCAGCTCGGAGCGGTCGACGGGGAGGCCCTTGCCCACCGCCCAGTTGTGGTTGTCGCGGATCTGCGCGGCGATCTCGGCGCGGCCCATGTACCGCGTCGAGCCGTCCGCGTTCTTCGCGCAGCTCCACGGCACGCTCGAGGTGTCCTGGACGCAGCCCAGGAACGGGTGCGTGTAGGTGTGGTTGACCCAGCGGTACTGCGCCTTGTCGGCGACCAGCCGGTCGGCGAGGGCGTCGGTGCCGCCGTGTTCGGTCTTCCACTCCTCGCCGGAGCCGGCGTTGTAGACCATGTCCATGGTGAAGCCGTGCTCGCGCTGCCACTGGGCGGCGTAGGCGGCGTCGTCCGCGGTCATGCGGATCGGCGTGGTGCCCTCGCCGTCGCCGCCCGCGCAGTCGAAGTCGCCCGGGGTGCAGTCGCGTTCGGTGTCCCAGCGGCTGTCCGGGGCGAACACGTCGTCGACGTGCACCGCGAAGGAGTTACGGGTCTGCCCCAGGTGCACGCCCTGGGTGAGCCACTCGACGATGCCCCGGGCCAGCAGCCGGAACTGCTGCTGGTTGTTGTTGTACGCGAAGGTCACGACGAGTTCGCGGCGGCCGTCGTGGGCGTACTCGCCGACGAGGCTGCCGCGGCCGGTGCCGCCGGGCACGGGGAGGTCGACGTAGCTGGTGAAGCCGGCGCGGGGCCGGGCCGCGTAGCCGTAACTCTCCTGCACGCCCGGCGCGTTGTCCTCGAACCGGAACGCGCCCTGAAGGTAGCCGAACCGGCCCGCCTTCCCGGCCGCCGTGACGGATGCCTCGCGCCCGTCAAGAGTGCCTGCCCAGCCACCCTCGCTGGTGTAGTCGAGGCCGACCTCCGGGTGGGCCCAGGTGTAGGCGTCGACCTGCGGGATGCCGTACGTCCGCTCGTACGCCTCCAGGGCGGTCTGCTCGGCGGAGCCCGCGCCGAACGGGGCCTCGTTCGGCAGAACGACGCCCTGGTACTTGGCGCGGGGCCTGCCGTTGACCGTGTCGCTCAGGAACGACTCGGTGATCTTCGGGCGGCCGGAGTCGTTCAGGTCGACGGTGGTGTACGGGACGCCCGTGCTTCTGAGCTGGGCGGTGACGGCCTCGACGGGACTGTCGCCGTTGTCCACCACGAGCACCTTGAGATCGACGCGCGGTTCCTCCGCGGCCGCCGCCCCGGGCGCCACCGCCCCGGCCGTGATCATGCCTGCCGCCGTCATCGCCGCGGCCGTGTTTCTCCACCTGCGCGCACGCTGCGCCATGGTTCCTCCCCCAGAAGATCCCAGAGCTCCCCTTGCGGTCGAACAGAGGCCGAACAGAGGAGGATCAGTGAAAATCATGCAAAGCGGCGAGCGGGACTCTCACCGGATCCGAGCGAGTGTGACCGAGTTCACCGCCGTGAAGGATCAAGAAATGGCTACTACGCGACCGACAGGTGAACACCCGCAGTAATGAGCGAACGCGACCACGCGCGTAGTCTCGTCGTCGAGTGTTCGCCGCACCGGGGAAGGCCCCGTGATCGCCAGACCCTGAGTCGGAATAGGGTCGGCTCGGGCCCGGTCGACCCACACCGTTCGACCATCGCAACTTCACATCGGAAGCGAGATTTCACCACCGTGACTGCTCTCACTCTCAGCACCGCCGCGGCGCCCGGTCTGCGGGCCGACGCGATCGTGATCGGTGTCGCCAAGGGTGCCAAGGGGCCGGTCGTCGCACCGGGCGCCGAGGCCGTGGACAAGGCGTACGACGGCAAGCTCGCCGGCGTCCTGGAGACTCTCGGCGCCTCCGGTGCCGAGGGCGAGACGACGAAGCTGCCGGCACCGTCCGGCTTCAAGGCACCGCTCGTACTGGCGGTGGGCCTGGGTGCGGTGCCCGAGAAGGACGCCGACTACGACACCGAGGCCCTGCGCAAGGCCGCCGGCGTCGCCGCCCGCGCCCTGGCAGGCACCAAGAAGGCCGCGTTCGCGCTGCCCCTGACGGACGCCGCCGACGCCGGCGCGATCGGCGAGGGCGCGCTGCTCGGCGCGTACTCCTTCGACGCCTACAAGGACAACGGCAAGGACGCCAAGGCCAAGAACGGCAAGGCCCCCCTCGCCGAGGTCGCCCTGCTGGGCGGCAAGCCCCGCGACAAGGCATACAAGGCGGCGATCGAGCGTGCCGCCGCCGTGTCCGAGGAGCTCAACCGCGCCCGCGACCTGATCAACACCCCGCCGAACGACCTGAACCCCGAGGCGTTCGCCGCCGTCGCGCAGGCCGCGGCCAAGGAGCACGGCATCAAGGTGCAGGTGCTCGACGTGAAGGCCCTGGAGAAGGGCGGCTACGGCGGCATCCTCGGCGTCGGGGCCGGCTCGGCGGCGGGACCGCGCCTGGTGAAGCTGTCGTACACCTCCTCGAAGGCGAAGAAGCACCTCGCCTTCGTCGGCAAGGGCATCACCTACGACTCGGGCGGCATCTCGCTGAAGCCGGCCGGTCACAACGAGACGATGAAGTGCGACATGAGCGGCGCGGCCACCGTGTTCGCCGCGGTCGTCGCCGCCGCGCGTCTCGGCCTGGAGGTCAACGTCACCGGCTGGCTCGCCCTGGCCGAGAACATGCCCTCCGGTTCCGCGACCCGTCCGGGTGACGTGCTGCGGATGCACAGCGGGAAGACGGTGGAGGTGCTCAACACCGACGCCGAGGGCCGCCTGGTGCTGGCCGACGCCCTGTGGGCGGCCTCCCAGGAGAAGCCGGACGCGATCGTGGACGTGGCGACGCTGACCGGGGCGATGGTGCTGGCGCTGGGCAACCGGACGTTCGGGATCATGGGCAACGACGACGCGTTCCGCTCCGCGGTGCACGAGGCCGCCGAGGAGGTCGGGGAGCCGGCGTGGCCGATGCCGCTGCCGGAGCACCTGCGCAAGGGGATGGACTCTCCCACGGCCGACATCGCGAACATGGGCGAGCGGATGGGCGGCGGGCTGGTCGCCGGTCTGTTCCTGCGCGAGTTCGTGGGCGAGGGGATCACCTGGGCGCACCTCGACATCGCGGGGCCGGCGTTCAATGAGGGCGGGCCCTTCGGGTACACGCCGAAGGGTGGCACGGGGACGGCTGTGCGGACGCTGGTGCGGCTGGCGGAGCTGACGGCCGCGGGCGACCTCGGCTGAGTTCGCCTTTGGGCTCGGCCTCGCCGGTTGTGTGGCGAGTGCGGGGGCGTGGGGGCTGGTCGCGCGGTTCCCCGCGCCCCTTGAGGGCGTGACCCCGCTGTCCGTCACATATGAACGTGGGGCGTCTCACACAGCAGCCCGGCGTCTCTTTGTGTGTCGACAAGTGCGAAGATGGGGCTCGGCAGGACAGGGCCCCACCGAAGGGCCGAAGAACGAGCGGCCGGACACCAGCCGCCTGCCGGTCAGTGAAGACCGGCGTACGGCGCACATGCATGGAGGACGTGACGTGGCGAACGACGCCAGCACCGTTTTCGACCTAGTGATCCTCGGCGGTGGCAGCGGTGGTTACGCCGCGGCCCTGCGCGGAGCGCAGCTGGGCCTGGACGTCGCCCTGATCGAGAAGGACAAGGTCGGCGGCACCTGCCTGCACCGGGGATGCATCCCCACCAAGGCCCTGCTGCACGCGGGCGAGATCGCCGACCAGGCCCGCGAGAGCGAGCAGTTCGGTGTGAAGGCCAGCTTCGAGGGCATCGACATCGCCGGCGTCCACAAGTACAAGGACGGCGTGATCTCCGGCCTGTACAAGGGTCTGCAGGGCCTCGTCGCCTCCCGCAAGGTGACGTACATCGAGGGCGAGGGCAAGCTGTCCTCCCCCACCTCCGTCGATGTGAACGGCCAGCGCGTCCAGGGCCGCCACATCCTCCTCGCGACCGGCTCCGTGCCGAAGTCGCTGCCCGGCCTGGAGATCGACGGCAACCGCATCATCTCCTCCGACCACGCCCTCGTCCTGGACCGTGTGCCGAAGTCGGCCATCGTCCTCGGCGGCGGTGTCATCGGCGTCGAGTTCGCCTCCGCCTGGAAGTCCTTCGGTACGGACGTCACCGTGATCGAGGGCCTGAAGCACCTCGTCCCGGTCGAGGACGAGAACTCCTCCAAGCTGCTGGAGCGCGCCTTCCGCAAGCGCGGCATCAAGTTCAACCTGGGCACGTTCTTCGAGAAGACCGAGTACACCCAGGACGGTGTCAAGGTCACCCTCGCCGACGGCAAGGAGTTCGAGGCCGAGGTCCTGCTGGTCGCCGTCGGCCGCGGCCCGGTCTCCGCCGGCCTCGGCTACGAGGAGCAGGGCGTCGCCATGGACCGCGGCTACGTGCTGGTCGACGAGTACATGCGCACCAACGTCCCGACCATCTCCGCCGTCGGTGACCTGGTCCCGACCCTCCAGCTCGCGCACGTCGGCTTCGCCGAGGGCATCCTGGTGGCGGAGCGTCTGGCCGGTCTGAAGACCGTTCCGATCGACTACGACGGTGTCCCGCGGGTGACGTACTGCCACCCGGAGGTCGCCTCCGTCGGTATCACCGAGGCCAAGGCCAAGGAGATCTACGGCGCGGACAAGGTCGTCGCTCTGAAGTACAACCTCGCGGGCAACGGCAAGAGCAAGATCCTGAACACCACGGGCGAGATCAAGCTCGTCCAGGTCAAGGACGGTGCCGTGGTCGGCGTCCACATGGTCGGCGACCGCATGGGCGAGCAGGTCGGCGAAGCCCAGCTGATCTACAACTGGGAGGCGCTGCCCGCCGAGGTCGCGCAGCTCGTCCACGCCCACCCGACGCAGAACGAGGCGCTCGGCGAGGCCCACCTGGCCCTGGCCGGCAAGCCCCTCCACTCGCACGACTGACCCCCTCGGTCGAGAAGCGACGACACAGACTTCCGCACTTTCCGTAAGGAGCAACCGAAACCATGGCGGTTTCCGTAACCCTTCCGGCGCTCGGCGAGAGCGTCACCGAGGGCACTGTCACCCGCTGGCTGAAGGCCGAGGGCGAGCGCGTCGAGGCCGACGAGCCGCTGCTCGAGGTCTCGACCGACAAGGTCGACACCGAGATCCCCTCCCCCGCAGCCGGCGTCCTGGCCTCCATCAAGGTCGCTGAGGACGAGACGGTCGAGGTCGGCGCCGAGCTGGCCCTCATCGACGACGGCAGCGGTGCGCCCGCTGCCGCCCCGGCCCCGGCCGCCGAGCAGGCCGCCGAGCCCGCTCCGGAGCCGGCTCCGGCCGCCCCGTCCACCGAGCAGGCCGCCCCGGCGCCCGCTCCCACCGCCGACGCCGCCGCCGGCGGCGGCTCCGCCGAGGGCACGGACGTCGTCCTGCCCGCGCTCGGCGAGTCCGTCACCGAGGGCACCGTCACCCGCTGGCTGAAGTCGGTCGGTGACAGCGTCGAGGCCGACGAGCCGCTGCTCGAGGTCTCCACCGACAAGGTCGACACCGAGATCCCGGCGCCCACCGCGGGCACGCTGCTGGAGATCGTGGTCGGCGAGGACGAGACCGCCGAGGTCGGCGCCAAGCTCGCCGTCATCGGCGTCGCGGGTGCGGCTCCGGCCGCCGCCCCGGCTCCCGCCGCCCCGGCCCCGGCTGCCGAGGCCCCCGCCCCGGCCGCCCCCGCCGCCCCGGCTCCGGCCGCTCCGGCGCCCGCCCCGCAGGCGCCCTCGGCTCCGGCCCCGCAGCAGCAGACCGCCCCGGCTCCCGAGCCGGTCCCGGCCGCTCCGGCGCCCGCCCCGGCCCAGGCTCCCGCGCCCGCCGCCACCTCCGGTGACGACGGTGCCTACGTCACCCCGCTGGTGCGCAAGCTCGCCTCCGAGAACGGCGTCGACCTGTCCACCGTCAAGGGCACCGGCGTCGGCGGCCGTATCCGCAAGCAGGACGTCATCGCCGCCGCCGAGGCCGCGAAGGCCGCCGCCGCTGCCCCGGCTCCGGCCGCGGCAGCCGCTCCGGCCGCCGGCAAGAAGGCCCCGGTGCTGGAGACCTCCCCGCTGCGCGGCCAGACCATCAAGATGCCGCGGATCCGCAAGGTCATCGGCGACAACATGGTCAAGGCCCTGCAGGAGCAGGCCCAGCTGTCCTCGGTCGTCGAGGTCGACGTCACGCGTCTGATGAAGCTGCGCGCCCGGGCCAAGGACTCCTTCGCGGCCCGTGAGGGCGTGAAGCTGTCCCCGATGCCGTTCTTCGTCAAGGCCGCGGCCCAGGCGCTGAAGGCGCACGCGCCGATCAACGCCAAGATCAACGAGGCCGAGGGGACCATCACCTACTTCGACACCGAGAACGTCGGTATCGCGGTGGACTCCGAGAAGGGCCTGATGACCCCGGTCATCAAGAACGCCGGTGACCTCAACCTCGCCGGTATCGCCAAGGCCACGGCGGAGCTCGCGGGCAAGGTCCGCGCCAACAAGATCACCCCGGACGAGCTGTCGGGCGCGACCTTCACCATCAGCAACACCGGTTCGCGCGGCGCGCTCTTCGACACGATCATCGTGCCGCCGGGCCAGGTCGCCATCCTCGGCATCGGCGCCACGGTCAAGCGCCCCGCCGTCATCGAGACGGAGGAGGGCACGGTCATCGGCGTCCGCGACATGACGTACCTGACCCTGTCCTACGACCACCGCCTGGTGGACGGCGCCGACGCGGCCCGCTACCTGACGGCGGTCAAGGCCATCCTGGAGGCGGGCGAGTTCGAGGTCGAGCTCGGCCTCTGACGCCTGTCGCAGCAACACGGTGCCCCCGTCCGGACAACTCCGGGCGGGGGCATCGGCCTTTGTCCTTCAGGGGCGCGGGGAACTGCGCGACCAGCCACGACGGCGCCGCAGCCGAGGACAGCTCACGCCCCCCCGTGTAAGTCTCGTCTCACCTGCACCAAGACACCCCCGCCCACCCCGCCCACGGAGCGACCCGGCCTTATTGTCTAAACGTCAAACCCCTTTAAGGAGCTCACATGACCGCGCCCGTCATCCACTCGCTGCGCGAGCAGATCCGCGAGCACATCCTGGAGGGGATCATCAGCGGACGCTGGCAGCCGGGCGAGCGGATCGTCGAGCGCCGGATCGCCACGGAGCTGGAGGTCAGTCAGACCCCGGTCCGCGAGGCCCTGCGCGAACTGGAATCCCTGCGCCTGATCGAGTCCGCTCCGAACAAGGGCGTCCGCGTACGGAACCTGACCGCCGCCGACCTGGAGGAGAGCTACCCGGTCCGGGCCGGTCTGGAGGCCATCGCGGCGGAGCTGGCCGCCCAGGGCCTGGCGGAGGACTGCTCGGCGCTGGAACCGCACGTCAACGCCCTGTACGAGGCCGACCGCAGGTCGGACGGCACGGCCCAGGTCCGCCACACCGTCGCCTTCCACCGCGAACTGGTCCGCGCGGCGGGCAACTCCGTCCTGCTGCACACCTGGGAAGGCCTCGGCATCGAGGTGTTCACGGCCCTGTCGATCCGCTGGCTGGGCACCCAGCAGCAGTCGTACGCGGAGGAGCACGAGGAGCTGGTCGCCGCCTTCAAGCGCCGCGACCCCCGGATCGCCGAACTGGTGAAGGCCCACGTCCTGGGCTGCGCGCCCAGGGCGTGACACTCGGGCGCAATCCCGCTCATACGCCTCCGACCTGCGAAAACCCGCCGAAATCCCGTCACCGCGTGCCACCGGCGGAGGCACCGCGTGCCGACTTTCTCGTGATCAAGAGGTTTTGCCTCTCAACCCTTTGATCGATCATCGATCAGAGGGTTACAGTCACCGACGGGCTTGCCACCCAAGCCCCAGCCCTGTCCTGCCAAAGACAAAGGGCACCCCCGAACCCTTACCGATGAGGGAACCCCCTTCGACTGAGGAAGGCGGCGACATGACCGACCCCAAAGCCATCCAGCCGAGCGAGCTCGACCAGCTCCCGGACCGGGACCCGGAGGAGACCGCCGAATGGCGGGCCTCCCTGGACGCGGTGACCGAGGCGGCCGGACCGCACCGCGCCGCATACCTCATGCGGCGCACGCTGGAGCGCGCCGAGGGCGCCGGCCTCGCGCTGCCGAAGCTCCTCGAGACGGACTACGTCAACTCCATCCCCACCCCCGCCGAGCCGGGCGTGCCCGGTGACGAGGCGATGGAGCAGCGGATCACCGCGTGGAACCGCTGGAACGCGGCCGCGATGGTGACCCGGGGCAGCAAGTACGGCGTCGGTGGCCACATCGCCACCTTCGCCTCGGCGGCCTGGCTCTACGAGACCGGCTTCAACCACTTCTTCAAAGGCAAAGAGGCCGACGGCTCCGGCGACCAGCTCTACATCCAGGGCCACGCCTCCCCCGGCATCTACGCCCGCGCCTTCCTCGACGGCCGGCTGAACGAGAGCCAGCTCGACAACTTCCGCCGGGAGGCGGGCGGCGACGGCCTGCCGTCCTACCCGCACCCGCGCCGCCTGCCCTGGCTGTGGGAGTTCCCGACGGTCTCCATGGGCCTCGGCCCCCTGTCGGCCATCTACCAGGCGCGCTTCAACCGCTACCTCGCCAACCGCGGCATCAAGGACACCGCCGGTTCGCACGTGTGGGCGTTCCTCGGCGACGGCGAGATGGACGAGCCCGAGTCGACGGCGGCCCTCGCGCTCGCCGCCCGTGAGGAGCTGGACAACCTCACGTTCGTCATCAACTGCAACCTGCAGCGCCTCGACGGCCCGGTCCGCGCCAACTTCAAGATCGTGCAGGAGCTGGAGGCCCAGTTCCGCGGCGCCGGCTGGAACGTCGTCAAGACGCTGTGGGGCACGGCCTGGGACGAGCTGTTCCAGCTCGACACCACCGGCGCGCTCGTACGCCGCCTGCGTCAGGTACCGGACGCACAGATCCAGACGTACCAGACGCGTGACGCCGCCTACATCCGCCAGGACTTCTTCGGCGGAGACCCGGCGCTCGTGGAGCTGGCGAAGCTGCTGAGCGACGACAAGATCCTCGAGTGTTTCCACCTCTCGCGCGGTGGTCACGAGGCGCGCAAGGTGTACGCCGCCTACCGTGCGGCCGTCGAGCACAAGGGCGCGCCGACCGTGATCCTGGCCCAGACGGTCAAGGGCCACACCCTCGGCGAGGGCTTCGCGTCGAAGAACGCCAACCACCAGATGAAGAAGCTGACGGTGGACGAGTTCAAGAACATGCGCGATCTGCTCGAGCTGCCGATCAAGGACAGCGACTTCACCGACGGCGTGGTGCCCTACGGCCACCCGGGCGCCGACTCCCCCGAGGTCCGCTACCTCCAGGAGCGCCGTGCCGCCCTCGGCGGTCCGGCCCCGGCCCGTCGCGTGCACCCGGTCGCCCCGCTGCCCGCCCCGGCGGAGAAGGCGTTCGCGTCCTTCGACAAGGGCTCCGGCTCGCAGAACGTGGCGACGACGATGGCGTTCGTCCGCCTGGTCAAGGACCTGGTCCGCGACAAGGAGACGGGCAAGCGCTGGGTGCCGATCGTCCCGGACGAGGCGCGCACCTTCGGTATGGAGTCGCTGTTCCCGTCGCTCGGCATCTACTCGCCCAAGGGCCAGACGTACGAGCCGGTCGACCGTGACCAGCTGATGTACTACAAGGAGGCCAAGAACGGCCAGATCCTCAACGAGGGGATCACCGAGGCCGGTTCGATGGCCGACTTCATCGCCGCTTCGACGTCGTACGCGACGCACGGCGAGGCGATGATCCCGTTCTACATCTTCTACTCGATGTTCGGCTGGCAGCGCACGGCCGACCAGATGTGGCAGCTCGGCGACCAGCTCGGCCGCGGCTTCCTCGTCGGCGCCACGGCCGGCCGCACCACCCTGACCGGTGAGGGCCTCCAGCACGCCGACGGCCACTCCCCCGTCATCGCGGCGACCAACCCGGCGGCACTGTCGTACGACCCGGCGTTCGCCTACGAGGTCGCGGCCATCGTCAAGGACGGTCTGCGCCGGATGTACGGCGAGGCGGCCCCGGGCGAGGACCAGAACGTCTTCTACTACCTGACCGTCTACAACGAGCCGATGCCGCAGCCGGCGAAGCCGTCCGTGGACGGGGTCGACGAGGGCATCGTCAAGGGCCTGTACCGCTTCAACACGGCGGAGTCGGCGGGCATCACGCCCCCGGCCAACGCCCCGCGGATCCAGCTGCTCGGCTCCGGTACGGCGATCCACTGGGCGCTCAAGGCGCAGCAGCTGCTCGCCGAGGAGTGGGGCGTGGCGGCCGACGTGTGGTCGGCGACGTCCTGGGGCGAGCTGCGCCGTGACGCGCTGGAGGCGGACGAGGCGCTGCTGCGCGGCGAGGAGCGGGTGCCGTTCGTCCGGCAGGCGCTCCAGGGCGCCGAGGGCCCGGTGCTGGCGGTCTCCGACTACATGCGCCAGGTCCCGGACCAGATCGCGCAGTGGGTCGAGCAGGACTGGTCCTCGCTGGGCGCCGACGGCTTCGGCCTCTCGGACACCCGTGAGGCGGCCCGCCGCCACTTCGGCGTGGACGCCGAGTCCATCGTCGTCGCGGCCCTGGCCCAGCTCGCCAAGCGCGGCGAGGTCAAGGCGACGGCCGTGAAGGAAGCGCGCGCGAAGTACGGTCTGTAAGGACCGGTGATCAGCAGGGCCCCCGGCTTCGGTCGGGGGCCCTGCTGCATGATGTGCCCATGCGTGCTGCCCGGCTCATCAAGATGGTGCTGCTCCTGCAGTCCCGGCCCGCCATGACGGCCGCCGAGCTCGCCCGTGAGCTGGAGGTGTCGGAGCGGACGGTGACCCGGGACGCCCAGGCGCTGTCGGAGGCGGGGGTTCCGGTGTACGCGGACCGGGGCCGGGCCGGCGGGTACCGGCTGATCGGCGGGTACCGGACGCGGCTGACCGGGCTGCACCGCGGCGAGGCGGAGGCGCTGTTCCTGTCCGGGGTTCCGGGGGCGCTGCGCGAGATGGGCCTGGAGGACGCCGCCTCGGCCGCTCAGCTGAAGGTGTCGGCGGCCCTGCTGCCGTCCCTGCGGGACGCCTCGAGGACGGCGGCGCAGCGCTTTCATCTGGACGCTCCGAACTGGTTCAAGGAGCCGAGGACGCCCGCGCTGCTGCCGGCCGTAGCCGACGCCGTGTGGGACGACCGGCGGGTCGTCGCACGGTACCGGCGCGGGGAGGACGAGGTCGTCCGGGAGCTGGAGCCGTACGGGCTCGTGCTGAAGGCGGGCGTCTGGTACCTGTGCGCGCGGGTGGCCGGGGGCGGGTCCTTCCGGGTGTACCGGATCGACCGGTTCACGGCGGTGGACCCGGGCGAGGAGCGCTTCGAACGGGAGCCGGAGTTCGAGCTGCCCGCCTTCTGGGAGGAGCGGGCGGAACAGTTCGCCCGGTCCATCCTGCGGGCGCGGGTGGTGGTGCGGCTGTCCCCCGCCGGTGTGCGCGCACTGCCGTACGCCCTCGACTCGCTGTCCGCGCGGGAGGCCCTGGCGGACGCGGACGGTCCGGACACCGACGGATGGGTGACGGTGGCTCTGCCGGTGGAGTCCGAGGAGGTCGCGCACACCCAGCTGACGGCGCTCGGCGCGGAGGTGGAGGTGCTGGCGCCCGAGGGCCTGCGCGAGCGGTTCGCGGGGGACGCGCTGCGGCTGGCCGGGCTGTACCACCGCGCGGACGGCGCATAACGATCCCGCGCACTCCGGGTGCGCCCGTGTGCCCCAGGGCCGATGCTTGACCCGTGATGGACGAGACGCAGTTCTGGGAGCTGGTGGACGACTCTCGCGAGGCCGCCGAAGGCGACCCGGAGGAACAGGCCGACCTGCTCGTGGAGCGGCTTTCGCAGCTGGACCCGGACTCGGTCCTGGACTTCGCCCGTCACTTCGAGTCGCGCTACAACCGCGCCTACCGGTGGGACCTGTGGGGCGCCGCCTGGGTGCTGCTGGACGGGGCGAGCGACGACGCCTTCGACTTCTTCCGGTGCTGGCTGATCGGCCAGGGCCGCCATGTCTTCGAGGGCGCCGTGCACGAGCCGGACTCGCTCGCCGAGCTGCTGGGCGAGTTCGACGAGGAGATCGACGGCGACGGCGAGGAACTCGGCTACGCGGCGGACGAGGCCTACGAGCAGCTCACCGGCGTGGTCGCCCCGGATCTGGAGATCCCGCCGGCGCCCCCGGAGCCGGAGGGCACGTCGCTCGACTTCGAGAACGAGCGGCTCCTCGCCGAGCGCTATCCCCGGCTGTGGGAGCGCTTCAGGGGCTGACCGCCGGGGTCCGGGTGTCGCTCTTCACCGCGTGGTACAGCGGGGCCGCGTTGGCCTGGTCGAGGGCGGACGCGGTGGCCGCCGCCGGGCCCAGGACGACGGTCGCGACCGCGCAGAGCACCGCCCAGGGGCCGCGCGTGGCCGTGATCCAGGTGTGCGGGTTCTTCGTACGGCGGTCGTTCATGGTCCCCACCTCCGGTCGGCTGCCTGTGCGGGTGACCGTAGGGGGCCGTGATCTGAGGACACTGCGCGCCGGCTGTGGCCTTGCTGTGGGTCTTTCGGCCGGTGCTGCAGTCGGGCCGCCAGCTCTCTGATCTCCGGCAGGCGGGCGTGCAGGGCGGCGCCGGGGCAGCTGGTCATGTAGCCGTCGTTGTGGCCCGCGAGGGCGGGGAGTTTCGCGGTGGTGCCGGCCGCGTACCGGCTCAGGCCGTTGCTGGAGACCAGGCGGACGCTCGCCCGCGGGTCGGTGCCGGACAGGCCCAGTTTCCAGGCGGACAGCGCGGCGATGGCGTGGATCATGGCCTGCGGCACGGGCATGCCGTCGGTGAAGGTGCCGAGGGCGGCGATGCCCGTGGTGCCGTGGTTGAAGCCCTGGGTGTGGGCGCCGGTGACGGCACGCTCGACGCCGCCGGCCCGGCCCTCGTAGATGGTGCCGCAGCGGTCGACGACGAAGTTGTAGCCGATGTCGTCCCAGTCGCGGGTGCCGGTCTGGCCGGTGTACACGTCCCGGATGATGCGGGGCGCGTCGGCGCAGTCGTAGCCGTTGGGCGTGTCGGTGTGGTGGACGAACACGGCGCCGACCCGGTCGTCGTAGCGGGGGCGCGGCTGCTTGCGGGCGGCGTCGCCCAGCCAGTGCGCTCGGGGCACGATGTGCGGCCGGGGGGCGGTGTAGGGCTTCGCGGTGGGGCGGGCCGCGGCCGGCTCGGGGGCGCTGTCGGCGGCGTTCTCGACGCCGTAGGCGCACAGCACCAGCGCCACGGCGGCGGAGAGGCCCGGCAGGCAGCCGAGGCCCACCCGGGCGGCGCGCGGCAGTCCGGTTATGCCGGGTGTCCTGGCGGCGCGGTGCCTGCGCGCACCCTGCCGTCTTCGGAAGACACGCATGTGCTCACTGTCGACCCGATCCGGTCCGTCCGCGATGTGTGATGTGCCACCCGGTGGAACCATCGTCACGGTCCGCGACGTTTTTCCTGGTGCACGGACGCGTGGCCGGTTCTGATCATCCACGCGCGTGTGACTGATCACCGGGCCCTCCCCCCACGTACTAAGGGGTTCCGAATGAAAGGCGGCGTGCGTGGACCTGCTCGACATCCTGCTGTTGCTGGTCGTCCTGGCCTATGCGGCGTCCGGGTACCGGCGCGGGCTGGTGGCCGGCTGCGTGTCACTGGCGGGCTTCGTGGGCGGCGCGGTCATCGGCGTGTGGGTCCTGCCGTGGGTGATGGACCTGGTGACGCCGGGGACGACGGGGGCGACGCTGACAGCGGTGTTCACGGTGCTGCTCCCGGCGGTGGTGGGGCACGAGCTGGCGGGGCGCCTCGCGCTGCGGCTGCGGCGGGAGCTGGACAGAGGGCCGCTCAGAGTGGCGGACGGGATCGGCGGGGCCGTGGCCAACGCCGTCGCCGTGCTGATCGTGGCGTGGGTGGCCGCGAGCGTCCTGGGCGTGTCCTCGTCGCCGCTGGTCACCTCGGCGATCCGGGACTCGCGGCTGCTCGACGCCGTGCAGCGGACGATGCCGGACACCACGCCGGACTGGTTCTCGGGGGCCACCTCCGCGCTGACCCAGGCGGGCTTCCCGCAGGTCTTCAACCCGTTCGAGAACGAGTCGACCGCCGAGGTCGCCGCGCCCTCCGGTGACAGCGTCACCGCGGCCGCCACCGACGCCGCCAAGCGGAGCACGGTGAAGGTCGAGGGCGTCGCCGGCACCCAGGGCCGCGAGGGCAGCGGGTTCGTGTACTCCCGGGAGCATGTGATGACCAACGCCCATGTGGTGGCCGGCATCGATGAGCCGACCGTGCAGATCGGCGGGGTCGGGCGGACGTACGAGGCGCGGGTGGTGCTCTTCGACTCGCAGAAGGACGTGGCCGTGCTGTACGTGCCGGGTCTCAAGGCCCCGGTGCTGCGGTTCGACGACGCGGCGGAGCGCGGCGACTCGGCGGTCGTCGCGGGCTATCCGCAGGACGGCGACCTGAACCTCCAGGCGGCGACGGTCGCGAACCGTGTGCGGGCGACGGGCCAGAACATCTACAACGACGGGACGGTCACCCGCGAGATCTACTCGATCCGCTCCACCGTCCGGCCCGGCAACTCCGGCGGCCCTCTCCTCACCACCGACGGCCGGGTCTACGGCGTGGTCTTCGCCCGCTCCACCTCGGACGCCGAGACCGGCTACGTCCTGACGGCGGCCGAGGTCGCCGCCGACGCGCGACGGGCGGCGGACGCGACCACTCCGGTGGACACGGGGGATCTCGCCACGTCATGACGCCCGGTCAGGCGGTCGGCAGGGAGCGCCCCATGAAGACGTCGTCGACATACGCGCCGTCCAGGAAGAACTCCTCCGGCAGGACCCCCTCCACCACGAATCCCTCGGACTCGTAGAGCTTTCGGGCCGCCGTGTTGTGCGCGAGGACGCGCAGGGTGATGCGCCGCGCCCCCTGCCGTCGTGCCTCCTGGCCCGCCGCCCGCAGCAGCGCCCGGGCGACGCCGTGCCCGCGGGCCTCCCCGGCGACGGCGAGCCCCCGGATCATCCGCACATGGGCGTTGCAGGCGAGCGACGTCGCGGTCCCCAGCCGGAGATAGCCGGCCAGGACCCCGTCGAACTCGGCGACAAGACAGTCCTGCGCCGGGTCCCGCTCGGAGAAGAAGGGCTCGTACGGCGGCTCGGGGCGGGGCTGGACGGCGTGCAGATGCGACCAGACGGCACGGTCGAGCAGCCCGAGCGCCTCCTCGTCGTCGAGCCGTGCGGGTCGTATGTGCGGAGTCGGCATGGCGGTCACGTTACGTCGGAGACGGCGGTTCCCGACGGGGCTTTTATGTACGCGAGCGGCAAGATTGAGCCATGCGACGCATCGCGGTGACCGGCGCTTCCGGTCTCATCGGCAGCGCTCTGGTGCGGTCCCTGACCGCCGACGGGCACGAGGTGGTGCGCCTGGTGCGCCATGGGCCCCGGGCGGCGGACGAGGTCCGCTGGGACCCGGAGGGCGGGCGCGTGGACGCGGCCGGGCTCGCCGGGTGCCACGGGGTGGTGAACCTGGCGGGGGCCGGGGTCGGCGACCGCCGCTGGACGGACGCCTACAAGCAGCGGATCCGCGACAGCCGGGTGAACGGCACGGCCGCGCTCGCCGAGGCCGTCGCCTCGCTGGACGAGAAGGACCGGCCGCGGGTCTTCGTGAACGGCAGCGCCATGGGCTACTACGGCGAGACCGGGGACCGGACCGTCGACGAGAGCGCTCCGGCGGGTGAGGGCTTCCTGCCCTCGCTCTGCGTGGACTGGGAGGGCGCCACGGCACCGGCCCAGGAGGCCGGTGTCCGCACGGTGTTCACGCGGACCGGCCTGGTCGTGTCCCGCGACGGCGGTGCGTGGGGGCGGCTGTTCCCGCTGTTCCAGGCGGGGCTCGGCGGGCGGATGGGCGACGGACGCCAGTACTGGTCGTTCATCGCGCTGCACGACGAGGTCGCCGCGATCCGGCATCTTATCGACACGGACGGTCTGTCCGGGCCGTTCAACCTCACCGCCCCGAACCCCCTGACGAACCGTGAGATCGTCGCGGCGATGGGACGCGTGCTGCGCCGCCCCACGCTGTTCGCCGTGCCCGCACCCGTCCTGCGGAGCGTGCTCGGCGAGATGGCCGGGGACGTGCTCGGCAGCGCCCGGGTGCTGCCGACGCGGCTGCTGGAGTCGGGCTTCCGGTTCGCCTTCCCGGAGATCGAGGGGGCGATCCGGGCGGCGCTGTGACGGGTCCGGTACGGGTCCCGGCCGTTCCGCGACAGCTCTTCGAGTCACCCACAAGCAGTCTGCGACCACTTCATGCCCACAAGGCATCCGTATGCGACCGCCGTGCGACCGTGCCCTGTTGATGCGCGACCCCATTTGACCGATCACGGCCCTACCCTCGACCAGAACTCGCGTATCCCTGCGGCCTGTTGAGGGCATGACGTCTCCAGCGCCCGCGCAACCTCGAGGAGGGGCACGTGCTTGAGCCCGCGTACCAGGCGGACGTGGTCGTCGTGGGGGCCGGGGTCGCCGGACTCTCGGCCGCGAACCGGCTCACCCGCGCAGGAGTGACGACCATGGTCCTGGAGGCCGCCCACGGCGTCGGCGGCCGCATGGCGACGGAGAAGGTCGACGGCTTCCGGCTCGACAGGATCGGCCAGTTGCTGTCCACGGCGTATCCCGAACTACAACGGACACCCGGCCTGGGCGGGCTGGTGCTGCGCCCCTTCGCACCCGGTGTCCTGCTGCACGGCGACGGACGCCACCATCGCGCGGGCGTCCAGCCGGGTGCGGGGGGCGCACGGGGCGCACTCCATGCGGTGCGCGCCCTGGCGAGCGCCCCCCGGTCGCCGGTCGCGCCCCGGCCGCCCAGGAGGCCGGTGGCGGTACCGGGCCGGCAGGTCTCCGTGCCCCGGAGCCGGTCCGGCGCCCCGCTCGGCACGGCCGTCGACCAGGCCCGGCTGGGTGCCGCGCTCACCCGGCTGGCGAGCACCCCGGCCGAACGGCTGCTGGCCCGCCCCGAGCGGCCCGCCGGTGAGGCCCTGGCGGCGCGCGGCCTGCCCGCCCGTACGATCGACGGCTTCCTGCGTCCGCTGCTCGCCGCCCTGCTGTGCGACCCGGACCTGACCACGTCCAGCCGGTGTGCCGACCTGGCGCTGCGGGCCTTCGCGAGCGGCCGGCTCTGCGTACCGGAGGGCGGCGCCGAGGCCCTGCCGGAGCTGCTGGCCCGCACGCTGCCGCCGGGCACCGTGCACACCGGCGTGCGTGTCACCTCCGTCTCCACGACCTCGGTGACCACCGCCGAGCACGGCGAGATCCGCTGCCGGGCGGTGCTGGTGGCGACCGATGCCCGGGCCGCCGCCGAGCTGCTGCCCGGGCTGCGGGTGCCGGAATTCCACCCGGTGACGGTGGTGCATCACACGACCGACGAGCCGCCGGAGACAGGGGCGTCGCTGCTGCTCGACGCGGATCTCGGCGGGCCCGTCGCGCACACGGCGGTGGTGAGTCATGTCGATCCGTCCCGGGCGCCGGCCGGGCGGGCGCTGGTGTCCTCGACGGTGCTGGGGCGGGCGCCGGGGGATGTCGACACGGCGGTGCGGATGCACTTGGCGCGGTTGTACGGGATGCCGACGGCTCGGTGGGAGACGCTGGCCGTGCACCGGACGGTGGAGGCTGTGCCGGCGATGCGGCCGCCGCATGATCTGCGGCGGCCGGTGCGGTTGATCGCCGGGCTGTATGTGTGTGGGGATCATCGGGACACCAGCACGGTCCAGGGCGCTTTGCACTCCGGGCATCGGGCTTCTGCGGCGATCTTGGCGGATCTGGGGGCGGGGCGGTCCATGCATGTCGCCGATCCGCTGCCTACTGTGCCTCGAGCTGCGTAGGAGCTTGGTCGGGTGCGGGCGCGTGGGGGCTTGTCGCGCCCACGCGGCGGAGCCGCGCATCGACACACCCCCCGCGCCCCTAAAGAAGGGCCGCTACCTTAAAGAAGGGCCGCTACTTTGTCGCGGTAGGTCCGCACCGGGGCCGCGTCCCTGTACGGCTCCAGCCGTCGCTCGAAGTCCCTGACGTACTCCACCGCCCTTACCGAACGCATCTCGGCGGCCTGGCCGGCGGCCTCCGCTCCGAGTTGGCAGGCCTGGTCGAGTTCGCCCAGGCCCAGGCGGGCGGTGGCCAGGACCACGCGGCAGAAGAGGCGGCTGCGGGCGTAGGAGGGGGCGCGTAGTTGCAGGGAGCGTTCCGCGTGCTGGGCGGCGGCGCGGAACTGCTGCAGGTCGCGGTGGCAGTGGCCGAACTCGTCGGCGAGCTGGGCCTCGTCGAAGAACTTCGCCCAGTGCGGCACGTCGTCCCCGGGCCGGGCCGTCTCCAGGGCGCGCTCGGCGCGGACCAGGGCCGCGGTGCAGGCCCGGACCTCGCCGAGCACTCCGTGCCCGCGCGCCTCGGAGGCGTGGAGCAGCGTCTGCACGACGGGCGGGGCCGAGGTGCCGACGCCCTGCTGTGCCACACGGGCGAGTTGCACGGCCTCCCGCCCGTGCCCGAGGTAGACGGCCTGCCGGCTCATGGTGACCAGCACATACGCCCCGTACGTCCGGTCCCCGGCCGCCTGGGCGAGCCGGAGCGCCTGCACGAAGTAGCGCTGGGCGAGTCCGTGCGCGGCGATGTCGTACGACGTCCAGCCCGCGAGCCGGGTCAGGTCGGCGGCGGCGGCGAACAGGCGGCGGCCGGTCTGCTCGCCGTAGGTGCCGCGCAGCATCGGCTCGCACTCGTGCTCCAGATAGCGCACCAGGGCCTGGCGGGCGTGACCGCCGCCGTAGGCGTCGTCGAGGGTGCGGAAGAGCTCGCCGACCGAGCGCAGGGCGGCGATGTCGCCGCCGGTGACCTTCTGGCCGGGCCCGCGCTCGGCCTGGCCGCGCTGGCGGGGCAGGGACGGTACGCCCGGCTCGCCCGTGGCCGGGAGACGGACGGGGACACGGCCCTGCGCCGGGATGCGGGCGGCGGGCGGCTCGCCCCGGGCGACCTTCTCGTCGGCCCGGCCGATCAGCCAGTCCCGGCTCGGCACGACCAGCCCGGCCGGGGTGAAGGCGATCTTGCGCAGCTCGGCGTGGCTGCCGGAGTCCTTGCGCCACAGCCCGCTGACGATGTCGACGGCCTCCTCGGGGGCGGCCGCGAATTCCAGCCCCGCGTAGACCGGGGCGCAGGCGTCCAGGCCGAGGTCCTGGGCGGTGAGGCGGCGGCCCAGGCGCCGGGTGAAGACCTCGGCGATGAGCGCGGGCGTGGTGCCTCGGGGCTGCTGGCCGCGCAGCCACCGGGTGACGGAGGTCTTGTCGTATCTCAAGTCGAGCCCGTGTTCGAGACCGAGCTGGTCCACGCGACGGGCGAGTCCCGCGTTGGAGAACCCCGCTTCTGCGATGAGCGCGGCGAGCTGTCGGTTGGGGGTGCGCTGCGCGGGTCGTTCCGTCATGGTGCGGTGCGGTCTCCTGCCTTCCGGTGTTGGTGATGTGCCGGATTGCGTGTGAGCAGGCCTTTTGGCTTGCTGGACGGCGCGAATGTAGCGGAGAGTAAGCACCCCATCACACATTTTCGGGGACATTCATCCGATCGTGTGAGGATTGGCCCTGGGACTGACGTGCGCGGGCCGGACGTACAGTGGCTTGGGCGCGATACGTGTCTGACACACCTGTCCGAGGGAGGCGCTTGCCGTGAGTGGGTTGCGGTTCGTCCGCATGGGGTTCGGTGACGAGGCCGTCGAGTACCGGGAGGCCTGGGACGAGCAGCGCCGGGTGCACGCGGCGCGGTTCGCCGACGAGATCTCCGACACGGTCCTGCTCCTGGAGCACCCCCCGGTCTACACGGCGGGACGGCGCACGGCGGACAACGAGCGGCCCCTGGACGGCACGCCGGTCGTCGACGTGGACCGCGGCGGCAAGATCACCTGGCACGGCCCCGGCCAGCTGGTGGGCTACCCGATCCAGAAGCTTCCCCGCCCGGTGGACGTGGTGGCGCACGTACGCCGCCTCGAAGAAGCCCTGATCCGCGCGTGCGCGGAGTTCGGCCTCGAGACGAGCCGGGTCGAGGGCCGCAGCGGCGTATGGGTCCTGGGCGACCCGGTCGAGCAGCGTCCCGCCCTCGGCGGCCTGTCGCTGGACATCGACCCGCGTCTGCACGACGAGGAGTTCGACCCGCGCATGAACGGCCCCGAGTACGCCCCGTCCAACGCGGGCCAGCGCCGTGAGGACCGCAAGATCGCCGCGATCGGCATCCGGGTGGCCAAGGGCGTCACCATGCACGGCTTCGCGCTCAACGTGAACCCCGACAACAAGTGGTTCGACCGGATCATCCCCTGCGGCATCCGCGACGCGGGCGTGGCATCCCTGGCGAACGAACTCGGCCGCGACGTGCCGATCGCCGAGGTGCTGCCGGTCGTCGAGCGCCATCTGAAGGATGTGCTGGAGAACGCGGAGCTGAAGCCGCGGGAGATCGAGAAGACGCCGGCGGCATAAATCGGCCCGCGCAGGAGCTAGAGGGGTTAGCACCCACGCAGGCTTTCAAATCAACGGGCGTACCCTAGAGGGCGCCGAAGAATCAATCGCTAGGGAGCCGGTCGTGTCCGCAGTCGCACCCGACGGACGCAAGATGCTGCGCCTGGAGGTCCGCAACAGCCAGACCCCCATCGAGCGCAAGCCCGAGTGGATCAAGACCCGGGCGAAAATGGGTCCCGAGTACACCAAGATGCAGAACCTCGTGAAGAGCGAGGGCCTGCACACGGTCTGCCAGGAAGCCGGCTGCCCCAACATCTACGAGTGCTGGGAGGACCGCGAGGCGACCTTCCTCATCGGCGGCGACCAGTGCACCCGGCGCTGCGACTTCTGCCAGATCGACACCGGCAAGCCCGAGGCGCTCGACCGCGACGAGCCGCGCCGGGTCGGTGAGTCCGTGGTCACCATGGACCTGAACTACGCCACGATCACCGGCGTCGCCCGCGACGACCTGGAGGACGGCGGCGCCTGGCTGTACGCCGAGACGGTCCGCCAGATCCACCAGCAGACGGCGGACCGCGAGGACGGCCGGACGAAGGTCGAGCTGCTCGCGCCCGACTTCAACGCCGTCCCCGAGCAGCTGGCGGAGGTCTTCTCCTCCCGCCCCGAGGTCTTCGCGCACAACGTCGAGACGGTCCCGCGCATCTTCAAGCGCATCCGCCCCGGCTTCCGCTACGAGCGCTCCCTGAAGGTCATCACCGAGGCCCGCGACTACGGCCTCGTCACCAAGTCGAACCTGATCCTCGGCATGGGCGAGACCCGCGAGGAGGTCAGTGACGCGCTCAGGCAGCTGCACGACGCGGGCTGCGAGCTGGTCACCATCACGCAGTACCTGCGGCCCTCCGTGCGCCACCACCCCGTGGAGCGCTGGGTGAAGCCCCACGAGTTCGTGGAGCTGCAGCAGGAGGCCGAGCAGATCGGCTTCTCCGGTGTGATGTCCGGCCCGCTGGTGCGCTCCTCGTACCGCGCGGGGCGCCTCTACCGGATGGCCATGGAACAGCGGGACGCGCGCATCGCGGCCCAGGCTGTCTGACGCATCGTCACCACCCTCGCCCACCACAGGGCGAGACCAGTGTGTGAATTCCCGCACAAGACGCTACCCGCCAGTAGCGGCCGATTCGACGCGGTCCTGACCGTCCTCGCAGATGAGGGCACATGTCAGGACCGCGTCGGCGTTTCACCACTCCCCGCCGGGGCTTCATGGGTGTTTGACCGGCCGGTCACGCCCTGGTAACACCAATCAGTGACGCTGAACTCACAGCACGTACACCCATACCGAGGGGGGACCTCACCCATGCAGGCCGCGCCGGTCCGCGCCACCGCGATTCCGTCCTTCACCACCGCACTGCGTGCCGTCGAGTCGCTGCTGATGAGCAGCGGTCAACGCACCGCCCGCCGCAACGCGTGGACCTCCGTGCTGGAGGACCGCCGTCGCGCCAAGGACCGGGTCGAGACGCAGCGCGTCCTCGACCAGTCGGTTTCCCGGTCCGCCTCCGTCCGTCCCTGACTCCGGGCCCCTCCCCCACGGGCCCCCGCGGGCACTGCCGTCGTCGGCGCTTGTGGGGCCACGTAGACTTCGTGCCATGGCGAGGAAGGAACCTGCAGCGGACGCTGCGAACCCCGGGCGACTGAAGCAGATCGCTCTGACCTACAAGATGACCCGCAGGGCCGACAAGAAGATCGGTCTTGTACTCGCGGCAGTCGGAATCGTCACCTTTGGTGTCTTCCTCGCGATCGGTTTCTTGATCGGTCACCCCATCTATCTCGGCATCCTGGGCCTCCTGCTCGCCTTCCTCGCGTCGGCGATCGTGTTCGGGCGCCGGGCCGAGCGGGCCGCCTTCGGGCAGATGGAGGGACAGCCCGGCGCCGCGGCGGCGGTGCTCGACAACGTCGGCCGGGGCTGGACGACGACCCCCGCGGTGGCGATGAACCGCAACCAGGACGTGGTGCACCGCGCGGTCGGCAAGGCCGGCATCGTCCTGGTGGCCGAGGGCAACCCGAACCGGGTGAAGTCCCTCCTCGCCGCCGAGAAGAAGAAGATGAACCGCATCGTCGCGGACGTGCCCGTGCACGACCTGGTCGTGGGCACGGGCGAGGGCCAGGTCGACCTGAAGAAGCTGCGCACGACCATGCTGAAGCTGCCGCGCGTGCTGACCGGCCCGCAGGTCACGGCGACGAACGACCGGCTGCGCGCCCTCGGCGACCTGATGAGCAACATGCCGCTGCCGAAGGGGCCCATGCCGAAGGGCATGAAGCTGCCGAAGGGCGGACCGAAGGCCCGCTGACACCCCGCACACGCTGACGACGAAGGGGCGCCCGGTGATCCGGGCGCCCCTTCGTCGTCAGCGTGTGGTCATCGGGGTCGCTGTCGTCAGCGTGTGGTCATCGGGGTCGCTAGATGCGGACCTCGACCGTGCCCGCCAGCCGGTCGTGCAGACCGCGGCCGTCGCGGTCCCAGATCAGGGCGGGGATCGCGAGGAAGAGCAGGACCGTGCGCAGGAGGGTGCGCCAGGGGCTGACGCGGCCGGTGTCCAGGGCGAGCACCCGCAGGCCGAGGAGCCGCTTGCCCGGGGTGAAGCCGACCGTGCCGACCGTGAGCACCATGAGGGCGAACAGGATGAGCGGTGCCCAGATCTGGGCCGCTTCGTTGTAGCTCTGCGTGATGAGACCGTATGCGATCAGGAGACTCAGCCCCCAGTCCACGGCGAGGGCGCCGAGCCGGCGCCCCGGACGGGCGATCGAGCCGGGTCCCTCCTCGGGCAGACCCAGCTGCTCGCCCCGGTAGCCGAAGTCGACACCGGCCTCTTCCGCGGCCGCGCGGGGCCCGGAAAGCCACGATCCGAGTGCTTGCCTGTTGTCCACCCGTCCACGGTACTGCGCCCGTAAATGACCAGGGCACGGCGGGGTGTGGTCCGGCTACGGTGGAGGGTGAGCCGGTTAACTTGTGCGAAACAAATGAGTCACGCCAGAGAAACCACCCGTCCCTAGGGTCTACGTCAGCGTGTGCCACCCGCACTGGCAGCACGAACGAACTACCACCCCGGCGGGACGGTCGGGAGTAGGAGGAGCTGGATGTTCCAGAACGCCGACGAGGCCAAGAAGTTCATCGCGGACGAGGACGTCAAGTTCATCGACGTCCGCTTCTGTGACCTGCCGGGCGTGATGCAGCACTTCACGATCCCCGCATCGGCCTTCGACCCGGCCGAGGAGCTCGCCTTCGACGGCTCCTCCATCCGCGGCTTCCAGGCCATTCACGAGTCCGACATGGCGCTCCGCGCCGACCTGTCCACCGCGCGCGTCGACCCGTTCCGCCGCGACAAGACGGTCAACATCAACTTCTTCATCCACGACCCGATCACGGGTGAGCAGTACTCCCGTGACCCGCGCAACGTGGCGAAGAAGGCCGAGGCCTACCTCGCCTCCACCGGGATCGCCGACACGGCGTACTTCGGTCCGGAGGCCGAGTTCTACGTCTTCGACAGCGTCCGCTTCGCGACCAGCGCGAACGAGTCCTTCTACCACATCGACTCCGAGGCCGGCGCCTGGAACACCGGTGCCGTCGAGAACAACCGTGGTTACAAGGTCCGCTACAAGGGTGGCTACTTCCCGGTCCCGCCGGTCGACCACTTCGCCGACCTGCGTGCCCAGATCTCCCTGGAGCTGGACCGGGCCGGCCTGCAGGTCGAGCGCCAGCACCACGAGGTGGGCACCGCCGGCCAGGCCGAGATCAACTACAAGTTCAACACGCTGCTCGCCGCGGCCGACGACCTGCAGCTCTTCAAGTACATCGTGAAGAACGTGGCGTGGCAGAACGGCAAGACGGCGACCTTCATGCCGAAGCCGATCTTCGGTGACAACGGCTCGGGCATGCACGTCCACCAGTCGCTGTGGACGGGCGGCCAGCCGCTCTTCTACGACGAGGCCGGTTACGCGGGCCTGTCGGACACCGCCCGCTACTACATCGGCGGCATCCTCAAGCACGCCCCGTCGCTGCTGGCCTTCACCAACCCGACGGTGAACTCGTACCACCGCCTGGTCCCGGGCTTCGAGGCGCCGGTCAACCTCGTGTACTCGCAGCGCAACCGCTCCGCGGCCATGCGTATCCCGATCACGGGCTCGAACCCGAAGGCCAAGCGCGTCGAGTTCCGTGCGCCCGACTCCTCCGGCAACCCGTACCTGGCCTTCTCGGCGCTGCTGCTCGCGGGCCTGGACGGCATCAAGAACAAGATCGAGCCGGCCGAGCCGATCGACAAGGACCTCTACGAGCTCGCCCCCGAGGAGCACGCGGGCGTCCCGCAGGTCCCGACCTCCCTCCCGGCCGTCCTCGACCGCCTGGAGGCCGACCACGAGTTCCTGCTCGCGGGCGACGTCTTCACGCCGGACCTGATCGAGACGTGGATCGACTACAAGCGCGCCAACGAGATCGCGCCGCTGCAGCTGCGTCCGCACCCGCACGAGTTCGAGCTGTACTTCGACGTGTGATCGACGCCTGATCGAGGCATCACGACCGTGCCCCCGCCGCCGTACCGGCAGCGGGGGCACGGTCGTTTGTTCTATTCTGCTGACAGGACCACACGGGGGTGGAGTGGGAATGTCCGAGCACGAACAAGACGGCCAGGAGCGCGAGTTCGACCTCAGATGGGCGGACGACGCCGAGCACAAGGAGCCCTCGGCCCGGGCCCGTATGCTCGCCGCGCGCTGGAAGCACAACCCTCCCGGCCCCGTGCCGTTCCGCCCCGATCCCGACCACCGGTCGTCCGGCCGCCGCTCACCCGGCCGCCGCTCCCGCTCGTCATGGATCTCCACGGCCCTGGTGTTCGGCTGTGTGGCGGCGGTGATCGTGCTGCTCGGGTACATCAACTTCCGGGCGCCGTAGCGGGGCGTGCGGTGAGAGCGCCGACCAGGGCGGCTGCTAGCGTCCCGGCGCGTGGACGACGGTGTGTACGTGGGCAACGCGGGTGTGGACGCGGCGTTGGACCGGGGGTGGCTGCTCGGGCATTTCAAGGGGGGCGGTGATCCGCGTCGGAGTGAGGCGGTGGAGGTCAAATGGGGTGTCCACGCCGCTGGTGAGGAGCGTGCGCGGTGGGTGCGGGGTGAGGAGCGGACCGCGTTGCTGGTGCTGATCAGCGGGCGCTTCCGGGTGGAGCTTCCCGGGCGCAGCGTGCTGCTGGAGAGGCAGGGGGACTATGTCGTGTGGGGGCGCGGGGTCGATCACTCCTGGGTCGCGGAGGAGGAGTCGGTGGTGCTGACCGTTCGGTGGCCGTCCGTGCCGGGGTACGCGGTGGGCGCGGGCGGCTGACGCCTTTGCCTGTCCTGGGGTCGATCACGACCCGTTCATGGGCGGGGCCGGGTGCACACTGGCAGTGGGACGAGTGCCTGACTGCGGGGTGATGCAGATGCACAGTCGCTTCCGGAGCGACCGGCGGTTGACCACCCGTATGGGGATCACGCTGTTCCTGCTCGGGCTGTTGTACGTGGGGTTCGTGGCGGCGCTGATCGTGCTGCTGAAGTCCTGGGTGCTGGTCGTGGTGGTCGCGGCCGGGCTGTTGGGGGCTCAGTACTGGTTCTCGGACCGGATCGCGCTGTACGCCATGCGCGGGCGGGTCGTGGAGCGGGAGGAGTTTCCCGAGCTGCACGGGGTCGTGGACCGGCTGTGTGCCATCGCGGACATGCCCAAGCCGGTGGTGGCCGTGTCCGATATGGACATGCCGAACGCGTTCGCGACCGGGCGGAACCCCGACCACGCCGTGGTCTGTGTGACGACCGGGCTGCTGCGGCGGCTGGAGCCGGCCGAGCTGGAGGGCGTCCTCGCGCACGAGCTGTCGCATGTGGCGCACAAGGACGTCGCCGTGATCACGGTCGCGTCCTTTCTGGGGGTGATCGCGGGGTTGATCGTGCGATTCGCCTTCTATTCGCAGCTGTTCGGCGGGGGGCGCAGGGACCAGAACACGGCGGTGATCTTCGCGGCGGTGATGGGTGTGTCGGCGGCCGTGTACGCGATCAGCTTCCTGCTGATCCGGGCCCTGTCCCGGTACCGGGAACTGGCCGCCGACCGGGCGGCCGCGCTGCTCACCGGCCGGCCCTCGGCGCTCGCCTCCGCCCTCACCAAGGTCTCCGGCGACATCGCCCGCATCCCGACGAAGGACCTGCGCACGGCCCAGGCCTTCAACGCCTTCTACTTCACCCCGGCGCTGGGCCGCGAGCCCGGTGTCGCGCGGCTCTTCTCGACCCACCCGAGCCTGGAGCAGCGCCTCGACCAACTGGGCCGGATCTCCGCCGAGCTGGGCGAGGCGGCGGCACCCGGAGGGGTGTGACATGGGGCTGCTGGACATCCTGCTCGGCCGGACCAAGCCGGTCGTGGCGGATCTCGACCGGCTCTTCGCGCTGCCGTCGGCGGCGGTGACCCTGGAGGCCGCGGCGGGCTTCGCCCCGACCGGGCAGGGCGCGGTCTGCTTCGCCACGGTCGAGGGCGCGGCCTTCGAGCAGACCCACCGCGAGGTGCAGGCCCTGCTGGACGCCGACACCGACCGCGACGGCCCACCGGTGGAACTGCGGCAGGACGGCTACGGCTACTCCTGGCTGGTCTCGCACCGCGCCCCCGACCAGCTGCACGCACTCGTGAACGACCTGCACGCCGTGAACAGCCAGATGGAGGTCAACGGCTTTGGCCCGCAACTGCTGTGCTCCCTGGCCGGGTTCCGGGACCGGGCCGGCCGGCGGCTCGCGCTGGTCTACCTCTACAAGCGCGGCACCTTCTATCCGTTCGCGCCCCTGCCGGACGAGGCGCAACGGCGCGACAACGCGCTGGAACTCCAGGTGCGCTCGGCGCTCGCCGACGATCTGCGCGTCGAACAGGACCTGAGCCGCTGGTTCCCGGTGTGGGGAGCGCCCGGCCTCTGATGGCCCCTCACGGATCACCCCTCACGTGCCTGTGCCGTGTGAGTGAATGACCGTATGAGTGAGCTGATCCCTTTCCGGCACACCATCGACTCCGCGCACACCCTCGGCGGTGAACGGCTCAGCGGGCTGTACGGCCGTGCCGGTGCGTCGGCGAGGGCGACCGCCGTGGTCCTGCACGGCGCGGGCAACGGCAGCAAGGAGCGGCTGGTGCCGCTGCTGTCGGAGTTCGCCGCACACGGCTGCCACGCCCTCGCCTTCGACTTCTCGGGTCATGGGGAGAGCACCGGCCTGCTGCGGGAGCTGAGCCTGCGCCGCCGCTTCGAGCAGGCCGTGTCCGTGATCGACGCGCACGCGCCCGGGGACGGGCCGCTGGTCCTGGTCGGGTTCAGCATGAGCGGTCAGACGGTGGCCGATCTCGCCCGGCACTACGGGGACCGGGTGGTGGCCCTGGGGCTGTGCGCGCCCGCGGTGTACGCGGCCGAGGCGTGGGACGTGCCGTTCGGGGAGGGTGACGGGCGGTTCAGCGAGATCATCCGCCGGCCCGGCAGTTGGCGTGCGTCGCCCGCGCTCGACGTGCTGCGGGCTTACGAGGGACGGGCGGTGCTCGCGGTGCCGGGCACGGACGAGGTCATTCCACCCGCCGTGACGGAGGCCCTCTCGGAGGCGCTGGCCCGGCGCGCCCAGTTCACCCACTGGGAACTTCCGGAGGCGGAGCACCGGTTGGGCCTGTGGTTCCGGGACCGTCCCGACGACCGGCGGGCGTTCGTCGGCGCCGTGCTGGCCGGACTCGGCGAGCAGGGCTGGACGGCGACCCGGGCGTGGGTGGCCAAGCAGCTCCCGGAGGGCCGTACGGTCGACAAGTCGTCTTTCCTGAAGGGTGGCTGGAGCGCCCAGATGCGGCGGCTCACCCTCGACGACGGCACCGCCCTCGCCCTGCGGACCTTCGTGAAGCCTTTCTTCCGGCGGCACGCCCCCGGGCTGCTGGCCCGCGAGGCGGACGTGCTCACGCTGCTGGCCGGGCAGGAGGGCGTGCCGGCGCCGGAGCTGATCGGCGTGGACGCGACCGCCGAGCACTGTGACCATCCGTCCCTGCTGATGTCCGTGCTGCCGGGGCGGGTCCGGGTCGACGAGGAGGACCTCGACGCGCGCGTGGAGCTGCTCGCGGCCCAACTGGCCGGGATCCACCGGGTCGTCCCCGGGGAGCGTCCGCGTGCGTACCAGGCGTGGACGTCGCCGACGGGGGTCCCGCCGGGGTGGGAGCGGGCCGTGGACGTCATCCGCGGCGATCCCCCGCCGTACGAGGGCTGTTTCCTGCACCGGGACTTCCACCCCGGGAACGTGCTGTTCACGGGCTCGGGGGCCGGTCTGCGGATCGGCGGTGTCGTCGACTGGGTGGAGACCTCGTGGGGTCCCGCCGACCTGGACGTAGCCCACTGCTCGACGGCGCTCGCGCTGCTGCACGGCCCGGAGTACGGCCTCGGGTTCCGGGAGCGCTACGAGGCACACGGCGGCCGACGCCTGGCCGACGGCCCGGACCATCTGTACTGGCGGCTGCTCGACGCCCTGGCCTACGTCCCCGACGCGGCGAAGCTGGCGGTCCCTTGGCGGGAGCTGGGGCGGACCGACCTGACGCCGGAGGTGCTGGGCGGGCGCTTGGACGCGTATGTGACGGGGCTGATGGAACGGTACGCCTGAGGCGCGCAGGCCGGGCGCGGGCGCTCCCGGGGCAGGCGCGCCTTCGCGGCCTCAGGCCCGTACGTACACACCCGCGCGTGCCGCGGTCGCCGCGGCCTCCGCGGCCCGGTCGGCCATGGCCCCGTCGAGCCGGCCGCCGCTGATCAGCAGGTGATAGTAGAGCGGGGCGGAGACGGCGCGGATCACTTCGTGCGTGTCGGTGCCCTCGGGCACCTCGCCCCGGTCGACGGCCTGCCGCACGCAGGGAGCCCATTCCCTGACGCGGATGTCGTAGAAGCGCCGCAGCGCCGCGGCCGTCTTGGGGTCGCAGGTGGCGGCGGCGATCAGCGCCTTGAACAGCGCACCCTGCCGGGGGTCCGTCAGGGTGCGCTGCACGAGCCGGGCGTTGGCCGTCAGGTCGCCGAGGAGCGAGCCGGTCTCGGTGCGGGGCGCGGACTGCTCGGCCATGTCCAGCAGGAGGTCGGCCACCAGCCCGGTGACCGTCGCCCAGCGGCGGTAGACGGTCGTCTTGCCGACTCCGGCGCGGCGGGCGACGTCGGCCAGGTCCAGGCCGGTGAAGCCCTGCTCGGTCAGGGCGTCCTCGGCCGCCCGCAGCACCGCTTCCCGTACCCGCGCCGTGCGCCCTCCCGGCCGTAGGGTCCCCGGCTCGCCTCCGTCAGCCATAACGGCACTCCCGTTCCATTAAGCGGTTCACCCTGCTACCTTAGTAACCACTAACGGAACCATAGACCCGTTAGTGGAGGCCACTCGTCAGCGAGGGTCGCTCTTGAAAGGGGCCGAGATGGAATACAGGCGACTGGGCACGTCCGGACTCATGGTTCCCGCGCTGAGCTTCGGAGCCGGCACCTTCGGCGGGCGGGGCCCGCTGTTCGGCGCGTGGGGCACGACCGACGCACAGGAGGCGCGCCGCCTGGTGGACATCTGCCTGGACGCCGGGATCACGATGTTCGACACCGCCGACGTCTACTCCGCCGGCGCCTCCGAGGAGGCCCTGGGGCAGGCGATCAAGGGCCGCCGGGACCAGGTGATCGTCTCCACCAAGACCGGCCTGCCGATGGGGGACGGACCGGGCGACGCGGGTTCCTCCCGCTCCCGTCTGATCACCGCCTGCGAGGACGCCCTGCGCAGACTGGGCACCGACCACATCGACCTGTTCCAGCTCCACGCCTTCGACGCCGGGACGCCGGTCGAAGAGGTGCTGGCCGCGCTCGACACCCTCGTCCAGGCGGGC
This sequence comes from Streptomyces sp. NPDC040589, assembly GCF_055594445.1. NCBI lineage: Bacteria > Bacillati > Actinomycetota > Actinomycetes > Kitasatosporales > Streptomycetaceae > Streptomyces > Streptomyces sp. NPDC040589. The sequence continues at coordinate 1,145,371 of NZ_JBVIWP010000003.1, read as the reverse complement.
AAGGTGCGCTACACCGGCGTCTCCAACTTCTCCGGCTGGCAGGTGATGAAGTCCCTCGCGAGCGCCGAGAGGTACGGCCGTCCGCGCCATGTGGCCCACCAGGTGTACTACTCCCTCGTCGGCCGCGACTACGAGTGGGAGCTCATGCCGCTCGCCCTCGACCAGGGCCTCGGAGCGATCGTCTGGAGCCCGCTCGGCTGGGGGCGCCTCACCGGCAAGGTCCGCCGCGGAGCACCGCTCCCGGCCGGCAGCCGGCTGCACCGCACCGCCGACCAGGGCCCGCCCGTCGCCGACCAGCACCTCTACGCCGTGGTCGACGCGCTGGACGAGATCGCGGAGGAGACGGGCAAGGCCGTGCCGCAGATCGCCCTCAACTGGCTGCTCCAGCGACCGACGGTGTCCTCCGTCCTCATCGGCGCCCGCGACGAGCGGCAACTGCGCCAGAACCTCGGCGCCGTCGGCTGGAGCCTGACCCCGGACCAGATGGCGAGGCTCGACGCGGCGAGCCACCGCCCGGCGCCCTACCCCTACTTCCCCTACGAACGCCAGGAGGGCTTCGCCCGGCTGAACCCACCGGTGTTCCCCGCGCCGGGAACACCGGTGGGACGGCTTCAGCGCGCGTAGCGCATGAACGCCCGCACCATGTGACACGTCGTGTCCGACGGCGGGTGGACACCGATCTGTTCCGCCGCGCCGCGGATCGTCTCGTTGCGGGCCTGGTTCGGCATGTAGACGCCGGAGTCGAGCAGGGCGATGGCGAGTCGCATCGCCTTGAGGCGACGGTTGTGCGTGACGTACCACTCGCGCGGCCGGCCCGGCGGCAGCGGCCGCTTCTCCACGGGCGCGTACGGCAGGTCGAGCAGGACGGGACGCTTCGCGGTGGACTGAGTGGGCAACGGCTTCGACTTCAGAGCGGCAGCGGGCACAGGCATCCTCCTGTCGCGATCGGGCGCTCACCGGAGTCCTCTGCGACCCCGGCGCCACCCTCGAACACTGCACATATTCTACCGCCGGGCACTGACAACGGGGAGTCCGCCGAGCGCGTCAAAAGCCCAGGTGAGAAAGGAAATTGGCACCACGTCACGGCAGGTCCACGAGGGGCGCCTGAGGTCGCCCGAAAATCGAACAGCGGCGGCAGCGCGTACCGTGAGCGCATGGAGATCTGGATCAATCCGGCCTGTTCGAAGTGCCGTAGCGCCCTGACGCTGCTCGACGCCGAGGGCGCCGACTACACCGTCCGCCGCTACCTGGAGGACGTGCCGAGCGAGGACGAGATCCGTGGCGTTCTCGCGCGCCTCGGTCTCGAGCCGTGGGACATCACCCGCACGCAGGAGGCGGCCGCCAAGGAGCTCGGGCTCAAGGAGTGGCCGCGGGACGCCGGTTCGCGCGACCGGTGGGTCAAGGCGCTCGCCGAGCACCCGAAGCTGATTCAGCGCCCGATCATCACCGCGGACGACGGCACGGCCGTGGTGGGCCGGACGGACGAGGCCGTGCGGGACGCACTGTCGCGCTGACCACCCCTCTTTTCACGTGTGGCGCAGGTCACTTCGTTGACTCCTGTAACCGCTGAGTAACTTCGTTCGGTATCTCGTACATAGCGGCGTACGCTCCCCTACCTCTTCAGGAGGCGCGCATGTCGCGTAGGAGAACTCTCGGCCCAACGAAGAAGATCGCGCTGCTGGTGAGCGCGGCGGCGGTGGCGGGAGGCGGGGCCTTCGTCATGGCGAGCACGTCGAACGCCTCGCCGCCGACCACCAGGTCGGCGGCGGAGTCGACGGCCTGCCTGGGACTCGCCACCGCCCTCGGCAACAACGAGAAGTTCATCGCCGACCAGCAGGCCAATCCCGACGCGCAGTCGGAAGCCCGGATCGCCAACCGCGAGGCGGTCATCGAGGAGATCAAGCGGAAGCAGGAGGCGTCGGGGTGCGCGGTTGGGGAGTCGGCTCAGGACTCCCAGGCCGCGCAGCCGTCGCAGCCCGCCGAGTCGGCCGCGCCGTCCGATCCCGCCCAGTCGGCGGAGGCTTCGGCACCCGCCGAGTCCGCCCCCGCGGGAAATGCCGGCGACGGCGCCGCGGCCTCCGGGCAGCAGGTGTGCAACGGCTCCACGGTCACGCTCTCCGGCGAGGGCGGTGCGCCTGCCGCGTCCAGCAACCAGTTCCCGGTCGGCACGAAGCTGAAGGTCACCAACCTGGACAACAACAAGTCCACGACGGTGGAGGTCACTTCGGTCTCCGGCAGCTGTGCGCTGCTCAACAACGCGGCCTTCGAACAGGTGCGTGAGCCCGGCAAGTTCCTGATCCGCCGGGCCGTGATCGAGAAGGTGGGGTGATGCCGGACGGCCGAACGGGTCACTGAGGCGGCGGCCCACCCCTCGGCCGCCCCCTCGGTACGTGTCACCGGTCCTGCTGCTCCCGGCCAGGAGCAGCAGGACCGGTACGTCCGGGTCACGGGGGCGCGGTCACCGGCTTGACGGAGGGAAGCCGGTGACCGCCCCCTCCCCTCCCCGGCGGAAACGCCCTCTCGGCGTGAAGTACGGCGCGGGCACACCAGGTAACACGGGGTTCACATTCGAGCAATGGCCGGGAAATCGCCTGTTGACAGGCTGCCGGGCAGTTGAAGCGGCGCATCGGTGCCGCAGCGCCGCAGCACCCGCGATACGCGCCCAGACACACCCCCGAAGGATGTGGCCCGTGACCTTCAAGGCTGAGTACATCTGGATCGACGGCACCGAGCCGACGGCCAAACTGCGTTCCAAGACCAAGATCATCACGGGCTCGCCCGCCGGTCTCGACGCGCTGCCGATCTGGGGCTTCGACGGGTCGTCCACCAACCAGGCCGAGGGCCACGCCTCGGACTGCGTCCTCAAGCCGGTCTTCACCTGCCCGGACCCGATCCGCGGCGGCGACGACATCCTGGTGCTGTGCGAGGTCCTGAACATCGACCTCACCCCGCACGCCAGCAACACCCGTGCCGCGCTGGCCGAGGTCGCCGAGAAGTTCGCCGCCCAGGAGCCGATCTTCGGCATCGAGCAGGAGTACACGTTCTTCCAGGACGGCTACCCGCTGGGCTTCCCCAAGGGCGGCTTCCCGGCCCCGCAGGGCGGCTACTACTGCGGTGTCGGCGCGGACGAGATCTTCGGCCGTGAGGTCGTCGAGGCGCACCTGGACAACTGCCTGGAGGCGGGCCTCGCCATCTCCGGCATCAACGCCGAGGTCATGCCCGGCCAGTGGGAGTTCCAGGTCGGCCCGGTCTCCCCGCTGGAGGTCTCCGACCACCTGTGGGTGGCCCGCTGGCTGCTCTACCGCACCGCCGAGGACTTCGACGTCGCCGCCACCCTCGACCCGAAGCCGGTCAAGGGCGACTGGAACGGCGCCGGCGCGCACACCAACTTCTCCACCAAGGCGATGCGCGAGTCCTACGACGCGATCATCACCGCGGCCGAGTCGCTCGGCGAGGGCTCCAAGCCGCTCGACCACGTCAAGAACTACGGCGCCGGCATCGACGACCGCCTGACCGGTCTGCACGAGACCGCCCCGTGGAACGAGTACTCCTACGGCGTCTCCAACCGCGGCGCCTCGGTCCGTATCCCCTGGCAGGTCGAGAAGGACGGCAAGGGCTACATCGAGGACCGCCGTCCGAACGCCAACGTCGACCCGTACGTGGTGACCCGCCTGCTCGTCGACACCTGCTGCTCGGCCCTGGAGAAGGCCGGCCAGGTCTGACCGGCACCACCCGGCTCCCGAGGGGGCGCTCACCGCTCGCGGTGGGCGCCCCCTCGCGTTGTCGGTGGGGCGTGCCATGGTGGGGCGCATGGAGATCGACGGGGGCCTCGCGGTCAAGGTGCAGACGGAGAGCGGGCAGGCGTACGCGCGGATCGCGGCGCGGGAGCTGCGGGAGTTGGTGGAGCGGATCGGCGGGGACGACGACCACTTCCTCATCGTGCAGCGGATACCGGACCGGCCGATGGTCTTCATCCAGACGGCACGCGACGGGGACGGGGCTTACGACCTCCAGCACCGCACGGGGTCCGTTCCGCACCTGTGGGTGACCCGGTTGACCGATCCGGGCCTGGTCTGCGAGGTGATGGTCCGCTGGGCGCGCCAGGAGGACGGCTGGGACACCGGGGTCACCTTCGAGCGCGAGGAGTTCGGGCTGCCGGCCCCTCCGCCCCGGCTCGCCCCCGAGGTCTCGGCGCGGGCCGAGGGGTACGTCCACGAGATGCTCCGGGACGGCTACCTGGGCATCGAGACGATGGTCCGCGAGACGGTGTACCTGACGCGGGGCAAGGAGGACTCCTCCCCCGTCTCCTCGGCGCAGGCCCGCGAGATCGTCGAGCGGCTGTGGCTGGAGCGCGTCGACGAGCAGGAGACGTGGAGCGAACCGACCGACCCGGACCGGCTGGAGCGTGCTTTCGCGGCCCTGGACCGCGCCGGCATCGTCGCCCGCGAGGACTTCACCTGCTGCCGAGGCTGCGGCATGGCGGAGATCGGCGCGGAGGCGGACGGCAAGCCGGGGGCGCGGGGGTTCGTGTTCTTCCACCACCAGGGCACGCGCGGCGCGGCGCGGGGACACGGCCTGTCGCTCTACTACGGCGGGTTCGACGGCTCCGAGGACACCACGAGAGCCGTCGGGCGCGAGGTCGTCGCGGCGCTGACCGCGGCCGGGCTGTCCGCGGAGTGGGACGGTGACCCGGGCCGGGCGATCGATGTCGCGCCCCTGGAGTGGCGGAAGCGCCTGGTGGGGTGAAGGTTTCGGCGTGCCGGCCGGATGTCCGGCATGTGTCCAAGGTGTGAGAGGAGGGTCCCGGCGCGGGGGCCTCTCTGCTTCAATGGGGCCATGGCCAGCTACCAGAGGTACACCGCGACGGGTCGTCATGACCTCGAGCCCTTCTGGCCGTCCCGTCAGGACTACGACTTCGACCGGGTGTGTTGCCGCGCGACGAACGCGCCGGCCCTCTAACGCCGTACACCCCGGCCTTCGGCCAGCGCGAACCGCGTACGTCCTCGGCGACCCCGACCACGAACTCGCGGCCGTCGACCTTTCCGACGAACTCCTCGCGCGAAAGAGCTGACCTCTCATGGCGACCACTCGTTCTCTGTCCACCGCCACCCTCAACACCCCTCCGACGAACAGCGCCCGGCATCGGCTGCGTGCCGTCGACCGGGACGAGGTGGTGACCGTCGCGGATCTGCTGCCGCCGGGTGCGACCTGGCTTCCGGCGCCGCAGCACACGCTGCCCACGCTGCCGGGCCAGCCGCCGATGGTCGGCTATCTGGTGCTCGTCCCGGCCGACCAGCAGCCGCCGTTCCCGGTGGCGGTGCCGGACCGGCCGGAGCCCGTCACCCCCGAGGCCGGTCCCGAGCCGGGCGGCGAGCAGCTGATCCGCGTCGACACCGCGCAGCGCACCGCCCAGGTGGCCGGCCGGCCGCTCGACCTCACGTATCTGGAGTTCGAGCTGCTCGCCCACCTGGTGGCGCACCCGGGCCGGGTGCACACCCGCGACCAGCTGGTCGGCACGGTGTGGGGCTACGGGCACGTGGGGGACGGCCGTACGGTCGACGTCCATGTCGCCCGGCTGCGCCGCAAGCTGGGCGCGGAGCACCGCGACACGATCCGGACGGTACGCCGGGTCGGATACAAGTACGTGCCTCCCGTGAGTCACTGAGCCACCGGCCCCCACCCGTCTGCTGACGGCAGATCCCCGTTCCCTACCGCCGCCCCACCGGGCAGAGTCAGCGGCATGAGGCTTCTGATGCTGGGTGGTACGGAGTTCGCGGGGCGGGCCGTCGTGGAGGCGGCCCTGGGGCGGGGCTGGGACGTGACCGTCTTCCACCGGGGGCGGCACGAGGTGCCGGAGGGCGCGCGGTCGCTGCTCGGCGACCGCACCGCACCCGGCGGTCTCGCCGCCCTCGCCGACGACCCGGGCGAGTGGGACGTCGTCGTCGACACCTGGTCGGCGGCGCCCCGCGCGGTGCGGGACACGGCGCGGCTGCTGCGGGGCCGCGCCGGCCGGTACGTGTACGTGTCGAGCTGCTCGGTGTACGCGTGGGCCCCGCCCGCCGGGTACGGCGAGGACGCGCCCCTGGTGGAGGGCGCCTCGGCCGACGCGGAGCGGACCGCGTACCCGCAGGACAAGCGCGGCGGTGAACTGGCCGTGCTGGACGCCTTCGGCGCGGACCGGTCGGTGCTCGTCCGGGCCGGGCTGATCCTCGGCCCGTACGAGAACATCGGCCGGCTGCCCTGGTGGCTGGGCCGCATGGCGCGCGGTGGTCCGGTGCTCGCCCCGGGCCCGCGCGAGCTGCCCCTGCAGTACGTGGACGTCCGGGACCTGGCCGAGTGGATCCTGCACGCGGCCGAGCGGGAGCTGAGCGGGCCGTACAACCTGGCCGGTCCGCAGGGGCACGCCACGACGGGCGCGCTGCTGGAGGCGTGTGCGCGGGTCACCGGCGGTGCGGCCGAACTGCGGTGGACCGAGCCGGAGGTGATCCTGGAGGCGGGCGTCGAGCCGTGGACCGAGCTGCCGGTGTGGGTGCCGCCGGGCAGCGATCTGCACGACGCCCTGCACAGCGCGGACGTCTCCCGGGCGGTGGAGGCGGGGCTGACCTGCCGGCCCGTCGCGGAGACCGTGGCCGACACCTGGAGCTGGCTCCGGGACATCGGCGGCACGGCGCCCCAGCGGCCGGACCGGCCTCGCTCGGGGCTCGACCCGGAGGTGGAGGCGAAGGTGCTCGCGACCGGCGGAGGCGTATGAACCACCGCACCGCCTCACCGGCTCCCGGGTGTACGTAGCACCACCCCCTGACCGGGTGTCCCGGCCCAGTGACCCCGCACCGCCGCTCGGCGAGACTGACGCCATGACCATCGACACGCAGAGCGGCTACAGGGCAGCGAAGGGGCGGGGCGTCGCGCTCGCCGCGCTACGGGGGCTGGGGGTGGCCCTCGTCTCGCTGCCGGGGGCGGTGTTGTGCTTCACCCTGTCCCTGGTGTCCATGGCGCTCATCCCGATCGGCGTCGGGCTCGTCACCACGCCGTACGTACTGAAGGGGGTGCGGGCGTTCGCGAACTGGCGGCGGGTGCTCGCGGCGGAGTGGGGCGGGGTGCGGATCCCGCCGGCGTACCGGCCGCTGCCGAAGGACGCCAACCCGTGGGCGGCCACGTTCGGGATGCTGCGCGACCCGGCGACCTGGCGGGACCTGATGTGGCTGCCGGTCGACATGACGGCCGGGTTCCTCACCGCGCTGCTGCCGGCCGCGCTGTGGCTGTACCCGCTGGAGGGCTTCGCGCTCGCGGCCGGGCTGTGGCGGGTCTTTCCCGAGGGGTACTGGTACGGGTTCGTCAAGGTCACCGGGCAGGTGTCCGCGTTCGGTGCCGCCGCCCTGGGCCTGGTCCTCCTCTTCTTCGCGCACTTCCTCACCCCGCGGCTGCTGGACGTCCACTTCCGGCTCACCCAGGCCGTCCTGGGCTCCGGACAGCGCGAACTGGCCGAGCGGGTGCGGGTCCTGACCGAGACGCGGCGCGACGCCGTCGACACCTCCGCCGCCGAGCTGCGGCGCATCGAACGGGACCTGCACGACGGGGCCCAGGCCCGGCTGGTCGCGGTGGGCATGGACCTGGGCACCATCGAGGCGCTCCTCGACAAGGACCCGGCCAAGGCCAAGGAGCTGATCGCGCAGGCCCGCACGTCCTCGGTCGAGGCCCTGGCCGAACTGCGCGAGCTGGTGCGCGGCATCCATCCGCCGGTGCTCGCCGAGCGCGGCCTCGGCGACGCGATACGGGCGCTGGCGCTGCGGCTGCCGGTGACCACCGAGGTGAGCGTGGATCTGCCCGGGCGGGCGGAGGCGCCCGTGGAGTCCGCCGCGTACTTCGCCGTCAGCGAGGTGCTCACCAACGCGGTGAAACACTCCGGAGCCGACCGGATCTGGGCCGACCTGCACCACGCCGACGGGATGCTGCGGGTGTCCGTCACCGACAACGGCAAGGGAGGTGCGGTGATCGGAGCCGGTTCCGGACTCTCCGGGGTCGAGCGGCGGCTCGGTACATTCGACGGCGTCCTGGCCGTCAGCAGCCCCGCGGGCGGTCCCACCATGGTCACCATGGAGATCCCTTGCGCGTTGTCCTAGCCGAAGACCTCTTCCTGCTGCGCGACGGGCTCGTCCGGCTGCTCCAGGCGCACGACTTCGAGATCGCGGCGGCCGTCGAGTCCGGCCCCGAACTGGCCGCCGCGCTGGCCGAGCTGGAACCGGACGTCGCCGTGGTCGACGTACGCCTGCCGCCCACGCACACCGACGAGGGGCTGCAGTGCGCGCTCGACGCCCGCCGCAAACGGCCCGGCCTTCCGGTGCTGGTGCTCTCCCAGCACGTGGAGCAGCTGTACGCGCGTGAGCTGCTGGCCGACGGCAGCGGCGGGGTCGGGTACCTGCTGAAGGACCGGGTGTTCGACGCCGAGCAGTTCGTGGACGCCGTACGGCGGGTCGCCGCCGGGGGTACGGCGATGGATCCGCAGGTCATCCAGCAGCTGCTGGCGCGCCGGTCGGGCGACGACCGGCCGCTGGCGCGGCTGACGCCCCGGGAGCGGGAGGTGCTGGAGCTGATGGCGCAGGGCCGGACCAACGCGGCGATCGCCGGCCGGCTGGTGGTGACGGAACGGGCCATCGCCAAGCACACCGCGAACATCTTCGCCAAACTGGGACTGGAGGTCTCGGACGACGACAACCGCCGCGTGCTGGCGGTTCTGGCGTATCTCGACCACGGCCGGTGAAACCGGACTCGCTGGTTCACCGACCGTGGGGGATCAACAACTCCCGGTACGAAATGGGTTGTTGAGAACACAGAGCCCTCACGAATCTCGCATCAATTTCCGGGACCTCTGAACACCCGTGGGACCCCCTGCGTATGGATGGGAGCCGCTTCACTCCTGTCGGGCGCCTCATGCCCCCGAAAAAGGAAGTCAGAGGAGTTCCATGGGACGCAACACAAGAAAACGCCGGACGCCGATGGCCACCAAGGCCATAGCCGCATCGGCGGCCCTAGCGCTCGGTGGGGGCGGGCTGATCTGGGCAAACTTCTATGCCTCGGCGCATGAGGAGAACTCGGCGAACCAGACGAAGTCCGCGGGCGCTCAGGTCGCCACGATCCAGTGCCCGGACGTGGGCCAGAGCCTGACCGACGTGCCGGACGGCGCACGCCAGGGCGTGGACAAGGAGCTGGCGAACCTCGACAAGCAGATCAGCGAGGCCTACACCCGGCTCGCCTCCACGCGTCAGGCCCAGGCCGGTGACTCCGGCTTCGTCAACAACGCCATCCTCGGCCCGCTGAAGTCGAAGCGGACCGCTGCCATCGACCGGATCGGCATCAACATCAAGCGTGTTGGTGGCCAGGCGCCGGACAACCTCGCCCAGATGGCCGAGTGCCAGGGCATGGCCGCCGACGCGAACACCACCGACGGCCAGGCCGGGGGCGATCAGAACCAGGACGGCCAGAACCAGGACGGCCAGGACCAGGGCGGCCAGGATCAGGGCGGTCAGGACCAGGGCCAGGATCAGGGCGGTCAGGACCAGGGCCAGGGCGGCAACGGCGGTCAGGACGGCAACGGCCCGGTGGCCGCGGACTTCGTCAACATCGAGGAAGTCCAGCCGAACTCCCGCAACCTGCCGAACGGTCTGGCGGCGAACGGTGACGGCGGCTCCACGGGCACCTTCACCACGCAGTGCGGCACCAACGAGAACGAGAACCGCAACTCGGACAACGTGATCGTGGCGCCGGGTGTCTCCAACGGTGCCCAGCACCAGCACGACTACGTCGGCAACCAGGCCAACAACGCCTTCGCGAGCGACGAGGACCTGGAGAACGGCGAGACGACCTGCCAGAACCAGGGCGACAAGTCGACGTACTTCTGGCCGGTCATCCGGATCCAGGACGGTTCGGACGACATCGACGCGGGTCAGCCGGGCGGTGGCCAGGACGGCAACGTCGGCAAGATCGTCGAGCCCGCGCAGGCGGAGCTGAAGTTCGTGGGCAACCGCACCAGCGACGTCGTCGCGATGCCGAAGGCCCTGCGGATCATCACCGGTGACGCCAAGTCCCTGACCAACGGCCTCAACAACGCCAACACGTCCTGGACGTGCACCGGCTTCGAGGACCGTCAGGTGACGGACAAGTACCCGATCTGCCCCGAGGGCAGCAACATGGTCCGGTTGTCCAACTTCCAGAGCTGCTGGGACGGCCAGAACATCGACAGCGCCAACCACCGCACCCACGTCGACTTCGTGGAAGCGGACGGCAGCTGCTCGAACGGCTTCCAGGCCATCCCCCAGCTCCAGGTCCGTCTGGTCTACGACGTCCCGGCGCCGCAGATCAACAATGGACAGGTCCAGAACGCGTTCGCGGTGGACTCCTTCCCGGAGCAGCTGCACAAGCCGATCACGGACCACAACGACTTCATCAACTTCTTCGACGAGAACGTGATGAACGAGATGGTCCAGTGCATCAACAACGGCGAGAACTGCCAGTAGTCCTCAGCCAGTAGAAAGCCGGCGGTGGGAATTCCCACCGCCGGCTTCTCGTGTGTCCGTCTCTGTTCCGCCCGGGCCCGCGAGGTTCAGCCGTGGTGGCTGCTGTCGCTGCTGTGACCGCCCTTGTTGTGGCTGCCACCGGGGTTCATGTGCTCGGAGCCTTCCTCCATGGTCCCGCCGAGGGTGCTCTGCAGCGCCGTGACCGTCTTCTGCTGGCCCACGGCGACCCACTTGCGGCCGACGAGGTAGTAGCCGCCGTAGTCCTTCGCGCCGTTCAGCCACTCGCGCTGGCCGCGGTCGGTGGAGAAGGTCGCGAGGACGTACTTCTCCTTGCCCTTCTTGCAGAGGGCCTGGCGGATCGTGTCGGCGTCGGTCTGCATGTTCGGCTTGCACTTGGCCTCGGCCGCGATGTGCTCCAGGCTGCCGGTCACCTCCTCGGGCACGGCTGCCTCGTCCTTGCCGCCGGATCCGCAGCCGGCCAGCGCCAGTATCGCCACCGCGCCGCTCAGCGCGAGCATCGGTCGGGTCACCCTCATCTGTTCCTCCGGTCCTTGTCACGGCACGGTCCGGACGCATGCCGCACGGAGCCCCGGCAAGGGCTCTCGCCTTCGATACGGCTGCGGAGCCCAGAGCGCTCAAATTCCACTGCCTCCGTAGGCACGCCTGTGCGAAGGTGGCACGGTGAACCAGGACTGGGAAGATCGCGTCACCGCTCTGTGGGCCCGCTTCGACGACTACGCGGAAGAGGAAGCGGACGAGGCGCGCTTCCGTGCCGAGGTCGACGCCCTCGTCGCCGAGCTGCCGGACGGCAGCCCGCTCGGGCCGTTCGAGCAGGCCTGCGCCTGGGACTCCACGGGCCGCTCGGACAAGGCGGTCCCGCTGTACCGGGAGGCGCTGCGGCGAGGACTCGCGGACGCCAGCCCCTACAAGGCCCGCCGGACGAAGATCCAGCTGGCCAGCTCGCTGCGGAACGTCGGCCGGGCCGAGGAGGGCCTCGCGCTGCTGGCGCCCGAGCTGGTCGCCCCGTCCGACGAGCTGGACGACCCCGTACGCGCGACGCTCGCGCTCTGTCTGTCCAGCCTCGGCCGCGACCGGGAGGGTCTGTCGCTGGCCCTGGGCGCGCTGGCCCCGCACCTGCCCCGCTACCAGCGGTCGATGGCGAACTACGCCCGGCTGCTCGTGGAACCGCAGGAGCAGCCGGGGGTGTGACGCTCCACGGTCAGGTGACCATCCGACCATTCGCTCGTTCTGCTGAACGTGCAGTCACAGGATGTCGCCCAGCGCCCCGCACCCTCCTCCCCCGCCGGCCCGGTCGTCGACGTCGAGCAGGCCGAGGCCGCGCTCGTCGAGCACTACCCGCGGCTCGTGCGGCTGGCCTATCTGGTGCTGCCGCCGGGCCTGGGCCGCAGCAGGCGCGTCGTGACCGCCCACGCCCTCACCCAGCGCGCACTCCCCCGCAACCGCACACCGGCACCGGTGATCCCGGCCCAGTCGACCGGCCGTGACGGCGATCCGGGCTACGCCCTGGTCCGCCTCCAGGTGCTGCGCACGGCACTGGAGGCGGGACTGCCGCTGCGGCGCAGGGCATGGCCCAAGCGGTCCCAGCTGCCGCCGCTGCTGCCCCAGGTGTGGGGCCTGAAGCTGTTCCCCCGGTCCGGCGGCGCCGACGAACTCGCCCTGGACCAGCGGCTGTCCACCCTGTCGGGACCGGCCCGGGCCGCCTACGCGCTGCGCGGCCTGGAGCGGCTCGCGGACGACGGGGCGCGCGAGGTGCTCACGGCGGCGGGTGTCGCCGACCCGGACGGCGCGCTGCTGGAGGCCGACGGGGTCCCCGCGCAGTACGGACTGCTCGACTCCCCCGAGTTCGACCCCTGCTCGCTCCAGGCCCGGCCCACCGACCTGATGCGGCGCCGCCAGCACCTGAAGGCCGCGCTGGCCGCCGGGGCGGCGCTGCTGGTGTGCGGGGCACTGCTCGGTCTGCCCGGCGAGGGCTGGGGCCCCGACGGTGCCGCCGCACCCCCGTACGCGCGCAACCCGGCCGCCCAGGCCGCCCTGGACCCGGCGAAGCTGACCCGGGTCGATCCGGCCGCGTGGCAGAGCTCGGCGCGCACCGACTTCTCCGTGTGGCCGGCCCGCGGCGACCTCACCGGCGACTCGGCCCTGCTGCGCCGCGCCCTGGCCGTGTGGGCACGCCCCGGCGAGCGGGTCCAGGTGTCGGCGACGCCCGGCACCCTGTCCGGCGGCCCGGCCGGACCTCCCCAGCTGCTGTACGCGGGGACGGTCGACGCCGCGCGCGTGGTGATCCTCTACGACGGTCTGCGCATCGCCCGGTACGCCGAGCCCAAGGACGGCACGCAGGGCGCCGCCCTCGACTTCGCCCGGGTCGACGGCGCCGGCCGGGCCGAGGCGGGCGCGGTGGTCCTGGGCCGGGCCGACGGCAACGTCCGCTATCTGACGGCCCCTTGGGTGTCGAAGGCGGGCGAGCGGGATCTGCTGAAGCCGGGCTCCGGGGCGATGGACCTCGCCCTCACCGACGGGGTGACCGCGCCGCTGGCCAGCCCGGCCCTCAGGTCCGGTCCGTGCACGTCGTGGAACGTGCTGCAACTGGCCGACGGCAAGCGGACCCGGCTGCTGAGCGACCTCGGCGAACTGGTCCCGGCCCGGCTCACCAGCGGCCGGCCCGGCTCGCCGTCAGAGGCGTCCGGCGCGGCGGCGCTGCGCACCTGGCAGCCGTACGCCTGCTCGCTGGCCACGGTGCGCTCGGCGGGCGTGCGCAGTGTCAACGCCTGGGCGTTCAACGAGCAGCCGCTGCCGGACGCGAGCGGGTCGGCGGCGTGGGTATGCACACGGGCCGAGACCTGGCGGGGTGGCGGGGCGCGGGTGCTGGCGCAGTTCCACACGCCCGGAGGGCGGTATGGAGCGGTGGCGGCGAAGGCCGAGAACGTCCCGGCGTGCGGGGCGCGCGATCCGCATGTGCTGGCCGGGGTGCTGTGGAAGTCGGAGGCGGGCACCTGGTATCTGCTGGCCGCGGGCAGCCGTCGGACCGCGTCGATCCGGGCGACGGGCGGGATCAGCGGGTCGGCGCGGAGCAGTCTGCTGACCGTGCCGGGCGAACAGGGGGCGCGGGCCGAGCTGAAGGGGACCCTGCGGGACGGGCGTTCGCTCGGCGGGCTGCGCTGACAGGCCCGTTCTCGTGCCCGCCCGGCGCACCCGGCTGAACGTCCGCGATCGATCCGGTCCGTTCGAGGCTGGAATCGATCGGTAAGGTGTTCGCATGACTACCGGGGTTCGCCGCAGATTGGGAGTCGAGGAGCGGCGGCAGCAGTTGATCGGCGTCGCCCTCGAACTGTTCAGCCGCCGCTCGCCCGACGAGGTCTCCATCGACGAGATAGCGTCGGCCGCGGGCATTTCGCGGCCGTTGGTCTATCACTACTTTCCCGGCAAACTCAGCCTGTACGAGGCGGCGTTGCAGCGGGCGGCGGACGATCTCGCGGCCCGTTTCGTGGAGCCGCACGAGGGTCCGCTGGGGGCGCGGCTGCTGCGCGTGATGGGCCGCTACTTCGACTTCGTGGACGAGCACGGGCCGGGTTTCTCGGCCCTCATGCGCGGCGGACCCGCGGTCGGCTCCTCGACGACCAACGCGCTCGTCGACTCCGTACGGCAGGCCGCGTATGTCCAGATCCTTTCGCACCTGGGCGTGACCGATCCGCCCGCGCGTCTGGAACTGGTCGTCCGTTCCTGGATCTCGCTCGCCGAGTCGACGGCGCTGATCTGGCTGGACGGCCGGCGCATCCCGCGGGCGGAACTGGAGAGCCAGCTCGTGCACGACTTCGCCGCGCTGGCCTCCGTGAGCGCCGCCTACGACCAGGAGATGGGTGCCCTGCTGCGCCGCATCTTCAAGGAGGAGCCGGCCGACGGCCCGTTCGCCGACCTGGCCGGCCGGCTCCTGACGCTGGCGACCTGAACCCGCTCACCCTTCGAACTTCCGGTAGGAAACGTCCAGGTCACGCACCTCGGCGGAGGCGTGCAGCACGATCCCGTCGGCGGTCTTCAGATACGTGCGCAGCAACTCCAGCGCGGCTTCGGTGAGCCGGGCCTTGGTCTCCTCGGTGCGGCCGGCGAGCAGCGCGATGTGGACGTGCACATGGGCATGTCCCTCGGTGTCGGGCCCGACCACGATGTCCTCGGTCGGGCGGAACCGGCTCTTGCACGCCGGCGGCTTGGCGGCCGCGATGTCGACGGTCGCCTCGTGCAGCGCCTTGGCGAATCCGGTCCGGTCGAAGCCGTCCGCGAGGTCGGCGGAATAGTCGACGGTGATCTGCGGCATCAGTACTCCAGTCCTGGGCGGCCAACGGCTCACCCTAACCGGAGGGCCAGCATGGCGATGTCGTCCTCCCGGTCGTGGCCGAAGCAGCCCAGGAGCACGTCGCAGAGGGTGTCCAGGGGGGTGGGGGCGTCGGCGGCGGCCGTGCGGAGTTGTTCCAGGGAGACCTCCAGAGGGATGCCGCGGGTTTCGATGAGGCCGTCGGTGACCATGAGCAGGCGGTCGGTGGGGCTCAGGTGGTGCTCGGTCGGCGGGGGGCGTTCCAGGCCCAGGCCGAGCAGCGGACCGCACGCGTCGACGTACTCCGCGCCGCCCCCGTCGCGCAGGATCAGCGGCGGGATGTGACCGGCGTTGGCGATCCGCACCCGGCCGCTGCCGGGGTCGACCAGGGCCAGGCACACGGTGGCCGTGAAGTCGGGGTGGTACCGCTGGAGCATCCGGTCGAGCCGCCCGGCCAGCACGACCGGGTCGCTCTGGTCCACGCAGTAGGCCCGCAGCGCGTGCCGTATCTCGACCATGACGGTGGCGGCGTCCAGCGAGTGCCCGACCACGTCCCCGACCGCGGTGAGCACCCCGTCGCCGGTGCGCAGGGCGGCGTAGAAGTCGCCGCCGATCTCGGCCTGCCGGGAGGCGGGCACATAGCGGACCTCGATGTCGACGCCGGGCAGGTGGGGCAGCTTGTGCGGCCGGGGCAGGAAGCTGTGCTGGAGGGTGAGGGCGACATGCCGCTCCACCTGGTACAGCAGCAGCGGTTCGGCGGCGAGCGCGGCGGCCTGGGCGAGCCGGGCCAGCAGCCCGTCGTCCGCGGGGCCGTTGATCGCCGCGCGCCGCACGGGCGTGGCCAGGCACACGGCCGTACGGCCGTCCTGGCCCGTCGCCACGGTCAGGAGGGCGTCCTCCTCGACGCCCGGCCGGAAGATCCCGGCCGGCCACAGCGGCGCGGGGACGACGGCGCTGTGCACGCCCGTACGGCCCTCCGCGATCCGGGCGGCCAGCCGTGCCGCCGCCTGGTGCGCGCCGCTGTCCGTCGCCGCGGGACGGCTGCGGGCCGATCCTTGGTAGGGCTCGCCGTCGGGGGCGATCACGAACACCACGGCGGGCGAGCCGGTGAGGCGGGCGGTGCCGTCGGCGGCCGCGGTGGCGAGTTCCCGGGGGCAGCGCGCCGTCTGCACCGTGATGATGGCCTCGGACAGCAGGGTCAGCCGGTGGACGACGGTCTCGGCGCCCGCGGTGCGGCGCGCTCCGCGCACGGCGGCCCGGACGACGGCCTGGATCTCCAGCGGTTCGGCGGGCACGGTCAGATAGGCGTCGCCGCCCGCGTCCAGCCCCCGGCACCGGTCGCCGGGCGCGGTCTGGGCTGCCGAGAAGTGCACGACGGGCAGGGCGGCCATGGGCGGCAGGGCCCGGAGCCGGCGGCACAGTTCGAAGCCGCTCATGTCCGGCAGGCCCACATCGACGAGGGCCACGTCGGGCAGGGTGCCGTCGCGCAGCCGGACGTCGAGTTCGACGAGCGCCTCGCCGCCGCTGGCTACGGGCACGACCTGGTGACCGGCCCGGCTGAGCACCGCGCCCATGGCGTACCGGCTGGCCGCGACGTCGTCCACGACCAGCACGGTGGTGCCGGGGATGTGCTGCGTGCCGTTGCCGTCCATCTCG
Organism: Streptomyces sp. NPDC040589; assembly: GCF_055594445.1. Classification (NCBI taxonomy): domain Bacteria; kingdom Bacillati; phylum Actinomycetota; class Actinomycetes; order Kitasatosporales; family Streptomycetaceae; genus Streptomyces; species Streptomyces sp. NPDC040589. Next base: position 1,128,880 of record NZ_JBVIWP010000003.1, on the reverse strand, counting down.
ATCGAGGAGCACCTCGGGGCGTACGTGGGTGGGGCGGGCCGTCGGTCACGGCCTGCCCCACCCAACGTAGTGCGCTACGCGCCGGCCCGGGTGAAGACGGCGACCGTGCGCCCCGGAACGGCGAACGTGCCCGATTCAGCCGCGTACGTGGACGACTTGACGGTAGGGTCCGCCCCCGCCGCCTGCACCGGGTGCAGCCGGTAGCCGGTTCCGGCGAGCGCGGTGACCTGCTGTTCCTGGCGCTCGGGTGTGGCGTTGAAGACGACGACGAGATCGCCGAGCCGCATGGTGATCACGCCGGGTGTCTCGTCCTTGCCGGACAGCGGGAAGGAGAGCTTCGACTGCACCTGGCCGGCCGTGGCGAGGGAGAACGCCGGCTCCGCGGAACGGATCCTCAACAGATCCCGGTACGCGGCCGAGGTGCCCTCGATCTGCTCGCAGCCGACCTTGACCGTGCTCAACAGGGGCTTGCCGTAGGGCCACTTGTCCTTGTTGTCGGCCGCCATGGGCAGGCCGCGGCCGAAGCCGTTGCCGTCGGCGCAGTTCCAGTGGACGGCGTTGAACCAGTCGCCGCTGTCGTAGGAGTTGCGGTCCAGGGACTTGGAGCGCAGCAGGTCGGTGCCCGCCTGGGAGAGGGCCGGCCCCTGGGAGAGGGTGGCCGTCGCCATGGCGAGGACCTGCATCCGGGCCCGGTCGGACGCACTCGTCGTGGCGGGCAGTTTGAAGGCGAGGGCGTCGAAGAGCGACTCGTTGTCGTGCGCGTCGGCGTAGGCGAGGGCGTCGCCGGGGGCGGCGGCGTAGCCGGCGGGTTGGCCGTTGTAGTCGACGTCGGCGCCGGTGACCTCCTTGCCGCCGGTGTCGGTGAACCGGTAGCCGGCGAGGTTGCCGGAGAGCCCGACCTTGATGAGGTCCTGGTAGTGCAGCAGGCGGGCCTTCTGCTCGGCCGGGGTGCCGTTGTGCTGCGAGGAGTTGGGGTCGGTGTACAGGCCGGACGCGAAGCCCTGGACGCCGGGGTCCTCGTCGAAGGGGCCGCCGCCGCGCACGGCGTCACGGGCGCGGTCGGAGAAGGTGGCGATGCCGGTGCCGGCCATGTTCTTCTGTGTGGCCTGCGGAAACCGGGCGTCGTCGGCGATCTCGCCGAAGTTCCAGCCCTCGCCGTAAAGGATGATCCTCTTGCCGTCGACGCCGTCCTTGGCGAGGGTGAGCGCGTCGAGGGCCTTGCGGACCGCGAGGATGTTGGCCTTCGGGTGGTGGCCCATGAGGTCGAAGCGGAAGCCGTCGACCTTGTACTGCTTGGCCCAGGTGACGATCGAGTCGACGACGAGCTTGCCCATCATGGCGTTCTCGGTGGCCGTGTTGGCGCAGCAGGTGCTGTTCGCGACCGAGCCGTCGGCGAGGAGCCGCTGGTAGTAGCCGGGCACGATCCGGTCGAGGACGCTTGTCCGCTCCTGGCCGCTGGCCGCGGTGTGGTTGTAGACGACGTCCATGACGACCCGCAGGCCGTCGTCGTTCAGCGCCTTCACCATCTTGCGGAACTCGACCGTGCGGGCCGTGCCGTCCGGGTCGGTGGCGTAGGAGCCCTCGGGGACCGTGTAGTGGTACGGGTCGTAGCCCCAGTTGTAGGCGTCCTTCGCGGCGATCTTCCCGACGCACTCCTGCTGCTTGTCGGAGTCGGCCGGGTAGGAGGCGAGGTCGCAGTCGACGCGCGCCTGGTCGGCCTTGCGCTCCGGGACGGTGGCGATGTCGAAGGCGGGCAGGAGGTGGACGTACGAGGTGCCCGCCTTGGCCAGCTCGCGCAGATGCTTCGAGCCGTCGCTGTCCTTGTCGGTGAAGGCGAGGTAGCTGCCGGGGTGCTTCGCCGTGCGGTCCTCGACGGAGAAGTCCCGGATGTGCAGCTCCTGGATCTGGGCGTCCCTCAGCGGTACGGCCTTGGGCTTGGTGTAGGCCGACCAGCCGGAGGGCTTGAGGGCCTGGTCGTCCAGGTCGACGACGAGGCTGCGCTCCGAGTCGGCGGTGAGGGCCAGGGAGTAGGGGTCGGTGACCTTGTTGGTGACGACCTTGCGGACGCTGGGGGCCCAGACCTCGACGACGTACCGGTAGGGCTTGCCCTTCCAGGACTTCGGGCCGGTGACGGACCAGACGCCGGTGGTGGCGTCGCGCTTCATCGGCACGGTGGAGTCGCCGATCTCCAGTGACACCCGCCGCGCGGTCGGTGCCCAGACGGACAGCGTGGGGCGGCCCCGGGAGAACGCCGGGCCCAGGTCGGCCTTCGTGGCGTCGTACAGGTCGTCGAGGACACCGGCGATCTGGACACCGGTCGCCGCGAGCACGGCACCGTTGCCCGCGTGCTGCGTGGCGACGACCTGGCCGCGCAGGGCCTCGCGCACCCGGTCGCGGTCGCGCGGGTCGACAGTCCAGGCGTCGTACGCCTTCAGGTGCGGGAACCTGGCCTTCTGGGCGTCGGTCAGCTCCGTCTTGGACAGGCGCAGCCACTTGGCGTCACCGGTGAGGGCGCCGTCCTTCACCTCGATCGAGCCGTCGCGTGCGTAGAGCAGCTGGGTGGAGGCGGCCGCGTCGGAGCCGTTCCAGGCGAGGGTGTTCCGGTCGATCCAGACCGCCTTGGACGTGGTCAGGTCGAGCGCGGCGGCGGCACCCACCGGCTGCGGGAGCAGGTACTTCTCCTGGCCGCTCAACAGCCACACCTCGTGGCCGTTCGCCTTGAGGTCGAGCGACTGGTCGGAGGGCAGGTCCTTCTCGTCGCCCTTGTGGAGGATGTAGCTGAGGCTGGTGGCACCGTCGGTGAGCGGTACCTCGAAGACCGCACCATAGGTATCAGTCTTGACCGGCTTGAGGGGGTTCGACCAGTCGGTGGGGTTCGCGGCACCGGTCCAGACGTGCAGGCCCCAGCCGTCGTAGTTCCCGTCGGCCCGGTGGTAGTGCAGGACGGCCTTGGTCTTGTCCGGGGCCGGGTAGTCGGCCGCCGGCTTCTCCGTGCGGACGGTCTCCTCGCCCTGCTCGATCCAGACCTCGCCGGTCTTCGTGACGTCGATCGTGCGGTCGGTGGAGACGTCCTTGTCGCCGTCCTTGTCGATGACGAGGAAGCTGACGTTCGAGGCGCCGGGCTTGAGCTTGACGTAGGCGAAGGCGCCGTAGGCGTCACGGCCGGTGAAGGGGTGGCTCTCGGGCCATGGCGTGGCCTCGCCGTCGGCGAGGTCGCCCCAGGCGTACAGGCCCCAGTCGGCGTAGTTCCCGTCGGCGCGCTTGTAGTGGACGATCGCGTAGTCACGGGAGGAGGCGCTGGGCGGCTCGTCGACGGGCGGGGTGCCGGTGGTGGAGGCGGCCAGGGCGCTCGCGGTGCGCCCGGCCGAGTCGACCACGACGGCCTTGTAGCGCAGGGCCGTGCCGGGCGGTACGTCCTTGGCGACCGTGTGCGTGACCTTGTACGGGGCGTGGTCGGCGGAGCCGAGTGTCTGCCACTTTCCGTTGCCGGTCCGGGCCGCGAAGACGACCCGGTTGAGCCCGCCTCCGTCGACGTCGGCGGAGAGCTCCACGGTGCCGGTGGCGCCGACCGCCGGGGCCCTGAGGGTGATCGTCGGCTCGGTGGCGGGCGGGGCGAGCTCGCCGGCCGCCTTGAGGACGATCGCCGAGCCGGCCGGGACGGTGACGGTGAGCTTCTTGCCGCCGTCGCTCTTCGGGGAGGCGTCGGTGCCGTGGATGCCCTTGAAGGTCATGCCGGCCGAGCCGGTCGGGAAGGTCGCGGTCTTCGCCTCGCCCGCGTTGTTGAAGGCGACGACGTACTCGGTGCCGGTCTTCGCGTCGGTGCGGGAGAAGGCGTAGACGCCCGGGCCATCGGCCGCGTACCGCTGCTGCTGGACGCCGTCGGTGAGGGCCGGGTTGGCCTTGCGGAGTGCGGCGAGGGCGCTGATCTGCCGGTAGAGCGGGGCCTTGGTGTCGTAGGCGTCCTCGGCGTGGGTGCGGTCGGTGCCGATGCGGTCGTCGTCGAGGTAGTCGGCGGTGCGCGAGGCGAACATGCTCTGCCGGGCGTCCTTGTCGCCGCCCGGGCCGGTGAAGCCCTGCTCGTCGCCGTAGTAGACGACCGGGTTGCCGCGGCTGAGGAACATCAGCTCGTTGGCGAGCTCGTCCTTGGCGAGGAGCTCGGCGTCGGTGGCCTTCGGGTCGTCCTGCTTGAGGAACGAGCCGATGCGGCCCATGTCGTGGTTGCCGAGGAAGGTGACCTGCTCGTACGCGTTGGCCTTGCCGGTCGTGTACTTGTAGTCGTCGCCGAAGACACCCGCGAGCTTCTGCGCGCTCGCGCCCTCCGAGGCGTACTGCCGGGCGGCCTCCTGGAAGGGGAAGTCGAGCGTGGCGTCGAGCCGGCCCTGGGTGACGTACGGGGCAGTGACGTTCGTGTCGGCCGAGTAGACCTCGCCGAACATGAAGAAGTCGTCCCGGCCGCGCTGGGCGGCGTAGGCGTCGAGGGCGGTGGCCCACTGCGTCCAGAACTCCATGTTGACGTGCTTCACGGTGTCGATCCGGAAGCCGTCGACGTCGAAGTCCCGCACCCAGCGCTGGTAGATCTTCTCCATCCCCCGCACGACCTCGGGCCGTTCGGTCCACAGATCGTCCAGGCCGGAGAAGTCGCCGTGTTCGGAGCTCTCACCGGCGAAGGTGGAGTCGCCCCGGTTGTGGTACATCGTCGGGTCGTTGAGCCAGGACGGGACCTTGACGTTCTTCTTCGCCGCGGGGACGACCGGGGTGCGCGGGAAGGAGCCGGTGCCGACCTCGGGGAAGTCCCGTCGCCCGTCCGCGTAGTCGGCGTCGTCGAAGGGCTCGCCGTCCTTCGTCAGGTACGGGAAGGCGCCCTTGGAGAGGTAGTCGTAGGACTTCTCCTCGTAGTCGACGACGTCCGCCGTGTGGTTGGTGATGACGTCGAAGAAGACCTTCATGCCCTTGGCGTGGGCCTTGTCGATGAGGGTCTCGAGGTCCTTGTTGGTGCCGAAGTGCGGGTCGACCCGGGTAAAGTCCGTAATCCAATAGCCGTGGTAGCCCGCCGAGACGTTAGAGCCGTTGCCCTGTACGGGCTGGTTCTTGAAGATGGGGGCCATCCAGAGGGCGGTGGTGCCCAGGCCCTTGATGTAGTCGAGCTTCTTGGTCAGGCCCTTGAGGTCGCCGCCCTGGTAGAAGCCCTTGTCAGTGGGGTCGTAACCAGTGGTCAGGCGGGTACCGGTGAGTGCGCCCTTGTCGTTGCCGGTGTCGCCGTTGGCGAAGCGGTCTGGCAGGACGAAGTAGAACTGCTCGCGCGTGGAGTCATGCCGGGCGGGCTCGGCGGCGAGCTTGGCGTCGGACGGGGGCGGTGGCGGGGTGTCCGCCCGCGCCGCGAGGGGTTGGACGAGCGCTGCGGCCAGCGCGGTGGCGGTGACCGCGGCGACCCGTCCGGTACGGGCAGTTCGGCGCCTCGACGGCACCGGCCATCTCGGTATCAAGACGTGGACTCCTTGCGATGTGCGGCTCTTCGGGTCCGACCCCGCGCGACCGTATCGCCGCCGTAACTCTTACAGCAAGAGTCCTGAAAACATCAGAAAGGAATTGCATCAGAGGAAGTTGGTCTGGGGCAGTGCCTCCACAGGCAGCAACGCCTGATGCTCGTAGATGCGGGTCGACTTGAGTGAAGTCGGTGATCCATTTGATGACCCGCTTCGGCAGCTCACCCGCCGTCGGGCGCGGCAGTCCCTGCGCATATGCCTCACGACGTAGTCGAAGGGCGTCGTTCCACACGACGCGGGCGCACCCGAACGCCCTCGCCAGACTGCCGCACTGAGAAGCGCTCGGGTACACACGAAGGTTGTACCGGAGCTTCATGTTGATCACCTATGAGCACGGGACCCCATCCCCCGCCCGAAATGCTTCCTCATCAGAGCCCGGTCCCGCTCGCCGCTCCCAAACCGGCCACAGGCGTACCGGTGCGACGCGGCCGTGCTGACGCCCCTCGGGGAAGCCGGCCGAGGGGCGTCAGCTGACTTGCAACTCAGCAGCTCGACTTGCCGGCGTAGATCGCGAGGGCGGTGTTGGAGCCGAGGGTGGCCGTGAACTGCCCGCTGGAGTTCACCGTCACGGTCCTGTTGTTCTGCACATCGCAGTACGTCCCCGCAGGCAGCGACGTCTGATACGTACGGCTCAGCGAACCCGGCTCGTGGTTGATGGTTACGAACCCCTTGCCGCCCCGGCCGAAGGCGATCGCGTCGCCGCCGTTGTCCCACCAGTTGGTGACGGCCTGGCCCCGGGTGGCGTTGCGGAAGCCGACCATCGACTTGATCTCCGGCCAGTTGTGCTGGCACTTCCAGCCGTCCTGCCAGCAGGCGTTCACCTGGCCGCCGCCCGGCGGGCCGGCGTCGTGGTCGGAGAACTCGTAGCCGGAGTTGATGTCCGGGGCGCCGTAGGGCCAGGCGAGCATGAAGACGTTGGCCAGGGTGTAGGTGGCGTTGTCCTTGTAGCTCAGGGTGCTGCCGTTGCGCTCGGTGTCGTGGTTGTCGACGAAGACGCCGGAGACTCCGCTGTTCATGTAGCCCCAGCCCTCGCCGTAGTTCTTCAGATAGGCGAGGTTCTCGTTGTTGAAGACCCGCTTGAGGTCGTAGGCGTAGCGGAACTCCTGGACGTCGCCGTTACTCGTGTACTCGGTGGGCTGGACGGCTTCTCCGCTGCCGTAGATGACCTCCTGCTTCCAGTACACCGACGGGTTGCTCAGCCGGGACTTGATGTTCGCCAGGTCGGCCGTGTCCATGTGCTTGGCCGCGTCGATGCGGAAGCCGTCCACGCCGAGGGAGAGCAGGTCGTTCATGTACCCGGCGATGGCCCCGCGGACGTAGTCCTCACCGGTGTCGAGGTCGGAGAGGCCGACCAGTTCGCAGCGCTGGACGTTCCAGCGGTCCTGGTAGTTGGTGATCTGGGAGGTGCAGTCGTCGAAGTCGCTGGAGGAGTACAGGCCCGGATAGGTGTACTTCGTGTACGACGAGCCGCCGGTGCCGGTGCCGTTGCCCGCCGCCATGTGGTTGACGACGGTGTCGGCGACGACCTTCACACCGGCCGCGTGGCAGGTGTTCACCATGTTCCGGAAGGCCGTGCGGTCGCCGAGCCGGCCGGCGATCTTGTAGCTGACCGGCTGGTACGACGTCCACCACTGGGAGCCCTGTATGTGCTCGGCGGGCGGGGAGACCTGGACGTAGCCGTATCCGGCGGGGCCGAGGGTGTTGGTGCACTCGCGGGCGACGGAGGCGAAGTTCCACTCGAAGAGGACGGCGGTGACGTCCTTGGTGCCAGGTGGGGAGGCCTGTGCGCTGGTCGGGTTCATGACAACCACAGTCGCGGCGAGCGCGACGGCGGCGGAGAGGTGTCCGGGGAGGTGTCTGCGTGCCATGTGGGGTTTCCTTCTTCGTTGAAGGTTCTTGCAGCAAGGTTCAGAAACCTTGCGGTGACGCAGATGGTAAAGGCCCGCCACCCGAAAGGGCAGCGGGCCGTACGAAATTCAAAGGAAAAATCAGGCGGTGATCGCGGCGGTCGCGGTGGTCCACCACACCGTGCTGTCGGCCGGCACCTTCGCCTCGTCGTCGACCAGGACGACCTCGCCGCTCGCGACCAGCACCCGGCCGTACGCCGGCATCGCCACCGACTCCCCGGTGGTGTTCGCGACGCACACGAACTCCCCGCGCCGGAAGGCCAGCACGCCCTCGGGCGCCCGCAGCCACTCCACGGACGTACCGGCCCCCAGGTCGGGCTGCTCACGGCGCACGGCGAGCGCGGCCCGGTACAGCTCCAGGGTCGAGCCGGGCTCCCCGGTCTGCGCCTCGACGCTCAGCTCACCCCACCCGTCCGGCTGCGGCAGCCAGCTGCCCCCGTCGCCGAAGCCGTACGACGATCCGGTCCGGGTCCACGGGATCGGCACCCGGCACCCGTCGCGGAAGCCGTCCTGTCCGGCGCCCCGGAAGTACGCCGGGTCCTGACGCACCTCGTCCGGCAGGTCGACGACGTCGGGCAGCCCGAGTTCCTCGCCCTGGTAGACGTAGGCCGAGCCGGGCAGCGCCAGCATGAGCAGGCTCGCGGCCCGGGCCCTGCGCAGCCCCAGTTCCCGGTCGCCGGCCAGCCGGATCTGGGTGCCGAGCCCTGCCGGGTTGGCGAAGCGGGTGGCGTGCCGGGTCACGTCGTGGTTGGACAGCACCCAGGTGGCGGGGGCGCCGACCGGGCGCATGGCGTCCAGGGTGCGGTCGATGACCTCGCGCATCTCCTCGGCGTCCCAGTGGGTGCTGAGGTACTGGAAGTTGAAGGCCTGGTGCAGCTCGTCCGGGCGGACGTAGTGGGCGGTGCGCTCGATGGTCGGCGTCCAGGCCTCCGCGACGAAGATCCTCTCCCCCGCGTACTCGTCGAGGATGAGCCGCCACTGCCGGTAGATCTCGTGCACGCCCTCCTGGTCGAAGAACGGCATGACATCGTTGCCCAGCAGCTTCACCTGGTCGTGGGATCCAAGGTCGGGCAGCCCTTCCGCCTTCACCAGACCGTGGGCGACGTCGATACGGAAGCCGTCGACGCCCATGTCCAGCCAGAAGCGCAGGATCGAGCGGAACTCGTCGCCGACCGCCGGGTGCTCCCAGTCGAAGTCGGGCTGCTCGGGGGCGAAGAGGTGCAGGTACCACTCACCGGGCGTGCCGTCGGGTTCGGCGACCCGGGTCCACGCCGGGCCGCCGAAGATCGACTCCCAGTCGTTGGGGGGCAGCTCGCCGTTCTCCCCCTTGCCGGGGCGGAAGTGGTAGCGCTCCCGCAGCGGGGAGCCGGGGCCCTCGGCGACGGCCCGCTTGAACCACTCGTGCTGGTCGGAGGAGTGGTTCGGGACCAGGTCGACGATGATCCGCAGGCTCAGCTCGTGGGCGTCGCGGATCAGCGCGTCGGCGTCCAGGAGGTTGCCGAACATGGGGTCGACGGCCCGGTAGTCGGCGACGTCGTAGCCCGCGTCGGCCTGCGGCGAGGCGTAGAAGGGGCTCAGCCACACGGCGTCCACGCCGAGGTCGCGCAGATACGGCAGACGGGTGCGGACACCTTCCAGGTCGCCCATGCCGTCGCCGTTGCTGTCGGCGAAGCTGCGCGGGTACACCTGGTAGATCACCGCGTCCCGCCACCAGTCGCGGCGCTTGGCGACGGTGGGGGTCATGGCAGGGGCGGCGGAGTGCTGCTGGCTCATGTCGTCCTTGATGCGTCACAGGATGTCGGTCATGGAAGGCGTGGGCGGGGTGTTGTTGGGGCGGCCGCGGCACAGCGGGGTCGGATGGGCACCACGGCCGCCCACCACGCGCCCCCTCAGGGGCGCGGGGCTGTATCGATCTGCGGCTCCGCCGCGTGGGCGCGATCGGCCACGACGGCGCCGCAGCCGATCGCTCGACGAGGGTCACCCCTTGGTGCCACCGGCGGTGAGCCCGGTCACCAGGTTCTTCTGCACGAGATAGAAGAACAGGGCAGCCGGTATGGCGATCAGTACGGCGGTCGCGGCCATCAGGTTCCGCTGCGCGTCATGCTCGCTGACGAACGTCTGCAGACCGACGGCAAAGGTGTACTTGTCGTCGCTCAGCATGAACGTCGAGGCGAACGCGACCTCCCCGAAGGCCGTGAGGAAGCTGTAGAACGCCGCGACCGCGAGGCCCGGCTTGGCGAGCGGCAGGATGAGCCGCGCGAACGTGCCGAAGGGGGTCAGCCCGTCGACGCGCCCGGCCTCGTCGATCTCGAACGGGATGGTGTCGAAATAGCCCTTCATCAGCCAGGCGCAGTACGGCACGATCGTGGTGCAGTTGACAAGGATGAGACCAAGGTAGCTGTCGATGAGCTGCAGATCCGAGAGGATCTGGTACATCGGCACGATCAGGACCGCGATCGGGAACATCTGGGTGACCAGCAGTACCCACATCAGCTTCCGGTAACCCGGGAAGCGCATGCGGGAGACCGCGTAGCCGGTGGACGCCGCGACGACGACGCCGATGAGCGTCGTGCCCAGCACCACGACCAGCGTGCTCGTCAGCCAGTCGAAGAAGCTCGTGTCCTGCAGGACGAACGCGTAGTTGTCGAGCGTCATCTTGCTCCAGATGCGCCCGGGGTGGAGGTAGTCGTCCTTGTCCGGGCCGAGGGACAGGAAGACCAGCCAGGCGATCGGGAAGAGCGCGGTCAGGCTCGCGCCGATCAGCACGGCGTGCGAGGCGAGGGAGCCCGCGCGGCTGTTCTCGCCGCGGCGGCGGACCTTGCGGGGCGCGTCGGCGGGGCGCCGCTCGGTGACCGCGGCGGAGGTCTCGACGGTGGTCGTACTCATGGTGGACTCCTGCCTCAGATCGCGAGCTGCTGCTCGTTGCGGTTCAGCCAGCGGCGGTAGAAGGAGGTGAAGACGATCAGGAGGGACAGGAGCAGGATTCCGTAGGCGGCGGACTGTGCGTAGTCGCGCGGCTGCTGCCCGAAGCCCAGCTGGTAGGCCCAGGTCACGAGGATCTGGGCGTCGGGGGCGGTGTTGCCGAACAGCAGGAAGATGATGGCGAACTGGTTGAAGGTCCAGATGACGCCGAGGAGTACGACCGTCGTGCTGACGGACCTGAGGCCGGGCAGGGTGACGTAGCGGAACCGCTGCCAGGCGCCCGCGCCGTCCATCTCGGAGGCCTCGTACAGGCTCGCGTCGATCGACTGCAGTCCGCCGAGCAGCGAGACCATCATGAACGGCACACCGCACCAGGTGTTGACCATGATCGCGGCGAACCGCTGCCAGAAGGTGTCCTCCAGCCACAGCGGCGTCGGCAGGTGCAGGAGTTCCAGGCCGCTGTTGATGATGCCGCCGTCGGCGAGCATGAACCGCCAGCCGAAGACGGTGACGAAGGTCGGCACCGCCCAGGGCAGCACGAGGACCATCCGGTAGAGGGTGCGGCCGCGCAGCTTCTGGTTGAGCAGCAGCGCGAGTCCGAGGCCGATGCCGTAGTGCAGGGCGACACAGGCCGCCGTCCAGAAGACCGTCCACAGGAAGTGCGACCAGAAGCGGTCGTACGACGTCGGGCCCCACAGGATGTCGGCGTAGTTGTCCAGGCCGATGAACTTGTAGGTGGCGTCGATCTCGTTGACGCCGATCGTGCGGGCGGTGTTGAGGCTGGTGGCGTCGGTGAGCGTGAGGTACAGGCCGTACGCCAGCGGGTACAGCACGAGGACGCCGAGGACGATCGCCACCGGGGCGATCATCGCGTAGGCGTACCAGTGCTTGTGGAAGCCGTTCTTCAGCCGCTGGCCCGGCCCGGGGCGCGGGTCCCGCTCACCGCGCCGCTTGCCGGTCGCTCGGTCGATGACGACTGTCATGGTTCGGCACCTTCTGGAGGTTCAAGGAGGTCAGGGGGAGCTGCCCGGGCGCAGGCGCGGGCCTGTGGCCGCCGGATCCCCTCCCCCCATGCCAGGGGGATCCGGCGGCCACGCGGCGGTCACTTGGAGAAGTCGGGCACCAGCTTGGTGATGGCGGTCTCGGCGTCGCCGAGGCCCTTGTCCAGGGACTCCTTGCCGCCGGCGATCTCGATCAGCTCGTCGTCCAGCGGGCCCCACAGGGAGCTGTACTCGGGCAGCGCCGGGCGCGGCTGGGCGGAGGAGAGCACGCCCTGGTAGCCGTCGATGCCGGGGTCGGCCTTGACCTTGGCGGTGTAGGCGTCCTCGCGGGTGGGGAGCGTGGAGTTCTTGAGCGCGATGCTCTCCTGGGTCTTCGCCGAGGTCATGAAGTTGACGAACTTCAGCGAGGCCTCCTGGTGGGCCTTGTCCGAGCCCGCGTAGACGGAGAGGTTGTGGCCGCCGGTCGGGGCGCCCGCCTTGCCGGTGGAGCCGGCCGGGACGGTGGCGATGCCGAGGTTGTTCTTGTCCTTGAAGGCGGAGCCCTTGTAGAAGTTGGTGATCTCCCACGGGCCCTGGACGATCGAGGCGACCTTGCCGCTGACGAACGCCTCCTGGATGTGGGCGTAGGCATCGGCGGTGGTGTCGGCCTTGTGCAGGCCCTTGCCCTTGAAGAGGCTCTGCCAGGTGCCGTAGGCCTTCTTGGCCTCCGGCGAGGTCACGGTGATCTTCTTGGCGTCGACGTCGACGGTGTCGGCGCCCTCTCCGTAGAGGAAGCTCTGCGCGTAGTAGGCCTGGGTGGAGCCCCAGTAGCCGTCGACGCCGGTCTTGTCCTTGATCGTGGCGGCGGCCTTCTTCAGGTCGTCCCAGGTCTTGGGGGCCTCGACGCCGGCCTTCTTGAACAGGGCCTTGTTGTAGACGAGGGCGAGGGTGTCCGTGGTGAAGGGGACACCGTAGGTCTTGCCGTCGTACTTGGCCTGCTCGATCAGGCTGGGCTGGAACTTGTCCTGCTCGGCGAGGGCCTCGGTACCGTCGAGCGGCGCGAAGAAGCCCTTCTTGGCGAAGGCCGGGGTCCAGCCGACCTCGGAACGCAGCACGTCGGGGGCGCCCTTGGAACCGGCGGCGGTGTCGAACTTGTTCTGCGCCTGGTCGAAGGGGACGTTGACGTAGTTGACCTTGATGTCCTTGTGGGCCGCCTCGAACTCCTTGACCAGGGCCTTGTACGCCGGCGCCTCGTTGGTCGCGTTGGAGGTGTCCCACCAGGTGATGGTGACCGGGCCGCCGGCCTCGTCGCCGCTGTCGCTTCCGCCGCACGCCGTCGCCGCCAGGGCGAGGGACGCCACCAGCGCGGTGGCCGCTATGCCACGCCGCATGAGTTCTCCTTGAGGGTGAAAGCCCGTTCGTGCTGCCGACTGCGCCGTTGGCCGCCGGGCGTCGGTGAGATTAGCCGCGCTTCACGGACTTGCGAAAGACCTTGCAGCAAAAAGTTGCAAGCGGTGCGGATGGTTACCCCGCCGTGACCTCGCTTCTGCCCCTGCGGAACCCGGATTTCCGGCTGCTCGGCGGGGACTCGGACAGCTGTGCAAGACTCTGCAAGCACTTGCCATCCGCTTCCGTCGGGGGAATCATCCGTTGCGGATCGGACGCCGGCCACGACCTCTTCTCGACCTTTTGGGGACCGCGATGACCCAGCAACCCGCCGCCGGCCGTGGGACGGCACGCACCAGGCGTCCCGTCGGTGTGCAAGGAGATCCCCGGCCGCTACAGTCCGGTGCTGTGACCACACGGCTTGCCGACATCGCCGCTCAGGCGGGGGTGAGCGAAGCGACCGTCAGCCGCGTCCTCAACGGGAAGCCGGGCGTCGCCGCCACCACCCGCCAGTCCGTGCTGGCCGCCCTCGACGTACTGGGCTACGAACGCCCGGTGCGCCTGCGCCAGCGCAGCGAGGGCCTGGTGGGCCTGATCACCCCGGAGCTGGAGAACCCGATCTTCCCGGCCCTGGCCCAGGTCATCGGCCAGGCGCTGACGAGGCAGGGCTACACCCCCGTCCTCGCCACCCAGACCCCGGGCGGCTCGACGGAGGACGAGCTCACGGAGATGCTCGTCGACCGCGGCGTCGCCGGCATCATCTACGTCTCCGGGCTGCACGCGGACACCACCGCCGACATGCAGCGCTACGACCGGCTGCGCGCGCAGGGCGTGCCGTACGTGCTGGTCGACGGCTTCTCGCCGAAGGTGCAGGCGCCGTTCATCTCCCCCGACGACCGCGCGGCGATGAGTCTGGCGGTCACGCACCTGGTGTCCCTGGGGCACCAGCGGATCGGGCTGGCCCTGGGGCCCAAGCGGTTCGTGCCGGTGCAGCGCAAGATCGAGGGGTTCGTGCGCACGATGCAGGACCAGTTGGGCCTGGGCGCCGAGGCCGTCGAGACGGAGCTGGTCCAGCACTCCCTCTACACCCTGGAGGGCGGCCAGGCCGCGACCACGGCGTTGATCGGGCGGAACTGCACGGCCGTGGTGTGCGCGAGCGACATGATGGCGCTGGGCGCGATCAGGGCGGCGCGGCAGCTGGGCCTGGACGTGCCGAAGGACATCTCGGTGGTCGGCTTCGACGACTCGCCGCTGATCGCCTTCACCGACCCGCCGCTGACCACGATCCGCAAGCCTGTCCCGGCGATGGGCCAGGCCGCCGTCCGCACGCTGCTGGAGGAGATCGGCGGGACTCCGGCCCCCCACAGCGAGTTCGTGTTCATGCCCGAGCTGGTGGTACGCGGTTCGACCGCCTCGGCACCCGGGGATCGCGGTCGTTCCTGACGTCGTGGCCTGATCTCGCCCTAGGGAGAACATGCGACCCGGGCCTCGCCGGGGGATGATCGGTGGGGAAGTCCTTTTCTGGCAGACTTTGTGCCTATGGGTGACACGACCGTGACGAAGCCGGAAGGCCGGGAATCGGCCCTTCCGCAGACCGTTACGGCCGAGAGCGGTCCGGGTTCGCCGCGCGGGCTGCGCGCCCCGCGCCGGCCCCGGTTCTGGTTCGAGATCCTGCTGATCGCGGTGAGTTACTGGACGTACTCACTGATCCGCAACGCCGTGCCCGAGCAGAGGGCCGAGGCGCTGCGCAACGCCGACTGGATCTGGAAGGCCGAGCACCATCTGGGCATCGCCGTGGAGGAGTCGGTCAATCACGCCGTGAACGCGGCGACTTGGCTGATCATCGGCATGAACTACTACTACGCGACGCTCCACTTCGTGGTGACGCTGAGTGTGCTCGTGTGGCTGTTCCGTCGGCATCCCGGCCGGTACGCGGCGACCCGGCTGGTGCTGTTCGCGACCACCGCCGTCGCCCTGGTCGGCTACTACCTGTATCCGCTGGCGCCCCCGCGGCTGATGAACGGCGGCGATTTCATCGACACCGTCATGGTCCACCAGACCTGGGGATCGATGGCCTCCGGCGACCTGAAGCACATGTCCAACCAGTACGCCGCGATGCCGTCGATGCACATCGGCTGGTCACTGTGGTGCGGCCTGACGATCTTCGCCCTGTCGGCGATCCCCTGGGTGCGGGTGCTGGGCCTGCTGTACCCGACGCTGACCCTGGTCGTCATCGTCGCCACCGCGAACCACTTCTGGCTGGACGCGGTGGGCGGCATGCTCTGCCTGGCCTTCGGATTCACGGTGGCGAGGCTCTGGTACGGCACCCAGCCGTACGCACTGCCGCGCCTGGTACCGGCGAGATCCGCCTCGCCCGGGCACCGTCAGCGGGTTCGAGCCGGCCGCGGGCCGTCGGCCTAGGGCAGGACCTAGCGCTCCGCCGCCCCGTAGAACAGCTCCTCCACCACGCCCCGTGCCCTGCGTGCCGTGCGGCGGTACGCGTCGAGCATGTCGCCCGCGTGGCCGGGGCCGTAGCCCAGGTAGCGGCCGACGGCCGCGAGTTCTCGGGGCTCGGTGGGGAACGTGTCGCCGGCCCGGCCGCGGACCAGCATCACCGCGTTGCGGACGCGGGTCGCGAGGACCCAGGCCTCGTCCAGGGTCGCGGCGTCCTCCTCCGTGATGAGCCCGGCCGCGCGGGCGGCGGCCAGGGCCTCGCGGGTGCGGGTGGTGCGCAGGCCCGGCTCCGCCGAGCCGTGCCGCAGTTGCAGCAGCTGGACGGTCCACTCCACGTCGGACAGGCCGCCCGGGCCCAGCTTGGCGTGGAGTTTGGGGTCGGCGCCGCGCGGCAGCCGCTCGGACTCCATACGGGCCTTGAGCCGCCGGATCTCGCGGACGGCCTCGTCGTCGAGCCCGTCCGCCCGGTAGCGCAGCGGGTCGATCAGCTCGATGAACCGGCGGCCCAGGTCCTCGTCCCCGGCGACGGGCTCGGCCCGCAGCAGCGCGTGCGACTCCCAGGTCAGGGACCACCGGCGGTAGTACGCCTCGTACGACTTGAGGGTCCGGACGAGCGGCCCGGACTTGCCCTCGGGGCGCAGGTCGGCGTCGATGAGGAGGGGCGGGTCGGCGCTGGGGATCTGGAGCAGGCGGCGCATCTCGGAGACGACCTTGTTGGCGGCCTGCCCGGCCTCCTGCTCGTCGACGCCGTCCCGCGGCTCGTGCACGAACAGCACGTCCGCGTCGGAGCCGTAGCCCAGCTCGTGCCCGCCGAAACGGCCCATGCCGATGATCGCGAACCGGGTGGGCAGGCTGTCGCCCCAGCCCTCCCGCACCACGGCCCGCAGGGTGCCGGCGAGCGTCGCCGCCGTCAGGTCCGACACCGCGCCGCCGACCCGGTCCACCAGCGCGCCCTGGTCGGCCTCGGCGGGCTGCTCCTCGGTGCCGTAGGAGCCGACGATGTCGACGGCGGCCGTACGGAACAGCTCGCGGCGGCGCACCCCGCGTGCCGCGGTGACGGCCTGGGTGGCCCCGTCGGCCCGTTTCACGGCGGCGAGTATCTCCTGCTCCAGATGGGCGCGGGAGCGCGGTTCGAGACCGCCGCCGTCCCCGTCGCCGAGCAGCGCCACCGCCTCCGGGGCGCGCATCAGCAGGTCGGGCGCGAGCCGCCCGGCGGACAGCACACGGGCGAGGTTCTGCGCGGCGGCGCCCTCGTCCCGCAGCAGCCGCAGGTACCAGGGTGTCTTGCCGAGGGCGTCCGACACCTTGCGGAAGTTGAGCAGGCCCGCGTCCGGGTCGGCGGAGTCGGCGAACCAGCCCAGCAGGACGGGCAGCAGGGTGCGCTGGATGGCGGCCTTGCGGGTGACGCCGGAGGCCAGCGCCTCCAGATGGCGCAGGGCGGAGGCCGGGTCGGCGTAGCCGAGGGCGACCATGCGCTCCCGGGCCGCCTCGGGCCTGAGCCGGGCCTCTCCGGGAGCGAGCTGGGCGACCGCGTCGAGCAGCGGCCGGTAGAACAGCTTCTCGTGCAGCCGGCGTACGACGGTGGCGTGCCGCCGCCACTCGCGGTGCAGGTCGGCGACCGGGTCGGCGCGCAGGCCGAGGGAGCGGCCGATGCGGCGCAGCTCGGCCTCTTCCTCGGGGACGAGATGGGTCCGCCGCAGCCGGAACAGCTGGATTCGGTGCTCCATGGAGCGCAGGAAGCGGTAGGCCTCGTCGAGCTGGGCGGCATCGGCACGGCCGACGTAGCCGCCGGCGGCGAGGGCCTTGAGCGCGTCGAGCGTGGTGCCGCTGCGCAGGGAGGTGTCGGTCCGGCCGTGCACCAGCTGGAGCAGCTGCACGGCGAACTCGACGTCCCTGAGGCCGCCCGGGCCCAGCTTCAGCTGGCGGTCGACCTCGGCGAGGGGGATGTTCTCCACGACCCGGCGGCGCATCTTCTGCACGTCGGGGACGAAGTTCTCGCGCTCGGCGGCCTTCCACACCAGGGGCTGGACGGCGGCGACGTACTCCGCGCCGAGGTCGAGGTCGCCGGCCACCGGGCGGGCCTTGAGCAGCGCCTGGAACTCCCAGGTCTTGGCCCAGCGCTGGTAGTAGGCGAGGTGGCTGGAGAGGGTCCGCACCAGCGGACCGTTTCTGCCCTCGGGCCGGAGGTTGGCGTCCACGGGCCAGATGGAGCCCTCGACCGTGGTCTCCGAGCAGATCCGCATCATGTGCGAGGCGAGCCGGGTCGCGGCCCGCACGGCCTTGGTCTCGTCGGTCCCCTCGGTGGCCTCCCCCACGAAGATGACGTCCACGTCGGAGACGTAGTTCAGCTCGTGGCCGCCGCACTTGCCCATCGCGACGACGGCGAGCCGGCACTGGGCGGCGTCCTCGGGCGCGGCCGCCTCGGCGATGCCGAGGGCGGCGCGCAGGGTGGCGGTGGCGAGGTCGGCGAGCTCGGCCGCGGACTCGGCGACGCCGGTCGTGCCGCACACGTCCCGGGCGGCGATGGACAGCAGGCAGCGCCGGTAGGCGACGCGCAGGGAGACCGGGTCGGTGGCCTCCGCGAGGCCGGCCTCGAACTCCTCCACCCCGGGGTGCAGGTCGTACGCCTCGTACATGACGAGCGCCTGCCAGTCGTCCGGGTGCCGGGTGAGGTGGTCGGCGAGGGCGGTGGAGGCGCCGAGCACGCCGAGCAGCCGGTCGCGCAGCGGCTTGGCCGCGATCAGCGTGTCGAGCAGTTCCCGGCGGGCGCCGGGGTTCGGCTGGGCCTCCAGCAGCCGGACGAGCCCGAGCAGCGCGAGATCGGGGTCGGCGGTCCCGCCCAGCGCTTCCAGCAGCACCGGGTCGTCGCGCAGGAGCACGAGTTCGGCACTGTCCAGGAGCCGTTCGGCGGCGGTGGCGTCGGTGAAGCCGTGCCGCAGCAGCCGTGTGAAGGTACTGCTCCTGCGCCCCGGCGCCGCCGTCATACCGGGCCTCCCTCGGACTCGTCTCGGACTTCTTCGGTCTTCTTCGGATCAAGGTCGTACGGCTTTGAGCCTAGCCGCAGAGCCCGGGGCGGGCTCCGATGAGTTCGGTGGACGGACAGGGTCTGCCCTGTGAGGCGAGAGGCGGGAGGACACTCATGACCACCATGCACCCCGAGACCCGGCTGGACCGGCGCTACAGCGACGAGACGGCCACCGCGACCGACTGGCAGGAGGCCGAAGCGCGGCTCACGGCGGCGGAGCTGTTCTGGATCACGACGGTACGACCGGACGGGCGCCCGCATGTCACCCCGCTGCCGGCGATCTGGTCGGACGGCGCCCTGCACTTCTGCACGGGCCCGGAGGAGCGCAAGGCGCGGAACCTCGCGGAGAACCCGCACGTCGTGCTCACCACCGGCACGCCCACGTGGGACCAGGGCTACGACCTGGTGGTGGAGGGCGAGGCGAGGCGCGTGACCGACGACGCCCGGCTACGCGAACTGGCCACCGCGTGGGAGACGAAGTACGGCAGCTTCTGGCACTTCGAGGTGCAGGAGGGCTATTTCCACCACGGTGCGGGACACGCGGCCGTCTACGCGGTGGCGCCGCGCACGGTTTTCGGCTTCGGTAAGGGGGAGCCGTTCAGCCAGACGAGGTGGCGGTTCGCCTGAGCCGTGATCCGATGCCCGACGGATGCCTGACGAAACGGATGCCTGACGAAGGAGTCACGCCATGGACTTCACTCTCGAAGTGATCCCGCTGCCCGTCACCGACATCGACCGTGCCCGGGACTTCTACCGGGACAAGGTCGGCTTCCACGTCGACATCGACCAGGAGGTCATGCCCGGGATGCGGATCGTCCAGCTGACCCCTCCGGGTTCCGGCTGCTCGATCGCCCTCGGCGAGTCGATCTGGGAGATGACACCCGGCCCCACCCCGGCCCCCGGCTCGTACCAGGGCCTGCAACTGTGCGTCGCCGACATCAAGGCGGCCCACGCGGAGCTCGTCGAACGCGGCCTCGACATCTCGGAGCCGGTCCAGTACGCGCCGGACGACGGCGCCACGTTCATGCACTTCACGGACCCGGACGGGAACGGCTGGGCGGTCCAGGAGTACCGCCGCCGGGCGACGGAGCCACTGCACCAGCTGCTGGCGGACCTCAAGCGACAGGGGGCGTGACCCTGCCGGGCCCCGCGGAAGCGGACGAGGGGCCGACGGTCCGCGACCGTCGGCCCCCTCTGTCGTCTCGGCGGGCGAATCCGCGCCGGCCTGCGCCTACAGCGCCGGCAGGTTCTTCCGCAGCTCGAACGCCGTGACCTCCGAGCGGTACTCCTCCCACTCCTGCCTCTTGTTGCGCAGGAAGAAGTCGAAGACGTGCTCGCCGAGGGTCTCGGCGACCAGGTCGCTGCGTTCCATCAGGGTCAGGGCCTCGCCGAGGTTCTGCGGGAGGGGTTCGATGCCCATCGCGCGGCGTTCGGCGTCGGAGAGGGCCCAGACGTCGTCCTCGGCGCCCGGCGGGAGTTCGTAGCTCTCCTCGATGCCCTTGAGGCCGGCGGCGAGGAGGAGGGCGTAGGCCAGGTAGGGGTTCGCGCCCGAGTCCAGGGAGCGGACCTCCACCCGCGCCGAGCCGGTCTTGCCGGGCTTGTACATCGGGACGCGGACCAGCGCCGAGCGGTTGTTGTGGCCCCAGCAGATGTACGAGGGGGCCTCGCCGCCCGCGCCCGCCGTGCGCTCCGCGCCGCCCCAGATGCGCTTGTAGGAGTTGACCCACTGGTTGGTGACCGCGGAGATCTCCGCCGCGTGCCGCAGCAGGCCCGCGATGAAGGAGCGGCCCACCTTCGAGAGCTGGTACTCCGAGCCCGACTCGTAGAAGGCGTTGCGGTCACCCTCGAAGAGCGACAGGTGCGTGTGCATGCCGCTGCCCGGGTGCTCGGAGAACGGCTTCGGCATGAAGGTCGCCTGCACGCCCTGCTCCAGCGCCACCTGCTTCATGACCAGGCGGAACGTCATGATGTTGTCGGCCGTGGAGAGCGCGTCGGCGTACCGCAGGTCGATCTCCTGCTGGCCCGGGGCGCCCTCGTGGTGGGAGAACTCGACCGAGATGCCCATCGACTCCAGCATGGTGATCGCCTGGCGGCGGAAGTCCATGCCGACGTTCGTCGGGGTGTGGTCGAAGTAGCCGGAGTTGTCGGCGGGCGTGGGACGGCTGCCGTCCAGCGGCCGGTCCTTCAGCAGGAAGAACTCGATCTCCGGGTGGGTGTAGAACGTGAAGCCCAGGTCGGAGGTGCGGGCCAGGGCGCGCTTGAGGACGTAGCGCGGGTCGGCGAAGGACGGGGAGCCGTCCGGCATAAGGATGTCGCAGAACATCCGGGCCGTGCCCGGGGCCTCCGCACGCCAGGGCAGGATCTGGAAGGTCGAAGGGTCCGGCTTGGCGATCATGTCGGACTCGTAGACCCGGGCGAAGCCCTCGATCGCGGAGCCGTCGAAGCCGATGCCCTCGTCGAAGGCCTGTTCCAGCTCGGCCGGGGCCACGGCGACGGACTTGAGGAAGCCCAGCACGTCCGTGAACCACAGGCGTACGAACCGGATGTCGCGCTCCTCCAACGTCCGGAGCACGAACTCCTGCTGCTTGTCCATCTTCCGCTTCCCCATCCTTGCTGGTCAGGCCGCCTTCTCTTCCGTAGCCGGGAGGCGGTCGGGCACGTGAGCATCCCACCACACCACCATTTCGTACGCGTTGCGCACCATGATCGCCCGGCCGGCCCGGGGCCGAACGCCTCACGTACGGCAGGTGAACTGCTCTTCTGCCCATAGTGCCTGTTCGCGGCGACATCCGTAACGGCCGGTCCGCTTCGCCGCCCCACCCAGTTAATTTGCATCTCAGATGCAACTTTAAATACGGTGCGCGCAGTCGAGCACCGAGGAGCCCCGATGCTGTCCGAGCAGTCCGCCGCCACCGTCCGCGCCACACTCCCCGCCGTCGGCGGGGCCCTCGGCGCGATCACCGAGCGCTTCTACGCCGGCCTGTTCGCGGCCCGTCCCGAGCTGTTGCGGGACCTGTTCAACCGGGGCAACCAGGCCGCCGGCACCCAGCGGCAGGCGCTCGCCGGTTCCGTCGCCGCCTTCGCGACGCACCTGCTGGAGCATCCGGAGCGGCGGCCGGACGCGATGCTGCACCGCATCGCCCACAAACACGCCTCGCTCGGCGTCACGCCCGAGCAGTACGACCTCGTCCACGAGCACTTGTTCGCCGCCATCGCCGAGGTGCTCGGCGACGCCGTGACGCCCGAGGTCGCCGCCGCCTGGGACGAGGTCTACTGGCTGATGGCGAACGCCCTGATCGCCGTCGAGAAGCGGCTGCGCGAGGAGAGCGGCGGGCCCGGCTGGCGGAGCTGGGAGGTCGTCGAGCGCGTCACCGAGACCGCGGACGTCACCACCTTCCGGTTGCGGCCCGCCGACGGCTCTCCCGTGCGGGACTTCCGCGCGGGCCAGTACGTCTCCGTCCGCGTCGCCCTCCCGGACGGCGCCCGGCAGATACGGCAGTACAGCCTCTCCGGTGCGGCGGGACCACTCCGGCAGATCAGCGTGAAGCGCGTGCACGGGGACGGCGCCCCCGACGGCGAGGTCTCGAACCACCTGCACGCGCGCGTGCGCGAGGGCGACGTCCTGGAGCTGTCGGAGCCGTACGGCGACCTGGTCCTGGAGGCCGGCCCCGACACTCCGCTGCTGCTGGCCTCGGCGGGCATCGGCGTGACCCCGATGACCGCGATGCTGGCGCACCTCGCCGGCTCGGGACACCGCGCCCCGGTCACCGTCGTACACGGCGACCGCTCACCCGCCACCCACGCCCTGCGCACCGACCACGAGGCCTACGCGGCCAAGCTGCCGGACTCGGCCGTCCACCTCTGGTATGAGCAGGACGCCCCTGCGGGCACCCGCTCCGGGCTGGTCGATCTCACCGGCGTCCCGGTCGCGCCGGGCACGCGCGCGTACCTGTGCGGGCCGCTGCCGTTCATGCGGGCGGTACGGGCCCAGCTGATCGCGAAGGGCGTGGCCCCGGCCGGCATCCACTACGAGGTGTTCGGGCCGGACCTGTGGCTGGCGGGACGGTCGTAGGGGCGTCGTAGGGCCTGCCCGGCGCCGGCCTCTAGCTTCCCCGGGAGATGCCCAGCAGCAGCGCCCCGGTCGGCTCCGCCACGATGTCGCGGACGGTGACCGGGTCCAGCGAGGCGAAGAACGCCTCCTGGGCCCGGCGCAGGGCGCCGCGCAGCCGGCAGGCGGAGTTCAGGGGGCAGGGGGTGGCGCCCTCGCAGTCGACGACGTCGCCGTCCCCCTCGAAGGCGCGCACCACGGCGCCCACCGACGCCGTGCGGCCCTGCTCCGTCAGGGTGAGGCCGCCGCCGCGGCCGCGGCGGGCGTCGAGCAGCCCCATGTGCTGGAGCTCGGCGACGACCTTCGCCAGGTGCGTGTACGGCACGTCCATGCCGTCCGCGACCTCCCGGGTCGTCGGACTCGACTCGCCCGCGACGGCGAGCCGCATGAGAACCCGCAGGGCGAGGTCGGTGGAGCGCAGCAGCCGCATGCACGCAGCGTAGGTAATGGGAATCTGCGGTTCAAATTATCCGGAGGGGCGAGTGCGGAACGGACCCCCGAAGCTGTCGGGCACCTGTCGGTGCCGTATCGATTCAGCCCATTCCCTCCGCCGCTCTACGAGGCGCCCTGTTCCCCCCATTACGATCAGCTCACCCGACCGTCCCACCTTTCCCACGAAGGACACCTCATGGGCTCCGCCAACAAGAGCAGCACGGCACGCAAAGCGCGGATAGAGGAGATGCGGCGCGCCGAGCAGTCCCGTGAGCGTCGCAACCGGATCCTCGTCATCGCGGCCAGCGTGGTGGTCGTCTGCGGTCTCGTCGGCGGCGGCGTCGTGCTCGTGCGGTCCCAGTCCGGCGACGGTGGCAGTGACACCGCGGCGGCCGACTCCTCGGCCAAGGGGAAGTTCGTCACGGGCAAGGACGGCGTGAAGACCTGGGAGGGGAAGCTGTCCCGCAACCACGTCACCAAGGCCGTGAAGTACGCCTCCGAGCCGCCGGTCGGCGGCGACCACAACCAGGCCTGGATGAACTGCAACGGGGACGTCTACACCAAGCAGCTCGACAACACCAACGCCGTGCACTCGCTGGAGCACGGCGCGGTGTGGGTGACGTACAACGCCGACGCGAAGAAGGCCGACATCGACGCGCTCGCGGCGAAGGTGAAGAAGACGCCGTACACGCTGATGAGCCCGATGGACGACCAGAAGGA
The DNA here is from genome assembly GCF_055594445.1 of Streptomyces sp. NPDC040589. Lineage (NCBI taxonomy): Bacteria > Bacillati > Actinomycetota > Actinomycetes > Kitasatosporales > Streptomycetaceae > Streptomyces > Streptomyces sp. NPDC040589. Next base: position 1,105,403 of record NZ_JBVIWP010000003.1, on the reverse strand, counting down.
CCCGATCATGCTGTCGGCGTGGGGCCACCAGCGCGCGGTGAAGGGCGCGAGCGACCCGGACGTCGACGCGTTCTTCGAGAAGTTCGTCCAGGGCGAGCAGACGCCCGAGCCGGGTGCCGCCTGCACCAACGGGCTGTCGCAGTGAGGCACGTCGGTCTGATCGCCGGGGCCGCCGTGACGGCGCTCGTCGCGGCCGGTGCGATCAGCTACGCCGTCGCCGGGGACGACGGCAGCAGCCGGACCCCCTCCGCCGAGTCCGCGGACGCCGGGTTCGCGCGGGACATGGCGGTGCACCACCAGCAGGCCGTGGAGATGTCGTACATCGTGCGCGACCGCACGAAGGACGAGGACGTGCGGCGCCTCGCGTACGACATCGCGCAGACGCAGGCCAACCAGCGCGGCATGATGATCGGCTGGCTCGATCTGTGGGGGCTGCCCAAGGTGTCCTCCGAACCGATGGCCTGGATGGACATGGGAGGCATGGCCTCCGGCAAGGACGGCGCCCTGATGCCGGGCATGGCGACCAACACCGAGCTGAAGAAGCTCGGCACGCTGAACGGCAGGCAGGCGGAGATCTTCTACCTCCAGCTGATGACGGAGCATCACAAGGGCGGCGTCCACATGGCCGAGGGCTGTGTGGAGAGGTGCACGGTCGGCGTCGAGAAGCGGCTCGCCCAGGGCATGGTGGAAGCGCAGCAGTCGGAGATCGGCCTGATGGCGGACATGCTGAAGGAGCGGGGCGCCGCGCCGCGCTCGTAGCGCACGGATCCCTTGGGGCGTAAGCCTCAAATCGCCCTGCCTTGCGGCGCCTTGGGCACTTCTTGGCCTGCGCAGGGCGCTTCTTGGGTTTCGCATTCCCCTGACATGAACGGTTCGTCGCGAGAGTGGCGACCGTCGAGTGATCACTCGCGACGAACCGCACAGGGGGTTCCATGAGATCCAACCGCGCCAAGGCGCGCGCCGGAGTGAGCATCGCGGCGACACTGCCGATGCTCGCCGGTGCGCTGGCGCTCGGCATACCCGCGGCGCACGCCGCCGACCACCCGCTCCGCGACCTGCTGGCCGGGACCCGGCCCGCGTGGGCCACGGCCAAGGCCGACAAGGGCGCCACCTCCGACGGCGCCCGGATGTCGGCCCGGGTGTATCTCCGAGGCCGCGACGCCGCCGGTCTCGCCGCCTACGCGAAGGCCGTGTCCGACCCGGCGTCGGCCTCGTACGGCAAGTATCTGACCGCCAAGAAGGCGCAGGCGCGCTTCGGCGCGACCAAGGCCCAGGTGGCGGCGGTGACGTCCTGGCTGACGGCTGCGGGCCTGAAGGTCACCGGGGTCACGCGGCACTACGTCTCCGTGACCGGTGACGTGGCCGCCGCCGAGAAGGCGTTCGGCACCCAGCTGCACGACTTCGCCAAGGGCGCGAAGACCTACCGGGCCCCGGCGGGCACCGCCTCCGTCCCGGCGGGCCTGGCCGACGCCGTGCTGACCGTCACCGGCCTGGACAACGCGCCGCACATGGTCACGCACGACGACCAGCTGCCGCCGCCGGACACCGTGTTCCGCAACGCCGGGCCGTTCTCCTCGTACTACGGCTCCAAGACGGCGAGCACGCTGCCGGACGCCTACGGCACGAAGATCCCGTACGCCGTCAAGGGCTACACGGGCAAGCAACTGCGGGCCGCCTACGGCGCGGGCGAGCGCACCGGCAAGGGCGTCCGGGTCGCCATCACCGACGCGTACGCCTCGCCGACCATCGCCTACGACGCCGGCACCTACGCCAAGCGCAACGGCGACGCGGCGTGGAAGACCGGCCAGCTGCACCAGGTGCTGCCCAAGCACTACACGAACACCAAGGACTGCTCGGCCTCCGGCTGGTACGGCGAGGAGACCCTGGACGTCGAGGCCGTGCACGCGGTCGCGCCCGCCGCGGACGTCACCTACGTGGGCGCCGCGTCCTGCACCGACGCCGACCTGCTCGACGCGCTCGGCAAGGTCGTCGACACCCACCTGGCCGACATCGTGTCCAACTCCTGGGGTGAGGTCGAGGCCGCGCAGACTCCCGACCTCGCGGCGGCCTACGACCAGGTCTTCCAGCTGGGCGCGGTCGAGGGCATCGGCTTCTACTTCTCCTCGGGCGACGACGGCGACGAGGTCGCGAGTTCCGGGACGAAGCAGGTCGACTCGCCGGCCAACTCGGCGTGGGTCACCGCCGTCGGCGGCACCTCACTGGCCGTCGGCAAGGGCGACCAGTACCTCTGGGAGACCGGCTGGGGCACCGAGAAGGCCAATCTGTCGGCCGACGGCAAGAGCTGGACGGACTTCCCCGGCGCCTTCACCTCCGGCGCGGGCGGCGGCACCAGCAAGACGGTGGCGGAGCCCGGCTACCAGCAGGGCGTCGTACCGGACGCGCTGGCCAAGGCCGAGAACGCGGCCGGCAACCGTGTCGTCCCCGACATCGCGGCGATCGCCGACCCCAACACCGGCTTCCTGGTCGGCCAGACGCAGACCCAGCCGGACGGGAAGACGCAGGCGTACAGCGAGTACCGCATCGGCGGCACCTCGCTCGCCGCGCCGACCGTCGCGGCCGTCCAGGCCCTGGCCCAGGAGGCCCGGGGCGGCGAGCCGATCGGCTTCGCCAACCCGGCGATCTACGCCAAGGCCGGCTCGAAGGTCTACCACGACATCACCGACAACCCGACGGGCTCCGGCCTCGCCGTGGCCCGCGTCGACTTCGTGAACGGCTACGACGCCGCGGACGGTCTGGCCACGTCCGTGCGCAGCCTGGGCAAGGACAGCTCGCTCGCGGCCGTGAAGGGCTACGACGACGTCACCGGCGTGGGCACGCCCGCGAGCGGCTACGTCGAGTCGTACCGGCGTCGCTGATCTCCGACAGTGGACGGGTGGTGTGGGGTCACTCACACCACCCCATTGCGTCGCTCTGACGATTACACTGGGCCCGTGCCTCAACTACGTCTCGCCCTGAACCAGATCGATTCGAGCGTCGGCGACCTCGCCGGGAACACCGAGTCGATCGTCCGCTGGACCCGGCACTCCGCCGAGCAGGGAGCGCATCTCGTGGCGTTCCCCGAGATGGTGCTGACCGGGTATCCCGTCGAGGACCTGGCCCTCAGGTCGTCCTTCGTGGAGGCCTCCCGGGCGGCGCTGCGCGCTCTGGCCACCCGCCTGGCCGACGAGGGCTTCGGGGAGCTGCCGGTGATCGTCGGCTATCTCGACCGCAGCGCGACCGCCCAGCCGAAGTACGGCCAGCCGGCCGGCGCGCCGCAGAACGCGGGGGCGGTGCTGTACGGCGGCGAGGTGGTCCTGAACTACGCCAAGCACCACCTGCCGAACTACGGCGTCTTCGACGAGTTCCGCTACTTCGTGCCCGGCGACAGCATGCCGGTGCTGCGGGTCCACGGCGTGGATGTCGCCCTGGCCATCTGCGAGGACCTCTGGCAGGACGGCGGCCGCGTCCCGGCCGCGCGCTCGGCGCGGGCGGGCCTGCTGGTCTCGATCAACGCGTCCCCCTACGAGCGCAACAAGGACGACACGCGTCTGGAGCTGGTCCGCAAGCGCGCCCAGGAGGCCGGCTGCACGACCGCGTACCTGGCCATGATCGGCGGCCAGGACGAGCTGGTGTTCGACGGCGACTCGATCGTCGTCGACAAGGACGGCGAGGTCGTGGCGCGGGCGCCGCAGTTCGACGAGGGCTGCGTGGTCCTGGACCTGGACCTGCCGGCGGCGTCGGCGGACGCGCCCACCGGTGTCGTCGACGACGGCCTGCGGATCGACCGGGTGGTCCTGTCGGAGGAGCCGCTGGCTCCCTACGAGCGGGAACTGCCCGGTGGCTACGCGGACCGCCTGGACGACGACGAGGAGGTCTACTCGGCGCTGGTCGTGGGCCTGCGGGCGTACGTCGCGAAGAACGGCTTCAAGTCGGTCCTGATCGGCATGTCGGGCGGCATCGACTCGGCGCTGGTCGCGGCGATCGCCTGCGACGCGGTGGGCGCGCAGAACGTGTACGGCGTGTCGATGCCGTCGAAGTACTCCTCGGAGCACTCCAAGGACGACGCGGCGGAGATGGCCCACCGCACGGGCCTGAACTTCCGGACCGTGGCCATCGAGCCGATGTTCGACGCGTACATGGGTTCGCTGGGCCTGACGGGCCTGGCGGAGGAGAACCTCCAGTCACGCCTGCGCGGCACGCTCCTCATGGCCATCTCCAACCAGGAGGGCCACATCGTCCTGGCCCCCGGCAACAAGTCGGAACTGGCGGTCGGCTACTCGACGCTCTACGGCGACTCCGTCGGGGCGTACGGCCCCATCAAGGACGTGTACAAGACGTCGATCTTCCGCCTGGCCGAGTGGCGCAACAGGGCCGCCCGGGAGCGCGGCCAGACCCCGCCGATCCCCGAGAACTCCATCACCAAGCCGCCGAGCGCGGAACTCCGCCCGGGCCAGGTCGACACGGACTCGCTCCCCGACTACCCGGTGCTGGACGCGATCCTCGATCTGTACGTCGACCACGACAAGGGCGCGGACGAGATCGTGGCGGCCGGCTTCGACCGGGAGCTGGTCACGAAGACGCTGCGCATGGTCGACACGGCGGAGTACAAGCGGCGCCAGTACCCGCCGGGCACGAAGATCTCGGCGAAGGGCTTCGGGAAGGACCGACGGCTGCCGATCACGAACGGGTGGCGGGAGTCGGTCTGACCTGGTGGGGGTCCGGTTTCACAGCGCGGACTCCCCCAGCTCAGCCGAAGATGAGCCCGACGTCCTTGTCCAGACAGAGTTTCATGACGACGATCAGTTGGCGGGTGTCATCGATGCGCCGCTGGAGGACCGGGTCGCTGCCCCCGTGTTGCCGCTGGTCGATGATCGCTTCCAGTCGGGGCGGCATGGCAGCGCATTGAGCGGGCGTGAGGTCGGGCCCGTCGTCGTCGGGATGGTCGAGCAGCGGTGCCGGCGTCGTGGAGACGCTGCTCCACGGACGGTCTCCGCCGAAGCCGTGCATCTCCGCGAGGGTGAATCCCTCGGCCTGGGCCAGCCACTCCCTGCACATGCTGAAGCCGGTGCAGGACCGGGAAATGTCCGGACCGGCCACGTCGCCGTCCCCAGGTCAGAGCATGAGCCCCATCTGTCCTCCTTGACTGCCCGGCCTTTCGCGCGGCCGCGTCGGTCGGACAGCGTCTCGTCTCCGAGCCCGATACGCCGCCGCCTTGACGCGATTGCCGCACTCCTCCATCCCGCACCAAGCGCGCCGCGCACCCCGTGAGCGGTCGAGGTAGACGCGGGTGCAGGCAGGGCGGCCGCACTCCTTGAGGCAGGCGTGGGGGTCGGCCAGCAAAGTGATGCCGCTTCGGGCCAGTTGGGACAGTGCCGCGGGGAGGTTCCCCGATACGCGCAGGCCCCGGTCGCTGAGTTCGAGCGCGCAGGCCGGCCCGGCAGCCGTGCCATTGACGATGTCGAGACTGCCGGGGTCGAAGGGGCGCTCGAGCACGCGGTCGAGGGCCAGTCGGTAGAGCGCTTCTCGCAGGGAGAGTGCCGACTCGAAGGTCGTCGCGTCGGCCGACACCCGGTCCGGGAGCCCGGCACACGCGGCCACCCACCGCTCCAGATCTGCGGGCGCTGACAGGAGGTCGACGGGCTCGTCTCGGCGGGACAGCACGGTGCCGGTCAGGTCGAGGGCCGGGTCGCCGCTCACGAAGGTGAAATCCACGTCACCATCTTGACCGGTGACGAGGCAGGTGGGCAATATCGTCACCTGCTGAAGTGGTGACGACCGAGCCGAGGGCGGGAGAACGCATGGGCGAGATCCGTGGCGTCGAGGCCGTCGTCTTCGACGTCCTCGGAACGCTCGTCGATGAGTCCAGCGGGCTTCGAGCGGCGATTCGCGAAGCAACTCCCGCGTCCGACGAGGCGGCTGTCGGCGACCTGGTCGCCCTGTGGCAGCAGCACGGTGAGCTGGAGGGGCGACGCATCCAGCAGGGGCACCGCCCCTACGCCAACACCGAGGTCATCGACGCGGAGGCCGCCCGGCGCGTCGCCGAGCAGGCCGGGATCGACGATCCGGCGGTCATCGAGCGGCTGGCCACGGCGGGGCAGCGCCTGCCCCCGTGGGGCGACTCCGTCGCCGGTCTCGGGAGGCTCGCGCGGCGGTTTCCCGTGATCGGGCTCTCCGACGCCAGTCGCACCGCCCTGCTGCGGCTCAACGCGCATGCGGGGCTGCGCTGGCATCAGGCCCTGTCCGCCGAGGCCGTACTCGCCTGCAAACCGGCGCCGGAGGTCTACCGGCTCGCCGTCGAGACCGCCGGATGCCCACCGGAACGCGTCCTCATGGTGGCCGCCCACGCCTGGGACCTGCGCGGAGCGCGGGCGGTGGGCCTGCGGACCGCCTACGTCCATCGACCGGTCGGGGATCCGCCGACGAGCTCCGACGACTTCGACGGACGGTTCGACGGACTCGATCAACTGGTCGGCGCGCTGACAGCGGGTCAGGTGGCGTCAGGCTCACCCTGACCATCAGCACCAGCCGGGTCGAGACCAGCCCGGACGGGCATCACGCGTGCGGGCCGCCGAGCCAGTCGACGAGAGCGCGAGACACACGCGACGGCGTTTCGACAGGGGCAAGATGCCCGACCTCGCCCAGCAGGGTCACGGGGGGACTTCCGGGGAGCAGGTCTCGCAGGCGAGCTGCCTGGTCGACAGGAAGCCAGGGGTCCTGCTCACCCCAGCCGATCGTCACCGGGCAGCGCACCTGCCGCAGGCGTTCCGCGACCGGGCGAGTGTGTTCAGGCCGGAGCGCGGCGATCTGACGGTAGAACGCCGGCTGACCCGACGCCCCCAACCACGGCTGAGTCAATGCGTCCACCCAACCGGCTGTCATCTGGTGACGTGCCGCGCCGGCGATGTACTCCCTGACCAGGGCCGTGTGGAGCGCGGCCGGGAGTTCCGCGAACACGTCGGCGTGGTCGGCGACCAGACGGAAGAACGGCGACCCCCAGGGATCGAGTGTCAGCGCGTCCCAGAGAAACAGACTCGCGTACTCACTGCCGTGAAGCAGGTGAGACCCGAGTGCCACGGCTCCTCCGATGTCGTGTGCGACGACGTAGGGCCTGTCCGAGCCCCAGTACGTGAGCAGCTGAGCGAACCGTGACATCTGGGAGGCGAGATCGACCGGCACTGCCGGATCCTTCGGCGATCGGCCGTAACCAGGCATGTCCCACAGGAACACCCGATGACCGCTGCTCAGGTGCCGTGCGGCGTCCGCCCACACCTGTGACGACCACGGCGTGCCGTGGCAGAACACCACGTCCCCCAGCGGAGCCCGCCCCTCGGGAGCCAGTACGTAGGTCGCGACGCTTGTCCCGTCGACGGTGACGTGGACGGGATCCGGCAGCTGCACATCACTCGTGTTCATACGGTGAAGCTAGAACCTCAGGTCGACCTGAGGTCAAGGGGGGACAATGGCCTCATGAAGATCGGAGAGGTCGCTCACCGTCTTGGAGTGGCGGTGCATGTGCTGAGGCACTGGGACGACGTGGGCGTCGTCGTGCCCGACCGCACACCATCGGGCCTGCGCGACTACAGCGAGGAGCATCTCCACCGCTTGCGGGTCCTGCGGGCATGCCAGGGCGTCGGCATGAGCCTGCCGGAGATCCGGCAGGTCCTGCACCGAGGTGAACCCGAGCGGCAGGGCGCGATCGAGCGGCAACTCCACCGGATCCGGACGCAGCGAGCGCAACTCGAGGATGCCGAACGCTTCCTCGTGCACGTGATCAACTGCGAGCACGATCTGCTCACCAGATGCGATGCGTGCACGAGCTACGCCGAAAGCGTCCCCCTGCACGAGAACGAGCACGCGACGCCGTCAACAACGCCCTGACAGTTCACGGACACACAGAGCGGCAGCCCGTGGGACCAACCCCACGGACTGCCGCCCGAGTCACAGCACCGGCGTACCGGCAACCGTCAGTAGTGCACCGCCTCCGCCTCCTGCGGGACATGGCTCGCCACGATCCGCTCGCGTCCGGCGGTCGGCGCCCTGCGCCGGTCCACCGTGTAGGCCAGCGCCGCCACGGCCAGGCCCAGGACGGCCAGGGCCGCGCCGGCCAGGGCCGGGGAGGTGACCCCGAAGCCCGCGGCCAGGGCGAGGCCGCCGATCCAGGCGCCGCCCGCGTTGGCCAGGTTGAAGGCGGCCTGGTTGGCGGAGGAGGCCAGGGACGGGGCCGACGAGGCCTTCTCCATGACCATCAGCTGGAGCGGGGAGCCGGTGGCGAAGGCCGCCATGCCGAGCAGGATCACGGCCACGGCCGCGGTCAGCTCCGTACGCATCAGCAGCGGGAAGAGCGCCAGCACCACCACGAGGGAGGCCAGGCCGCCGAACAGCGTGCCCCGCAGGGAGTGGTCGGCCAGGCGGCCGCCGAGCAGGTTGCCGGCGGTCGCGCCCACGCCGAACAGCGCCAGCAGCAGGGTCACGCTGGCACCGGCGTAGCCGGCGGCGTCCGTGAGCATCGGCGTGATGTAGCTGTACGCCGAGAAGAGGGCGCCGAAGCCGGCGACCGTCGTGCCGAGCGACAGCCAGACCGGGAGGGAGCGCAGAGCGGCGAGTTCGCCGCGCAGGCCCTGTGCGGTGGTGTGCTCGTGGTCGTGCGGGATCAGGAACGCGAGCGCGGCGATCGCCGCCAGGCCGATGGCGCTGACGCCGAGGAAGGTCGCCCTCCAGCCGAGGTTCTGGCCCATGAGGGTCGCCACGGGCACGCCCGCGACGTTCGCGACCGTCAGGCCGAGGAACATCAGGGAGACCGAGCGCGCCTTGCGCTCGGGCGCGACCATGTTCGTCGCGACGACGGCGCCCACACCGAAGAAGGCGCCGTGCGGCAGGCCGCTCAGGAAGCGGGCCGCCAGCAGCCAGCCGTTGTCGGGCGCGAGGGCCGACAGGGCGTTGCCCGCGACGAACAGCCCCATCAGGCTGATCAGGACCGTGCGGCGGGACATCCGGGCGGTGACCGCGGCCAGCAGTGGGGCGCCGATGACGACGCCCAGCGCGTACGCCGACACCAGATGGCCGGCGCTGGGTATCGAGATGTGCAGGTCGTCCGCGACATCGGGCAGCAGCCCCATCATCACGAACTCGGTGGTACCGATGCCGAAGGCGCCCACGGCGAGGGCGAGCAGGGCCAGGGGCATGAGGAAGCCTTTCGAGTCTTGCTGGGGGATCCGTACTTTGTATGTTCAAGTACGGAACAAAGTCTCTCAGGCCTGCTATTCCGCCTACGGCCGCACTCAGCCGTCTGTGGCGACCTTCACACGAGCGGCGATCGGCAGATGGTCACTGCCCGTCTCCGGGAGGGTCCAGGAGCTCTCCGGCTTCAGACCCCTGACCATGATCTGGTCGATGCGGGCCATGGGGAACGACGCCGGCCAGCTGAACCCGAAGCCGTTGCCGGCCGCGCCCTGCGTGGAGCGCATCTGGGAGGTGACGGCGTTGAGCGCGCGGTCGTTCATGGTGCCGTTCAGGTCGCCGAGCAGCACGACGTTCCTCAGCGGCTCGTGGGAGATGGCCTCGCCCAGGAACTCCGCGCTCCGGTCGCGCTGCCGGGCCGTGAAGCCGGCCTCCATCTTGACGCGTACCGACGGCAGGTGGGCGACGTAGACCGCGACCTGCCCGGACGGGGCGGTCACGGTGGCGCGCATCGCCCGGGTCCAGCCCATGTCGAGGTCGACGGCCCGTACGCCGGTCAGCGGGTACTTGCTCCACACCCCGACCGTGCCCTCCACCGCGTGGTAGCGGTAGGTCGACGCCAGCGCCTTCTCGTACGTCGGGACGGCGGACGCCGTCAGTTCCTCCAGGGCCAGCACGTCCGCGCCGGAGGCGGCCACGTCACGAGCGGTGCCGGACGGGTCCGGGTTCTCGGCGTTGACGTTGTGCGTGGCCACGGTGAGGTCGCCGCCGGTGGCGGTCTTGTCGCTGAGCTGGCCGCCGAAGAGGTTCAGCCAGACCAGCGACGGCAGCAGCAGCGCGATCAGCGCGGTCGCCGACCTGCGGACCACGGCGAGCACGAGCAGCACCGGGACGAACAGCCCCAGCCAGGGCAGGAACGTCTCGATGAGGCTGCCCAGGTTGCCGATGGTGTTGGGGATGTGCGAGTGCACCAGCATGACCACGGCCAGCAGCACCGCGCAGAGGGCCACGAACAGACCGCGCCGCCACATCCTCGGGTCGCCCCGTCGGCCGCCCGCCATACGGTCGAACAGGCGCCGAAGCCGGTTTCCCCGGCGCTCGGGCCCCGAGCCGCCGTTGTCCGTCTCCGTCATGTACGCCTGCTGCGCCATACCGTCGCCTCACTGCCTGCCGTGCACACCATCGCCCCCGTGTCATTACGACCCTAGGGGATGATCCGTTCCGTTCCCGCCGTCCGTCGACGGCCGTACGGGGGCGAGGACGAACGAGTCCGCGCGGCGAGTTCCGGTCACCGCCTGTGAAAGCGCCCTCTGTGACGAAACGCGCACACTAGGACGACCGCGAGCCGGAACTGACGGACGGTGAGCCATCAGGACGCACGCCGGGGCGCAGCCCTTCGAGCAGTGTGTCGACGACCTGTTCGGCGAGGCCCTCCGGCAGGTCGGCGTCCGGGTGCAGGACGGCGCGCAGCAGCAGGGGGCCGACGAACAGGTCGTTGAGCAGGTCGAGGTCGACGTCCGTGCGCAGTTCGCCGTTCTCCTGGCCGCGGCGCAGCACCTCCAGGCCGAGCCGGCGGCGCGGTGCGACGACGATGGAGTGGTACGCCGCCCAGATCTTCGGGCTGCTCTTCATCTGGGCGTGCGCGTTGTGCAGGATCGCCGAGGAGCGGCTGGCCACGCCGCGCCGCCGTACCTGCTCCAGCAGGACCACGAGGTCGTCACGCATGGAGGTGCCGGGCAGCGGCGGGTCGGGGGGTTCGGCGGCGCGCAGGACGTCGACGAAGAGTTCCTCCTTGCCGCTCCAGCGGCGGTAGATGGTGGCCTTGCCGACGCCGGCGGTGCGGGCGACGCGTTCGATGGACAGCTCCGCGAGGGGCACGCCCTCCTCCAGGAGCCTCATCACGCCCTCGATGATGGCGCGTTCGACGGCCTCGCTTCTGGGGCGGCCCCTCGGGGGGCCGTCGTTCGGGGGGTGCCGTTCGGCGAGGCTCACGTCGCTCCGTCCTTTGCTGGCTGGTGAGATGCATTGTCGCGCAGGTCACGACCGCGTGTCCGACAACTCCTTCTCCTCCTCCCCCTGCTGGGGCGCCGGGGGCTTCCCGGGCAGGAACAGCGCCACGACGACCGTGCCGACGAGGGCGACGCCCGCGCCCCACAGGGCGGTGATGTGCATCGCGTGCAGGAACGCGTCGTAGGCGGGGGTGACGAGGGCCTTGCCCTCGGGGCCGAGCTTCGCCGCGACGCCGAGCGTGGCCTCGATGGACTCGCCGGCGCTGTGGCGTACGGCGGGTGGCAGCGCGCCGAGCTTGTCCTCGACGCCGGTGCGGTACGCCGTGGACAGCACCGAGCCGAGGACGGCGATGCCGAGGGCGCCGCCGACCTGCCGGAAGGTGTTGCTGAGCGCGGAGGCCGAGCCGGCCTTCTCGCGGGGCAGGGCCTGCATGATGACGACGCTGACCGGGGTCATGATGTGCGCCATGCCGGTGCCCATGAGGAAGAAGATGACCTCCAGGATCCAGATGGGCGTGTCCGCGTCCAGGGTGGCGAAGGCGGCCAGCATCGCGGCGATGACCAGCATTCCGGCGGTCGTGGTGGCCTTGTTGCCGAAGCGGTCGACCAGCAGCCGGGCCCGTGGCGCGAAGATCATCTGGGCGGCGGCCAGCGGCAGCATCAGCAGGCCGGTCTGCAGCGGCGAGTAGCCGCGCACGCTCTGCGTGTAGAAGACCGAGAAGAAGGTCACGCCCATCAGTGCGAAGAACACCAGCGCGATGGCGGCGATGGCGGACGAGAAGACCTTGTTCTTGAAGTACGTGACGTCGATGGACGGGTGGTCGCTGCGCTTCTCGAACACCACGAAGGCGACGAGGACGGCGAGACCGGCGCCGATCGTCGACAGCACGGTGGCGTCGGTGAAGTCGGCGAGCTGGCCGCCCTTGATGATGCCGTAGACGAGCAGGACCAGGCCGACGACGGAGAGCACGACGCCGACGGGGTCGACACGGCCCGGCTTCGGGTCGCGGGAGTCGGGCACCAGCCACAGCATCAGCGCGAGGGCGAGCAGCACGATCGGCACGTTGATGAGGAAGACCGAGCCCCACCAGAAGTGGTCGAGGAGCACGCCGCCGGTGATGGGTCCGATGGCGATGGCGAGGCCGACGCCGCCGGCCCAGATGCCGATGGCCTTCGGCTGCTCCTCGCGCTCGAAGACGTTCATGAGGACGGCGAGGGTGGCGGGCATGACGAACGCGGCACCCAGGCCCATCACGGCCCGGAAGGCGATCAGCTCCCCCGGCGAGCCGGAGAACGCGGCGAGCGCGGAGCCGATGCCGAACACGGCGAGGCCGCCGAGCAGCACCTTCTTGCGGCCCAGCCGGTCGCCGAGCAGCCCGGCGGTGAACAGCAGGCCCGCGAAGACGAGGGTGTAGGCGTTGATCGCCCACTCCAGCTCGCTCTGCGTGGCCCCCAGGCCGGTCGGGGCCGGGGTGGAGATCGTCTTGATGGCGACGTTCAGGATCGAGTTGTCGAGGACGACGATCAGCAGGCTCAGCATCAGCGCACCGAGGATCGCCCAGCGGCGCCGGTGCACCGCTTCCGGTATCCGGGGGCCGGTGGGGGCGGCGCGGTCGGCAGGAGTAGTCATGCCGACGAGCGTAGAACCATTTCGATACGAGACCGTCTCGTATTGGAATACCTTTACCGAGCTCTTACGCGCGCTGTGCCTTGGGGCGCCGACGGAACTCACAGGGGCTCCCCTAGCCCTGACTGACACGAGGTGCCACCATGGACGTGGTCCGGGGACGCCGTCAGGGCGCCTCGAGATGACGTGTGAGGAGCCGTGCAATGACGCAGCTTTCGGCTGCCCAGAGCGCCAAGACGCTGTACGGGGGCAAGGGCACCCGCCGTATCACCGTGCGCGACATCGCCGCCGCCAAGGAGCGGGGCGAGAAGTGGCCCATGCTCACCGCCTACGACGCGATGACCGCGTCCGTCTTCGACGAGGCCGGCATCCCGGTCATGCTCGTCGGCGACTCGGCGGGCAACTGCCACCTGGGGTACGAGTCGACCGTACCCGTCACCCTCGACGAGATGACCATGCTGTCGGCGGCGGTCGTACGGGGCACCTCGCGCGCCCTGATCGTCGGCGACCTGCCCTTCGGCTCCTACCAGGAGGGTCCCGTGCAGGCGCTGCGCTCGGCGACCCGGCTGGTGAAGGAGGCGGGCGTGCAGGCCGTGAAGCTGGAAGGGGGCGAGCGGTCGCACGAGCAGATCCGGCTGCTCGTCGACTCCGGCATCCCGGTCATGGCGCACATCGGCCTGACCCCGCAGTCCGTCAACGCGATGGGCTACCGCGTGCAGGGGCGGGGCGAGGAGGCGGCCCAGCAGTTGCTGCGGGACGCGAAGGCCGTGCAGGACGCGGGCGCGTTCGCGGTGGTGCTGGAGCTGGTCCCGGCGGAGCTGGCGGCCGAGGTGACGCGGGTGCTGCAGATTCCGACGGTGGGGATCGGAGCCGGCCCCGAGACCGACGCGCAGGTGCTGGTGTGGACCGACATGCTGGGTCTGACCGGCGGGCGCGTCCCCAAGTTCGTGAAGCAGTACGCCGACCTGCGTGAGGTCATGAGCGGTGCGGCGAAGGCGTTCGCCGAGGACGTCGTCGGCGGAACGTTCCCGCAGGAGGAGCACTCCGTCCACTAGAGCCACAGCGGTACCACGGACAGCCCGTCGATCTTCCCCCAGTCGACGGGCTGTCCCCTTGCCGGGGCACCGTCGGCCGGCTGTAGGCGGCTTGTCGGTGGTTTGTCGGTGGGCACTGAGACTGTCTGTCTCATGACGCGAATCGACACACAAGCCGGCGGCGCCGCGGTCACCGTGCGGGGGCTGGTGAAGCACTACGGCGAGACCAAGGCACTGGACGGGGTCGACCTGGACGTGCGGGAGGGCACCGTCATGGGGGTGCTCGGCCCGAACGGGGCCGGCAAGACGACCCTGGTGCGGATCCTGTCCACGCTGCTCGCTCCCGACACGGGCCGGGCCACCGTCGTCGGCTACGACGTCGTACGCCAGCCCCGGCAGCTGCGCCGGGTCATCGGGCTCACCGGGCAGTACGCCTCCGTGGACGAGAAGCTCTCGGGCTGGGAGAACCTGTACATGATCGGGCGGCTGCTCGACCTGCCCCGCAAGAGCTCCCGGGCCCGGGCCGACGAACTGCTGGAGCGCTTCTCGCTCACCGAGGCCGCCAAGCGGCCCGCGGCGACGTACTCCGGAGGCATGCGGCGGCGGCTGGACCTGGCCGCGTCGATGATCGGCCGGCCGGCCGTGCTCTTCCTTGACGAGCCGACCACCGGGCTCGACCCGCGCACCCGCAACGAGGTGTGGGACGAGGTCAAGCGCATGGTCGGCGACGGCGTCACCGTGCTGCTCACCACCCAGTACATGGAGGAGGCCGAGCAGCTCGCCACCGAGCTGACGGTCGTCGACCGCGGACAGGTCATCGCGGGCGGTGCCATCGAGGAGCTGAAGGCGAAGGTCGGCGGCCGTGCGCTGCGGATACGCCCGGCCGATCCGGTGCACCTGCGGCCCCTCGCCGCCGCGCTGGACGAGCTCGGGATCACCGGGCTCGCCACCACGACCGTGGACACCGACCGGGGCGACGTCCTCGTGCCGATCCTCAGCGACGAGCAGCTCACCGCCGTGGTCGGCGCGGTCACCTCGCGTGGCATCACGCTCTCCTCCATCACCACCGAACTGCCCAGCCTGGACGAGGTGTTCCTGTCCCTCACCGGCCACCGCGCCAGTGCGCCGCAGGACACCACGCCCGCCGACGACCGTCAGGAGGTCGCCGTATGAGCGCCGCCACCGCAACCGTCCACACAGCCGAGGCGGACGCCCGTATCTCGCCGCGCGCCCACCTGCGCCACACCGGGGCCCTGATACGCCGCAATCTGCTGTGGATCCGCAAGGACCCGGAGTCGATGGCCGACGCGCTGCTGATGCCGGTCATCTTCACCCTGCTGTTCGTGTTCGTGTTCGGCGGCTCGATCGGGCAGGCGCTGGGCGGCGGGCAGGACCAGTACGTGCAGTACGTGATCCCCGGCATGATCGCGATGATGAGCATGACGCTGTCCCAGGGCGTCGGCACCGGCTTCAGCCAGGACTTCAACTCCGGTGTCATGGACCGCTTCCGGTCCCTGCCGATCGGCCGCGGCTCGGTGCTCTTCGCGAAGATCTCGGTGGAGCTGCTGCGGATGCTGTTCGCGACCGCCGTGCTGATGATCGTCGCCGTCGCGGTCGGGTTCGAGATCACCAACTGGGCCGGTCTGTTCGCGACCGTGGCCCTGTCCACCGCGTTCGCCTCGTCGATCATGTGGGTGTTCCTCACCCTGGGCGTGATCATGAAGAACGCGCAGTCCGTGCAGGCGATGGGCTTCCTGGTGCTGTTCCCGCTCCAGTTCGGCTCGTCGATCTTCGCGCCGACGACCTCGATGCCGGGCTGGCTGCAGGCCTTCACCGACTACAACCCGCTGTCCACGCTGGCGGACGCCGCGCGCGGTCTGATGGTCGGCGGGCCGGTCGCGCACGACCTGTGGGTGACGCTCGGCTGGTCGGTGGCGATCACTGCGGTGGTGGCTCCGATCGCGATCCACAAGTTCCGTACGAAGAGCTGAGCGGACGGTCCCGGCTCGCGTCAGACCAGGGCGGTGGCCTCCTCGACGGAGAGGCCGCCGCCTTCCGCGTACGCGGTCTCGTACGCCCGGTCGCCGAGTACCGCCCGGGCGCGCCGTTCCGCCTGCCCGTGCGCCTCGCGCTCCTGCCGCGCCGCGACGTGGCCGGGCGGCAGCAGGGCGGCGGCGGCGCCGAGGCAGCGGGCCGCGTCCCGGGCGCGGTGCCCGCCGTCGAGGGCGGCCAGGGATCCGGCCGCGATGGCCAGGTACACCGAGCGCATATGGGGTGCGATGGCCGTGGAGAGCGGGTCGCCGGCCCGTTCCAGCGCCTTGCGGATCCGGTCCAGGCACTCCTCGTGGCGCTCCTCCAGGGAGTCCAGCCAGGCCTCCGCGCCGAGGATGAACGCGTCGAAGACGATGAACTTGGCGATACGGAAGTCCTGGCGCAGCCGCCGCAGGTGCTCGCGTGCCTCGGGTGCCCGGCCGGTCATGCCGAGCCAACCGGCCAGGAACAGACGGGCGGCGGGCATGGCCTCGCTGTGCGTGTCCTCGCGCTCGGCGATCACCTCGCGCAGCAGCCGCTCGCCGCGCTCACCCTCGCCGGCCTCCAGCAGGGCGCTGCCCAGCCGGGCGCCGAGGACGGCCGCCTGGGCACGGGCGCCGACGCCTTCCGCGTGCCCGATGGCCTCCTCGTAGTCGGCGGCGGCCAGGGTGTAGTCGCCCTTGCGCTCATGGGCCTCGGCGCGCGCGGAGAGGGCCTCGGCGGTGCCCCAGGCGTCGCCGAGGCTCCGGTAGATCTCCAGCGACTCGTCGGCGTCCCGGGCGGCGTCGCCCGCCCAGTCGGTGCGGTTGGCGAGGAAGTTGGCCCGCATCTGGAGGCCGGACGCCAGCTCCCACTCCAAGCCGGGCGTCTCCCGGCAGGTGCGGACGGACGCGTCCATGATGACGCGCAGCCGGTCCATGTCGCCGGTCAGCATCACGGCGAAGAACCAGAGCAGGCCGGGGAGCCGGCAGGTCTGCGGGAGGCCGGGCTCGTAGGTCTCGGCGATGGTCCGCAGCTTCCGCTGGGCCCGCGGGGTCTGCCAGGCGTCCAGTTCGGTGTCCATGCAGGCGAGATGGGCCAGATGGATCCCGCGCCGGGCCTCCTGGAGGACCTCGCCGGTCATCGGGGGCGGTGCGTCGGTGCAGCGCTGCCAGACCGGAGCGGCGCGGCGGACGGGCTCGGTGAAGGGGTCGGGCCCGAGGGCCATGACCTCGCGGCACCAGGTGCGGGCCTCGATGCGCAGGTCGCGCATCTGCCAGTACCAGACGAGGGACAGCGCCAGGCAGAGCGCCTCCTGCTCGTCGCGCAGGGCGACGGCGTGGCGCAGGGCGGTGCGCAGGTTCTCGTACTCCCGCTCCAGCCGGTGGATGGCGGCGAGCTGGCCGGGTCCGTGCAGCAACGGGTCCGTGGCGCGGGCGAGTTCGCGGAAGTGCGTCAGGTGGGCGCGCTCGGCCTCGGCGCGCTGTCCGGCCTCGTCCAGCCGCTCGGCGGCGTACTCGGCGACGGTCTCCAGCAGCCGGTAGCGCATCTCGCCGTCGGCCGACTCGCGGGGCGGGGCGGCCACGACCAGGGACCGGTCGACGAGCGAGCCGAGCGCCTCCAGGGCGACCGGCCCGCACACCGCCTCGGCGGCGGGGAGGTCGCAGCCGCCCGCGAACACCGACAGCCGCCGCAGGACGTCCCGTTCGTCCTCGTCGAGGAGGTCCCAGGACCAGTCGACGACGGCTCTGAGGGTCTGCTGGCGGGGCAGGACGGTACGACTGCCGGAGGTGAGCAGGCGGAAGCGGTCGTCGAGCCGGTCGGCGATCTGGCGGGGCGTGAGCATCCGCAGCCGGGCGGCGGCGAGTTCGATGGCCAGGGGCAGGCCGTCGAGACGCCGGCAGATCTCGGCGCACGCCTCGGGGTCGTCCTGGACGCGGAAGCCGGGCCGGGCCGCCGCGCCCCGGTCGGCGAACAGCCGCAGCGCGACCGGCTCGGGCAGCGGTTCCACAGGCCGCAGCAACTCCCCCGGTACGCCCAGGGGTTCGCGGCTGGTGGCGAGAACGGTGAGCCCCGGGCAGCGCTCCAGCAGTTCCTCGGTGAGCCGGGCGGCGGCGTCGGCGACGTGCTCGCAGTTGTCGAGGATCAGCAGCATGCCGGGGCGGGAGCAGTGCTCGGCGAGCCGCTCGACGGGGTCGTCGAGCCGGTCGGCCACGGCGGCCCGGATGCCCTCGGCACCGGCACCGTACAGCACGGTCTCGCGGGCGCCGACGGCGGTGAGTACGGCTTCCGGGACGGCGGCGGGGTCGTCGACCGGGGCGAGTTCGGCCAGCCAGACGCCGCCGGACATGGCGGGCCGTACGGTCTCGGCGGCCTCCTGCGACAGCCGTGTCTTGCCGGCCCCGCCGGGCCCGAGCAGCGTGACCAGCCGGGCGGTGGTGAGATCGCCGCGGATGGTCTCGATGTCGCTCTCGCGACCGATGAAGGAGGTCAGCCGGGCCCGCAGGTTGCCGACGGGCCGAGGCTCGGCGGCAGGCTCGGCTACGGGCCTGTCCCGCCTGTCCCCCGGGCTCAGCAACTCCGCGTGCAGGGAGCGCAGTTCCGGCCCCGGGTCGGCCCCCAGCCGGTCGGCGAGCAGCCGCCGGACCTCCTCGTAGGCGTCCAGGGCCCCCGCCGTGCGGCCGGCGTCGCGCAGGGCGCGCAGGCGCAGGGCCTGGAGGGGTTCGTCCAGAGGGTGGCTGTCGCACAGGGCGGTCAGCTCCGGCAGGGACTGCTCGGCCTGGCCGAGGGCGAGGGCGGCGGTGTGGCGGGCGCGCAGGACGTCCAGGCGGCGGGTGTCCCGGCGGGCCGCCTCGGCGGTGCGGTCGGGCAGGTCGGCGAGGGCCGGGCCGCGCCACAGGGCGAGGGCGTCGTCGAGGATCACGGCGGCCTTGGCGGCGTCATCGTCGGCCAGGGCCCGCAGTCCCTCGCCGGCCAGCCGCTCGAACCGGTGCAGGTCGACGTCGTCGGGCGCGGCCGTGAGCCGGTACCCGCCCTCGGCGGAGGCGACCGCGTCCGCCCCGAGCGCCCGCCGCAACCGCCCGACCAGCGCCTGCAGCGCCGCCGGCCCGTCGGCGGGCGGGGCACCGTCCCACACCTCGTCGACGAGCAGCCCCACGGGCACGGTACGGCCGGCCCGCAGAGCGAGCACGGTCAGCAACGCACGCAGCCGCGCCCCGCCCACCGAAACGACCGTGCCGTCGGTGCGGAGCGCCTGCGTGGTGCCGAGGATGCGGTAGCGCACGGGGTCCATTGTCTCCGGTGGTGCGGGAGACGGTTACGGAATTACGGCGGCGTGCCTTGGGTGGCCAGGCCGGAAGGCTCCATGTCTCGCCGTCGCCACGAAGAGCGCGGGCTGCCTGCGCCCGCCGACGTGTATCGGCGGAACAAGTCCGGCAAGGACTTCGTGTGGTATCCCCGCACGCTCAAGGGAATCCTCACGTCCCCCACCCTGCTGGGCTGGAAGACGCGCAGCGAGGATGTCCCCGGCAAGGCGTACAAGAAGCGAGTCTTGGTGCACGACCAGGACGGCCGTCCCGTCCGCGTAGCCGACGCGGTGCTGGACCAGGGAGTCTTCGACCGCCTTCAGGATGCCCTGGCCCGCTCCGCCTCGCCGGTAGCCCAACGGTCCGCGACGCCCAGGACACCGCTCCTCGGCGTGATCAAATGCGGCGGGTGCGGCAAGAACCTTCAGCTTCACACATCCAGGAAACGGCGCAAGGACGGGACGTACCGGGTGACCGAGAAGATCCGTTGCCTGTCCCGGATCGGCTCCCCGGCGTGCCCCGGTTACGTGTTTCTGCCCGACGAGGAGATCGTCACCCCCATCCGGAGAATGCTGGTCCAGGCAGTCGGAAACGTCGTCGTCGCTCACCGCGTATACGTCCAGCGCTCCGAAGCGAGGGACGAGTCGAATCCGTCACACGACGTCGATGAGGATCACTGGCGATTCGCACCTCTCGGTACCACGTTCGCGGAGCGATGGCAGAGCATGGGAACCTCCGAATTCGGCGAGGATCTGGTCCGCGCCGGCATCACCGTCCGATGCCACCCGCGAGAAGGCGGCGGCCATGTTCCGAAGATCCCCGAGGACTTCCGGGAACGCCTTGCGAAGTTCCTGAGGTAGACGAGCCCCTACGGCGGCCGGGACCCGCACTCTCCGCGCCTCGCCGCTCTGGGAAACTCGCACTGCACGTTCGCCATCACCCACCAGGAGCCCACCCATGACCACCGCCTCTCGCACACGCGATCAGCGGATCAGCCCCGTTTTCCTAGGAATCACCGCTGTTACCGCGGTCACCGGGTGGGCGGTGTGGACGGACTTCGCCGCGTCTCCGGGGCTCGCTGTCTTCCTCTTCGTGACCTCGGCCTGGGTAGTTTCACTATGTCTCCACGAGTACGCGCACGCTCGTACCGCATTGCACTCGGGCGACATCACCGTAGGAGACAAGGGCTACTTGAGCCTCAATCCCCTCGCTTACACGCATGCGCTGCTCAGCATCGTGCTGCCGGTGATCTTCGTGATCATGGGTGGGATCGGCCTGCCCGGTGGCGCGGTGTTCATCGAGCGGGGGCGGATCCAGGGGCGCTGGCGGCACAGTCTGATCTCGGCGGCGGGTCCGCTGACGAACGTGCTGTTCGCGATCGTGTGCACCGCCCCGTTCTGGCTGGACGCCCTGGACGGCGTGCCGACCGACTTCCGGTTCGCCCTGGCCTTCCTCGCCCTGCTCCAGGTGACGGCAGCGTTGCTGAACTTCCTGCCGGTGCCGGGCCTGGACGGCTACGGCGTCATCGAGCCGTGGCTGTCGTACAAGATCCGGCGCCAGGTGGAGCCGTTCGCGCCGTTCGGCCTGCTGTTCGTGTTCGCGCTGCTGTGGCTGCCCGCGGTGAACGGCGTGTTCTTCGACGTGATCGACACGATCCTGAAGTCGCTCCAGATCAGCGACATGGAGACGTACTGCGGTCAGGAGCTGTACCGCTTCTGGCAGGGCGGCAGCGAGTTCTGCTCGGTCAGCCCGTGACCGACTTCTTCTGCGCCCTGGCGCGCTTGAGGTAGTACCAGGTCATGTTCGACGACAGTCCGGCGAGCAGCACCCAGACGATCCCCAGCCAGCTGCCCTCCACGAAGGAGACCACGGCCGCCGCCACGGCGAGGACGCAGACGATCAGGGCGTAAACAGCAAGGCGGGGCATTTCGGTCGACTCCTGTCGGGGGACACTGCTACGACGACCAGTGTCCCCCATGCACCTCACCGGCTCACACGTCGGTGACGCGCAGCCCGGCGTGCGCCTTGTAGCGACGGTTCACGGAGATCAGGTTCGCCACCAGCGACTCCACCTGGTGGGCGTTGCGCAGCCGCCCCGCGAAGATGCCGCGCATCCCGGGGATACGGCCGGCCAGCGCCTGGACGATCTCGACGTCCGCCCGCACCTCGCCGAGCACCATCACATCGGTGTCGATCTCGTCGATCTCAGGGTCCTGGAGCAGCACGGCCGACAGGTGGTGGAAGGCGGCCGTGACCCGGGAGTCCGGCAGCAGGGCGGCGGCCTGCTCGGCGGCGCTGCCCTCCTCGGGCTTGAGCGCGTAGGCGCCCTTCTTGTCGAAGCCGAGCGGGTTGACGCAGTCGACGACGAGCTTGCCGGACAGTTCCTCGCGCAGGGATTCGAGGGTCTTGCCGTGGCCGTCCCACGGCACGGCGACGATCACGATGTCGCTGCGGCGCGCGGTCTCGGCGTTGTCGGCGCCCTCGACGCCGTGCCCGAGTTCCCCGGCCGCCGCCTGGGCGCGCTCGGCGGCCCGCGAGCCGATGATCACCTTCTGGCCGGCCCGGGCGAGCCGGTAGGCGAGGCCCTTGCCCTGGGGCCCGGTTCCGCCGAGCACACCGACGACGAGTCCGGAGACGTCGGGCAGGTCCCAGGGGTCCTTGGCGGGGGCCTTCTGGGCGTTGTCGGTGGCAGCACTGTCGGTAGAGGTCATGGCCCCGACTCTACGTCCGCGCCGGTGGGCCCGATGTCTCCCCCGGCCGTTCGCCTCTGGCACGGGTGAGCGACCCAACTGCCCGGGCCGGGCGAATCCGTGGCGACTTCCTCCTCGTGCGGGGCAGGCTCGGGCAGGATGCGGTCGCATGGATGCCGTACGGGTCGCGCTGCTGCGGGAAGTGCTCGCCGGGACCGAGTGGCTGGGCGCCACGCGGCGGTTCGCCGGGGCTCTGCGGGGGTCGGTGGTGTCGCACGGGGGCGGGCTGCTGCTCGTCGGCACGCCGGAGTACGAGCCGTGGCATCTGGCCGCGCACCTGGTGGACGAGGCGGCGTGGTCGGGCACGCCGGAGCTGGCCCCGACACTCGTACGGCACGACGCGCACCCCTGCGACCCGGCGCACCTGGCGGTCGGCCTCGGGCGGCTGGAGGCGGCCCGGCGGGGCGAGACACTGCTGGTGGTGTCCCCCGAGGGACCCGGACCCGCCGCGCCACTCCTTGAACGGGTGTCCGACGCCCGCCGCGCCGGTGCGACGGTCCTGGCCCTCGGCCCCGACGCGGGCGAACTGCCGGCGATGGCCCACGAGACCCTGGCCGTCCCCACCGGCTCGGAACTGGACCTGGACACGGTCCAGCACCTGGTCAGCGCGGCGGCCGGCGAGAACGCCCTTCCGACCCCGCGAAGCCGCCACCGCTTCCGGGACAGGGTGTCGAGACTGGCGGAGCATCTGACGGCCCCACCGCCCGCGCGCTGGTGAGTCCGGGCCCGGGAGGGCCTGGCTCGGGAAGCCCCGGCTCGGGAGGGCCCGCCGCACGCACGGTGCGGGGGGGGGCGCGGCCGACGCGTTCCCGCGCCCTCACGCCGGCTCGGGCCGGCCGCGCCGCACCGTCGCCGTCTGCCGACCTGTCGCGGGGAACACCGTCGCGCGCCGCCCCAGGGGGAACCGACGCCGAGCCACCCGGCCCGCGGCGAGCAGCCGGAGCCGGTCGATGGAGGGTGTGCCGTGCGGCCGGTGCCCGGCCGGAGCGCACCGGCGTCCGGGGGCGGCAGCTGCTGCCGCCCCCGGACGCCGGTGTAGATGCTCAGGCGGTGTCGTCCCGGCCGCCCGCCGGGGCGTCGTGCCACTTGGGGTCGTTCTCCCACTGGAGGTTGCGCTCGCGGGCGGTCGCCATCGCGTGTTCGGCCTCCGTGCGGGAGGCGTACGGCCCGAACCGGTCCTTGTTGGGGCACTCCGGCCCCTCCTCGACCTTCTTGTGCTCCAGGCAGTAGTACCACTCACCCGGCTTGCCGACCGTGCGCTTCTTGAACAGGGCCATGACCAGCTCCTCTCGCCATCGACATGTTCCCCCATGGGCGCTGGTTAGACTCGCTGGCATGTCTGGCCAGTCGCTGCTCGCACCGGGGGAGCTGTCCCCCACCCGTTCCGTGCCCGGAAACATCCGTCGCCCCGAGTACGTCGGCAAGCCCGCGCCGACGCCGTACACCGGACCGGAGGTGCAGACCCCCGAGACGATCGAGGCGATGCGCGTCGCCGGCCGGATCGCCGCCCGGGCGATGGCGGAGGCCGCGAAGCTGATCGCCCCCGGGGTGACCACGGACGAGCTGGACAAGGTGGCGCACGCGTACATGTGCGACCACGGCGCCTACCCCTCGACGCTGGGCTACCGCGGCTTCCCGAAGTCGCTGTGCAGCTCGGTCAACGAGGTCATCTGCCACGGCATCCCGGACTCCACCGTCCTGCGCGACGGCGACATCATCAACCTCGACGTGACGGCGTACATCGGCGGCGTGCACGGTGACAACAACGCGACGTACCTGGTGGGCGAGGTCGACGAGGAGTCGCGGCTGCTGGTGGAGCGGACGCGGGAGTCGCTGAACCGCGCGATCAAGGCGGTCCGGCCGGGCCGGCAGATCAACATCATCGGCCGGGTCATCGAGTCGTACGCCAAGCGCTTCGGCTACGGGGTGGTCCGGGACTTCACCGGCCACGGCATCAACAGCTCGTTCCACTCGGGCCTGATCATCCCGCACTACGACTCCCCGCACGCGACGACGCTCATCCAGCCCGGGATGACGTTCACGATCGAGCCGATGCTGACGCTCGGGACGCACGAGTACGACATGTGGGACGACGGCTGGACGGTCGTCACGAAGGACCGCAAGCGGACGGCCCAGTTCGAGCACACGCTGGTGGTGACGGACACGGGCGCGGAGATCCTCACGCTGCCGTAGCACCACCGCACGCACACCGCCGTACGGCCCGCTCTCCTCGGAGGGCGGGCCGTTCCTCATGTCCGCAGGTTTTTACCGACGCCGCGTCGGGAAGTTTACCGACAGCAGGTCGGCAAGGTCATTGACTTAGGTTAGCCTAACCATAGAAAGTATCGCCCATGGATTCCTTCTCGACCCTCATTCGGACCGCTTCCCGAGAGCAGCACGAGGAGGTCAGGGGCTCGACCTTCATGAGCGACCTGATGGGGCACAAACTGGGCGTCGACGCGTTCGCGCGCTACACGGAGCAGCTCTGGTTCGTGTACGGGGCGCTGGAGTCGGGGGCCGCGCAGCTGGCGGCCGACCCGGTGGCCGGCCCGTTCGTCCGCCCGGAGCTCTTCCGTATGGCCTCACTGGAGCAGGACCTGGAGTATCTGCGCGGCCCCGGCTGGCGGTCGGGGATCAGCGCGCTGCCCGCCACGCTGGAGTACGCGGAGCGGATCACCGAGTGCGCCCGCGCCTGGCCGGCCGGCTATGTCGCGCACCACTACACCCGCTACCTCGGTGACCTCTCCGGCGGGCAGATCATCCGCGACACGGCCGAGAAGGCGTGGGGTTTCCCGAAGAAGGGCGACGGGGTCCGCTTCTACGTCTTCGAGCAGATCCCCAACCCGGCCGCCTTCAAGCGGAGTTACTGCGCGCTGCTGGACGCGGTGCCCGGTGACGAGCTGGAGCGGCAGCGGGCCGTGGCCGAGTGCAAGCGGGCGTACGCGCTGAACAACGCGGTGTTCCAGGCGCTGGGCGCGGAGTTCCCGTTGTCGGCGTAGGACCGCGAGACCTCCGTCCGTTCAGCGTTCGAGGTGGACCCGGCCGCCGACCTCGGTCCAGCCGCCCGGCTGGGGCGCGGTCAGGAGCTGGGAGCCGGCGCCCTGGGTGATGTTGAGGGCCCGGCCCAGCCGGTCGGTGAGCAGCAGGGCGGCCGCCCCGGTCGCCTCGTCCTCGTCGATGCCGTCGCCGCGGCCGGGGAAGGCCCGGGCGCGGACCCGGCCGGCGGGCTCGTCCTCCCAGGCCCAGGCGTAGACCCACTCCCCCGGCGGCGGTACGGCCAGATCGTCGACCTCGGCGGCGCTGCCGTACTGCCGCAGGGTGCGCGGCGGCACCCACTCCGCCCGCGCCTCGATCCAGCAGAACTCGCCGTCCTGCCGGGCACCGACCACCCCGGCGGGGACGACCAGTTCGGGCACGTCGAGCAGCCACGCCGTCCCGACGCAGGGATGCCCCGCGAAGGGCAGCCGCAGGGTCGGCGTGTAGATGTCGATCACGCCGCGCTCGGGATCGTCGACGAACACGGTCTCGCTGAAGCCGAGTTTCGCGGCGAACTCCTGCCGCTCGCTCTCCTCGGGCAGCACCGAACCCTCGCGAACGACCCCGAGTTCATTGCCGTATCCACCGCGCGGCCCGCAGAAGACACGGAGTACGTCGTAGTCAGTCACGAGGGCATTCTGCCTTGAACTTCTCACCGCCACGACGACCGACAGAGAGCGCAGGCAAGGCTGGATGACCGTCCTGGAGAGGCCCACCACGAGCGCCCCGGGGGAGAGCCCGCCCCGAAGACGCCGTACGACGACGTGACTGCTGACCGCCGGTCTGGTCGCGGCCCTTCTCGTCCTGGTCCCGGTCGCCGCCGGCACCGGGCTGTGCCGGTCAAGGGCGCACGCCGGTGACGCGGTGGTCGTGGTGGTGCACGACCTGGGGCTCGCCGCTGCCCATGCGCACCGGGTCGCGCTTCTGTACGCCGGTCGCGTCGCGGCGGACGGTCCGCCTGCCGAGGTCTTCTCCGAAGGACTGCTGTCCGAGGTCTACGACCAGCCCGTCGAGGTCCTCCCACACCCCCGGACGGGAGCGCTCCTGGTGACCCCCCGACGAGAGCCTTGACCTCTCCTTGACTCATTCTTGAGGGCGATTTTGAGCCACTTAGGTAATCCTTATGTGGCCCTTAGGTGAGCCTCACCTTCCCTTCCTTGGAGCCCTCATGCGACCCGCCAGACCCGCTTCCCTCGCGATCGCCGTCGCGGCGGCCCTGACCGCCGTCACCGGCTGCACCGAGAAGAGCAACGCCAAGGACGGCGACCAGGTCGTCCACGTCACGGCGACGGACGACAAGTGCGAGGTGTCGAAGAAGGAGTTCCCGGCCGGGCACGTCGAGCTGGCCGTCGAGAACAAGGGTTCCAAGGTCACCGAGGTCTACGTCCTCTTCCCCGACGACCGCGTGGTCACCGAGCGGGAGAACATAGGCCCCGGCACCAAGCAGCGCGTCACCGCCGAGGTGAAGGCCGGCGACTACCAGATCGCCTGCAAGCCCGGCATGAAGGGCAAGGGCATCCGCCAGGCCGTCAAGGTCACCGGCGGCAAGGCCGTCCAGCGCGACCCGCGCCTGGACAAGGCCGTCGCGGCCTACCGCGCCTACGCCCAGACCCAGGCCGACGAGACGCTGCCCAAGGCCGAGACGTTCGCACAGGACGTCAAGGACGGCGACCTCGACGCCGCGAAGAAGGCGTACGCCCCCTCCCGCATCGGCTGGGAGCGCACCGAGCCGGTCGCCGAGTCCTTCGGCGACATCGACCCGAAGGTGGACGTCCGCGAGGACGGTCTGGAGGACGGCCAGGACCCGGCCACCGACTGGACCGGCTGGCACCGCCTGGAGAAGGCCCTCTGGCAGGACAAGAAGATCGGCGACCGCGAGAAGGAACTCGCCGATCAGCTGATCACCGACCTGAAGGACTGGCAGAAGCGGGTCGGCAAGGCCGAGATCACCCCCACCTCCATGGCCAACGGCGCCAAGGAACTCCTCGACGAGGTCGCCACCGGCAAGGTCACCGGCGAAGAGGAGCGCTACTCGCACACCGACCTGGTCGACTTCAAGGCCAACGTCGAGGGGGCGCAGCAGTCGTACGAGCTGCTGAAGCCGGTCGCCAAGGAGAACGACGCGGCCCTCGTCACCGAACTGGACAAGCAGTTCGGGGCCCTGAACACCCTGCTCGACAAGTACCGCCCGAACACCACGTCGTACGACTTCACCTCGTACGACAAGGTCGGCAAGGCCGACCGCAAGGAGCTGTCGGACGCGGTGAACGCCCTGGCGGAGCCGCTCTCGAAGCTCGCCGCAGCGGTCGCCGAGTAACGGGACGCCACCATGACGGACACCAACACACAGCCCCCTTCCCGCCGTTCGCTGCTCGGCTGGGGCGGCGCGGGCCTCGCGCTCGGTGCCGCCGCGGCCGGCGGAGCGGTCGCGATGGCCCGCGACGACGACGAAGCCCCAGCAGGCCCCGGAGCCGCGGTCCCCTTCCACGGCACGCACCAGGCGGGCATCGCCACCCCGGTACAGGATCGCCTGCACTTCGCCGCGTTCGACGTGACGACCGACGACCGCGCGCAGTTCGTCCAGTTGCTGAAGGACTGGACGGACGCGGCCCGGCGGATGACGGCCGGACACCCGGTGGGCGAGGGCGCCTACGGCGGTCTGCCCGAGGCGCCCCCCGACGACACGGGCGAGGCCCTGGGCCTCAGGCCCTCCCGCCTGACGCTCACGATCGGCTTCGGCCCGTCCCTCTTCAAGAAGTTCGACCTCGCGGATCACCGCCCCGAGGCCCTGGTCGACCTGCCGAAGTTCGCGGGCGACAACCTCGACGAGGCCCGCAGCGGCGGAGACCTGTGTATCCAGGCCTGCGCGGACGACCCCCAGGTCGCCGTGCACGCCGTCCGCAACCTGGCCCGTATCGGATTCGGCAAGGTGGTCATCCGCTGGTCGCAGCTCGGCTTCGGCAAGACGTCGTCGACGACGCCCGAGGCGCAGACCCCGCGCAACCTGATGGGCTTCAAGGACGGCACGCGCAACATAGCGGGCACGGAGACGGACCGTCTGCGCAAGCACGTCTGGGTGTCCGAGAAGGCCGGCCCGGCCTGGATGACAGGCGGCTCCTACCTCGTCGCCCGCCGCATCCGTATGCACGTCGAGCCATGGGACCGCACCTCTCTCCAGGAGCAGGAGGACATCTTCGGCCGCGACAAGGGCGAGGGAGCCCCGGTCGGCAAGGCGAAGGAGCGCGACGAGCCGTTCCTGAAGGCGATGAAGCCCGACGCGCACGTCCGGCTCGCGCACCCCGACTCCAACCAGGGGGCGACGATCCTGCGCCGGGGCTACTCCTTCACCGACGGCACGGACGGTCTGGGCCGCCTGGACGCGGGCCTGTTCTTCCTGGCCTACCAGCGGGACGTCCGCGAGGGCTTCATCCCGATCCAGCGCAACCTGGCCACGGACGCGCTCAACGAGTACATCCAGCACGTGGGTTCGGCGCTCTTCGCGGTCCCGCCGGGAGTCCGCGACAAGGACGACTGGTGGGGCCGGACGCTGTTCTCCGGGGAGGCGGCGTAGACCCGATGTTCTCCAACTATCTGATCGGCCTGCGTGAGGGGCTGGAGGCGAGCCTGGTCGTCTGCATCCTCATCGCCTACCTGGTCAAGACGGACCGCAGGGACGCCCTGAAGCCGATCTGGACCGGCATCGGCGTGGCGGTGGCCCTCGCGCTCGGCTTCGGCTGCGTGCTCGAATTCGGCTCCCAGGAGCTGACGTTCCAGGCCCAGGAGGCGCTGGGCGGCTCCCTGTCGATCCTCGCGGTCGGCCTGGTGACGTGGATGGTGTTCTGGATGCGCCGCACGGCCCGCCATCTCAAGTCGGAGCTGCACGGCAGGCTGGACGCGGCCCTGGCGATGGGCACGGGCGCGCTGGTCGCCACGGCCTTCCTCGCGGTCGGCCGGGAGGGCCTGGAAACGGCCCTGTTCGTCTGGGCCTCGGTCCACGCGGCGAGCGACGGCACGCCGCGGCCGCTGGTCGGTGTGGGTCTGGGCCTTGCGACAGCGGTCGCTCTGGGCTGGCTGTTCTACCGGGGCGCGCTGCGCATCAACCTGGCGAAGTTCTTCACGTGGACCGGCGGCATGCTCGTGGTCGTCGCCGCGGGCGTCTTGGCGTACGGCTTCCACGACCTCCAGGAGGCCGACTTCCTGCCCGGCCTCACGAACAAGGCCTTCGACATCTCCGGCACGATCCCTCCGGACAGCTGGTACGGCACGCTCCTCAAGGGCGTGTTCAACTTCCAGCCCGACCCGACGGTCCTCCAGGTGACGGTGTGGCTCCTGTACCTGATCCCGACCCTGGCACTGTTCCTGGCGCCAACGGGCCTCCGACAACGCCGGACGCCGACAACGGCGGCCCGCGACAGCTGAGGCCGGGTGGGTGCGCAGCTCGGCGCGACGAGGTGCCGCTGCGCCCACCCGTGCCGCCCCTAGCGGCACGCATGCCCGCAGCGGCGGGGGGGGGACTACGCAAGGGGACGTGTCGGGGGGTGTCCGCCCGCAGCGGTTGGCGCGTCAACGAACAGTCAGTCGGCGTCCAACCCCATCGCGCCGTTCCGAGGACGGACACCCCCCGGCGCGGCCCCGACCCACCACCGGCGAGCAGGCGCACCCACCCCGCCCCGACCGCCGGAGGCACCCGGTAGGGTTCGCCTCCGGAAAGGGGAAGGTGAAGGCACCCGATGATCAGGGATCGCGACCCTCGAACACTCCGCACGCTTGGCCGGAGGACCCTCATATCGGCCTCGGTGACCGCTTTGTCGTTGACGGCGAGCGGATGCGTCGTCGTGCACGGCGAACGGGAGATCCTCCCGGCGACCACCCGCGCCGAAGCCGCCAAGGCGCTCCAGGAGTTCACGACCGCGTACAACGACGCCGACAAGGCCTACGACGCCTCCCTGGACGCCGAGCACACCACCGGCGCCCTCGCCGACATCGACTCGGCTCGTCTGGAGGCCGGCCAGAAGAACAACCCGGGCGGCAACCCGAACCACTCGCCGCTGAAGCTGACGGACGCGAAGTTCACGATCCCGAAGAAGGCCGGCTGGCCCCGCTGGTTCGTCGTCGACGCTGCCGGCAACAAGGGCGGCACCGCCCGCTGGCTGCTCGTGTTCACCCGCAGCAGCCTCGACGACCCGTTCCAGGTCGCGTACCTGACCCTCGTCGCCCCCGGCAAGGTCCCGGAGTTCAAGAAGGACGCGGACGGCTGGGCCGAGCCGGTCCCCGTGAACTCGACGAGCGTGGCGGCGAAGCCGGGCGATCTGAGCCAGACGTACACGACGTACCTCAAGAACGGCGGGACCGCCTTCGCGGACGGCGCGCACACCAGCCAGTGGCGTGCCCTGCGCGAGAAGAACACCAAGAGGCCTGGCCTGGTCACCCAGTACATCGACGAGCCGCTGACGAACGGCGACTACGGACCGCTGGCGCTGCGCACGACGGACGGCGGCGCACTGGTGTTCTTCACCACGCGGCACTACGAGAAGCAGACTGCCTACGCGGGCACGACGTTCCCGACCCCGAACAAGGACGTGCTCGCCCTGACGAAGGGCGAGATCAAGCAGTCCCTCACGCTGGAGTTCGTCTCCAACGAGGTGGCGCTGGATCCCAAGGGCCAGGGCAAGGTGACGATCCTGGGCCGGATCCAGGGAATGACCTCCGCGGAGGGCTCGTAGCGCAGGGCCTAGGGCGACTCAGGGCCTCAGCGTCGGGAAGGCCACGCCGACCCCGCGGAGTCGGCGTCGACGTACCGGCCGCAGACCTCGGTGAGCACCTCCAGCAGGCTCAACGGGTCCGGCAGCTCATGCTCGGGCCCGCGCACCCACCGCACCGCCCGGCCGTCGCCGGGCAGCCGGGCCGGCGGCACGAGGACGTAGGAGCCACGGCAGTGCCAGCGCAGCCCGGGGTGCTCGTCCGCCGTCTCGGGGTGGCAGTCCAGCTCGCACGGCCACCACTCGTCCTCGTCCTCCGGCGTCCCGCGGGTGAGGGTGAAGAAGAGCATGCGGCCGTCGTCGCTCTCGGCGACCGGACCGACCTCGACACCCTCCGCGAGCAGTCGCTCCAACGCGTCGCGACCGGCATCCAGGGGCACGTCGAGGACGTCGTGCACCATGCCGGTCGCGGTGATGAAGTTGGCTTCGGGCTGGTGGCGGGCCCAGCGCTCGATCTGGGCGCGGTCGGTGGTGGACTGCGTCTGCCAGGCGAAGGACACGGGGTGCCGGGCCGGGGTGGGACAGCCGACGCGGTCGCAGGAGCAGCGGTAGCCGGCCGGGTGGGCCGCGGGCGCGAGGGGCAGTCCCGCCCCGGCGGCGGCGAGCAGCAGGGCCTCACGGCCGCCGTCACCGGCGGTCTCCTTCGGCCGGCGCCCGGCGCGCAGCCACTGGGTGAGTTTGCCCTGCAGGCCGGTCCGACCGCCGAACTCCGCGCTCATCTATCCCCTCGCCTCGCTGTCGTGCGGAACAGCATGCCCTATGGTCCCATCTTCCCGCGCACCGGGGGGCCAGTGCCCACATCCGGGGCAGGAGCTATGAGACGGGTACCGGTGGGGCGAGCGAGGCATATGCCGCACCGAGATCGGTGTCATTGCCCGCTTTGACCTGATATGGCGACCTACCGTATCGCCATGGGCACAACGATCGCGCTGACGGGCCTGGCCACCGCGGCTTCCGTGGTCGCGCTGACCCTCACGGCACACGACACCGCCCCGATGCCGCTGGAGTGGGGCACCGGCCCGCTGACGGTGGCGGCACTCCCCCGGATCACGTACGTCGCACACCGCGGCGGCGCCCACGAGGTCCCCGAGAACAGCATGTCGGGGCTGATGTCCGCCTACGGGCGCGGTACGGCGCAGGTGCTGGACTTCGACACGCGGCTGCTGCGCGACGGCACGCCGGTGGTGTTCCACGACGAGACCCTGAACCGCACGACCTACCTGGGCGGCGAGGTGCGCGGCCTGGACGCCCGGGAGTGGCAGGGCGTACGGCTGCGCCCGAGGGACGTGCTGCCCGGGAGCTGGCGGTCGGAGCGGCCGCCGACGGTCGCGGAGGTCCTGGACCGTTTCGGCGGGCGGATCGTGCTGATGCTGGAGGCGAAGGATCCGCGGAGCCTGAACCGGCTGGCCGGCCTGATCCGGGCCCGTGGCCTGGCCCGCTCGGTCTTCGTGAACTCCAACGACCCCGGGGTGGCCCGGCGCGCCCACCGCCTCGGCCTGCTCACCCAGCTGTGGCGCTCGGCGCGGCAGCTGCGCACGGACCGCCCGGAGCGCTGGCGGTCGTACGTCGACCTGCTGGACGTGGACCACCGGGCGCGCGACGCGGACCTGACGCGGGCGGTGAACTCGGGGATCGCGCGGGTGTGGGCGCACACGGTGGTGACGGACGCGCAGCGGGACCGGGTGCTGGCGCTGGGGTGCACCGGGGTGATCACGGACGCGCCGGGGCGGCTGGCGCGCATCGCCGAGCTGCAGGCCCGGCAGGCCCGGGAGGCCAGGCAGGACGCCCAGCGGGACGCCCGGAGGGCCCTTCAGCGGGGCGCGAGGCCGTGGAGGGCGTAGTCGACGAGGGTGTCGGTGTACTCGTAGGAGATCGGGCCGGTGTACTGGAGCCAGCGCTGGGCGAGGGGGGAGACCCAGAGTTCGAGGGCGATGCGCGGGTCCACGTCCGGGCGGACCTGGCCGGCCTCCTGCGCGGAGCGCACCCGGTCGGCGTACATCTGGAGCGACGGTTCGAGGAGCTTGGCCACGGCGATGCGGCCCAGCTGCTCGTCGACCACTCCCTCGGCGGCCAGGGCGCGGGACGGGCCCTCGAAGCGGGGGTCCCGGAGCTGGTCGACGGTGAGGCGCAGGACGGCCTTGAGGTCGGCGGCGAGGTCACCGGTGTCCGGGATGGCGAACTCGTACTCCGGGCCCGCGTCCCGGGAGGCCTGTTCGCTCAGGTCGAGGAAGGCCTCCAGCAGGACATCGGCCTTGGAGGACCACCACCGGTAGATCGTCTGCTTGCCGACACCGGCCCGGGCGGCGATGCCCTCGATCGTGGTCTTGGGGTAGCCGACCTCCGCGACGAGCGTGAGGGCGGCGTCGTAGATGGCGCGACGGGACCTCTCGCTGCGCCGGGTGGAGTCGGGGGCGGGCTGCGCGGGCTTCTTCAGGCTCATGGCTCGAACTTATCAGGTTGACAAGACGGTGCGTCTCGCCTGACAGTGGTGAAGGTAAGCCGCGAGACGAAACGTCTCGTTACATCGTCATCGTACTCAGGAGAGGAGCCTCGACATGACCCGAGGCGGAGCCGGAAACATGCTGGGCGTCGGCGGATCTCGCAAGAACCTCGGCCGCAACGCGCTGCGCGGCGGCGGCCGGGGCGGCCGGATCGGCGGCGGTCTCGACCCGCAGGCCCAGAAGCGCGAACTGCTGCGCAAGCTCCAGGAGAAGCGACAGCAACAGCGCGAAGGACAGGAGGGCGGTACGACCGACCGGTCGTCGTGAGCCTCCCCCGCCCGGGGGAGACCGTCCCCTCGCGCGCGGGATCCTCCCGGGACGTCCGGCGGATGTACTGAAGCGGTCGTGACACCGCGACGGAACCGCGACCGACGGACACCCGGGAGGAAACACGATGGGCGTGTGGACGAGACGACGGCTGCTCACCTCGGCGGTCTCTGCGGCGGGCCTCGCCGCCACGGCGGCCGTACCCGCGCGGGCGGCGGCCGGAAGACCCGGGCCGGGGGACGCCGACATCGCGGACACCCTGCGGGCGCTGCCCGGACTGCGGCTGATCGAGGAGCGGCAGGACGCCGAACCGGGGTACCGCCACTTCGTCCTGGGCCTGCGCCAGCCGGTCGACCACACCGACCCCGCGGCCGGCACCTTCGAGCAGCGCCTCACCCTGCTCCACACCGCCGCCGACCGGCCCACGGTGCTGTTCAGCACCGGCTACCACGCGGTCCTCACCCCTCGGCGGACCGAGCCGGCGACGCTGCTGGGCGCCAACCAACTCCAGGTGGAACACCGCTACTTCGGCACCTCACGCCCGGCGGAAACCGGCTACACCCACCTCACCATCCGCCAGGCCGCCGACGACCACCACCGCGTCGTCCGCCTCTTCCGCCGGGTCTACCCGGGCGCGTGGCTCTCCACCGGCAGCAGCAAGGGCGGCATGACGAGCGTCTACCACCGCCGCTTCCACCCCGCTGACGTGGACGGCACGGTGGTCTACTCGGCCCCGAACAACGTCGACGACCGCGAGGACTCCGCCTGCCTGCGCTTCCTGGAGACGGTCGGCGCCGCCCCCGACCGTGAGGCCGTCAAGGCCGCCCAGCGTCGAATGCTGCTGCACCGGGCCGAGTTGGCCGCCCGCTACGAGGCCTGGGCGTCCGCCACCGGCGACACCTTCCGTATCGTCGGCAGCGCCGACAAGGCGTTCGAAATCGCCGTGCTGCGTGTCCTGTTCATGTTCTGGCAGCGCGCGACGCCGGCCGGCATCGCCGCGATCCCCGGCCCGCAGGCGACGGCCGACGAGCTGTACACGTGGCTGGACCGCTGGGCGGGGCTGTCCCTGTACGCCGACAACTCCGCGCGGAACTACATCCCGTACTGGTACCAGATCGGCACACAGCTGGGGTACGGCGATGTCCCCACCGCCCACCTGAAGGATCTGCTGCGCCACCCGGGCGGCATCGAGGCGCGCAACTTCGTCCCCCGGGACATCCCGCTGCGTTTCGACTCCGCCGCGATGCCGGACATCGACCGCTGGGTCCGCCGCCGCGGCAGCCGGCTGCTGTTCGTCAACAGCGCCCAGGACCCGGCCGTGGCCGAGCACTTCCGGCCCGGGGGCCCCGACGCGCGGATGCTGTGGGTGCCGGGCGGCAATCACAGCGTCGACATCGCGGACCTGCCCCCCGCCGACCGGTCGTCGGCGGAGGACACGTTGCGCCGCTGGGTCGGTCAGGAGTACTTCACGCAGACGTTGGGCACGTAGCCCACGGTGCCGCGGTAGTTGACCTTGCGCCAGTAGTGGTAGCTCTTGATCCCGCAGGCGTCCTTGTACGAGCCGCCGTCGACACCCTTGATGTCACAGCCCTTGGTGCCCTTGTACCAGAGGCGCAGGATGGTCGACTTGGTGCTGGCCGACTTGCGGACGTTGACGTTCGACAGCGCCGTGAGGCTCTTGCACTTCGCGGTGGCCGCGACGGTCGTCATGTCGTCGCTCTGTACGGTCGCCGTGCCGGAGGCACTCGGCACCAGCCCGGCCAGGGCCAGGGTCGCGACCGCCACCGGAGCGATCAGAAGCTTCTTCAAAGGGTTCTCCCGTTTTTGGTACGTCATGCTCACGCCCATGGGCGCGAGTTGATCTTAGGCGTACCTGACAGGGGGCCGATGATCAGGGTGCGGGCGGCCAGGCGTCACCCCAGTGAGCGTCGCGTGCGGCCTTGTACAGGTCGCCGTGGCGCTTGGTGACGGTGGCGCGGTTCAGGGACGGCTCGGTCTCGCAGAGCTCGAGGAGGACCTGGCCCTTGCGGATCTGGGGCTTGCGTACGACGCGTGCGGGGGCCGCTTCGACGGGGAAGCGGGCGGCGGCGACGTAGCTGAACTTCTCGTCCTCGTAGGGGAGGGAGCCGCCCTTGACCTGGCGGTGCAGGGAGGAACGGCTGACCCGGGCGGAGAAGTGGCACCAGTCCGTGCCCGGGGCGATGGGGCAGGCCGCGCTGTGCGGGCAGGGGGCGGCGATGTGGAAGCCGGCGGCGATCAGCCGGTCGCGGGCCTCGATGACGCGGGCGTAGCCGTCGGGGGTGCCGGGTTCGACGATCACGACGGCCTGCGCGGCGGTCGCCGCGGCGTCGACGAGGGCGGTGCGGTCGGGGGCGGTCAGCTCGTTGAGGACGTAGGAGACCGTGACGAGATCCGTGCTCTCCAGGGTGAGCGCCGTTCCGATCCGAGAGCGCTGCCACCGCACGTCCCGCAGGGCCGGGTTGGCCGCGGCGATCTCCCGGCCGAGGGCCAGCGCGGGCTCGGCCCAGTCGAGCACGGTGACGGGCCGCTCCCCGTCCCAGGTCGCTGTCACGGCCCAGGCCGCGGCGCCGGTACCCCCGCCGACGTCCAGATGCCCGCCGGGCGCCCACTCGGGCACGGCATCCGCGAACCCCTGGAGCGCCGACCGCACCGCCTCGAAGGTCGCGGGCATCCGGTAGGCCGCGTAGGCGGCGACATCGGCCCGGTCCCGGAGGATGGGAGCGTCGGTGGGGGTGGCCCCTCGATAGCTGGCGATCAGCCGCTCGACCGCCCGCGCGGCCTGCCGGGGCGGCAGCCCGTCGAGCAGACCGGCGAGAGCGGTGCGGAGGGTTTCGGCGGCCGGGGGTGCGGGGGCGTTCACCCGGTGATTCTACGAGGGGCGGGGAGGGAGGGAGAGAGCGGTGCTCGTGCAGGAGGACGGGGCTCGCGCGGCAGGGGGCTCGCGCGAAGAAGACCGGCCGAGCGGCCAAGCGGCACCCGCCAGCCGAGCGCCCACCGGGCCGAAGAACCGACCTCACACACCGGCCCACCGCCCGCTTCCGCGGCCAGCGCCCTCCACACGCGGGAGAACGGACGTGGAGAGCGAGGCTCGCGCGGAGAACACCGGCCGAGCGGGCAAGCGGCACCCGCCAGCCGAGCACCCACCGGGCCGAAGAACCGACACGCTCGTTTCCAGAGGCACCACTATCCACACGGCGTGGGAGCGGCGCTCACGCTCGCCGTATGAGAGCACTGCCCTCCCGGGAGAGCAGCGCTCTCATATCCCCCGTACCGCCCGAGCCACCCGCGCCCCCGCAGCAGCCCTGGGCGCGTTGTCCGGGCGGCGGCGGCGCGGATGGACCGCGTTCGTCAGGAGGATCAGGAACGTGTCCGTCGCCGGGTCCAGGACGAGGGACGTGCCGGTGAAGCCCGTGTGGCCGGCCGCGCCCCGGCCCGCCAGGTCACCCATGAACCACGGCTGGTCGAGGGAGAAGCCGAGGCCGGGCGGGGTGAAGAGGAGCTCGACGAAGTCGGGGCCGAGGATGCGGGCGGGGCCGTGGGAGCCGCCGGCGAGGAGGGTGCGGCAGAACACCGCGAGGTCCCGGCCCGTGGAGAACAGGCCCGCGTGACCCGCCACGCCGCCCAGCGCCCAGGCGTTCTCGTCGTGGACCTCGCCCCGCAGCATCCCCCGGTCCGCCTTGGCCCACGGCCGCCGCTGGTCCTCCGTCGCCGCCGCCCCGGGGCACGGCCCGAACTCCGTCGCCGTCATGCCCAGCGGCCGGGTGATGCCGTCGCGGACGAGGACGTCGAGCGTGCGGCCGGTGACGCGTTCCAGGACGTACTGGAGGAGGAGCATGTTCAGGTCGGAGTAGCAGTACGTGCCGGGTACGCCGACCGGCGCCTCCGCCTGGAGCATCGCCAGCCGGTGCGCGGCGTCGGCGCAGTCGTACAGCGGGAGTTCGGGCCGCAGCCCGGAGGTGTGGGTGAGCAGCTGCCGTACGGTGACGCCGTGCCGGGCCGCCCCCGTGAAGTCGGGCAGATACGCCCCCACCTTCGCGTCGATGCCCAGCGTGCCGCGCTCGATCTGCTGCACGGCGGCCACGGACGTGAACAGTTTCGTCAGGGACGCCAGGTCGAAGGGTGTGCCGACGGTCATCGGGACCCGGTCCTCGGCGGGGAGCTCCACACCGGCGTCGGCGTCCTCGTCGTAGGCCGAGTACCGCACGGCCCAGCCCGCCGCCTCCTCCACCGCGATCACCGGGCCGCGCCCGACGACCAGGACCGCGCCCGGTGCCCAGGGACGCTGCCCGGTGGTGAGGACGTGGACCTCCCGGACGAGATGACGCAGTTCCTCGGGGTCGAGTCCGGCCCGTTCCGGCGTGCCGTCGCGCAGTCTCGGTGCGCTCAGCTGTCCGCTCCCTCCGCGCTCGCGGTCCTGCTCTCCGTCTTCGAGGACTTCGAGGTCTTCGAGGTCCTCCAGGGTCGGCACATTCCCATGAAGCAGGCCACTGCCACCAGTGCGGCGGCCAGTTGGACGACGGCCATCGGGACGGCAGTGTCCTCGCCTGCGACGCCGACGAGCGGGGAGGCGATCGCGCCGATGAGGAACGACGACGTGCCGAGCAGGGCGGACGCGGAGCCCGCGTTGTGCTTGGTGCGCATCAGGGCGAGAGCCTGGGTGTTGGGCAGGGTGATGCCCATCGCGGACATCAGCACGAAGAGCGCGACGGCGACGGGGGCGAGACCGACCTCGCCGAACACGCCCGTGGACATCAGCAGCAGCGCGGTCGCGGCGGCGATGACGATCGTCAGGCCGATGCCCAGCACCCGGTCCAGGCTGACCCGGCCGACCAGGATCTTGCCGTTGATCTGGCCGACGAGGACAAGACCGACGGAGTTGACGCCGAACAGCAGGCTGAACGTCTGCGGGGAGGCGCCGTAGATCTCCTGGATGACGAAGGGGGACGCCGAGATGTAGGCGAAGAGCGAGGCGAAGGCGAAGCCGCCGGTGAGGGTGTAGCCGGCGAAGGACCGGTCGGCGAGCAGACCGCGCATCGCGCGCAGGGCCTCGCCGACGCCGCCGCTGTGGCGCTCGGCGGGCGGCAGGGTCTCGGGCAGCTTCGTCCAGACCAGGACGCCGATCGCGATGCCGATGACGGTGAGGACGACGAACACGCCCCGCCAGTCCGTCACGCGCAGCACCTGTCCGCCGATCAGCGGCGCCACGATCGGGGCGACCCCGGAGATCAGCATCAGGGTGGAGAAGAAGCGGGCCATGGCCATGCCGTCGTAGAGGTCGCGGACGACGGCCCGGGCGATGACGATCGCGGCGGCGCCCGCGAGGCCCTGGGCCAGCCGGAAGGCGACCAGGAGCTCGACGGTCGGGGCGAGCGCGCACAGGACGGTGGCGACGACGAAGACGGCGAGCCCGGCGAGCAGCGGGCGGCGGCGCCCCCAGCGGTCACTCATCGGCCCGACGACGAGCTGGCCGAGCGCCATGCCGGCCAGGCAGGCGGTGAGCGTGAGCTGGACGGTCGCGGCGGGCGCGTGCAGGGAGCGGGTGACCTCCGGCAGCGACGGGAGGTACATGTCCATCGCCAGCGGCGGTACGGCCGTCAGGCTGCCGAGGAGGAAGGTGACGAGGAGCCCGGTGCGGCGGTGCGGTGTGAGGTCGGGCCGCTCCGTCCCGGCTGCGGCCCCCTGCGCGGTGTTCGATATGGACGCCCCACCCTCGGGCATGAGTCCCTCCCTGTTCGATTCGATCGCCCCCTATGCTCTCAGCTCGTACGGACTGCTCGGGGTCACAAGGTGAAGGCGGGTCGGGAATGACGGCGGACACGGTGCGGTGGGGCATCCTGGCGACCGGTGGGATCGCGGCCGCGTTCACGGCGGATCTGATCGACCTGCCGGACGCGGAGGTCGTGGCGGTGGCGTCGCGGTCCGAAGAGTCGGCGAAGGCGTTCGCGGAGCGGTTCGGGATACCCCGTGCGTACGGCGACTGGAACGCGCTCGCGCGGGACGAGGACATCGATGTCGTCTACGTGGCCACGCCGCACACGGCGCACCGGACCGCCGCCGGTCTGTGCCTGGCGGCCGGGCGGAACGTGCTGTGCGAGAAGCCGTTCACGCTGAACGTCGGCGAGGCGGCGGAACTCGTCGCGCTGGCGCGGGAGCACGGGCGCTTCCTGATGGAGGCGATGTGGATGTACTGCAATCCGCTGGTGCGGCGGCTGAAGTCGCTGGTGGACGACGGTGCCATCGGCGAAGTGCGCAGCGTCCAGGCCGATTTCGGGCTGGCCGGCCCGTTCCCGCCCTCGCACCGGCTGCGGAACCCGGAGCTGGGCGGGGGCGCGCTGCTCGATCTCGGCGTGTATCCGGTGTCGTTCGCTCAGCTGCTGCTCGGGGAGCCGTCGGACATCGCGGCGCGAGCGGTGCTCTCGGAGGAGGGCGTCGACCTCCAGACGGGTGCCCTGCTGTCCTGGGAGAGCGGCGCTCTCGGCTCGGTGCACTGCTCCATCGTCGGCGGTACGGCGACCTCCGCCTCGGTCACCGGCTCACGGGGC
The DNA here is from genome assembly GCF_055594445.1 of Streptomyces sp. NPDC040589. NCBI lineage: Bacteria > Bacillati > Actinomycetota > Actinomycetes > Kitasatosporales > Streptomycetaceae > Streptomyces > Streptomyces sp. NPDC040589. Next base: position 1,065,365 of record NZ_JBVIWP010000003.1, on the reverse strand, counting down.
CGGATCGACGTCCCGGGCGGGTTCTTCTTCCCGGACCGTTTCGTGCTGCACCGGGACGGCCGTGACGCCGAGGAGTTCACGGCCGATCCGGCGGACGGGCCCCGCAACAGCCTGCGCCACGAGGCCGCCGAGGTGATGCGCGCCGTGCGCGCCGGCGAGACCGAGTCGCCGCTCGTCCCGCTCGACGGCACGCTCGCCGTGATGCGGACGCTCGACGCGATCCGGGACCGCGTCGGCGTCCGCTACCCCGGGGAGACGGGCGAGCCGCGCCTCACGCCGGCTTGAGCCCCTGCTCCCCCACCTCCGTCACGAAGGACGCGGCCGTCGTGACGAGCGCCCCCTTCGTGGTCACGTACGGCACGGTCTTGAAATCGGCCCGCGCCGACTCCCGCCCCAGCGCGACCGTCACATAGCCGCGCCGTCCGTTGAAGAACTTCAGGTGCGGGTTGGCGCCCATGTAGGTGTCCCAGGTCGGGGGCTTCTCGGCGCCGTCCCGGCCGCTGGAGATCGAGGTCGCCACGATCTCCGTGCCGAGCGTGGCCGAGGACTGGTCGGCGAAGTCGTCCTTGATGTCGAAGGCGTACGCCGAGTGGACGTCGCCGCTGAGCACCATCAGGTTCTCGACGCCGGCGGCCTTCGCCCCGTCGAGGACGCGCCGGCGTGAGGCGCTGTAGCCGTCCCAGGCGTCCATCGACACTCGTGACGGGGTGGTCGCGTCCATGTGCCGCCGGGCGAACATGACCTGCTGCGGTACGACGTTCCACAGCGCCCGCGAGGAGCGCCAGCCGTCGAGCAGCCAGCGTTCCTGCGTCGCGCCGGTCATGGTGCGCGCCGGGTCGTCGGACTCGGGTCCCGGGACGTGCGCCCGGTCGCCGTAGGCCTGGTCGGAGCGGTACTGGCGGGTGTCCAGGACATCGAACTGGGCGAGCCGGCCCCAGGTCAGGCGGCGGTAGAGCCGCATGTCCGGTCCGGCGGGGCGCTGCGGGCTGCGCAGCGGCTGGTTCTCCCAGTAGGCGCGGTAGGCGGCGGCGCGGCGCAGCAGGAACTCCTCCGGCGGGACGTCGTTCTCGGGGATCTCGTCGGCGTAGTTGTTCTCGGTCTCGTGGTCGTCCCAGGTGACGACGAAGGGGTGCGCGGCGTGTGCGGCGCTCAGGTCGGGGTCGGACTTGTAGAGGGCGTACCGCAGGCGGTAGTCGTCCAGGGTCAGCGTCTCGCGGTTGAAGAGATCGGGCAGGGTGCGGTCGGTGTACTTGCGCTGCCCGCCGGCGGAGTCGACGGCGTACTCGTAGAGGTAGTCGCCGAGGTGGAAGACGAGGTCGACGTCGTCGGCGGCGAGATGGGCGTACGGCGTGTAGTAGCCGTCGTGGTAGGCCTGGCAGGAGACGGCGGCGAGGGTGAGCTCCGAGACGCGGCTGCCGGGGTCCGGGGCGGTGCGGGTGCGGCCGGCCGGGCTGACCCAACGGCCGACGCGGAAGCGGTAGTAGTAGACGCGGCCTGCTTCCAGGTCGCCCGCCTCGACGTGGACGGTGTGGTGGAACTCGGGGTGCGCGGTGACGGTGCCGCGCCGGGCGATGCGCCGGAACCGCTCGTCGTGGGCCAGCTCCCACTGGACGGTGACGCGCTCGGCGGGCAGTCCGCTGTCGGCCTGGAACGGGGCGGGCGCGAGGCGGGTCCAAAGGATCACGGAGCCGGGCAGCGGGTCACCGGAGCCGACGCCCAGTGTGAACGGGTTCTCGGTGATCCGCGCGGCGTCGAGTTCGGCGGCGGCCGCGACTCCGGCCGAGGGCAGATTGGTCGCGAAGGCCAGCGCGGCGGCGGCCCCGGTGGTGGTGAGGAAGCCGCGTCGGCCGATGTGCCGGGCGGCCGCGCGGAGTTCGGGGGCGTGCTGGGACGGGCGTGCTGCGGGTGTCATCCGGTCCTCCCCTGGCGAATGGCTGCACAGGGCATTGGAGTGGCCGGGGTCGACACCCGGACGACGTGTACACCGCACGCACGTGACGGACGGATGAGTTCCGCATGGCGGGGCCTCCCGTACGCTGCGGGCCCATGAATGCCAAGGAAAATGCGGTCGCGGTGGTGACCGGGGCGGGTTCCGGTATCGGCCGGGCGGTGGCCGTGGAACTGCTCCGCGCGGGCTGGTCGGTGGCGCTGGCGGGCCGGCGCGTCGAGACACTGGAGGAGACGGCGGCCCTGGCGCCCGAGGGCGCGGCTCTCGCCGTACGGACGGACGTCTCACGCCCCGAGGACGTGTCCGCCCTCTTCACCGACACCGTCAGGCGCTTCGGGCGGGTCGACCTGCTGTTCAACAACGCGGGCACGTTCGGGCCGGGCGGCGTACCGGTCGAGGAGCTGCCCTACGACGCGTGGCGGCATGTGGTGGACACCAACCTCAACGGGGCGTTCCTGTGCGCGCAGGCGGCGTACCGGCAGATGAAGGAGCAGGACCCGCGGGGCGGGCGGATCATCAACAACGGGTCCATCTCGGCGCACACGCCCCGGCCGCACTCGGTGGCCTACACCGCGACCAAGCACGCGCTGACCGGCCTGACCAAGGCGCTGTCGCTGGACGGGCGGCCGTACGGGATCGCGGTGGGGCAGATCGACATCGGCAACGCGGCGACCGACATGACGTCCCGTATGCGGACGGGAGCGCTCCAGGCGAACGGGGAGGTGGCTCCGGAACCGGTGATGGACGTCGCCGATGTGGCCCGCACGGTGCGGCACATGGCGGAGCTGCCGCTGGAGGCGAACGTGCAGTTCGCGACCGTCCTCGCCACGGCGATGCCGTACATCGGGCGCGGCTGAGCGCCGGACCCGCGGTCGTCAACTCGTCAACCTGCACAATCGGAATTGCAACGTCCGCGCTATTGCGGCCGGTCGGGCGCTTATGCTCAACTCTCCTACACCAAAGCTTCACAGTTGGAGCAAAGAGTTTCCATCGGCCACCTTCTGGGGGGAGGCGGCAGTCGTTCCACGGTCCGGGTGGGGGTGGACCCCGCGAGGGACCGCGGGGTACGCACCGGTGCGTGGAACGACTGCCGCACAGCTCGACGACGGTTACCGCACGAGCAGCCGGTCGATCTGGGCCAGTTGCTCGCCGGTCAGTGCTCCCTTCGCCATCGCACCCGCGTTCTCCTCCGCCTGCGCGACCGAGCGGAAGCCCGGGATGGGGACGGTGGCGGGGCTGCGGGCCCACAGCCAGGCCAGGGCGCCCTGGGCCAGGGTCCGGCCCTCGCTGGTGAGGATGGAGCGGACGGCCTCGACGCGGGCGAGCCACTCGGGGTCGGCGCCTGATCCGTCACCGAACCCCTGGAGCCAGGCCGGCGGCCTGCTGCGGATGTCCCCGCTCTCCAGCGGCTGACGGGCCCGGCGTTTCCCGGTGAGCAGCCCCATGGCGAGCGGACTGCGGTTGATACTGGCCAGGCCCGCCTCCTCGCACAGCCGAAGCATCTCGGGCGCGTCCTGGAGGATGTTGAGGGCGTGCTGGACGGCGGCGCAGTGCGGGCCCTCGGCGAACACCGCGGCGCGGGCGGGGTCGTCGGTGCTCCAGGCGTAGGCGCGGATCAGCCCTTCGCGCACCAGTTCCTCGCAGGTGTCGCGGAGCCGGGCGGCCTGCTCGGGGTCCGCGTCCCCGATGTGGAACTGGTACAGGTCCACATGGTCCGTGCCGAGGCGGCGCAGGGACGCGGTCAGCGCGCGGCGCAGGTGTTCCGGGGAGTCGTCGCTGCCGTCGGCGGTCCGCGTCCGCTCGTCGAAGAGATAGCCCCACTTGGTGGCGACGACCACGTCGGCCCTGCGCTTGCCGAGGGCCCGGCCCAGCACACGTTCGCTGTGCCCGGTGCCGTAGTTGTCGGACGTGTCGAAGAAGGTGACACCCAGGTCGAGGGCGTGTCGCACCGCCCGTACGGACTCCTCGTCATCGACCTTGCCCCAGCCGAACGGCTGCCCGTCGGGCCCTTGCCACTCCCCGCCGATCGCCCAGCAGCCGAAGCCCAGGGCGCTCACCTCGATGCCGCTGCGTCCCAGTGTGCGTGTGGTGTCCATGCCCGGGGACGCTATGAGTTGGAGCCCACGCGAAGACAAGACCCCGGGGTACGGGCTTTACGGGTCTTTCAGGCCTGCCCGGTCTCGAAGCGGGAGATCCTGCCGTCGTCGTCGACCGTGAAGCTCCACCGGGTGCGCATCTCGCCCCAGGTGTCGTTGTTGTAGTGGGCGACGAGGGAGCGGCCGTCGTTGGACTCGCTGTCGACCTGCATATGGCCGTGGGACAGGAAGATCTCCCGGTCCACCCAGTCGGCGAGGTCGCGGTCGGAGCCGTCGTCCGCCATGGTCGCGCCCGGCGCGAGGAGCTCCATGAAGCTCTCGCGGTCGTGGTTGTTCACGGCGGTCACGAAGGCGCGGACGGCCGGGTCACTGAGGCGCGTGATCTGAATCGTCATGCCAGTCAGCCTCGTACCGGTCGGCGGACCCCGCCACCCGTGCCACCCGAACGGCGTCCCGGGCGGCTCCGCCGGGTGTCGCGGAAGGTCAGGGGTGCGACGGTGGAAGCACGACGAGGAACACCCCTTCGCTGTGCCGTCCGCTCCGGGAGACGACGTGAGCCGTTACGACCGACGTGATCTGGGCCTGCTGCTGCTCCGGCTGGGGACGGGGGGTGTGCTGGCGGCCCACGGCACGCAGAAGCTGTTCGGCTGGTTCGGCGGGGGCGGCATCGAGGGCACCGGGCAGTTCATGGAGTCCGTGGGCTACGTCCCGGGCAAGGTGAGCGCGACGGCCGCGGGCCTCGCGGAGACCGGCGGCGGCACGCTGCTGGCCCTGGGCCTGGCCACTCCGGCGGCCGGTGCCGCGGCGGTCGGTGCGATGGCCGGGGCGGCCGCGGTGCACACGCCGAACGGGTTCTTCAACCAGGGCGGCGGCTACGAGTACGCGGCGACGCTGGGCCTGACGGCCGCCGGCCTGGCCGTCACCGGCCCGGGACGGCTCTCCCTGGACCATCTGCTCGGGCACGCGGTGAACCGGGGCTGGATGATTCCGGCGGCGTTCGCCGCGACGGCGGCCGGGACCGTGCTGGTCGTGGGGGCGCGCACCAGGCGGCTGCGGAAGGCGAGGGAAGGCGAGCAGGACCCGCTGTTCGACGAGGAGTACCTGGAGTAGGGCGGCGGACCGGGCGTTGTCAGACCCTCGTGGCAGGCTGCCGCCCATGAACGATCAGACAGCGCCCGGACCCGATCTGTGGGCCGCCATCGACGCCCTGTGGGAGTGGCTCGACACCAACCGCCCCGTCGAGGGCCGCGAGGGCGTGCTCCTGCGCATCCTGAAGCTGTCCGAGGAGGTCGGGGAGGTCGCCGAGGCGGTGATCGGCGCGACCGGCCAGAACCCGCGCAAGGGCGTGACCCACGGCTGGGACGACGTCCGGTCGGAACTGTGCGACGTGGTGATCACGGCCCTGGTGGCCCTGCGGACCCTGAGTCCGGACGCGCGCGAGGTGTTCGCCCGGCATCTGGAGCGGGTGACGCAGCGGTCGCTCGCCTCGCCGGGCTGATGACCCGATACTCCACAACACCCCGCCCCCGCCGCTTCGTCGGGCTACGCTTCGAACGAATATGCCGAGCGGCCGAATCCTGGCCCTGCCGGGTTGAGGAGTTTGGTGACGGGGGTGCACTTAAGGTTCCGGTCCCTGGTGGTCGCACACGCCGTGTCGGCCTACGGGACCTACCTGAATCTGATCGCGCTCAGCCTGTTCTCGTACGAGGTCACCGGTAGCGCCCTGGGCGTGGGCGCGGTGATGGCGGTGCGGCTGCTGTCCGGTGTCACGGCCGGTCTCACCGCCGGTGCCGTGACCGCGAGGCTCACACGCCGGACCGTCATGGTGGCGACGGACCTCGCCCAGACCCTCGCCATGGTGGTGCTCGCCCTCGGGGCGTCGCGCACGCCCCTGTGGGTGCTGCTCGGGGCGGTGGTCGTGCTGGGCGCGGGGAACACGTTCTTCAACGTCGCCCTGCGCAGCGCGGTCCCGGTCATGGTCGGGCAGGAAGAGCGCGCCCGGGCGAACGGGGTGCTGGTCACGGCCAGGTCCGTCGCCACGGTGCTGGGCTTCGCTTCGGCGGCGCCGGTCATCTCGCTCGGCGGTTTCGGTGTCGCGTTCGGGGTCAACGCGGCGAGCTTCGCGGTGTCCGCCGCCGCGGTGCTGCTGCTCCGGCCGCGTACGGACAGTGACGGCGAGAGCGACACCGGCGGCGACGCGGGCGCCACGGAAGACGGCGGGGACGGGTCCTCGCCGGGGCGTGGCGGGCGGCTGCGGCGCCGAGTGGCGGGCCTCGCGGGCCCGTTGCTCGCCCTGATCGCGCTGCGGGGGCTCGACGCGCTGGCGTCCGCGTCGCACAACGTCGCCCTGCCGCTGGCGGCGCACGCGGCCGAGCCGTCCGACCCGGCGGTGTTCATGGCCCGGTTCTGGGCGGCGTGGGCGGTGGGCACCCTGCTCGCCCACCAGGTCCTCAAACGCCGGTCGCACGGGACGTCCTGGGGCGAGCGCGCGTTCGCCGTCGGCACCTGCGCGATGTCGTTGTGCTTCGTGGCCGCGTTCACCGGACCGCCCGCCCCGGCCCTGATCGCGGCGGCCGTGGCGGCCGGGTTCGCGGACGGCTGGACCGAGATCGTCTACACCTCGCGCCTCCAGGCGGCCCCCGACCGGCAGCGCGGCCGGCTGTTCGGACTGTCCGCCACCGCCGAGCAGTCCGGGTTCGCCCTGGGCACGATCGCCGCCGCGGCCGCGCTCGAGGCCCTGCCCGCGCTCGCCGTCGTGGGTGTCTTCCACGGGGCGGCGGCGTGCGGGGCGCTGATTCTGCTGCTGCTCACCGTCCGGCGGCGCGACGCGCGTAGAGACCGGGGCCCCTCAGACCGTTCGTCCACCAGCGGGGAATCGGACCGTTCGTCCACCAGCGGGGAAAAGGGAGAGGACACGCATGGAACGTCTACGGGGGCACGCCCTCTGCCGGGGCCCTGAGCCCGAGCGCACCGAGGCCGATCCGGTCGACGCCGTGCGGGCGCTGCTGAGCGCCGCCCGGTCCGCCTCCGGCGGGGCCGTCGTCACCGTCGCCGCCGACGGCACGACCACCTCACGGTCGTATCCCGAACTGCTGGACGCGGCCCGCCGTATGCTCGCCGGCCTGCGGGCCCACGGGCTGCGGCGCGGCGACACGGTGGTGCTGTGCGGGCTGCCGCTCGCCGAGTTCTTCCCCGCCTTCTGGGCCTGTGTGCTCGGCGGCGCCCTGCCGGTGGCCATCGCCGAGCATCCCGCGCCGGGCTCCCCGGCCTTCGAACGGCTGCGGGAGGCCTGCGCGTTACTCGACCGGCCCCTGGTCCTGACCGACGCGCCCGGCGCCGCCGCGCTCGCCCACGCCACGCCCGCGCCGCGCGTCGCCCTCGCCGGGGACTGCCTGAACGCGTCGGCCGGGGACGCCGACGACGACCACGTCACGCCGGACCCGTCCGACACCGCCCTGCTGATGCTGTCCTCGGGCAGCACCGGCGTACCGAAGGCGGCCCGGTTGACGCACGCCGGGCTCGCCGACTTCGCGGCGAGCAGCCGGCGGATCCTCGACGTCCGCCCGGACGACACCATGGTGAACTGGCTGCCGGTCGACCACAGCGGCGCCTTCCTGCTCTATCACCTGCTCGCGGTCTTCACCGGCTGCACCAACGTCCACGCGCCCACCGAGCATGTGCTCGCCGACCCGCTGCGCTGGCTCGACCTCCTCCACGAACACCGGGCACGGCACAGCTGGGCGCCCACGTTCGCCTACCGGCTGGTCGCGGACGCGCTCGCCGAGCGGCCCGACGGCCACTGGGACCTGGGCGGTCTCAAGTCGCTGCTGTGCGGGGGCGAGCGGGTCGTGCTGCCGGTGCTGCGCCGCTTCCTCGACGCGACGGCCCCGTACGGGGTGCGCGAGGAGCACCTCACCCCGGCGTGGGGCATGGCGGAGACGGTCACGGCCGTCACCTACGGCCGGCTCGACCGGCCCGGGACCGTGCACCGCCTGCTCAAGAGCAGCCTGGGCGGGGACCTGGTCCCGGCGGGTGCGGACGCCCCGGACGCCGACTGCGTCACCTTCGTCGCCTCCGGCTCGCCCGCGCACGGCGTCACCCTGCGGGTCGTCGACGACCAGGGCGACCTCGCCCCGCCGGGCCGGATCGGGCGGCTCCAGGTCCACTCCCCCGCGCGGCTCACCCCCGGCTACGTCGACAACCCCGAGGCGGACGCCGCGGCCTACCCCGCCGGGCGGGACTGGCTGGACACGGGCGATCTGGCCTTCCTCGACTCCGGCCAGGTCGTCATCACGGGCCGGCGCAAGGACCTGATCATCCTCAACGGCCACAACGTGTACTGCCACGAGGTGGAGGAGACCGCCACCGCCGTCGACGGTGTCCGGCAGGGCGAGATCGCCGCGTGCGGCATCCCGCATCCGGAGCGGGGCACGGAGGAACTCGCGGTGTTCTTCGTCAGCCGCGGCGCCCCCGAGGACACCCGGATCGCCACGGAGCTGAAGGCGGCGCTGTTCACCCGCCTCAGGCTCACCGCCGCGTACGTCCTGCCCGTCCCGGCGGGCGAGTTCCCGCGCACGCCGGCGGGCAAGGTGCGCCGCGCGGAACTCCAGAGCAGATTGATCGACGGTGGCTTCGGCGACACGGCTGCCCCGGACGCCCGGCCGGACGCGGACACCGTGACCCGAGCCGTCCGGGAGGAACTGGGCGCCCTGCTGGGCCGCCCGGTCGACGTGGACGTGCCGTTCTACGAACTCGGCCTGACCTCCGTCCTGCTGGTGCGCCTGCGGAACCGGCTGGCGGAACGTCTCGGCATGCCGATCGCGCAGACCGCGTTCTTCGAGCATCCGACGGTCACGGCGCTCGCCGCGCATCTCACGAGCGGGCCGGCGGACAAGACGGGGCCCGAGACGGTCACCGACAAGGGCACCTCCCCCGAACGACGGGTCGCCGTCATCGGACTGGCGCTGCGCTTCCCCGGCGCGAACACGGCGGAGGAGTTCTGGGGCAATCTGCGGGACGGTGTGGACAGCGTCCGGGTCTTCGGCGAGCCGCAGCTCACTGCCTCCGGCCACGTGCCCACGCCCTCCGGCCATGTGCCCGTCGCCGGAGTCCTCGACGGCCTCGAGGAGTTCGACACGGACTTCTTCGGGCTGAGCCCCAAGGAGGCCGGGCTCACGCATCCCGCGCACCGGCTGTTCCTGGAGTGCTGCCACCAGGCGCTGGAGGACGGCGGCCACGCGGCGACCGCGCCGGGTGTCAGGGTCGGGGTGTTCGCCGGGTCGGGCATGAACCTCTACGACCACCAGCAGCCGTCCGCCACCGGCTCGCCGTACGACCCTGCCGACCCGGCCGCCGGCATGCAGACGGCCATCGGGCAGGAGCCGGACTTCCTCGCCACCCGGGTCGCGTACCGGCTCGGTCTCACCGGCCCGGCGATCGGTGTGCAGACGGCCTGTTCCACGTCGCTGGTCGCGGTGCACCTGGCGGTCCAGGCGCTGCTGACCGGTGACACGGACCTGGCGCTGGCGGGTGCCGCGGCCGTGCATCTGCCCCAGGAGAGCGGCTATCACAGCCACCCCGGGTCGATCCTGTCCCCCACCGGACGGTGCCGTGCCTTCGACGCGGAGGCCGACGGCACGGTCGGCGGCAACGGCGTGGCCGCCGTCCTGCTCAAGCGCCTCGACCGGGCGCTGGCCGACGGCGACACCGTGCACGCGGTGATCCTGGGGTCCGCGGTCAACAACGACGGCGCCGCCAAGGTCGGCTTCAGCGCCCCCGGAGTCGAGGGACAGGCCGACGTCGTACGGCAGGCCCTGCGCAGGGCCGGCGTACCCGCGGGGACGATCTCGTACGTGGAGGCGCACGGCACGGGAACGCGGCTCGGCGACCCGGTGGAACTCACGGCGCTGGCACGGGTGCTGGGCGAGGACGCGGGGCGCTCGGGCCGTTCCGGCGGTTGCGTCGTCGGCTCGGTGAAGCCCAACATCGGGCACCTCGACAGCTGCGCCGGAATGGCCGGGCTCATCAAGACGGTCCTGATGCTGCGCCACCGCACCCTGGTACCGACACCGCATCTGAACCGGCCCAACCCGGAACTCCCCTTGGCAGAAGGCCTGTTGACGCTGGCCCTGGAGCTGCGACCCTGGGCGGTTCCGGACGGGGTGCCCCGCCGGGCCGGGGTGAGCGCGCTCGGCGTCGGCGGCACCAACGCCCATGTGGTGCTGGAGGAGGCCCCGCCCGCTCGTCCTCGTTCCGCTGAGGAACGGCCCGTCCTGGTCCCCGTGTCGGCTCGCGACACCGAGGCCCTCGCCGAGCTCACCGCCGGGCTCCGCGACCGGCTGCTGGCCCGGCCCGACCTCCCGGCCGCCGACGTGGCCGCCACCCTGGCCCTCGGCAGGCCGCACCGCACGGCACGTACCGCCGTGGTCGGCCGCACGGCCGGCGAACTCGCCCGCGCGCTGGAGGAGGACCACCGCGCCCGCGCGCTGGAGGGAGACCACCGCCCCGAGGCCTCCCCTCCGGGCCCGGTCGCCTTCGCCTTCCCGGGCCAGGGCAGCGCCCGCCACGGCATGGCGAGCGGCCTCTACTCCACGCACCCGGCCGCACGGGCGACGCTCGACCGGTGCGAGAAGCTCTACGCCGGGGAGTTCGGCGGCAGCCTGCTGGAACCGCTCCTGGCCGCCCCCGGTCCCGCCGGTTCCTCTGTGGAAGACGGCACCTGGCCCACCGAGACCGCGCAGGCCGCCCTCTTCGCCCATCAGGCGGCGCTGGCGGACGCCTGGCGGGCTGCCGGTATACGCCCCGGGCTCCTGCTCGGCCACAGCGTCGGCGAGTACGCCGCCCTGTACGCGGCCGGCGCCCTGACCCTGGAGGACGGGCTGCGGCTCACCGCCTGGCGCGGGCGCCTCATGCAGGCCCGCTGTCCGGCCGGGGGCATGCTCGCCGTCCGGGCCGACCAGGCCACCGCCCGACGTGTCGCGGACGCCGCCGGTGCGGAACTCGCCGCGGTCAACGGCCCGCGCGCCCAGGTGCTCTCGGGCCCGCCGGGGGCCCTGAAGGAGGCGGCACGGCTGCTCGACCTGGACGGCCTGAGCTGGCGTGCGCTGCCGGTCGACCGGGCGTTCCACTCCGCGGACGTCGACAGCGCGCTGGACGAGTTCCGGACCCGGGCGCGCGAGGTGACGTACCGGCCGCTGCACACCCCCTTGGTGACCACGGCCGACGGCGAGCCGCGCCCAGCGGGCTGGACGGTCGACGTGGACTACCTCTGCCGGCAGGCCCGGCAGCCGGTCCGCTTCGACCTCGCCATGGACACGGCCGTCGAGCAGGGCTTCCGGGACTTCGTGGAGACCGGCTCCGGGCGGACCCTCACCGGGCTCGGCCGGCACTGCGTTCCCGACAGCCGCTGGCTGAACGGACAGGGCGAAGGGGACGGGGCCGCCGAGCAGGCCCACGGGTTCCTGACAGCGCTCGGCTCGCTGTACCGCAGGGGTGCCGACCTGGACTGGCGGACGCTCATCGGCGACGACGGGGGCCGGGTTCCGCTCCCCGGGCATCCCCTGCGCCGGAGCAGGGTGCCGTACCGAACCGGGACGCCAGGGGCGGCACCGGAGCGGCCGGAACCGCGCGCTGATGAAGTCGTGGATGAGATCAGGCAGTTGACGGCGGACAAGCTGGGCCGCCCGACCGCCGACGTCACCCCCGACAGCTCCTTCTTCGAACTCGGCGCCGACTCGCTCTCCCTGATGGGCATGACGACCGAGCTGGAACAGCGGTACGGCGTCCGTGTCCCGGTCCGCGAGGTGTTCGACTCGGCCGACACACCGCGCCGACTGGCCGAACGGGTCGCGGGACTGCGACGGGTCGCGCGACTGCGGGGCGACGACGCGCCGGTGGTCGCGCCGGTGGTGCGGGGCGACGACGCGCCGGCGGTCGCGCCGGTGGTGCGGGAGCCCGTGGCCGAGGACCCACCGGCGGCGCCCGCCGCTCCCCAGGAGGCGTCCCCGGATCTCCACGCCCTGTTCGGTCAGCAGCTCCGGCTGGCGGAGCAACTGGTAGGCCAGGTCGGCGACATGATTTCCCGTCAGCTGGACGTACTCGCGACAGCGTCCGGCACCACGACGGCACCGCTCACTCCCGAATTGGTGCCGACGCGCCTCGTTCCCGAGCCCACGCCCTCGGGAGCCGTCGACTTCAGCCTCTACTTCTTCGGCGACTACCCCCAGCACACCGACCACGACAAATACGGCCTGATCATGGCCGCCGGCGACTTCGCCGACCAGCACGGCTTCCACGCCCTGTGGTTCCCCGAACGGCACTTCAACTCCTTCGGCGCGCTCTTCCCCAACCCCTCCGTCCTGGCCGCGGCCCTCGCCGCCCGGACCAGCCGGGTCCGGCTGCACGCCGGTTCCGTGGTGCTGCCGCTGCACCATCCCGCCCGGGTCGCCGAGGAGTGGTCGGTCGTCGACAACATCTCCGGCGGCCGGGCGGGCCTGTGTTTCGCGAGCGGCTGGCACGCCACCGACTTCGCGCTCGCCCCGCAGCACTTCGGCCGGCACCGTGACGTGATGTACGAGCATCTGACGGCCGTACGGGACCTGTGGTCGGGGCAGGCGCTGAAGACGACGGCGGGCGACGGCACCCCGGTGGAGATCCGCCTGCACCCGCGCCCCGTACAGGAACGGCCGCCGATGTACGTGGCCGTCGTCGGGAACCCGGACAGCTACCGCCGGGCGGCCGCCGAGGACCTCGGCGTGGTCACCAATCTGATGACGCAGACGGTGGAGCAACTGGCCGAGAACATCGCGCTGTACCGGCGCTGCCGAGCCGAGCACGGTCTGGACCCGGCGGCGGGGCGGGTCGTGGTGCTCGTGCACACGTACCTGGAGGACGACGCGGAGCGGGCGCGGGCCGAGGCGTACCGGCCGTTCCTGTCGTATCTGCGCTCTTCCCTCTCCCTCTTCGACCAGGTCACCAACAGTCTCGGCTTCCAGGTGGACCTGGAGAACACCCCCGAGGAGGACGTGGAGTTCCTCCTCGGGCGCGCCTATGAGCGCTACTGCGACTCCCGCGCGCTGATCGGCGACGAGCACACGGCGGCGGAGACCGTAGCGCGGCTGCTGGCCGCCGGAGCGGACGAGATCGCCTGCTTCGTGGACTTCGGCGTACCGAAGGAGAAGGTGCTGGCGGCGCTGCCGGTGCTGGACCGGGTGAGGCGGACCACGCCCGGAACGGCGGCGCGGGCCCTGCCCGAGCCCCGCCATACGCCGCCCCGCACCCCCCTCACCCCCGCCCAGCGCCGCATCTGGTTCCTGGAGCAACTGCACCCGGGCACCGCCATGTACCACGAGCCCAAGGCGATCCGGCTGAACGGCCCCCTGGACGTACCGGCGCTGCGCTGGGCGCTGGACCGCGTCGCGGACCGGCACCCGGCGCTGCGCACGGTCTTCGGTGACACGGCCGGTGTCCCCTACCAGGAGATACGCGACCGTATGCCGCTCGACTGCCCGGTGGAGGACCACACGGGGTCGACGGAGGAGGAGGTCCTACGGGCGCTGCTCGCGGCAGACCACGGACTGGACCTCGCCTCGGGCCCGCTGGTCGCGGCCCGCCTGCTCCGGCTGTCTCCGGACCACCACCTGCTCTTCCTCATGGCGCACCACATCGTCTTCGACTCGTCGTCCACGGCCGTCCTGGCCCGCGACCTGGCCGCGCACTACCGCGCCCGGCGGGGCGGGGGTTCCGTACCACCGCCTCTGTCCGAACTGCCGACGGTCGCCGAGCCGGACCCCGCGTCCCTCGGCTTCTGGCGGCAACGACTCGGCGACGCACCGGAGCTGACACTCCCCACCGATCGCCCCCGCCCGGCGGTCAGATCGGGCGCGGGCGCGAGCCTCACCCACGCCCTCGACGCCGAACTGACCGGCGGCCTGCGGGCGTTCGCGGCCCGCCACCGCGCCACTCTCTTCATGACGCTGACCGGCGCGATCGGCGCGGTCCTGGGCCGGTTCAGCGGGCAGCGGGACGTGGTGATCGGTACCGCGGTCGCCGCGCGTCCCGCCGGCGCCGAGGACCAGGTGGGCCTGTTCCTCGACACCGTGCCGCTGCGCCTGGACCTCACCGGCGACCCGGACTTCCCGGCCCTGCTGCACCGGGTCCGCGAGAGCAGCACCTCGGCATTCGAACACCGGGGCGTCCCCTTCGACGAGCTGGTGGGCGCGCTCAACCCGCGTCGCGACCCGGGCCGCAATCCGCTGTTCCAGGTGATGGTGGAGTACGAGAACGAGGGCGAGGCCCCGTTCGACCCGCCGAGTCTGACGGCCACCCTGCTCGACGTGCCGAGCGCCCGTGCCCCGTTCGACCTCAGCGTCTATCTCACCCATCACGCGGGCGGCGTCCGGTTCATGGTCGAGTACGACACCGCCCTGTTCGACGAGACCACGGTGCGCCGTTTCGTGGACTACGTCGAACAGGTGCTGCGCCGCGCCCTGGCCGCCCCCGACGCGCCCCTCCCCGAACTGACCGCCCTCACCGCCGCCGACCGCGAGTCCCTGGCCCGCTGGGAGCACCCGGCCGGCGTGGACGACGCGGCGTCCCCCGGCACCCTGCACGGCCTGTTCGAGCGGCAGGCCCGCCGCACCCCGGACGCCGTGGCGCTGATCAGCGGGGAACAGCGGCTCTCCTACGCGAATCTGGACGCGGCTGCCGACCGCCTCGCCCGGCAGCTCCGGACCCGGGGCGCGGCACGCGGGGAACGGGTGGCGGTGCTCCTGCCGCGCGGCCCGCACCTGATCACGGCCCTTCTCGCGGTGCTCAAGAGCGGGGCGGCCTACCTCCCCCTCGACCCGTCCCTGCCCACCCCCCGGCTCGCACTGCTGCTCGCCGACACCACACCCGTCCTCCTGCTCACCTCCGACACCGCCCTCACCGCGCACCCGGAGCTGGCGGCCGGGCTGCCCGTCCAGCGGGTGGAACAGGTGGACGACGCCCTCCCCACCGGCCCCGTGCCGGAGGGAGCCCGCCCGGAGGACCCGGCGTACTGCATCCACACCTCGGGCTCGACCGGCCGCCCGAAGGGCGTCGTCGTACCCCACCGGGGCCCGGCGAACCTGGTCCAGGGCCATCTGAGCCGCCACCCGGCCCTCCGCACCCTGCAATGGACGTCACCGGCGTTCGACGTCAGCGTCCAGGAGATCTTCACGACGCTGGCCTCGGGAGCCGCGCTGGTCCTCGTCGACGACGCCGTACGGCACGACCCGGCGGCGGTGGCCGAGGCGGTGCGCCGCCACGAGGTGCAGCGGATGTTCATGCCCTGCACCCCGCTGAAGTACCTGATGGAGACCGCTCCCCAACTGCCGTCCCTGCGCGAGCTGTTCTCGGCCGGCGAGGCGCTCCAGCTCACGGCCGCCTTCCGGCGCTTCCTCGCGTCGCACCCGCGCTGCGCGCTGTACAACCAGTACGGCCCCACGGAGACCTCGGTCATCGTCACCTCGCACCGCGTCGACCCGGACGGCGAGGAGTGGCCGCCGATCGGCACCCCGGTGCCGGGAGCACGCGTCCTGCTGCTGGACGGCACGGGCCGGCAGGTCCCGGTCGGGGCGGTCGGCGAGATCCATGTGGGCGGGATCCCGGTGTCGTACGGCTACCACGACCGCCCCGCCGAGACCGCCGAGGCCTTCCTCGACGACGGCACGGGCGGGGTGCTGTACCGCACGGGCGACCTGGGCCGTCTGCGTACGGACGGCACCCTGGACTACCTGGGCCGGGCGGACGACCAGGTCAAGATCCGCGGCTACCGGGTCGAACCCGGCGAGATCCAGGCGGCGTTGACGGCGCTGCCGGACGTCCGGGACGCGGCGGTCCTCAGCCGCCGCGACCGTCACGGCGACACGGAACTGGTCGCGTACGTGGTCCTGGTTCAAGGGGCCTCCTGCCACTCCGTACGCACGGCTCTGGCAGCCGGACTCCCCGAGCACCTGGTGCCCCGCCGCTGGGTGCCCCTGGACCGCCTCCCGGTGAACGCCTCGGGCAAGCTGGACCGCGCGGCCCTGCCCGCGCCGGGCGACGGCTCCGACGCGACTCCGGCCGCCGTACCGGCCACGGTCCTGGAGAAGACGCTGCACGACCTGTGGTGCGAGGAACTGGACGCGGAACCGGTCCCGGTCACCACGTCGTTCTTCGAACTCGGCGGCCACTCCCTGAGCGCCATCAGGCTGCTGAACCGTATGCGGGACGAGGCCGGCGTCGACCTCACGATGGCCGACTTCTTCCTGGATCCGACCATCCGGGGCATCGCGACCCGTCCCCGTGTCGTGGACACCGCACCGATGCCGTCCACCCTGCGCCGACTGTGGCGCCGCCACCACGCGCTCACCGACCCGAGCGTCTACAACATCGCCCACCGCATGGACCTGCGCGGCGATGTGGACCCCGGCGCCCTGCACCGGGCCCTCACGGACCTGGTGGCCCGCCATCACGCGTTGCGCGGCCGCCCGGTACGCAGGCCGGACGGCCGCTACGAGGTCGAAGTCCTGGCGGAGGTCCCGGTGCCGCTGCCGCTCACCGACCTCACGAGGGCGGCAGCGGACACGGTGGACCGCTGGTGCGACGAGCAGGTGTCCACCCCCTTCGCGATGGACCGAGCCCCGCTGCACCGCTTCCGTCTGGCCAGGGTCGCCCCCGACCACTGGATCCTGGTGACGGTCTTCCACCACGCGGTCTGCGACGGCTGGTCCCTGGGCATCATCCGGCGCGACCTGGCGGATCTGTACAACGCGCGACGGGCGGGAAGGACTCCTGAACTACCCAGCGAGGTAGAGCAGTTCACCGACTTCGCCCGATCGGAACACGCCCTGCCGGACGAACGCAGGACAGCCCTGGAATGCTTCTGGCGCACGGAACTCGAAGGCGTCCCGCTGCGCCCGCCCCTCCCCTACGACCACCCGCACCCCGGCACGCTGTCCGGCCGGGGTGCCCTGCACACCTGGGTCATCGACGACGACACCCCCGCCCTCCTGGCCGACACGGCGACCCGCCTGGGCACCACCACGTACACGGTCCTCGCGGCCCTGTTCGCCAGGTGGCTGGGCGACCTGTGCGGCGAGGGGAACGACATCGTCCTGGCGGCGTCCAGTGCGAACCGCGTCCGGCGCGACCGCTCGGAGATCGTCGGCATCCTGGGCGACGCCGTACTGCTGCGGGCCCGGCTGGGCGAGGCCGAGACCTTCGGCGACCTGGTCGCGCAACTCGGCGCCTCCCTCTTCACGGCCCTCGACCATCAGGAACTCCCCCTGACGGATGTCGTGTCCCTGGTGTCACCCGACCTGAAGGGCGCCCTGTTCCCGACGGTCCTCTTCACGGTGATCACCACGGAGCCACCGGCCCTGGACCTCCAGGGCGTGTCGACGGCCGTACACGCCCTCCCCGTCCAGGGCGTGGCCCGCAACGAGCTGTACGTCGTGATCGCCCCGGAAGGCGACCGCGTCACGGTCACCTTCGAGTACTCGACGGACCTGTTCACCAGGGAGACCGTCGAGGGGTGGGCCAGGTCCTTCACCGGGTTCCTGCGGGGGTAGGCCGGGCCGTTACCGCTGCGCGGACTCCGCGTACTCCTCGTCCCGGTCGGCTGCCGCCGCCGGGTCGTCGTCGCCGGGCTTGACCGTGGCCTTGCGGCCGGGCAGCACGGCGATGACGATCATGGTGCCGGCAGCCATGATGACGGCGCCGATGAGGCTGGTCTGCGCGATGGCGTGGGCGAAGGACTCGTGGACCGCGTCGACGAGGGCCTGGGCCTGCCGGGCGCCGCCGTCGGGGGTCTTCGCGACCTGCTCGGCGACCGCGAGGCCGCCGCCCACCGAGTCCTGGGCGGTGTCCATCGCGGTGGCCGGGAGGTGGCCGCCGACCAGGTCGGTCAGCTTGTCCTTGTAGGAGGTGGCGAGGAGCGAGCCGAGGACGGCGATCCCGAGGGCGCCGCCGAGTTCCAGGGCGGTGTCGTTGGCGCCGCCGCCGACGCCCAGTTCCGACTCGGGGAAGGAGCCCATGATGGTGTCGGTGGCCGGGGACAGGCTCAGGCCGATCGCGAAGCCGAGCAGCAGCAGCGGCGCCAGGAAGTCGGTGTACGTGGAGCCCGACTCGATCCGCGTGAGCAGCAGGACGCCCACGGTGCCGAGCGCCATACCGGTCCCCACCACCAGCTTCACGCCCAGCTTCGGGGCCAGCCCGCCGGTCACCGCGGCACCGGCGAAGACGGCTCCGGCCAGCGGCAGCAGCCGTACGCCGGTCTCCAGCGCGCTGTAGCCGAGGACGAACTGCAGGAACTGGGTGGAGTAGTAGATCGAGCCGAAGGTGCCGAAGAAGAAGAACAGCACCGCGAGCATCGACCCGCTGAAGGGGCGCTCCCTGAACTTGCGCACGTCCAGCATGGGGTTGGGGTGGCGCAGCTCCCAGGCGACGAAGGCGAGCAGGCCGACGCCGGCGACCACGGCCGCGGTGATGGGGCCGGTGCCCCAGCCGAAGTGCGGGCCCTCGATGGCCGCGTAGACCAGGGAGCCGATGGAGACGATGGAGAGCAGGCCGCCGACGTAGTCGATCGCGCCCATCCGCTCCGCCTTGGACGGCGGTACGAGAAGCAGGGCGCCGACGACGCCGAGAACCGCGATGGGGACGTTGATCAGGAAGGTGGAGCCCCAGGCGTGGCTCTCCAGCAGCCAGCCCGCGGCGAGCGGCCCGGCGGCGATGGCGAGGCCCGAGGTGGCGCTCCAGGCCGTGATGGCCTTGGCCCGCTCGGCCCTGGGGAAGATCGCGACCAGCAGGGACAGGGTGGCCGGCATGACGACGGCGGCGCCTATGCCCATGATCGCGCGTGCCGTGATGACCAGGGTGGTCTCGTCGACCATGCCGCCCATCACCGAGCCGCCCGCGAAGATCAGCAGACCGAGGATCAGCGCCCCGCGGCGGCTGTACTTGTCGCCGATCGCGCCCAGGACGAGCATCAGCGCGGCGTACGGAACGGTGTAGCCGTCGACGACCCACTGCAGGTCGCTGCTGGTCAGACCCAGGTCCTTCGTCATGTCCGGCGCCGCCACGATCAGCGACGTGTTCGCCATGACGACGATCAGCAGGCTCAGGCAGAGCACCAGCAGGGCCCACCAGCGCCGTGGATAGGGGGCTGTCATCTTCTCGGCGGGTGTGTCCGCAAGCAGCGGCATCGGAGGCTCCTCGGGGGCGAAGCGACGGGGGCAGTTATTTGCCCATCGATGTGCAGACTAGTTTATTGCCCACTGGTGTGCAAATATCGAGCCGCCCTCCCCCGTCGACCGTCGCCCGGAGATCCGATCCGCCATGACCCGCCCACGCCGACCGGCCCACCCCACAAGGGCCCGCATCCTGGAAGCGGCGGGACGGGAACTGGGCCGCGACCCCGACAGCAGCCTCACGGACATCGCCGAGGCCGCCGGGGTGGTGCGCCGCACCGTCTACGCCCACTTCGCGGGCCGATCCGCACTGGTGGAAGGCCTAGCCACGGAGGCCGCGGAGGCGCTGCGCGGCGCCTTGGCAGCCGAGACGGTGGCGGCCGAGACGGTGGCAGCGGCGCCGACCCCCGGCCCCGACGACGACGCCGCCACCGCTCTACGGCGCTTCGTCCTGGCCCTCTGGCCCGTCGGCGACCGCTATCGCATCCTGCTGAGGCTCGCGCCGCAGGACCTGGGCGCGGCACGGGTCGACGAAATCCTCGCCCCCGCCCGTGACATGGCGACGGCGATCATCGAACGCGGACAGCGACAGGGCGTCTTCCGCACGGCCATCCCACCGGCCCCGCTCGCCAGAGCACTGGAGAAGCTCCTCCTGGCCCTCCTGGACTGCGTGAACGCCGGCATGTGGAGCGACGACGGCACGCGTAGCGCGAGGGCAGCGCTGATCGCCGTGGGGGCGGACGCCCCTGTGGGCCCACAGGATGAGCTCACACACAGGTCAGTGACTCACTGACCGCCCCGATCAACTGTCGGACACGTCGTCCCGCATCTCCGACGCCACGTCTCGGACGATCGTCGTAGCCGCCTCGTCCGACACCCCCGCGGCGACCAACGTGGCCACCGCCGTCCGCGTCCCGTCGTCCTCCCACGCGCCCGTGTTGACGCTCTCCAGCAGGGAGAGGGTGACGGCCTCCAGCGCGGCGCTCAGCACCGCCGCCGGCAGGTGGTCGTGGAACACACCCGCGCGCTGCCCGCGCTCCAGGATCGCGGTGACCTCGTCGCGGGCCGGGGCGAGGGTCTCGGACACCCGCTGCATGCCCAGGTCCTGGCGGGCGAGGGAGAGGAGCAGCCGGTAGCGGTCGCCGACGGGCCAGATCGACAGGACGAACCGGGCCAGGGCCCGCTCCGGCGCCTCCTCGGCGTCGGGGACCCCGGCCGCGATGCCGCGCAGGGTCTCGGACGCCTCCTCGGCGAGCGCCTCCAGCAGGGCCGCCCGCCCCGGGAAATGCCCGAAGAGCGTACGGCGGACCACCCCGGCGGCCCGTGCGATCTCCTCCAGGGTCACATCGGGGTTCCGGCCGAGCTCCTGCCGGGCGGTGGCGAGGATCCGGGCCCGGTTGGAACGGGAGTTGCGGCGCAGCGGTTCGCGGACGACGGGTTTGCTCATGGCGCTCAAGCCCCTGTCAGTCGAGGTCGGGCAGGGGTCGGCGGGCGACGTCACGGGCGTCCTCGGGCGGCACTCCCAGCATGCGCAGCAGCATCTCGGAGAGATTGGACGCGGCCTCGTCGCCGTCGAGCTCCGGCCGGGCGAACCGCAGCTCCACCAGCGCCAGCAGCGAGCCGCCCAGGGCGGTCACGGCGACGGTGGGATCGGCGATGGTGAACCGGCCGGAGGCGATACCGGCCTCCAGATCACGCACCGCGCGCGGCGCCAGGCCCGATTCCGAGTGGATGTGCCCGAGGCCGCGGTGGCGCAGCACCTGCATCAGCTCGGGCCGGGAGTCGGCCAGACGCGCACTGAGGCGGAAGCCGGTCGCGACGAGTTCCGCCGGGTCGTCGACATCCCGCAGATGCTCGTCGAAGGCCTGGCCGAGCTCTTCGAGCGCGTCCCGCACCGCAGCGTCGAACAGCTCCGTCTTCGACTCGAAGTGGTTGTAGAAGGAGCCGAAGCCGACGTCCGCGCGCTCCGCGATCAGCTGGATGCTCGCGCTGGTGTCCCCGGTCTCGGCGAGGATCTGCCGCGCCGCGCGGACAAGTGCCTGACGGGTCTCGGCGCGGCGCCGTTCGAAGCGGTTGCGGGGCGGGGCTGACGACGGCATGCGCGCGAGTCTAACAACACCCCGCAGGACGCCACAGTTCTGACGAAATCCTCAGGCTTCCTGCCGGCAGCTATTGACGATCGAAGAGTCAAAGCTGATGATTTCATCACTACGGCAATGTTGCTTGGAGGACGTCATGTCCAAGACGGCTCATCAGGACCTCCACAGCGAGCAGGGCGCCCTACGCGGCGAGCACCCCGGTCGCTCCCGGAACCCGGTGATCAAGGTGGCCGACCTGGCCTGGCTGGAGTTCGAGAAGCCCGACCTGGACCGCGCCGAGGTCTTCGCCCGGGACTTCGGCTTCGCCATCACCTCCCGCACCGAGCGGGAGCTGTGGCTGCGCGGCACCTTCGCGGGCTCACCGTGCATGGTGATCCGGCGCGGTCGTACGTCCCGCTTCATCGGCCCGGCCTTCCGCGCGGCGGAGCGGGCCGACCTGGACCGGCTGGCCCGGGCGACGGGCACGGCCGTACGGGACGCCGATGTACCCGGTGGCGGCAGGGCGGTCGAGCTGCTCGACCCCTCGGGCTTCCCCGTGCGCGTGGTGCACTGCGGCGAGGACCTGCCCGCGCTGCCCGAGCAGCGGCCGCTCCTCCTCAACTCCGGCACCGGGCACCACCGTACGAACGCCACGCAGCGGCCCCCGCGCGAACCGTCCCGGATCCAGCGGCTGGGCCATGTGGTCCTGGAGACCCGCGTGTTCACCCGCGCCCTGAACTGGTACCTGGACACGCTCGGCATGATCGTGTCCGACTTCCTCTTCCTGGACGGGCAGCGCGATCGCGGCCCGACGATGGCGTTCATCCGCTGCGACCAGGGCGGCCTGGCCGTGGACCACCACACGCTGGCGATGCATCTGGGGCCGGGCACGGGTTACGTCCACTCCGCCTACCAGGTCACCGACCTGGACTCGATCGCCGCCGGCGGCGAGTACCTGGCCGAGCGCGGCTACCGGCGCAGCTGGGGCATCGGCCGGCACATCCAGGGCAGCCAGCTCTTCGACTACTGGCGCGACCCCGACCGCTTCATGCTGGAGCACTACGCCGACGGCGACCTGTTCTCCTGCGACATCGAGCCCGGCTGGGCGCCCATGTCGACGAGCGGCCTGGCCCAGTGGGGCCCGCCGGCCACCCGCGACTTCCTCGGCGCGAGCCCCTCCCCGCAACGGGTCCGCGATGTCGTCCAGGCCCTGCGGGGCGACAACGAGCTGGACGCGGAACGTCTGCTGGGCCTGCTGAAGGCCACGAAGTCCTGAGCACCCCTCCCCCTCCGAATCCCCTCACCAAAGGCAACCGACATGAGCACCAACGTCCTGCGCACCGCCGACGGCTGGTGGGTCGCCCTCGGCGACCGCGCCCTCCCCGTCGACACCAAAGCCGTCACCACGGCCGAACTGCTGGCCGACCGGGCCGCCGTACGCGAGGCCGCCTCGAGCGGCGATGCGGGCACCCCCGTCGCCGACCTGGTGCCCCTCTCCCCGGTCACCACCCCCTGCCGCGTGGTCGCCCAGATGGTCAACTACCGCAGCCATGCCCGCGATTCGGGCTTCACCGGTGACATCCCGCCCGCCTTCTTCCGCAAGGCGTCCGGGTCGGTGAGCGGCCCGCACGACACCATCGTCCGGCCTCCGCACGTCCGGCTCCTCGACTACGAGATCGAGCTGGGCCTGGTCATGGGCACGCCCCTGCCCGTGGGCACCGTCGTCGAGGAAGGCGACCTGCCGTCGTACGTCGCCGGGCTCGTGATCACCAACGACGTCAGCGCCCGGGACGTACAGCTGACCAGGACGCAGTTCTACGAGAGCAAGTCGTACCCCACCTTCACCCCGACCGGCCCCGTCCTCTGCCTGCTGGAGCCGGAGGACTTCGCCCATCTCCTCGACCTGCGGCTGAGGTTGTCGGTGAACGGCGAACCGCGTCAGGACCGCACCCTCGCCGACATGATCGTCCGTCCGGCGCGGGCGCTCACCCTGCTGGCCCGGTTCCAGACCCTCGACCCCGGCGATCTGCTGCTGACCGGCACACCCGGCGGCACCGCCCTCAAGGCCCCGCCGAAGCCCGTCGAGAAGATCGGCGCGCTGCTGCCGCCCGAGGTGAAGTGGAAGGCGTTCTTCAAGGGCCAGGCGAAGAACCCCCGCTACCTGCGCCACGGCGATGTGGTGACCGCGACCATCGCAACGCCGGACGGGCGCATGGACCTCGGAGAGCAGCGCACACCCGTGTCCCACGCGGAATGACCGCGCGAACCGACACCCGAGACCTGATCGCTCAGCCCTGAGACCTGAATGAGCCGCACATGACCGTCGAGCACATCTCGGCCGACGTACCCGTGGTGATCGTCGGAGCCGGACCCGTGGGCGTGACCGCCGCCCTCCTCCTGGCCCGGCGTGGCGTGCGTACCGTCGTCCTCGAACGCCACCACGGCGTCTACCCCCTGCCGCGTGCCGTCGCCACCGACGACGAGGTCCGCCGCATCCTCCAAGCTGCCGGAGTCGAGGCGGAGTTCGCCGCGATCGCCCGCCCCGCCCGAGGGCTGCGGCTGCTGGACGCCCGGCACCGGGTGCTGGCCGAGTTCCCACGCGCCGCGCAGGGCGCCCACGGCTTCCCGCAGACCAGCATGTTCGACCAGCCCGAGCTGGAGCGGGTCCTGCGCGAGGCCCTGGCCCGCGCCCCGGAGTGCGAGCTGCGCGGCGGCGTGGAAGTCGTCGGCGTCGAGCAGGGCGACGACGGTCCGGTCCGCGTGACCTACCGCGACGACACGGGCGAACATCTGCTGCGGGCGGACGCCGTCCTCGGCTGCGACGGCGCCAACAGCCTCACCCGCGACGCCATCGGCGCCACCTGGGAGGACCTGCGCTTCGAGGAACGCTGGACCGTCGTCGACGTCCGCACGAGCCTCCCGGTCCGCTGCTGGGAAGGCGTCGAGCAGATCTGTGATCCACGGCGGCCGGCGACGTTCATGCGTGTCGGGGAGGACCGCTACCGCTGGGAGTTCCGGCTGCGGGACGACGCGGAACCGGCTGACGAGCACGTGCGGGAACTGGTAGCCCCGTGGGTGGACCTCACGCATGGTTCCGACTTCGAGGTGCTGCGCCGGGCTCAGTACACCTTCCGGGCGCGGATCGCCGACCGCTGGCGCCGGGGCCGGGTCTTCCTCCTCGGCGACGCGGCCCACCTCACCCCGCCGTTCATCGGGCAGGGCCTGTGCGCGGGCCTGCGGGACGCCCACAACCTGGCCTGGAAGCTCGCCGCTGTCCTGCGGCGGGGCGCGGACGAGCGGTTGCTGGACACGTACGAGAGCGAACGCAAGCCGCACGCCCGCCACATGATCCGGCTCGCGGTCGCCATGGGCTGGGCGATGACCGGCGGCCAGGACGGCGCCGCCGCTCTCCGACGCGGTGCCCTGAACGCGGCCGTCCGCATCCCCGGGCTGGGTACGGCCGCCGCCCGCGACCTCAGTCCGGCCCTGACCGCAGGCCGGCTGGTCTGCCGCCGGCCCCACGGGTCAGGCCGCCGCCTGGTGGGCCGCTTCTGCCCGCAGCCGTGGGTGACGGCCGGGCCCCAGGGACACCGCACCCGCCTGGACGACCTGCTGGGCGACTCCTTCGCGGTCCTGACGGCCGGGCCACCCTCCCCCTCCCTCCGGGCGATCGCCGACGCCCTCGGCGCCCGGACCGTCCTCGTGACCGACCTCGGCGACGACGGCCGGCTCGCGGCCTGGCTGCGCGCCGGGCGGGCGGACGCCGTACTCCTGCGGCCGGACCGGGTCGTGATGGACGTGGTCCCGCGCGGCGCCCACGCGTTCACGGCCACGGCGTCCTGGGCGCCCCTGCTGCACACCGCACGCACACCACCACTGCCCGAAGCCTGTTGAGGAGCACCAAGATGAAGCACCCGGACCCGTTCTTCACCCCCGATCCGGAGGCCGCGGCGGCCAGCCGCATCGTGGACTTCACCCGCTGGGCGGCCGCCCGGCACCGGGGCGTGGCGGCCGACGCCGACTACGCCGCCCTGCACCACTGGTCGGTCACCGACCTGGAAGGCTTCTGGGGCGCGGTGTGGGAGTACTTCGACATCGAGGCGGACACCCCGTACGAGCAGGTGCTGGCCGAGGAGTCCATGCCCGGCGCCCGCTGGTTCCCAGGGGCCACCCTCAACTACACCCACCACGCCCTGCGCGACCTCACCGACGACGACGTGGCGATCATCGCCCTCGACGAGACCGGCTCGGGATACGAGGTGACCGGTCAGCGGCTCCGCGCCGACGTCGCCGCCGTGGCCGCGACCCTGCGCGACCTGGGGGTGGGCCGGGGCGACCGGGTCGTCGGCTACCTCCCCAACACTCCGCACGCGATCGTCGCGTTCCTGGCCGCCGCGAGCCTGGGCGCCGTCTGGTCGGTGTGCGGCCAGGACTACGCGCCCCAGGCCGCCGCCGACCGGTTCGCCCAGCTCGAACCCACGGTCCTGATCGCCGCCGACGGCTACCTCTTCAACGGCACCACCCACGACCGCCGCGACGCCACCGCTGAACTGACCGGGTCACTCCCGACGTTGAAGGCCACCGTGCTGGTCGACCACGTGGGCCTGCCCTGGCCCGACACCGGCCACCCCACCCTGGCGGTCCCGTGGGAGGACGCGTCCACCCGCACCGAGGAACTGGTCTGCACTCCGGTGCCGTTCGACCACCCCCTGTGGGTCGTCTTCTCCTCCGGCACCACCGGCCTGCCCAAGGGCATCGTCCACGGCCACGGCGGCGTCCTGCTGGAGCACCTCAAAACCCTGGGTCTCCACTCGGACCTGGGCCCCGGCGATCGCCTCCTCTGGTACACCACCACGCACTGGATGATGTGGAACCTGGTCGCCTCGACACTGCTGACCGGCGCCACGACCTGCACCTACGACGGCAGCCCGGCACCGTTCGCCAAGCTCGACATCCTCTGGGAACTGGCCGCCCGCCACCGGGTGACCGTCTTCGGCACCAGTCCCCAGTACCTGCTGGGCATGGCCAAGTTCGGCATCGACCCGTCGGCCCACGACCTGTCGTCCGTCCGCGTGGTCGGCTGCACCGGCTCCGCCCTGCCCGCCTCGGCCTACCCCTGGGTCCGCGACCACGTGGGCGCCGACGTCCTGCTCGCCTCCATCAGCGGCGGCACGGACGTGGTCTCCGGCTTCGCCGGAAGCGCGCCCACCACGCCGGTGTGGGCAGGCGAGTTGTCCGCACCCCACCTGGGCGTGGCCCTGGCCGCATACGACGAGGCGGGCCTCCCGATCACCGGCCAGGTAGGCGAGCTGGTCATCACCCGCCCCATGCCCTCCATGCCACTGCACTTCTGGAACGACCCCAACGGCACCCGCTACCAGGACGCCTACTTCTCCTCCTACCCCGGCGTCTGGCGCCACGGCGACTGGATCACCGTCACCCCTCACGGCTCGGTGATCGTCCACGGCCGCTCCGACAGCACCCTCAACCGCAACGGCGTACGCCTGGGCAGCGCCGACATCCACGACGTGGTCGAACGCCTCCCGGAGATCACCGAAGCCCTGGTCATCGGAGCGGAGGAACCGGACGGGGGTTACTGGATGCCGCTGTTCGTGGTGCCAGCGGCTGGGACGACTCTGGACGAGTCCCTCCGCGAGAGGATCAGGAACGCGATCCGCACCGGCGCCTCCCCGCGCCATGTCCCCGACGAGATCCTCGAAGTACCGGCCATCCCCCACACCCGCACCGGCAAGAAGCTCGAGGTTCCCGTCAAACGCCTTCTCCAGGGGGCGCCCGCCGAGCAGGTGGTCAACCGGGCGACGGTGGATGCTCCCGAGCTCGTGGACTATTACGCCCGGCTGGGAGCGGAACGCCGCGGGCGGAGGATCAGCGGGGCATGAGAACGGCACAGACCATCAGCGCCGTCGTTCAGTCCGTCCCGGTAGCGGACTCCAACCTGGCGACGGCGTCCAGCATCGACTGCTCGGCGGCACGTGTCCCCCACACCGCGGAGACCTGGGCACCCAGTGCCTCCAGAATGCTCGTGGCGTCCCGGTTGCCCAGATCACGCAGGCTGTGCAGCCGGGAAGGGGAGAAGTCGACGAGGGCGGTCGTCCCACCGAGCGGGCCGGGCATCTGCAAGGGCCGGCTCGGCCGGATCTCGATGACGCCGATGCCGGGAAAGTCGTGGGCGTCCCACAACACGCCGTCGGTCAGGTGGACCACGATCACGATGTCGCACTTTTCACGGAGGGCGAGCGCTCCTACCGGAGTGTTGTCCGCGATGCCGCCGTCCCTGAAAAGCCGCCCGTCCACCCGCCGTGCGGGCAGGATCACAGGAAGCGCGGCACTTGCCAGCACGGCCGGCTGACGTTCCTCCGGCGGCAGCGCGTTGACGTGCAGCCATTCCGCGCGTGTGCCGAGTCTGGAGCGGAGGACGTCGAGGACCCAGCCCCAGTCGTGAAGTACGTCGAGCTCCTCCAGGGCAGGGAAGGCGGATACCCACAACGGCGTTCCGCCGTCCAGGCGGCCGGGGTCGACATGGGTGGCGACGAGCCCTTCCAGGTACGTGGGGCGGACGACCTGCCCGGTCAACCGCGGGAGCAGCAGCCTGAGCTGTTCCGAGGTCGTTTCCTCGACAGGCACGCCGAGACCGTCCGCGACCCCGCCGCACCGTTCCGGTACCGCGCTGTATGCCGCCACCTCGTCCCAGATCGCGCGCAGGGCCACCGCTCCCTGTTCCAGGTTCCCGGCGCAGGCGAGCACCGCCCCGTTCAGCGCGCCGATGCTGGCGCCCGCGACGGCGTCGATGTGAACACCGGCCGACGCCAGACACTCCACGACGCCGACGTGATAGGCGCCCTTGGCGCCGCCACCGGACAGAACCAGACCGACTCTGGGCTTGATGGCACCGGATACGGGAGGCGCCGGAGGGAGCTGCTCGACCCTCCTGGGCTCAGGACCGGCGCCCGTCCGGCCCGCCGCCGTACTCCGTGCTGCGGCCGCGAGATCGTCGAGACCGGTCATGGCAGAAGCCTCCCGGCCGGGGCGGCGTCCGGTCCTGCGAGGTGCCCTCCCCCGGGCTCGCCGCGCTGCTCTCCGGTCGGGGTGAACCGCCGACGCAGCGTGCGGGACGCGGCGGTCTGCTCGGCCACGACGTGCTCGACGAAGCGTCGTGCACTGCTGGTACGGGGGGTCCACATCCCGTGGCGCCGCTGCACGAGCGCCAACGCCGTCTTCGCGGGGGCGGCAGGCCTCGCCCCCTGAGGCAGGGCCCACAGCTCCACGGCACTGCCGATGACGGAAACCAGCGCCCCGGTGGGTGCGACCAGGGAGGTCTCCAGACCGCTGTCCAGCAGCTCCGCCACCAACTGGCGCTCACTCCCGGCCAGAGAGCCACATGCCTGGTCGAGGAGGTCGGTGACGACGAACCTCCCCTGCGGGGAATCCCGGCGCGGCGTGGTCATGATCTTGTTGACCAGTCGCTCGTCGAAGGTCTTGTCGCCGGTCCGATGGCCGTAGAGCCCAGCCGGACCGTTGGCGACCTCCGCGGCCAGGAGCACCACCTGGAGAGGCCACGGGAACGTGGCGTACGTCTGCCCGGAGGCCCAGCGTCCAGTGGACACGGCGAAGCTGTCGTCGGCTCTGAGGCGCAACTCCGTCAAGGCCTGCCGGTGCTCCAGCGCCGACACCCGGTCCTCGATCCGCGTGAACCGGTCCTCGCACACCTCGGCCACCCGTGCCACGACCTCGGCGAGTTCGGTGAGCCGTGCCGACAACCGCGCGGTGTCCGACTCCGAGCGGCGCCGCGTCTCCCCGAGGCAGTTCGCGACCCGGCGCAGGGCCAGGTCCGAGACCTGCACATGCCCCGACAGCTCCGTCACCCAGCCGATCAGGGCTTGCTGGCCGTCGATGAGGGCACGCGTGGTGAGCAGCTCGCGGCGGCGTTCCTTCCCCACGATCCCGGCGAGCAGGCCGCGGATCACCCCCTGTTCCTGCCGGAAACGGGTGAGGTCATCGGCGACCACCACACTGTTGGCGAGTTCCAGCATCACCCGGTCGGGCACCAGGGGGACGTCCCGGGCGAGTTGGTACAGGTCCTCGGACACGGCGGATCACCTCCACGTGATCGGAGTACGGACGTACAGGCTCCGAGCCCTCTCGACAAGCTGCTGCCGGCGGCTCGCCAGGACCGTGATCCCGTCACGTGGCGCGAAAGGGCGACCTGACACAGCGGCGGCCTGATCGCCGACCGAGGCGATGCGGGAGAGCAGGTTGGCCAGTGCCCACGCACCGGGGTCGCGGGCTCGGACGGTGATCAGCTGGTCGAGCAGCGCCGGCACCCCGGACTGCTCCCATTGCCGTCGGGCCAGATCCCGGATCTCATCTCCGGACAGCACGTCGGCGTGATGCTCCCAGTCGAGAGGGAACGCCGTCCGCAGAAAGGCGCGCTCCGCGGCGGAGGCCTCGTGCCGTCGTTCGCCGTCCGGTGGGTGCCACAGGACACATGCCGCTGCCAGGCCCTGGCGGGCGGCTGTGCGTACGCCGGAACACTGCGGCGGGGTTGAGGACGCGTTCCGTGGTTCGTCCGCCAGATCCACCCGGTTCACGACGGTGAACACCGGCTTCTGAACGGACGTGGCCATGCGGGTGACGGTGTGCTCGGCCTCGTTGTCGCGCCGTGTGGCGTCGGTGACCAGCAGCAGTTCGTGTGCTCGGTGGATCTCCCGGCTGACGAAGCGGTCCAGCGTGCCCGGCGGCAGCTCCTCGTCCGGACCAGGGGTGTCCACCAGTACCAGCCATCCTCCTGCCGGATCCGTTGCCATCCAGGGCACGGGGACCACCACTTCGGGCGGCTGCAGGCTGGGGAGCCGCACCAGGACGTCCTCGTGGGCCAGCGCCGTCAGTGCCAGCCGGAGCAGATCGTTCACCTCCGCCAGGGCCGCGCGGATCGCCCGGGTTCCGACGGTGCGGTGCGGCGGCCCCGCTACGCCGGTGCCGGACAACCGGGCTTCGGCGGCGGCCAGTTGCGGGTGCCGCCGGACAGCGGTGGCCACAGCGGGCCGGTACCCGGGCCGGGCCAACCGGTGGGCGAGTGCCGTGACGCCCTCGATGGTGGACCCGGGCACCGTGAGGACCGGCTCCGGGACGCTCTCCGCGGCGACCGGCACCACACAGGTGGGCAGCACCGTCATGGCAGGGCCGCGCGACGGGAGCAGCTCCCGGCCCAGGACCGCGTTGATGAGCGTGGACTTGCCCGCCTTCATCGGGGCGACCACCGCGATCCGGTAGTCAAGGCGTCCGGAAGGCGCCTCCGACAGTTCGGGCAGCAGGGGCCGGAGGCGGTCCGGCGTACCGGCAGGACTCGTGGCACCGGCCGCGCCGGCCGACGCCAGCACCTTGGTGGCGGCCGTGTGGAGACTGCTGAGCATCCAGCACAGTTCGTGAGGCAGCGGCATCACCCGGGGACGTACGGCCCGCGGGTTCGCCGTCTCAGACACCACGTAGATGGCGCACTTCACTGTGCAGTGCCCGCGTGGCGTCCAGGAAGTCGGTCAAGGACTCCCGCAGTTCCACCTGGCGCATTTCCTGGAGCTGGTTGTCCTCGGCGGACTGCTGCAAGATGTGCCGGTACCGCTGGAGGAATGCCTCGACTTGGTCGTAGTACTGGGACACCTGCTGTGTGATCATCTCCCGGACATGGCCGCCCAGGGCGGCATGGATCTCTTTCAGCCGCTCCTCGAACGAGCCCTGCAGGCCGGTCGCCATGGCATCGGGCCGCACCAGGTAGGTCCGCTCCTCGGTGATCTCCGTCTCGGTCTTGGCGTACGTGCTCTTCCACAGCCACAGGCGTCGCCAGGAGCGCTGGTGATACTCGCGTTCGACCTTGCGGCTCGTGGCCTTGGTCTCCGTCTGGAGCTCGGTCGGCAGTTCCGCGACGTTCGCCCTGCCCAGTTCCCATGCGGGGATGCTGAAGGTGACGTCGAACTCGTCCTTCATCCGGTCCGCGGCCCGTACGACCACCGGCCGGACCCGCTCGCTCTGGCGACGGACCTGTTCCTCGGCCGACGCGCCCACGCGTGACTCGATGTGCGTCCGGGCCTGTTCGAGGATGGCGTCGAGCCTTTGCCGGGCCCGGAAGGTCTCGGTGTGGACGAAGTCCTCCGCGGCCTCCTGGGTGGCGAACTCGAAGGCTCCGTCACCTCGTCTGAAGATGCCGGTGAGCATCGCCATGGGGTTGCGGCCCCAGGAATGGGAGTGGGTGTCGCGGAAGTCCTCCACGACCTCTTCGCCCTCGGCCTCGGCCTGCTTGAGCTCGCGCTTGCTCAGCTGGCCCGCGAGCTCGCCGGCCAGCTTCGACGGGGAGCTCACCTGGCTGCGGAAGCCCGCGATGGCGTCGAGATCGGCGGAGATCTGTCGAGCCGCTGCCGCCAGGTCCTCCGATTCGCGTCCGATGAGATCGCGTCGTGCCAGTGTCGCGGTCTGCAGATCGGAAAGTTCGGCCGCGGTCTTGTCCAGCGCGGCGTCAACGGCCAACCGCAGCACGCGCATGCGCAGCCAGGCGACCACGGAGACGAGGAACTGGTTGATACGGCTGAACTCCAGCGCTCGTTTGGTGCTCTTGCGCAGTCGGCCGGGGCTCATGTCCTCCAACTGGTCCTGCCAGTCCACGGGGTAGAGAAGCCGGGCCAGCCGTGCGGCGCTGCCGTCCGCCACGGGCGCGTCGTCGGATCGCGCCAACGCCGCCAGCACCTGCACCGACGCCAGGGCCCACTCGGCCGACACCGTGAAGACACGGCTGGAGGCCCGGGCATCGGTCAGCCCGAGGTTGGCACAGGCCGAACGCACGATGCCCTCGTCGTCCAGATCCGTCTCACGACGCTTCTGGTCGATCTTGTTGACCACTGCGAAGAGCTTCTCCGTCCCGACCACGCTGAGCAGGGGCTCCATCAGGTCCCGGATCTGTGCGTCCGATTTCCCGCCCATCTTGGTGTAGTCGAGCACGACCAGCACGATGTGACTCTCGCTGAGCTGCCTGCGGACCACCGCCGTCAGCATGTCCGCGAGGTCGTGCTCGTCCGGGCCCGGGGTGTCCACGATGACCAGGCGCCCCGGACCTTCGGCCTCCTGGGACGTGACGGACCAGTACGGCGTACGCACCACGGGGACGTCCGCGAGGTCCGCCTTCCAGCCGTCCGGCATCACCCGGCCCGCGAGGCGCACGAGGTCGTTGAGCAGCGTCAGGCAGTTCTGTACGGCTGCTCTGCCCTCATAGCGCACTCCGATGTCCTCGACCCTGTCGGACAGGATGTCGTTGACCAGGGTCGCGAGGTGCGGGTACTGCTTGAGGAGGCCTCCGGCCACCGGCTTGGAGACATGTGCGCGAAGCGCCTTGACCAGCAGGTTGAACTGCGCCGCGTCCTCCTCGCGAAGTTCCAGGACGGGGGCGAAGTGGTCGTTGTCGTGGTCCGTCAGCTGGGCCTCGTGCACGCGCTGGTCCAACACGATGCGGGTCGGCAGGGTGGTCATGGCCGCCGCCCGGGCGGGCAGCAGTTCATAGCCGACGACGGAGTTGATCAACGTGGACTTCCCGGCCTTCATCGGCGCGACCACCGACATCCGGAGCTCCCCGCCGCGGACGGCTTCCAGCTCCCGCCTGACGACGTCGATCGCGCCCGCCTCGCCCTCAGGGTGATCGCTCCACGCGAGCTCCAGTTCCCTCGCCCGCGACAGCAGGTCCAGAACCTGCTCGATCAGTTCGATCGCGTCAGCGGCGCGTGCGTTTCCCACCTGCCCGTCGGTCCCACCCGATGTGTTCGACTCGAAAGCGTTCTGGTCCGACATGGCCCCCCACGGCAGAGACGTACTGACGAGCTGCGCTGCATACACCGACACGTCCGAATATGACGGTCATGCGTACTCAAAGTAGCCTGCCTGGCCGGAAGTTGACAGTGGATCCGCGGATCTCGCACTGGCGTCGGTACGGCCTCTGCCCGCCGCTGAGGTGTCGGAGCGGCCTTCACAACGCGTCCACCGCGCTCACCTTCCAGCCGTCGCCCGTGCGCTCCATCGTCATCCGCACCCGGTTCAGGTCCACGCGGGACCCCGAGACCTGGGTGCTCTCGGTGACCTGGTTGACGAAGAGCAGGACCACGACCTTGTCGGGAGAGGCCGAGACGACGGAGGCGGCCGGGGCGGTGCCGGAGCCGGGGGCGGCGACCGTGGCCTTCACCACGCCGCGGTACTTCTCGGCCGTGGGGGCGACCACGGTCTTCGTGGTCTTGCCGTACTCGTCGCGGAAGTCGCCGGTCAGGTGGGCGCGGGCCGTCGAGAAGTCCTTGTCCAGGTGGCGGTAGTCGTACGACAGGACGATCGGCGCCGCTTTCCGCGCGGCCGCGAGCGCCTCGGTCCGGGCGGTCTCCGTCAGGCGGCCGTCGCGGTACTGCCATCCCAGGGCGGCGAGCGCGACCAGGACGGCGACGAGCAGGACGGCCAGGACCGAGGTGAGCAGCCTCCTACGGCCGTCGGGGCCGCGCTCGCTCCCCTCTTGCGGCCCGTCCTCCTCGAACGACTCCGGGGACGGCTCCGGCGGGTCGTCCCAGCCGTCCTTCGGGGCCTCGACGAGGACGGTACGTCCGGCGAGTGGCCGCTCGTCCCGGCGCGGGGTCTCCTCGTCGCCGGACGTGGCCGTCGCCGCGCCCGCTGCGCGGTGGCCGCGCTCCGCGCGCTTCGCCGCCGCGCGGGCGGCCGCCGTCATGGTGCGGCGGGTGCCGGGACCGGGTGCGCGGCCGGTGGTCGTCTTCGGCATGGTGGTACTCCTCGTCGGTGCTTGTCGGTCGGCGGATCGGCCCGTGGATCAGCCGACGAACTCGACGTCGGACGTCAGCCAGCGGCCGTCCTTGTGTACGAGGTCGAGCTGGAGCCGGTACGTGCGCGCCTCACCTTCGGGCGCGGCGGTGTTGGTCACCTTGCTGTCGGCGACCACCAGCACACGGGCCGAGTCCTCGTCGGAGCGGACGATGCCCGCCTCCAGGACCTGGCCTTCCGACACGGACTTGTTCTGGGCCACCAGCTGCGTCAACTGCTCCGTCTGTGCGGTGAACTGCTTCTTGAAGTCGCCGGTCGCGCCCGCCAGTACGTTCGCGCTGTCGCGGTCGTAGTGCCGGTAGTCGAGGGAGGTGAAGTTCAGCGCCGACTGGCGTGCCGCGGCCAGGATGCCCTGGTGTCGCTGGTCCGCCTCGCGCTGTTCGTAGAGGCCGAGGGCCAGCCAGAGTGCCAGTGCGGTGGTGAGGACGGTCGCCGCGACGAGTCCCGCCGTCAGCACTCCGGGTCGCACCCTCTTCATGCCATGGGGCCGACGAGCAGCCATTGCCACGACTCCTTTCCGAACACGGCCTGCTGGCCGCCCGTCGAGCCGATCTCGACGTTCTTTCCGTCCGGGCCGGTGGTGGTGCCGGTCTCCGGGTCGTACGGGGTGACGTAGGTCGCCTGGTTCGCGCCGCCGCCGGTGGTCGACGCGCCTGGGGCGTTCTGAGCGCCCCGCACCGACGACTGGCTGCCGCGCGGGAGCGTGCAGCGGGCGTCGGTGTTCGCCTCGCGGGTGCTGGTGTCCGCGGGGTCGCGGCGTGCCGTGCCGTAGCCCTGGGTGCAGGCCGGCGGGTCGTCGGCGTTCAGCACCAAGCCGAAGTGGGTGGTGCCGTCGCCCGGGACGACCGTGTAACTGCCCGCGACCATCAGCGGGAAGGTGACCAGGGCCTGTTCCACGCCGGGGAGGCGGGCCAGCGTGACCTGGCCGCCGCTGATCAGGTTGGCCAGCAGGACCGACAGCTCCGGCCCGGCCGACTTCAGCAGCGAGTTCAGCTCCTGCGCCGCCGGCCGCGCGTTGCCGATCAGCTTGCGCAGGTCCCCGTCGCTCGCCTTCAACTGGGCCGAGAGCGCCGCCAGATCGCGCGCGAAGGACTTGATCGACGAGCCCTGGTCGGCCTGCGTCTTCAGGACCTTCCGTGAGTCCTCGATCAGGGCGATCGTCTCCGGCAGTGCCTCGGACGCCGACCCGACCAGGGTGTTGCCCGAGTCCACCAGGCGGCTCAGGTTCGGGCCGGTGCCGGCGAAAGCCTTGCCCAACTCGTCGACCGTGACCTGTAGGTCGTCCTTGCCGACCGAGTTCACCAGGCGGTCCAGGCTGAGGACCATGTCCGTCGTCGACAGCGGCACCCGCGTGCTCTCGCGCGGGATCGTGCTGCCGTTCAGCAGGTACGGGCCGTGGGAGGTGCGGGGCTGAAGGTCGACGTACTGCTCCCCCACCGCCGAACGGTTCGCCACCACGGCCAGCGTGTCTTCCGGGATGCGCGGCGCCCCGTCCTCGATGTCGAGTGTGACCGAGACCCCGTCCGGGCCGGCCAGGCGCAGTGCGCCGACCTTGCCCACCGGCACCCCGCGATACGTGACCTCGGCACCGGGGAAGACGCCCCCGGAGGCGGCGAAATCGGCCCGCACGGTGTAACCGCGGTCCAGGACCTCGTCCACCAGGCCCGTGTACTCGGCGCCGACGTACGACACACCCACGGCGGTGAGGGTGGCGAAGGCGATCAGTTGCGCCTTGACCGTACGGGTGATCACGGCCGGACTCCCTTCAGCATCAGCTCGGCGAGTTCGAGGTCGATCCCCTCGGGCCAGTCGCCCCCGGTGCGGTAGCCGTGGGAGCCGTAGCCGGCGGTGCACACCGGCGGGCACAGCGGGTCGCCGCCGTCGTCGGGGGCCGACGGGGACGACGGCACGCTCGGACCGCTCGGCAGCGCGGTGGGCTTCGGCACGCGCGGCACGTCCGGGAGGTCCGGCGCGTCCGGGAGGTCCGGTACATCAGGAAGGTCCGGGGTCTCGGGAAGCCCGGGCCCGGTGTCCCCGCCGTTCCCGCCGCCCGGCTCGTCCGTCAGGTTGCCGTAGATCCCAGCCAGATCGAGGTCCGCCGTGATGTGCAGGTTGACGTAGTCGCCCTTGATGGCGTCCACCACGTTGCGCGGGAACGGGTACGTCGTCAGCAGCTCGAGGGAGTTGGGCAGGTCGCTGCCCGCCTTGTTGAGCTGTCGCAGGATCGGCCGCAGCCGCTTGAGGTTGGCGACCGTGTCGTCGTGCGAGGCGTTGACCACCTTGGTGCCGGTCTTGCCCAGCTTGGACAGGGCGGTGAGCATCT
Source organism: Streptomyces sp. NPDC040589 (assembly GCF_055594445.1). Lineage (NCBI taxonomy): Bacteria > Bacillati > Actinomycetota > Actinomycetes > Kitasatosporales > Streptomycetaceae > Streptomyces > Streptomyces sp. NPDC040589. Next base: position 1,028,862 of record NZ_JBVIWP010000003.1, on the reverse strand, counting down.
TGGTCAGGTCACGGCGCTGGTCGGCCAGGACCTTGAGGGCGGGCGGCATCGCGTCGACGGCCTCGGCGATCGTCCTCTTCTCCTTGCCCAGCCGTTCGGCCAGCCGGTCCACGGCCTTGAGCGCGCGGACGATGTCCTGGCGCTGGTCGTCCAGGCCGCCGATGAAGGTGTCGAGTTCCTTGAGCAGGGACTTGACCCGGTTCTCCCGGCCCTCCAAGGCCTTGTTCAACTCGGTGGTGATCGTCTTGAGCTGGGCCACGCCGCCGCCGTTGAGCAGGGCGGACAGCGCGGACAGCACCTCCTCGACCTCCGGGTTGCGGCCGCTGCGGGACAGGGGGATCACATCACCGTCGCGGAGCCGGCCGGCCGGCGTGCCTTCCAGCGGCCTGGACAGCGCCACGTACTTCTCGCCGAGCATGCTGGTCTGCCGCAGCTCGGCGATGGCGTTGGCCGGCAGCTTCACCGAGTCCGCGACCCGGAGGCGGACCCTCGCGTGCCAGTCCTCCAGCTCCACCTTCTCCACCGCGCCCACCGTGACGTTGTCGACCTTGACCGCCGACTGCGGAACCAGGTCGAGGACGTCGCGGAACTCGACGGTGACGTGGTAGGCGTGGCCGTCGGCGGCGGCTCCGCCGGGGAGCGGGACGTCGTACCAGCCGTTGACCTCGCAGCCGGACAGGAACAACGTCCCTACGGCCGCCCATGCGACGGCCTCGACCTTGCGCAGTGGCCTCATGCGCTCGCCCCCAGGATTCCGCCGAGGGTGCGGTCGACCGTGCCGGTGACCGCGGTGCCCTTGGGCACTTCGGGCAGGGAGTCGAAGAGCTCCCTCAGGTCCTTGCAGTCGGACTTCTCCCCGGTCGTCTTCAGGATCGAGCACAGCAGGGAGGCCGGATCCTGCGGATGGTCGGGGTTGTTGCGGGTGTCGAGGGTGCCCGCGGAGGGGTTGTAGGCGTTGTTCAGGTTCGACATGCCCGTGGGCGCGACCTCCAGCAGCTCCTCCAGCGCCGCCCGTTGGGTGACGAGCACCTTGGTCACCTTGCTCAGGCCCTCCACGTTCGACGTCAGCGACTTCTTGTTCTTCTTCACGAAGGCGGACACGTCACCGAGCGCCGTGCCGAGGTGTTTCAACGCCGCCGCCAGGTCCTTGCGTTCGCCCGCGAGTTGCTTGGCGACCTTGGCGAGGCTGCTGTTGAAGGACCGCACGCTCTTGTCGTCTGCCGCCAGCGCCGCCGTGAACACCTGGAGGTTGCGGACCGTGCCGAACATGTCCGTGCGGCCGTCGGAGAGAGTCGTGACGGCCTCCGAGAGGTCCTCGACCGTCCGGTGGAGGTTCCCGCCCTGGCCGTCGAGGTTGTCGGCGCTGACGCCGAGCAGCCGTGACAGGGCGCCGTCCTTGTTGGCGCCCTCGGGGCCGAGCGCCTCGGCCGTGGTGTGCAGGCTGTCGAAGACGCGGTCCAGTTCGACCGGTACGGCCGTGCGCGACTGGGGGATCTCGTCCCCGTCCCGCAGTACCGGACCGCTCCGGTACACCGGCAGCAGCTGCACGTAACGGTCGCTGACCACCGACGAGTTGATGATCGCGGCCTGCGCGTCCGCCGGGACCTTGCGGTCCGCGTCGTACTCCAGCTCCACCCGCACCCGGCCGCCCTCCGGCGTGATCTTCTTGACCTCGCCGATCCGCACGCCCAGCACGCGGACGTCCGAGCCGGGGTAGATGCCGACGGTGCGGGGGAAGTACGCCGTGACGCGGGCCGGCTCGGTCCCCGGCCACAGGACGTAGGTGAGCGCGGCGACCAGGGCCAGGGCGGTCAGCAGGGCCGCGCCCTTCTTCCAACGGTTGCTCACTGCGCGCCTCCCGTCCGCGTCCGCGGCACCACCGGGGCGGCGACCAGGTTCTGGACGTAGGAGTCGAACCAGCGGCCGTTGCCGAGGGTGTTGGTGAAGACCCGCACGTAAGGGGCCAGGAGCTTGATGCTCCGGTCCAGGCTTGATTGGTTGCGTTCGAGCATCTTCACCACGGTGTTGAGGCCCTTGAGCGCGGGCCCGATCTCCTTCTCGTTGTCCTGGACCAGGCCGGAGAGCTGGATGCCGAGCGCGGCCGAGGTCTTCAGGAGCTTGTGGATCGCCGCACGCCGCTTGCTGATCTCCTTGAACAGCTTGTCGCCGTCCTCGACCAGGGCGGTGAAGTCGCCCGACCGGTCGGCGAGTACACCCGTCACGCCGTTCGCGTGGTCGAGGAGCTCCCTGAGGGCCTTGTCGCGCGAGGCCACCGTCCGGGAGATCTTCGACAGGCCCTTGATGGACGCCCGTACCTCTTCCGGTGAGTCCTCGAAGGTCGTCGAGACGGTGTCCAGCGCCTTCGCCAGCCGGTCGGTGTCGACCTTCTCCGTGGTGGTGGTGAGATCGCTGAACGCCTGCACGACGTCGTACGCGGGGACGGTCCGCCGCAGCGGGATCTCGCTGCCGGGCTCCAACCGGCCCCGCCCCTTGGGGTGCAGGGCGAGGTACTTGGCGCCGAGGATCGTCTTGACCCGGATCGACGCGCCGGTCCCGGTGCCGAACCCCGGCTCGCCCTTGATCTTGAAGGTGACCTTGACGTGGTCGCCGTCCAGGTCGACCTCCTCGACCTTGCCGACCTTGACCCCGGCGATCCGCACCTCGTCGCCCGGTTTGAGACCGCCCGCCTCCGCGAAGGCGGCGCTGTACGTCTCGCCGTCGCCGATCACCGGCAGGCGGTCGGCGTTGAACGCGGCCGCGGTCAGCAGCGCGAGGACGGTGAGTCCGACCGCGCCGATGACGATCGGGTTCCGCTCGCGGAAGGGGCCGAGGCGCGGACGGCGGAGCCGTATCCTCGGCAGCTTCGGCGGCTCGACACGGACCTTGATCAGCGGCTGCGGACGCGGCTTGCGGCGCGGCAGGAGCCGCACCTTCGGCAGTCGCACGCGAGGCAGCTTCGGCGGTTCCACCCGCACCTTGACCAGCGGCTCCGGGCGGCGCTTGCGGCTCATGCCCCACACCTCGCCCTCGCCACGTGCATCTCGGGCGTGAGCACCTGCTTCGTCTTCGGCAGCACGATCCGGCCGTCGAAGTCGCACAGGTAGAAGTTGAACCAGGAGCCGTAGGACGCCGTCCCCGTCAGCTCGTTGAGCTTGTTCGGCAGCCTCTTCAGCACGCCCTCCACGGTCTTCTCGTTGTCGTTCAGCGTCCCGGTGAGGTCGGTCAGTTCCGCGATGTCGTCCTTCAGCGGCGGACGCGCGTCCTTCAGCAGGCCCGAGGTGGCCTCCGTCAGATCGCCGATGCTCACCAGCGACTTCCCGATGGGCTTGCGGTCGGCGGACAGGCCCGAGATGACCCGGCGCAGCTGCTTGAGCAGTCCGGAGAAGCGGGCGCCGCGCTTGTCGAGCGTCTTCAGCACGGTGTTGAGGTTGTCGATCACCGAGCCGATCAGCTTGTCGCGGCCGGCCAGCGTCGTGGTGAGCGACGCCGTGTGCGTCAGCAGGCTGTTGACGGTGCCGCCCTCGCCCTGGAGGGTCTTGATGATCTCGGTGGCGAGCTGGTTGACGTCTTTCGGGCTGAGCGCGGCGAACAGCGGCTTGAAGCCGTTCAGCAGTGCGTTCAGGTCGAGGGCGGGCTGGGTGCGCGCGAGCGGGATGGTGCCGCCGGGGCGCAGCCGGGTGCCGTCGCCGACGCCCTCGGTCAGCGCGACGTACCGCTGCCCGACCAGGTTGCGGTAGCGGATGACGGCGCCCGTGCTGGTGAGCAGCGGCCGGTCCTGGCTGGCCGTGAAGGTGACCTCGGCCAGCGTCCGGTCCTTGATCCGGATGCCCTCGACCTCGCCGACCCGCACTCCGGCCACCCGGATGTCGTCGCCCTCCTCCAGGCCGGTGACGTCGCTGAAGACCGCGCGGTACTCGTGCGCGGGGGTGAAGGAGATGTTCACGATGGTGGCGGCCAGCAGGGCCGTCGCCACCACCGTCACCAGCGCGAAGAGACTGAACTTGATCAGCGGGGCGGCGGTCTGCCGGGCTCCTGTGGTGCTCATGCGACGCTCACCGCCGTCCCGCGCGCCATCGGCCCGAACAGCAGGGTCGCGACCGGCGGCACCTCGTCCGCGGGCACGCCCAGTACCGGCGCCACGAGCGAGCCGACGGCCCGCTGCTCTGCCCGGGTGGCGGAGGCGCCGAGCGGACCGCCCGACGTCGAACCCGCCTCCTTGGAACCGTCGTTGAGGTGGGCGCCGGGCGCCGGTACCGGAGGGTGCGGCAGATCACGGCAGTTCGGGCCCGACCGCTCGCCGTAGCGCGGTTCCTCACCCGGTTCGTACGCGCCCTGCGGCCGCACGACCTCCAGCGTGATGTGCATCTTTCCGCCCTTGAACGCCTCCTCGGACGCCTTCTCCTGCCGGACCAGGCCGGCCAGCAGACAGGGGTACTGGGGTGAGTAGCGGGCGAACAGCTCCAGCGTGGGGCGGGAGACCCGGCCGAGGGTGATCAGCCGGTCGCCGTCGGCGTCGAGGAAGTCCTCGGCGGTGCCCGCGACGGTGGCCGTGCTCTTCAGCGCTGCGGCCAGCCGGTCCTTCTCCTCGACGATCGTGCGGCTGGTGGTGACGGTGTTGCGCAGGATCTCCATCAGGTCGGGCGCCGCGTCGCCGTAGACCTCGGCGACGTCGGCGAAGCGGGCGATGTCCTCTTTCAGGGACGGCAGGTGGGGATTGAGGCGGCGCAGGTAGGCCTCCACTCGCGTGAGGTTGTCGCCGATCCGGTCGCCGCGTCCGTCAAGGGCGGTGGCGAACGCGGAGAGCGTGGCGTTGAGCTTGCCGGGCTGGACCGTCCGGAGCAGGGGCAGCAGGTCGTTCATCAGCTGCTGGACCTCGATGCCGACGCGGGTGCGGTCCTGGGTGATGACGTCACCGGCACGGATGGGCCGGGCCGAGGAGCGCTCGGGCGGGACCAGGTCGACGTACTTCTCGCCGAACAGCGTCTTGGGCAGCAGGCGCGCGTGCACGTCGGACGGGATGTGGGCGACGTGCTCCGGCTTGAGCGCGATGCCGAGCGTCGCCTTCGTCCCGTCGGCCCGCACCTCCCGCACCTCGCCGACCAGCAGCCCGCGCAGCTTGACGTCGGCGCGCGGATCGAGCTGGTTGCCGAGGCTGTCGGCCTCCAGCGTGATCCGCACGACCGGCGTGAACGCCTGCCGGTAGACGGCGACGGACAGGGACAGCAGCAGCGCGAGCACGGCGATGAAGACGACGCCGTACAACCGCAGTCTCAGCACCCTCATACGGCGGCTCACCCCGCGATCCGTACGGTCGTGCTGGCGCCCCAGATCGCCAGCGACAGGAAGAAGTCCAGGACGTTGATCGCCACGATCGAGGTCCGCACCGCACGGCCGACGGCGACGCCGACGCCAGCCGGGCCGCCGCTCGCGTAGTAGCCGTAGAAGCAGTGCACCAGGATGATCAGGACGGCGAAGACCAGCACCTTCCCGAAGGACCACAGGACGTCCACCGGGGGCAGGTACTGCTGGAAGTAGTGGTCGTAGGTGCCCGTGGACTGCCCGTAGTACCCGGTGGTGATGGTGCGGGCGGCCAGGTACGAGGACAGCAGGCCGATCACGTACAGCGGGATGACGGCCACGAACCCGGCGATCATCCGCGTCGTCACGAGGAACGGCAGCGAGGGCACGCCCATGACCTCCAGCGCGTCGGTCTCCTCGCTGATCCGCATCGCGCCGAGCTGGGCGGTGAACCCGGCGCCGACGGTCGCCGAGAGCGCGAGCCCGGCCACCAGCGGGGCGATCTCACGGGTGTTGAAGTACGCCGAGAGGAACGCCACGAAGTTGGAGGTGCCGAGCTGGTTGAGCGCGGCGTACCCCTGCAACCCCACTTCCGTGCCGGTGAAGAACGACAGGAAGGCGATCACCCCTACCGTGCCGCCCACGACGGCGAGCGCGCCCCGGCCGAAGCTCACCTCGGCGAGCAGCCGCAGGATCTCCTTCTTGTAGCGGCGCAGGGTGCGGCCGGTCCAGGCCAGTGACCGCCCGTAGAAGGACAGCTGGGCACCCAGCTCCTCCAGGCCTTTCAACAGCGCCATGCCTCAGCCCCTCTGGGGAACGACTTGGAAGTACACGGCGGTCATCACGAAGTTCGTCACGAACAGCAACATGAAGGTGATCACCACCGACTGGTTCACCGCGTCGCCCACTCCCTTGGGTCCGCCCTTCGCGGTCAGCCCCTTGTAGGAGGCGACGATCCCGGCGATCGCGCCGAACACCAGCGCCTTGACCTCGGCCGCCCACAGGTCGGAGAGCTGGGCGAGGGTGGTGAAGGAGGCCAGGTAGGCGCCCGGAGTGCCGTTCTGAAGGACGACGTTGAAGAAGTAGCCGCCCGCGACGCCGACCACCGACACCAGGCCGTTGAGCAGCACCGCCACCAGCATCGACGCCAGCACGCGGGGGACGACGAGGCGGTGGATGGGGTCGATGCCCAGCACCTGCATCGCGTCGATCTCGTCGCGGATCTTCCGCGCCCCGAGGTCGGCGCAGATCGCCGTGCCGCCGGCGCCCGCGATCAGCAGCGCGGTGACGATCGGCGAAGCCTCGCGCAGCACGGCGAGCACGGAGGCGGCCCCGGAGAAGGACTGGGCGCCGAGCTGCCGGGTCAGGCTGCCGATCTGGAGCGCGATGACCGCCCCGAACGGGATGGAGACCAGGGCCGTCGGCAGGATGGTGACGCTCGCGACGAACCACGTCTGCTGGATGAACTCCCGTGCCTGGAAGGGCCGTCGGGGGATCGTGCGGACGACGTCCAGTGCCATCGCGAAGAGGCTGCCCGAGTGCCGCAGCGCCCCGACCGGTGACAGGCTCACGCGCCGGCCACCTCCTTCTGGTGCAGCGCGGCCTCACGCCGGGCGATCGCCTCCCAGCGGGGTGGCCGGGCGATATCCGGCCCCGGCAGCAGGCGGGGAGCCGGCTCCTGAACGCGCCCGCTGTCGTCGATCTGCGCGAGCTCCTGCTCTACCTGCGCCGCGTCCTTCTCCTCCGCCATGCCGATCGGGCCCTGCATCCGGCCGTTCAGGAACTGCCGTACGACGGGCTCGTCGCTGGCCAGCAGCTCTTCGCGCGGCCCGAACATCACCAGCTCGCGGCGGAACAGCAGCCCGATGTTGTCCGGCACCTGGCGGGCCGAGGCGATGTCGTGCGTAACGATGAGGAAGGTCGCGTCGATCTGGGCGTTGAGGTCGACGATGAGCTGGTTGAGGTAGGCCACGCGCACCGGGTCGAGGCCCGAGTCGGGTTCGTCGAAGAGGATGATCTCCGGGTCGAGGACGAGCGCCCGGGCCAGCCCGGCGCGCTTGCGCATCCCGCCGGAGATCTCACCGGGCAGCTTCCCTTCCGCCCCGATCAGCCCGACCATGTCCATCTTCTCCAGCACGATGCGCCGGATCTCGCTCTCGGACTTACGGGTGTGCTCGCGCAGCGGGAAGGCGATGTTGTCGTACAGGTTCATCGAGCCGAACAGCGCGCCGTCCTGGAACAGCACGCCGAAGAGCTTGCGCACCTCGTACAGGTCGTGCTCTCGGAGCTTGGTGATGTCCCGGCCCTGGATCGTGATCGAGCCGCGCTCCGGCTTCAGCAGTCCGACGAGCGTCTTGAGGAACACCGACTTGCCCGTGCCCGAGGGGCCGAGCATGACCGAGACCTCCCCGGCGGGCAGCGTCAGCGAGACGTCCTGCCAGATGACCTGGTGACCGAAGGACTTGGTCAGCCCTTCCACACAGATCTCGACACCCATCCGGTCCACCCTTCAGCCCGTGGAGCAGTGCTCCTGGAGCAGCTCTGACATCTGCTCTACGGGGAGGGGCGGGGGGTCCGTCGCTCGGGGGGCGGATTTTTTTCGAGCGGGTTTCCGGACGGGTTTCCGGGCGGGTTTCCGGACGGGTTTCCGGGCGGGATTCCGGGCGGGTTTCCGGGCGCTACGGAAGCGGGCTCGGCGTGGGCACGGGGAGCGAGGCGGACGGTACGGCGGGAGCCTCCGGAGCTTCCGGGAGCGCAGGGGCCTCTGTGCCGGTCGGCACGGCGAGGGGCTCCACCGGCACGTCGGGGACGTCGGGCACCTGCGGGACCTCCGGCGCGGACAACGCGGGCAGCGGCGACACCGGGACCTCAGGAACGTCCGGGACCTCCGGCAGTGACGGAACCGACGGCACCGACGGCACGGACAGCGGAAGGAACGATTCGCCCACGGGAGACTCGGCCGCTCCGCGCTCGGCTGCCGCAGCCGTGGGCCCATTCCCCCGAGGCGTACGATCCCCTCCACCGCTGTCCGGCCGGACCGCCTCGGCACCCGGAGAGGCAACGGCGGGCCGAGGGGGCCTACCATCCCCGCCCCCGTCTCCGCCGCCGTCGAGGGCGTACGGCAGCACGAACCCCGCCACCGCCAGGGACGCCGCCGTCGAGGCGACCGCCACGGCCTGCGCCCTGCCGACTCCGCGCGGCCGTCCCCACCCGATCAGGAACAACGCGAACCCGAGCGTGGCGGCCAGCGACTGCCGCAGCGTCCGCCGGGCCCGGGCCAGCAACGACTCGACGGTCCGGTAGCTCAGCCCCATCCGGACGGCGACCTGGCCGACGTCCAGGTCCTGCGACTTCAGCCGCAGTGCCTCGGCCTGCCGCGCGGGCAGCTCACCACTGCGCACCGCCAGCCACTTCGCCTCGGCCCGGTCGCACACCGCATCCTCGACGGGAACCGGACCGGGGGCGATGAGCGTCGGGCTGGTACGCACCTCGGCCTCGCGGTTCACCTGCCGGTAGCGGTCGACGCACAGCCGCATCGTCACCGTCGTCAGCCAGGCCGCGAGCCGCTCCTCGTCCAGGTCGGGCCGCTCGGCGGCGCGCAGCATCGCCTCGTGCACCGCGTCCTCGGCGTCCTCCGCACTCATCGACCTGCGCCGGGCCACCTTGAGCAGGTGCTCACGGTGGCTCCACATACGCCGCCACCGCTCGTCGGCCGCGGTCACCTCCGCAGGTGTCCCTGCGGGCATGTCCGCAGGCGTGTCCGTCGCCATGAGGGCCCCTTCGCGCTCACCCACCGGTCTCGTGCTGTCCGGCGGTGGGCGACATTACCGCCCAGTATCGGCGGTTGTGGAGGGGGAGACGGTCATCGAGTCCGCGCTGTTACTGGTCAGCGGGGCGCCGCTGGGCAGCAGGTCGTCGCCGGGGAGCTCCATGTCCGGGTCGGGGACGGTGAGTTGCGGCTCCTCCGTCTCCCGGGGCTCGGCGGCCGCACGGGACGGGGTGGGGACCGGTGAGGCGGGGGCCGGTGACGGGCGGGACGGGATGGCGGTCGGACGGCCGGAAGGGGTGGGTGCGGCTCGTTCCGGCTTCGAGGGCGATCGTGACGGCTCGGAGCGCGCGGAGGAGAACCCGGCGGAGCGGTCCGGCACCACACGGTGCCCTTCCAGGAAGTACGCGTACCAGGCCCGGACCGTGCGCAAATATGCCGCCGAGTGGTTGTAGCCAAGGATCGCCCGGTCCAGCGCGGCGGGAACGGAAAGATCCCGCCCGCCCGCACACAGATACCGTCCGGCGGCGAGTGCCGCGTCGAAGACGTTGTTCGGATCCGTACGCCCGTCGCCGTTGCCGTCCGCGCCCCAGCGGGCCCAGGTCGACGGGATGAACTGCATCGGCCCGACCGCACGGTCGTACGCCGTGTCCCCGTCATGAGCGCCGCCGTCGGTGTCCCGGATCAGCGCGAAGGCCACGCCGTCCAGCCGCGGCCCGAGGATCGGCGCCAAGGTCGTACCGTCCGACGCCACCCTGCCGCCCCGCGCCTGTCCCGACTCCACCTGCCCGATCGCCGCCAGCAGCTGCCAGCGGAGCCGGCAGCCGGGCGCCTCGCGCACGAGCCGGTCCTCGGCCCGCCGGTAGGCGGCGAACACGCTCGCCGGCAGCGCACCGCCCACCTCTGCTTCCGCCCCGCCGCCTGCGCCCTTCCCGGTCCGCAGCGGCGGCAGCTCGGTCCGGTACGGCGCGTCGCCGGACACGCTCGGTCCGTCCTCGGCGGGTGCCTGCCTGGGCGCCGGTGCGGAGGCCCGCCCCGGGACCGCCCCCGGTGCCTGGGACGCGGTGAGCGCCGCCATCGCCGCCACCGCGGCCGCCGTGCCCCTGACGCGTCTGCCCCTGTGCCCCGCCACGTCCTGTTCCCCTCCCTGTGAGCTCTTCTCGTCGTCTGCTCTACGGGGGAGGGCGGTGGGTCCGTCGCGGGGTTTTGCGCACGGTGCGGCTACGGCGGATTCCGCGCTCCGCTCAGCGCTTTCTCCGCTCGCTGGTCGACGAGGCGGGTGACCACGTGCTGGGGCACTCCGAGCAGCGCGTACAGACCGGAGTGCAGACGGGCCGCGGCGGCAGTCAGGGCTGTGAGCAGGTCGAGATGACTCTGGAGGCCGGCGCCTCCCTAAGAGGGAAGAGTCGTGATGGTTGTGGAGGGGGAACCTGCTCCGGGTCACTCACGGGGGCCGTCAGTTCACCAACATGTCCCGACGGCGCATCGGCCACGCGTCCAGGTGCAGGACGAAGAGCAAGTAGCGATAGACCACGGCCGTCGGTGGGAGGCCATATGGTCGTTCCCACGTGCCACGACCGCATCATTGTCAAGGGGGACCACGATGCAGGCCAAGGAGACGCTGTTCGCCGACCTCGTGCAGGGGAGGGCCCAGCAGTTCCAGGTACCGCTCTACCAGCGGACGTACTCCTGGACGGAGAAGCAACTCAGGCAGTTGTGGAGCGACATCCTGGAGCAGGCCGAGCTGCTCGAGCGTGGGGAAAAGGCGGCTACCCACTTCCTGGGGTCCGTCGTGCTCGCTCCGTCACCGCAGAACGAGGCGACGTTCCCCCGCTGGCTCGTCGTCGACGGTCAGCAGAGGCTGACCACCCTCTCCATCGCCCTGGCCGCCATCCGCGATCACATCAGGGACACAGAGCCGGACGAGGCCGAACGCATCGACGAGGAATACCTGATCAACAAACGCAAGGGCGGCAGCGATCACTTCCGGCTGTTGCCGACCCAGGCTGACCGGGCGCAGTTCGCCGCGCACATCCGCGGCCCGCTCGCTGAGCAGTCTCCCGGCGGAAGTGTCGCGGCGGCTTACGGCTTCTTCCGCCGCAAGCTGGTCGAGGTAGCCGATCCGGCAGCCCCGCAGGACGTGTTCCGCATCGAGCAGGCCGTCACCTCCCGGCTCACTCTGGTGGCGGTGACCGCAGAGCGCGGCGACAACGTGCACCGCATCTTCGAGTCCCTCAACAACACCGGCTTGAAGCTCAGTCAGGCCGACCTTCTGCGCAACTACCTGTTCATGAAGCTGCACACCCGCGGTGAGCACGTCTACGAGACGTACTGGCTTCCGCTGCAGGACAGCCTGAGCAACGAGGAGCTGGAACAGCTCATGTGGCTCCAGTTGGTCCTGGACGGGGACGACCGGGTGCGCCGCCAGGACCTGTACGCGGCCCAGCAGCAGCGCTTCGAGCGGGGCGAGGCGAGCGAGACGGAGATCGAGGCGTACATCAGGGAGTTGCACCGCCGTGCCGCTCTCTTCCGCCGCCTGCTCCACCCCGAGGAGGAGCCGGACCCGTCGGTCCGCGCCCATCTGCGCCGCCTGGACGCCTGGCAGGCGCAGGTCACCTATCCCGCGCTGATGCTGCTGCTCGACCGGCGCGAGCGCGGGGAGCTCGACTCCTCGGGTACGGCCCGCGCGATGTCGTACATCGAGAGCTTCCTGGTGCGCCGGATGATCTGCCGGGTGCCGACGAACAACCTCAACAGGATCTTCCAGGCCGTGCCCGGGCAGCTTCCGCTCGACGTGCCCGTAGCCGACGGACTGCACCAGTTGCTCTCCGCCGCCAACCGGTTCTGGCCCGACGACGACGAGCTGCGCGAGAAGATCCAGAAGGCACCCTTCTACCAGTTCGGACGCTCGCAGCAGCGCAAGATGGTGCTGCAGCGGCTGGAGGAGAGCTACGAGCATCCGGAGCCGGTGGATTTCGCCGCAGCGCAGCTCACCGTCGAGCACGTCATGCCGCAGTCGCCCGGTGACGAGTGGCTCCGGATGCTGGGCGAGGAGGCGGCCGACGGAGAGAGCGCGGAGGACCTGCACTCCCGGTTGCAGCACACCCTCGGGAACCTGACGCTCACCGCGGTCAACTCGGAGCTGTCGAACCACCCCTTCGAGCGCAAACAGGGTCTGCTCCAGGGCAGTCATCTGGAGATGAACCGCCGTATCGCGGCCACAGAACGCTGGGGCGCGAAGGAGATCCTCGCCCGCGCCGCCGAACTCTCCGACCGTGCGATCGCGTTGTGGCCGGCTCCACTGCGCGGAGTCGGTCGCGCGGAGCGCAGCCGGGACTGGCACCTGGCCCACCAGGTGCTGGCGGCGCTCCCCCACGGCACGTGGACGTCCTACGGCGACCTCGCCGCGTTCCTCGGCTCCGGCGCCCAGGCGGTGGGAAACCACCTGGCGAGCACGCCCGGGGTGGCCAACGCATACCGGGTGCTCACCTCCGAGGGCAAGGTCTCCGAGGGCTTCCGCTGGACGCCCGAGGACGAAGGGGGCGACGTCCGTTCCCGGCTGATCGCCGACGGTGTCCGTTTCACGGTCAACGGAGCCGCCGATCCGGCGCAGCGTCTCACTGCCGACGACCTCGCCGTGCTCGTCGCCGAGGACGACGACCAGGCCGACGGCGCGGACGGCGAGGACACCGCACAGCGCACGCCGGGTGGCGGCCAGGGCGAGGAAACACGCGCCGACAGGTTCTTCCGTCAGCTCGCGGCGGACGACTCCCCCGAGACGGTGGAGGCCGTCCGCGCGCTCCTCACCCGCTGGGAGGAGCTCGGCGGCTGGATCGGGTATGGGGCGGGCCAGGTCACGACCAGCGCGTTCCTCATGCTGGGTCAGGCGGGCGCACCCGGCCGCGGCATCTGGCCCTTGACGCTCTACCCGGGCACCGGGCGTGGCGGCACGGCGGAAGTGGTGTTCCAGCACCTGGCCGCCCGTGAACCGTTCACCGAGCGCGCGCTGCGTGCCGAGTTCCTCAGGCGGCTCAACGAACTGGAGGGCGTCGACATCCCGGAGGGCAAGCTGGAGCTGCGTCCCAGCTTCCGTCTGTCGGTGCTGGAGAAGGACCGCAACCGTGAGCTGTTCGCCGAGACCGTGGCGTGGTTCCGGGACTGCTGGGAGAACCGGGAAACAGCCTGAGCGCCCGGCTCCTCTCCTGGTGCTCGTGCGACCAGGAGAGGAGCAAGTCAGGGACCACCGTGATGGCGTGACTACTTCGCGAGCGCGTACTCGGCCCAGACGGTCTTGCCCGGTCCGTCCGGGCGCGGGTGCCAGTCCCAGCGAGCGGCCAGGTGCGATACGAGGAGCAGCCCGCGGCCGGTTTCCTCGACGTCCGGGGTGGCGTGGGCGGCGGGGCGGCGAGGGAGGCGTTCGGCGCGGGTGTCGGTGACCTCTACGCGTACGGTGCCGCCGTCGGCGGTCGCATGAACGCGGAGACGGAAGTCCCGGCCGGCGACGTGGCCGTGCCGGACCGCGTTGGCGGTCAGTTCGGCGACGATCAGGAGCAGGTCGTCGTGGTGGTGCGAGTCGTACGGGATGCCCCACTCGTCAAGCCGGAGGGCTGTCAGGCGGCGGGCGAGGCGGGCGCCGCGGGGCGTGGAGGTGAAGCACATCTCGAAGACGCGTCCGGCCTTCGCCGGGTCGCCGAGTTCGGTGGTGCTGCTGGTGCTGTCGGGCTTGGTCATCACGCTGATTACGGTCCCGTTGGTGGCGTAGCGTTACCAGTGGTGACGCACAGACGTGGTGCAGCTGTACGCGCGGTGTGCGGCCTGGTACGAGATGCGCGGCGTGACGGCGTCCGGGGGCGGGCGTTGGGCCGGGGAGGCGGTGGCTGGGATGACGGAGCGTGCGGGTGCGGATGCCCTGGCGGGTGGGGGCGGTGGAGCGACCGTGAGTCTTGGAGACGCCTGGGAGAACGGCGACGGCGGGATGGGGCGGCGGCCGGAGGACGAGGCCGGGAAGGGCGTGGTCTGCGCGTTCGGCAAGAACCTGAAGACACTGCGCCTGCGGGAGGGCATGGACCGGGAGGAGTTCGGCAAGCGGATCGGGTACTCGGCCGCGACCGTCGCCTCGTACGAGCAGGGGCGGAGGATCCCGTCGCCCAGGACGATCGACCATGCGGATGAAGTGCTGGGCGCCGGTGGGTTGTTGAGCGTGTGGAAGGAGGAGGTGGAGCGGGCTCAGTATCCGGGGTTCTTTCAGGGGATGGCGGCGCTGGAGAAGGAGTGCATTGAGCTGCTCATGTACGACACACTCGTCGTCAACGGCCTGCTCCAGTCCGAGGAGTACATGAGGGCGTTGCTGGGAATGCGGCGCCCACCATTGGATCCAGAGACCGTCGAGCAGCGCGTGATCGCGCGGCTGGCTCGGCAGGACATCTTTGACCGGCGTCCGGCACCATTGCTGAGCTTCGTGCTGGACGAGTCGGTGCTACGACGCCCTTACGGCGGAAGGGACGTTCTCCAGGGACAGTTGGAACAGCTCCTCCTGATCGGCCAGAAGCAGAACGTCGAGATTCAGGTCATGCCGCTCGACTGCATGGAGAGCGCGGGCGTGGACGGGCCGTTCACCGTCGCCACGCGCACGGACGGCAAGAAGTTCGTGTACGCCGAGGCGCAGGGAACCAGCGCCCTCGAAACCGATCCGAAACAGGCAGCTCTCTCCGCCGCACGCTATGGGATCATCCGATCACAGGCTCTCACTCCGCGGGAGTCACTGGAGTTCGTCGAAGGGTTGCTGGGATCGCTATGAACAATGCCGAGTCCTCGACCGTCACTTCTGGCCTCGCCTGGTTCAAGAGCAGCTACAGCGGTGCCGAGGGCGGCCAGTGCGTAGAGGTCGCGACCGCTACGAACGCCGTCCACATCCGGGACTCCAAGAACGTCACCGGCCCCCTTCTCACGGTGTCGCGTGAAGCATGGGCCGGCTTCGTCGAGTTGGTCTGACACTTGTACGGCCACGATCAGTAAGTAGGCTGTACGGTCCTGCAAACTTTGCGGGAGTCATGGGGGATGTGCGGTGAACGGCGCGACTCTGCCTTTACGAATAGGCCCGTACCTGGTCGAGCGGCGGCTCGGCGCAGGCGGAATGGGAGAGGTCTACCTCGCCTACTCCGTCGCGGGTGAACCGGTCGCCGTGAAGGTGATCCGGCCGGACCGCACGGATCCGCACACCCGCGCTCGTTTCGAACGCGAGGCGACGATCGCGCGGACGATCTCGGGAACGGGCCGTGTGGCCCGTTTTATCGACGCGGATCCGTTCGCCGAACAGCCCTGGCTGGCCATGGACTACGTCCCCGGTCGCCCGCTCTCCGACGTGGTGAAGGATCAGGGGCCTCTAACCGCTCCACTCGTGGCGAGTCTCGGCGCGCTGCTCGCCGAGGGGCTCGCCGCCGTTCACACCGCGGGTTTGCTTCACCGCGATCTGAAGGCGCAGAACGTCATCCTCGGCGACTTCGGCCCGGTGATCATCGACTTCGGCCTCGGCGCCTTCTTCGGGGCGTCCAAGGGGTCGCTCACGCAGGCCGGCGCGGTCATCGGCACGGTGCGCTGCATGCCGCCCGAACAGGCCCTGGGCGAGCTGGACGTGACGCAGGCCGCCGACGTGTACGGCCTCGGAACCGTACTCCTCTACGCGGCGACCGGACACTACCCGTACGACGGCGCCCGCTGGGAGGCGGTTGCCGCGCAGGTGGTCAACTCCGAGATCGGCCCCGACCTGTCCGGGCTGCCCGACGAACTGGCCCCCATCGTGACGACCATGTTGGCGCACAAGGCGGAGGACCGCCCCTCTCTGGAGGAGGTGACCCGGCAGTGTGCGGATCTCCTGCGCCTGCTGGGGACGAGTCCGGCTCGTGCACGGCGGGCTCTGATCCATGAGACGACGGCTAAGGACCATTCCACGATGGTGCTGCCGCAGCCGGATGCGCCCATGCTGGACCGGCTCGACTCGTTCGAGAGGCTGCTGCGCGAGGAGTCGGCGTCCGCGGCGGGGAACACTCCTGCCTCGCCGCCCCGCGGTGAATCCGAGACGGACACGGCGTCCGTGCGGGAGCTCGAGCCCGCGAAACAGAACCAGGCCGAGCCCGTACCGCAAAGGGGCCGCCCGCCTGCTTCCCGCAGGGTCGCCGAGGAACTGCGCGAGCGCTACGCGGCGAGACCCGCGCTCGCCTGGTCCAAGCGCTGAACCAGCCCTCCGCCCTTTCCACGGCGGAGGCCTGCCCAGGGCATTGACCACCTGGCACCCCCCACACGAGCACCCTGCACAGCACGAGCACACAGTCCAGAGGAGCACCACGTGACCACGGCGATGCAGCCCGAGGTTCCTGAGGCCCGCGACGCCGACGCGGAGCAGTCGGCGTATCCGGCCGGTGCGAGGCCAATCTTCGCTCCCGGCGCCCAGGTGCGCATCCGGGACGAGCAGTGGCTCGTGAAGTCCGTCGCGGAGTCCCGGGACGGACTCATGGTCGAGGTCAGCGGAGTGTCCCCGTTCGTGCGTGGCACGGACGCGGTCTTCTACTCCGGCCTGGACCAGATCGACGTACTCGATCCGCGCAAGACCCGGCTC
Source organism: Streptomyces sp. NPDC040589 (assembly GCF_055594445.1). Classification (NCBI taxonomy): domain Bacteria; kingdom Bacillati; phylum Actinomycetota; class Actinomycetes; order Kitasatosporales; family Streptomycetaceae; genus Streptomyces; species Streptomyces sp. NPDC040589. Next base: position 1,012,186 of record NZ_JBVIWP010000003.1, on the reverse strand, counting down.
GTTCCCGACGACACCTCCAAGCACGCCAAGGCCCGCCTCTACCTGGAGGCGGTCATCCGCAAGACCGCGCTGCCGCAGACCGAGCACGGCATCGCGCTCGCCGATTCCTTCCTCATGGACCGGCAGGAACATCAGCTGCGCCCCGCCGAGCTGGCGCTGTCCATGCGGAACCCCCAGCCACGGCTGCTGATCGCCGACGTGGTGGGACTGGGCAAGACGCTGGAGATCGGCATCACGCTGGCAGAGCTGATCCGTCGCGGGCGCGGCGAGCGCATCCTCGTGGTCACACCCGCCCATGTGCTGGAGCAGTTCCAGCGCGAGCTGTGGACCCGCTTCTCCCTGCCGCTGGTGCGCCTGGACTCCACCGGCATCCAACGCATCCAGCAGGAGATCCCGGCCGGCCGGAACCCGTTCGCCCACTTCAAACGGGTCATCGTCTCCGTCGACACCCTCAAGTCAGCGACCTACGCCCACCACCTGGAGAACATCACCTGGGACGCGGTGGTCATCGACGAGTCCCACAACCTCGTGAACAAGGGCACCCGCAACAACCGGCTCGCCCGCCGCCTCGCCGAGCAGACCGATGCGCTGATCCTGGCCTCCGCCACCCCGCACAACGGTGACGCGGAATCCTTCGCCGAGTTGATCCGGATGCTCGACCCGGCGGCGATCGCCGACCCCAAGAACTACAAGGTCGCTGACCTCGACCACCTCTACATACGGCGTACCAAGACCGACCGCGAGGTACGCGACGGTCTCAAGGGCAAGCCCTGGGCCGAACGCGGTCCCTCCCTGCCCGTGCCGGCCCCGGCGACGCCGAAGGAGGTCGCCGTCCTGGAGAAGCTGGCGAGCGAGTGGACCCCGGGGGACCCCGACCGTTCGTCGGTCTGCGCCGATCCGCTCGTCGGCTACAACTTCCTGAAGGCGTTCCTCTCCTCCCACGTCGCCCTGCGAATATCCCTCGCCCGACGCCGTGAGTACCTGGACAACCCGAAGAGCGGCACGACGAAGGGGGGCAAGGCCAGGACCGAGGCGGAGGAATCCGCCCGCCGTGCCGCTCTCGCCGCCGAGAGCAAAGCCCTGGCCGAGCTGGAGGCACTGGTCGCGGACTTCACCGACCAGGACTCCGCCAAGCTCGACGCGCTCGTTCGCACCCTGAGGGACTGCCTGGGCGTCGGCCCTGGCTCCGAGCGCCGCGTGGTGATCTTCTCCGAGCGGGTCGACACCCTGAACTGGCTGGCCCAGGAGGTTCCGGCCCGCCTGGGCTTCAGGAAGAAGAACCAGGCCAAGCCCGACGCGACGCGCCCTTGGAAGGCGTATGACGGCGCGGTCGAGGTCATGCACGGCGACACCACCAATGACCAGCAGCAGCAGGAGATCGTCGACCGCTTCGGCCGGTTGGAGGAGCCGGTGCGGCTGCTGTTCACCGGTGACCTCGCCTCCGAGGGCGTCAACCTGCACCACCAGTGCCACGACCTCATTCATTACGACCTGCCCTGGTCCCTCATCCGGATCGAGCAGCGCAACGGCCGCATCGACCGCTACGGGCAGGCGGTCAGTCCCGAGTTCCGCGCGCTCATCCTCACCGCCGACGTGCCCTGGCGGCGCGACGAGGAGAGGGGCGAGACGCTGACCCTCGACGACCGGCTTGTCGGCACCCGCCTGCTGCGCCGCGAGGAGCAGGCGCACCAGATCGAAACCGGCGAGGGCAGCGCCGAGGCCGTCACCGGCCTCTACAACGACAAGAAGGAAGAGGACCGCCTCACCCGCGACCTCATCAAGGGCGGCACCGTCGAACGCTCCATCAAGCAGTCCCAGCAGGAGTCCGGCGGTGTCCTCGCCGGACTCCTCGCCGGCGCCAACGCCCGGCTGGCCGACCCGACGGCCGCTTCGGCCACCTTAGGAAAGGCCCCGGTGCGGGAGGCCGACGTACCGCATGTGTTCGCCCACACCAAGGCGTACTTCCAGGCCGCGGTGGATCTCATCTACCCGCAGGCGGACCGCGAGGCCCTCGACTGGAAGCCCGAGACGGCGGGTGGCCGCATCGAGTTCACCCCGCCCGACGACTTGCAGTACCGCTTCCGGGAGCTGCCGAAGTCGTACCTGGAGCAGGAGAAGATCCTCACCACCCCCAAGTACGAGGGCACTCTGCGCATCACCTTCGACAAGAAGTACGCCGCCGACCGCCTGGAAGCCGCCCGCAACGCCAGGCAGGGCAAGACCGACCAGCCCACCTCGCAGTGGCCGAACGTCTCCTACGTCTCGGACATCCACCCGGTGCTCGACTGGGTGACGGACAAGGTTCTCGCCAAGCTCCGCTACGACGAGGCGTTCGTCCTCGCTTACCGGCCCGACGCCGACAAGGCCAAACGGATCGACGCCGCCCTGCCCGCGGCCCTCACCGGCCCGGTGTACCTCCTCCAGGGGGTCTACTCCAACGCGGCGGGCAAGCCGACGGTCGTGGAGTGGATGGCCGTCACCGGTCTCGCGGAGGGCACTCCGCGCGTATGGCGCATGGACTCGGCGTTCCTCGCCGCCTGCGGCGTGGGCCCCGACATGCCCGGCCGTGGCCGGCCCGTCGATCCCGACCTCCTCCAGTCGCTCGTCCCCTCCGCCGTCGACGCGGCCGAGACCCACCTGCGCGAACGCCGCGCCGACTACGACAAGCAGGTCGACTCTTACCTGGCCCCGTACGAGGACCGGGTGGAGGTCTGGAAGCAGGGCGCCCTGATCGCCGTCGGCAACCAGGAGCACCGCCGCCGGCAGGTGTACGACACGGCCGCCCGCCGCCGCGACCTCGTACGCCGCCTGCGGACCGACGGCGACCCGATGCTGCGGGTCCTGGCCGTCCTCGAGCCCCTCCACACCACGTCCGTGTCCGCCACGCAGGCCGAGGAGTCCGCACGATGAGCTACACCTATGACTCCTTCACCAACCGCGGCGAATACCTCTCCGCCCACTACTTCAGTGAGGAGCTGGAGAACACCCTCAAGAAGAGCAAGGCGGGCGACGAGGGCCTGTTAACCCTCTGGACCAACCGCGAGACCGATCCGCACGACCCGCGACCCACCCCCCGCGAACTCCTCCCCCGGCTCCGCGGTGAGTACCAGTCCACCGTGCGCCCCTTCCTGGCCTCCCGCGCCCAGGAGGACACACTCGGCAGCACCTACGACGACCCGACGGGCGAGTGGGCCGAGCGCCTCACCACGTGGCACACCGTCGTCCTCAAAGCCCTTGGTTACGGCGGTGATCGGCCAGAGCCGATCCCCGTGCACAACGCGGGCAGGGACTACGAGCTCCAGGCAGCCTGGCACGGAGACGGCGTCGTCGCAGTTGACTGCGGCTGGACCGCCACGCTCGACGACGCCCTCGACCCCGACGGGGCCGGACGGCTCCTCCACTCCCTCAAGACCGCCGACGGCCTTCTCGAAGTCGGCGAGAAGCTGGTGGACTGGCTCTTCCAGAGCGAGCTGCACGAGCCCGGCGGCGACCCACCCCGCTTCGTCCTGCTGCTCTGCGGCGGCGTTCTCGTCCTCGCCGACCGCAACGCCTGGGCCGAGGGTCGCTACCTCGCCGCCAGCCTGGACGCGGCGCTCGCCCGCAACGACACGGCGAAGGCAGGCGAACTCGCCCTGCTGGCTGCTTTGTTCTCTCACGACATGCTCGCGCCGCGCCCGGACGGCAAGGGCCGACGCATCGACGACCTGATCAAGGCGTCCCGCGACAACGCCGTCGGCGTCAACTCCGAGCTGCGCAAGGGCCTCCAGCGCTCAGTCGAGATCATCGCGAACGAGGTACTGGCCCGCCTGCGCCAGGCGGAAGTCGAGCCGAGGGAGATCGAGGACCTCAAGAAGGGCCCGTTTACCAAGCAGCTCACCCGTGAATCCCTGCGCTACCTCTATCGCATCCTCTTCCTCCTGTATGCGGAAGCCCGCCCCGAGCTGGGCATCCTGCCCGCCGACGACTCCACCTACGAGGCCGGCTACTCGGTCGCCCGGCTGCGCGAGCTGGTGGCGCGAGAACGAAAGCTGGTCGACGAGGAAGCCCGCAAGGGCTTACACCTCTACGCCTCCCTCGACGTCCTCTTCAACAAGGTCAACTACGGTCACCGCCCGCACGGCACGGAGGCAGACGACCACAAGCCCGCCGACGAGCGCAGCGAGCGATGCGGTCTGCGCTTCGAGGCGCTGAGCAGCGAGTTGTTCGACCCGAAGGCGATCACCCTCATCGGCCGCCGTGTCCTCGACCCCCGCTGGGACGAGGACGGGGACGAGGACCCGCGCTGGCTGGACCTGCGGCTGCGCAACGAGGCGTTGCACCAGGTGCTGCGTCTGCTCACCATGAAGGAGGCCGGGCAGAAGGGGAGGCAGGGCGGCTTCATCTCCTACCGCAACCTCGGCATCAACCAGCTCGGCGCCGTCTACGAGGGCCTGATGTCGTACACCGGCATCATCGCCGAGGAGGAGCTGGCCGAGGTCGCCAAGCCCGGGGCGAAGAAGGGTGACAAGCAGTACGGCGACCCGGAGAAGGGGTCTTGGCTCATCCCTGCGGACCGGCTGAAGCTCTACAACGAGAACACGCACGTCGTGTACTCCGCCCAGGACGCCGAGCAGTACGGTCTGCGCGGCCCGAAGAAGTACCCCGAGGGTACGTTCGTGTACCGCCTGGCCGGCCGTGACCGCGAGACGTCCGCCTCGTACTACACCCCTGAGTCCCTCACGAAGGTCACCGTCGAGCTTGCGCTCAAGCACCGCCTCGACCAGGAGAAGGACGCGGACGGTAACACGATCCGGACGCGGGCGAGCGAGCTGTTGCGCTACACGATCTGCGAACCGGCCCTGGGCTCCGGGGCGTTCCTAAACGAGGCCATCAACCAGGTCGCCGAGGAGTATCTCAAGCGCCGCCAGGAGGAGCTGGGCGTCAGCCTGGATACGTCGAAGACGCTGGATGCCAAGCAGAAGGTGAAGGCGTACATCGCCCTCCACAACGCGTACGGGATCGACCTGAACGCGACGGGTGTGGAGCTGGCCGAGGTGTCCCTGTGGCTGAACACCATGCACCCGGGCATGCGTGCGCCGTGGTTCGGCCTGCACTTGCGGCGCGGCAACTCGCTGATTGGCGCCCGGCGTTGGATGTATGAGGCCGACCGCATCAAGAAGGAGCGGACGATTGGTGCCCAGACGCCGACCAAGCTGCCGTTCCGGGCGGCGGAGGACGGCGGCATGGAGCAACCGTTGCCGGATGGGGCCGTGCATCAGTTCCTTCTGCCCACGCCGGGGTGGGGTGCGGTCGCTGGGGCGAGCGGGGATGCGAAGAAGCTGGTCGAGCAGCTCGCCAGGCCGCAGGTGGAGAAGCTGAAGGCGTGGAAGAAGGGCGTCCAGAGCAAGCCGAAGACAACGGGCGGTAAGGGCAGTCAGCTCGCCCGGTTGCAGGCTGTGGCTCGTAGGGTCGAGTTCCTGTGGCAGCTGGTCGCCAAGCGCATGGAACTGAGCGAGCGGGAGATCGCCCGCACCATCGATGTGTGGGGTACCGATCGTGAGGAGGACGCTGAGGAGTACGCCTTCCTCCGCCGCGACAAGCAGAACGCTGACCGGAGCCTGCCGCTGACCAAGGAGCAGGTCTTCAGGGACCTCTTCGAGGCGGAGGGGTCGCCGTACTGGCGGCTCAAACAGGTCATGGACGCGTGGTGCGCGCTGTGGTTCTGGCCGCTGGAGCAGGTGGGGCTGCTGGACGGGTCGGACGCGGAGTACGACACGGCTCCGGTGGTGACGGCGCAGGCGGGTGTCGATCTGGATGCGTTGCTGTCGTCGGTGGCTGGCCAGGCTGTTGAGGACGAGCGGTCTGTGCCTGAGCCAACGTACGCGCCCCGCTTCGTCGAGACCGGGTTGCTGTTCGCCATGGACGGCGACCAGATGTCCTTGGGTGAGGGCGGGGATGACGGCGAGCTCGTGGAGAGGAAGGAGGTCAAAAAGGCGCGCACCTCTTCTGCGCCCAAGAAGGCCGACGGCCCGCTGCGCCGCCGGGACGTGATCCCGCTCGCGGACCTGGAGGACTGGATCGCCTTCCTGGAATCCATGGTGGGAACGGGACCCGTCCCGGAGAACACCCTTGCCACGACCGTCGACTCCCTCAAGGAGCTGACGGCTCTCGAAGAATTGCTCCAGGCCGAGATGGGCATGGATGACGCCCGTAAGGCGGTCGAGACGCGGTATCCGTGGATGCGGGTCGTGCGGGATATCGCCGATGAACAGGCATTTCTGCACTGGGAGTTGGACTTCGCAGGTGTCTTTACCGGCGAGGCGAGCGGCTTCGATCTGCAGGTTGGTAACCCGCCGTGGGTGCGGCCTACCTGGAACGAGGATTCTGTTATTGCGGAGTGTGAACCATGGTTCATGCTCGCGGAGAAGCCGAAGGGGGAGGAGAAGAAGGAAAAGCGTGAAGCTGAAATCGCCCGAGTGGAGGTGCAGCAGCACCTGCTGGGCGAGTTGACGAATACGATGACGACGGCAAGTTATATTTCTTCATCGTCCGTTTATCCGTTGATTGCAGGGACAAAGCCAGATCTTTATCGAGCATTCATGTGCGAGGTGTGGGACCACACTGGCACCTGCGGAACAGCAGGAATGGTGCATCCCGACACTCACTTTCGTGGGGGGGCAGAGGCCGCGCTGCGCGCGGCGGCATACCAGCGACTGCGGGTGCATGGCGGTTTCGTGAATCAGCGACGGATCTTCCCCGAACCGGTAGGTCACTCCACAGAGTTCGGTGTTCATATCTACGGCGGACGAGGTGAGATCGACTTTTCCAACTTGGCATGGCTCTTTACAGCGGATGCTCTTCGGCTGTCCTTCAGCGCCGTTGATGACGATGATGATCCCGGAGTGAAGTACAGAGGAAGCTGGGACGAGCGACCTCACCCCAAGCGCGTCGTTCGGGTCACTCCCGACACCCTCAAGCGGTGGCGTCGGCTGGCAGGTGATGAAGGGCCCCTGGAGCACACGCGTCTACTCACGCCGGTAAGCACAGCAGAGGACCCGGCGATTGACGCGTTGGGCGCTTACCCTCTGCGGCTCGGAATGTTGAACCCAGGGATCTTTATTGGCTTCGATGAAGGAGCCTCCAAGAAGGCGAAGTTTGGCCCTGCCAAGGATCAGCGGCTCTTTGACTACAACACTGGGATCGACGACGAGGAGGACTACCACGCGACAGCGTGGCACGACGTCATCCTCAAGGGACCGCAGCTTGGCGTGGCCAATCCGCTGTTCAAGCAACCCAGCCAGGGCAGCGGCGAGACGCGGGGGCTCGACCCGAGGACGCTCGCAGATGAGGCCGTTCCCGAGTCGGAGTATCGGCGTGTTGCCCCTCGTGACGTATTCCTGGGTGCGCAAGAAAAGTGGCCTGATTGGGAGAGATGCGAGGCGTTGTTTGCGTCAGAGGAGGAGCGTGTGCAGGCCCGGCTGCAGGTGGCAGAGAAGCGCAAGGTGCAGCCGGAGGAGGTTGAGGACGAGCAGATCGAGAAGTTCCTGCTTGCTAAGGCGAGTTATCCATACAGCAGGGACTTTCGGATCGCGTGGCGCGAGATGATCGCACCCGACACTGAGCGCGCCCTGTATGGAGCACTCATCCCGCCTGGGACAACGCATGTACACGCAGTCCATTCCGCACGTTTCTCGGACGAACGCCTGACTGCTCTCGTAGCGGGTTTCCTGGCTGCACTTCCTGTGGACTATCTCCTGCGAATTGCAGGCGCCGGACATCTCGACGTTGCTCAGACCAAGCGGCTTCCGGCCCCTCAGGACGACCACCCCTTGGCCCCCGCCCTCCTCCTCCGCACCCTCCGCCTGAACGCCCTTACCACCGCGTACGCCGACCTCTGGGCGGAGCTCTACGACCCCAAGTGGCCCGGCTATGAGCCCTGGGCGATCAAGTGGCCCAACCTAAAGACCGAGCTGCACAACATCGCCCCCATCTGGCGGCGCGACACTCCGCTCCGCACCGAGTACGCCCGCCGAGCAGCCCTCGTAGAGATCGACGCGCTCGTCGCCGTATGGCTTGGTATCGACGCGGACACGCTCATTGCCATGTACCGGGCCCGTTTCCCGATCCTGCAAGACTTCGACCGGGTGACCTGGTTCGACGCTAACGAGCGGAAGATCGCCGGGAAGCATCACACCTACGGCTTCGATCAGACCAAGGACCACTGGACCCAGTTCGAGGCCTACCAGAAGGCCCCCGAGACCGGCTTCGTCCCCGACGGCTACACCGCCCCCTTCTACAAAGCCAACCGCGAACGCGAAATGCGCGAGGCCCACGCCTACTTCAAGAAGCGCCTCGACGAAGCCGTAGCCAAGGGTCTCTGGGACCCGGTCAAAATGGAGGTCCCGACCCCGTGAGGCCGACCCTCGAAGCGCAGGGACTCAAGGAGAGCCTCCTCCAGTACCTGTCCACGACATACGGCCTCGCCGACGAGGGCGCCCGCAAGGCCCTGCACTCCTTCCTCGGGGACGAGACGACGGGCATGTTCCGCGGCCCGTATCTCCGCCTGCGCACGCCCTTCACCCCTGCCGACGACGGCTGGCAGCAGCACCTGGACTGGGTGCGTACCGACGGCTGGACACCCCACGCCCACCAGGCCCGCGCCTTCGCCCGGCTCACCTCGAAGGACGGCCACGCACCTCAGCCCACCCTGGTCACCACTGGCACGGGCTCCGGAAAGACCGAGTCGTTCCTCTACCCCGTACTCGACCACTGCGCCCGCGAGCGCGCGGCAGGGAACAACGGGGTCAAGGCGGTCTTCCTCTACCCGATGAACGCCCTGGCCACCGACCAGGCGGCCCGCATCAACCAACTACTCACCGACTACGACGAGCTCAACGGCGTACGCGCCGGTCTGTACATCGGGGACAAGGCGGCGACGCACTACGACCATGTCTACACCCGCCGTCAGGACATGCAGCTGTCCCCGCCGGACATCCTGATCACCAACTACAAGATGCTCGACCTGCTCCTGCAGCGTGCCGCCGACGCGCCGCTGTGGGACGGCAGCGACATCCGCTACGTGGTCGTCGACGAGTTCCACACGTACGACGGCGCCCAGGGCACCGACGTGGCCATGCTGCTGCGCCGCCTCGCCATCGCCGTCGGTGCCGATCGGCCCGGCAAGCCGCTCGGCACGATCACTCCCGTCGCCACCTCCGCGACCCTCGCCTCCGGCACCGACGAGGACGGCGTACGCCGGCTCCTCTCCGTCGCCACCAACGTCTTCGGTACCGAGTTCACCGAGGACGCGATCGTCGGCGAGGACCGGCTGACGGTCGACGAGTTCATGCTCGACGAGTCGATCCCGGACGCGAAGTTCCTTCCCGGCCAGGCCACGCCCCCCGAGACGCTGACCGCCTTGACGGACCCGGCATCCGGCCCAGAAGCGCTCGCGGACCTCGCCGAGGCCGTCACCGGGAGCCGTACCACCGAGCCGGTCGCCCTCGGCGCCGCGCTCAAGCGCAACCGGCTCACGTACGCGGTCCTGAAGGCCTTCGACGGCACCGTGCGCACCTACGACGAGGTGCTCGACGTGATGCGCCGCAGTGGCGCGAAGAGCTGGGACGAGGCGATCACGACGCGGCCGCAGATCGCCGCGCTGGCGCTCGCCCGCTTCGTCGCCCTGCTGTCCGTGGCGCGCGACCCGGAGGCGCCGGCCGCGCTCAGCCGTCCCCTCGTCCAGGTCGAGGTGCACCAGTGGGCGCGGTCCGTCACGCGGATGCTGCGTGGCGTACTGCCCTGGCCGAAGGCCGAGTTCGCCTGGGACACCGCCGGGGCGCAGAGCCAGCTGCGGACGACGCCCGACACGACCACCTCGCGCGACACCAAGACCTTCCTGCCCGCGGTGTACTGCCGCGAGTGCGGGCGCTCCGGCTGGTCGGTCCTCGCTCCCGAGTCGGAGCTGGAGGAGCTGAACTTCGAGGCGCACAAGATCCGCCGGGCCACCGTCACCGCCGACAAGGCCAAGGTGCGCACCCTGGTGGCGGCCACCGACAACGAGGCCCGTGAAGGCAACGGCCGTACCGCCATGGACCGGGCGGCGCAGCGGTCGCTGACCACCGGGGGCGCGGGCGTGCTCATGGTGCTCGATGGGATCTCCCGCCGCCTGCGTCTGCCCGACCCCCAGGGTGACTACGACGACGAGGGCAACCCGCGACCCGCGGGACCGGATTCGGCCTTTGTCCTCGTCCAGCTCGGCGACACGGCGGAACGGGCCGCCAAGGACGACTGGTGCCCGGCCTGCGGCACGCACAACGCGATCCGCTTTGTCGGTACGGGAGCCGCCGCACTCGCGGCCGCGTCCGTCACTCAGCTGTTCACCGGCGGGGAGATGGACAAGAAGCAGCGCGAGACGAAGACACTGATGTTCAACGACTCGGTGCAGGACGCCGCGCACCGGGCCGGTTTCGTCGCCTCCCGCTCGTACACCTTCTCCCTGCGGGCGCTGTTCACCAAGCACCTGAGTGAGCAGCGGCCCAGCGCGCTCAACGACCTCGTCGCGGACGTCGTCGCGGCCACCACCGACCGGGAGACGCTCGCCGCCGTCGTCCCGCCGGACCTGCACGACGACACGGGCGTGGCGCGTCTGCTGTCGGGCCGGGGGCGCGGCGGGGACAAGAAGACGTGGGACCTGATCGGTGAGCGGTTCGCGTTCGAGGCGGTGATGGAGTTCGGTCACCGGTCCCGCAACGGTCGTACCCTCGAACTGACCCGCACCGCGGCCGCCTGGGTGGACCTCCCCGACGAGCGGGCGGCCGTGGCGCTCGTACGCGCCGCCCATGAGGAGGCCGCCCACCGCGGGCTGGCCCTCACCGAGCATGACGATGCCCGTTATCTGGCGTTCCTGCGCGGCCTGTTGGAGCGGCTGCGGACGCGGGGAGCAGTCGGGCACCGGTGGCTGGAGAAGTTCCTCGACGAGGCGGGCACCAGCCGCTACTTCATATGGGGCGGGCGCCCGCGCGGCATGAAGGCCTTCCCCAAGGGGGTTTCCGCGCCGACGTTCCTGCTCGCGCGGCCCAAGCAGAGCAGCGAGTTCGACTTCGCCGCCGGGCGGCTGTCCTGGTACCAGACCTGGGCGCAGCGCTGCTTCGACATGACCCGCGAGCAGGCCGACGAGTTCTGGGTGCGGTTACTCCCCCAGCTCACCGACGCCGGGCTGCTCGCAGCGCGGACCCCGCAGGACACAGCCGTCCGGCTCTACGGTCTCCAGCCGGGCGCGATCCGCTTGCAGTTACTGCCCGACGCCCAGGTCAACGTGTCGTACGTGCGCTGCCCGAAGTGTTTCTGGGAGCAGACGGTCCATCCCGCGCTGCTGGCGCAGTACCACGGGCAGCCCTGCCATGCGTACCGCTGCACGAACGGGCGCCTGGTCGCGGGCGACCGGTGGCTGGAGACCGTCGACCGGCACGACCGGGACCGCGACTACCGGGACGACTACTACCGCAGCCTGTACCGGCGGGCCGGCACCTACCAGGTCATCACCGCCGAGCACACCGGTCTGCTCTCCCGCGGCAAGCGCGAACGCGTCGAGGAGGCCTTCCGTAACGGCGAGGGATTCAACGACCCCAATGTGCTGTCGTGCACGCCCACCCTGGAGATGGGCATCGACATCGGCGACCTGTCCGCCGTCGTCCTCGGAGCCCTGCCCCGCCGTCCGGCCAACTACGCCCAGCAGGCCGGCCGGGCCGGACGCCGTACCGGAAACGCCTTCCTGCTGACCATCCCCGACCGCTCACGCCGTGACCTGTACTTCCTCGACCGGCCGCGCGACATGATCGACGGGCGGATCGTGCCGCCCGGCTCGTACCTGTCGGCCATCGAGATCCTGCGCCGGCAGTACACCGCCCACCTCCTCGACCTCGCGGCGCGCGGCCGACTCGTGCGCGAGGACGGCAAGCCACTGGCCGCGCTGTCGCGCCGGGTCGACGAGCTGTTCGGCCCCTCCGGCTATCTCGCCGACTTCACCGAGGCCGCGCTCGCCCACGGCGAGAAGCTCGTCGCCGGCTTCCTCGCGCTCTTCCCGACCGGCGTGAGCGAGACCGCCCGTGAGGAGCTGGAGAAGTACGCGGTCCGCGGCATTCGCAGCGCGATCGAGAAGGCCGAGCGGGAGTGGGAGCGCGAGAATCAGAAGCTGCGCACCCGTATCCGTACGATCCGCGCCGCGATCGACGAGCTCAAGGAAGGCGACGACGAACAGGCGCGTACGAAGGCGGAGTTGGAGGCCGAACTGGGCGCCATCTCCAAGCAGGGCGCCGCACGTCAGCGCCAGCCCGCCCAGACCGTGCTGTGCGATCTCGGTCTGCTGCCCAACTACGCCCTCATCGACGCCACGACCACCCTCGACGCCACCGTCTTCTGGCCCGAGGGCACCACGCCCGAGGGCCGCGACCGCTACAAGTCGAAGTCGTTCTCCTACGGGCGTCCGCGTGGCTTCGCCCTGTCCGAGCTCGCCCCCGGCAACACCTTCTACGCCGAGGGCTACAAGCACCGGATCACCGGCATCGACATCGTCACCGGCCGGGACCAGGACTGGCGCCACTGGCGCTTCTGCCCCTCATGCGGCTACGTCCGCACCGAGAACGCCGAGAACGACATGACGCCCTGCCCGCGCTGCGGGGAGACGGGCATCGCCGACTCCGGCTGTCTGTGGCAGATCGTCCAGCCCAGTGTCGTGACGGCCCGCGACAAGCGGGAGGACGCCAGGATCGGCGACGAAAGCGACGACCGCGCCCGCCGCTTCTACTCGGTCGTCGACATGGTGGACATAGACCCGAAGGACTTCGCCAAGGGCAAGTCGTGGCGGCACACCAAGGAGATCTTCGGGGTCGACTACACCCGCCGGGCCGTCATCCGCCGCGTCAACGCCGGACCGCTCAGCATCGGCGCCCAGGACAACGATCAGCTCGCCGGGCGGCCCGTGCGTATCGCGCCGTTTCATGTGTGCACCGCGTGCGGGGCGGCGAGCGCCGACGGGCGACCGGTCTTCGACGACGATCGCGACGCCGTGGACAACTCCGCCAACCGTCAGCGCGAACTCAAGCACCACACCCCCTGGTGTCCGCTGCGGCGCGGCAAGAAGGGCATACCCCAGGAACCCGTTCTGCTCGCCCATGAGCTGGAGACCGAGGCCCTGCGCATCCTGCTGCCCGCCGCGACCGTCCTCGTCGAGGAGAAGGTCCACTCCTTCCAGGCGGCCCTGCGCCTGGGTGTGGACCATGCCTTCGGCGGAGACCCGCAGCACCTCGACACCACCCTCGCCACCATGCCGGACCGCGACACCGCCGAGAACCGGCACTTCCTGGTCCTGTACGACCGCCTCCCGCACGGCACCGGCTACCTGGACCGGCTCACGGACCCCGCGAACTTCCGGCAGGTGCTCGAAGGCGCGCGTCGGCTCCTCGTGGAGTGCCCCTGCGGCGCGGAGGGCGGACCGGCCTGCCACCGCTGCCTGTACCGCTACGCCGACGAGCAGCACATCGAGCGCGTCTCCCGCCAGGCCGCCCTGGAGATTTTCGACGAACTCCTCGGCACCGACACCGACGCCTGGGACACCAAGCCGGTCGGCAACACCGACCAGATCGGTCTGGACGGACAGGTCGAGTCCGACCTCGAGGCACGCTTCCTCAAGGCCCTGCGCGGGTGGGCCGGACAGCGCGCCGACGCCGTTCTGGAGGAGAGCGGCGAGAACAGCGCGTATCTGCGTCTGGACGAGGTCGGCACCGTGCACGGCTGGCGCCTGACCGCCCAGCGCAACGAGGGTTATACCCGTACCGACTTCACCTTCGAACGCGTCGACGGACCCAAGCGGAAGATCACCGTCTATCTCGACGGGCACCGCTACCACGCCACCCGCCGGCACAACCGGCTCGCCGGTGATGCCGAGAAGCGCAACCGGCTCCGGGCCGAAGGGCGCGCCGTCTTCCAGCTCACCTGGGACGACCTCGACGCCTTCGAACGTCAGACGAACACGGCGGAGTCCTCCGCGGAGCGGGAGCCGGCCGAGCCGGTGTGGCCGCCGTACCCACACAGCGCCCAGGATCTGGCCAAGCAGCTCTACGCCGAGCGCGGTGGCGACGACCTCGACGCCACCGCGTTCACCGACCCGATGAGCATGCTCCTCGCCTATCTGCGCAGCCCCGACGAAGCGGCCTGGGGCAGGCGGGCCGCGGCCGTGGTCGGCGGGCTTTTCGGGACCGAGAAGGACATCCTCGTCGGCAGCGGTTCTCCCGACCAGACCCGCCGGATGCTCGACGACCTCCTCGGTGCCTGGGGACGTACCGACGGCATCGACCCGGCGCCCGTCCAGGGCATGGGCACGCTCAACCTGTTCCATGGCTGCGACCAGTCCGGTCTGCCCCTCGCTTTCCTGGTCGACGGGGAGACCGGCCACTGGTCCGCCCTGGCCTGCCTCGACGACACCGAACCCGACCAGCTCGGCACACCCGAACACAAGGCGCGCTGGCGCTCGTGGCTCCAGTGGTCCAACGTCCTGCAGTTCCTCGCCCATGACGGCGGCGACGGAGTCCAGCTGACCACCGCCACCGCGGGCCGCTTCGACACCGCGACCCTCAAGGCCTTCGGTGGCGTCGGCGAACTCGAGTCGCTCGTCGTGCGGTACGGCACCGGCACACCCGCACCGCGGCCCAAGCCCTCGGACGCGTCCAACGCCACGCCTCTCGAAGCGGTGTTGCGGGATCTGCTGTGGGACCGGGAGATCCTCGAATACCTCGACGAGGACGAACCCGACGCTCCCCTCACCCGCCTCGCCCACACCTTGGCCGACGGTGGCAAGGAAGCCCCCGCCTTCGGTTATGAGCTCGGCGAACGCGGTTGGCTCGCCGACTTCGCCTGGGACCACGGCGACCGGCGGATCGCCGTCATGGCCGAGCCGTACGACCCGGAGGACGAGGAGAGCGACAAGACCTGGCGCGCCTACCGCGACGCCGGATTCACCGTCCGCTCGGCCGACGACTGGCTCGCCGATCTCGACGCCCTCCTCGCCGCCCTCCCCGACGCCGCCGTCCGCCCCGACTCCGAAGAACAGAGTGCCGCACGATGACCGCACGCCTCAGCCTGTACCAGAAGGCCGAAAACGAGCTCTACAAGATGGACTCGTCGGTCAAGACGAAGTTCTACGACTTCTGTCACCAGTTCCGCCTCGATCCCGATCACCCCAGCCTTGATCTCAAGCCCCTCAAGGGCGACGGCCGGATCTTCCGCGCCAAGATCGACCGCTCGTACCGGGCGCTCCTCGCCCGGGCCGGCGTCGGTGCGGACGGCGTGCAGCAGTGGCTGATCGTCGCCGTCCGCCACCGCAAGGACGTCTACGAAGAGCTCAGCGTCGCCATCAACCGGATCACCGGCGAGATCGAGTTCGTCGACCTCGGCGTCATCGGTCAGAGTGTCCTGCGACGTGCGGGCCTCCAGCTCACGCCCGACCCCGATGAGCAGGCCGCACCGGTCGAGCCCGCGCCCGCACCCGTCGTGGCGCAACCGGCCGTCCCCGCCGAACCGCTCCTTGCCGGCTGCACTCCCGAGGACCTACGTCGCCTCGGTGTCGCCGACGCCCTCATTCACATCGCCCTCACCGTCACTTCGGACGAGGAACTCGACCAACTCATCGCCGGCGCCCCGCGTCTGACCGCCGAGGTCCTCACCGGACTCGGCTCCGGCATGTCCGTCGACGAGGTCGAACGCGAGATCACCGAGCCCGCTTCCACCGTTCTCGAACCGGGCTTCGAGCACGACATGGCGGCAGCTCTCACCCGTACCGCGATCACCACGGTCGACGACGACATCCGCAACGTCCTCGCCGAGGGCGACTTCCGCGCCTGGAAGGTCTACCTCCACCCCACCCAGCGCAAGATCGTCGAACGGAACTACAGCGGCCCCGCTCGTGTCAGCGGCGGACCCGGCACCGGCAAGACCATCGTCGCCCTGCACCGCGTCGCCCGCCTCGCCGCCGCGCTGCCGCCCGGCCACGGCAAGCCGATCCTGCTGACCACGTACACCAAGAACCTCACCGCCGACCTGCGCTCCCGACTCACCTCGCTCATGGATCCGGCGCTGCTGGGCCGTATCGACATCAAGCACATCGACCAGCTCGCCCAGAGCGTCCTCAACGAGAACACCGCGCCCGGCTCACAGCGCAGCCTGATCACCGATGACCGGGCCCTGGACGTGCTGCGCGAAGTCCTCTTCGAACACAACGAGCAGCGCTGGGACGCCGAGTTCCTCTTCGACGAATGGGAACAGATCATCCTCGGCCAGTCCCTCGCCACCCGCCAGGACTATTTCAAGGCCCGCCGCGCCGGTATGGGCCGCGCCCTCAACCGCCCCGAACGCGCCGCCATCTGGAAACTGCTCGACCAGTTCACACTGCGCCTCAACGGACTGGGCCGTGAGACCTGGGCACAGGCCGCGGAACGTGCGGCCCGCTATGAGGTGGAACGGGCCCGCAAGATCCAGGTCCGGGCCGAGCGCAAGGAAGAGGTCGGCGGCGGCGACCTGACCCACTTCGACGACAACAGCTCCGGGATGCGCTATCTCCGTCACCGCTACCGGCACATCGTCGTCGACGAGGCCCAGGACCTCAGCCCCGCACACTGGAAGATGCTGCGGGCCATGGTCGCGCCCGGTTCGGACGACCTGTTCATCGCCAGTGACACCCACCAGCGGATCTACGACCGGCAGGTCACCCTATCCACCGTAGGCGTCAACATCCGGGGCCGCTCCTCGAAACTGACGCTCAGCTACCGCACCACCCAGGAGATCCTCGACCAGGCGGCCAAGGTCGTCCGCGGGGCCGCCTACGACGACCTCGACGACGGCACCGACACCCTCGACGGCTACCACTCCCTGCTGCGCGGCCCAGCGCCCGAGTTCATCGCCTGCGCTGACTGGACCGACGAGATCGCCCAGCTCGCCGAGGCCCTGAAGCAGTGGCGCGCGGACATCACCCAGCCCACCGAGGACGGCACCGCGCGCGACCCCAGCGGCACCATGGCCGTCTGCGTCGCCGACGGTGACATGGCCGGCCGTGTCGCCGCCGACTTGGAGATGAAGCACGGCATCACCACGGCGACCCTCACCAAGGACGGCCCGCAGGGCGGCGGCGAGGTCCACATCGGCACGATGCACCGCTTCAAGGGGCTTGAGTACCAGAAACTCGCGGTCATCGGCGCGAGCGACGGCATCCTCCCGCGCACCGCGCTGATCGAGAAGTACGAGACGACCGACCCCAAGCGGTACGAACGCGAACTCAAGAAGAGCCGCAACCAGCTCTTCGTCGCCACCACCCGAGCCCGCGACACGTTGCGCATCTCTTGGCACGGCAAAGCCAGCCCCTTCCTGCCCTTGCAGGAGAAGACGGGCTCTAACCAGATCAGATAGAGAGCGGCAGACGAGTCGGGCTGTACGCCGGGTTCTGTTCCCCGGTTCCCTCGCGGGAGCCGGGGCGACGGCCATCCATCTAGGGCCGGCGTTGCCACCGGCCTCGTGCGGTCTACCCGCGGACTCGGGCGGGCAGCCCTCGATCGTCCGCGCAGGGACACCTTCGAAAAGGCGGCCCCTCTTGACCTTGCTCCGGGTGGGGTTTACCTAGCTGCCCAGGTCGCCCTGGGCACTGGTGGTCTCTTACACCACCGTTTCACCCTTACCCAGTGCCGAAGCGCTGGGCGGTTTGCTTTCTGTGGCACTGTCCCGCGGGTCACCCCGGGTGGCCGTTAGCCACCACCCTGCCCTGTGGAGCCCGGACGTTCCTCGGGAAGCTCCCCGTCAGGGGGACTCCACGCGGCCGTCCGCCCGGCTCGTCTGCCGTGTCGACCATGGTACCGGGCGTGAGCGGGGGCGCGGACCGGCGGCGGTGGCGAGGACCGAGCCCGCGAGGATCAGCGTGAACGCCGCCACGATGGACGCCGTCAGCTGCTCGTCCAGGAAGACCGCGCCCGCCGCCACCGCGACCGCCGGATTGACGTAGGTGAAGACCGTCGCCCTGGTCGGGCCCGCCTCCTTGATCAGCTCCAGGAAGGCCACGAAGGCGATCGCCGTGCAGACGACTCCCAGGGCCGCCAGCGCGGCCAGGACCGAGGGGGAGGGCATGGCCGACGGCCAGGTCATCGCCGCCGCCGGGGCATAGACCAGCGCCGCCAGGGCCAGGCAGGGGGCGATGAGCTGGAGGGTCGGGACGTTCTTCAGATGGCGGGCCGCTATCAGGGGCGCCGTCGCGTAGCCCACCACCGTCACCAGTACCTCGGCCAGCGACTTCGCGTCGCCGCCCGTCAGGTGCGGGACCGTGAGGACCCCTACGCCGGCCAGGCCCAGGCCGAGTCCGGTCACCCGCCTCACCCCCAGCTTCTCCGTCTCGCCGAAGAAGCGGGCCAGGGCCACGCCCACGATCGGGACGCCGGCGATCAGCAGGCCCGCCGTAGAGCTGGAGAGGTGGCGTTCCGCGTCGGTCAGGGTCCACCAAGGGCCGATGATCTCGATGCACGCGAAGGCCAGCATCGGGCGCCAGTGGGTCCGCACGATGCCGGGCAGGCCGCCCTGGCGTATCGCGAAGGGGAGCAGGAGTGCGGCGCCCAGCGCGCAGCGCGTGAACACCACCATGGACGGGGACACGGCGTCCACCGCCACCTTGATCATCAGGTAGGGGACGCCCCAGATCACTCCCATCAGGGAGAACAGGAACCAGCCGCGTGCAGTCATGCGGCGAGTCTCGGCCGCCTCACCTCGCCGTGTCTTGAACGCTGTTGCGGTACGCCGCGGGGGTCACCCCCAGGACCCGGCGGAACCAGCGGGTGAGGTGCGCCTGGTCGGCGAAGCCGACGAGTCCGGCGACCTCGGCGGGGCGCAGGCCGGACTCCAGAAGACCACGGGCCCTGGCGACCCGGTGCTGGGCGAGCCAGGCGTACGGCGGTACGCCCATGGTCGTGCGGAAGGCGCGCAGGAGCTGGTAGCGGGACAGGCCGAGGTCGGTGGCGAGGGCGGCCAGGGAGGGAGGGTCCAGCAGTTCGTCGGCGAGGCGGTCGCGTACGGCCCTGGCGATGAGGCCGGCGCCGGGCAGTGTGTCGTCGCTCGCGCGGGCCGTGGAGTGGCGGCGGGCCAGCGCCGTGAGCAGCCAGGGCAGCCGGGACTCGGCCTCCAGGGGGTCGGGGCAGTTGCTGATGTCCGTGTGGGCGCGGCGGAGGGCGGCGGCCAGGTCCGGGTCGTGGAGGACGGCGTCCCGGAAGTGCGGGAGGCTACCGGGGGTGCGGTCGGTGCCGTCGGTGAGGAGGGACGGCTCGGCGTAGAAGGCCTGGTAGGCGTACCCGTCGGAGGCGGCCGGGCCACCGGTGTGCATCTCGCCCGGTTCCAGGACGACGATCGAGCCGGGGGAGGAGTGGATCCGCCCGCCCCGGTAGGCGATGACCTCCGAGCCGCCGACCGTGACGCCGATGGTGAACTCGGTGTGCGCGTGCGGCGCGTAGACGTGCTGTTCGAAGTGGGCGGTGAGGAGGTCGAGGGACGGGCCGCAGCGGCCCAGCCGTGCCCTGGTCCATCTGGCCTGCTCGCGTGTGCGTTCCTGTGCGGTCACCCCGTCCCCCCACCACAGGGGATCAGAGGAAGTGGGTGGTGTCCAGGTCGAAGGCGAAGGGTTCCGGGAGAGTGAGCGGTCTACCGAAGGCCGCGGTGCAGAGCCGGCGGTAGTCGTTCTCCTCCGGCTCGGTGAACAGGGTGGTCGAGGAGGCGTCGCGGTCGACGAGCAGGTAGAAGGGGATACCACCGCGGGCGTAGCAACGGCGTTTGGCCACGCGGTCGATATCCGACCTGGTGAATGTCACCTCCAGCACCATGGTGACTCCCTCACAGGCCATCCAAGAGGGCGCCCCTCGGAAGAGCCGTTGTGCGCGGGCGACGATCGTGCCATCAGGGATTACGTGGTCCTGAGGATGGCCATGCGCGTGCCCCAGCTTCAGGCCCTTGTTCCCTGAGAACTGAATGTCGAACTCAGAGCGCCGGTAGAGCTGGCCCACGATCCGGCTGATGCAGTGCTCATGATGCCCGTCAGGCAGCGGCGTAAGAACGAACTCGCCCTCGACAAGCTCCGCCCGGAAGCCCTCCGGGGTGTCCAGTTCGACGAACCAGTCCAGCAGCAGTTTCTGCGTGTACGGATCCTGCGCCATAGCGATGATGCTCCCCTCCGACGATCACTGACCAGACTGGGACACGGCGCGAATCACGGCCGTGGGGTGGGGAGCCGTTCACTCGATGGTGTCGCTTGACCTTGCCGCAACGTCAACGTCTTCACTGGTCCCATGCGGATCGGAGAACTCGCCGTCGCCGTGGGCGTCACCACGCGGGCCGTGCGGCACTATCACCAGCTGGGCCTGCTGCCCGAACCGGAGCGGCGGGCGAACGGGTATCGGGAGTACGGCCTGCGGCACGCTGTCGTGCTGGCGCGGATCCGGCGGCTGACCGAGCTGGGGCTCGGGCTCGCCGAGGTGCGGGATGTGCTGGCGGACGAGGCCGGGAAGGACCTGGTCGAGGTGCTGACCGAGCTGGACGAGGATCTGGCGCGGCAGGAGGAGGCCATCCGGGAGCGGCGGGGGCGGTTGCGGATCCTGCTGGAGGCGGAGGGTGGGTTGCCGGTTGAAGGGCCGGTGTCGCCCGAGCTGGCCGCGCTGTTCGCCGGGTCGGCGCAGTTGTCGGACTCGCCCATGGCCGCCAAGGACCGCGAGATCATGGCCTTCCTGGAGACGGCCATGCCGGACGAGGCACGGGAGCAGCTCGTGTCGTCGTTGGGTGAGGCCCTGGGGAATCCCGAGGCCGTGGCGCGGGCCAACGAGACGTACGCGCTGCTCGACGCGCTCGCCGAGGCGGAGCCGGACGATCCGCGTGTCGCCGAGGCCGCCCGGGCCCTGGCCGACTGCATTCCCCCGGGGCTGTTCCCGGAGGTCGGGGATCTCGACCACGACGACAGTGTCCTGCGCGCCTTCTACGCCGACCTGGCCCCGGCCCAGGCGGAGGCGATCCGCCGGACGCTGCACCTTCTCACCGAGGAGCGACGATGAGGATCCCTTGGCTGCTGGTCCGGCCTGAGGTGTGGGCGCTGGCACGTCTCGTCACCGAGGAGCGCCGATGAGGATCCCGTGGCTGCTGGTCCGGCACGAAATACGCGTGCTCGTGAGTCTCGTGCTGTGGGTGGCGCGGCGTACGCAGGGGGCCGGGGGTGGTGGTCAGGCGTTCGGGTACGCGCGCGGCCAGGGCGCGATGATGTTCGGGTTCGCCTTCGTGTGTGTCGTCGAGACCGTGGCGTTGTCCGTGCTGCTGCGGGACTGGCCTACCGTGCACGCCGTCTTCCTCTTCCTGGACGTGTACGGCGTCGTCTTCGTCGTCGGGCTGCACGCCTCGTCCGTCGTACGTCCGCACGTACTGGATCCGGTCGGCGGTGAGCTGCGGATCCGGCGGTACGTGCATGTCGATCTGCGTGTGCCGCTGGAGCGGATCGCCTCGGTGCGGCGCGAGCTGCGGATGACGCACGAGCGGGCCGACGGCGAGCTCGATGTCGAGGTGGGCGCCCAGACGACCGTCACGATCGAGCTGACGGAACCCGTCACCCATCTCAGCTTCTTCGGGCGCCGGCGCCCGGTCCGTGTCGTCCGCTTCCACGCCGACGACGCCGACGGCCTCGTCCGCGCCCTCGGCCGGGCTCGAGTCTGAGGTCGAGTCTGAGGTCGACGCGGGTCCCCGTACGCTGTCGGCGGAGTTCGATCGAAGGAGTACGCGTGCTTGTCCTGCTGCCGCCGTCCGAAGGCAAGGCCTCCTCCGGCCGCGGTGCCCCGCTGAAGACGGAGTCGCTGTCGTTGCCGGGGCTGACCGACGCCCGGGAGGCCGTCCTCGCCGAGCTGGTCGAGCTGTGCGCCGGCGACGAGGAGAAGGCGCGCGAGGTGCTCGGGCTCAGCGAGGGGCTGCGGGGCGAGGTCGCGAAGAACGCGGAGCTGCGGACGGCGGGAGCGCGGCCGGCCGGGGAGATCTACACCGGCGTGCTCTACGACGCCCTCGGCCTGGCGACCCTGGACGCCTCCGCCAAGCGGCGGGCGGCGCGCTCGCTGCTCGTGTTCTCCGGGTTGTGGGGTGCCGTGCGGGTGACGGACCGGATTCCGTCGTACCGGTGCTCGATGGGGGTGAGGCTGCCGGGGCTCGGGGCGCTGGGCGCGCACTGGCGTACGCCGATGGCGTCGGTGCTTCCCGAGGCGGCCGGGGACGGGCTGGTGCTGGATCTGCGGTCCGCCGCGTACGCCGCCGCCTGGAAGCCGAAGGGCGAGGTCGCCGGGCGCACGGCGTCGGTACGGGTGCTGCACGCACCGACGCGGAAGGTGGTCAGCCACTTCAACAAGGCGACCAAGGGGCGGATCGTGCGCGGCCTGCTGACCGCCGGGGCCGATCCGAAGGGCCCGGCCGAGCTGGTCACGGCCTTGCGGGATCTCGGGTACGTCGTGGAGGCCGAGGCGCCGGCCAAGGCGGGGCAGGCGTGGGCGCTGGATGTGCTGGTGGACGAGGTTCACTGACCCAGCCGACAGCGCTTGTTGCAGCATGCGCAATGAGCTTTGCGCATGTTGCCGGGTCGGCGGCAGGATACCGCCATGGTCTCTCCCCTGCCCGCCTCCGTGCTGGACCTCGCGCCCGTCATCCCTGTTGTCGTCATCGAGGACGCGAGCGACGCCGTACCGCTGGCGCGGGCGCTGGTGGCCGGCGGGCTGCCCGCGATCGAGGTGACGTTGCGGACGCCCGCGGCGCTGGAGGCGATCCGGGAGATCGCGGGGCAGGTGCCGGGGGCGCTGGTCGGTGCCGGGACGGTGATCAGCCCCGGGCAGGTCGAGGAGTCGGTGGCCGCGGGCGCCCGGTTCCTGGTCAGCCCTGGCTGGACGGACCTGCTGCTGGACGCGATGCGGGCGTCCGGGGTGCCGTTCCTGCCGGGGGTGTCGACCACGTCGGAGGTCGTGGCGCTGCTGGAACGCGAGGTGCGGGAGATGAAGTTCTTCCCGGCCGAGGCCGCGGGCGGTACGGCGTATCTCAAGTCGCTCGCCGGGCCGCTGCCGCAGGCCCGCTTCTGCCCGACGGGCGGGATCGGTCCGGCCTCCGCGCCGGACTATCTGGCGCTGCCCAACGTCGGCTGCGTGGGCGGGAGTTGGATGCTCCCGCAGGACGCGGTGGCGACCCACGACTGGGGCCGTGTCGAGGCGCTGGCCCGTGCGGCGGCGGGGCTCAGCGCAGGTGGGACGTGTCGTTGAGGAGGCGGACGCTGGCGTTGCCGTCCGCGTAGTACGCCACGACCGACAGGGACGCGGCCGAGAGTTCCATGCGGAACAGGGACTCCGGCGGGGCGCCGAGGGCGAGCCGGACGAGCGTCTTGATCGGGGTCACGTGCGTGACGAGCAGGACCGTGCGGCCCGCGTACGCCGCGACCAGCCTGTCGCGCGCGGCGGCGAGCCGGGTGCCCGTCGCCGCGAAGCTCTCTCCGCCGCCGGTGGGTTCGACGTCCGGGGAGGCCAGCCAGGCGTTCAGGTCGTCGGGGTGGCGCTCGCGCACCTCGGCGAAGGTGAGTCCCTCCCAGGCGCCGAAGTCGGTCTCGCGCAGCCCGTCTTCGATGCTCACGTCGAGCCCGAGCCGGTCGGCGACGATACCGGCGGTCTCGCGGGTGCGGGCGAGGGGCGATGACACGATCGCCTGGATGGTGCCGCGCCGGGCCAGCATCGCGGCGGCCCGCTCGGCCTGCTCCCGCCCGGCGTCGGAGAGGGAGGGGTCGGTGCCGCCGCTGCCCGAGAAGCGCTTCTGCGGGGTGAGGGGGGTCTCGCCGTGGCGCAGGAGCACGAAGGTGGCGGGGGCACCCATGTCGGCGGGGGCCCAGCCGGGCGTGGCAACGGCCTTGGCGGCACGGGTGTCGGCGCCGGCCTTGACCGAGCGTGCGTCGGCGCCGGCACGGACGTGGGGTGGATCGGCGTCGGCCTGGGCGGCACGAATGTCCGCATCACCCCCGGCCACTGCGGCTTCGCCGCCGTCCTGCCCCGTCGTTCCACCGGCGACAGAAAGCCCGACGGAAGACCCGGCATCGGACCCCGCCCCGTCAGACGTGTCCAGCTCAGCGGTCGAGGTCGACTCCGACCACTGTTCTCCCCTGGCCCCCGCGTCCATCGCCTCGTTGGCCAGCCGGTCCGCGTGCTTGTTCTGCTCTCTCGGCATCCACTCGTACGTCACCCGCCCCGGCGGGAACACCCGTGCCGACTCTGCCGCCAGCGGCTTCATGTCGGGGTGCTTGATCTTCCAGCGGCCCGACATCTGCTCGATGACGAGCTTGGAGTCCATCCGGACGTGGACCGTCGCGGCCGGGTCCAGTTCATGGGCGGCGCGCAGGCCGGCGAGGAGGCCCCGGTACTCGGCGACGTTGTTCGTGGCGACGCCGATGTACTCGGCCACCTCCCGCAGGGTCTCCCCCGTCGCCGCGTCGCTCACCACGGCCCCGTAGCCCGCGGGCCCCGGGTTGCCCCGCGACCCGCCGTCGGCCTCGACGATGAACTCCCGCACGGCCACCGCCCCTGTCACCTCTTACAGACCCGACTACAGACCCGACTCGGACGTGCGCACCAGGATGCGCCGGCAGTTCTCGCAGCGGATCACCGTGTCGGGCGCCGCCTTGCGGATCTCGGCCAGCTCCGTGAGGGCCAGCTCCTGCCGGCAGCCCTGGCAGCTGCGCGCGTACAGCTTCGCCGCGCCGACGCCGCCCTGCTGCTCGCGCAGCTTGTCGTAGAGCTTGAGCAGATCGGCGGGGACCGAAGCGGCGACGACCTCGCGCTCCTTGGCCGCCGTGGCGGCCTCGCCGTCGAGCTGCTCGAAGGCGGCGTCCCGGCGCGCGGTCGCGTCGTCGATCTTCGACTGGACGGAGGAGACCCGCTCGGTCAGCTCGGCCGTCCGCTCCTGCGCGGACTCACGGCGCTCCATGACCTCCAGCACGACGTCCTCCAGATCGCCCTGCCGCTTGGCGAGGGAGGCGATCTCACGCTGGAGGTTCTCCAGGTCCTTGGGGGAGGTGACGGCACCGGAGTCCAGGCGCTGCTGGTCGCGGGTGGCGCGCTGGCGCACCTGGTCCACGTCCTGCTCGGCCTTGGTCTGCTCGCGGGCGGTGTCGCTCTCCTCGGTCTGCGCGGCCACGAGCAGGTCGCGCAGCTGGATGTGGTCCTTGGCGAGCGACTCGATCTCGGCGTGCTCGGGCAGCGACTTCCGCTTGTGCGCGAGCTGCTGGAGGCGGACGTCGAGGTCCTGGACGTCGAGGAGTCGGATCTGGTCGGCGGGCTCGGCGTTCAGTTCGGGGCTCCCAGGGGGTCAGAAGTGGTGGCGGCCGCGTGCGCGGTCCAGGGGTCGGTGACCGTCTTCGAGACGTGGACGCGCAGGTCCCATCCGTGCCGGTCGGAGATCTCGTCGAGCTGGCTCGCGGCCAGCTCGCACCAGGGCCATTCGGTGGCCCAGTGCGCCGCGTCGAGCAGCGCGAGAGGGCTGTGGGCGGCGATGGCCTCGGACACCGGGTGGTGGCGCAGGTCCGCCGTGAGGAAGGCGTCGACACCCGCCGCGTGTACGTGGTCGAAGAGGCTGTCGCCGGAGCCGCCGCTGACGGCGACCGTGCGCAGCAGCGCCTCGGGGTCGCCGGCGACCCGGATGCCCTGCGCGGTGGCGGGCAGCCGCTCGGCGGCGCGGGCGGCGAACTCGCGGACGGTCAGCGGGGGGTCCAGCGCGCAGACGCGGCCCAGGCCCCGGCGGCCCTCGGGGTCGGTGGGGTCCGGGACGAGCGGTCCGGTGACGCGCAGGTCCAGGGCGCCCGCGAGGGCGTCGGAGACGCCCGGGTCGGCGGTGTCGGCGTTGGTGTGGGCGACGTGCAGCGCGATGTCGTTCTTGATGAGGGTGTGGACGACACGGCCCTTGAAGTGGGTGGCCGCGACGGTCGTCGTGCCGCGCAGATAGAGCGGGTGGTGGGTGACGAGCAGGTCGGCGCCCAGCTTCACCGCCTCGTCGACGATCTCCTGGACCGGGTCGACGGCGAACAGGACCCGGCTGACCTCCTGGTCCGGGTCGCCCACGACGGTGCCGACCGCGTCCCAGGACTCGGCCCGCTCGGCGGGCCACAGGTTCTCGAGCGCGGCGATGACTTCAGACAGACGGGGCACGGGAGCAAGGCTACCCGCCTGATCTGTGGCGTTGAACCGCCACCGCCACCGCCCCGGCCACTACCCCGGCCGCCGCCCCGGCCACCGCCCCGGCCACCGTCACCACCCCCGTCGGCCACCTGTCACCCCGCCGAGCACAAATGCACCCTTTTCCTCAGGCGAATCGTTCCTGGAACACCCTTATGCGTGAAGCCGGTGCGTGCTGACTCCCCGCCTGTGCGTGCGAAAACTACGTTCGTCACTGGAGGTGACCGAACGATGACTGCCTGTGCGATCGAGCCTTCGGCGGGACACGAGGACGGGGACGGGGCGGGGCCCGCGGGCTGCGCGCTCTCCGCGGACGGTGCCTACGCCGCGCGTCTGGCGGCGGCCGGCGACTCCTGGTTCCCGGAGCGCTGGACCCTGGACGGCCCCGAGCCGTACGCGGTGCCGCTGCCCCGCAACCAGCCGGAGGAGCCGGGCACCGAGGTGCAGCCGATGGCCGACGGGCGGGTCCTCATCCACCGTCGGGTGGCCGGGCGGCACGCCTTCTCGCTGCTGTATCCGACCGGGCCCGGCACCGGCGAGGTGCCCCTGGGCGCGGTGGAGTGCCCGGACGTGGCCGCCCGGCTGCGGCTGCTGCCGCCCGCCCCCGGCGGCGAACGGGCGTATGCCCTGGCGGTCGGCCGGCGCTCGACGGCGGTGTGGCTGGTGGCGGGCGGCCCCTTCGGGCCCGAGCAGCTGGCCGAGGTGCCGGGCCGCTGCTCGGGCGGGGTCTGGCTGGACCCGGCCGGGCGGCTGCTGGCCCTGGACCGGGAGAGCGGCGGGCGCACCAAGACCGTCGTGGTGGACCTGGAGCGCGGCGGCGAGGTGTCGCCCCTGCTGCAGATCGCCGCCGACAGCGACGACCGGCTGCTGCTCGCCGATCACGACAGCGGGCTGCTGATCGTCCGCTCGGACGCACCCTCGCCGGGCCAGGACCGGCTGGGCTGGGGCGTCCTGGGCAGCACCCTGCCGGTGCGCTTCCCGGAGTGCCTGCGGCTGCGGGACTGCGCGGTCACGCCGTTCGCGATCCAGCCGGGGCAGGTGCTGACACCGGAGAGCTGCGCGGTGGCGCTGCGCGTGGACGGGCCGGCGGGCAGCTGGGTCGCCGTGTGGCGGCCGGCCGAGCGGCGGGTGCACCATCTCCCGGCGCCCGAGGGGTGGCTGGCGGGCACCGGACTGTGGACGCCGGACGGGGTGCTGCGGCTGCCGTACGTGACGGAGGTCGTGCCGTGCGGCGTGGCGCAGGTGAGCCCGCCCGCGGCGGTGGCGGTCCCGGAACCCGGCGCCGCGCCGCCGCCCTGCCCGCAGCCGGGCAGGGAACCGGGTCAGGGGGCAGGGCGGGAGACGGGGCGGGAGGCGGACACGCGGACCGCCGGGACGACCGCCGGGACGACCGCCGGGATGACCGCCGCACCGGGGCACCCCCCGGAACCGGAACGGGCGGCGGAACCGGCGCCCCCGACCCCCTCCACCCCGCGTCCGGTGCCGCTGCAGCAGGCGCCGTTGGGAAGGCTTGTAACGAACTAGTGCCGGTTGGCGTGGCCGCCTGGATCCCGGGTGCGGGGTGCCGGTTAGACTCACCCGGCTGTAAAAAGATCATGTTGACGGGGTGAATTCCATCCGATGAGCGACGCCAGCACGAACCAGCTGCACGCTGACGACGTCCAGGGAACCTCCGCCGGCCACGGCCGGCACCGTGGTGAGGTCTCCACGCACGACGGCGAGACGGCTCCGCGCGGTCGCCACCGCAAGCCGGTGGCGGAGACCGAGCAGACCGAGACGGCGGCCTGACGGAACGTCGGTGCCCGAACAGCGAACGGCCCCATCCCTTGTATGACGGGCGGGGCCGTTCGGCGTTCCTCAGCCGCGTTTCAGTCCCAGCACCTCCGCCGCCGCGAAGGTCTCCCCCGCCGGCCGGTCCGCGTAGTACGGCCCGAGGGCGGCCTCCAGTTCGTCGTACGTGAAGGTGTCCTGCTTGCTGTCGAACTTGGCGGCGACCCGGGGCCGTTCGACGACGGCGACCATCCCGCCGTGCACCACGAGGAGCTGCCCGTTCACCCGGGCGGCCGCGGGCGAGGCCAGATAGCCGACGAGCGGGGCGACATGCTCGGGGGCGAGCGGGTCGAGGCCGTCGCCGGAAGCGCGCTCGACGCCCGCGAAGACGTCCTCGGTCATCCGGGTGCGGGCGCGGGGGCAGATCGCGTTGGCCGTCACGCCGTACTTGCCGAGGGCGAGGGCCGTGGAGGTGGTGAGGCCGACGATCCCGCCCTTGGCCGCCGCGTAGTTGGGCTGCCCGGCGGAACCGGCGAGGAACGCCTCCGAGGAGGTGTTCACGATCCGCCCGAACACCGGCTCCCCGGCCCGCTTGGACCGCTCCCGCCAGTGGGCGGCGGCGAACCGGGTGGTGTTGAAGTGCCCCTTGAGGTGCACCCGGAGCACGGCGTCCCACTCCTCCTCGGCCATCGAGAACACCATGCGGTCGCGCAGGATGCCCGCGTTGTTGACGAGGATGTCGAGCCTGCCGTACGCGGCGACGGCCGACTCGACCAGTTCGCCCGCCTGCCGGAAGTCGGAGACGTCACCGGTGTGCGCGAGGGCGGCCCCGCCCGCCGCCCGGATCTCGGCGGCGACCTCCTCGGCGGGCCCGGTGGACGCCTCGCCGCTGCCGTCGCGGCCCGCCTGCCCGTAGTCGTTGACGACCACGGCGGCGCCGAGCCGGGCGAGTTCCAGCGCCTCGGCCCGGCCGAGCCCGCGGCCCGCGCCCGTGACGACGGCGGACAGTCCCTGGAGAGGCAGCGGCATGGTGGGCGTCCTCACATCTCGATGCACGTACGCAGGGCGGTCCCGGTCCGCATCTGGTCCAGGGCCTCGTTGACGTCGGCGAACGGGACCCGGTGGGTGATCAGGCCCGCCAGGTCGACCCGGCCCGCGCGCCACAGGGCGATGGTGCGTTCGTAGGAGCGCAGGACGTCTCCGCCGCCGTACATGGACGGCAGGACGCGCTTCTCGTCGAAGAACAGCTCGAACATGTTGAGCTGGAGGAAGTCGTCCATGGCGCCCGCGCCGACCACGACGAGGGTGCCGCCGCGCCGGGTGGTGTCGTACGCGGTCCGTGCCGTGGCCGACTTGCCGACGACCTCGAAGACGTAGTCGAAGCCCTCGCCGGCGGTGACCCGCTGTTTGACGTCGGGGAGTTCGTCCGGGGAGACGGCCCTGGTGGCGCCGAACCTGAGCGCGCTCTCCCGGCGTGAGGCGACGGGGTCGACGGCGACGATCTCGGCGGCGCCCCGCAGCCGGGCGCCCTGGATCACGGAGATGCCGACGCCCCCGCAGCCGATGACCGCGACCGACGAACCGGCCTCCACGTCCGCGGTGTTGAGCGCGGCGCCCAGCCCGGTCGTCACGCCGCAGCCGATGAGGGCGGCGATGTCGAAGGGCACGTCGTCGGGTATCGGCACCGCGCAGCCGGCGTCGACGACGACCTCCTCGGTGAAGGTGCCGGTGCCGGCGAAACCGAAGACGTCTCCGCCGGGGCGCTTGAAGTTGGGCGTGCCGGCGTTCATGAACCCGGCGAGGCACAGTTCGGTCTGGCCGCGCTTGCAGGCGGGACAGGCGCCGCAGGCGGGCAGCCAGCACACGACGACCCGGTCACCGGCCTTCAAGTGGCCGACGCCCTCGCCGACTTCGAGGATCTCCCCCGCCCCCTCGTGCCCGGGCACGAACGGCGCGGGCTGCGGCAGCACCCCGCTCATCGCGGACAGGTCCGAGTGGCACAGCCCTGTGGCGCGCACCCTGATCCGCACCTTGCCGGGTCCGAACCCCACCGCCTCGACGTCGTCGAGGACCTCCAGTTTGTCCTGGCCGATCTCGTGCAGTACGGCTGCGCGCATGGTGCGGGCTCCCCTCGTACGGCGTGCGTTCAAGGACTCGAAGGACTCAGGCGTGTTCGACGATGGTGTCGGCGAGGACGGGCTCGTCGTCCCTCCCCCGCTCTCGGCTTCGCTCGAGCGGGGGGCCGCCCATCGCGGCGCTGACGGCGACCCTGGTGGACTCGGGCGTGTGCCACATACGGATCCGCAGCGTCTCCCCCGGGTACACGACCCCGGCGAACCGGGTGGCATAGGCGCGTACCCGGGTCACGTCCCCGTCGAGGAGTGTGTCGACGACGGCCTTGAGCGTGATGCCGTAGGTGCACAGCCCGTGCAGGATGGGCCGCTCGAACCCGGCGACCTTGGCGAACTCGGGGTCGGCGTGCAGGGGGTTCCAGTCGCCGGAGAGGCGGTAGAGGAGGGCCTGGTCCTCGCGGACGTGCCGCTCGACGACCCGGTCCGGCTCACCGGCGGGCGGATCGAGCCGGGCGGAGGGGCCGCGGTCGCCGCCCCAGCCGCCCTCGCCGCGGACGAAGATCTGGGCGTCGTTGGTCCACAACGGGCCGTCGGTGTCCCCGACTTCGGTACGCAGCACGAGGACGGCCGCCTTGCCCTTGTCGTACACGGCGGCGATCCGGTTGGTCGCGGTGGCGGTGCCCGTCGCCGGGAGGGGCCGGTGGAGGACGAGGCTCTGGCCGCCGTGCAGGACGCGGGCGAGGTCGACCTCGATGCCGGGCATGGACAGCCCGCCGGTCACCCCGGGCTTTCCGCCGCCCGCGACGGTGGCGAAGCTCGGCAGGACGTGCAGCCGGGACTCCAGGGTGTAGCGCAGCTCGTCGGGGTCGGTGGCGGGGGTGCCCGCGCCGATGCCGAGGTGGTAGAGCTGCACGTCCTTGTGGTCCCAGGTGATCTCGCCGGTCCGGGGTTCGGCGGCGAGCGCCTTGGCTGCGTCGATGGGCATGGGGCTCCTGATCGCCGTGGGAAGGGCCTCGGCATCGCCGTGGAAGAGACCTCGGCACGGCCGTCCGCACCGTCGGCCGCACCGAGGCCGTCTGGGACCGAACTGGAACGCGTTCCAGTCCTGCGACCTCTGTATAGCCCAGGCCCGCAGAGTTGTGAAGCCTCCTGACGTCGTGTCAGATACCGAGGTTCCGGGAGGCTGGACACCGGTGACATGTGTCCTGCCGGACTCCGTACAACCGCCCCTGCCGCCGGGGACGGCGGATCCGTAGCGTCACTGCCATGGCCCCACGCGGACGCGGCGGGGCGAACCGATCGAGGGCGGGGGCAGCGGGACATGTCCTGGACACGCGAGGTCAGGTGCCACGTCGAGGCGACCCGGTCGGCCGTCCGGCAGGCCAGGGAACACCGGCGCCACCACGCCACGAACACCGAGAACCCCGGCCCGCCGCCCAGCGGTTTCACGCTGCTGCCGTGGCTGCTGATGGGGATGGGCGCGTTCCAAGGACGGCCCCGTGGAGGAACTGGCCGCCGCCATCCGCCGCGTCCTGGCCGGCGAGACCGTGGTCGACCCCACCCTCGCCACCGCCGCACTCAGCGCCGGCCCCAACCCCCTGACCAGCCGCGAGAGCGACACCCTCAAGGCCTCCGCGGACGGCGCGACCGTCGCCGACATCGCCGCCCGACTCCATCTCTCGGAGTCCACCGTCCGCAACCACCTCTCCTCCGCCATCGGCAAGACAGGCACCCGCAACCGCATGGAGGCCCTACGCGAGGCCCGCAGCCAGGGCTGGCTGTGAGCCCCGCGCCCCCACCCGGCGGAACAGCGCCGTCCACAGAAAGCCCTCCCCGAAGCACCCCGACTCCTCCGGCTCGTCCCGCATCCGCCGCAGTTCGACCTCGGTGAGCCCCGAGAAGATCCCCCGCACCGACTCGGCCGTGTACGCGAGCCCGCCCCGCAGTCCGCCCGCCTCCCGGTAGAAATCCGCGTCGGACAGCTCCGACCCCATCCCCCCGGCACCGGCGGCGAAGCACGTGAGGCCGAACAGACCCCCGGGAGCCAGGACCTTCTCCAGCAGCGCCAGATAGCTGATCCGCCGGTGCGGAGGCAGATGGTGGAAGCAGCCGGAGTCGTAGACGAGGTCGTACGGCCCGGTGAGTTCCGTACCGGCGAGCGTGAACGCGTCACCGCAGTGGAACCGGACGCCCTCCGCCCCCGCCTCTCGGGCCCGCTCCCCGGCCCAGTCGACGGCTGCCGGAGCCAGGTCGACCGCGTCGACCGAGAACCCTTGGGCCGCCAGATACAGCGCGTTACGCCCGGGCCCGCACCCGAGGTCCAGCGCACGCCCGCCGCTGATCAACCCCCGTTCCACCCAGCTCACCAGACTCTCGTCCGGCTTGGCCACGAAGAACGGCACCGGCCGGGAACGGTCGGCGTAGAACCCGTCCCACCAGTCGGCACCCCGGCCCGTCCACCGATCGGCGTCGAGTGCGAACAGCCCGTCGAGCAGGGCGAGTACATCGTCGACGGTGCGTATGTTCCGGTCCATCCGGCCCCCTTCCGCATTCGCCAATCGTACGCCGGGATCCATCAAAACCCCAGGTCAGAGCAGGTTTTCGGGCATCTGCGAAACGCCGTCCACGGCTCCCAGGGCCACCGGGACACACCCCGCCGACGCACCACTTCACCCCCAGACCGATACACCGGCGGCACCCCGTCCAGGGGCCTCAACGCCCCCACCCGGGACAACGCGACCCGCGCTGATTCCCACCGCCGGGCAGGCGGCTGGCGGCAGGCGTCTGGCGGCCGGCATCTGGTGGCCCTACCGCCGCCGCGGCATCCTCGGCAGCCAGACCCACATCAACAGCACCCCCGCGACCAGCACCCCGGTCCCCACCCGGAAGGCCAGCGCGTAGCCCTCCGTCAGCGCCGCCGGCGTTCCGCTGCCCGCCGTCCGGGCCGCCGCGAGGGTGGAGAGGACGGCCAGGCCCAGGGAACCGCCCATCGTTCGGGAGGTGTTGACGAGGCCGGAGACCAGGCCGGCCTCGCCGGGGGACGCGCCGGAGGTGGCCAGGGAGGCGAGCGGTGTCGACGCGAGGCCCGCGCCGAGCATCATGAGGACGCCGGGGACGAGGATCGCGGTCGCGTAGGAGCCCTCGGCGGTCATCCGGGACTGCCAGGCGAATCCGGCCACGGCGACCAGCGTGCCCAGCACCGCCACGGTGCGCGGGCCGGCCGCCCGCATCAGCCGGGGCGCGAGCTTGGAGCCGAGGACGACGGCCAGGGAGCTGGGGACCAGGGCCAGTCCGGCCTCCAGGGGCGTGTAGCCCAGGACGTTCTGCGCGTACAGGGTCATGAAGAACCACATGCAGAACATCGCGAAGCCGCACAGGAACATCGAGACGTTCGCCGACGCCACCGACCGCAGGCGCAGCAGCCCGAGCGGCATCAACGGGCTCGCGGTGCGGGCCTCGACCGCGAGGAACAGGGCGACCAGCGCGAGCCCGGCGAGCAGCGGCAGCAGCGTGGCCGCCGCCGTCCAGCCCTCCGCCTCCGTCTGGGAGATGCCGTAGGCGAGCGTGCCGAGCCCGGTCGTCACGAGCAGCGCGCCCGGCAGGTCGAGCCGCCGCCTGTCCCCGGCCCGGCCCTCGACGAGGAACCAGGCGGCGGCGCAGAGCAGCGCGGCCCCCACGGGCACGTTGATCAGCAGCACCCACCGCCAGGACAGCGTCTCCACCAGGAGCCCGCCGGCCAGACCGCCGGCCGCGCCGCCACCGCCTCCGACCGCCGTCCAGGTCCCTATGGCCCGGGCCCGGGCCGCGCCCTCCGGCACCGACGACGTGAGGATGGTCAGCGTCGAGGGCGCCAGCACCGCCGCGCCCAGCCCCTGCACGGCCCGTGCGACCAGCAACTGCCAGTCGTCCTGCGCCAGTCCGCCCGCCAGCGAGGCCAGGGTGAACACACCGAGCCCGACGAGGAACATCCGCTTGCGGCCGTAGAGGTCTCCGGCCCGCCCGCCGAGCAGCATGAACCCGGCGAAGGCGATGGTGTAGGCGTTCACCACCCACTGCAGGCCCTGCTCGCTCAGCCCGAGCCCGGTCCGCATCGAGGGCAGCGCCACGTTGACGACGGACACGTCCAGCACGACGAGAAACTGCCCGGCACAGGTGAGCGCCACCACAAGCCAGGTGGGCGGCGCGGTACGGCGCGGAGTACGGGTCCTTTCGGCGGTTTCGAGCATGGGTGTCATGCTCTCAACCATCCACGCTCCTGACATCGGGATTTCGGCCTAGGGCTTGCGGCCACGGACCTAGGCCCCTCTCCCAAGAGAAGGTCAAGAATTCGTTAGAGTGCCAAAGCAACGGAATAGTTGCCTGCACATACGAGTTCAGGCACCACGTAACCCCGTCCCCCGTGGCTCCGCACACCTTCCCGGCCTGGAGGCCCCCCTCAATGACGCAGACGACGACAGACCGTCCCGCCGGCAGAGCGAGCGGGTCCGTGGTCCCGGTGCTCGCCTTCGCGGGCATCGTTGTCGCGGTGATGCAGACCCTGCTCGTCCCGGTCATCAAGGATCTGCCGCAACTGCTGGACACCGACCCCGGCAACGCGACCTGGGTCCTGACCTCGACCCTTCTCTCGGGTGCCGTGGCCACCCCGATCATGGGCCGCCTCGGCGACCTGTTCGGCAAGCGGCGCATGCTGATCCTCAGCCTCGCCGTCATGGTGGCCGGCGCGCTGCTCAGCGCGCTCACCAGCGATCTGCTGCTCATGATCACCGGCCGTACGCTCCAGGGCTTCGCGATGGGCGCGATCCCGCTCGGCATCGGCCTGATGCGCGACATGCTGCCCCGGGAACGCCTCGGCTCGGCGATGGCCTTGATGAGCTCCTCCATAGGCGTCGGCGGCGGCCTCGCCCTGCCCGCCGCCGCCCTGGTCGCCCAGCACGCCGACTGGCACGCCCTGTTCTACGGCGCCGCCGGCCTCGGTGTGCTCTCCATCGTCCTGACCCTCCTCGTCGTACCGGAGTCCCCGATGCGCGCCGAGGGCTCCTTCGACCTGCTGGGCGCGCTCGGTCTGTCCGCCGGTCTCGTGCTGTTCCTGCTGCCGATCACCAAGGGCAGCGACTGGGGCTGGACCTCCGGCACCACGCTCGGCCTGTTCGCCGCCGCCGTGGTCGTGCTGCTCCTGTGGGGCGTGATGGAACTGCGCGTCAAGGCCCCTCTGGTGGACCTGCGCACCACGGCCCGCCCGGCCGTCCTCTTCACCAACCTCGCCTCGATCATGGTCGGCGTCTCCTTCTACGTCGTCTCCCTGGTCCTGCCGCAGCTGCTCCAGCTGCCGAAGTCCACCGGCTACGGCCTCGGGCAGTCGATGGTCGTCGCGGGTCTGCTCGTCGCGCCGCTCGGCCTGACGATGATGTTCACGGCGCCCGTCTACGCCCGGCTGTCCGCGAAGTACGGCCCCAAGGTCACCCTGATCCTCGGCCTGCTGATCATCGCGATCGGCTACGGCGCCGGTCTCGGCCTGATGAGCGCCGCCTGGCAGAGCCTGGTCATCTCGGTGCTGCTGGGCGCGGGCATCGGCCTCGCCTACTCCTCGCTGCCCGCGCTGATCGTGGGTGCGGTCCCGGCCTCGGAGACGGGTGCGGCGAACGGCCTCAACACCCTGATGCGTTCCATCGGCACGTCGGTGTCGAGCGCCGTGATCGGCATGGTGCTGGCCAACACCGCGAACCACGTCGGCGGGGTCGCGATCCCGACCATGCACGGCTTCCGGGTCTCCTTCCTGATCGCGACCGCCGCGGTCGCCGTGGGCCTGGTCCTGGCCCTCTTCCTGCCGGGCCGCCGCCCGGCCGCCCACTCGCAGCTGCGGGCCAGCAGCGAGGAGGACGCCAACCTGGAGCACGCCGAAGCGGTGCTGCGCGGCTTCAGCGGCCGGGTCCTGGACGCGGACGGCGCCCCGGTCGCCCGTGCCAAGGTCACGCTGATCGACCGGCGGGGCCGCCAGGCCGGCGCGACCCTCTCCGCCGAGGACGGCAGCTACGCGCTCACGGTCCCCTCCCAGGGCTCCTACGTCGTGGCCGCCCGGGCCCCGGGCCACGCCCCGCTCGCCTCGTCCGCGACCCACACGGGCGACGACCGCCCGGTCGGCCTGGACCTGCCGCTGCCGGGCGCGACGGTCTCCGCCTGACCCGCCCCGCCGCTCCCTTACTCACCGGTACCCCCTGTCGCCCGTCGGCAGGGGGTACGGCAGCATGGCGCCCACACCGTCGTACGACCGGAAGGAACCCCATGCCCGCGGCCCCGAAGCCCGAGATCCTGGCCGCGTTCGAGGCGGCGAAGGGGTTCATGCCCGTGGACGAGGGGCTGGCCCTGTACGCGGCGGCGGTGGAGGCCGGGCGGCTGGGGCTGCCGCTGCTGGAGGTCGGGACGTACTGCGGCCGGTCCACGGTCCTGCTCGCCGACGCGGCCCGCGAGGCCGGGGCCGTCGCGCTGACCGTCGACCACCACCGCGGCAGCGAGGAACAGCAGCCGGGCTGGGAGTACCACGACCCCGAGACGGTCGACCCCGAGCTCGGCCTGATGGACACGCTGCCCACGTTCCGGCGCACCCTGCGCAAGGCCGGCCTGGAGGACCACGTCGTCGCCCTGGTCGGCCGTTCCCCGCAGATCGCGGCGATCTGGGGCACACCCGTGGGGCTGGTCTTCATCGACGGCGGCCACACCGACGAGCACGCCAACGCCGACTACGAGGGATGGGCCCCGCACGTGGCCGACGGCGGCCTGCTCGTCATCCACGACGTCTTCCCGGACCCCCAGGACGAGTTCACCGGCCAGGCCCCGTACCGCGTCTACCTCCGCGCCCTCGCCTCCGGCGCGTTCACGGAGGTCTCGGCGACGAACTCGCTGCGCGTGCTCCGGCGCACGGGGCCGGGCATCTGAGAGCGAGCACCGACGGCGGTCGGCCGGGTGCCTGCGCCGACCGACAACCGGCGGCAGTGGCGGGATCGAACGACAGCGCCGGCGGGCGTCGGGTGTCCGCGACGGCCGGGGAACCGGGCGCCGGGCGTCTGTGGAGCTCGACGGCTGGGCGGCCGGCCGGGTGAACCGTGCCCCCCGTGCCCTCTCCCGGTCGGCCCACGGGCGGCGTGGCGAGTCGGTGGGCGGCGGCCGCTGCCCGAGTATCCGGCCGCGTGGCACACACCTTCGCAGAGCTCGTGGAGAAGCAGCGCGCGGCGGACGCGGCACACGCCCGTATGCGGAAACTGCGGGACGCCTATGGTCCGCCCACCCAGACGAAGTGGAGCGACCAGCAGACCACGACGTGGGAGACCGCCTGGCGCGCCTGGCGCGACCTCGCCCGGGACGTCCAGGCGGCGCTGACCGCGTACGCGAGGCAGGAGGACACACCCCGCCAGAAGATCGAGGCGGAGGTGAAGGAGGCGGTACAGCGCGAGGACCCCGACGGGAACGAGAGGTAGCCGCCACCCGCCCGGCCGTGCTCGGCCCGCGGACGGCTCGGGACGGCCGCTAGGGTGAGGGACGTGTCGTACGTAGGCCCGGACTTCGAACCTCCCCAGCCCCGCCGCTCCCGCCGCGGCCCCCTGACCGTCGCGCTCGCCGCGCTGGTGCCGGGGGCGCTGCTCGGCTGGCTGGTGTACGAGACCGTGGGCGGCTCGGGGGACGGGGGCGGCTCGGGTCAGGCGACCGTACGGTCCTCCCCGCCCGCCGCGTCGAGCCCGCCCGCCGACGACGCCACCGACGACGGCAAGAAGCCGGGCGCCGACCCCACGCCCACCGCGTCCTCGACCTCCGCGCCCGCCGCCTCCGGCCCGCTCAAGGGCAAGGTCGTCGTCATCGACCCCGGGCACAACCCGGACAACTTCCAGCACCCGTCCGAGATCAACCGCAAGGTGAACATCGGGACGAACTGGAAGGAGTGCGACACCACGGGTACGTCCACCAACGACGGTTACACAGAGGCCGAGTTCACCCTGGACGTCGCGCACCGGATGCGCACGCTCCTCGAAGAGCAGGGCGCCACGGTGAAGCTGACGCAGGACGGCGACCGGCCGTACGGCCCGTGCGTGGGCGAGCGGGCCCGGATCGGCAACGAGGCGAAGGCCGACGCCGTGGTCTCGATCCACGCGGACGGCTCGGGCACCGGCAACCGCGGCTTCCACGTCATCCTGCCCGGCGCGGTCCACGCGGGTTCCGCCGACACCCGCGCGATCGTCGCCCCCTCCCGCGACCTCGGCGAGCGCGTCGCCGGCCGCTTCGTGGCCGTCACCGGCAGCGCGCCGTCCAACTACATCGGCGACGGCTCCGGTCTCGTCACGCGTAAGGACCTTGGCGGTCTCAATCTGTCAACGGTTCCGAAGGTGTTCATCGAGTGCGGCAACATGCGCGATAGCAAGGACGCGGCATCACTGACCAGTGGCGCGTGGAGGCAGAAAGCGGCGCAAGGGATCTCTGAGGGAATCGTGAGTTTCCTGCACGGGTAGCTCTCGACGGGCGGATCCCGGCGGACACCCTGACAGGGCGGACGATAGTGTCTCCCTACGATGAGGGGCCACCCCCGCGCTTCACACAGGGGCCTGACGGCGACATGGTGACAGCGACGCCTCTACCGACGATGAGACGACCTACGAAGGACCTGAAGTGAATATCCGCTCCCTCACTCGAGGCGATGGCGTGGTGCTCGGAGCAGCGGTGTTGCTCTTCATCGCGTCGTTCCTCGACCTGTACTCGTTCGACAATGTCCCCGACAGCGTCGACCTCCCCATGCTGTGGGGCAGCGGCCCGGTCGTGTTCAGCGTCGTGCTGGCCGGAGTCATCGGCGCCGCACTCGTCGTCGTGGCCCGGGGCCTGCCGCAGGTCCCGAAGGTCGCCGGGCTCGACCTCGGCCAGTTCGGCGCCGCTTTCACGGTGTTCGCTGCGTGGAGCGCGCTCGGCAACATCGTCGACGTGCCGGGTGGCTTCGACAACATCGGTGACAACGCGAGCGAAGGCGCCCCGAGCCCCGGCATCGGCCTGATCCTCGCCCTCGTCGCGACCCTGCTCATGGCCGGCGCCGCGATCGCCACCCCCCTCGTCCCGGCCCTCAAGGGCGCCCTCCTCCCGGCGCCCCGCCCGGCCGCCCCGCAGCCCTACGGCGCCCAGCCCCCCGGTGGCTACGGCTACCCGGGCGCCCAGCAGCCCGGCGGCTACGGTCACCCGCAGCCCGGGCAGCCGGGGCAGCCCGGTCAGCCCCAGCCGGGGCAGCCGTTCGGCGGCCAGCCCCAGCCGCAGCAGGCACAGGCGCCGCAGGCCCCGGCCGGGGACTTCTCGCCGTTCTGGTTCGCGGTGCCGGTGCCGCGCCCGCTGTTCGCCGAGGACGGTTCGCCGACGCCGATCGCCGAACTCGCGCCGGGTACCTGGTACCTGGCCGTCGAGCAGCGCGGCCCGGCCCTGGTCGCGCAGACGCAGGACGGCCGCCGCGGCGTCCTTCAGGACACGTCGGGCATCCAGCGCGGCTGAGCCCACGCCTCCTTCACGGCCCCTCGCCCTTCCGGGCGGGGGGCCGTTGCCGTACAGTCGTCGCCCCAGTCGGCTGACGCACCGTCAGGAGGCAGGTATGCGGCTCGGTCTCGCACTCGGCTACTGGGGCCGCGGCCCCTCCCCCGACCACATACCGCTCGCGCGGGAGGCCGAACGGCTGGGCTACGACTCCGTGTGGACGGCGGAGTCCTGGGGCTCGGACGCGTTCACGCCGCTCGCCTGGATCGCCGCCCACACCTCCACCATCAAGCTGGGCACGGCGGTTGCCCAGATGGCGGCCCGCCCGCCGACCACCACCGCCATGCAGGCGCTCACCCTCGACCATCTCTCCGGCGGGCGCATGATGCTGGGCCTCGGACTGTCCGGCCCGCAGGTGGTGGAGGGCTGGTACGGCCGTCCGTTCCCCGCGTCGCCGCTCACCGCCACCCGCGAGTACGTCGACGTCGTACGGCAGGTGCTCCGCCGCGAGGCCCCGGTCGAACTGTCCGGCCGCTTCCACTCCCACCCGTACCGGGGCCCGGACACCACGGGTCTGGGCAAGCCCCTCAAGCCGATCACGCATCCGCTCCGCGCCGACCTGCCGATCCTGCTCGGGGCGGAGGGCCCGAAGAACGTCGCCCAGACGGCCCGGATCGCCGACGGCTGGCTGCCGCTGTACTGGTCGCCGACCCGGCCGGAGGTGTACGGTCCGGCCCTGGCCGACCTGCCCGAGGGTTTCCTGGTGGCACCGATGGCGCAGGCCCGGGTCTGCGACGACGTCGCCGAGGGACTGCTGCCCGTCAAGATGATGCTCGGCTTCTACATCGGCGGCATGGGACACGCGGCCCGCAACTTCCACGCCGACCTGATGGCCCGCATGGGCTACGAGGAAGACGCCCGCCGCATCCAGGACTTGTTCCTCTCCGGCCGCCGGGACGAGGCCGTGCTCGCCGTCCCCGACGCCTTCGCCGACGAGATCTCCCTGGTCGGCCCGCGCGAACGGATCGCGGAGCGACTGGAGTCGTGGCGCAAGGGTCCGGTGACGGACCTGCTGGTGCTCAGCCCCGACCGCCACACGCTGCGCGTACTCGCCGAGTTGAACGCCTGAGCGAATCCCCGGGTTTCATCCAGAGTTCAAGGGCAATACGGAGGACATGTCCCCTCGATATCGCAACGGTGCGAATCAGGCCGGCACGATCGTCGCGGTCGTGGCCGACATCATGGCTCTCATCCTGGGTCTGTGGATCCTGATGTACCTGCTGGACGCCAACCAGGCGAACAGCTTCGTCCAGTTCATCCACGACGCGGCCCGCTGGCTGGCCGGCTGGTCCCACGACCTCTTCACCTTCGACGAGGCCTGGGCCCGAGTGGTCTGCGGCTACGGCTTGGCAGCGGTGGTCTACCT
Source organism: Streptomyces sp. NPDC040589 (assembly GCF_055594445.1). Lineage (NCBI taxonomy): Bacteria > Bacillati > Actinomycetota > Actinomycetes > Kitasatosporales > Streptomycetaceae > Streptomyces > Streptomyces sp. NPDC040589. The sequence continues at coordinate 971,174 of NZ_JBVIWP010000003.1, read as the reverse complement.
GTTCGTGGGCCACGCGATCGCCAACAGGGCCCATCGTCACTGACTCTCTTGGGGGCGCGGGGAACTGCGCGACAAGCCACACACATCCCGCGCCCGCAAAACCGGCGAACCCCCCGAGTTCCTAGGCGCAGCAGTCCGAGTCCAGCCCACTGGGCAACTCATCCCCACCGAACACCTGGCACGTGGCCTCATGCCCACCCAACGCGGCCACGGCCAGCAACAACGACCCGGCCGTCCACGTGGTCAACTCCCGCGGCCAGATCGCCCCGTCCTCGAAGACATACCCCGTCCAGTACAGCCCGCTCTCCGGATCCCGCAGATGCTGGATCGACTGCAGTACCTCCAACGCCCGGTCGGACTCGCCCATCGCCCACAACGCGAGGGCGAGTTCGGCCGACTCCCCACCCGTCACCCACGGGTTGGGCACGACGCACCGCACCCCGAGCCCGGGCACCACGAACCGGTCCCAGTCCTCCTCGATACGGGCCTTGGCCTCGGCCCCGGTCAGCGCACCGCCCAGCACCGGGTAGTACCAGTCCATCGAGTACCGGTTCTTGTCGAGGAACCGCTCCGGATGCCGGCGTATCGCATGCCGCAACGCACCGGCCGCCAACTCCCAGTCCGGCTGCGCCTCTTCCCGCTGCTCGGCGATGGCCAGCGCGCACCGCAACGCGTGGTGGATCGAGGAGCTGCCCGTCAGCAGCGCGTCCGCCGTGTCCGTGCCGTCGTCGTCGCGCCGCCAGCCGATCTGTCCGCCCGGCTGCTGCAGGTGCAGCACGAACTCGACCGCCGCGTAGACCGCCGGCCACATCCGTTCCAGGAACGTGTCGTCGCCGGTGGAGAGGTAGTGGTGCCAGACGCCCACGGCGATGTAGGCGACGAAGTTGGTCTCCCGGCCTCGGTCGGTGACGTCGCCGGACTCCCCGTCGGCGTAGGCCGCGTACCAGGAGCCGTCCTCGTTCTGGTGCCGGGCCAGCCACAGGTAGGCCCGCTCGGCGGCCTCGTGCTCGCCTGCCGTGTCGAGGGCCATGGCAGCCTCGACGTGGTCCCACGGGTCGAGGTGGTGCCCCCGGAACCACGGGATCGCACCGTCCTCGCGCTGCACGGCGAGGATGCCGGCGACGGTCGCGGCGGCCTGCCCCGCGGTGAGGACCCCGGGCAGGACCAGATGTTCCGTCCGGGGAGTGGTCACTGGGCGTCCGCCCCGGTGCCGGAGAGACGCGGCAGGTGCGGCTTGGTCGCGTATGCCACGAAGCTCTTGCCGATCAGCGGATTCAGCGCCTGCTCGGCGACCCGGGTGGCCAGCGGCTTCTTCATGATGTCCCAGACGAGGAGCTTGTGGTACGCCCGCACCGGCAGCGCCTTGTCGTTGTCGACGCCGAACGCGCACTTCAGCCACCAGTAGGGCGAGTGCAGCGCGTGGGCGTGGTGGGTGCCGTAGGGCTTGAGACCGGCCTCGCGGATTCTCGCCAGGAGTTCGTCGGCCTTGTAGATGCGGATGTGGCCGCCCTCGACCTCGTGGTAGGCGTCGGACAGGGTCCAGCAGACCTTCTCGGGGCCGTACCGCGGGACCGTGATGGCGATGCGCCCGCCGGGCTTCAGCACCCGCACCATCTCCGCGAGGACGCCCTTGTCGTCCGGGATGTGCTCCATCACCTCGGAGATGATGACGACGTCGAAGGACTCGTCGGGGAAGGGCAGCGCCAGGGCGTCGCCCTCCATGGCCGTGGCGGTGGCGCCGTCGGGGGCCTCGCCGGCCTCCTTCATCGCCGCGAACCACTTGGCGACCTCGCGGATCTCCTCGCCGTTCTGGTCCAGCGCCACGACCTGAGCGCCACGCCGGTAACACTCGAACGCGTGCCGGCCGGCACCGCAGCCGAGGTCCAGGACGCGGTCGCCCGGCGCGAGCGGGAACCGGGAGAAGTCGACGGTCAGCACGTGGCCCTGCTTTCGGAGTTGACGCCTTCTACATCTGTGGGAGCCGCGGAGTCGGCACCCTCGGGAGCCGCGGAGCCCGCACCGGCCGGGGCGGCGGACGCGGTGCCTGCCGATGCCGCGTCGCCTCCGGACGGGGCCGGGGAACCAGCGGTCGCCGAAGCGGCGGAGCCGGCACCCGCCGAACCGGTCGGCCCGGCTGCCGCCGAGACCGCGGAGCGGGCGGAAGCCGGCGGCGCGGACCGCTCACCGCTCGCCACGGAACCGGCGGGAACCCCCGGGGCGGGCCGCGCACCACTCGCCGTGGAACCACCGGAAGCCCCCGGCCCAAAGCGTCCTGTCTCGCGACCGGCCCGGTCGATCGCCTCGCGGTACCTGGCCACCGTGCCCTCCGCCGCCCTGGCCCAGGTGAAGTGCCGCAGCACCCGTTCACGCCCGGCCGCTCCGAGCCGCGCACGCAACTCCGCGTCGCCCAGCAGCCGGCTCAGCCCGGCGGCCAGCGCGCCCGCGTCCCCCGGGGGCACCGCCAGGCAGGTCTCCCCGTCACGGCCCGCGACCTCGGGTATGGCGCCGCCGGTCGTGGCGAGCAGGGGCGTGCCCGTCGCCATGGCCTCCGCGGCCGGCAGCGAGAAGCCCTCGTACAGCGAGGGCACGCACGCGACCTGTGCCGAGCGCACCAGGTCGACGAGTTCCGCGTCGGAGATGCCCTTGACGAAGTCGACGGCGCCGGCGAGGTCGTACCGCTCCATCGCCTGGGCGACGGGCCCCTCCGTGGGCCGCTTGCCGACGACGACGAGGTGTGCGCCGGGGTGTTCCGTGCGCACCTTGGCGAGCGCCTCGACGAGATGGACCAGGCCCTTCAGCGGCACGTCCGCGCTGGACGTCGTCACGATCCGGCCCGGCACCACAGGCACCGAGGGATCCGGCGAGAAAAGGTCGGTGTCGGCGCCGATGTGGACCACGTGGATCCGGTCCTGGCGTACACCGAGGTGGTCGACGATCTCCTGGCGGGACGTGCCGGAGACGGTGAGCACGGAGGGGAGCCGGCGGGCGACGCGCTTCTGCATACGGGTGAAGGCGTACCAGCGGCGCACCGACAGGCGCCGCTTCCAGCCGTCCGCCGCGTCCAGCTCCAACCGCCGGTCGACGGTGATGGGGTGGTGGATCGTGGTCACCAGGGGCGCGCCCACGTCTCCCAGCAGCCCGTACCCGAGCGTCTGGTTGTCGTGGACGACGTCGAACTCGCCGCGGCGGGCCAGCAGATGGCGGCGGGCGCGCAGCGAGAACGTCAGAGGCTCGGGGAAGCCGCCGGTCCACATGGTCGCCACTTCGAGCGCGTCGATCCAGTCGCGGTACTCGTCGCGCTTGGGCGTGCGGAAAGGATCCGGCTGGCGGTAGAGGTCGAGGCTGGGCAGCTCGGTGAGGCTCTGGCCGTCGTGGCCCTCGTCGAGGACGGGGTAGGGCTGGGCACCGATGACCTCGACACGGTGGCCGAGGCGGGACAGTTCGCGCGAGAGGTGCCGGACGTAGACGCCCTGGCCGCCGCAGAACGGGTTCCCTTTATAGGTGAGGAGCGCTATGTGGAGCGGTCGCAAGCCGTCGGCGGCGGGGTCCTCCGAGGGCCCGGCCTCCCTGGCCTCAGCGGTCACTCTGGCCCCCTTCTCCCTGCACTGTCCCGCGAGATTACGCCGGGACGCTAATCTAGAACAAGTTTCAGACTTGATCGTTCGGAGGCACTGAATCTACCGGCAGGTAGCGGCGCTGTGAGCAGTGGATCAGGTGATTCACGCCACGGCCGAGCCGTGCCATGCTGTGTGATCACTCGCCCTCACGGACCGTCACGGAACGGGACCCATGCCCGCGGAAGCCAAGGTGAACACAGTGGCCAAGGTGGAAGCCAGAGCCGCAGCCCCCGCCTCCCCTCCCCTCACGGAGCGACAGGAGGCCCGCCGTCGCCGCATCCTGCACGCGAGCGCGCAACTGGCCAGCCGGGGCGGTTTCGACGCCGTGCAGATGCGCGAGGTCGCGGAGTCCTCACAGGTGGCGCTCGGCACCCTCTACCGCTACTTCCCCTCCAAGATCCATCTGCTGGTCGCCACGATGCAGGACCAGTTGGAGCACATGCACGGCACGCTGCGGAAGAAGCCGCCGCAGGGCGAGTCGGCGGCCGAGCGGGTCGCGGAGACGCTGATGCGGGCCTTCCGCGCCCTGCAGCGCGAGCCGCATCTGGCCGACGCGATGGTCCGGGCCCTCACCTTCGCCGACCGCAGCGTGAGCCCGGAGGTCGACCAGGTCTCGCGGCAGACGACGGCGATCATCCTGGACGCGATGGGCCTTGAGGACCCGACCCCGGAGCAGCTCTCGGCGGTCCGGGTCATCGAGCACACCTGGCACTCGGCGCTGATCACCTGGCTGTCGGGCCGAGCCTCGATCGCCCAGGTACGGATCGACATCGAGACGGTGTGCCGGCTGATCGCCCTGACCAAACCGGAGGGGCAGACGCCGGAAGGGCAGCAGTAAGACCTACGAGACGGGTTCCCTTCGCCGGCATGGTCCGGATCAGGTACTGGGGGTCGCCTTCCGGTCGCCCGGCCTCTCGGCCTTGCGTCCTTCCGGCCTCTCAGCCCTACCGTCGCAGTCGGCACCGGCGGACCCAAAACCTCTGGCTTCCTGCCACCGTCGGCTACTCCGGTCGGACTCCCTCACTCGCCTCGTAGGCCACTTCCAGACTAGGACTTCTGTCCGCAGAAGAAACCCCCTTATGCGACATTTTTCGGAATTGTCCCGATTGATGGATCATAAGAGGTAGGAGCGACTTCTGGGACATACCGGAACATGGAGGTGTCCTCATGTCGAAGTACCTCTTCAAGGTCAAGCTGACCCCGGAAGGGCTGAAGGGCCTGCTCAGCGAAGGCGGCACCGCGCGGCGTGAGGTCGTCGGACGCATGGTCGAGGGCCTCGGGGGCCGGGTCGAGACGATGTACTGGGGGTTCGGCGACGACGACGTCTACCTCACGGCGGAGCTGCCCGGCAACACCTCCGCCGCCGCCATGAGCATGGTCGTGTCGGCCGCCGGCGGGGTGCGCACGAGCACGGTCGTACTCCTGTCCGCCGACGAGGTCGACGAGGCGGTCCGGCAGAAGGTGCACTACCGGGCCCCCGGCACCTGACACACGAACCGGCCGACACCCCCTAGTCCTCCGGCGGGAACACCGCTTCGCCGCCACCTCCCAGCGTGATCACGATCGCCTCCACCGGACAGCTCTCCGCCGCCTCCAGTACCCGCTCGTTCGCGTCGGTGTCCGGGGCGACCGGATGGGACTGGCGGGCCGGGTCCAGGCGGAAGCCGTCCGGGGCGTGGTGGACGCACTGGGCACTGCCGATGCACAGGGAGCGGTCGACCTCGACGTGCCAGCGGTCGCCCATCTCTACGCTTCCGCCGGGAGATGGATCATCTTGTGCTCCAGGTACTCCCCGTACCCCTCGGGTCCGAACTCCCGCCCCAGGCCCGAGTTCTTGTAGCCGCCGAAGGGGCCCAGCATGTCCAGGCTGAAGGTGTTGACGGAGTACGTGCCCGTGCGGACCTGCCGGGCGATCTCGATGCCGCGCTCGACGTCCGCGGTCCAGACGCTGCCGCTCAGTCCGTAGTCGGAGTCGTTGGCGATCTTCACGGCGTCGGACTCGTCGTCGTAGGGCAGCAGGCAGATGACCGGGCCGAAGATCTCCTCGCGGGCGATGCGCATGGAGTTGTCGACGTCGCCGAAGAGGGTCGGCTCGACGTACCAGCCGCGGTCCAGGCCGGCCGGGCGGCCGCCGCCCGTGAGGATCTTCGCGCCCTCCTCCTGCCCGATGCGGACGTAGTCGAGGTTGCGCTGCTGCTGCCGCCTGGCCACGAGCGGGCCCACCTGGGTGGCGGGGTCCAGCGGATCACCGACCACGAGCGCACCGGCCGCCGCGGCGAGGGCGTCGGCGAACTCGTCGTAGCGGGAGCGCGGGAGCAGGATGCGGGTCTGGGCGACGCAGGCCTGGCCGTTGTTCATCCAGGCCGCGGGGGCGATGCCCGCCACGGCCGTCTCGACGTCCGCGTCGGGCAGGACGACGGCCGCCGACTTGCCGCCCAGTTCGAGCGTCACACGGGTGAGATTGCGCGCCGCCACCTCCATCACGCGCTTCCCGGCCGCGACCGACCCGGTGAAGGACACCTTGTCGATGCCGGGGTGCCCGACCAGGTACTCGCTCACCTCCCGGTCGGCGGGCAGGATCGACAGCACGCCCTCGGGCAGCCCGGCCTCGCGGGCGATCTCGCCGAGCAGATACGCGTCCAGCGGCGACTCGGGCGAGGGCTTGAGGACGGCCGTGCAGCCGGTGAGCAGCGCGGGGGCGAGCTTGGCGGCGGCGACGAACTGCGGGACGTTCCAGGGGGCGACGGCCGCGACGACCCCGACGGGCTCGCGCCGCACGAGGATGCGGCCGAGCACGCCGTCCCGGCGCTCCTCGTAGGTGAAGTTCCGCGCGACGGTGATCGCCGAGTCCCAGACCATCACCGCGCCGAAGGCCTGGGCGAGGACGCTCCAGGAGTACGGCGAGCCGTTCTGGCCGGAGATCACGCGGGCGATCTCCTCGTGCCGGGCGACGATCCCGTCCTTGATCCGGCTCACGACCTCGATCCGCTCATCGAGGCTCATGCGCGGCCAGGGCCCCTGGTCGAACGCCCGCCGCCCGACCCCCACGGCCCGGTCCACATCCGCGGTCGAGGCATGCGGGACGCGTCCGATGACCTCTTCCGTGTGCGGCGAGATCACCTCGATGACGTCCTCGCCCAGGGGGTCGGTCAACTCCCCGCCGATGAACAGCTGTCCGTGTTCCACGAGTTCGGTCATGGCCGACTGCCTTCATATCTGACGGTGTTTCAGAAACTGATACCAGTTCTCGTTATAGTGGGCAATGGCCGTGGGACGGAGGGCAGATGACAAGCAGCCAGGACCGCGAACCCACACCGGCGGTGCACGACCACGGCGGAGGCGTCCGCTCCCTCCGGGTGCCCATCCCGGACAACCCCCTCGGCCACACACTCGTGTACGTCGTCGACACCGGCCGGGGACCGGTCCTCATCGACACCGGCTGGGACGACCCGGAGTCCTGGGACACCCTCGCGAACGGCCTCAGGGCCTGCGGCACCTCGGTGGCCGAGATCCACGGCGTGGTCATCACCCACCACCACCCGGACCACCACGGCCTGTCCGGCCGGGTCCGCGAGGCGTCGGGCGCCTGGATCGCGATGCACGCGGCGGACACCGCGGTCGTACGACGGACCCGTCAGGCCCGTCCCGAGCGCTGGTTCTCGTACATGACGGCCAAGCTCACCGCTGCCGGAGCGCCCGAGGAGCACATCGCCCCGCTGCGTACCCCCCGGCCCCGCGCCCTGCCCGGCCTCTCCCCCGCCCTGCCCGACCGCGACATCGTCCCGGGCGAACTCCTGGACCTGGCCGGCCGCCGCCTGCGCGCGATCTGGACCCCGGGGCACACGCCCGGCCACGTCTGCCTGCACCTGGAGGAGGACCACCCGGCCCGACTGCCCGGCCACGGCCGCCTGTTCTCCGGCGACCACCTGCTGCCCGGGATCACCCCGCACATCGGCCTCTACGAGGATCCGGACGACGCCACGGTCACCGACCCCCTCGGCGACTACCTCGACAGCCTCGAACGCGTCGGCCGCCTCGCCCCCGCCGAGGTGCTCCCGGCCCACCAGCACCCGTTCCCGGGCGCAGCCGCCCGCGTGCACGAGCTGCTCACCCACCACGAGGCCCGCCTCACCGCCCTGCGTGCCCTCCTCGCCGAGCCGCTCACGCCCTGGCAGCTCGCCGAACGCATGGAGTGGAACCGCCCCTGGGCCCAGATCCCGTACGGCTCCCGGAACATCGCGGTCTCGGAGGCCGAGGCGCACCTGCGCCGCCTGGTGAAGCTGGGCCGGGCGGAGGCGGTGCCGGGGAGCGAGCCGGTGAGGTACATCGCTCTCTCATGACCAGGTAATTCCGCCGATGCGCCGACGCCCGGGATGCTAGGACCAAGCCCATGGACCCCATGGAGCACCTCCTCGCCGAACGCGCCTGCGAGCGCCTGATCCTCGACTTCGTCCACCGGCTCGACCTGGGCGACCCCTCCTCCGTCGCCGAGCTGTTCACCGAGGACGGTGTCTGGCAGTGGCCGGAGGACGGGCGGCTGGTCAAGGGACGCGACGCCCTGCGCGCCTACTTCGGCTCCCGCCCCGCAGACCGGCTCTCCCGCCGCATGATGTCCAACGTCCTGGTCACGGTGGAGTCCCCGGACACCGCCAGGGCGATCTCGTACTTCACGACATACCGCGTCGACGGCTACGACGGCGGCATGGTCCCGGCCGGGCCGCCGGTCCAGGCCGGGCACTACGAGGACGCCTTCCACCGGGCCGACGGCACCTGGCTGCTCGCCTCCCGGACTCTTCACCTTCCCTTCGGTGGTCCCACTCCGCGGCCGAACTCGCCTTCGGCATAAGCCGGATGGGGTCAGGGCAGGGCATCTAGGATGAACGAGCCGCGGCGTCCCCACGCCTGCGGCGCTGCGTACCACCGCAAGGAGACATGCCCATGGGCACCGAAGAGGCCGCTCGAACGTCGCCCTTCAGCGGAGTCCTGGACGGGAGATCGGCCGGGCCCATGGTGCCTCGGCTCGCGCTGGGCGCCCGGCTGCGCAGGCTGCGGGACGCGCGGGGCATCGGCAGGGCGGAGGCGGGCGAGGTCATCCGCGCCTCCTCCTCCAAGATCAGCCGCATGGAGGCCGGGCGCCACGGGTTCAAACTGCGGGACGTCGCCGACCTGCTCACGTTCTACGGCGTCACGGACGAGGCCGAACGCGCCACGCTGCTGGCGCTGGCCGAACAGGCCAACACCCACGCCTGGTGGCAGTACTACAGCGACGTGGTGCCCTCCTGGACACAGAGCTACCTCGGTGCCGAACAGGCGGCGAGCGTCATCCGCTGCTACCAGATACAGCGCGTTCCCGAGCTGCTCCAGACCCCCGACTACGCGCGTGCGGCGGTCCAGCTCGCCCACGTCGACGCCGATGCGCGCGAGATCGACCGCCGGGTGGCGTTGCGGATGACCCGGCAGCGGATCCTGCACCGGCAGCCGGGCACGGCCCAGCTCTGGGCCGTGATCGACGAGGCGGCGCTGCGGCGCCCGGTGGGCGGGCCGGCCGTGATGCGCGCCCAGCTCAGGCATCTCATCGAGATCTGCCGGCTGCCGCAGGTCACCGTCCAGATCCTGCCGTTCCTCTCCGGCGGGCATGCCGCGGAGGGCGGTCCGGTCACCATCCTGCGGCTGCCCGGTGGCCAGTTGCCCGACGTGGTCTACCTCGAGCAGCTCACCACCGCGCTCTATCCCGACCGGCCGGCCGACATCGAGCGCTACTGGGACGCCATGAACCGGCTGGTGGTCGAAGCCGAGTCACCGGACGAGACTCCGACCATCCTGCACCGCATACTTCAGGAGACCTGAGCGAGGCCCCCGGGGTTCAGCCGGGTTCAGCGCTTGAGGGCGACGCCGCCGTACTGGTGCACCTCCGCGGGCAGGCCCAGAGCCTCGGCGTCGGGACGCCAGCGCGAGCAGGACGTGACGCCCGGCTCCAGCAGCTCCAGACCGTCGAAGTAGCGGGCGATCTGCTCGGGGCTGCGCAGGATGTACGGGATCGAGCCGCCGTCGTTGTACTGCCCGATGGCCCGGACGTAGTCCTCGCTGGTGTCGGTGCTGTCGTACTGGACGAGGTAGCTGCCGGGAGGCAGGGCGTCCACCAGCTGCGACACGATCGAGCGTGCCTCGTCGTGGTCCTCGATGTGGCCGAGGATGCCCATCAGCATGAGCGCGACGGGCTGGTCGAAGTCCAGCGTCTTCCCGGCTTCCCGGACGATCGTGCTCGGCTTGCGCAGGTCGGCGTCGACGTAGTTGGTGACGCCTTCCGGTGTACTGGTGAGCAGCGCGCGGGCGTGGGCCAGCACCAGCGGGTCGTTGTCGACGTAGACGATCCGGCTCTCCGGAGCCACCCGCTGGGCGATCTGGTGGGTGTTGTCCACGTTGGGCAGCCCGGTGCCGATGTCCAGGAACTGGCGGATGCCCTCTTCGGCGGCGAGATGGCGGACGGCGCGGGCGAGGAAGTAGCGGGCGGCGCGGGCCCCGGTCTCGATACCGGGGAAGATCTCACGGAACGCGTCACCGGCCACACGGTCGACTTCGTAGTTGTCCTTCCCGCCCAGCCAGTAGTTCCAGATCCGGGCCGAGTGCGGAACCGAGGTATCGATCTTGGAGAGCGGCTCCTGCTCGGAGTTCTCCACCTGATCAGTCATGGACGCTCCTGCGTGTGGTCGTGGAGCTTCACGTTAACCGTTTTGCCTCACGGACAGGATCAACTCCTCGGCCGCGTCCAGCAGTTCAACCTCTCCACGCGTCATGGTCGGACTTGCGGCCCGGCGGCGCAGGGCCTCCGTCAGGGCGGGCCGGGTGAGCGGGGACGGGTCGGCGAGGAAGGCGGCCAGCATGGCGCGGGCGGGGGTGGCGAGCGAGTCGTCGGAGACGGCGGCCTGGGCGAGGATCACCGCCGTGGCGGCCCGGTCCAGGCCCGGGTCGCCCTCCTCCGTGTTGGACCAGTCGATGACGCGAGGCCCCTCGGGCGTGAGCATCACGTTCTCCGGGTGGAGGTCCAGATGGAGGACGCGGACCGCCGGGTCGGCCGAGCGCAGGGCGGGAAGGGCGTGGAGGTCGCGCAGCAGCCGGGCCAGGATCGAGCCGGCCTCCGTGACGTCCAGCGTGCCCGCCAGGCAGGCCTGGAGCATGGTCGGGCCGGAGAGCCGTTCCATCACCAGGTCGGTGCGCGAGCCGGTCGGGCAGACCCGGGGCACCGGATAGCCGTGGGCCCGCACATGCTCCATCACCGCGCCCTCGGCAGCGGCGTCACCCCCGCCCTCCCGTTCCCGCCGCAGCACCCACCCCTCGTCGATCTCGTACACATCGGCGCGGCGGCCCGAGCCGAGGAGTCTTCCCGGTGGTGTGGTCGGCATGGGGCGAAGCTACCCGGCAAGCACAGCACCCTCAGCCCGTTTTCCTACGTGCGGGTACAGTGAGCGGGTCGTCATCACACCGTACAGGGAGAAGCCGGTGCAATTCCGGCGCTGACCCGCAACCGTGAACCGCCCTGCCAGGCGGGAGCCGGATCGCCCCGTACGGATCGTGACCGGCTCACGTGCCCGGCACCTGCCGGTGCACGGCACCGTCGAGGTATACGGAGCCGAGCCGCCGGGGTGTCCCGTGCTGCCCGGCTCCCTCACAGGGAGAGGCACCCGCCGATCATGAACGTCCGCCGCAGCGCAGCGGTCCTGGCCGCCGTCACCGTGATCGGCGCCGCCACGCCGGCCGCCGCCGCTCCGTCCCCTTCGCCGTCCCAGGCGTTCCCCTCCGCCCTGTACGGAGACAAGGACCCCAGGTTCGACGGCGTCTGGCGCCAGTCGCTCGCCCTGCTGGCCCAGGACACGGTGGGTGAGAAGCCGGCCGCCAAGTCCGTGGAGTGGCTGGTCCGGCAGCAGTGCGAGGACGGCGGGTTCGCCGCGTACCGCCCGGACCCCGCCGCCGCGTGCGACGCCAAGACCATGCTCGACACCAACGCCACGTCCGCCGCCGTCCAGGCCCTCTCCGCGCTCGGCGGACAGGACGCCGTCGCCGACAAGGCCGTCGGCTGGCTGAAGTCCGTCCAGAACGAGGACGGCGGCTGGGGCTACGCGCCCGGCGGCGCCAGCGACACCAACTCGACGTCCGTCGTCATCGGCGCGCTGACCGCCGCGGGCGAGAAGCCGGACCAGGTCGACAAGGGCGGAAAGTCGCCCTACGACGCCCTGCTGAAGCTCGCCCTCCCCTGCGGCGGGGACGACGACGGCGCCTTCGCGTTCCAGCCCGACAAGAAGGGCGAGCTGACCGCCAACGCGGACGCCACGGCGGCCGGTGTCCTCGGCGCCCTGGGCAAGGGCATGGTGGTGGAGGCAGGCAAGAAGTCCGACGCCACGTGCGCGAACCCCTCCACGCCACAGCAGGCCGCCGGCAACGGAGCCGCGTACCTCACGCAGACCCTCGCCGAGGACGACAACCACCTCACGTCCGCCCTCGCCGGCTCGGACCCCCAGCCCGACCACGGCAACACCGCCGACGCGGTCGTGGCACTCGCCGCGCAGGGCGAGACCGCGCAGGCCGAGAAGTCCGTGCGGTGGCTGGAGAAGAACTCCGCCGGCTGGGCCGGGCAGGGCGGCCCCGCCGCCTACGCCCAGCTGATCTTCGCCGCGCACGCGACGGGCGCGAACCCGCGTGACTTCGGCGGCACGGACCTGGTGAAGCAGCTCAACGCGACGGGCCCGGCCCCGCAGGCCCCCGAACAGCCCTCGGCGACCGACGAGAAGGACGACTCGGAGTCGGGCTTCTTCGGCGTCTGGTGGTACGTCGGGGTCTGCCTCGTCGCCGGCATAGGCATCGGCTTCCTCTTCACCGGCCGCAGGAAGAGGCAGCAGTCGTGATCCGCCGGGCCGTTCTCCTCCTCCTGGCCTCGCTCCTGCTGATCGCGGGCGCGGGCCAGGCCCAGGCCGCCGGCTACCGGTACTGGTCGTTCTGGGACCGCGAAGGCGACCGCTGGGTCTACGCCACCCAGGGCCCGTCCATGGCCCGCCCCTCGGACGGCGACGTCCAGGGCTTCCGCTTCGCGGTGAGCGAGGACTCCTCCGAGGCGGCCCGGCCGCGCGGCACAGCCGACTTCGGCACCATCTGCGCGAAGACCCCCGCGCGGGACGGCGAGAAGCGCGTGGCGCTCGTCATCGACCCCGGCACGAAGGCGGACGCCCCCCAGGGCGAGACCCCGCCCCCCGCCCGGACGGCCTGCGCCCGGGTCTCCCCCGACGCGACCACGGCTCAGGCCCTCGCGACGGTCGCCAAGCCCCTGCGCTACGACACGAACGCCCTGCTGTGCGCGATCGCGGGGTATCCGGAGAAGGGCTGCGGAGAGCAGGTGTCCGGCTCCCGGAAGTCGTCATCGGCGGCGAAGAAGGACACGTCCGACGACAACGGCCCGTCCCTGGGCCTGCTGGCGGGCATCGCCGTGGTGACGGCACTGGGGGCGGCGGCGATCTGGCAGGTACGGCGGCGTGACCAGGCTTAGCAGCGCGGACCGGCTCAGCGACGCGCCCTCCCACCCCCCGCGCCGGCCCCGGGCCCCTCTGCACCCCGGCGCCTGGTGGCTCTGGTCCCTCTCCCTCGGCACCGCGGCCACCCGCACCACCAACCCCCTGCTCCTCTGCCTCCTCATCGCGGTCTCCGCCTACGTCGTGGCGACCTGCCGCCCCCCGACCCCCTGGTCCCGTTCCTACGGCGCCTTCGTCAAACTCGCCCTCGCCGTCCTGGTCATCCGGCTTCTCTTCGCGATCGTCCTGGGCTCCCCCATCCCCGGCACGCACACCCTCGTCACCCTCCCCGAGGTGCCCCTCCCCGACTGGGCGCAGGGCATCCGCCTCGGCGGCGAGGTCACGGCCGAGGCCCTCACCTTCGCGTTGTACGACGGCCTGAGACTGGCCACCCTGCTCATCTGCGTCGGCGCCGCGAACGCCCTCGCCAACCCCTCCCGCCTCCTCAAGTCCCTCCCGGGCGCCCTGTACGAGGTGGGCGTCGCGGTCGTCGTCGCCCTCACCTTCGCGCCGAACCTCATCGCCGACGTCCAGCGTCTGCGCGCCGCCCGCCGGCTGCGCGGCCGCCCGGACAAGGGCGTCCGGGGCCTGCTGCAGGTGGGCCTCCCGGTCCTGGAGGGCGCGTTGGAGCGCTCGGTGTCCCTGGCCGCCGCGATGGACGCCCGCGGCTACGGCCGTACCGCCCAGGTCCCGGCCGCGGTCCGACGTACCACCGCCGCCCTCACTCTCGGCGGCCTGCTCGGCGTCTGCGCCGGAACGTACGGGCTGCTCACCGCCGAGGGCGCCACCTACGGCTTCCCGGTCCTGCTCGTCGGCCTCGCCGCCGCCCTCGCGGGTCTCCGGCTCGGCGGCCGGCGGTCGCCGCGCACCCGGTACCGCCCGGACCGCTGGGACGTGCGCGCCCTGCTGGTCGTCGCCTCCGGCGTGGCGGTCGCCGCGCTGCTCGTGCTCGCCGCCGTCCGTGACCCCGCGGCCCTGCACCCCGGCGTGCTGCCGCTCGTGGCGCCCACACTCCCCGTCTGGCCCGCGGCGGCGATCCTCCTCGGCCTGCTGCCCGCGTTCGTCGCCCCCGAGCTCAAGGAACCGTCGTGATCCGCTTCGAAGATGTCTCCGTGACGTACGACGGCGCCTCCGAACCCACCGTCCAGGGCATCGACTTCGAGGTCCCGGAGGGCGAACTCGTCCTCCTGGCCGGTCCCTCCGGCGTCGGCAAGTCCACCGTCCTGGGCGCGGTCAGCGGGCTCGTGCCGCACTTCACCGGCGGCACTCTGCGCGGCAGGGTCACGGTGGCCGGACGCGACACCCGCACACACAAGCCGCGCGAACTCGCCGACGTCGTCGGCACGGTGGGCCAGGACCCGCTCGCCCACTTCGTCACCGACACCGTCGAGGACGAACTCGCCTACGGCATGGAGTCGCTGGGCCTCGCCCCGGACGTGATGCGCCGCCGCGTCGAGGAGACCCTCGACCTCCTCGGCCTCGCCGACCTGCGCAACCGCCCCATCGCCACACTTTCCGGCGGCCAGCAGCAGCGCGTCGCCATCGGCTCGGTCCTCACCCCGCACCCGAGCGTCCTGGTCCTGGACGAACCGACCTCCGCCCTCGACCCCGCAGCCGCCGAGGAGGTCCTGGCGGTCCTCCAGCGCCTCGTCCACGACCTCGGCACCACGGTCTTCATGGCCGAGCACCGCCTGGAACGCGTCATCCAGTACGCCGACCAGGTCGCCCTGCTCCCGGCCCCGGGCGAGCCGCCGATCCTGGGCACCCCGGCCGAGGTGATGGCCGTGTCCCCGGTGTATCCCCCCGTGGTGGCACTGGGCCGGCTCGCGGGCTGGACCCCTTTGCCGCTGACGGTCCGTGACGCACGCCGCCGGGCCAATGACCTACGGCAGCAGCTCGCCCTCAAGGGGCGCGGGGAACTGCGCGACCAGCCACAAACCACCCGCACCCGCGAACAATCCACGGCCGAAGTCCAAGCCCTCTCAGTAACCCGCGCCCGCATCCAGGCCCTGGCCCACGTCACCCTCACCATCACCCCCGGCGAAGCCATCGCCCTCATGGGCCGCAACGGCGCCGGGAAATCCACCCTCCTCAACTCCCTCGTCGGCCTGGTCACCCCCACCTCCGGAACCGTCAAACTCGGCGAAGCCACCCCCCACCGCACAGCCCCCAAGGACCTCGTCCGCAAGGTCGGCCTCGTCCCCCAGGAACCCCGCGACCTGCTCTACGCCGACACCGTCGCCGCCGAGTGCGCGGCAGCCGACCAGGACGCGCAAGCAGAACCCGGCACCTGCCGCGCCCTGGTCACCGAACTGCTCCCGGGCGTCACCGACGACACCCACCCCCGGGACCTCTCGGAGGGCCAGCGCCTCGCCCTCGCCCTGGCCGTCGTGCTGACCGCCCGGCCCCCGCTGCTCCTGCTGGACGAGCCCACCCGCGGCCTGGACTACTCGGCGAAGGCCCGCCTGGTCGGCGTGCTGCGCAAGCTCGCGGAGGAGGGGCACGCCATCGTGCTGGCCACGCACGACGTGGAACTGGCCGCCGAGATCGCCCACCGCGTGATCCTGCTGGCCGAGGGCGAGGTGATCGCCGACGGCCCGACCGCGGAGGTCGTGGTCTCCTCGCCGTCCTTCGCCCCACAGGTCACCAAGATCCTGGCGCCGCAGCACTGGCTCACGGTCTCCGAGGTACGCGCGGCCCTCCAGCCCGGGACGGACGCGTGAACGCCCAGCGCCAGGCCCGGGCCGTCCGCCTCGGCCCCCGCTCCCTCACCGCCCTGATCCTGGTCAGTGCCGTAGGGGTGGCCGCGTTCGGCTGGCCCTTCCTCGCCCCGCCCACCTCGCGGCTCAGCGCGCACGCGCAGGACGCGCCCTGGCTCTTCGCGGGCCTGCTGGTGCTGCTCGTGGCCGTGGTGGCCGCGGCGATCTCGGAGTCCGGTCTCGGCCCGAAGGCGGTCGCGATGCTCGGCGTGCTGGCCGCCACGGGGGCCGCCCTGCGGCCGATCGGCGCCGGTACCGCCGGGATCGAACCGATGTTCTTCCTGATGGTGCTGAGCGGCCGGGTCCTCGGCCCGGGCTTCGGGTTCGTCCTCGGCTCGGTGACGATGTTCGCGTCCGCGCTGCTCACGGGCGGGGTGGGCCCGTGGCTGCCGTTCCAGATGCTGGCGATGGGCTGGTTCGCGATGGGCGCGGGCCTGCTGCCGGGCCCGGACCGGCTGCGCGGCCGTGCCGAGCTGGTGATGCTCGCCGGCTACGGCTTCCTCGCCGCCTTCGCCTACGGCACGGTGATGAACATGGCGGGCTGGCCCTTCATGAGCGCGCTCGCCTCGAACGTCGCCTTCGACCCGCAGGCGACGGTCCCCGCCAACCTGGCCCGTTTCCTCGCGTACTGCCTGGCCACCTCGCTCGGCTGGGACCTGGGCCGGGCCGTCGTCACGGTCGTCCTGACACTGACCCTCGGCCCGGCGGTGCTCAGGGCACTGCGCCGCGCCACACGCCGGGCGGCGTTCGAGACGCCGGTCACGTTCGACACCCCACCGACCGTGAGGCGCCCCACGTGACTCAGGTCACATACGAAGCGAGGCCGTAGGGACCACTCCCGGTCACGGGTCGGACCACCACCCCACATGCGGCCACGCCTAGTAAAAGGGGGCATTGCGGGCATCCGCGAAGACTGTTTCTGTGGGCGACTGCCCCGCCCACGACGAAAGGTCAACGCGTGTCCGCCGCTGCCGTCCTCCGCCGTGCCGCCACCCCGAAGAACGCTCTCGCCGGTACCGCCCTGGCCGCGGCCACCTGCGGCACCCTGATCGCCGCCGCGCCCGCCCACGGCGCGACGACAGGGGCCTCCTCGGCCAAGGCGGTCGCGAAGAAGATGATCGGCGACGACGCCCAGTACCAGTGCTTCTCCGAGATCGTCGAGCACGAGAGCGACTGGGACGTGAACGCCCGGAACGCCTCCAGCGGCGCCTACGGCCTGGTCCAGGCCCTGCCGGGCGCCAAGATGGCCTCGGCCGGCTCCGACTGGAAGACCAACGCGGCCACCCAGATCGAGTGGGGCCTGGACTACATGAAGGACCGCTACGGCAGTGCCTGCGGCGCCTGGAACCACTGGCAGTCCCACCACTCGTACTGAGAGCCACTGAGCCGGACCCGCTCCGGCCCCCAAAGACCGAAGGCGGCGGCCCCCTGATCCCCGGGGCCGTCGCCTTCGCCCCACTCAGCCGCCCGTACTCACGCGGAGTTCCTTCACCCCGTTGATCCACGCCGAGCGCAGCCGACGCGGGTCGTCGACCAGCCGCAGCCCCGGCATGGCGTCGGCGATGGCGTTGAAGATGAGGTCGATCTCCAGTACCGCGAGGGACTTGCCCAGGCAGTAGTGCGGCCCGCCCCCGCCGAAACCGAGGTGCGGGTTGGGATCGCGGGTGATGTCGAAGTCGTCCGGGTCGTCGAAGACCTCCGGGTCGTGGTTGGCGGAGGCGTAGAAGAGGCCTACGCGGTCGCCCTTGCGGATCCGTTTGCCGCCCAGCTCGGTGTCCTGGGTGGCGGTGCGCTGGAAGGCGGCGACCGGGGTCGCCCAGCGCACGATCTCCTCCGCCGTCGTCGACGGCCGGTCGCTCTTGTACAGCTCCCACTGCTCGGGGTGGGTGAGGAAGGCGTGCATGCCGTGGGTGATGGCGTTGCGGGTGGTCTCGTTGCCCGCGACGGCCAGCATCAGCACGAAGAAGCCGAACTCGTCCGAGTTGAGGTTGCCCTCGTTCTCCGCCGCGACCAGTTGCGTGACGATGTCATGGGCGGGGCACTGTTTGCGATCGGCGGCCATGTTCATCGCGTAGGCGATGATCTCCGTGGCCGACTCGGCGCCGACCTCCTCGGTGATGGCGTACTCGGGATCGTCGTACGCGATCATCTTGTTGGACCAGTCGAAGATCTTGTCCCGGTCCTCCTGCGGGACACCCATCAGCTCCGCTATCGCCTGGAGGGGCAGTTCGCAGGCGACCTGGGTGACGAAGTCGAACGGCCCGGAGTGCGTGCGGGCGTTCGCGACGATCGCGAGGGCCCGGGCCCTCAGCCGCTCCTCCAGCGCGCGGATCGCCCGGGGCGTGAAGCCGCGCTGCACGATCTGCCGGACCCGCGTGTGCTCCGGCGGGTCCATGTTGAGCAGGATGAACCGCTGGGCGTCGATGGAGTCCCGGTCGATGTGCTCGTTGAAGCGGATGATCGCCGTGTTGAGGTACGACGAGAACAACTCCGGGTGCGTGGAGACGTACTTGACGTCGGCGTGCCGGGTGACGGCCCAGTACCCCTCGTCCTGGAAGCCGGCGACATTGGCCGGCTGCGGCACCCAGCAGACCGGTTCGACCCGGCGCAGCTCGGCGAACTCCGGCAGGGGCACGCGTTGATGCAGCAGGTCCGGGTCGGTGAAGTCGAACCCGTCGGGCAGCGCGGGACAGGGCATGGGCGGCTCCCACCACTCGTACCGACTCTTGTTCTGACGGCCCATCAGCTGTGCGGAGTTGCGGTGACGGTAGTAACGGGTTCTACAACTAGCAAGAGGCATGGACCCCTCAATTGCCCGCACGACCCTTGCGGTCACCGAGTGACCGTCAGCACACTGCTGACAGAACTAGAACGCGTACTAGTTCCGCGTAGCCTCCCGGAGAGGACCCGCACCCATGGCTGCCGAACCTGTGATCGTCGAAGCCGTACGCACCCCGATCGGCAAGCGCGGCGGCGCGCTCGCCCATCTGCACCCCTCCTACCTGCTGGGCGAGACCTACCGAGAACTCCTGGGCCGCACCGGCATCCCCGCCGACTGCGTCGAACAGATCGTCGGCGGTACGGTCACGCACGCCGGCGAGCAGTCCATGAACCCCGCGCGCACGGCCTGGCTCACGATGGGGCTGCCGTACGAGACGGCCGCGACGACCGTCGACGCGCAGTGCGGGTCGTCGCAGCAGGCCTCGCACATGCTGGCCAACATGGTCGCCGCCGGCGTGATCGACGTCGGCATCTCGTGCGGGGTGGAGTCGATGTCCCGGGTACCGCTGGGGTCGGGCTCGAAGCACGGGCCGGGCAAGCCGTTCCCCGACGAGTGGAACGTGGACCTGCCGAATCAGTTCGAGGCGGCGGAGCGGATCGCCCGGCACCGGGGCCTGACGAGGGAGAACGTCGACGCGCTCGGGCTCGCCTCCCAGGAGCGGGCCGCCCACGCCTGGGCGGAGGAGCGCTTCAAACGAGAGACCTTCGCCGTCCAGGTCCCGACGACGGAGGAGGAGCAGCACGCCGGGCAGGGCATGTGGCGCCTCGTCGACAAGGACGAGGGCCTGCGCGACACGTCGCCGGAAGCGCTGGCTTCCCTGAAGCCGATCATGCCTACGGCGGTGCACACGGCCGGCAACTCGTCGCAGATCTCCGACGGGGCGGCGGCGATCATGTGGGCGTCGAAGCGGATGGCTCGTGCCCTGAAGCTGAGGCCCCGGGCCCGGATCGTGGCTCAGGCGCTGGTGGGAGCCGACCCCCACTTCCACCTGGACGGGCCGATCGATGCGACGAACGCTGTGCTGGGGAAGGCCGGGATGTCCCTGAAGGACATCGATGTGGTGGAGATCAACGAGGCGTTCGCGTCGGTGGTGCTGAGCTGGGCGCGGGTCTTCGAGCAGGACCTGGAGAAGGTGAACGTGAACGGCGGCGCGATCGCGCTCGGGCACCCGGTCGGGGCGACCGGGGCCCGGCTCATCACGACGGCGCTTCATGAACTGGAGCGCGCGGACAAGGAGTTCGCGCTGATCACCATGTGTGCGGGGGGCGGTTTGGCCACCGGCACGATCATTCAGCGGTTGTAGACGCCGTCGTCCAGGTGATGAAGGTGGTGAACGTGGCGGGGTCGAGGGTGAGGATCGGTCCCGCCGGGTTCTTGGAGTCGCGAATAGCGACGGTGGTGTGCGGGGTTTCGGCGATCTCTATGCAGTTGCCACCCTGATCGCTGCTGTAGCTGGACTTACGCCACAGGATCCCCGTCGGAACCGCGTTGCTCGCCATAGCGTTCCTCCATCAGTCGCCGCATCAACTCCGCCGAATCCCTGAGGGAGAGCGCGGCGGCCTGAAGATGATCGTAACGGAGCGAGCAGTCCTTGACGGTGTCCGGATTCGCGGTGGGATGCCCGCTGCCGTAGCCCTCCGTGTAGACGATGGCCGGGTCGCTCGCAAAGCGGTAGAGGTCATACGAGCCTGTCATTCCGGCGTGCGCCCCTGCCGAGAACGGCAGCACCTGGATGTTGATCCGAGGATTGTGCTCGAAGGACAACAAGTGGGCGAGTTGCTCCCGCATTGTCTTTCGACCACCGACCTCCAGGTACAGTGCGGCCTCGCTGAGGATCACCCAGAAGACCGGCGACTCCTCCTTCTCGAAGATGCCCTGGCGTGCCAGCCGTACGGCGGTGCGGTCGTCGAGGTTGCTCTTGTCCAGCACACCGAGCACGGCACGCGCGTACGCATCGGTCTGGAGCAGACCATGGACCATGAGCGCCTCGAAAGAGCAGATCTCGACCGCTCTCGCTTGCAACTCCGCCACCTGTTGAAACCAGCCCGGAAGCTGACTACGCAACACCAGGTCGACCAGTCGGGACAGCTGCCCTCCCGTCTCCAGCGCCGCATCCGCCCGTTGACTGAACTCCGGCGTCGGGAGCTTCCGGGCCGTTTCGATCTGGCCGACGAGCGAGCCGGTGTAGTTGACGATCTCCCCGAGCTGCTTCTGTGTCAGCCCGGCGGCCTCCCGGTATCTCCGCAACTCATAGCCGTAGTAATCCAGCGGCGAGGCACCCGGGTCAAGGGCGTTGATGTGGGTCACGGCAGAAGCCCCTCTCACGCAACACGGCCCACTACAGGACCGGTTGTATCCGTTCCGTAGCCGAGGGTAGTCACCGCACGTCAACCTCGTCTCGTGAACGATTACTTTCCCGCCCAGTACACGATCCGCCTCACCGTCGGTGAACACGCCGCCCGCCACATCCGCCGTATCGTCCGCTCCTTCCTCGAAGAGTGGCGCACGCCCGAGCTGTCCGACGCCGTAGAACTCGGCGTCACCGAACTGCTCGCGAACGTCGTACGGCACGTCCCGGACCGGCGCTGCACGCTGCTGTTGCTGCGGCAGCCGCACGGCGTACGCGTGGAGGTCACGGACGGCAGCAACCGACCGCCCGTCTCCCCGCCCCGGCCGGACCCGGACTCCGAGAACGGGCGGGGACTGCTCCTGCTCGACGCGATGGCCGACAAGTGGGGCGTGTCGCTGTGGAACAGCGGGGGCAAGACCGTGTGGTTCGAATGCGAGGCCGAACCCGCCCCTCTAAAGTGATGGGTCCTGCTGAGCTCGGGGGACGGGTGCGATGGCGCGGATCGTTGGTGTGCACGGGGTGGGGAAGCAGCGGCTGGGAAGCAAGACGCTGCTGAAGGACTGGGAGCCGGCGCTCGCCGACGGGCTGGATCGGGCGGGCGTCCCGGAACTCACGCCCGGTGACCTGCGGATGGCGTTCTACGGCGATCTGTTCCGGCCTCCCGGGCACACCCTGGCCGTCGGCGACCCGATGTTCACGGCGGACGACGTGGAGGACGGGTTCGAGTCGGAGCTGCTGCTGGAGTGGTGGGCGGAGGCGGCACGGGTCGATCCGGGCGTGCCCCCGCCCGGTGGGGACACACTGGTCCGCTCCCCTCGCGCCGCGCAGGCGGCCCTGCGCGTCCTCCAGCACTCGCGCTACTTCGCCGATGTGACCCTGCGTGGGCTGGTCTTCGACCTGAAGCAGGTCCGCCGCTATCTGCTGGACGGGGAGCTGCGGGAGGCGGCCCGGAGCCGGGTCGAGGAGGCGGTAGGCCCCGACACGCGGGTGGTGGTGGCGCACTCGCTCGGCTCGGTCGTCGCGTACGAGGCGTTGTGCGCGCTCCAGGGGCACGGGGTGCGGGCGTTGGTGACACTGGGATCGCCGCTGGGGATGCGGATGGTCGTCGACCGGCTGCGGCCCGGGCCGGAGACCTGGCCGGGGACGGCGTCGTGGACGAACGTCGTGGACGAGGGCGATGTCGTAGCGGCCGTGAAGGACCTCTCGCTGTTCTTCGGGACGGGCGTGGCCGGGAGGGTCGTACACAACGGCTCGCACGCGCACGACGCCACGCTCTATCTGACGGCGAGGGAGACGGGCGAAGCGGTGGCGGAGGGCCTGGCATGACCGGGACCGAGCCCCGGCGTTTCCTCATCGCGACCGCGGTCAGCCACTACCCGAACGCGGCGGCGGAGCTGGAGTGGGACCGGCCCGGGCTGGCGGACGCACGCCGCAAGATGGTGGAGCTGTTCACCGAAGCGCTCGGCTACACCCATGTCTCCGACCTGGGGCTGAACCCGACCAAGCCCCAACTACTGCGCGAGTTGCGTGAGTTCTGCCGCGCCCCGGACCGCCGGCCTGACGACGTCATCGCCGTGTACATCGCGGGACACGGGGAGATCCTCGACAACGGCGACTACGTCCTGCTCACCGCCGACACCGAGCCCGACGACCTCTACGACGCGCTGCTGCCCGGCACGCTGGCGCGCAAGATCCTCGCCGGGACGAAGGTGCGCCGGCTGCTGCTGATGCTCGACACGTGCTTCTCCGGGCAGGGCGGCAACGAGTTGCTGGCCGCGATGTCCCGCTGGAAGAGCGACTGGCGGGAGGAGGAGGCGGGGCTGGCGGTGATCACGTCGGCACAGCCCAGGGAACTGGCGCGGACGGGCGCCTTCCCGGAGCTGCTGGCCGAGGCGGTGACCAGCCTGGCCACGGCCGGCTACACCCCGCCGCTGCTGGCCCTGGACGCGGTCGTGAACGCCACGCGCACCAACCCCAAGCGCCCGGACTACCAGCACATCGGCCTGGAGATCATCGGCCTGACGGGCGAGATCCCGCCGTTCCTGCCCAACGCGAAGCACAGCCACCGTCTCTCCCACACGGACATGGCGCTGCAGCAGGCGGCCGAGTGGGACGAGCAGGACAAGCGCCGGGACGTGGAGTTCCGGTCGCGGCTGCTGCGGAGGGCGATGGGGCACAGCGATCCGAGCCGGGCGGGCTGGTGGTTCTCGGGTCGCCGACAGGCTCTTCACGACATCACCGAGTGGCTCGGCGACCCGGCGGCGGAGGCGTGCCCGGCGCTGGTGGTCACCGGGGCGCCCGGCTCGGGCAAGACGGCCGTACTGGGGCTGCTGGCGGCGGTGAGCGACCCCGAGTACCGGCGTACGGTGCCGCTGGCGTCGATCGGGCTGCACCGCGTGCAGCTTCCGCCCGAGCGGGCCATCGGGACGACCGTGTACGCGCAGAGCCTCACCGACCAGCAGATCGTGCGGGCGGTCTGCGCCGCGCTGCGGCTGCCGCCGGCGGAGGCGGTGGCGGATCTGCTCAACCACCTCGGCGCCCGCCCGGAACCGGACCGCCCTCACGTCATCCTCGTCGACGGCCTGGACGAGGCGGCGACGCCGACGACCCTGTGCGGCCAGGTGTTACGTCCGCTGATGGAACTGGCCTCCCCGCACCTGCGCCTTCTCCTCGGCACCCGTCCCCACCTCTTCGGCCCTCTCGGTCTGTGCCCGGAGGACCACATCGACCTCGACTCGGACCGGTACGCCGACCCGGAAGCCGTCATCGTCTACGCGCTGCGCAACCTCCTGGACGCCCACCAGGACTCCCCGTACCTCGATTGTCCGCACTGGGTGCGCATGGGTGTGGCGGAAGCGGTCGCCGGCGCCGCGGGCAACTGCTTCCTGGTCGCCCGCATCACCGCGGGCACGCTCGCCGCCACCCCGGAGCTTCCCGACCCCCGGGACCCCGTCTGGCTCCGCTCCCTGCCGCGCGCGGCGGCCGACGCCATGCACCGCGACCTGCACCAGCGCTTCGCCGACGACGCCGACCGCATCCTCGACCTCCTGCGCCCCCTCGCCTACGCGGAGGGCCAGGGCCTTCCCTGGGAGGACATCTGGGCCCCGCTCGCCTCGGAGCTCTCCGGCCGGCCGTACACCAACGACGACCTCTACCAACTGCGGCGCGACGCCGGGGCGTACGTCGTCGAGGCGCAGGAGGACGAGCGGTCGGTGTACCGGCTGTACCACGAGTCGATGGCGGAGTATCTGCGCCAGGGGCAGGACGCGGGGCGGGCGCACCGGGCGTTCACGGTGGTGTTGCGGGGGGCGGTGCCGTATCACCTCGACGGGGCGCGCGACTGGGCGCGGGCCCATCCGTACGCCCTGCGGCACCTGGCGGCGCACGCCGCCGCGGCCGGACTGCTGGACACGCTGCTGTCCGACATCGAGTACTTGGTCCACGCGGAGTACGAGACGCTGATGCCGCGTCTGCTGGAGGCGGAGGGCGACGAGGCCCAGCTGAACACGGCGGTGTTCCGGTCCTGCCTGCATGTGCTGCGTGATCTCGACGCGGCGGCGCGGCGGCAGGTTCTCGCGCTGGAGGCCGCACGGTTCAACGTGCCGCATCTCGTCGAGGCGCTCAACGGCAAGGCGGAGCGCCGTGCGTGGAAGCCGGTGGCGGCGTCCGGGGGCCAGTTGTCGAGCAACCTGCGCAACGCGCTCACGGGGCACACGGGGCTGGTGCGTGCGCTGGCGTGCACGGAGGTGAACGGCCGGCCGGTCGCCGTCACCGGCTCGGAGGATCTGACCGTCCGTATGTGGGATCTGGACACGGGCGAACCCATCGGCAGTCCCATGACCGGCCACACCGAGGACGTCGAGGCTGTGGCGTGCACGGAGCTGGACGGCCAGCGAGTCGCTGTGACCGTAGCTCGCGACGAAACAGTACGACTGTGGGACCTGGGCACCGGCCGTGCGGTCGGCGAACCCATGCGAGGTCACGGCGACCAGGTCAACGCGGTCGCCTGTACGGAGTCGGACGGTCGCCCGGTCGCGGTCACCGGCGGTGTGGACGGCACCGTACGGGTGTGGGACCTGGCCGGCGGCCGGGAACTGGGCAGGCCGATGACGGGCGCGGGTCACGTGAAGGCGGTGGCGTGTACGGCGTTGAACGGCCGACCGGTCGTCGTCGTGGGATCGAGTGAATCCTTGCACCTCTTCGACCTGACCACCCGTCGTCGCATGGGACGGCTGGATCGCAGAGGTGCGTCCATCAGGTACCAGGCGGTGACCTGCACGGAACTGGACGGCGGCCCGGTCGCCGTCAGCGCCGACGACCGAGGACGGGTGCGGGTCTGGGACCTCAGGAAGCGCCGCATGGTCAGCGAGTTCGAAGGGCACGAGGGGAGGGCGTCTTCGGTGACGTGTGCCGTGCTGGACGGTCGGCGGGTCGCTGTCGCCGGCTATCAGGACAGGACGGCGCAGATCTGGGACCTCGAAGCCCGTCGTCCGATGGGAGCACCCCTCGGAGGTCACGTCTTCCCCCTGCTCGCGGTGGCGTGCGCCGAGTTGGCCGGGCAGCCGGTCGTCATCACCAGCGCCTACGACACCCTCCGGATCTGGGACCTGTCCCGTCGGTCCTTCGGCCGTCCGGTCGTCGGGCACACCCAGCGCGTTCTCGCTGTCGACCACGGTGTGGTGGACGGCCGACCGGTGCTCGTCACAGGGTCCGAGGACTCGACTGTGCGTGTCTGGGATCTTTCGGCGGGCCTGCACAGCAACGAGCTGCCGACCGGGCACCACAGCGAGGTGTGGTCGGTGGAGTGCAGAGTGCTGAACGGCCGCCCGATCGCCGTCACCAGTTCTCGAAAAGGCCCTGTACACGTGTGGGACCTCACCACTGGCGAGACGATGTATCCCTCGTTCGAGAGCGACGGCGACTTCCGATGCTGCACTGCGTGTATCGAGCTGGACGGCCGCGAGGTCGTGGTGACAGGAACCACAGGAGGCTCGGTCGAGATACGGGATCTGGCGACGGGCGAGCCGACCCGGCGCTTCTCGTTGGACGACCTCGGGATGTGGGCCGGCTGCTGCGTCATCGACGGGCGTCCGGTCTTCGTGCACGGCAATGCGTACAGGCCGATGGACGCCGTGGATCCGGCCACTGGCCGGACTCTCGGCAGGGCACAGGGCATCGTTCGCCCGAGGGACCTGACCGTGGGCCGGCTGAACGACCGCCCCGTCGTGCTGATCGCCTCGGAGGACACGACCGTAGAGATCTGGGGACTGCCCGGATGCCGCCCCCTCGGCGATCCCATGACCGGCCACACCAGATTCGTCTGGACCGTGACTCTCGCCGAACTCGACGGCCGCCCCGTCGCCCTCACCGGCTCGGCGGACAACACCGTCCGCATCTGGGACCTGGAACGCCGCACCACCCTCCACGTCATCCATCTGCCCGGCCCGTGCAGCGCCCTGTCACTCAGCGAGGACGGCCTGCTGGCCTGCGGCTTCGGCAACGACGTGGCCGTCTTCAGCAGGGACGGCCGTCAGCTGTCCTGATGCGCCAGCCGCGGATGGACGTCGTTCGGGCTCCCTCCGTCCACGGTCACGGTCGTGGCCACGGGCGCGTACCCGCTGGCGATCAGGGAGTAGTCGCCCGCGTCCAGGTCGGTGAAGGCGTAGGCGCCGTCCGTGCCGGTGATGGCCGTGCCCACGACGTTCCCGGCGGCGTCGACGAGGGTGACCCGTGCGTCGGCCAAGGGGTTGCTGCCGTTCCCCGCGCGGACGACGCCCTGCAACCGCGCGCCGGGTTGCAGGAGTACCTCGAGGCCGGTGGTCGGGGCGCCGGACAGCACGGGGAGTGCGGCCGGGCGGTAGCCGGTGGCGTTCACGGCGACCGTGAGGTCACCGGCGGGCAGTCGGCCGAAGCCGAACGCGCCGGTCCTGTCGGTCGTGCCCGTGGCCAGGACGTCGCCGCGGATGTCCGTCACGACGACCATCGCGCCTTCGACCGGCAGCCTGTCGTCGGCCGTGGCCACCGTGCCCGCGAGGCCGCTGCCGCCGGACAGGACCACGTCGTGGGGCAGCGGCTCCTCGCCGAGGACGAGCGTGGTGGCCTGGGGCTGGTGACCGTCCGCCGCCGCGATCAGGACGTACGAACCGGCCCCGGGCGCGGTCAGCCGGTAACGCCCGGCGTCGTGCGCCACGGCCCGGCCGACCTGACGCCCGGCCATGGAGATCAGGGTGAGGGTGGCGCCTGCCATGGCGTTTCCGACGCCGTCGCTCACCCGGCCGGTGACGCCGGGGCCGATCGCAGCGGCAGGCTCGGACTCGGGCGCGGACCTGGCCCCGGGCACGGACCGGGACGTGAGCGCAACCCCGGACGCGGGCTCAGGCGCGGACGCGGACCCGGACCGGGACGTGAGCGCAACCCCGGACGCGCGCTCAGGCGCGGACGCGGACCCGGACCGGGACGCGAGTTCGGCCCCGGACGCGCGCTCAGGCGCGGGCTCGGACCCGGACCCGGACCCGGGCTCGGACACCGGCCTCGGCCTGCGCAGCAGGACCGCCCCCACCACCGCCGCCACCAGCGCCAGCGACGCCGCGACGATCAGGCAGAGCTGGAGGCCGTCGAGGAAGGACTCGGACAGGGCGCCCAGGGCGCGGCCGGTGTCGGGGCCCAGGTTCAGGCGGGCCACGGCTCCCAGCCCTGCCGCGTCGACGGCGGTGGTGACCTGATGGGCCGTCGCCCCGTTCACGCCCGCGTCGGCGAGGTGACCGGGGAGGGCGTCGGTGGCCTTGGTGGTGAGCAGGGTGCCCAGGACGGCGGGGCCGAGGGCGCCGCCGACCTGCCGGAAGGCGTTGTTGCCCGCCGCCGCCATACCGGCCAGGTGATGCGGGACGGAGGCGACGGCGGTGGCGGTCATGGGGGTGATGACCAGGCCCATGCCGAGGCCGAGCAGGGCCAGGCGCCAGGCCAGTGGCCCGAACGCGGTGTGCGCGTCGAGGGCGGTCAGGGACAGCAGCGCGGCCGTGGTGGCGAGGAGGCCGGTGGTGATCAGGGCGCGGGCCGGGATGCGCCGCATCAGCGGTCCGACGACGACCCCGAGGAGCAGGCTCACCGCGGTCACCATCAGCATGCGGTAGCCCGCGTCGAGGGTGTCGAGCCGCTGCACCATGCCGAAGTAGAGGCTGAGGACGAAGAAGAAGCCGATCAGGCCGAGGAAGCTGATCATCGCGATGAGCGTGGTCGCGCTGAAGGCGGCGCTGCGGAACAGCGTCAGGTCCAGCATCGGGCTGGGACTGCGCCGTTCGGCCAGGACGAAGGCGACGGCGCCGACGGCCGCGAGGGCCAGAGCGACGATGACCTCAGGCTCGGAGAAGGACTGGGCGCCGCCCTCGATCACGCCGTAGACCAGCGCGGTGATGGTCAGCGCGGCGGTGAACTGGCCGGGCCAGTCCAGCTTGCGCGAGCCGGGGGCGCGCGAGTCGGCGACCAGGGGCACGGCGAGCGCCATGGTGAGGAGGGCCACGGGTATGGCGGGCAGGTAGATCCAGTGCCAGGCGGTGTGCTGGAGGATCACGCCCGCCATGAGGGGGCCGACGGCCAGCGCCAGCGACAGGGAGGCGGCCCACAGTCCGACGAACTTGGCGCGTTCGTGGGGGTCGGGCACGGCGTGGCTGATCAGCGCCAGTGTCGTGGGCAGCAGCGCCGCCGCGCCCGTCCCGGCCAGCGCCTGCCCGGCCCACAGCACCTGGACCGACTGCGCGCTCATCGCGACGGCGGCCCCGACGGCCGAGAACAGCAGGCCGGCCTGGAAGACCTTCTTGCGGCCGTGCACGTCTCCGACGACCCCGGCCGTCAGGATGAGCGCGGCCATGGGCAGGACGAACGCGTCCGAGACCCAGGACAGTTGGGAGGTCGAGGCGTGCAGGGCCCGCTGGATCGCGGGGAGACTGACCGAGACGGTGGTGACCGGCAGGTAGGCGACGAACACCCCGATGCAGGCCATCAGGAGTATGGCTTTCGGACTCCGCCGAGGTCCGTCAGCCGTCGTTGCCACGTTCACAGAACTCTCCATGTCGACGTTCGGGTGGACAGCGAGGCACACTTTTCAGCCACTCGCGGCCGAGAGCCAGCCACAGCCCGCCCGGGCGCCGAAAACCGACATGCGGAGGGCATTTTCGAAGGTTTTCCGACACGCCGATCCGGCCGGCGTGGTGCGTCAGGCGACGTGCGTCAGCCGACGGAACTGGTCGAGCGGCCGCGGCCGGTGCTCGGATCCGCGGACCGGGACGCCCGGCGCACGGCGGTGGCCGCCCGGGGCCCGGACAGCAGATACGTCAGCGCGAAGCCCGCCCCGACCACCACCGCTCCCCCGGCCGCGTCCAGCAGCCAGTGGTTGGCCGTCACGACGATCGCGGAGCCGGTGAGCAGCGGATGCAGCAGACCGAGCGCCTTCGTCCACCACCGTCGCGCCAGGACCGCGATCACGACGCCGCACCACAGTGACCAGCCGAAGTGCAGGGACGGCATGGCCGCGTACTGGTTGGTGACGTCGGTGAGGGTGCCGTAGTCGGGCTGGGAGAAGTCCTGGACGCCGTGGACGGTGTCGATGAAGCCGAGCGTCGGCATCAGGCGCGGCGGGGCCAGCGGGTAGAGCCAGAAGCCGACCAGGGCGAGCAGGGTGGCGAAGCCGAGGGCGGAGCGGGCCCAGCGGTACTCGGCGGGGCGGCGCCAGTACAGGACGGCGAGGACGGCCAGCGGCACGACGAAGTGGAACGACTCGTAGTAGAAGTCGGAGAAGGCCCGCAGCCAGTCGGTCCGCACCACGGCGTGGTTGGCCCAGTGCTCGATGTCGAGGCGCAGGGCGCGTTCCAGGCCGAGGATCTGCCAGGCGTGTTCCTCGGCCTCGGCCCGGCCGGCCGAGATGCTGCCTCCGGTGGCGGCCAGCCGGACCTGGGAGTAGGCGGCGTAGGCGACCCGGAGGAGGAGAAGCTCCAGGAGGAGGTTCGGCCGGGTGAGGACCCGGCGCAGGAAGGGCACCAGCGGCACGTGCCGGAAACGGGCCGGGGCGGCGGGCGCGTACTCGGTCGGTATGGGCGACTGGTAGTACGGCGAGGCGCGGGACAGGAACGGGACGGCCACGGCGGCGGCCAGGGCGGCCAGCAGGACGAGGTCGGTGCGCAGCGGGTCCAGCGACGCCATGTCCGGCAGCAGCATCCTGCTGGGCAGGGTCATGACCAGGACGACGGCGACGGGCCATACGTACCGGTCACGGGCGCGTCTGCCGGCCCGGCCGACGACCGCGAGGAGCACCCACAGCAGCTGGTGCTGCCAGGCCGTGGGTGAGACGGCGATGGCGGCGCAGCCGGTGATGGCGACGGCGAGGAGCAGCTGGCCGTCGGCGACGTACCGCACGGCGCGGCGCAGGGCGAGGACGGCGACGGCCGCGCCGAGGAGCAGGAAGAGCGCGATCTCCAGGGGGCCGTTCAGGCCGAGCCGCAGCAGGGCGCCGTGCAGGGACTGGTTGCCGAGGTCGCCGGCCCGGCCGCCGAGGCCGGCACCGGCCAGGTGGTGGACCCAGTAGATGGAGGAGTCGTGCGGCATCGCCGCCCAGGCGAGCGCGGTGCAGGCGGCGAAGGTGACGCCGCCGGAGAGCGCGGCGCGTCTGCGGCCGGTGAACCACAGCAGGGGCGCGAAGAGCAGCAGCGTGGGCTGGAGCGCCGCCGCGACGCCGATGAGCAGACCGCTGGTCCGCTGGCCGTGGGCGACGAAGCAGCCCAGCAGGACGAGCAGGACCGGGATGATGCTGGACTGGCCGAGCCACAGGGTGTTGCGGACCGGCAGGGACAGCATGAGCAGGCCGATGGCGACGGGCGCGGCCAGAGTCGCGGTACGGCGGCCGATGGGCTGGGGCAGGGCGCGGGCGGCGATCAGGCCGAGGGCGGCGACCAGCAGCAGCGTGCCGAAGGTCCAGCCCCAGCCGAGGGCCTCTTCGGCCGAACGGGTGAGGGGCTTGAGGACGAGCCCGTTGAACGGGGTGCCGGTGAAGCGGGTCGAGTCGTAGAGCGAGCCGTTCACCTGGAGGACGCCGTTGGGCCCGACCCAGGTCTCCAGGTCCGTCAGCCGCTCCCCGCGCGGGGTGCCGAGGACGACGGTCACCTGCCGTGCGGCGAGGACGGCGACGATCAGCCACAGCCCGAGGCAGGCCATCCGCAGGCGTGCGTGAGGCCTGCCGACGGCTGTCGCTCCGAAGGCTTCCGTCGGTCGTCCGCCGCGCTCCGCATTTGTCACGCCTCGTCGACCTTCTGCCCCGTTTTTCCCTTACGCCCCCTTCATCCGGTTGACGATAGTGCGCGAGACGCGCGGTTGCCTCTCGTGGACGCGAGAAGGATCACATCAAGATCACGTGGGGACCGCTCCCAACCGGGCATACGTGCCTGCATAGCCGGTGTTTAGATGCACCCTGCAACGAAAGGCGTACCGCCCGTGAGCGGGCATTCTCCGCCTATCGTCACTTTTTCGGCCCGTTCGACAGCGCCGCCGCGCGGACCGCGCCCCTGTCCCCGATGAAAGGTAGGCGAGCGAGTCTTGTGACTGCCTCAGTCATTGCTCCCACGTCCGCGCTCAAGAGCCGCACCACGAAGGCCCACGACACCACCGTCACCGACCCCGCGCTCGTCAAGCGCGCCGTGAAGGCGGCCGCGCTGGGCAACGCGATGGAATGGTTCGACTTCGGTGTCTACAGCTACATCGCGGTCACCCTGGGCAAGGTCTTCTTCCCGTCGGGCAACCCCACCGCGCAGCTGCTCTCCACGTTCGGCGCCTTCGCCGCGGCCTTCCTGGTCCGCCCCCTCGGCGGCATGGTCTTCGGCCCGCTCGGCGACCGCGTCGGCCGCCAGAAGGTCCTCGCGCTCACCATGATCATGATGGCCGCGGGCACCTTCGCGATCGGTCTGATCCCGTCGTACGCGACGATCGGTGTCGGCGCGCCGATCCTGCTCCTCGTGGCCCGCCTCGTGCAGGGCTTCTCCACCGGCGGCGAGTACGCGGGTGCCTCCACCTTCATCGCCGAGTACGCCCCCGACAAGCGGCGCGGCTTCCTCGGCAGCTGGCTGGAGTTCGGCACCCTCGCCGGCTACATCGGCGGCGCGGGCCTGGTCACCCTGATGACCGCCCTGCTCTCCACCGACGACCTGACCTCCTGGGGCTGGCGCATCCCGTTCCTGATCGCGGGCCCGATGGGCATCGTCGGCCTCTATCTGCGGATGCGCCTGGAGGAGACCCCGGCGTTCGCGGCCGAGGTCGAGAAGGCCGAGACGAACCGGCCCAAGGTGCCGCTGCGCGAGATGGTCACCGGCCAGTGGCGCGCGCTGCTGCTCTGCGTCGGCCTGGTACTGGTCTTCAACGTCACCGACTACATGCTGCTGTCGTACATGCCGAGCTACCTGACCAGCGAGCTCCACTACGACGAGACGCACGGTCTGCTCGTCATCCTCGGCGTGATGGCGCTGATGATGATCGCCCAGCCGTTCATGGGCGCGCTGACCGACCGCGTCGGCCGCCGCCCGGTGATCGCCGCCGGCTGTGCGGGCTTCCTGCTGCTGTCCGTCCCGGCCCTGCTGCTGATCCGCGAGGGCAGCCTGCTCGCGGTCGGGCTCGGCTTGGGCGCGCTGGGCATGCTGCTGGTGTGCTTCACGGCGGCGATGCCCTCGGCGCTGCCGGCGCTGTTCCCGACCCGGGTCCGCTACGGCTCGCTCTCCATCGGCTTCAACGTCTCCGTGTCGCTGTTCGGCGGCACGACCCCGCTGGTGGTGACGGCCCTGATCGGCGCGACCGGGAACATGATGATGCCCGCGTACTACATGATGGCCGCGGCCGTGATCGGCGGTTTCGCGGTGTGGCGCATGACGGAGTCGGCGGGACGCCCGCTGCCGGGCTCGGCACCGTCCGTCACCAAATGAGACACGCCGGGTGAAATCCCCCTGGCAGCGGACCGCCGCACCAACTATCTTCGACAGCGCCAGTAGTTAGGGAATCTAACTATGCGTACGAAAGGTAGAGGTGCATGAGCGAGTCGCACGTCTGGGACGAGGTCGACGCCTACTTCACCGCCCACCTCGCACCGGACGACGAAGACCTGGCGGCGGCGCTGCGCGACAGCGACGCCGCCGGGCTTCCGCACATCAACGTCGCGGGGAACCAGGGCAAGCTCCTCCAGCTTCTCGCCCAGATCCAGGGCGCCCGCCACATCCTGGAGATCGGCACGCTGGGCGGCTACAGCACCATCTGGCTGGGCCGCGCCCTGCCCGCCGACGGACGGCTGGTCTCCCTGGAGTACGACCCCGTGCACGCCGAGGTCGCCGTCCGCAACATCGCCCGCGCCGGTCTGGACAAGCTGGTCGAGGTGCGGGTCGGCCCGGCCCTGGAGTCGCTGCCCAAGCTGGCCGACGAGAACCCGCCCCCGTTCGACCTGGTCTTCATCGACGCCGACAAGGCCAACAACCCGCACTACGTCGAGTGGGCCGTGAAGCTCACCAGCACGGGCAGCCTGATCGTCCTCGACAACGTCGTACGCGGCGGCCGCGTGACCGACGCCGGCAGCACGGCCTCGGACGTGGTGGGCACCCGCGCCGCGATCGAACTGATCGGCAGCCATCCGAGGCTGAGCGGGACGGCGATCCAGACGGTCGGCACGAAGGGCTACGACGGGTTCGCGGTGGCGCGGGTGCTGGCCTGAGCCGGCCTGAGACCGGCGGCTGTGGTCAGACCTCGTGGTAGAAGCCCACGTTGACGCTGCGCGGGGCGGTGCGGTCCTGGATGATGACCTCGCCGCTGCCGCCCCGGGGGAGCGGGACGGTGCCGCCGTAGGCGAGGGGCTGGGCGTACTCCCCGACCGTCAGCCGGACTTCGGAGGACGGGTCGGGCTGGGAGCCGCGCAGCCAGGTGAGCTGCCAGGTCCCCTCGGGCCCGCACAGGAACTCCAGGTGGACGCGGGAGACGAACAGCCAGTCGTCCGGTGTCGAGAGCCGGCACACCGACTTGTCGCGGCCCACCCGCAGCACGGCACCCGGCTCGCTGGGCGCGTCGGCCATGAGCATGCCGGCCGTGGCACCCTCCTCCGCCGGGGACACGGCGGCCATGGTGAGTTCGAGCACGTGCGCTCCTCCTGAGACGTCCTGGTGGGTCTGTCAGGCCTGTGTGTCAGACAGGTCCTGAGCCCGCCGCATGATAGAACGCCCGACTGCACGCTGTCCGGCACAATGGCCTCATGACCGAGCGAAAGCCACCCGGCGTCGACTTCGAGTCCTGGGTCGACAAGCAGATCCGTGAGGCTGAGGCCCGCGGCGAGTTCGAACGGTTGCCGGGGGCGGGCAAGCCGCTGCCGGCCGACGTGGACACCGCCTACGACGAACTGTGGTGGATCAAGCGGAAGATGGCCCGCGAGGGCTTCTCCGTCCTGCCGCCCGCACTGGCGCTGCGCAAGGAGGCCGAGGACGCGCTGCCCGCGGCCCTCGCGGCGCCCTCGGAACGGATCGCGCGGAAGATCATCACGGAGATCAACGACAAGATCCGCGAGATGATGTTCAAGCCGCCGCCCGGCCCCCCGCTGGGCAGGAAGCCGTACGACGTCGAGGACGTCGTACGGCAGTGGCGGGAGCGCCGGGCGGATCGGTGAACGCCTCTCACACGTGCAGGAGCCGCTCCGCCAGCTCGCGGTAGTCCTTCAGGGCCAGCCGGAGCTGCTCGGTGTCGGAACTCGACACCGGCTTGCCCTCGCCGCTCTCGACGGACTGCCAGGAATGACGCAGAGTGCGGCGCCGCTGTGCCACGGCCTCGGTGAACCGGGCCGCGATCTCCTCCAGCACATGGTCGGCCTCCTCGACGGAGGCCCGGGGCCCGTCGACGAACCCGGCGACGGCGTGCTGCAACTGCAGGCCGAGCTTGTCGGACTCGTCGTGGGGGAAGAGGTGGGCGTGCGTGCCTTCCCGGGGGGTGCCGGGGGTGCTGGTGCCCTTGGGGGCGGTGATTTTGCCTGTGGCGCTTGTGCCGGTCGCACGCTCGGTGGCGGTGCCGGTCGCACGCTCGGTGGCGGTGCCGGGCGCGTCACCGCGGTCTGTTTCGATGCGGTCCGTTTCGATGCGGTCCGTTTCGATGCGGTCCGTTTCGATGCGGTCCGTGCGCGGGGTCGTGCCGTGGCCGGTGCCCAGGGCGCTCTCGCCTCGGGCGTCGGGGGCGGCGGGGGTGTTCTCGCCGGGCGGTCGGGTCACGTCGGACATATCCTCAACTCTCCTTGGCCTGGCGTCGATTGACGGCCCACGGCATGTGCCCGCCGCGGGTGGTCGCGGCCTTGCGGCCGCCGTTCAGTCCGGCACGACGGTGTCCGTCCTCGTGACGTCCGTGGCGTCCGTCCTCGTGCCGTCCGGCGCCGCCGTCGTGGCGGGCCGGCCGTACCAGTTCCTCGAACAGGGCGCGGGCCGCCACCATGGCCTCCCGCATGTCTTCCGTACCGGTGCCGCCGTCGCGGGCGTCCTCCGCGCGCAGATGTGCCGCACGGTGCACGCGCCGGTAGCCGTCCACGTGATGGGCGTGGTGCACGGACAGCGCGGCGAGCTGTTCCTCGTACTGGCCGCCGTCCGGGAACCCCCGGGCGCCGGCGAGTTCGGCGAGCAGCCGGTCCGCCTCGGCGACCGCCTCCCTCGGTGAGTCGACGAACCGCTCCTGGGCGGCCGTCCAGCGCGCCTCGTACCGCTCGCGCTGCGCCGGCTCCAACGACCGCTCGCGCAGGTCGCCGTGGCGGTGCACCCGCTCGGTGAGTTCGCGCTCGGCGGCCTTGGCGTCGCCGTCGTGGCGGGCGACGGCCCGGTCGTACTCGGGTCCGAAGCGCCGCTTCAGGCTCGGGCCGCGACGAGGCCCGCGGGCGCGCAGGGTCATGGCTGCCGCGATGATGACGACGACCGCCGCGATCACGATCAGAGCAATGATCAGGCCAGTGGACATGGATGCCTTCCGGGTTCTCGGCCCAACCGGCCCTCTTCGCGGGCCGGTTCGCCGACCGGGTAGCCCGGAAATCCGCCCCCAAACGGCACACGGTGGTCACACATATCCGGTTGCGGGCACGGTGCGGCACCGGCCGAGAATGCGCTCATGAACTGGACCGTGGCCCCGGAACCGTACGACTCCCCCGTCGCCGCCGCTCTGTGGCGGGCGTACTACACCGAGGTCAGCGACCGCTGGTACCTGCTGCACGAGGGCCGCCGGACCGACCCGGAGGAGCTGGAGCGGGAGATCGCCGCCCAGCCGGGTGCCGACCTCGCGCCACCGCGCGGGCAGTTGCTGGTCGCCCGGTACGGCGGTGAGCCGGCCGGCACCGCGGGCGTACGGCTGTACGACGGCACGACCGCCGAGCTCAAGCGGGTGTTCCTGCACCGGTCGACGCGCGGCAGAGGCGGTGCCCCGCTCCTGGTCCGGGCCGCCGAGGACGCCGCCCGCGCGCTCGGCGCCGCACGGCTGATCCTCGACACCCGCGGCGACCTCGTCGAGGCCCGCGCCCTGTACGCCCGGCTCGGCTACACGGAGACCGAGCCGCACAACGACGACAAGTACGCCGAGCACTGGTTCACCAA
This sequence comes from Streptomyces sp. NPDC040589, assembly GCF_055594445.1. NCBI lineage: Bacteria > Bacillati > Actinomycetota > Actinomycetes > Kitasatosporales > Streptomycetaceae > Streptomyces > Streptomyces sp. NPDC040589. Next base: position 934,498 of record NZ_JBVIWP010000003.1, on the reverse strand, counting down.
GTCCCTCATCTGAACCACCGCGCACGTACGCCCCCCGTTCAGGCCATCCGCTCCGCCCGCCGCTCCTCGTAGGGCCGGTCGTCGTACGGCCGCTCGCGCCGCGACCCGCACAGTTCGCCGTTCAACTCCCGCACGAGTCGGACCAGATCGGTCGGCCGGTCGGGACCCCACCAGTCACCGAGCAGTTCGGCCAGGGAGTCCTCGCGGGCCCGGGCCAGCCGCTCGGCGACCTCGCGCCCTCGGTCGGTCAGGACCAGGCCGAGGCCCTCGCGCACGGCGAGCCGCCGCTCCTCGACCTGGCGGGCGGCCTCGATGATCACGGTCAGCGGCACGGGCATGCTGTCAGCCAGCACGGCCGGCTCCACCTCGCCGTATCTCCGGATCCGCAGCAGCAGCCAGCTCGCCGCGGGCAGCAGGTCGTAGCCCGCCCGGTCGGTGATCTTCCGGTAGATCTCGCGCCGCCCCGCGCGGCTGCCGAGCACCGACAGCGCGCGGCACACCTCGTCGTACGAGGTCCGCTCGACGGGGTTGCTGGCCAGGGTCTCGGTGACGTCGGGCGCGGTGACCGAGCCGCGCAGCCGGTCCTCCTTGAGGAACCAGGCCAGCACGAAGCCGAGGAACGCGACCGGGGCGGCGTAGAGGAAGACGTCCGTGATGGAGACGGCGTAGGCGTGCAGGGCCGGTGGGCGCAGGCCGGGCGGCAGGGCGGCGATGCCGCGCGGGTCGGCCTCCAGCGCGTCGACAGAGACGCCGGGCGGCAGCCGCGCGCCCCGGAAGGCGTCGGTGAGCTGGTCGCCGAGCCGGCTCGCGAAGATCGTGCCGAAGACGGCGACGCCGAACGAGGCGCCGATCGAGCGGAAGAAGGTCGCGCCGGAGGTGGCGACGCCCAGGTCCTCGTACGGGACGGCGTTCTGCACGATGAGCACGAGGACCTGCATCACCAGGCCGAGACCCAGCCCGAAGACGAGGAAGAAGCCGCTCAGCTCGACGGTGGAGCTGTCCTCGTCGAGCTGGTGGAGCAGGAGCAGCCCGAGCGTGGTGACGCCGGTGCCGGCGATCGGGAACACCTTCCAGCGGCCGGTACGGCTGACGATCTGCCCGGAGGCCGTCGAGGCCAGCAGCAGGCCCGCCACCATGGGCAGCATGTGCACGCCGGACATGGTCGGGCTGACGCCCTGCACGACCTGGAGGAAGGTCGGCAGGTAGGTCATCGCGCCGAACATGGCGAAGCCCACGACGAAACTGATCACGGCGGCGAGGGTGAAGGTGCGGACGCGGAACAGTTTCAGCGGCAGCACGGGCTCGGCGGCGCGCCGTTCGACGACGACGACGGCGACGGCGAGGACCACACCCAGCACGGCGAGCCCGATGATCTGCGCGGACCCCCATCCCCAGGTCGTGCCGCCGAGGGAGGCGACCAGTACCAGGCAGGTGGCGACGGCCGCGATGAGGAAGGTGCCGAGGTAGTCGATGACGTGCCGTCGCGACCGGCGCGGGATGTGCAGGACGGTCGCGATCACGGCGAGCGCGACGACGCCGACGGGCAGGTTGACGTAGAACACCCAACGCCAGCTCAGATGCTGCGTGAACAGCCCGCCGAGCAGCGGCCCGAGCACACTGGTCGCGCCGAAGACGGCCCCGAACAGTCCCTGATATCGCCCGCGTTCCCTCGGCGGCACGAGATCCCCGACGATCGCCATCGACAGCACTATCAGCCCGCCTCCGCCGAGCCCCTGCAAGGCCCGGAAGGCGATGAGCTGGGTCATGTCCTGCGCGGTGCCGCACAGCGCGGAGCCGATGAGGAAGATCACGATCGCCGTCTGGAACAGCCTCTTGCGGCCGTACTGGTCGCCGAGCTTGCCCCACAGGGGGGTCGCGGCGGTGGCGGCCAGCAGGTAGGCGGTGACGACCCAGGACAGATGGTCCATGCCGCCGAGGTCGCTGACGATGGTGGGCAGCGCGGTCGACACGATGGTCTGGTCCAGTGCGGCGAGCAGCATGCCGAGGAGCAGGGCGCCGATGGAGACCAGCACATTCCCCGGCACCTGTTCCGGGGCGAGGGTTTCCGCAGGTGACGGTGCGGGTGACGGTGTCGTGTCGTGCACATCCCCGGCCATGAGACCTCCCGAGGGTCCTGTGACATTTTCCATCGTGACCGGTGTGACGGGGTATGGCCTGCCGAGTCCTTTTGGAAGCGTTCATTCCGGGGGCTCCTCGACCGCACTGTGGAGAAGATCTGGATAATCTCTGGAGTTCGCGAGGGGAGGGAGGAACGCGTGGAACCGCCTAATGGCCACCCGTGCCCGGAGTGCGGCGCGCCCAGACAGCAGGACAAGTCCCCTTCCTGCACCTGCACCCACCGAGCCGCCGAGGCCCTGCGCGACATTCGCACGGCCCAGGCAGCGGCAGCGGAGGACTTCGACCCGTTACGGATCCGCCCGTACGTCGAACTCGACGGCGGGGCGGGTAGGTCGGGGCCGGAGGGCCCAGCCGCGCAGGACACGCCGACGACTACTCCCCGGCCAGGGGGCACCCCGCGAGGGGCTCTGACGGATGCTGCGGGAGTTCCGGGCGTGGGGGCTTCACGGACGGGGGTTCCGGGCACGGAGGTTGCGGGCTCGGAGGCTTCGCACACGGGAGTCCCGGGCACGGAGGCTGCCGGCTCGGAGGCTTCGCACACGCGAGTCCTTGGCACGGAGGTTCCGGGCACGCAGGTTGCCGGCTCGGAGGCTTCGCGCACGGGAGTCCCGGGCACGAAGGTTCCGGGCACGCAGGTTGTCGGCTCGGAGGCTTCGCGCACCGCGGGAGCGGCGCAACCGCCCTTGCCGGACACCTCGCCCACGCAGGCCCCGCACGCCGGAAACCCCGCGCAGGCGCCCGACGGAGCCAAGCGGCACGCCCGGACGGACCCGGCGAAGGCCCCACACACCGCGGGAGCCGCGCAACCACCCCCGGCGATCACCCCGACCGTCCGCCCGCTCGCCCAGGCCTCGCACCCGGGAGGCCCGGCGCAGGCGCCCCACGACGGCACGCGACGGCCACACACGGACCCTGCGGGAGACGGGCAACCGCACACGGCGAACACCCCGACCACACACCCACACACCCAGCCCCAGCACCCCGAAGGCCCCACGCAGGCGCCCGACGCCCCGCGACGGCAGCTCACGGACCCTGCGGGAGCTACGCAACCGCCCTCCCCTGACATCCCGACCGCGACACCGCACGCCATCGGCAACCCCGCTCAGGCGAGCGGCAGGACCCCGCGCCGGCCCCGGACGCACCCGGCGGAGGCCTCGCGCACGGCAGGCGCCGCGCAGCCGCCCTCGCCCGACACCCCGACCGCGCCCCCGCACGCCGGAGCCTCCACCCAGGCACCCGACGGCACCCCGCGACAGCAGCTCATGGACCCCGCGGGAGCCTCGCAGCCGCCCGCGCCCAACACCCCGACCGCGCACTCGCACGCCCAGGCCGCGCGCCCCGGAAGCCCCGCGCAGGCGCCCGACAGGAGCCCGCGCCGACCCCGATCGGAGTCGGCGGAGGCCTCGCGCGCCAAGGGTCCTGCGCAGCCGCCCTCGGCGAACACCCCGACCACGCCCCCGCACGCCGGAGCCTCCACCCAGGCACCCGGCGGGACCCCGCGACAGCAGCTCACGGACCATGCGCGAGCCACCTCGCGACCGCCCGCGCCCAACACCCCGAGCGCCCGCACACACGCCCAGGCCCCGCGCCCCGGGAGCGTCGCGCCGCCGCCCTCCCCCGCCGACACGACCATGCCCCTGCGCCCGGTGGACCCGGACGCGACCACCGTGCTGCCGGTCACCCCGGCCTCGGACGCGACCACCGTGCTGCCCGCCGTCCCAGCCACCCACGCCCCGGATGCCACCTCCGTGCTCCCGACACCTCTGACCCCCGACGGGGCCGAGCCGAGTGTCACCGATCTGCGGTTGTTCGACAGTGCCGGGACGGCGGCGGCGCCGGGCAGGCCGGAGCCGGCCGAGTTCGATTCCGGGTCCGGCGGAAGGACCCGGCGGCGTCGTATCGCCCTGCTCGCCGCGGCCGGGGCATGTGTCGCCGTGGTGACGGCGGCGGGGTACGCGAGCGGGCTGTTCTTCTACGAGGGGCCCTCCCGGAACACCGCGCTGCCGGACGACATCAGGGCGAGCGTGCCGGACGCCCCGTCGAGCAGCGCGGCGTCCTCGTCGCCGGGCAAGAGCGCACCGGCCACGCCGTCGACCCCCGCGGCACCACCACCGGCCCCGTCCCCCACCAGCAGTCCGTCGGCCTCCCCTTCACCGTCCGGGACGAGTGCCTCACCGAGCCCGTCCCAGACGGCCTCCCCGTCGGCGCCCGAGACGTCCGCGACGGCGTCCAGCTCCGAGAAGAAGCCGCCGGACAGCTCCCGCCAGAACGGCAACCCCACCGTCCTGCGCCTCGGCGACCGCGGCCCGGAGGTCACGGAACTCCAGTCGCGCCTGCGCCAGTTGTTCCTCTACGACGACGACACCGACGGCACCTTCGACAACCGGCTCCAAGACGCGGTCCGCAACTACCAGTACTCACGCGGCATCCAGGCCGACGACCTCGGCGTCTACGACCGGGACACCCGGACGAAGCTGGAGTCGGAAACGCAGGAGCCGTAGCCCACCCCCGCACCGTACGGTGACGCCGTGACTACTCAGGTGATCGTTCTCAACGGCGGCTCCAGCTCCGGCAAGTCCGGACTCGTGCGGTGCCTGCAAGAGGTGCTGCCCGATCCATGGCCGGCCTTCGGCGTCGACTCGTTCGTCGAGGCGCTGCCCGCGAGGATGAAGGGCTCGGACGGCGGCATCACCTTCGCCCCCGACGGCGGCGTGAACGTGGGCGCGGATTTCCGGGCCCTGGACGCCGCCTGGACCGAGGGCATCGCCGCCATGGCCCGCGCCGGCGCCAAGGTCATCGTCGACGACGTCTTCCTCGGCGGACCGGCGTCCCAGCAGCGATGGCAGAAGGCCCTGGCCGGACTCGACGTGCTGTGGGTCGGCGTCCGGTGTGACGGCGCGGTCGCCGCGGCCCGCGAGATCGCCCGGGGAGACCGGGTCAAGGGCATGGCCGCGGCACAGGCCCAGCTCGTCCACGAGGGCGTGAGCTACGACCTGGAGGTGGACACGACCCACACCGAGTCCCTGGAGTGCGCGCGCGCCATCGCCGCCCACGTCGTCTGACCCACCGACCGGACGGTCAGAACCAGTGCAGGCAGTGCGGGGAGCGCTCGGCGCGGAAGAGGGCGTCGGCGAGGGCGGCCGCGCCCGGGCGGTGGGCCCGGATGTGTCCGGCACGCACGAGCGTGCTCGGGGCGGTGCCGCCGAGGTAGACCGAGCCCAGGTCGCGCACGTCCAGGGACAGGTCGGGCTCCCGGTCCGTCGGGACGCAGTCGGCCTTGCCGTCCCGGACGGTCAGCAGATAGCGGCCGTGCTCGCCGAGGAACGGGTCCTCGACGTCGAGGACCAGCTCACCGTCCATGAACCAGCCGCGCGCGGTCAGCGCACCGGGGACGTCCAGCAGCCGCACCCAGAGCCAGTCCATGTCGCCGCCCACCTCGCCGGCGCGGAAGTCCGCGAGCTGCCAGCGCAGCGGGTGCCCGGGCGGGACGTGCTTGAACACGACCTTGGAGACCAGGTCGTGTCCGAGTACGAACCGGGCCAGGGCCGTGAAGACGGCGTCGTCGGTGGCGATGGTCTCGTCGACCGTCAGGGTGCCGGACTCGATCGAGTAGCTGGCGTACCCGTCCGGGACGCCGTCGGTGTCACGGTGCACGGCGACGTAGCGCGGCGCCGGCGAGATCGGGGGCTGCCCCGCGCGCAAGGCCCACCAGCGGTGCGGCCTGGACAGCGCGCCGGGCTGGGCGCGGCGATACCGGTCGTAGGCCTCTTCCAGGATCTCGCCGCACTCGGCACGCCTCAGCACCTCGACCGAGCCGGTCGCCGGGGCGTCGGCCGTTCCGCGCGCCCGGGGGACTGCGAGGGCGGCCCGGTGGCGCTCCACCGTCAGCTGCGCCGTGCGTGTCGCCGGTCCGTAGCCGAATCTGCCGTAGATCGTGGCCTCGGAGGCCAGCAGCACGGAGAGGACATTCCCGCCCGCCCGCAACTCGGTGAGCTGGTGCCGCATCATCGCGCTGAGCACGCCCTGGCGCCGGTGCGAGGGCAGGACGCCGACGGCGGTCACCCCGGGGGCCGGGACGAGGGTCTCACCGGGCAGGGTCAGCTCGAACGAGTGCGTGCCGGCGGTGCCGACGGGCCGCCCGTCCGCCGTCAGGGCGAGCAGGCAGCGGTCCATTTCGAGCGCCGACCACCAGAGCCCGCCGCCCTCGACCGGGGTTTCCGGGAAAAGCCCGAAGGCGGCATGGAGGGTGTCGACGAAGACGTCGAGATCCTTGTCGGTCAGGGGACGGATCTCCATCGCTGCCGCTGCCTCCTCGGGAACCGGCACCACGACGCGTGGTGTCCGGCCCCAGTGCAGCGTCGACCCGTGACAAGGGCAAGCGAATTACGGCCGCGGCCCTGTGGGGTCAGGGCGCACCTACCCGACGTACAGGCGGACCGTCCCGTCCCCGACCGCCTCCACACGCACCCGCGTGAGGTCCTCCACCACGACATCCGGCTCATGGACCGCGGCCCGGGGTCCCACCCCCACCACGGTCATCCCGGCCGCGCGTCCCGCCGCGATCCCGGCCCCGGAGTCCTCGAACACCACACAGTCCGCGGGCGCCACGCCCAGCTCGGCGGCGCCCTTCAGGAAGCCCTCGGGGTCGGGCTTGCTCGCCCCGACGGACTCCGCCGTCACCCGCACCTCGGGCTGCTCAAGCCCGGCCGCGGCCATCCGCGCCGTCGAGAGCGGCACATCGGCCGAGGTCACGAGCGCGTGCGGCAGCCCGCTCAGCGAGGCGAGGAACTCGGGCGCCCCGGGGATCGCGACCACGCCGTCGGTGTCCGCCGTCTCGTCGGCGAGCATCCGCGCGTTGTCGGCGTAGTTCTGCTCCATCGGCCGGGCGGGCAGCAGCAGCGCCATCGACGCGTAGCCCTGCCGCCCGTGGACGACCTTCATGACCTCGTCCCCGTCGAGCCCGTGCCGCTCGGCCCAGCGCCGCCAGACGCGTTCGACCGAGGCGTCGGAGTTGACGAGGGTGCCGTCCATGTCCAGCAGGAGGGCGCGGGCGGTGAGCACGGCGGTGGCCGTCATCGGCTGCTCCAAGGCTCGGGGCGCGGTTCCAGCGCGGGAGGGGGCGGACGGCGGGTTCGCCTCACGCCCCGGAGGGACAAGGCGGCCCCGCCCGCCGGTCAGGGAAAACGGGCGAGGGCCACTTTGTTCCCCCACGGTACAAAACAAACCCCGCTTCGCGCCAGACCCCCCTGCGGACGTTCACCCGCCGTTCAGCTCACGCCGGCCCACCGAGCCCCGGCCCACCGAGCCCCGGCTCACGGAACCCACCGAGCCCCGGCCCATCGAGCCCCGGCTCACGGAACCCACCGAGCCCCGGCCCATCGAGCCCCGGCTCACGGAACCCACCGAGCCCCGGCCCACCGAGCCCCCGCTCACCCCGTCACGGCCTCCCACAGGCTCCACACCCCGAGCGCCAGCATCACCAGCGCCGCGATCTGCGTGATCAGCCGCAGCGGCACCTTCTTCATCAGCGCCTTTCCGCCGACGATGCCGATCCCGGCCACCGCCCACAGCGCGAGCACCGCGCCCAGGCCGACGGAGAGCGGGTCGTCGTAGCGGGCGGCCAGGTTCGCCGTCATGATCTGGGTGAGATCGCCGAACTCGGCGACCAGGATGAGCATGAAGCCCGCGCCCGAGACCTTCCAGAAGGACTGGTTCTCCGGCTTGCGGACCTCTTCCTCGTCCTCCCCCTTCCTCAGGAGCAGCACGGCGGCCCCGCCCAGGAAGAGCACGCCCGTCAGCGCCTGCACGATCTGCTGCGGCAGCAGCGTCAGCACACTGCCCGCCGCGACGGCGAGCACGACGTGCAGCGCGAAGGCGGCGGCGACACCGGCGAAGACGTAGGAGGCGCGGTAGCGGGTGCCGAGGACGAGGCCGGCGAGGGCCGTCTTGTCCGGCAGTTCGGCGAGGAAGACGACGCCGAAGACGACGGCCGTCACGGTCAGGCTGATCAAGGGTTCCTCAATCGGTCGGGACTGCCCCACCGAGAGTGCTGAACCTTCACACGACACACCTCGGCACGGCAGCACACACGGCACCCGTGCCGGAAGGCACGGGCGTGCACTGCTTGCCGAAGGTCTCGCTGGCGGGTCCGTGAAAGGACCGCCTCCGGGCGCCGGCTCAGGCGAGCTGAGCAGTATGTCGACGGTCCGGCGAAGAGCTACTCCCCTTCTGCGCCGCCCATCGTACGCGACGTCCCCGAACCGACAGTTCCGCCTCGAACACTTGTCATGTCATGGACTCGTCACTACCTTCTCACCTCACGCACATCTCCCCGCAACACGGCGCGGCGAGCATTCTCCCGCTCGCCGCCCAACACCCCCACCCCACAAGGGAGTTCGTATGCCGAAGTTCTACGCGCGTCGACGGCTCAGCGTACTCGCGGGCCTCACCGGCCTCATAGCCTCGGCCGGACTGATCAACGGTCCGGCCGCGTCCGCCGCCCTCCCCACGCCCGTCAGCGCGGCCACCGCCCGCACCTACCTGGCCTCGCTCACCGTGGCCACCGAGGACCGCACCGGCTACGACCGCGACCTCTTCCCGCACTGGATCACGCAGTCCGGCGCCTGCAACACCCGTGAGGTCGTCCTCAAGCGCGACGGCTCGAACGTCCAGCAGGACTCCTCCTGCGCCGCCACCAGCGGCAGCTGGTACTCCGTCTACGACGGCGCCACCTGGTCCGCCGCCTCCGACGTCGACATCGACCACCTGGTCCCGCTGGCCGAGGCCTGGGACTCCGGCGCCGACTCCTGGACGACGTCCCGCCGCCAGTCCTTCGCCAACGACCTGACCCGCCCGCAGCTCATCGCGGTCACCGACAACGTCAACCAGGCCAAGGGCGACCAGGACCCGGCCACCTGGATGCCCTCCCGGACGGCGTACCGCTGCACCTACGTCCGCGCCTGGGTCCAGGTGAAGTACTACTACGGCCTCTCGGTCGACTCCGCCGAGAAGTCCGCGCTGACGAACTATCTCGCGAGCTGCTGACACCCAGGTATTTCCGGCCGGGATCTCCCCGCTGACCTCAGTCGTTCCGTACCGTACGGGGCGACGGAGAGGGGACCACCATGGCCGGACTGCGCCTCGGACCACTGCTGAGGTACACCGACGGCTCGTCCGCGACCGTATGGGTCGAGACGAGCCGTCCGTGCTCCACCGAGGTGCGCTGCGCCGACGGTGCCGGAGGCTCGGCCCCCACCTTCCAGATCGCGGGCCACCACTACGCGCTGATCCCGGTGACCGGCCTCACCGCCGGTACGACCACGACGTACGAGGTCCTTCTCGACGGCACCCGCGTGTGGCCGCTGCCCGGCTCCCCCTTCCCGCCCTCGGCGATCCACGCGCCGGCCCCGGAGGACGGCCTGCGCGTCGCCTTCGGCTCCTGCCGCTGGGCCGCGCCGCCCGCGGGCGGGCACGACCCCGTCGGCCCGGACGCCCTGGACGCGCTCGCCACCCGCCTCGCGGCCGACCCGGAGCATGAGCGGCCCGACGTATTGCTGCTGCTCGGCGACCAGGTGTACGCCGACGAGACCTCCGACGGCACCCAGCGCTGGCTGGCGGCCCGCCGCGACCTGAGCGACCCGCCGGGCGACGGGGTCGCGGACTACGAGGAATACACGCACCTCTACTACGAGTCGTGGCTCGACCCGCGCATCCGCTGGCTGCTGTCCACCGTGCCCAGTTTCATGATCTTCGACGATCACGACGTGATCGACGATTGGAACACCTCCGCCGCCTGGCTCACCGACATGCGGGCCACCGACTGGTGGCAGGAGCGGCTGCTGAGCGGCCTGATGTCGTACTGGGTCCACCAGCACCTGGGCAACCTCTCCCTGGAGGAACTGGCGGCCGACCCGGTGTACGAGGGCGTACGCGACGTCCCCGACGGCACCGACGTGCTGCGCGCCTTCGCCGCCCGGGCCGACGAGGACGCGGCCACGGCCCGCTGGAGCTACCGGCGCGACTTCGGGCGCGTACGCCTGCTGATGGTGGACAGCCGGGCGGCCCGCGTCCTCGCCGAGGACAGCCGCGCGATGCTCGACCCGGGCGAGGAGGCCTGGCTGCGCGAGCAGGTACGGGACACACCCGAGGCCTACGACCACCTCCTCATCGGCACCTCGCTGCCCTGGCTGCTGCCGCATCTGGTGCACGACGCCGAGGGGTGGAACGCGGCGCTGTGCCGGGGTGAACGGGGCGAGCGCTGGGCGCGGTTCGGGGAGAAGGTGCGGCGGGCCGCCGACCTGGAGCACTGGTCGGCGTTCCCCGAGTCCTTCGCCGGGCTGGCGGAGCTGATCGCCGAGGCCGGCTCGGGGCGGGACGCGCCCGCGACGGTGTGCGTGCTGTCCGGGGACGTGCACCACGCCTACATCGCCGAGCCCTCGTGGCCCGGCCCGGGGCCCGACGCCCGGGTGGTGCAGCTCGTCTGCTCCCCCGTCCACAACTCCGTCCCGCTGTCGATCCGGATGGGCTTCCGCATCGGCTGGACGGCGGTGGCGCGCACCCTCGGACGCTGCCTGGCCCGGCACGGCCGGCTCCCCCGTCCGCCGGTCACCTGGCGCAAGACGGGCGGCCCCTGGTTCGGCAACCAGCTCATGACCCTGACCCTGCGTGGCCGTTCGGCCCGGCTGCGCCTGGAGCAGGCCAAGGCACGGCAGGGGGCGGGCCCCCGTCTGACGACGCTCCAGGACTCCGAACTTGCCCCGTAACACACCCGTTCCACCCCTTTGCGACCGGCGTGTCCCGTGATGCTTGTGACGCATCCCACAGCGGGCGCCAATCCTTCCCCACGAACATCGGTTCCCGCTCCCGGCGACGGCATGATGAGGCGGACCGTCCGCTTCCCGACCGGCGGACCGCCGACACGCGCCCCACACGCCCGGGAGTACCACCCTTGTCTGCGTCGACCGAGGAACCCGTACCGGCCGAGACACCCCCACCGGTCTCCGTCGCCCTGGTCGGCGCCGGGCCACGGGGCACCAGCGTCCTGGAACGCCTCTGCGCCTCCGCCCCGGAACTCCTCCCTGCCGGTGCCCGGCTGACGGTCCACGTGATCGACCCGGACCCGCCAGGACCCGGACGCGTCTGGCGCACCACCCAGTCGCCCGAGCTGCTGATGAACACCGTGGCCTGCCAGGTGACCCTGTTCACCGACGACAGCGTGGACTGCTCGGGCCCCATCCGCCCGGGGCCCAGCCTGTACGAGTGGGCGCACGGCACGCTGGACCCGGACGAGTACCCGAGCCGGGCCGACTACGGCCGCTATCTGGAGTGGGTGTTCGCCAGGGCCGTACGGGACGCGCCGCCGAACGTGCGTGTCGAGACGCACCGGGCCCGCGCGGTCCGGCTCGACGACACCCCGGGCGGCCATCAGGCCCTCACCCTCGACGACGGCCGCACCCTGACCGGCCTCTCCGCGGTGGTCCTGGCGCAGGGCCACCTCCCGGCGACCGCGGACCCGGCCGGGCGGCGCCTCGCGTCCCACGCCGCCCGGCACGGCCTGCGCCACATCCCGCCCGCCAACCCGGCCGACGTCGACCTGTCCTCCGTCCCCGCCGGCGAGCCCGTCCTGCTGCGCGGCCTCGGCCTCAACTTCTTCGATCACACGGCCCTGCTGACGACCGGCCGCGGCGGCCGTTTCGCCCGGGACACCAAAGGCGGGCTGCGCTATCTCCCCTCCGGCCGGGAACCGCGGCTGTACGCCGGTTCGCGGCGCGGCATCCCGTACCAGGCGCGCGGCGACAACGCGAAGGGGCCGTACGGCCGGCACGTCCCGCTCGTCCTCACGCCGGAGACGATCGCGGGCTTCCGCAAGCGCGCGGACTCCGGGGAGGCGCCCGACTTCCTCGCGGAGATATGGCCGTTGGTGGCGAAGGAGGTCGAGACGGTCTACTACTCCGCGCTGCTCCAGCGGTCCGGTGCCGCCGCGCGTCAGTGCCAGGAGTTCACCGATCGCTTCCTGGCCGTACCGCACGGCGACTCCCGAGAGGCCGTACTGCTGGACGAGTTCGGCGTGCCCGGCGCCGACCGCTGGAGCTGGGAGCGGGTGTCCCGCCCGCACGCGGGACGGGACTTCGCGCACCTCGGCGCGTGGCGCGACTGGCTGCTGTCGTATCTGCGCGAGGACGCCGCGCAGGCCGCCCTGGGCAACGTCCGGGGCCCGCTGAAGGCGGCCCTCGACGTGCTGCGCGACCTGCGCAACGAACTCCGGCTGATCGTCGACCACGGGGGCCTCGCCGGCGCCTCCCGCCGGGACCACCTGGACCGCTGGTACACCCCGCTCAACGCCTTTCTGTCCATCGGCCCGCCCCGGCGCCGTATCGAGGAGCTCGCGGCCCTGATGGAGGCGGGTGTGGTGCAGGTGCTCGGGCCGCGTCTGGAGGTGGCGGAGGAGGACGGGGCCTGGGCGGCGCGCTCACCCGATGTGCCGGGCTCGGCAGTCCGTGTGACAACCCTCATAGAGGCCCGCCTGCCGGAAGCCGACGTGCGGAGTACGGCCGACGGGCTCCTCGCCGGGCTGCTGCGGACGGGCCAGTGCCGCCCGCACACCGCCGATGGTTACGAGACAGGTGGGTTGGACGTCACGGAACGCCCTTACCATCTGATCGACCGTCAAGGAGTTGCACACACAAGGCGGTTCGCGTTCGGAGTGCCGACAGAAGGCGTGCACTGGGTGACCGCGGCCGGGGCCCGGCCAGGTGTGGATTCGGTCACGCTTTCGGACGCGGATGCGGTGGCGAGAGCCGCTCTACGTGCGGTTGTGACCGAAAGCGACACCCAAACGGAGGTAAACCAGTGGCCAAATGTTGAACTTGCAAGCATCAATTAGGCGCACCTAACGTGGGTTACTCATCGGTTCTGTCCCCCGACCGGCCTTCCCCTGGCCGGCCGCCCGAAGGAGTCCCCCACATGACCGCACGCCTCAACGGCGCTCAGCCGTACGCTCTCGGACTGTTCCGGATCGTCATAGGCCTGCTGTTCGCCTGCCACGGCGCCGTCGCGCTCTTCGGTGTCCTCGGAGGCGTGGACGGCAAGGGCGGCACCGCGGCGACCGGCGCCTGGCCGAACTGGTACGCGGCCGTCATCGAACTCGTCGGCGGCGTCCTGGTGCTGCTGGGCCTGGGCACCCGCGCCGCGGCCTTCATATCCTCCGGCGCGATGGCCTACGCGTACTTCAAGGTCCACCAGCCCGAGGGCCTGTGGCCGATCGAGAACAACGGCGAGGGCGCGGCCATGTACTGCTGGGCCATGTTCCTGCTGATCTTCACGGGCTCCGGCGCGTTCGGCGTGGACCGGCTGCTGGCGCGGCGCACCTCCACGCAGGGCCGGCGGTCCACGGAGCAGACGCCGGTCGCTGCCTGAGCCGCCCGGACACCACCAAGGAGAACGGCGCCTTCCCCGCTTCGGGAAGGCGCCGTTCCGCTGCCCGGCGCATGGCGCGCGCCTACTCGTCCCTGTCCACCGGCTCGAACGGCACCGTGAAACAGGCCGCCCGCGTCCCCGCCCCGCCCGGCGCGTCGTGGATCACGACCGAGGACGCCTCGCCCGGCCGGAAGCCCCAGTCGTGCCGGGCACTCGCCTCGCCCGCGCCGCGCCGGTCGGCCGTGAAGTCCAGCCAGACCTCGTTGTCCGGGCCGACATGGTGCGGATCGCTCGACGGCCGGTGCTGGTAGTGCCCGCCGGCGGCCTCCGGGTCGGCACCGCAGGGCTTCTGGTGCACATGGACGCCGTAGGCGTGGCCCGGCTTCATGCCGGCCACCTTCAGCCGTACGGTCGTCGGGCCGCCGGGCGCGGTGTGCTGACGAACCTCGATCCACGAGGCCACCGGAACGAGATTCCTGTCGTACGTCAGCGCCGCCGACCGGTCCGCCGCCCCGGGCAGGTCGAACCGGGCCTCCGCCCGCACCGAGTAGCTCTCGACAGCCTCGACACCGCCCGGACCACCGGCGAACAAAGCGGTCGCGACGGCGCTCGCGCACATTCCTGCCAGCATGGTGTGTACCGTTCCTCACCTTGTGTCTGATACAGCCCCTTCTGTTGCTACGGGACACCCGCGCCCGGCGCCCTCCGGGACACGGCAGCCGGGTGACGACTCGGGACGAGCTGAGACACGACGTGAACAGTCGGTACCGAACATACGAGCCCCCCGTGAACCGCCCGTCACACCCCAGGCGTACGCTGTATGGCTGTCATGGCCACTCCTGCCGCTCCCCGCGCGCCATCGCGGCACGGTCTGGCCCACGGGGGATTCACGGGGAGTCGCGGTGCTGGAGCAGGTGGGGTCGCTGATCGGCAGCCCATGGATCTACGCGGTGGTGGCCCTGTCCATCCTGCTCGACGTGTTTCTGCCGGTGCTGCCCAGCGGCGTCCTGGTGATCACGGTGGCCACGGCGGCGGCCGCGGGCACGGCGACCGATGTGCCCGACATCCTGGCACTGACCCTCTGCGCGGCCACCGCCTCCGTCCTGGGTGACCTGGTCGCCTACCGTCTCGCCTGGCGCGGCGGCGCCCGTCTGGACCGGGCGATCTCCCGCTCCCGGCGCCTGACCGCCGCGCAGGAACGTCTCGGCGCGGCGCTGGCCCGGGGCGGCGGTGCGCTCGTCGTCCTCGCCCGCTTCGCTCCCGCCGGCCGCTCGGTCGTCTCCCTCGGCGCGGGCGCCGCCCACCGCCGCGCCCGCGACTTCCTCCCCTGGTCGGCCCTGGCCGGCCTGACCTGGGCCACGTACAGCGTCGCCCTCGGCTGGTTCGGCGCCCACTGGCTGGGCGCGAGCTGGCTGGCGACGGCGGTGTCGGTGGGGGCGTTGTTCGGGGCGGGGGCGGGGGCGGCGTACGTCATGCGCAGGGAGCCGCGGGCGTCGTAGGAGCCATGTCGTAGGAGCTGTGGAGCCTCAGCTCGCGCGGCGAGGGGCGGATCCCCGGATCTCCAGTCCGTCGAGCAACTCCTCCGTAGCCTGGGCGATGGCCTCCACGGCGCGGTCGAACACCTCCTGGTTGTGAGCGGCGGGGGCACGGAATCCCGAAACCTTCCGCACGTACTGCAACGCGGCAGCCCGAATGTCGTCCGCCGTGGCCTCCTCGGCCATCGCGGGGGGACGAAGCGTCTTGATACTCCGGCACATGCCCCCAGTCTCACCCTTTCGGCCCCCGCACGACAGCGACCACTGTCATGATCTCCGCGAGGCGGCCACCACTGTGGGGCCGACCGACGAGAGGAACCCGACATGGGGAACGAACTCAGCGTGGCCGTCCTGGGCCCCGGCGGCGTGGGCGGCCTGCTCGCCGCGCTGCTCTCCCGCTCCGGCCACCGAGTGATCTGCCTGTCCGGCGAGGAGACGGCCCGGACCCTGCGCACGGACGGCATCCGGATCCGCAGCCCGCACTTCGGCGACTTCACGGTCCCGGTCGAGGCCGACACGGAGCTGCGCGAACCGGTCGACGCGTGCCTGGTGGCCGTCAAGCACACCGCCCTCGACGCCGCCCTGACGCGCGTCCCCGCACCTACGCTGGCCGACGGCCTCCTCGTACCGTTCCTCAACGGCGTCGAACACCCGGCGACCCTGCGCGCCCGCTACCGCCCCGACCGCGTCGCCCCGGGCGTCATCCGCGTCGAGTCGACCCGCGTCACCCCGGGCGTCATCGAACACGGCAGCCCCTTCGCGGAGATCGACCTGACCGGTACGGCGGTGCCCCGCGCCCGCCTCGACGCCCTCGCCGAGGCCCTCACCGCCGCCGGACCGGCCACCCGCGTCCAGGACGACGAGGCGGCGACCCTGTGGGCGAAGATGTCGTTCCTGGCCCCCTTCGCCCTGCTCACCACGCACTACTCCCTCCCCCTCGGCGAGGTCCGCACCCGCCACCGCGACGAACTGACGGCCCTGGTGGAGGAGACGGCCGCGATCAGCCGCGCGTGCGGCGGCCCGGCCGACCCGGCCCAGGCCCTCGCCCGCTACGACACCTTCCCGCCGTCGACGAAGTCGTCGATGCAACGCGACGCCGAGGCGGGCCGCCCCCTCGAACTGGACGCCATCGGAGGCGCGTTGCTCCGCGCGGCCGAGCGGCACGGCGTTCCGGCTCCGGTGACGGCCCGGGTGGTGGGCGATCTGGAGAGGGAACACGCGTTCGCGTGAACCACGGGAAGGGACTCGCCACTCAAATTCGAACAGGCGTATCATTGGGTCGTGGCTACGACCTATGACTTTCCGAGTGACCTCCTCGCCGGTCAGGAGGAACTCCATCAGGTCCGGGCCGAGCTGTCGGTCCTGCTGAAGCGGCTGCCCTGGTCGGTGGAGCCGGTGGACGGCTTCAGCGACGACAACGGCTGGCGCAAGGTCGAGCGCCCCGCCTCCCCCGGCTGGAGCGCCGACGAACAGGCCGAAGTGGAGAAGCTCCGCCGGCGGGAGCACGAACTCGCGGTGTTCGTCAGCACCCACCGCTACTGGTCCGAACTCACCGGCCCCGAGCGGGTGACGGCCCGCTCCCGGCTGAAGCACGCGCACGAGGCTCCGCCGGAGGAGACCGACGGAGCCTCGTAGCCGCGGGGGCGTCAGCCGCGGCTCTTGCCCAGGAGCTTGTTCATCTCGCCGATCTCGGCGTTCTGCGCGGTGACGATGTCATCGGCCATGGCCTTGGCAGGACCGTAACGGCCCTTGCTCTTCTCGACGGCGGCCATCTTCACGGCACCCTCGTGATGCTCGACCATCAGGGCCAGGAACTTCGTGTCGAAGGCCTTGCCCTCGGACTTCTCCAGCTCGGCCATCTCCTCGCCGCCCATCATCCCGGGCATACCGGAGTGGCCCGCGGCGGAGTGATCCATGCCGTCCCCCGACTCGGGGGCGTCCTCACCCCACTTCTCCAGCCAGCCGGTCATGGTCCTGATCTCCGGGTCCTGCGCCTTCTCGACCCGCGCCGCCAGGCCCTTGACCGCACCGGACGCGGCCCGACCATCGGCCAGCCGCGCCATCTCCAGCGCCTGCCGGTGGTGCGGGATCATGCCCTGCGCGAAGGAGACGTCCTGGGCGTTGTGCGCACTGCCGCCGCTGCCGCCGCTGTCGCCGCCGCACGCGGCGAGGAGAAACGTGCCGGCTCCGGCAGCCACCACGAGGGCGGCCCGGCGCGTGAGGGTACGGATGCTGTTCGTGCTGTTCATACGTGAACTCCTGCTTCTGCAAGGAGGGAAAGGGGGTTCCGGACACGTCGACGCACCACACCGGCAAGGGCGTCGGCCCCCGGCGCGATGCGTACGCGGTGTCTAGATCCGCAGAAGCTGAAGCTCGGCGAGGGACGGCGGGGCACGCGCACTCTCCGCCTCCGCGACCGCCAACCCCCGTACGACGCCCTCCCCTACGCCCGCAGGCACCGGGTCGGGAACAAGTGGGGGCAACACCGGCCCCCCACTCAGGGCACCCGAAGCACAGGTCGCGTCGGCATGCTGAACGTCCCCACCACCACAGTGCCCGTACGGCATGACCTGGGAGTGCGTCTGGGTTACGTGGCTGCGGGATGAGTGCGACTGCTGCCCGTGCATCCCCTGCGGGACACCACCACCGGGCGCCAGCCCGTGCATCCCCAGCAAACCCGCCAACAGCCCCAGCACACACCACACACGCCACCGCCGAACGGCTGGTCGCGGGGCGCGCTGGAGGGGGCTGTTCACGGTGCCCATCGTAGAGAAGGCGTTCGACTACTCGTGCCCCGACCGGGCGAACTCGTTCAGCCGCCTACAACTGCGCTGCCCCTCCCCAGGTCATGCACCCGCACGACTCGAATGCCCCCGAGGGGAAACCATGAGCCAGCAGTACCCGCAGCAGCCTATGGGCCGAACGCCAGCAGTTCAGCACTACGCCAGTAGTTGCATCTGGCATGCCCGGAAGCAGCTGCAAAGGGCACTCATTCGTGTCACAGGAACGTCACTTGGTGTCCACATATCGTTCACGCGACGCATGATGCTCCCTCAGCACCTGCACCACCCAGGGGGGACACCATGATCAAGCACACTACCGCCGCCGCACTCATCGCGGCCGCCCTGCTCACGCTCACCGCCTGCGAAGGCACCGACACCAGCAGCGGCAGTTCCAAGAGCAGCCAGGGCACCAACGACAAGGCCGACACCGGCAGCAACACCGGTGCCGGCACGACGAAGGCCGAGATGGCGTCGCTGCCCGACATGACCGGCAAGGGCCTCCAGTCCGCGCAAGACCAGGCCCAAGACGCAGGGTTCTACAGCCTCACCTCGCACGACGCACTCGGCCGCGACCGCATGCAGGCGTTCGACCGGAACTGGAAGGTGTGCTCCCAGAGCCCCAAGGCCGGCGAGCACTCGACCGACACGAAGGTCGACTTCGCGACGGTCAAGCTCGAAGAGGACTGCCCGGCCAAGGACGAAGGCGCAGCCCCGGAGGCCGCCGACGGCACGATGCCCGACTTCAGGGGCAAGGCCGTCAACGTCGCCCGCCAGGCCCTCGACTCCTCGACGAGCATCACCGTAAACGATGCCTCCGGCCAGGACCGCATGGTCCTCATGGAGTCGAACTGGCAAGTGTGCAGCCAGGAGCCCGCGGCCGGGACAAAGTTGGATGGCCGGCCAGTGACCCTCACTGCGGTGAAGTTCGAGGAGTCCTGCTGATCTGACTCGCCGAACGACCCGGCCGCCCTGTTCCCGCGGCCGGGTCTGGCCGACATCACCCGCATGGCGTTCCTCGCCTGCGCCGTCGCGGTCGCCGAGGCGGTCGTCCTGAAGACCGGCGCCGCCTTCGCCGCGCTCGTCAACCTCGGCCACGGTGCCCTCTCCCTGTTCCTCGGCTTCGGTCTGGAGATGGACGCGCAAACGCAGGCGCTGTGGATGCTGCTCATCGAGGGCGGCCTCGCCCTGGTCGTGATCCGCCCCCAGGTGACGGCCCCCATCGCGGCGATGAAGCTGGAGCAGTCCAGCGTCGTCAAGGCCGCGTAGATAGGAGCGGCACGTGCCCGACGAGCTGAGCGTCGGCGAACTCGGGCGCACCGTCGACGCCCTCCGCCGGGAGGTCCAGGCCATGGGCCAGGGCATCAACTCACGCCTGGACAAGGTCGTCTCCACTGAGGTCTACGCCCTTCAGTCCGCCTACACCGATCAACGGATCAACGCTCTCGGTCAGGAACTCCAGAAGGAACGCGACGCCAACGCCGCGCTGGAGAATGCGGCCCGGGACGCTCTGGCACGGCAGGTGGAGGACCTGGGCGGGACACCGGTGGTGGGCCCGCCCGGGTCGCGGGGGGGGAGCCTGGCGATTCGGTCACGGGCCCGCCTGGGCCGACCGGCGAGCAGGGCGACGACGGCGAGTCAGGCCCGACGGGACCGCCGGGCCCGAGCGGTTCGGCCGGGCGGTCAGGCGGTCAGGCGGTCAGGCGGTCAGGCGGTCAGGCGGTCAGGCGGTCAGGCGGTCAGGCGACGATGGCGCTGACGGGACTTCGGCGACCGGCGCTCCTGGCGCTCCCGGTGGACCGGGGCCGGCCGGGAGCCCGGGTGCGCCTGGCCCGGCTGGAGACTCTGGAGCCGCTGGCCCTCCGGGGGCGCAGGGTGAGCCGGGCCTGCAGGGTGAGCGTGGCGAGAAGGGCGAGCAGGGGCCCGCGGGTTCGCCGCCGTCGAGCTGGACGTTCACCTACCGCGGTGTGACGTACACGTGCACCCCCACCGGCAGCGGATCGACCTCCTACTCCTGCGAGCCGACCGGAGGCTCTGACCCGGATCCTGACTTGCCTGGCCCGCTCCCGGCCGGGCTGGACCCGACCCGCCGCCAGTACCCCTGAAGTCTTGTGCCCCCTCTCGCCTTCGGGCGGGAGGGGGCCACTTCGTCATGTCCCGAGAACGTTGAGCGCGTGCTCCGTATCGGCCAGGTCGTCCAGCACGGCGTCCGCGCCAGCATCCAGCAGACCACCCGCAGGCGTCTTCCCCGTGGCAACCGCAACCACCCGCACACGGGCCTCCCGGCCACCCGCAACGTCCGCGCGGGTGTCCCCGAGAAACACCGCCTTCTCCGCGGGCGCGCCCGCGCGCTCCAGCGCCAAGCGCAGCAGCTCCGTGCGCCCCTCCCCGTCCTCTCCGTACGCACCCTCGTCAAGTCGCAGGTAGCTGTCCAAACCGAACACGGCCAGCTTCACCTCGGCGGCCTGACGCACGTTGCCGGTCACCACCGACTGCCGCACGCCCCGCTCCTCGAGGGCCGCAAGTACCCCTGCGGCACCAGGCAGTGCGTGCCCGCGCTCGCGCAGCTCGGCCGCCCGCCGGACGTGCACGGCACCGAGCGCGTCAGCGAACCGGGTGAACAAGTCCTCGTCGTAGTCGACGTCGTGCAGTCGGGCGGTCTCTCGCAG
Source organism: Streptomyces sp. NPDC040589 (assembly GCF_055594445.1). NCBI lineage: Bacteria > Bacillati > Actinomycetota > Actinomycetes > Kitasatosporales > Streptomycetaceae > Streptomyces > Streptomyces sp. NPDC040589. The sequence continues at coordinate 913,960 of NZ_JBVIWP010000003.1, read as the reverse complement.
GATCACCCGCTCCGTCGACCCGGTCACGGACGCCTGCTCTCGCAGCGCCACACCTGTCACCTGCTCGAACGCGGCGGACCACAGCTCGCGGCCGAATCCTCGCGTCGCCATCAGCGTGTGGTCGATGTCCCACAGCACCAGTTCTGGCACCTACGCCTCCCCTCTCCACGAACTCCCGGTCCCCACGCAGCGGGCACCCTACGCTCACATCAAGGAGCGAGGAGTAGGCGCATGGTTGCAGCAGACCTTCCCATCGGGGACCGGATCAGGCACTACCGCGGCGGGCGCCGACAGGATGCGGTCGCCGGGCTGGTCGGTATCTCGCCCGACTACCTGTCGCAGATCGAGCGGGGACTGAAGGTGCCGTCTTTGCCGATCCTGTACGCCTTGGCTCAGGAGCTGGGCGTGCCAGCCGCGGCGCTGCTCTCCGAGCAGCCGCCCGCCGAGGAGGAGTCGGCTGACACCACTGAGGCCGCGGTGGGGCGCGCCCTGCTCGGCTACGGACCGGCCCGCAGTACCGAGCCGGTAGCGGCCGCCGAGCTGAGGGACCGGGTGGAGGCCGCGTGGCAGAGCTGGCAGACCGCGGGTGACCGCTTCACCAAGGCGGCCGAGACCCTGCCTGGCCTTGTCGCTGATGTCGAGCACGCCGTACGCGTCGCACGGGCTGGCACAGACCCAGTGCAGCGCCGAGCCGTGCACCGGGCCTCCGCCGATCTGTACTGCCTGCTCCGCTCGTATCTGCGTCGTACCGGCCGCGTGGACCTCGCGACACTCGCCGCCGACCGGGCCATGCGGGCCGCCGAAGATGCCGACGACCCGCTCCGTATCGCTGCCGCCCAGTGGAACCTCGGCCATGTTCTGCTCGCCGCGGGCCAGCCCGCCGAGGCGGAGGAACTTGCGCTTCGGGCGGCCGAGCAGGTGGCTGCCGCGCGGATGCCGGAGGTCGAGCGGGCCGCGATGGGTGGTGCCCTCCAGCTCGTCGCTGTGTTGGGAGCCGCCCGCCGGCGCCGGTGGTGGGAGGCGCGAGACCGGTTGACCCGGCATGCGGCGCCCGCGGCCCGCCAGGTGCCCGACGCGAGCAACGTCAGTTGGACGGTGTTCGGACCAACGAACATCGCGTTGCACGCCTTGAGTATCGAGATGGAAGCAGGCGAGACGGGCGAAGCCCTTCACACAGCGGACGCCATCGACACCAGCGGACTGCCCTCGCTGGAGCGCGAGTTCACCTTCGGTCTCGAAGTGGCGGCCTGCCACAGCCAGCGCCGGGACGACGCCGCCGCGCTGCTCGCCCTCCTCGGCCTGGAGGCGATGGCCCCTGAGGATCTTGCGCGGACACCGCTTGCGCGGCAGCTGGTGCTGACGGTGATCCGGCGGGCCCGGGCCATGCACGCCCGTCAGGCCGAGCAGCTGGCGGTGCGGATCGGTCTCGTGTAGGCCGCCGAGCCTGTGGTTCACCCGAGCTGTCAGCTCGGGTCAGCTTGTCGGCCCTCCCTACGGTCAGTGGTGTGAGACGGATCACCGCGACCGTGGAGGCCCTCGTGGTAGGGGATACGCGCACCAGCAGCAGCGCTGAGGCTGACGCTCTCGCCCTGCTACCGCTCCCCAGGGTGTCCGCCCTGACGGCGTTACAGGCCCGTGGCGCGGCCTGCGTCTGGTGTAAGAGCCGCCTCACGATCGAGACGGCCGTCGACCTTGGCGAGCGGCCCGGGCCCGGGCCCGGCGGGGTGACCCTGTTCCCCCGTGGCTGTGACTCGTGCGCCCGGAAGCTGGCGACCCGCCTGTACCGGATCCACGTCGCGAACTGCCGCGCCTGCCTCAGCAACAAGCCGTGCACCGATCGCACAAGGCCTGCGCCGCCTCGCGTCGGAGGGCACGCCATGACCGGCCAGCCGACACCGCTGCCGACGCCTCCGCCGCCCCGCGAGTTGTCGTACGGGCAGTACGCGGGCTGGAACTGCGTCTGGTGCAACGCCTCCCTCAAGACCGGCGGTGGGGTCAGCGCTGGTATCTCGCGCGGCAGTGAGGGCGCTTACGACCTCGACGCCGAGGTGTACGCCTGCCAGCCGTGCATTGCCCTACGACGTCCCCAAGGAGCCGACCAGTGATGTGCGCCCGCTGCAACAAGCCGCTCAAGGGCTCGTACGACACCATCAGCAACCCGGGAGCCTCCAACGCCGGCGGCGACATCCCCGTGTGCCCGGTGTACTGCAAGAGCGCGGCCCGCCAGACCGCGCCCAGCGAATCCCGAGCCCCCGCTATCGGCCGACGCCGATAGCGGGACGAGCGGCCACCCCGACGCCCCGTTACGGGCGGCCGCAGGCCCGCCGCCGGAACGTCCCAGTCACCGGCGGCGGGCCCCCTACGCTGCACGGTCGTTGAAACAACCGCAGCGACCAGCGATCGGAGACCCATGGCAGGCATCGAGTTCGAAGCGAAAGCCCTCGACATCGACCCGGCGAAAATCGCCTTGCTCATCACGGACGCCGGCGGCACCCGCACAACCGGGACCCGTCTCATGCGGCGGTACGTGTACGACACCATTCCGGCCGTCTCCGGCCGATGGGTGCGGCTACGCGACACCGGAACCCACGTCACCCTGTGCGTGAAGCAGATCGTCACGGACGCCGTCGACGGGACCCACGAGACCGAGGTGACCGTCGACAGCTTCGAGGAAGCGGCCGCACTGCTGCAGCTCACCGGCCTGACGCCACGCAGCTACCAGGAGAACCGGCGCACCTCCTACACCCTCGGCGCCGTCCGCCTCGAAGTCGACGAGTGGCCCCGCATCCCGCCGTACCTGGAGATCGAGGCCGACGACGAAGCGCAGGTGTGGACGGCCGCCACCGCGCTGGGCATCGACCACACCCAGCTCACATCGATCAACACCACGAAGGTCTACGGCCTGTACGGCATCGACCTGGACTCCATCGCCGACCTGCGATTCCAGTAGGCCGGCGCCTGCTACTCCGGCCGGGGCACCGCGCCCCGGCCCGCCCGCAGAGGGGGGCACCATGCACGACCTGAGCGACGTGCCGGTGGAAGTGAAACCGGACCGCACCCTACGCGTGAAAATCATCGACGCGTGCGGCCTCGCCTGCTCGTTCTGCCACAACGAGGGAACACCCGTCGCCGCACCGGGCAACACCGGACGCGTCTCCATCTACCTCCGCACCAACGGCGCCGACTTCCTCCCCGCCCGGATCGCCGCCGACGCCGACTTCGCCCTGGCCCTCGCCGCCGTGCGCGGCAGCCTCCCGACGAACGAAGTGCACTTCACCGGCGGCGAGCCCACCCTGCACCCCGACCTGCCCGGCCTGATCACCATCGCCCGGCGCCTCGGACTCACGGTCGGACTCACCTCGAACGGCGAAAACGGCGCCGCGGTTCTGCCCGCCGCCGCGGCAGCCGGCCTCGACCGCATCAACCTGTCCGTGTTCGGCACCACCCCGGCCGAACTCGCCGCCGTACAGGCTCCGCGCCTCGCCTCGCCGAAGCTCGCCGAGCGCAAGCTGGCCGCCCTCGACGCGACGATCGAGACCGCGACCGCGCACGGCATCAAGGTCTCCGCAAACATCGTGATCCCCGACCGCGGCCACGTCGACCGCGTGCTCCGCATCATCGAGCGGCACGGCCGCTCCGTCGTGGTCCGCATGCTCGTCTCCCTGGAGGAAGGGGGCGCGTCCCTCGATGCGATGCGGGATGTCGTCGACCACCTGGGCGCCGTGCCGGTCCGCCGCATCATCACAGCAGGGGCCTCCGATCAGCGGATGCGGTACCGCCTGCCGGACGGACGCACGCTGTACGCGAAGAGCATCCGGCCCGTGCGCCTGCCCGAGACCTGCGCCGACTGCCGGTTCAACAACCCGGACGACTGCCAGGAGGGGTACTACGGAGTCCGGTTGTACCGCGCCGCGGACGGCCCGTTCATGGTCGGCGTCTGCATCCAGCGCATGGACCTGTGCCTGCCGCTCGGCGAGTTCGTGATGAGCCAGCGCTGTCACGAGGTAGCGACCTTCCGCGACGACGAGGCTGCGCGACTGACCCGGCTGCACGCCGCGGCGGCAGCGACCGACCCGGGCTGAATATCGGCTGGCGCCTCCCCGACATCGGCCGGGCCGCCCCGTCATTCTCCGCCGGGGCGGCGGGCCGCTCAACGCACGAGGTCGGCGAGCGGCACGCTGAGGACGTCGGCGATGAGGAGCAACTCGGTAAGGCTGGGGGCGCGCTGAGCCGTCTCGTACCGGTGGATCGTCTTGTGGTCGAGGCCGACGCGCTCAGCTAACGGAACCTGCGAGAGGCCCGCGCGCCGGCGGACTTCTCTTATGCGGTCCCCGATGACCCGGCGGCGGGCGAGTACCCAGTCGGGCAGGGGGTCGAGAGGCACCCGATAAAGCTGCGCTGTGGGCACATGCCACCCCCCAGTGCATACGCCCGCACCGGCATGTCCGGAGTGGGCGGGATGACGCGCGGGTGTGCCTGTGTCCGCCTGCGGCCGGTCATCCTCTGCTCTGACACGGTCAGAGCAAGCCGCCCCACCCCCTGCACGGGGTGGGGCGGTCTAGGTTTGTACGCACGACCCCCGCCGATGAGTTCGGCGGGGGTCGCCGCCTACGGGCCGATCCGCCCCAGGCCGGTTCCCGCAGGTGACGACAAGCCTGTGTCTGGCGCGCGGTGGGGAGCCGCGCCGTCCTCGTCTTGTCTGGAAAGCGTAAGAGCCACGCCCCGACGATCAAGTCCCCCGAATGAGTGATGAAGAAACATGATCGTTTGGGGATGTGGACTCTTTGTGGACTTCGATCACAGGAGAGGCCCCCAGGGTGATCCCTGGAGGGCCTCTGACCTGCTACTTAATCCGGTGGGCGCGGACGGTTTCGAACCGCCGACATCCTGCTTGTAAGGCAGGCGCTCTACCCCTGAGCTACGCACCCGGCTTCCCAGGCCACGTGCCCAGGACGAGTCGACAGCCTACATTGCCCGGGGCACCGTCTCGCAAACCCTTGCTCGCGGGTCAGCCCCGGGGGATAACCCCACCCTTGATCCGGGAGTGGCCCGGATCCCCCGGCGGGCCCCGGATCCATACGGTCGTAGAGCGCTCAGAGAGCGCCCGTCGTCCGCCCAGGGGGAGATTGTCATGGCCCGCACCATCCGCACCGCCGGCACCACCCGCACCGCTTCCGTCCGCGCGATCGCCGTCGCCGGTGCCGTGGCCGTTCTCGTCGGCGGGCTCAGTGCCTGTGGGGCGTCCGCCGGGGACGACACCGAGCCCGAGCAGCGGTCCTTCGGCCTCCAGGGGCGCGTCCTGACCGTCGACTCCGACGACTCGGCCCTGGAGATCGTCGCGGCCGACCGGAACCCGGCGGGCAAGGTCGAGGTCACCCGGTGGTTCCAGGGCTCGGTCGTCATCGGCAAGGAGCCCGAGGTCACCTGGTCGATGCGGGACGACCGGCTGGTGCTGCGGCTGAAGTGCTCCGGCGTCGTCGCCGACTGCGCGGCCAAGCACCGCATCGAGGTCCCCCGGGGCATCACCGTGAAGGTCCAGGACGACGACGGCAGCGTGCGCGCCCGGGGCTTCCGGGACCCTCTGAGCATTCGTACGGGCGACGGCTCCGTCCGCGTCACCGACACCACCGGGCCCCTGGACCTGCGCACCAGCGACGGATCCATCCGCGCGCAGGTCTCCTCACGTGACATCCGCACCCACACCGGCGACGGCTCGGCCCGCCTCGAACTGGGCGTCGTACCGGACCGTGTGGAGTCCCGCGGAGGCGACGGTTCCGTGACCATCGCGCTGCCCGAGGCGAAGTACCGCGTGACCACCAAGACCGGCGACGGCGGGGCGGATGTGTCCGTGCCCCGGGACGAGAGCAGCTCCCATGTGGTGTCCGCCCGGACCGGCGACGGCAATGTGACGGTCCGGACAGCGAACTGACCGGCCCGTGTGTTCGTCCCCAACCGGTGGGAGAATGACACCGGGCAGGGTGGACAACAGCACGGGAGAGGGATGTGACGGCGACACCAAGGCAGCCGGATTCGCCGTCGGTGCCGCGTGCGCACAGCCCGCGCCGCCCCCTCCCCCGCACCCCGGGCCGTCCCCTGCGGGACGCGCTCACCCTGATGGCGCTGCCTCTGGTGGCCGCGCTGGCGCTGCCCGCCACCTTCGCGGGCGGCGGCACCCGGCGCTGGTTCGGCGGCCGCGCCGAGAGCCAGCGGGCGGAGGCCCAGGCCGCGAAGGACGCCGCGGCGGCCGCCTTCTACGAGCTGGACACCGCCCAGCGCGACCTGCGTATCTCGATAGAGACGATCAACGCGGTCGACGACTCCCCCGCCGCCCGGCGCGCCGTCGCCGATTTCGAGGCCCTGGGCAGCCGTATCGACGAGGTCAGCCACCGGTACATCAACGCCGTCGACGCCCACGACCTCGACCGCGACGACCTGGAGGCCTCGACCGCCTCCCGTGCCCGCACCGAGCTGACCGCCGCCAAGGAGGAGCTGGGCCGGGTCAAGCAGGAGCTGGACCGGTTCGCCGACGGCCTCGGCCCGCTGCTCGGCAAGGCCGAGACCCAGCTGGCCCGCCTCGCACCCGCCGTCGAGCGCGCCCGCCAGGCCCTGCTCGGCGCCTCCAACGCCCTCGACGCCGTCCGAGCGTCGAACCTGAAGGCGGACGACCTCGCCGCCCGGCTCGCCGTCCTCTCCCCGGAGCTGACCAAGCTGAACCAGGGCGCCGGCCGGCACGGCGTGCCGGAGACCCTGGAGCGGGCCGAGCGGGTCACCCGCGAGGCCGAGGCGATCCGTGTGGAGGCCGAGCGGCTGCCGGACCGCGCCGCCGAGATCGACCACCGGCTCGTCTCCCTGCGCACCCGCGCGCAGGCCCTGACCACCCGCTCCGAGCAGGTGGACCCGATCCTGAGCGAACTCCGCCGCCGCTTCACCGCGGCCTGCTGGCAGGACCTCCAGCGTGTCCCGGACGACGCCGCCGCGCACGTCCGCCAGGCCGAGAGCAGGCTGGCCGAGGCCCGGTCCGCCCGCGCCGAGCAGCGCTGGGCCGACGCGACGGCCCTGCTGTCGACCGTGCGGGCCCTGCTGAACAGCACCGACGAGGCCGTCTCGGCCGCCGGCGACCGCCTGCACCGCCTGAACGCGGTGCAGAAGGACCCCCAGCGGGAGATCGAGCGCACCCGCTTCGCCATCCGCGACGCCCAGCGCCTCGCCATGGCCGGCCGCAACACCCCCGACCCGCAGCACGCCCGCCCCCTGGACGACGCCGTGTCCCGCCTGGAACGCGCCATCGCCACCCTCGACGGCCGCCACCCCGACTACTGGCACTTCCTCACGGAGACGGAGGGGATCCGGCAGAGGGTGGCCCGTGTGGTGGACGGGATCCGCGAGGAGCGAGGGGCCGGACACTGAGCCCGGCCCCCGTCCGGTCTCAGGTGCGGTAGGCGTAGTAGTACGCGTTCGGATCCGACGCGACGAGGCTCGCCACCGACCTGCGGAGGGTGTTGGTGGAGTGGTAGGTCACGTACGGCACGCCGCCGCTCTTGGACGTGACGATCATCGTGTGGTCCTTGGACCCGTCCTTGTCGAAGTCCATCTGGAGGACGTCACCGACCTCGAGCTGGTAGACGTTGGCGAGCGGCTTGGTCCGCTTGGAGTTCTGGGCGAACCAGGACCACTCGTTGACGCCGACGAACGAGTGCGACTGGATCTCGGCGTTGCCGAACCACTTGGTGTAGTCGTACACATAGCCGGGGGCGTGCTTCCAGCCGCCCGCCTTCAGGGACTGGCTGACGAAGTTGGTGCAGTCACCGCCTGCGCCGCGGCCGCTGAAGTCCGGGTAGTCCTTGTTGTAGACGTTCCAGTGCTTCTCGGCGTAGGCCGCCATGGCCTTGTAGTCGTACGTCGTGCCGGTCTTCGGGACGGCGGCCGGGTTGCGGGTGGTCGCCGCGCGCGGGGCGTTCGGCATGGTGTCGTCGGCGGCGGTCGCCTTGACGGGGGCCGGCTTGGAGAGCGTGTTCACCGCGAGACCGCCCTGGTCGGTGTCGCGGATGCCGGTCAGCTGCCAGTCGCCCTGCCGATCGGCCTTGAAGGTCAGCTCGTGCCGGGCCTGGAAGCCGGTGGTCCTCGGCGCGTCGCCACGGGTCCCGGCATAGGTCAGGGTCGTGGTCTCGGTGACCGTCGCCTTGGCCGTACGGCCCGTCACCCGCGTGGCGTCCAGGGTGACGGTGGTGCCGGCCTTGCGGTACGTCTCACCGGCCCGCGCCAGCCGCTCCTTGCGCTGCCCCAGCGCGGACAGGGTGGCGTCCTCGGTGCGGGCCGTGCCGGAGGACAGGGCGACGTCGCCGGAGAAGCCGTCGGTCAGCGGCTTGTCCCGGCCGGCCTGTCCGCCGTCGACCAGGGCGTTGGTGCGGTCGGTGAAGACCGCGTCCGCCAGCCGCTGGAAGGTGGCCTTGGTCCGCGCGTCCACCGTCGGGTCGTCAAGGACCGCCGCGTCGGCGCTCCAGTTGGGCAGCAGGGCGACTCCGGCGACGACCGAGGTCGCTGCCGCCCCGATTATCGTGGCGCGGCGTCGCGTCCCGTTCAACTTCCTTGATTTCACTGGTGTGTTTTCCCCTCTTGCCCCGGCCAAGGGTTGCCGGGGTAGGAGATCTTTGCATGAAGTGTGTGGCTGTTGTGAAGAGGGCTGCTCTTGTTACTTCACGACGGTCGACCAGTCGGGCGACTGCGCCGGGTCCAGGCCGCGCAGCCTCTGCAGCGTCCCGGGCTTCTGCGCGTCGAGCCAGTCGGCCAGCTCCCTGAAGGACACGCACTTGACGTCCTTCTTCGTGCACACGTCCTTGATGACCTGGTCGACGGCCCTCATGTAGATGCCGCCGTTCCAGTCCTCGAAGTGGTTGCCGATGAACAGCGGGGCGCGGCTGCCGTAGTACACGCGGTTGAAGCCGGACATGTAGGAGGCGACGGTCTCCTGTTCCCACTGGGGGTAGTTCGCCGGGTCGCCCTCGGTCTGGCCCTCGGACTGGTTGTAGAGGAAGTTGAAGTCCATCGAGAGGCCCTGGTACTTGCCGCCCTCGTACGGGAGCATCTGCAGCGGGAAGTCCCAGATGCCGTTCTTCTTGCGGGGCCATATCTGGAAGTCGCCCGCGGAGCTGGCGTCGTAGCGCCACTCGTAGTCCTTGGCGGCCTTCAGCAGGTTCTTCTGGCCCTCCAGGCAGGGGGCACGGCCGCCGGTGACCTCCTTCCTGATGTCGAACGGCAGCGGGTCGGCTTCCTGGAAGCCGGTGTTGGTCTTCCACTTCTCGACGAACGCGTAGAACTGGTCGATCTCGCTCCGCCACTCCGCGACGCTCCAGTCGCCGCCGCCCTTCTTGCCGCAGAAGTGGCCGTTGAAGTGGGTGCCGATCTCGTTCCCGCCCTGCCACGCCTTGCCGAGCTGCTCCAGCGTGGTGCGGATGTGCTCGTCGGTGGCGAAGCTGATCGCCGCCGAGCCCTTCGAGTGCTGGGGCGGGGAGTAGAGGCTCTTCTTGCTCTTGGGCAGCAGGTAGATGCCCGTGAGGAAGAAGGTCATGTGGGCGTCGTACTCCTCGGCCAGCTCCCGGTAGTGCGAGAAGAGCCCGTCGTCGCCCTGCAGCGCGCCGTCCCAGGAGAAGACCACGAACTGGGGCGGCTTCTCGCCCGGTTTGAGCGGCACCGGCTTCAACTGCCCCTTCTGCGGGCCGGTGTAGGAGGTGGAGCCGTCCCCGAGGACCTTCGTCCTGCCGTCCCACCGGGGTTCCTGGTCCGGCTTCGTGACGCCTCCCTTGCGGGGCCCTGAGGAGGCGGTCGGGGTGGTGGTGTCCGAGCGGGTCAGGGCCAGATAGCCCGCGACCAGGGACGCGACGACCAGAAGGGCCGCCAGGGTCAGTATCCCGGGGGGTGTGGCGCGGCGGGGTGCGCGGGGTCTGCGGCGGCGGCCGGAGGGTGACTTCATGCGCGGCTCATTCTGCGAGGGGGGTGGGGGTGTTGCGGTGGTGCCGGGCACAGGGGGTCAGCCGATGCCCCGGGCACCGGACCAGATGCGGTACGGAACGCTGTCACCCGGGGAGCCCGCGATCCCGTCCAGCGGCAGTGGTTCGAGGCTCTTGGTGAGGTCGATGCGATAGGCCACGACGGCCGTCGACACGGAGTTGGCCGTGCCGACGTACCAGGCCGCGGTGTCGTCCTGTGAGGTGCCGGCCTTCCCGGCCACCGTGGCGGTGGCGCCCGCCCCGGGGTGGGCGGTGCGGAAGGCGTCCGTGAGGGCGGACTGGACGGCCTCGGCCACGCCGGCCCTCACCGCACGGCGGGAGGCGGGCTTCGCCAGCGTGACCTCGGAGCCGTTGCGGGTGATCCGGGCCACCGAGTACGGCTCGACATGCGTGCCGGCCGCGGCGAACGTGGCGTATCCGCTCGCCATACGGATCGCGCTGGGCGTGGCGCTGCCCAGGGACATCGCGGGCACCTGCGGGCCGAAGCTGGAGGAGAGCAGGCCCGCCGCCTGAGCGGTCTCCCGCACCTCGTCCAGGCCGGTGTCCATGCCGAGCTGCATGAACGGCGTGTTCACCGACAGGGCGAGCGCCCGGCTCAGACTGATCCGCCCGTAGGACTTCCCGCCGTGGTTGCGGGAGGTGACCTTCTTGCCGCCGCGGTCCCAGTAGGGGCCCTCGGGTGTCGTGACGGCGATGCCGTCGTCACCGTCGTACAGCGTCTGCGGGGTGACCTCGGCCGTGGCGCCGTCACGGGTCTTGCGCACTCCGTTCTCCAGGGCGGCGGCGTAGACGAACGGCAGGAAGGCCGAACCGGCGGGCACGGTGGTCGCATTCGACTCGTTGTAACCCTGCGTACGGTGGTCGGGGCCGCCGTGGACGGCGAGGATCCGCCCGTCGGTGGCCACCGACGCGGCGCCGAAGTGCAGGGCCTTGGCCTTGGCCGTGTCGTCCTTCCGTGCCTGCTTGCGGGCTTTGTTCACGGCGTCGGTGAGCGCGGTCTCCTGTTTGCGGTCGAAGGTCGTGTAGATCTGGTAGCCGCCGAGGTCGAACTCCTTGGCCGACAGGCGCGCGGCCTTCTTCGCGTACTGGGCGGCCAGCTCCACGAGGTAGTCGCTCTGCTTGCCGGTGTCGAACCCGGGCGCCCGCTTCAGCGGCTCGGGGAACTTCTTGTACTCGGCCCGCTCGGACTTCGACAGGGTGCCGACCTCGACCATGCGGTCGAGGGTCCAGGACCAGCGCTCCACCGCCCGCGCGTGGTTGGCCTCGCTCAGGACCGGGTCGTAGAGCCCCGCGCCCTTGAGGAGGGAGGCGAGGAAGGCGGCCTCGCCGGCGTCGAGTTCGCCGACGTCCTTGCCGTAGTAGGCCTGGGAGGCGCGCTGGATGCCGTAGGTGCCCCGCCCGAACCAGCTGGTGTTGAGGTAGCCCTCGAGGATGTCGTCCTTGCTCATCCCGTTGTCGAGCTTGAGGGCGAGCATGGCCTCGGTGAACTTGCGTCCGACCGAGCGGTCCTGGTTGAGGTAGACGTTCTTGACGTACTGCTGGGTGATGGTGGAGCCGCCCTGGGTGTCTCCCTGGCCGACGGTGCGCCACAGGGCGCGGGTGAGGCCGCTGAGGGAGATGCCGGGGTCGCTGTAGAAGCTCGCGTTCTCCGCCGCCAGCACCGCGTCGCGGACGTCCTCGGGGATGTCCTTCAACGGCATCGCCTGCCGCCGCACCCAGCCGGTGCGTGCCATGGGTGTCCCGTCGGACCAGTAGTAGACGTTGTCCTGCTGGGTGGCGTACGAGTTGAGGTTCTCCGGGATGTCGGTGGCTGCGTAGGCGACTCCCAGAAAGCCGACGGCCAGGCCGGTGAGGGTCAGCGCGGCGCCGAGCCACTGCCGCCAGGAGGGCACCCAGCGACGCCAGCCGGTGCGGTCGGTGCGCGGGAAGCGGGGCCGGACGCGGACGAGCGGGACCAGCAGGGGGCCCACGGCTGCGCGGAGACGGGACAGGGGGGTGCGCCGGGGGGCCCGGCGCCGGCGGCGCGGCCTGCCGGATCCGCTCTCGCCCGAGACCGCGCGCGATTGCCTGGTCTCGTCCACATGTTCCGGACACTCCGCACGTATGGAAGCGGGAGCCTTCAATTGCATGGTCTCTTCCGGTTCCCACCCAGCCCTGGTCACGGCTGCGTCTCCCTCCCCGCTTCATGTGGTACTCGCGTGGAAGGGCATGGCCGCCGCTATCAACGGCAGCGCGCCCCACATCCCCCCGGGCCTCACGGCTCGTCGCGACGATCGAAAGTTACCAGCGGCCTTTACAGCTTCTCCACACTGGTACGGCAGAAATGGCCCAAAGAAATCCTGAAGGGCGGTACTTCCGTTGCCGCCGACTAATCTGTCCCCATGCCTCGCTACGAGTACCGCTGCCGGACCTGCGGCGACACCTTCGAACTGAGCCGTCCCATGGCGGAGTCCTCCGCTCCCGCGGCGTGCCCGTCGGGTCACGACGACACGGTGAAGCTCCTCTCCACGGTCGCGGTGGCCGGCTCGGCCTCCGCACCGGCACCGGCACCCCGCGCGGGCGGTGGCGGCGGCGGTTGCTGCGGGGGCGGCTGCTGCGGCTGACGCCTTTCCTCAGGAGCCCTTCAGCTTCGTTTCTCTAGCGTGGTCGGCATGACAGTCATCGCGGCGGACGCCGGACCGCAGTGGGTCAACGACCTCATGGACGCGCTGGGCGCCCCGGGTGCCGGTCTCGCCATCGCCCTGGAGAACCTGTTCCCGCCGCTGCCCAGCGAGGTGATCCTGCCTCTCGCCGGGTTCGCCGCGAGCAGCGGGCGGATGAGCCTGCTCGCCGTCCTGCTGTGGACGACGGCCGGCTCGGTGACCGGCGCGCTCGCGCTGTACGGGATCGGTGCGCTGCTCGGCCGTGACCGGACGGTGGCGATGGCGGGCCGGCTGCCGCTGGTGAAGATCTCGGACATCGAGCGGACCGAGGCGTGGTTCCTGCGGCACGGCACGAAGGCCGTGTTCTTCGGCCGGATGATCCCGATCTTCCGCAGCCTGATCTCCGTACCGGCGGGTGTCGAGCGCATGCGGCTGCCGGTGTTCCTGGGCCTGACCACCCTGGGCAGCGCGATCTGGAACACGGTGTTCGTGCTCGCGGGTTACCTGCTGGGGGCGAACTGGCACCAGGTCACGGACGTCGTCTCCACTTACTCGAAGGTGGTCCTCGCCGTGGCGGCCGTGGCGGCGGCGGCGTTCATCGGCGTACGGCTCCTACGACGCCCCCAAGGGGCGCGGGGAACTGCGCGAACGGCCACGACAACGCCGCACCCGCACGACGACCAGCCCACCCGAGCTCTCAGGCGCCCCGCACTGCCCCCAGAAACTCCCGCAGGATCCGCTCCCCGGCGAGGACACCCCGGTCGGGAAGCACCCTGATCGAGGGAGCCGTGAAGCCGGTGTCGGCCAGTTCCCCGTGGCCGGGCCGCCAGCCCTGGTCCGCCGCGAGCAGCAGGTCGGTATCGAGCAGGGAGTCGCCCGCGGCGAGCGTGAGATCGGCGCCGGTCCGGCGGGCGACCTCGCGCATCGCGGCGCTCTTGGTGAGCGGCTTGGGGACCGCGTAGATCTTGCGGCCCTGGAGGGACACGGTCCAGCCGCGGTTCTCCGCCCAGACCGCGAGTTCCTTCACCCATTCCTCGTCGAGCAGTTCCCGCTCGACGACGAGGTAGGCGAACAGGTCGTCGGCGACGCGGTGCTTGCGCACCCAGGCCGGGTCGGCGGCCCTCAGCAGGTGTTCCTGCACCTCGGCGAGGGGCGCGCACTGGTCGGCCAGCCGCGCGGTGACCTGCGCGTGCCAGTCGGCGTCGGAGACGCCGTCCACCAGGAGGTGGCCGCCGTTCGCGCAGATCGCGTACGTGGGCTCCGGGCCCGGCAGGTTGATGCGCTGGTACTGCTTGCGCGTCCGGGTCGTCGTCGGCACGAACACGGCCGCGTCGCCCAGGTCGGTGAGGAGCTGGGCCGCCGTCTCCGTCATGTACGACAGCGGCTTGCTCTCGTGCACCTCCACGCACAGCAGCCGGGGCGCCCGGGCGTCCGGCATGGTCAGCGCCAGGGCGGCGGCGGAGTAGATCAGGGTGCGATCGAGGTCGCTCGCGACGAGTACGGGCATCAGACCGACACCGCCTTGCCGTCGGCGCCGGTCGCGCCCCGGGTGTACTTGGGGTGGATCAACCCGACGCAGGTGTAGGGCAGTTCGGCGACCTCCTCGACGGGCACGCCGCGTTGCTCGGCCAGCAGCCGTACATGGTCGAGGTCGCTGCCCGCTCCGGCACGGGCCAGGACCTTCCAGGGCACGCGGCGCAGCATTACCCGGGTGGTCTCGCCGACGCCGGGCTTGACGAGGTTCACGTCGTGGATGCCGTACTCCTCACAGATGCGCTCGACGGCGGCCCAGCCCTCCCAGGTGGGCGAACGGTCGGCGGCGAGCAGTTCCTTGGCCTGGGCGCAGGCCGCGTCCTCGACCTCGGGGAAGCGGGCGGACACGGCGTCCAGGAAGGTCACCGAGACGTCGGTGCCGGCGAGTTCGCGGTAGAACTTCGCGCCGTGGAAGTCGTGCGGACCGACCAGGTCCGCCCGCAGCACGGTCCGCGAGATCAGGCCGGACACCGTGGAGTTGAGGCACGCGGAGGGGATGAGGAAGTCCTCTCGGGTGCCGTAGGTCCGTACGCAGGAGCCCGGGTCGGCCAGGACCGCGATCTCGGGGCTGAAGCCGGTGATGCCGTCGGACTTCTCGAACTCCTCCAGGGCCTGGGCGAGTTCGCGGGTGATGGCGCCCTTGCCGGTCCAGCCGTCGACGAAGACGACGTCCCGGGGGTCGTGGTGCGCGGCGAGCCAGCGCAGCGCGTTGGCGTCGATACCCCGGCCGCGGACGATCGACACGGCGTAGTGCGGCAGGTCGATGCCGTGCCGGTGCTGGGCCCAGCGGCGCATGAGGATGCCGACGGGGGTTCCCGCGCGGGCCAGGGAGACCAGGACCGGGCGCGGACCGCTTTCGGCGAGGACCGTTTCCGTGACCACGCCGGTCGCCTGGGCGATACGGGCCGCCGAGTCGTCCAGCGCGGCGTGGAACAGCTCCTGGTACCGCTCGCTCGGCTGGTACTCCACGGGCAGCGACTCCGCGTAGTGCGCGCCGCCGCTCTGGATGGCCTCCTCGCGCTCCTCGGTCGGCGCCTCCAGTGTCACGTCCGAGAGGTCCTGGAGCAGCCAGCCGACCTCCTCGGGCGCGTACGAGGAGAAGTCGGGGCCGCGCAGGGGCTCGGGCAGCATGGAGGGCCTTTCGGGGGCGTACGACGGTATGACGGCGAGCAGGACCCGCGGCGTGTGCGCGGCGAGCCGGGCCAGCAGACCGTCGGGCGCGTGCAGCGCGGGGGTGTCCCCGGCCGAGTCGACCACCGCGACGACGGCGTCGAATCCGGCGCCGGCGACGTTGTAGGCGTACCGCTCGCCCGGGCCGTCCGCGGGGTCGTCGTGGGCGGGGAAGGCGAGGCGGGTGCGTATCGCGTAGCCCGGGTCGTCGACGGCCAGGACGGGTGAGCGGGTGGTGGTCGAGTAACGGACCTCGACGTCCGTCACACGTTCCAGCTCTCGGGCCAGCCTCAGCGGCGCGTACATCAGCTCCTCGAAGCCGAGGATGTGCACGCGGCGTGCGTCGACGGGCAGCGCGTCGGCGATGCGGGCCACCATGCCGGGCAGGGCGGCCTCCAGACGCTCCCGATGGGCTGGGGTGAACCCGTGCCGTCCGCCGTCCGGCAGGTCGGAGGGCCAGTGCAGGTCTACGCGGGTGATGTGGGGGCGGGTGCGGTTGTCATCCGAGTCCGGGCCGGTGGGGGCTGGTCGCGCGGTTCCCCGCGTCCCTAGGGGGGTGGACTCCTGGACGGCCTCGACGGCGACGCCGTTGTCCGGGGGCGCGGGGAACCGCGCGACCAGCCCCGACGGCGCCGCGGGCGACATACCGCCCGCCGCGGCACTCGCCTCGTACCGCGCCACCAGCTCCTGCCCCTTCTCCAACACCCCCTCGGGCAGCCGCACAGTCCCCGACGCCGCCGCGACAAGATCCACCCGCGCCCCGATCTCCCGCGCGAACCCCTCCAGCCGCCCCGCGTCCTCCGCCGACCGCATGTCCACGAGCGCCACCACGACATACCTCCGCCGCGGATACCGCTCATGAAGATCACGGACAGTGTTCAGCACCGTGTTCCCGGTAGAGAACTCGTCGTCGACCAGGACCAGCGGCCCGTCCCCGGTCAGCAGCGCGGGATCCTCCGGCAGCAGCAGATGCGAGGTCGCGTGGGAGTGGGCCTCCTCGAAGCCGCCGGCCGCCGCGAGACCGGCGACGGGGCGGCGCGTGGAGTGCAGGTAGGGCGCGAGGCCCAGCCCGTCGGCGACGGAGTGGCCGAGGCCGGTCGCGGTCTCCGCGTAGCCGAGGACGACCGCCCGGCCCGCCTCCTCCTCGCCCAGCAGCTCCCGCACCCGGCGGCCGAGCTCGACGCCGTGGCCGTAGACGACGGACGGCGACTGCGGCACATGCTTGCCCAGCACGTTCGACACCAGCAGGTGGGCCCGCTTGGGGTTGCGCCGCAGCGCCAGCCCCAGCAGGTCGGTCAGCCGGTCCTCGCCGACGAGCTCGACGCCGAGCCGCTCCGCGACCCAGCTGCCGGACCAGACTCCGCCGGCTTCGTCGCGCACCTCGCCGCGCACCCCCTCGTTCACTGCCTTCTCCACCAACCGTTCGAATTCTTCGGATGTCACGCGGTCAGCCGGGCAGGCCGGCGGCGAGCAGTTCCACGAAGCCGATGTCCTCGTTCGCCACGCCGAAAACCTCGGCACGCAGCAGGGTCCGCTCGGCCCAGGCCCGATGCGGCTTCACCTCGTTCATCTTGTTCGTGTACGCCGATCGAAGCACACCGCCGCCGCCGCGCTCGGGGCGCAGGATGTCCTGGGCGTCCGAGAACTCCTCGTGGCTGACGACCGACAGGGCGTGCACCGGAAGCACGTGGGAGGGATGGATGCAGGTCTTGCCCAGCAGGCCGTTGGCGTGGTCCAGGGAGATCTCCCTCAGCAGGCCGTCCATGGCGTGCTCAATCAGCTTCTCGCGCAGTTCCGCGGCCTGCACCTCAAGGAAGGGGCTCTGCCGCAGCAGCGGCTTGAACATGCGCTCCTGGACCCGGAAGTACTCCCACACCGGCCCGGTCACGGTGAAGCCGGTGCCGTCGGCGCGGCCCAGCATGTTCACCACGTCGGCGATGACGGAGGCGACGATCTGCACGTCGTACGCCGTCATGTCGGGGCCTCGGCGCAGCCCGTAGGAGGAGCAGAAGTCCGTCACGCCGAGGCGCAGGGCGAGCACGCGGTCGCGGTACTTGTCGACGGCCCGGGAGATGCCCTCCAGGGTCTCCACGCGGGACTCGCGGTAGAGCAGCTCCGGCGACTCCAGCACCGGCATGGCGAAAAGGCGACGGCCGCTTTCGGCCTCGGCGGTCGCCAGCGCCTCGAGGAAGGGGATGCCCCGCTCCTCGGTGAACTTCGGCAGTACGAATCCGGACAGCAGCCGGGCGGACGGGCCGAGCCGTCGTACGAGGTCGGGGATCTGCTCGGGGACGCGGATCCGGATGAACAGCAGGGGCAGGTCCGCGTCCGGGAGCTCGGCGAGAGCTCTGAACTGGCGGACGAGGTTCTCCTCGCCCGGGCCGACGTCCGCGTCGTCGATCGAGTCCTCGAGGCAGATCACCATCGAGACGACACCGCGCCCGGCCTGCTTGAGGACGTCGTCGGCGAGGCGCGGCCGGGTGGCCGGACTGTAGAGCGTGGCGCCCAGGGCCGCCGCGAGCAGCCGGGCCGGAGAGCCCGTCGTGAACACACACGGCTCGCGGTGGAAGAGACGCTTCCGCGTCTCAGGGGCGATGTGCCCGAAATGACGCATGGAACTCCCCCGTGGTGGTCGTGCGGCCTGCGAATCGTCGAAAGGTGGCCGGTAATAGTACGTAGAAGTCCATGTCAAAGGTTCCCATCAGGCATGAATTTCAGGTAACGCGGGCAAGCACAGCCAGGCCCGGCCATGACGACGGTAGTCCGCGACGGCCGTCGGCGCCGCTCGTGGCGCCCGGCCCCCGCGTTGTCGTGAGCAGGACCGAGAAGGCAGGATGACCGCATGACGCACGCGATGCTGAAGGGGTCGAACGTCCCGCTGGAAGCCACCACGGTGCGCGCCGTGCTGCGCTGGACAACCGGACAGGGGGTTCCGGACGTCGATGCCTCCGCGCTGCTCCTCGGCCCCGACGGTCGTGTGCGCTCCGACGAGGACTTCGTCTTCTACAACCAGCCCCGACACCCCTCGGGGAAGGTGTGGCGGCTCGGCAAGAAGCGGGTCGCCGAGGGCCTGACCGACACGATCCAGACAGAACTCACCGGTGTCGAGTCGGGAGTCAGCCGGATTCTGCTGGTCGCATCGGCGGACGGCGTCCCGTTCGACCGCGTACAGGCACTGCGCATCCTGCTGTACGACGCGGCGGGCACCGAGGCGGAAGCTCTGGCGTACTTCGACGTCAAGCCGGAGACGGGCGAGGAGACCGCCCTGATCTGCGGCGAGCTGTACCGGCGCGGCGAGGGCTGGAAGTTCCGGGCCCTGGGCGAGGGCTATTCGAACGGTCTGCAGGGGCTCGCGACCGACTACGGCATCTCGGTGGACGAGTCGGAGGCCGCGCAGGAGACGACGGGCCTGCCCACCACGGCGGCGACCACACAGCAGCCCGCCCCCGAGGTGTCGCGGCCGCTGCCTCCGGAGCAGCCGACCGTCGTCCCCGCGCAGCCCGCGTACGGCTATCCGCCCCAGCAGCCCGCGACGACCCAGCCGGCGTACGGCTACCCGCAGCCCGCGGGTCAGCCCGCGTACGGCTATCCCCAGGCACCGGCCGCGGCGGGCGTCACGGGGGCGCAGACCGGCTACGGCTACCCGCCGCCGGTCACCGCGGCTCCCGACCCGGACTTCCGCCTGCCCCCGCAAGGCCCGCAGTTCATCGGACGCTGAGGGGGGCCCGGGCCGAGGACCGGGCCCGCGCCCGCCAGGGCCCTCAGCGCTCGACCTTCGTCTTGTAGCCCCGGCCCCACTGCAGGCCCCACCCGTACAGCCGGTCCAGCTCGGCCTGGAAGCCGTAGACGAATTTCGCCTCGCGGCGCACGATGATCTCGTCGTTCTTGATCTTTTCGATCATGACGACGGCGCAGGAGCGCGCCTGCGGCTGGCGTTCGTCGAGGTGGATCTCGATGCGCGGGCCGCTGCTCGGGTAGAGGGTGACGCTGGCGTGGGTGCGGTCGAAGGCGGGTGTCTGGTCGTAGATGTAGACGAAGACCAGGAGCCGCTTGATGTTCTCGCGGTGGTCGAGGTTGATGTACATCGTCTCGCCGGACCCGGAGCCGAAGCGGTCGTCGCCGCTGAGTTTGACGTACGGCGGGGCGTTGACGTCGCCGAAGTAGCCGCCGAGGGGCTGGACGACGCCCTTGGTGCCGTCCTGGAGCTCGTAGAGGCAGCCCAGGTCGAGGTCGACGTTGACCATGCTCTGGCTGTGGCCGACGACCTCCGGTGGCTTGAGGGCCCGGAAGGGGTGCCGCAGCAGGCTCTCGCGCTGCGGGCCGCCGATGTCGGACGTGCGCATCCGCCAGCTCAGGTTGACGCGCAGATGGCCGTTGGCCGCGTCCTGCTTGGTGAGTGATATCTGTGCGCGCCGCTTGGTCAGTTCGATCGCGTTCGTTGCCGCGTGGCCCGAGTCGAACTGCACATCGCGCCCGCGCCGAAGTCCGTCGAACAGGCCCATTCCGCCCCCCACGTTCACTTGGAGACCGCAGGTCATCGCACGACCCACGGCCTTGACGGCCGACGGGGCGGCGCCGAGGACTCGCCTCGGCAGCCGCCCCGCACAGAGCGTTCCTCACCCCGAGGGGTGTCACACCCCGGACGAGACCTCAGTCTTCTCGTCCGAGCCGGCTTTTCCCTCGGCCGCCGCGATGGCGCGGTTGCGGCGCACGGAGGACCAGAAGGAGGCGCCGATCAGGACGACGCCGATGGAGCCGGTGATGAACTCGTTGATCTCGTACTGGATGGTGACGAGGAGGACCATGGCGAGCGCGCCGATGGCGTAGTGGGCGCCGTGCTCCAGGTAGACGTAGTCGTCGAGGGTGCCCTCGCGGACCAGGTAGACGGTCAGCGACCGGACGTACATGGCGCCGATGCCGAGGCCGAGGGCCATCAGGACGATGTCGTTGGTGATGGCGAAGGCGCCGATCACGCCGTCGAAGGAGAAGGACGCGTCCAGGACCTCGAGGTAGAGGAACATGAAGAACGCGGCCTTGCCGGCCAGTTTCACCGCCGACTTGGGCTTGCCCTCACGGGCGGCCTTCTCCTCGGCCTCGTGCTCGCGCTCCTCCTCCTCTTCGAGCTTGTCCTCGAAGTAGCCGGAGAGGCCGCCGACGATCATGTAGGTGATCAGACCCGCGACACCGGAGAGCAGGACGGTCTCCGCCTTGTCGGCGTGGGTGCCACCGTGCTGGTGGGCGTTGGCGCCGAAGGTGATCGAGGAGATCAGCAGGACGATCAGGGCGATGCAGACCGACAGCATGTCGACCTTGCCGAGCTTGGCCAGCGGACGCTCCAGCCAGCCGAGCCACTTGATGTCCCGGTCCTCGAAGATGAAGTCCAGGAAGATCATCAGCAGGAACATGCCACCGAAGGCGGCGATCGACGGGTGGGCGTCGGTGACGTACTGCTGGTACTGGTCCTTGTCGGTGAGCGCGAGGTCGACGGCCTCGATCGGTCCGAGCTGGGCGCTGAGCGCGACGATCACGACGGGGAAAACCAGTCGCATGCCGAAGACGGCGATCAGGATGCCGATCGTGAGGAAGATCTTCTGCCAGAAGGCATTCATCTTCTTCAGGATCCCGGCGTTGACCACCGCGTTGTCGAAGGACAGCGAGATCTCGAGGACGGACAGGATCGCTACGACGCCGAACGCGGCCCACCCTCCGTAGAGAACCGCCGCGACCAGGCCGAGCGCGGTGACCGCGAACGACCACCCGAAGGTTTTCAGAACCACTGGCTACCCAATCGTGTGTGTACGGGGCTCCCCCGCGCCGTACCCGGCTTTACGAACTTTTGAAGCCGAAGTCTAGTCCGGCCCCCTCCATACCCCACCGGGCCCCTGATTTTGCTCATATCGCGTTATGAGATGTTGACTCCGAAGTCCAGCGCGATCCCCCGCAGCCCCGACGCGTACCCCTGCCCCACCGCCCTGAACTTCCATTCGCCCTGGTAGCGATAGACCTCGCCGAAGATCATCGCGGTCTCCGTGGAGGCGTCCTCGCTCAGGTCGTAGCGGGCGAGTTCCTGGCCGTCCGCCTGGTTCACGACACGGATGAAGGCGTTGCTGACCTGGCCGAAGGCCTGGCCGCGCTCGTCGGCCATGTGGATGGAGACGGGGAACACGATCTTGTCGCACCGCGGCGGCACCTTGGAGAGGTCGATCAGGAGCGACTCGTCGTCGCCGTCGCCCTCACCGGTGAGGTTGTCACCGGTGTGCTCCACCGAGCCGTCCGGGCTCTTGAGCTGGTTGTAGAACACGAACCACTCGTCCCCGAGCACCCGCCCGTCGCTGCACACCAGGGCGCTGGCGTCGAGGTCGAAGGGGGCTCCGGTGGTGGAGCGCGCGTCCCAGCCGAGCCCGATCATCACCTGGGTGAGGTTCGGTGCGGCTTTGGACAGGGAGACATTGCCTCCCTTGGCGAGCGTGACGCCCATGGTTCCCTCCCCTGTTGTTTCTCAGGTGGTCCTGCACGTCCGGCGCCGCACGTAAACCGTGCGGCGCCGGATGGTGAGACCTTGAGCTCGTCGGCTCAGACGTTCACGCCGAAGTCCTGCGCGATGCCGCGCAGGCCCGAGGCGTAGCCCTGGCCGATGGCGCGGAACTTCCACTCCGCACCGTGCCGGTAGAGCTCACCGAAGACCATGGCGGTCTCGGTGGAGGCGTCCTCGCTCAGGTCGTACCGGGCGATCTCGGTGCCGCCGGCCTGGTTCACGACGCGGATGAACGCGTTGCGGACCTGGCCGAAGGACTGCTGGCGGGTCTCGGCGTCGTAGATCGAGACCGGGAAGACGATCTTCTCGACGTCGGCCGGGACGGTGGCGAGGTCGACCTTGATCTGCTCGTCGTCGCCCTCGCCCTCACCGGTGAGGTTGTCGCCGGTGTGCTCGACCGAGCCGTCCGGGGTCTTGAGGTTGTTGAAGAAGATGAAGTGCTGGTCGTTGCCGACCTTGCCGGAGTTGTTCAGCAGCAGCGCACTGGCGTCCAGGTCGAAGTCGGTGCCGGTCGTGGTGCGGATGTCCCACCCCAGACCGATGATGACCGCGGTCAGGCCCGGCGCCTCCTTGCTAAGCGATACGTTGCCGCCCTTGCTGAGGCTGACTCCCACGAGTCCTCCATTGGTGTTCTGGGGCGGGATGCCCCGTTGTGCTCGGATGTCGGATCAACGAGTCGATCCTAGTGACGGGTTCCCGCCCCACCCAGGCCCTGAAGCAGGGAATTCAGCGGGTGTCGGGCGTATGCCGCCCGACCGGCGTCACAGGGAGTCGAGCGCCTTCACGTAGTCGTTCAGGTCGCGCGCGTCCGGCAGGCCGTTGACGACGGTCCACCGCACGACGCCCTCCTTGTCGATGACGAAGGTGCCGCGTACGGCGCAGCCCTTGTCCTCGTCGAAGACGCCGTAGGCCCGCGAGACGTTGCCGTGCGGCCAGAAGTCCGACAGCAGCGGGTACTCCAGGCCCTCCTGCTCGGCGAAGACCCGCAGGGTGTGGATGGAGTCGTTGGAGACGGCGAGCAGCTGGGTGTCGCGGTCGGAGAACTGCGGCAGGTTGTCGCGCAGCTCGCACAGCTCGCCGGTGCACACGCCGGTGAAGGCGAAGGGGTAGAAGAGCAGCACGACGTTCTTCTCGCCGCGGAAGTCGGACAGCTTCACGCTCGCGCCGTGGTTGTCCTTGAGCTCGAAGTCGGGGGCCTTCTCGCCGGCCTGGATCGCCATCGTGGTGGGTGTCCCTTCGTGCGGCTTCTCGGGTGGAACCACCCTACGCAGGCACCGGGACAGGCCGATGGGCGGGCCGACAGCGTCGACCCGCCCCGTCCGAACGACTAACGCTTGGACTTGGCGGCCTTCGGCGTGGCCAGCCGGCTGCCGCTCCAGTCCTTTCCGACGCTGACGCTCTTGGACGCCGTCAGACCCGCCGTGGTGGCGGCCTCCGAGATGTCGCTCGGCTCCACATAGCCCGAACGGCCGGTCTTCGGCGTGAGGAGCAGGATCGCGCCGCCCTCTTCGATGTACGTGGTGGCATCGACCAGCGAGTCCGTCAGGTCGCCGTCGTCGTCACGGAACCACAGCACAACGGCGTCGGCCACGTCGTCGTAGTCCTCGTCCACCAGGTCGCTCTCCACAATGCCTTCGATGGCCTCGCGGAGTTCCTGGTCCACGTCGTCGTCGTAGCCGATCTCCTGGACCACCTGCCCGGGCTGGAACCCCAGCCTGGCGGCAGGGTTCGTCCGCTCCTCCGCGTGGTCCGCGGTCGCGCTCACGGGTTGCCTCCTGATCATGTTTTGGGAATGTCTCAGCCACGCGCGTGCGCGAAGCATTGGCCGTAGTCCACACGGGCGGGGCGGATCGCGCAAGTACCCGGCCGTTCAGACCGCCGAAACGGTGACGATCCTGGCCGTGTCACCGCAACTCCAGGCACACCATCATGGTCCGAGGTGACGCACACCACACCTTTCTGCCCTGTTTGGGCGTTTGGGAATCGTCTGTGGGTACGAGACTCGAATGTATTCGCCCCATACGTCACAGAGTCGACGCAGAGCCGAGCTCACGCCCGGGTTACCGATCGGTAGAGATGACGTTTACGGCCCCGAGGTAGACCATGGGTGGCGGCGCAGCCCAGCGACATCGCCCAGCGACCCCAGCGAAGCAGCGGCCCCGGCACGGCCCTCCGACAGGTAAGGAACAGCGTGGCTTCCGCATCCGATCGCAACCCGATCATCATTGGCGGCCTTCCGAGTCAGGTTCCTGACTTCGACCCCGAAGAGACGCAGGAGTGGCTCGACTCCCTCGACGCCGCTGTCGACGAGCGCGGCCGGGAACGCGCCCGCTATCTGATGCTGCGGCTGATCGAGCGGGCCCGCGAGAAGCGCGTGGCCGTGCCGGAGATGCGCAGCACGGACTACGTGAACACCATCCCGACCAAGAGTGAGCCGTTCTTCCCGGGCAACGAGGAGATCGAGCGGAAGATCCTCAACGCGACCCGCTGGAACGCGGCCGTCATGGTGTCCAGGGCCCAGCGCCCTGGTATCGGCGTCGGCGGCCACATCGCCACGTTCGCGTCCTCCGCCTCCCTCTACGACGTCGGCTTCAACCACTTCTTCCGCGGCAAGGACGAGGGCGACGGCGGCGACCAGGTCTTCTTCCAGGGCCACGCCTCGCCGGGCATCTACGCCCGCGCCTTCATGCTGGACCGGCTCAGCGAGGAGCACCTGGACGGCTTCCGCCAGGAGAAGTCCAAGGCGCCCTACGGCCTGTCGTCGTACCCGCACCCGCGCCTGATGCCGGACTTCTGGGAGTTCCCGACGGTGTCGATGGGCCTCGGCCCGATCGGCGCGATCTACCAGGCGCGGATGAACCGCTACATGCACGCGCGCGGGATCGCCGACACCTCGAAGTCGCAGGTGTGGGCGTTCCTCGGCGACGGCGAGATGGACGAGCCGGAGTCGCTGGGCCAGCTGTCCATCGCCGCCCGCGAGGGCCTGGACAACCTCACGTTCGTCGTCAACTGCAACCTGCAGCGCCTCGACGGCCCGGTGCGCGGCAACGGCAAGATCATCCAGGAACTGGAGTCGATCTTCCGCGGCGCCGGCTGGAACGTGATCAAGCTGGTGTGGGACCGCAGCTGGGACCCGCTGCTCGCCCAGGACCGCGACGGCGTGCTGGTCAACCGGATGAACACCACGCCCGACGGACAGTTCCAGACGTACGCCACGGAGACCGGCGCGTACATCCGCGACCACTTCTTCGGCGACGACCACCGGCTGCGGGCGATGGTCGAGGGCATGACCGACGACCAGGTCCTGCACCTGGGGCGCGGCGGTCACGACCACAAGAAGATCTTCGCGGCGTACAAGGCGGCGGCGGAGCACAAGGGCCAGCCGACGGTGATCCTCGCCAAGACGATCAAGGGCTGGACGCTGGGCCCGAACTTCGAGGGCCGCAACGCCACGCACCAGATGAAGAAGCTCACGGTCGACGACCTCAAGCGCTTCCGCGACCGCCTCCACCTGCCGATCTCGGACAAGGAGCTGGAGTCCGGCGCCCCGCCGTACTACCACCCGGGCCGGGACTCGGAGGAGATCCAGTACATGCACGACCGCCGCAAGGGACTCGGCGGTTACGTCCCGACGCGTGTCGTGCGGTCCAAGCCTCTGCCTCTCCCCGAGGACAAGACGTACGCGACCGTGAAGAAGGGCTCGGGCCAGCAGTCCATCGCGACGACGATGGCCTTTGTCCGGCTCCTCAAGGACCTCATGCGGGACAAGGAGATCGGCAAGCGGTTCGTGCTGATCGCGCCGGACGAGTACCGCACGTTCGGCATGGACTCGTTCTTCCCGAGTGCGAAGATCTACAACCCGCTCGGCCAGCAGTACGAGTCGGTCGACCGTGACCTGCTGCTCGCCTACAAGGAGTCGCCGAACGGCCAGATGCTGCACGACGGCATCTCGGAGGCGGGCTGCACGGCCTCGCTGATCGCGGCCGGTTCGGCCTACGCCACCCACGGCGAGCCGCTGATCCCGGTCTACGTCTTCTACTCGATGTTCGGTTTCCAGCGCACCGGCGACCAGTTCTGGCAGATGGCCGACCAGCTGGCGCGCGGTTTCGTCCTGGGCGCGACCGCGGGCCGTACGACCCTGACCGGTGAGGGCCTCCAGCACGCCGACGGCCACTCCCAGCTGCTGGCCTCCACGAACCCCGGCTGTGTGGCGTACGACCCGGCGTTCGGCTTCGAGATCGCCCACATCGTGCAGGACGGCCTGCGCCGGATGTACGGCGGCTCCGAGGAGCACCCGCACGGCGAGGACGTCTTCTACTACCTGACCGTCTACAACGAGCCGATCCAGCACCCGGCCGAGCCGGCGAACGTGGACGTCGAGGGCATCCTCAAGGGCGTCCACCGCTTCAGCGAGGGCACGGAGGGCTCGATCCCGGCGCAGATCATGGCGTCCGGTGTCGCGGTGCCGTGGGCGGTCGAGGCGCAGAAGATCCTGGCCGCGGACTGGAACGTCAAGGCCGACGTCTGGTCGGCGACCTCCTGGAACGAGCTGCGGCGCGAGGCCGTGGACTGCGAGCGGCACAACCTGCTGCACCCCGAGGAGGAGCAGCGGGTGCCGTACGTGACGCGGAAGCTGGCCGACGCGCAGGGGCCGGTCGTGGCCGTGTCCGACTGGATGCGGTCGGTTCCGGACCAGATCGCGCGCTGGGTGCCGCAGACGTACCAGTCGCTCGGCGCGGACGGCTTCGGCTTCGCCGACACGCGGGGCGCGGCCCGCCGGTTCTTCCACATCGACGCGCAGTCGATCGTGGTGGCGGTGCTGACCGAGCTGGCCCGCGCGGGCAAGGTCGACCGGTCGGTGCTCAAGCAGGCCATCGACCGGTACCAGCTGCTCGACGTGGCGGCGGCCGACCCGGGGGCCGCGGGCGGCGACGCGTAGCACCCGGAAACCTGTCGCACCCTGTCAAGGGGTGGTGCGCATCACGGGTACACCGTGGGCACACCACCCCTTCACGTTTCCTACGATGCGGCCATGCAGCATCAGTCGGCCCAACTCCGTTGGGAACAGCACACCCAGCGGCCCCTCTTCGGCCTGGCCCTGGCCTTCGCCGTCGCCTACGCCGTGCCGATCGTCCGGCCGGACGCGAGCCGGGACGTGGTGGAGGTGTGCACCACGGTGGAGTGGGTGGTGTGGGGCGCCTTCGCGCTCGACTACGTGATCCGGCTGGCGCTCGCGGAGCAACGGCTGAGGTTCGTACGGACGCACTGGCTCGATCTGTGCGCGGTGCTGCTGCCGGTGCTCCAGCCGATGCGGCTGCTGCGGCTGGTGTCGACACTGCTGCTGGTCGGGCAGCGGGCGCGGATGGCCTCGCAGATAAGGCTCACCACGTATGTCGCCGGCGCGGTGGTCGGGCTGCTGATGTTCGGGTCGCTGGCGGTGCTGTCCGTGGAGCGGGACTCGCCGGACGGGAACATCAGGACGCTGGGTGACGCGGTGTGGTGGTCCTTCACGACGATGACAACCGTCGGATACGGGGATCACGCGCCGACCACGGGCATGGGGCGGATGCTGGCGGTGGGGCTGATGCTCTCCGGGATCGCGCTGCTGGGTGTGGTGACGGCGAACATCGCGGCGTGGTTCATAGCGCGGTTCGAGAAGGACGACGTGGAGGAGCGCCGGCAGACGGAGGCGATACGGGAACTCACCGAGGAGGTGCGGGCGCTAAGGGGGGAGTTGGCGGCGCTCAAGGGGACGCCGGTGGAGTGAGACCCGAAAGGGCCGCCGGCTCGGCGCCGGAGGCCCTTTTCGCTTTCCCGTCGCTTCCCCGGGTCAGAACAGCAAGCCGTTGCCCGGAGTCGCCGTTCCGGCCAGCCAGATGATGGCCAGGAGGGTGTCGATGGCACCCAGGACCAGGGCGACCACGGCCGTGGCCGGGCGGGAGCCCGACCAGGCGCGGCCCATGGCGAGCCAGCCGCAGACGATCGCCGCGGGGCCGAGGATGATCCCCAGCACGAAGAAACCGGCGACCGCGCAGATGACTCCGATGATGCCGAGCGTCGCGCGATCCGGCCCGGTCCGTGACCACGTCCGACCACGTGAGCGGGGGTGCCTGCGCGTACCGTGTCCGAAGCTCGCCATCATCAACTCCCGAAAACCTTGGGTGGGTTGGGGTTGGTCCGAGTACGGCGTGGCGAGTACCCACGGTACGGATTTCAATCGCGCTGCCGCGCGCTGCCCCCCTCCGGCAGCGCGCCGCAGCGACCGTCCCCCGTGCCCTGCGGAGGACTTGACCCACTGTGACCTGCGGCGCGTACCGGAGGGGAGAGATCAAGGGGTTTCTCCACCCTGATGGGCGAAATTGGAGAAGAACCCCCCGAGAGGCCGTCAGATGTGCGCGGCGCCCGCGCCGGCCTCCGCGTTCTCACCGCGCTTGGTGAGGAACGCCACCAGCACCGCGACCACGGCGACCCCGGCGGCCACGAGGGACGCCGCGCTCATGCCGGAGATGAACGTGTCGTGCGCGACGCCCGTGATCTTCGCGGCGATCGCGTCCGGCGTACCCGGCGCCAGCGGCGGGACACCGACCTGGACCGCCTCGGACGCCTGGTGCTCCTGCTCCGGCGTCAGCGGCGGAAGGCCCGCCTTCGTCCAGTTGTCCGGGAGGTCGCTGTTGACCTTGGAGGCCATCACCGCACCCAGCACGGCCGTACCGAGGCTGCCACCGATCTGCATGGCGGCCTGCTGAAGACCGCCCGCCACGCCCGAGAGCTCCATCGGGGCGTTGCCGACGATGACCTCCGTGGCGCCGACCATGACCGGCGCGAGGCCGAAGCCCAGCAGGGCGAACCAGAGCGACATGATGCCGCTGCCGGTGTCCGTCTCCAGGGTCGACATCCCGTACATGGCGATCGCGGTGAACGCCATACCGCCGGCGAGCGGGACACGGGGACCGAACTTGGTGATCATCGCGCCGGCGAGCGGCGAGCCGACGATCATCATGCCGGTGAGCGGCAGCAGATGCAGGCCCGCGTCGATCGGGCTCATGCCGTGCACGTTCTGGAGGTAGAACGTCACGAAGAACAGGCCGCCCATGAAGGCGATGGCCATCAGGACCATCAGCACGACACCCGCGGACAGCGCCACGGAACGGAACAGCGCGAGCGGGATCAGCGGCTCCTTCACCTTCGTCTCCCAGAAGGCGAAGAGCACGAAGCACAGCACGGAGGCACCGAGGAACGACAGCGTCTTGACGTCGCCCCAGCCCCACTCGGACGGCGGGGCCTTGATGAGCGCCCACACCAGGCAGAACACGGCCGTCGACAGCAGGGCGATGCCCAGGATGTCGAAGGAGCGCGGGGCGTTCTCGGCGCGGTGGTCGAGCAGGATCACCACGCCGAGGACGACGGCGAGGACACCGACCGGCACGTTGATGAAGAACACCGACTGCCAGTTGACGTGCTCGACGAGCACACCGCCGAGGATCGGGCCGCCCGCGGTGGACGCGCCGATGACCATGCCCCAGATGCCGATCGCCATGTTCAGCTTCTCGGCCGGGAAGGAGGCCCGCAGCAGGCCGAGCGCGGCCGGCATCAGCAGCGCGCCGAACAGGCCCTGAAGGACGCGGAAGACGACGACGAACGCGATGCTGTCGGACAGGCCGATGGCGCCCGAGGCGGCGGCGAAGCCGACGACGCCGATGAGGAAGGTCTGCCGGTGGCCGAAGCGGTCACCGAGCTTGCCCGCGGTGATCAGGGAGACCGCGAGGGCGAGGAAGTATCCGTTGGTGATCCACTGGACCTCGGCGAAGGTGGCGCCGAGGTCCTTCTGTATGGCCGGGTTGGCTATGGCCACGATGGTGCCGTCGAGGGCCACCATCATGACCCCCACAGCGACGGTGATGAGGGTGAGCCAGGGGTGTCCCCGCAGCCCCTTGCCCGGCGTCGCGTCCGACGGCGCCGCCGGCGCCTTGCCCCCCGACCCCGTCGTGTCGATGGTGGTCTGACTAGTCATGCGTCGAGGCTAATGACAGCCGCTGACAATTGACAAACCAATTCACAAGTCGGTAACTGACAGGACACCCTCATATAGCCTGAACTGCGGAAACAGTTCGGAGGAGAGTCGGAGGAGAGAGAGCCGCTTGAACCTGCGTGAACGCAAGAAGCAGCGCACCCGGGACGCGCTGCTGCGCGCCGCCCTCGAACTGTTCGCCACGCGCGGGTACGACGAGACCACCGTCGACGACATCGCCGCCGCCGTCGACGTCTCGCAGCGCACCTTCTTCCGCTACTTCGCCGGCAAGGAGGAGACGGCGTTCTTCGTGCCGCGGCTCGCGGAGGGTCTCGTCGTCCAGGCCCTGCAGGTGCGCCCGCCGGACGAGGCCCCGCTGGAGGCGCTGCGCCGGGCCGTGCTGGAGAGCTGGGACACGATCAGCGAGGCCGTCGAGGAGATCGTGCCGATCGACCTCCATCTGCGCGTCTACCGGGTGATCGAGTCGACGCCCGCGCTGTTCGCCGCCCATCTGCGACGGTCGGCGGAACTGGAGGAGCAGCTCGCGCGCATCATCGCCGAACGCGAGGGGCTGGACGTGGACGCGGATCCGCGGCCGAGGATCGTCGTGGCCCTCTTCGGCGGCGTGATTCGTGTCACCGAGCGACTGTGGTCCGCGGGGGACGAACTCAGCCTCGCGGGAATGCGCCAACTGACCACGACATACCTGGATCAGGTGGGTCCGGCGCTGGCCGGGAACTGGCGTACAGGACAGTCCCCTTAGCGCATTCACCGAAACGTGATCCCGGTCACTTGGTTAACGCGAGACCCTCTCGTTCTCCTAGTGTGTCCTTTCAGTGACTTCCTTCGACACCTCCCCGCAATTGAACGTCTGGCGCGCACTGCTCGCTCTGGCCGTCGTGTTCGTGATGCTGGCGACCACCGGCTGGACGGCCCTGCGCAACCAGCGGGGCGACACGCCGCTCCAGGCCTCGCTCTCCGCTTGGGAGCACGGCCGGATCGGCGGTCACGGACTGCCGGACCCCGAGGCCCAGCCGAAGAAGCTGGCCCGCTTCTTCGCCTCCCTCACCGCGCAGGACCGCGCGCGCCTGGTCCGCAAGTATCCGCTCGCGGTCGGCAACATGAACGGCGCCCCGGTCGAGCTGCGCTATCGCGCCAACCGCGTCGCGCTCGACCAGGCACGCGAGGTCGAGCGGGAACGCATGCACGACAGCCGCCTCACCGCGGTCGGGAAGCAAGAGGCCGGCCGAAGGATGCACCGCTTCGAGGACCTCATGGAGCCGGGCCGCCACATCCTCGCCTTCGACCCGGAGGGCTCGGGCCGGGTGGCGGAGGTCTTCGGCGATCTGCGCAGGGCGGACCGGGTCTCGGTCGTCGTGCCCGGCGTGGACACCGACCTGCTCACCTTCCAGCGCACCCGGCGCAAGTACTCGGCGCCCGTCGGCATGGCCGAGTCCCTGCACACGGCCGAACGGAAGGCGAGCCCCTCGACCCGTACGGCCGTGATCGCCTGGGCCGACTACACGGCCCCCAGCGGACTCGGCATCGACTCGGCCACGGCGATGCGCGCCGCGGAGGGTTCCGTACGACTGAACGCGCTGGTGCGGGCGCTGCCCGGCGACAAGCCGGTCTCGCTGTTCTGCCACAGCTACGGCTCCGTGGTGTGCGGGGTCGCGGCGCGATCGCTGCCGGCCCGGGTGTCCGACATCGCGGTGGCCGGCAGCCCCGGCATGCGCGTCGAGAAGGCCGCCCAACTGCACACCACCGCCCGGGTGTGGGCCATGCGGGACGCCGACGACTGGATCCAGGACGTGCCGCACCTGGAGGTCGGCGGGCTCGGCCACGGGGCCGACCCGGTGTCCGCGGGGTTCGGTGCGCGGGTGCTGTCGGCGCAGGGCGCGAAGGGTCACGCCGGCTACTTCGAGCCGGGCACGGCAAGTCTGATGAATTTCGCAGAGATCGGCGTTGGCGCATACCGCTCGGTGCACTGCGCGCACGAAGACGGCGTCTGCCGGACCGGTTTGTCCGGCACGGCGGCCGCCTGACGCGCGTAGAGACGAAGAAATTGCGGTCTGCTCGGGAGGGGGACGGAGGAGCGTGTGCCGCATACGATGAGCCGCATGGGTGACGTACTGGCCGGATTTCATGCCGCCTGGGAGTTCGAGTCCGACTCCGTGCTCATCCGCTACGAACGGGGGATTCGAACACCCAAGCTCTTTCAGGCGCTCGGGGAACGCCGTGTCCCCCTGGACGCGATCGCCGGGGTGACGCTGACGCGCGGGAAACGCGGCACGGTCGTGCTGCGCGTCGAACCGCGGCCCGGTGCGGACCCTCTGATGGAGGCGGCCGCCGGGCAGCTGAAGGAGAGCGGCGATCCCTACCGGCTGGTGATGCCCGCCGACCGCGAGGTTCTCGCGGAGTACTACGCCGACGAACTGCGGGCGCTGCTGACGGAGTCCGGGCCCGCTGAGCGGTTCCTCGTGGAGCCGCCGAAGGGGCCGCTGTCGTTCAAGGCGTACGACGGCAAGGCCTCGTTCGACGGGCGGACCGTCAACTTCCGTTGGTTCTGGACGGGGGCGTCGTCGGCGAAGTGGAAGGCCGGGGACCAGAACTTCCCCGTCGGGGAGCTGAACGGGGTCGAGTGGCGCTCGCCCGAGGTGTTCGAAGGACATCTGCGGTTGCTGCACCGGGACACGGGCGGGTCGGCCGCGCAGGCCGACCAGGATCCGGCCGCGGTGGTGTTCGGGCTGGGGTACGGGCCGGTGCACGAGTCACTGCCGTTCGCTGCGGCGGTGCTGGCCGCGGTGCGGACGTCCAGTCCGGTGGCGGCGGCCGTGTCGGCGGCTGGGCCGCGTCGGGATCCTGCGGATATCGCCGAGCGGATTCGGCACCTCGGGGAGTTGCATCAGGCCGGGCTGGTGACAGATGAGGAGTTTTCGGTCAAAAAGGCGGAGTTGCTGGCGGAGCTTTAGCGTCTGCCAGGTTCGGTGCGTTGGTGGGCGCGGGTTGTGCGTGGTTGTTCGCGCAGTTCCCCGCGCCCCTGAGAGCAGGTCCCTCTACTCGCGGCCTGCTGACGTGAACGCCATGTCCGCGTAGCGGTTGCCTGCCACCTTGGCCGCGATCGGGTCCAGGAGGGCCAGCTCGTCGTCGGTGAGGACGATCCTGGTCGCCGCCGTGTTCTCCTCCACCCTGGACGGCTTGCGGGTGCCCGGGATCGGGATGACCGGCAGGCGGTGGAGGGACGACTGCTGGTGGGCCCAGGCCAGGGCGATCTGGCCGACGGACGCGCCGTGGGCCTCGGCGACCGTGCGGATGGGCTCCAGCAGGGCCCCGTTGGCGGCGGCGTTGTCCCCGGTGAAGCGGGGCTGCTGGCGTCGGAAGTCGCCCGACGACAGGTCCTCGGCGCTGGCGAAGGAGCCCGTGAGGAAGCCTCGGCCCAGCGGCGAGTACGCGACGAGGGTCACACCGAGGTCGCGGGCCGCCGGGACGACGTTCGTCTCGATGTCGCGGCTGAAGAGCGACCACTCCGACTGCACGGCGGCGATGGGGTGGACGGCGTGGGCGGCGTGGAGTTCGCCGGCCGTGACCTCGCTCAGGCCGAGGTGCTTGACCTTGCCCTCGCGGACCAGTTCGGCCATGGTGCCGACGCTCTCCTCGATCGGCACGTTCACATCGCGCCGGTGCATGTAGTAGAGGTCGATGACATCGACGTCCAGGCGCTTCAGACTCGCCTCGACGGCCTCACGGATGTAGGGCGGGTCGTTGCGGATGACGCGGCGCGTCGGGTCGTCCGGGGGGATCGACAGGGCGAACTTGGTCGCGATGACGAGCTCGTCGCGGTGGGCCTTGAAGAACGGCGACAGGAACCGCTCGTTCTCGCCGGCCCCGTAGGCGTCGGCCGTGTCGTAGAGGGTGACGCCGAGTTCGAGTGCCCGTTCCAGGGTCGCCCGGGAGGCGTCCGTGTCCGAGGGGCCGTAGCCGAAGTTCATGCCCATGCAGCCGAGGCCCTGGACGCCCACCTCGGGGCCGTCGTCGCCCAGCTTCGCCGTCGTGATCCTGCCGTCCGTCATCGGGACCTCTCCGACGCCAGGGCACGCCCGGCGTCCGCGTAGAAACTGATCTTCCGGTCGAGCACGGCGAGCGTGTCGCGGAGTTCGTCGATCCTGGCCAGGACGTCCTCGCGGGTCGTCTTGAGCAGTTCGAAGCGCTCGCCGTAGGTGTGGTCGCCCTCGCGCACCAGTTCCGCGTACCTGACCATGTCGGCGACCGGCATGCCCGTCAGGCGGAGCTTGCCGACGAGGTCGAGCCAGTCGAGGTCGCGGTTGGTGTAGCGGCGCTGGCCGGTGTGGGACCGGTCGATGTGCGGCATCAGGCCGATGCGCTCATACCAGCGCAGGGTGTGCGCGGTCAGGCCGGTGAAGGCGACGACCTCGCTGATCGTGTACCTGTCCTCACCGTCCGGGCGCCGGTCGTACTGCGGAGGGCCGGCGCAGGTGTCGGTCCTGGTCCCCGTGGTTTCCATCACCGTCATGGCCCCCACGCTAGAACCTTGGAGTGCACTCCAAGCAAGCGCGGACGGTAAGAAATGGGCAGGACGTTTCTTGATCCGTCTGGTTAGCGTACGGAGTCATGAGTTCTGTACGTCGTGCCCTGCCCGAGGACGCCGAGGAAGTCCTGCGGCTGCGCCAAATCATGATCGACTCGATGTTCGCGAGCGACCCGTCCACCCGCTGGCACGGGGAGTCCCTCCCCACACTCAAGGCCGAACTGGGCAAGCCGGAGTCGGACTTCGTGGCGTTCGTCGTGGACCACCCTGAGCGGCCCGGGGCGCTGGCCTCGCTGGTGGCCGGGACGATCGACTACCGCATCGGGAAGTCGGGCGACCCGCAGGGCAAGGTGGGCTTCGTCTTCAGCGTCGCCACCGACCCGGACACCCGGCGCCGCGGGTACGCACGCGCGTGCATGCGGACCCTGCTGGAGT
Source organism: Streptomyces sp. NPDC040589 (assembly GCF_055594445.1). NCBI lineage: Bacteria > Bacillati > Actinomycetota > Actinomycetes > Kitasatosporales > Streptomycetaceae > Streptomyces > Streptomyces sp. NPDC040589. The sequence goes on along the minus strand of NZ_JBVIWP010000003.1, from coordinate 879,087 downwards.
GGTTCCGCACACGCGGCGCCCGGCGCGTACAACTCACCGCCTCACCGGAGGCCGAGCCGCTGTACGTCTCCCTGGGCTTCAGGCCCAAGCCCGACCCCTTGCTGGAGCTGACGTTGTGAGCGCTTAGGCTCGAACGCATGTCGCTCAAGAGCCTCGCGTTGATCGAGAACTGGCCGGTTCCCACTGCCGCGGCGGGTGTCGTCCGGGCGGACGGCAGCGTCCTCGGCACTCACGGGCCGGCCGGGCAGCGGTTCCCGCTCGCGTCGGTGACCAAGCCGCTCGCGGCGTACGCGGTGCTCGTCGCGTACGAGGAGGGGGCGGTCGAGCTCGACGAGCCGGCCGGTCCGGCCGGGTCGACGGTGCGGCATCTGCTCGCTCACACCTCGGGCCTCGCCTTCGACGAGCACAAGGTCATGGCGCCGCCCGGGGAGCGGCGGCTGTACTCGAACGCCGGTTTCGAGCAGTTGGGCGACCACCTCGCGAAGGCGACCGACATCCCCTTCGGGGAGTACCTGCGGCAGGCCGTGCTGGAGCCGCTGGGGATGACCTCGACGGCCCTGGAGGGCTCCCCGGCCAAGGACGGGGTGTCCACGGTCGAGGACCTGCTGCGGTTCGCGGCCGAGGTGCAGGCACCGCGCCTGCTGGATCCCCGTACGGTCGCCGAGGCGATGACCGTGCACTACCCGGGCACGAAGGGCGTCCTGCCGGGGTACGGCCACCAGAACCCCAACGACTGGGGGCTCGGCTTCGAGATCCGCGACTCCAAGTCGGCGCACTGGACGGGGTCCTCGTCCTCACCGCGCACGTTCGGGCATTTCGGGCAGTCCGGTACGTTCCTGTGGATCGACCCCGACGCGCGTGCCGCGTGCGTCGCGCTGACGGACCGTGCGTTCGGGCCGTGGGCGGTGGAGGCGTGGCCGGCGTTCACGGACGCCGTGCTCGCGGAGCTCTAGGCCATCTCCCAGATCAGCAGCTCCGCCTCGGTCACGCCTTCCGCCTCAAGGCCCTTGGCGTCCGTGACGCGGGCCGCGTCGCCCACGCCCAGTTCCTCGCCGTCGAGGCGTACGTCACCCCGTACGACATGCACGTACGCGTGCGCCCCGTCCGGCACCGCCGTCCGCTCCCCCGCCCCGAGGCGCCGCACGTGCAGCATCGCGCCGGCCTCCGGGACGGCGTAGGGCGTCGAGTCGGCGATGCCGTGGACGACCTCGTAGTACGGGTCGCCGCCGGGCCGGAGCGGGGCCAGCCACATCTGCACGAAGGTCAGCGGGCCGGGGCCGTCGTTGCGCTCCACGTGACGTACCCCACCCGCCGAGCTGAGCCGCTGCACGTCCCCGTGGCGCACCACCGACTCGTGCCCGGTGGAGTCCCGGTGCGTCAGCTCGCCCTCCACGACCCAGGTGACGATCTCGGTGTGGCTGTGCGGATGCTCGTCGAAGCCGGCCCCCGGGGCCAACCGCTCCTCGTTGCAGGCGATCACCGCGCCGAAGCGGAGGTTGTCCGGGTCGTAGTGGGGCCCGAAGGAGAAGGCGTGCCAGGTCTCGATCCCCGCGGCGGGTTCCCCACCGGGGTAGCGCTCGTGAGCGCGCCGTACGTCCATCACGCTGTCCACCGTAGGCCCTGCCCGGCGGGTCAGGTCACAGTGAAGACGCAGCGGCCGATCGACGCAGGTGAGCGGGGTCCGGCGCGTCCAGCTGCAAGGCGGAGGAGGGAGTCGACGCGATGGGGCACCGCCCGCGCGAGCGAAGCCGGGCGTGGGGGAGTCGGGGACTGACGACAACGCGGCAGATGGGCGTGCCAGACCCCGCGTCTGCGACCTGACCCGCCGGGTAGGGCCTGACCCGCCGACGCACCCTCCCGTCCGGATAAGGCAGTCTTGTCCCCGTGCCCGAACCCGAAACCAGCAAGAACGCAGCCCCAGCACACGACGCCCACCCGCATGCCGCGACGCTGAAGCGGCTGGTGGAGTCCTCCGGATCGCTCGCCGCGCAGGCCATCGCGCGGATGGACGAGACGCTGCCCTGGTACCGGGCCATGCCACCGGAGAACCGTTCCTGGATCGGTCTGGTCGCACAGGCGGGTATCGCCGCCTTCACCGAGTGGTTCCGGCATCCGGACGCCCCGCAGGCCATCTCCACCGACGTGTTCGGAACCGCGCCGCGCGAGCTGACCCGGGCGATCACCCTGCGGCAGACCGTGGAGATGGTGCGCACCACCATCGAGGTCATGGAGAGCGCGATCGACGAGGTCGCGGCCCCCGGCGACGAGAACGTGCTGCGCGAGGCGCTGCTCGTCTACGCCCGGGAGATCGCCTTCGCCACCGCCCAGGTGTACGCGCAGGCGGCCGAGGCACGCGGTGCCTGGGACGCCCGGCTGGAGTCCCTGGTCGTGAACGCCGTGCTCAGCGGCGAGGCCGACGAGGGCGCCGTGTCCCGCGCAGCCGCCCTCGGCTGGAACTCGCCCGAACACGTGTGCGTGGTGCTCGGCACCGCTCCCGACGGCGACTCCGAACTGACCGTGGAGGCGATCCGGCGCGCCGCCCGGCACGCCAAGCTCCAGGTGCTGACCGGTGTGCTCGGGGACCGCCTCGTCGTCATCGCGGGCGGCAGCGACAACCCGCTGGCCGTCGCCAAGTCGCTCATCGGCCCGTACGCGGCCGGCCCGGTCGTGGCGGGCCCGGTGGTGCCGGACCTGCTGGCCGCGACCCGGTCCGCGCAGGCCGCGGCGGCGGGGCTGAAGGCGGGTTCCGCCTGGCAGGACGCCCCGCGCCCGGTACTGGCGGACGACCTGCTCCCGGAGCGCGCGATCGCCGGTGACCCCTCGGCCCGTGAGCAACTGGTGGAGGAGATCTACAGACCACTGGAGGAGGCCGGGGCCGCGCTCCTGGAGACCCTCAGTGTGTATCTCGAACAGGCGAGCAGTCTCGAGGGCGCGGCCCGCATGCTGTTCGTCCATCCCAACACCGTCCGCTACCGGCTTCGACGTGTGACTGACGTCACCGGCTGGTCACCCTCCGATGTACGCTCTGCCTTCACGCTGCGGATCGCTCTGATCCTGGGGCGTCTGGTCGATGGAGATCTCCAGCCCTAAGGTTTTGTCGGAGCCCGACAAAACCCCCTCGTGTTCTTCGTCCCTGTCCCCACGGGCGGCCATGCCCGTCCCCAAGAGAGAGTGTGAGAGTGCTCGTACTCGTCGCTCCCGGCCAGGGCGCCCAGACGCCCGGCTTCCTGTCCGCATGGCTCGACTTCCCCGGTGTCCGCGGTGCCCTCGAGGCATGGTCCGACGCCGCGGGCCTCGACCTGATCCGTTACGGCACCGAGGCAGACGCGGACGAGATCCGCGACACCGCGGTGGCGCAGCCGCTGCTGGTCGCGGCCGGACTGGCGTCCACCTACACGCTGTTCGACGACCCGGCCGAGCTGCCGCGCAAGGTCGGCGCCATCGCCGGGCACAGCGTCGGCGAGTTCACCGCGGCCTCGCTGGCCGGTGTGCTCCCGCACGAGGAGGCCGTCCGCCTCGTGCGCACTCGCGGGCTCGCCATGGCCGAGGCCGCCGCCGTCACGGAGACCGGCATGGCGGCCCTGCTCGGCGGTGACCCGGAAGTGACGGTTCCGCACCTGGAGAAGCTGGGCCTGACCCCGGCGAACATCAACGGCGCGGGCCAGATCGTCGCGGCCGGTACGAAGGAGCAGCTCGCCGCTCTGGAGGCGGACAAGCCCGAGGGCGTGCGCAAGGTCGTCGCGCTGAAGGTCGCCGGCGCCTTCCACACCCACCACATGGCCCCCGCGGTCGACACGCTGGCGAAGGCCGCCGAGGCCCTGACGCCCGGCGACCCGCAGGTCACCTACGTCTCGAACAAGGACGGGCGGTCCGTCGCCGCCGGCACCGAGGTGCTGGACCGTCTGGTCGGTCAGGTCGCCAACCCGGTCCGCTGGGACCTGTGCATGGAGACCTTCAAGGAGCTCGGCGTCACGGCCCTGATCGAGGTGTGCCCCGGCGGTACCCTCACCGGTCTCGCCAAGCGTGCTCTGCCCGGTGTGAAGACGCTGGCCCTGAAGTCCCCCGCCGACCTCGACGCGGCTCGCGAGCTCATCGCCGAGCACGCCTGACCGCCGCCCCCAAGGAGCCGTCCGCATGGCGAAGATCAAGCCCAGCAAGGGCGCCCCGTACGCGCGCATCCTCGGCGTCGGCGGGTACCGCCCGACCCGGGTCGTGCCGAACGAGGTGATCCTCGAGACGATCGACTCGTCCGACGAGTGGATCCGCTCGCGCTCCGGCATCGAGACCCGGCACTGGGCCAACGACGAGGAGACCGTCGCCGCGATGTCGGTCGAGGCCTCCGGCAAGGCGATCGCCGACGCCGGGATCTCCGCCGAGCAGATCGGCGGCGTGGTCGTCTCGACCGTCTCGCACTTCAAGCAGACCCCGGCCGTCGCCACCGAGATCGCCGACAAGCTCGGCACGAACAAGGCCGCCGCCTTCGACATCTCGGCCGGCTGCGCGGGCTTCGGCTACGGCCTCACGCTCGCCAAGGGCATGATCGTCGAGGGCTCCGCCGAGTACGTCCTGGTGATCGGCGTGGAGCGGCTGAGCGACCTGACCGACCTGGAGGACCGCGCGACGGCCTTCCTGTTCGGCGACGGCGCCGGCGCGGTCGTCGTGGGCCCGGCCCAGGAGCCCGCCATCGGCCCCACGGTCTGGGGCTCCGAGGGCGACAAGTCCGAGACGATCAAGCAGACCGTGCCGTGGACGGACTACCGTTCCGGCGAGGTCGCCAAGTTCCCCGCCATCACGCAGGAGGGCCAGGCGGTGTTCCGCTGGGCCGTGTTCGAGATGGCGAAGGTCGCCAAGGAGGCGCTGGACGCCGCCGGCATCTCCGCGGACGACCTGGACGTCTTCATTCCGCACCAGGCCAACGAGCGGATCATCGACTCGATGGTGAAGACACTCAAGCTGCCGGAGTCCGTCACGGTCGCACGTGACGTACGCACCACCGGCAACACCTCGGCCGCCTCGATCCCGCTCGCTATGGAGCGGCTCCTGGCGACCGGTGAGGCGAAGAGCGGCGACACCGCGCTCGTCATCGGCTTCGGGGCGGGTCTCGTCTACGCCGCGACTGTCGTTACCCTCCCCTAGGCACTCCGTGCCGGATCATGCGGTCCGGTGCGGGAAGAAACCCTGCCACACCCTCTGGATATCTACGAAGGAGCGCCAACATGGCCGCCACTCAGGAAGAGATCGTCGCCGGTCTCGCCGAGATCGTGAACGAGATCGCCGGCATCCCGGTTGAGGACGTCCAGCTGGACAAGTCCTTCACCGACGACCTGGACGTCGACTCGCTGTCCATGGTCGAGGTCGTCGTCGCCGCCGAAGAGCGCTTCGACGTCAAGATCCCGGACGAGGACGTCAAGAACCTCAAGACCGTCGGCGACGCGACCGACTACATCCTCAAGCACCAGGGCTGATCGACCGACCAGGTCCTGGGCCGACTGCCCCGCCACCCGGCGGTGGCGCCGCTTAATCCTCGTATCCGTTGGAGAAAGAATTCCCGTGAGCCCGACCAATCGCACCGTGGTCGTCACCGGTATCGGCGCAACCACACCGCTGGGTGGCGACGCAGCCTCTACCTGGGAGGGCCTGATCGCCGGACGTTCCGGCGTCAAGCCCCTGGAGCAGGAGTGGGCCGCCGAGCAGGCGGTCCGTATCGCGGCCCCGGTCGCCGTTGAGCCGACCGAGGTCATCCCCCGGCCGCAGGCCCGCCGCCTGGACCGCTCGGCGCAGTTCGCGCTGATCGCGGCCAAGGAGGCCTGGGCCGACGCCGGTTTCGAAGCGAGCGCCGACGAGGACCCGAACGTCGACCCGGACCGGCTCGGCGCTGTCATCGCCTCCGGCATCGGCGGCGTGACGACTCTGCTCGACCAGTACGACGTGCTCAAGGAGAAGGGCGTTCGCCGCGTCTCCCCGCACACCGTGCCCATGCTGATGCCCAACAGCCCGTCGGCCAACGTGGGGTTGGCCGTGGGTGCCCGGGCGGGCGTGCACACGCCGGTCTCCGCCTGCGCCTCGGGCGCCGAGGCCATCGGCTACGCCATCGAGATGATCCGCACGGGCCGCGCCGACGTCGTCGTCGCGGGCGGCACGGAGGCGGCGATCCACCCGCTGCCGATCGCCGCGTTCGGCAACATGATGGCGATGTCCAAGAACAACGACGACCCGCAGGGCGCGTCGCGTCCCTACGACGTGGCCCGTGACGGCTTCGTCCTCGGTGAGGGCGCCGGTGTCGTCGTCCTGGAGTCCGCCGAGCACGCCGCCAAGCGCGGTGCCCGGGTGTACGCCGAGGCGGTCGGCCAGGGCATCTCGGCCGACAGCCACGACATCGTGCAGCCGGAGCCGGAGGGGCGTGGCATTTCGCAGGCCCTGCAGCACCTGCTGGAGCGCAACGACCTGGACCCGGCGGAGATCGTGCATGTCAACGCGCATGCCACGTCGACGCCGGCCGGTGACATCGCCGAGTTGAAGGCGCTGCGGAAGGTGTTCGGTGACGACGCCGACCACTTCGCGGTGTCCGCGACGAAGTCGATGACCGGGCATCTGCTCGGTGGCGCGGGTGGTGTCGAGACGGTGGCGACCGTGCTCGCGCTGTACCACCGGGTGGCTCCGCCGACCATCAACGTCGAGAACCTGGACCCGGAGGCCGAGGCGAATGCCGATGTCGTCCGTGGTGAGGCTCGGAAGCTGCCGGTCGATGGGCGTATCGCCGCGCTGAACGACTCGTTCGGGTTCGGTGGGCACAACGTGGTGCTGGCGTTCCGGACGGTTTGATCGCTGAGTGTTGGATGGCCCGGCCTCCCGGAAGGGGGGTCGGGCCATTCGCCGTTCTGTGGAGCGTTGTGAGCCGGGTGCGGGCCGGTGGGGGTTGTTCGCGCAGTTCCCCGCGCCCCTAAAAGAATGGCGTCATACCACCTGGTGGAGCCAGCGGACCGGGGCGCCTTCGCCGGCGTACCGGAACGGCTCCAACTCGTCGTCCCAGGGCTTGCCGAGGAGTTTGTTGAGCTCGGCTTCCAGGTCGGTCTCGCCGCGCTGCGCGCGCTGCAGGGCTGCTCTGAGGCGGTCCTCGGGGATGAGGATGTCGCCGTGGATGCCGGTGACGGCGTGGAAGATGCCCAGGTCGGGGGTGCAGCTGTAGCGCTCGCCCTCGGCGGTGGAGCAGGGCTCGGCCGTCACCTCGAAGCGCAGCAGCCGCCAGCCCCGCAGGGCCGACGCCAGTTTCGACGCCGTGCCGGGCTGGCCCTGCCAGGAGAACTCGGAGCGCCAGGTGCCCGGTGCGGCCGGCTGGCGGATCCAGTCCAGGCTGACGCGTGTGCCGAGCACCCCGGCGATGGCCCACTCGACGTGCGGGCACAGCGCGCGCGGCGCGGAGTGCATGTACAGAACTCCACGTGTCGTCACCGGAACCTCCGGGCAGAGCGGACCATCTTTGAACGGGCGGAACGGCTGTGACCGGGCGGGTCACGTTGATGGCGAGGCTACCGTGCGGTGGGGCGAGGAGTGTGACGTACGGTCGGTCCCGGTGCCGGGAATCGCTCGTCATTCACCCAAGGGGACGCTTGTACGGGTGTGAGCCGTTGCACCTGATCGGTCGGGAACCCTCGTGCGTTGTTATGGGGTGGGGAGACAGTCACGGCGCGGCGAGGGGATGGAATCAGGCATGCGGAAGCGAAGCCACCGCTCACGGATCGTTGTCGCCGTGGCCGTGGCGACTGCCCTGGGCGTCGCCGGATGTGATGCCGTGGGGGACAACTCCCCCGCCCCGTCCGCCAGTGCCGAGCCGTCGCCCAGGCCCACGCCGCTGTGGGATCGCAGCCCGAACTCCGTCGCCGCCGTGGGTGACTCCATCACGCGTGGCTTTGACGCCTGTGACGTGCTGTCGGACTGTCCGGAGGCGTCCTGGGCGACCGGCGCCAGTCCCGAGGTCGACTCGCTGGCCGTCCGGTTGCTGGGGCGGACCAAGGCCGCCGGGCGGAGCTGGAACTACGCCGTGACCGGGGCCCGGATGGCCGATCTGCCCGGGCAGATGACCCAGGCTGTGCGGCGGAAACCGCAGCTGGTGACGGTGATGGCCGGGGCGAACGACGCCTGTCGGGCCTCTACGGCGGCGATGACCCCGGTCTCCGGTTTCCGCAGCGACTTCGAGGACGCGCTGCGCACCCTGCGCGAGGCCCTGCCCAAGGCACAGGTGTTCGTGGCGAGCGTGCCGAACCTGAAGCGGCTGTGGTCGCAGGGCCGTAACAGCCCGTTGGGCAAGCAGGTGTGGCAGCTGGGCATCTGCCCGTCGATGCTGGGCGACGCGGACGCCCTGGATTCGGCGGCGACCCTGCGGCGGGACACGGTGCAGAAGCGGGTGGAGGACTACAACAAGGTCCTGAAGGAGGTCTGCGCCAAGGACAAGCGGTGCCGGTACGACGGGGGCGCGGTGTACGACTACCGCTTCGGCACGACCCAGTTGAGCCGCTGGGACTACTTCCACCCCAGCGTGAACGGACAGGCCCGGTTGGCGGAGATCGCGTACCGCACCGTCACCGCGAAGGCCCCCTGACTTAGAGTTCCGCACATGAACGAACTCTTCGGCACACTTTCCGACGGCACGCCGGTGCATCGCTGGACCCTGGAGCGAGCGGGCGTACGGGTGCGGGTGCTGTCGTACGGCGGGATCGTGCAGTCCGTCGAGGTGCCGGACCGGGCGGGCCGGGCCGGAAATGTGGTGCTGGGGTTCCCGGATCTCAAGGGCTATCTCGCCCACCCTGGGCCCTACCTGGGGGCTTTGGTCGGGCGGTACGCCAACCGGATCGCCGGCGGCCGTTTCCCACTGGACGGTCGGACGTACGCCCTGGAACCGAACAACGCGCCGAACTCGCTGCACGGCGGGGTGCGCGGCTTCGACAAGCGGGTGTGGGACGCGGCCCCGGTCGAGCACGGAGTGCGGCTCACCCGGGTCAGCCCGCACGGCGAGGAGGGGTTCCCCGGGCGGCTGGAGGTCTCGGCGACGTACACGCTCCAGGAGAGCGGCGCGCTGCGGATCGCCTACGAGGCCGTGACGGACGCGCCGACCGTGGTCAACCTGACGAACCACAGCTACTTCAACCTGGGCGGTTCCGGCGACGCGGGCGGCCACGAACTGCGGCTGGCCGCCTCCCGGTACACACCGGTCGACGCGGACCTGATCCCGACCGGCGGCCCGGAGGACGTGACCGGCACGCGCTTCGACTTCCGCGAGGCCCGCAAGGTCGGTTCCGGCTACGACCACAACTTCGTGCTCGACAAGGGCGTGGCGGACGTCCCGGTGGAGGTCGCCGAGCTGCACGACCCGGCGTCCGGGCGGGTGCTGACGGTGGCGACGACCGAGCCCGGACTCCAGCTGTACACCGCCGACCACCTGGGCGAGCCCTTCGCGCCCGGCGACGGCATCGCGCTGGAGACCCAGCACTTCCCCGACTCCCCGAACCGGCCGGACTTCCCAACCACGGTGCTGCGCCCGGGCGAGGTGTTCCGCTCGGAGACGGTGTACGGGTTCGGCACCCGCTGAGCCGGGGGCCCGGAAACCCACGAGCCCCGGTCCAGGGGTCAGGTCCCGGACCGGGGCTGCTCAGTGGGGAACTTGTCCCGGTCAGACGTTAATCGTCGCGGTGATCCTGCGGTCGGTGATCGAGCGCGCCACCTGGATCTCGTACGAACCCTTCACAAACGACCACGAGGCGTTCGTCTCGTCCCAGCTCTCGAAGGCGCGGCGCGGCAGTTCGACGGTCGCCTCGGCGGTCTCGCCGGGGGCGGCCTCGACGCTCGCGAAGCCGGCCAGCCAGCGCGCCGGGCGGGTGGGGTCGGGCTCGCTCGGGGCGAGGTAGAGCTGGACGACCTCGCGGCCGGGGCGGTCGCCGGTGTTGCGGAGGCGGACCTTCGCGGTGGTCCCTTCGGCGCTCCCGGCGACCTCGACCGACTCGTAGGTCCAGTCGGTGTAGCCGAGGCCGTGGCCGAAGGGGTAGGCGGGGGTGCGGCCCTGCTGCTCCCAGGCGCGGTAGCCGATGAAGACGCCCTCCTCGTAGGGGAGTTCGCCGCCCTCCGGGACGACCTGGGTGACCGGGGCGTCGGTCAGGGAGCCCCAGGTGGTGGGCAGGCGGCCGCCGGGCTCCTGGGCGCCGGTGAGCACGTCCGCGAGGGCCGCGCCGCCCTCCTGGCCGGGGAACCAGCTCAGGAGCACGGCGGCGACGTCGTCGCGCCACGGCAGTTCCACCGGGGAGCCGGAGTTGACGACCACGACCGTGCGGGGGTTGGCGGCGGCGACGGCGCGGACCAGGTCGTCCTGGCGTCCGGGCAGGCGCAGGTCGGTGCGGTCGAAGCCCTCGGACTCGACGCGGTCGGTGGTGGCGACCACGACGACGGCCGTGTCGGCGGCGCGGGCGGCCGCGGCGGCCTCGGCGATCAGCTCGTCGGGGTCGCGCTGCGGGTCCTGGTGGGCGAGGGTGAAGCCGATGACCCGCATGGGGTGGCCGTCGGGCGGCGGGACGGTGTAGGTGAGGGAGACCTCGACCGGTTCGCCCGCGGTGAGTGCGACGCGGGCGTGGGGCACCGGGGCGCCGAAGAAGGCGGCGAAGGGGTCGCCGTCCTCGGCGGGGCGCTGGACGTCGTCGAAGTACGTGGTGCCCGCGACGGTCAGCTTGAAGGGCCCGAGGCCCTTGAAGCCGAAGGTGTGCGTGCCGGTCTCGCGCGGGGTGAAGGTGCCGGTCAGTTCGACGCTGTGCAGGGTGTCGTGGGTGACGCCGTCGGGCAGGTCGTCGCCCATCCACTGGATGTGGCCGCTGGGGGCCGAGCGGGTGCCGAGGACCTGGTCCGCGCTGTCGCGGCAGACCGCGCGCAGTTCGAAGCCCGGGTCGGCGACGGGGAGTTCGGTGTTGGGGTCGGCGCCCAGGGCGTAGGTGAGGCTTCCGTCGGGGAGGGCGGCGGTGAGGCCGTCGAGCGGGGAGACGGTCCGGGCGGGGAAGACCGTGGCGGAGCCGCCGCCGAGGACGCGGGCGTCGCGGGCGGCGGCGCCGATCAGCGCGACACTGCCGGGCTTCAGCGGCAGCGCGCCTGACTCGTTGCGGACGAGGACGAAGGAGCGGTGGGCGATCTCGCGGGCGAGTGCCTCGCCGTCGACGACCGCGGGCGGTTCGGCGACGACCGGTTCGGCGCCGTCCAGGATGCCGACCCGGGCGGCGAGGCGCAGGACACGGCGGACGGCCTCGTCGACCTGGGCCTCGTCCGCCTCGCCGTCCCGGACCGCCTGCGCGAGGGCCTCGCCGTAGACGGTCCGCGGGCCGGGCATCGCGATGTCCAGGCCGCCGGCGAGGGCGCCGGTGGTGGAGCGGGCGGCCGTCCAGTCGGAGACGTTGATCCCGTCGAAGCCCCACTCGCCGCGCAGGACCTCGTTGACCAGGTGGTGGTGCTCGGTCATCGTCGTGCCGTTGACCGTGTTGTAGGCGGTCATGATGCCCCAGGGACGGGCGTTCTCGACGATCGCCTCGAAGGGGGCCAGGTACAGCTCGCGCAGGGCGCGTTCGCTCACCAGGTTGTTCACCGTGAGGCGGTCGGTCTCGGCGTCGTTGGCGACGAAGTGCTTGACGGTGGTGCCGACGCCGCCGGACTGGACGCCCCGGACGTACTCCGTGCCGATCCGGCCCGTGAGGTACGGGTCCTCGCTGTAGGCCTCGAAGTGGCGGCCGCCGAGCGGGGAGCGGTGCAGGTTGACCGTGGGGGCGAGCAGGACGTGGACGCCCTTGCGGCGGGCCTCCTGGGCCAGCAGCACGCCTGCCCGGCGGGCCAGTCCGGGGTCCCAGGTGGCGGCGAGGGCGGTCGGTGAGGGCAGGGCGACGGACGGGTCGTCGGCGCTCCACTGCACCCCGCGGACACCGATCGGGCCGTCGGACATGACCAGCGAGGCCAGTCCGGCCTGCGGCAGCGCGGGCAGGCTCCACAAGTCCTGCCCGGCCAGCAGCCGTGCCTTGGCGTCCAGGTCGAGCTTGCCGAGGGCGGCCTCGACCGCCGCCTCACGCCGTACTTCCGCTGTCTCCGTCACGTCGGCACCTCCACGTCGAAAGCCGTTGGATGCCGACATCGTGCCCGCGATACCTGTAGTGCGGTAGGTTTTGTTATCTTCTCGAAATAATCGGTCGTTCGTCATGTCGTACGGTGACGCCATGACGGCCAGGGCGAGAAGCGAGGAACGGCGCGCGGAGATCGTGCGGGCCGCGCTGGAGGTGATCGCCGAGCGCGGCTACCGGGGAGCGAGCCTGACCTCGGTCGCCGAGCGGGTCGGGCTCACCCAGCAGGGGCTGCTGCACCACTTCCCGACGAAGGAGGCGCTGCTGGTCGCGGTGCTCCAGGAGCGGGACCGCTGGGACGCCATGCCCGCCGGGCGGCTGCGGCTGGACCTGCTGGCCTCGCTGGTCGAGTACAACGCGATGCGGCCCGCCATCATCCAGACCTTCTCGGCGCTGCTCGGCGAGAGCGTCACGGAGGACCATCCGGCCCGCGCGTACTTCACGGAGCGCTACGTCGGGGTCCGCGCCGGCATGGCCGAGGTGCTGCGCGCCGAGTACGGCGACCGCCTGCCGAGCGGCCTCACCCCCGAGCGGGCCGCGCCCCTGCTGGTGGCGATCCTGGACGGGCTGCAGTACCAGTGGCTGCTGGACCCGGAGTCGGTGGACATGCCGTCGGCGTTCCGGGACTTCCTGACGCTGCTGGGCGAGAGCGCCGACTGAGCACCCATGGCGTAGATCACTCCTGTCACGCGATACTGCGGCCGTCCGGCACCACGCCACCGCAGCACCCCCACCGTGACGGAAGGCCTGAACCTCCTTGAACTCCCTACGCGTTCGCCTCGGCGTCCTCGGTCTCGCCCTGCTGACCGGCCTCACCACCCCCACGACCGCGAGCGCCGCGAGCGCCGCCGAGCAGGCCCCCTCCCCCACCGTCGAGGAACAGCGGCTCGGCAAGGCGGTCCCGCAGGAGATCCTGCGCCGCTCCGGGTTCGACACCGTGGCCCCGCGGCTGGCGCGGGCGCTGGACGCGGCCCGTTCCTACGGGGAGGCCCGCCGGGCCGTCGCGCAGGAGGGCGCGCGGTTGTGGAGGCGTGCGGTGGACCGGGCGCAGGGGCGTGGACCGGCGGTCGGTGATCTGAGCCGGGACGACGACCGGCCGCTGTACTGGGCCCGGCTCGGTATGACGCGTGAAGTGCGCACCTGGGAGCCGGAGTTCGGCCTGACGGACGGGCAGCGAGCCGCGCTGCTGGACGAACTGGAGCGCACCTCGCGCGGCCAGAGCGCCATCGGCTACCCGCACGGCAAGGGCCTGAAGCGGATCCTGCTCACCGGCTTCGACCCGTTCACCCTGGACCGGGACATCCGCATCTCCAACCCGTCCGGCGCCACCGCGCTCGCCCTCGACGGCACGGTGATCGAGACGGCGGACGGCCCGGCCCGGATCGAGACGGCCGTGTTCCCGGTGCGCTGGCAGGACTTCACGGAGGGCACGGTGGAGCGCGCGCTCCGGCCGAATCTGCCGAAGGTCGACCTGTTCACCACGGTCAGCCAGGGCCGGGTCGGGCGGTTCGACATCGAGCGGACCAACGGGGCCTGGCGGGGCGGCTTCGGGGACAACGACAACATCGGCCGCACCGAGACCGTCCCCGTCGCCGACCCGGCCTCCCAGCCGCAGTGGACGACGACCACGCTGCCGTACCGGGCGATCGTGGACGCGGAGACCGGCCGTTTCCCCGTGTACGACAACACCAGCGTCACCGAGATCCCGGCGGGCGGCACCGAGCCCGTCGTGCGCCCTGACGGGCCGACCCCCGGCTCGACCGCTCGCGCGGGCGGCGGCGGGGACTACCTCTCGAACGAGATCGCCTACCGGGCGACGCTGCTGCGGGACCGGCTGGGGCTGCACGACCGGCTGCCGGGCGGGCATGTGCACACGCCCGTGCTCCAGTTCGGCGCCGGGAACACCACCGAGGTCACCGACCCGGAGTTCGTGCGGAACCGGCTGGACATCATCGCCCAGGTGCGGGCGATCCTGAAGGCGGCTGCGGAAGAGAGCTGACGCCCCCGTCGCCCTCCACGGCGGAGCCACCCTCCTGAATCTCCTCACCGAGCAGTTCACGCGCCATGAGGGTGGCGCCCGCGACCGCGCCCGGCATCAGGAACACCGCGACGAACGGGACCAGGAAGGCCACGGCCAGCGGCGTGCCGAAGCCCCACACCAGGGTCTTGCGGGAGCGGAGCAGGCCCAGGCGGGTGCGCAGGTCCACGCCGCGACGCTGGAGGGCGACGGCGGTCAGCTCCTCGGTCAGGAAGAACCCGGTGACGAAGAAGCCGAGCACCGGGACGGCCGTCTGGCCGACCACCGGGATGAAGCCGCACGCGAACAGCAGCACACCCCACAGGGCGGCGCGCACCACGATGCGGAGGCTGTCGCGGGCGGAGATCCACAGTTCTCGCCAGAGCGGCAGGCCCGACTCGGGGGCGTGGCCGTCCGGGGACACGTCCCGGTCGACCTTCTCGGAGAGGTTCTCGTAGAAGGGCTGCCCGATCAGCAGCGTCACCGCGGTGAACGTCACGACGGCGAGGAGCAGGGCGAGGGCGAACAGCACGACGGTCAGAAAACCGCGGAAGAGCCCCAGCCACGGGCTCGACCAGTCGTCGGCGAACGGCGTCGCCCAGGTGACGGCGTCCTGGCCCCACAGCGCCAGCGCGACCAGCGCCGCCGCGTACAGGACCAGGGTGATCAGGCCCGGGACCAGCCCGAAGCCGTACTGCTTGCCGTGCCTGGCCACCCACCGCTGGCCCTTCAGCAGGTACTGGAAGCCCACCCCGAGATCGCGCATGGGAAAACCCTATCGGTGCAGGCCCGGACGTACTCCGCAGGGGCCATCCGGGTCACCGGTGACACCAACGCGCACTTGTTGCCGTTGAGTCGAACCGGTACACCTCGCCGTACCGATCTCAGTAAGCCCCGGAGGAGGTACACGTGCGCACCACGAGAACCGTTCCTGCGAGACCTGTACTGATCGTCACCCTCGGCCTCGCGACGGCAGGCTTACCCCTGCTCACCCCCCACACCGCCGGAGCGGACCCGAAGCCCGTCACCCGCGAGGGCGCCGCCGTCGACGAGCGCGCGGCCCGGGCACCCGCGAGCGCGGCCAGACGCGCCCTGACCGCCGAGACCTCCACCGGTCCCGCGACCACCAGCCGCGGCTACCCCCGCCGCCAGGTCCTCTCCCCCGACCCGCGCAACCCCGGCGACAAGTCCCTGAAGCTGGGTCTCACCCCGTACCACGCGATCGCCCCGAAGCTGAACGCCCTGCAACGCCTCGGCGACCGGGTCAGTGTGGAGGTGACCGGCCGCTCGGCCGGCGGCCACCGCCTCTACCTGGTCACCGTCACCGCCCCGGAGACCACCCGCCAGGCCCGCGCCCAGGAGCGGATGCGCGCACTGATCGAGAACGCGCCCGCGTCCGCCGCGAAGTCCCGGGAGATCAAGCAGACGTACAAGGCCCCGGTCTTCGTCAACAACAACATCCACGGCAACGAGTGGGAGGGCACGGACGCCTCCCTGAAGGTCATCGAGCAGCTCGCGACGGCCAAGGACTCCAAGACCAGGGATCTCCTCGCGCACAGCCGCCTGTACTTCAACATCACGGCCAACCCGGACGGCCGTATCGCCGGCACCCGCGCCAACGCGAACGGCTTCGACCTGAACCGCGACTTCGTCACGGCCTCCCAGCCCGAGAGCCGCGCGATGCGGCAGATCGAGCTGGACAAGCAGCCGGCCGTCCTGCTCGACGTGCACGGCTACGTCAACGGCACGCTCATCGAGCCCACCACTCCCCCGCACGGCGAGAACTACGAGTACGACCTCTTCCTGAAGAACTCCTACGCCAACGCCCTCGGCATGGAGTCCGCCGTCAACGCCCTCGGCTACACGCCCGCGAAGGACGGCGTGGAACCGGCGCAGATCCCGTTCCGCGACCAGGAGGAGGGCTGGGACGACTGGCCGCCGATCTTCACCCCGCAGTACGCGGCCTTCCACGGCACGGTGGCCGCCCACACGGTGGAGATCCCGCTGGCGGTGAACAACGAGGAGTACGACACGCTCCCCGTCCCGGAGCTGCGCCGCCGCTCGGCCATCAACACGGCCGTGGCGGGCGCCGCCGTCCGCGCGACCCTGAACCACGTCCGCGAGCACCGCACCACCCTCGTCGCCGACCAGATCGAGACCTTCCGCCGCGGTGCGGCCGGCGCCCCGCAGGTGCCGGTCTCACCGAAGACGGTCCCCGGCGTCCCCGGCATCGGCCCGGAGGACGTCTACACGACCGACTTCCCGCGCGCCTACGTCATCCCGCCCGGCGACTCCCGCACCCAGCGCTCGGCACCGGCCGCCGCCCGCCTCGTCGACCACCTCCTCGCCAACGACGTCCGCGTCACCCGCGCCACCCGCCCCTTCCGCCTCGGCGGACGGACCTACCCCCAGGGTTCGTACGTCGTCGACCTGCACCAGCCCAAGCGCGGCATGGCGAACGTCCTGCTGGCCGACGGCCGGGACATCAGCGACAAGGTGTCGGTGATGTACGACATCTCCGGCTGGAGCCTGGGCCGGCTGTGGGGCGCCACCGTCGAGCGGGTGACCTCGGGCAGCCTGCGGGGCGCGCCCCTGCGCCCGGTCACCGAGGCCGCGCCCGTCGCCCACGTGCCCGCCCACGGCACCCTGCGCCTGCGCCTGACCGACCCGCGCGAGATCGCGGCCCTCAACTCCCTCCTCCGGCGGGGAGTCCCGGTCCGGCAGGCACCCGACGGCAGCGCGATCGTCCCGGCGTCGGCACGCCGCGAGGCGCTCACCGCCGCCCGCACGCACGACGTCTCCTTCACGGCCACGCGGCTCAAGGGCGAGACGCCCCTGCACCGCCTGCGCG
This sequence comes from Streptomyces sp. NPDC040589, assembly GCF_055594445.1. Lineage (NCBI taxonomy): Bacteria > Bacillati > Actinomycetota > Actinomycetes > Kitasatosporales > Streptomycetaceae > Streptomyces > Streptomyces sp. NPDC040589. The sequence continues at coordinate 862,088 of NZ_JBVIWP010000003.1, read as the reverse complement.
TCGCCGCCGCCGTCACCCCGGGTGAGCTGTTCGCCCTGCGGGAGATGGGCTTCGACGTCACACCGGTCTCGACGGCCGTCCTGAACGCGGGCTTCGACTGGTCCGGCACGGACGCGCTGTTCGTCTCCGCCGGCCTGGACCACGCCTTGCTCACCGCCCCCGCCCGCAAGGCACTGGACGCCTTCCTCGACGGTCACGGCCTGGTCGGCCGGGGCGCGACGGGAGCGGCCCTGAACGCGGCGGCGGATCTGCTGGCCGTCAAGCCGGTGGAGGGCAACCCGGACGCCAACGGCGTCGTACGCACCGTGAACTCGGGCCGCCTCACGCACGACGCCCCCGCGCACGCCTTCGTCTACGCCCCGCTGTGGTTCACCGACCTCGGACCCGGTGTGCGCGAGGAGCAGTCGTACGCGATCGGGAACCCGCTCGTCTCCGGACACTGGCGCCCGCTCCCGGACGGCACCGGCGGCCCCGCGGCGGCAGCGGGACAGGCCTCGGTGGTCAGCGGCGGCAGGACGGTCCTGTTCGGCACCGAACCCCTCTTCAGGGACCACCCGAAGGGGGAATTCCCGCAGGTGGCGAGGGCATTGTTCACAGTGGCACACAGCGGTTCAGATGAGGAGAACGGATGACGCAAGAGATCCACGGCACCGTAGCCGACGGCTTCGAGGGGGTGCGCGAGGAGTTCGCCGCGTTCGTGGCCGGGGAACAGCCCGACTACGAGGGCCAGCTGTGCGCCTACGTGCGGGGCCGGAAGGTCGTGGACCTGTGGGCGGGGACCGAGGCGGACGCCCTCTACGGCGTGTTCTCGTCCACCAAGGGCGCCGCCTACCTGGTCGTGGCTCTCCTCGTCCAGGACGGCACGCTCGATCTGGACCGCAAAGTGACGTACTACTGGCCGGAGTTCGGGGCCGAGGGCAAGGGAGAGCTGACCCTGCGCGATCTGCTCGCGCACCGGGCGGGCGTGGTCGGCACGGACACCGGCTTCAGCCTGGCGGAGCTGGCCGACGACCGGCAGCTCGCGGAACGTCTCGCCGACCAGCGGCCGTTCTGGCGCCCCGGCACGGCGTTCGGCTATCACGCGCTGGTCGCCGGCGCCCTGGCCGGCGAGGTGGTACGCCGTGCCACGGGCCGCACGCTCCAGGAGATCTACCAGGAGCGCGTCCGGACCCCGTACGGCCTGGACTTCCACCTCGGCCTGCCGGCGCCCCAGGAACCCCGCTTCCGCACCACCCAGCCGATGATCCCGACCCCGGAACAGCAGGCCCTCCTCGACGCCACGCCCACGGGCCCGCACACACTCGCCTCGATCGCCTTCAACCGCAACGCGAGCGAACCGACCGACCTGGCCTCGCTCCCCAACATGCCGCTGATCCGCGCCAAGGGCCCGGCGTCGGTGGGCGGAGTGGCGTCCGCGCGGGGCCTGGCCGGGATGTACGCGGCGGCGATCAGCGGGGTGGGCGAGCAGGCGGCGCTGCTGAAGCCGGACACGGTGGCGGAGTTCGGCCAGTTCCACTCGGTCGGCTACGACCTGGTGGCACGTGCCCACAAGTCGTTCGGCCTCGGCTTCCAGACGACGGCTGACACGTGGCACCCGTTCCTCGGCGCCGGGACGATCGGGCACGGCGGCGCGAGCGGCTCGCAGTCCTTCGCGGACCCGTGGAGCGGCCTCGCCTACGGCTACACACGCCGCCGGTTCGCCTTCCCCGGCGGGGTGGCCCCGGAGAACGACCGCCTGGCGAGGGCGATCCACCGGGCGGCGCTCGCCCACTGACCCCGGGCACAAGCGGAGGCCGCACCCCACGTCCAAGGGTGCGGCCTCCGCGTACGCAACGACTGTGGTCAGACCAGAGTCACGGTGATGTTCCCGCGGGTCGCCTTCGAGTACGGGCACACCTCGTGCGCCTTCTCCACGAGCGAGCGCGCGGCACCCCGGTCCACCTTCGGCAGGTCGGCCGAGATCTCGACGATGATCCCGAACCCGTCCCCGTTCTTCCCGAGGCCGACCTTGGCGGTGACGGCCGACCCGGTGAGGTCGGCGCCCGTCTCCCGGGCGACGACACCCAGGGCCCCCTGGAAGCAGGCGCTGTAGCCGGCGGCGAACAACTGCTCGGGATTGGTTCCGGCGCCACTGCCACCCATGGCCTGCGGCGGATTGACGACGACGTCGAGCCGGCCGTCATCGGTGGCCACGCGCCCGTCGCGCCCATTCTCGGCGGTGGCGACGGCGGTGTACAGGACGTCGGACTGCTGGATCGGCATGAGGTTGTGTTCCTTCATTTCGTCCGCCGCGGCTCGCGCCCGGGCCGAGCGGATTCGGAAAAAACTTACCGCATGCCGAAAACCAACAGAAGGCGTCAGAGCTTGACGATCATCTTCCCGGTGTTGTCACCGCGCAGCACGCCCAGGAACGCCTCGAGGTTGTTCTCGATGCCCTCGACGACGGTCTCGCGGTACTTCAGCTCACCGGAGGCGACCCAGGGGGCGACCTCGCGCACGAACTCCGGCTGCAGGTCGTAGTGGTCCCCGACCAGGAAGCCCTCGATACGGCCGCGGGTCGCGATCAGCCGGGCGAGGTTCCTCGGGCCCGGGGCGGGCTCGGTGTTGTTGTAGACGGAGATCATGCCGCAGACGGCGATCCGGCCGCCCTGGTTGAGGGACCCGATGGCGGCCTCCAGGTGGTCACCGCCCACGTTGTCGAAGTACACGTCGATCCCGTCCGGGGCGGCCTCGCGCAGCTGCCGGCCCACGGGCCCGTCCTTGTAGTTGAAGGCGGCGTCGAAGCCGTACTCCTCGACGAGCAGCTTCACCTTCTCGTCGGACCCGGCGGAGCCGATGACCCGCGAGGCGCCCTTCAGCTTGGCGATCTGCCCGACCTGGCCGCCCACGGCACCGGCGGCGCCGGACACGAAGACGGTGTCGCCCTCCTTGAAGGAGGCGGTGCGCAGCAGGCCCGCGTAGGCGGTGAGACCGGTCATGCCCAGCACACCGAGGTACGTCGACAGCGGCGCGGCGTCCGGGTCCACCTTGACGGCGTTCTTCGCGGCCACGACGGCGTACTCACGCCACCCGAGGAAGTGCAGTACGTGATCCCCGACGGCCAGCCCCTCGACATTGGAGGCCACGACCTCACCGACGGCACCGCCCTGCATGACCTTGCCCAGCTCGAACGGGGCGACGTAGGACTTCGCGTCACTCATGCGGCCACGCATGTACGGGTCCACGGAGAGGTACTTGTTCCGCACGAGGACCTGTCCCTCGCCCGGCTGCGGAACCTCCGCCTCGACGAAGGCGAAGTCCTCGGGCTTCGGCCAGCCGACGGGGCGGCTCGCCAGGTGCCACTCGCGGCTGACGGCGGGGAGGGTGGGGGTGTCGGTCATGATGCGCCTGTCCTCACTGGCTCGAGCGGATGTTTCAGTAACTGAAACAACCATGCTCCTGAATATTTCAGGTTGTCAAACAACCGGGTACCCTCGACGTCATGGTTTCCACCACATCGACCCCGGACTCCCACCACCCCGACGCGCTGACCCTCGAGGTCGTCGAGCTCATCGGGGAGGTCGTGGCCCGGTTCCACGAGGACTACGAGGAGGCGGCGGCGGAACACTCCCTCACCGGTGCGCAGGCTCGACTGCTGAGCCTGCTGTGCCTCGAACCGCTGCCCATGCGGAGGCTTGCCCAGCGGTTGAAGTGCGAGCCGTCCAATGTCACGGGGATCGTGGACCGGCTGGAGGCGCGGGGGCTGGTGGAACGACAGCCGGATCCCGCGGACCGGCGAGTGAAGGTGGCGGCGGCGACGGGTGAGGGGCGGGCGGTGGCCCGGAGCCTGCGGGAGTCCCTGCGGTTCGCCCGGGAGCCGTTGGCCGGGCTCTCCGAGGGGGAGAGGGTGGCGTTGCGGGATGCACTGAGGGGGATGCTGGGGGCCGTGTGACGGCTGGCCGGAGATCAGTACTCGGCGTGGCAACTGGGGCCGGGTGGGTGCGCAGCTCGGCGCGACGAGGTGCCGCTGCGCCCACCCGTGCCGCCCCTAGCGGCACGCATGCCCGCAGCTGGGGGGGACTACGCAAGGGGACGTGTCGGGGGGTGTCCGCCCGCAGCGGTTGGCGCGTCAACGAACAGTCAGTCGGCGTGAGACCCCATCGCGCCGTTCCGAGGACGGACACCCCCCGACGCGGCCCCGACCCACCACCACCGCGCAGACGGCTACGCGCACCACCACAGGAAGCGGTTGCACGTCTTCGTCGGCGACGGTTCCGGCGTCGGCGCCGGGGTCGTCGGATCCGCGGTTCGTGTCGGTGCCGGTTCCGGTGCCGGAGGGGCGGCCGTAGGGGCCGAGGCCGGGCGGCTCGGGGAAGCCTCCGCCGCGGCAGACCGGGTCGGCTCAGGGGCCTTCGACTTCTCGCCCTTCGGGGAGGTGGAAGCCGACGGCGAGTCAGACGCCCCCGAGGAAGGGGACCTCGACGCTCCCTCGACCCCAGGCGTGTCGCCCGCAGGGCGGACCGTCTCACCCGCCTCCGCCGGCTCACCCTCGGCCTCCGCCGGCTTCGACGTCGACTTCGGTGCGTCCATGCCCAGCTCCGCGAGGCTCAGCCCACCCGCCGCGAGCACGAACCCCGCCGCGACGAACAGGGCCCGGCGCCGCCGCCGGCGATGCGCGGCCGCCTTCCGGTCCCGCCTGCTCGACCCACCCGGACCATCAGCGCCCGGCCCGTGCTCACGCCCACGCCGACGAGCAGCACGCCCCACCGGCTCATCATCGCCGTAGTCGTCACGCTCACCGCCGGACACACCCGGCCCACCCGAGTCGCCCGACTCGCCCGACTCGCCCGACTCGCCCGAGTCATCGTGATCGCCGTACTCACGCTCACGCCAGCGCAGCGCATCCGCCGAGGTGCCACACCCCGGGCACGTCAGCGCGCCGTTGAGGTGCCGTCGGCACGGGTCGCAGTAGTCCATGACGCGGGAAGATTAAGTTCCCCGCCGGTCACGTTCCTAGATCCAGCTGTGAAGGTTCTGCACGGACACACCTCTCCCCTGGTTTCGAAACTGTCGAAACCGTTATGCGCGCGACCCATTGACACTCCCACCACCCCGTCCTTACTGTCACGCCAGCATTTCGAACGTGTGCCGAAATCTCGAACACGTCGAACTGAACTGAATGACTGACGGAACTGAGCCGACGAAGCTGCGAGGGACAACCGCCGTGCGCATCACCGGAATCAGCACACACGTGGTCGGGACGCCGTGGCGCAACCTGACCTACGTCCAGGTGCACACCGACGAGGGAATCACCGGAGTCGGCGAGACCCGGATGCTGGGACACACCGACGCCCTTCTCGGCTACCTGAGGGAGGCCGAGGCCAACCACATTCTCGGCTCCGACCCCTTCGCTGTCGAGGACCTCGTCAAGCGCATGAAGTACGGCGACTACGGCCGCGCGGGCGAGATCGTGATGTCCGGTATCGCCGTGATCGAGATGGCGTGCTGGGACATCAAGGGCAAGGCCCTCGGCGTCCCCGTCTGGCAGCTGCTGGGCGGCAAGGTCACCGACAAGGTCAAGGCGTACGCCAACGGCTGGTACACCACGGAGCGGACACCCGAGGCGTACCACAAGGCCGCCCAGGGCGTGATGGAGCGCGGCTACCGCGCCCTCAAGATCGACCCCTTCGGCACGGGCCACTTCGAGCTGGACCACCAGCAGACCCTGTACGCCGTCTCCCTCATCGAGGCCGTCCGGGACGCCATCGGCCCCGAGGCCGAGCTGATGCTGGAGATGCACGGCCGCTTCTCCCCCGCCACGGCCGTACGCCTGGCCAAGGAGCTGGCACCCTTCAACCCGGCGTGGCTGGAGGAGCCGGTCCCGCCGGAGAACCTCAAGGCGCTGGAGAAGGTCGCGGCCAAGGTCGACATGCCCGTCGCCACCGGTGAGCGCATCCACGACCGGATCGAGTTCCGCGAGCTGTTCGAGAGCCAGGCCGTGGACATCATCCAGCCGGACGTCGGCCATATCGGTGGAATCTGGGAGACCAGGAAGCTCGCGGCGACGGCCGAGACCCACTACATGCTGGTGGCCCCGCACAACGTCGGCGGCCCGGTCCTGACCGCCGCCTCCCTCCAGGTCGGCTTCACCTCCCCGAACTTCAAGATCCTGGAGCACTTCAACGACTTCGCGGACGCGGAGATCAAGAAGGTCGTCAAGGGCGCCCCGCAGGTGAACCCGGAGGACGGCTGCTTCCACCTCTCCGACGCCCCCGGACTGGGTGTCGAGCTGGACGTGGACGCGGCGGCGGAGTTCCCGCAGCAGCAGGCCCGTTTCGACCTGTGGGCGGAAGGCTGGGAGCAGCGCAAGCCCAAGGACAGCAAGTGACCGTCCGGCTCCCGGAAACCCGGCACCGGGAACCGAAAGCTTCGAAAACCTCAGGAGCGACGTGAGCACCGCCGTAGTGATCGACGCCCCGGGCGAGCACCGTCTCGTCCCGCACGAGCCCCGGCGGCCCGAGGCCGGCGAGGCGCTGGTCCGGGTCCACGCGTCCGGCATCTGCGGCAGCGACCGCGAGGTCTACCAGGGCAACCGCCCCGAGGGCTACGTCCGCTACCCGCTCACCCCGGGCCACGAGTGGTCCGGGACGGTGGAGGCGGTGGGCGCGGGCGTCCCCGCGTCGCTCGTCGGCCGCAAGGTCGTAGGCGAGGGCTTCCGCAACTGCCAGGTCTGCGACCGCTGCCACGCGGGCGACACGACGCTGTGCACGGCCGGTTACGAGGAGACAGGGTTCACCCAGCCGGGCGCGATGGCGACGACGCTGACGCTCCCCGCCCGTCTGCTCCACACCCTCCCCGACGACTGCGACCTCACCGCCGCGGCCCTTCTGGAGCCCGCCGCCTGCATCGCGGCCGCCGCGCTGAAGGCGAACGCCCAGCCGGGCGAGCGGGTCGCCGTGGTCGGCACCGGCACGCTCGGCATGTTCGCCGTGCAGTTCCTGAAGGCGAACTCGCCCGCCGAGCTGCTGGTGGTCGGCACCCGCCGGGACCGGGAGGCGCTGTCGCGGCAGTACGGCGCGACGGACTTCCGGACGAAGGACCAGGAACTCCCGGACGACATCGACGTGGTGATCGAGACGGCCGGGTCCGCGGACGCCGCCCGGATCTCCGCCGCCCTGCTCCGGCGGGGCGGCCGGCTGGTCCTGACGGGTATCCCGGCGTCGGGTGCCGACGGCCTCGACCCGACCGACCTCGTCGTGAAGCAGCTGGAGGTGCACACCGTCTTCGGTGCCGCGCCGGACGCCTGGGCGCACACGGTGCGGGTGTTCGCCGCCGGTCTGCTCGATCCGCTGCCGCTGGTGACGCACGAGCTGCCACTCACCGAGTTCTCGCAGGCCATCGAGCTGGTGGGGGCCGGCGATCCGAAGGTGGGCAAGGTGTTGCTCCGCCCGTAGACGTACGCCGGTACGGGGGCAACCTGACGGCTCCCGTACCGGCGTACCCCACCTCGGCCTCGCCTTGCCGTACCCAGAGCCGCGAACCTCGTCCGAAATATCGAACCGAAGGACTCTCCTGTGACCGACGCTCCCGCCACGGCAGCCCGCAGGCCCGGTGAGCAGGCGCTCGCCGATCTCGGCCTGAAGGCCCCCGCCCTCGACCCCGCCGACACCTCACCGCACTCCTTCCCCGGTGGCGGCCGCTGGCGCACCGAGATCCCCTCCTGCGAGGGTCCCGAGGCGCTGGCGGTGGTCCTGAAGGAGGCCTCGCGGCTGGATGTGCCGATCCACCGGATCAGCCAGGGCAGCGGCGTCTGGATGCTGACCGACGCCGAGATCACCGAGATGGTCGAGTCGACGGCCGAACGCGACATCGAGCTCTGCCTGTTCACCGGCCCGCGCGGCACCTGGGACATCGGCGGCTCGACCCGGACCGATTCGCGCGGCGGCGGCCTCAGAGCCCGCGGCCACGACGCCGTCGCCGGATGTGTCGAAGACGCCGTCCGGGCCACGGAGTTGGGCGTCAAGTGCCTGCTCGTCGCCGACGAGGGCGTGCTGTGGACCCTGCACCGGGCGCGCGCGGCCGGCATCATCCCGGCCGACACAACCCTCAAGGTGAGTGCGCTCATCGGGCCGGTCAACCCGGCGGCGTACGCGGTGTACGAGAACCTGGGCGCCGACTCGGTCAACGTGCCCAGCGACCTGACGCTCGATCACCTCACCGAGATCCGGCGGGTGTCCGGCGCTCCGATGGACATGTACATCGAGGCCCCCGACGACCTCGGCGGCTACGTCCGGATGTACGAGGTCGCCGAACTCATCCGGCGCGGCGCCCCGTTGTACCTGAAGTTCGGCCTCTCGAAGGCGCCCGGGATCTACCCCTACGGGCACCACATGCGGGAGTTGACCCTGGCCACCGCCAAGGAACGCGTGCGGCGCGGCCGGCTCGCCCTGGACCTCCTGGCGCGCCACGGGGCGGACGGCGACATGGCGCCGCTCGGCTCCCGACTGCCGGGCGATCTACAACGGTTCGAAATCTCGGCATAACGTTCCGGAAACTCGGCTTCACAAAAGAAGACACAGCCGACCACAATCCGACACATCTCTTCTCGGTCTTTCCGGCACGACCACCCGGAGCGACTTCGCGCCTCCCAGACCGAGCCCTGCACACAGATCAAGGATGATCAATATGCGTAACCGCAGAGCCGCTCTCGCCGCCATAGCCGGAGCCGCGTCCCTCGCCCTGACCCTGTCCGCCTGCGGCCAGAACAGCGAGGGCGGCAGCAACGAGAGCGATGGGGACGCCAAGGGAGGCACCATCGGCATCGCGATGCCGACCAAGTCCTCCGAGCGCTGGATCGCCGACGGCAAGAACGTCGTGACGGAGCTGGAGTCCAAGGGCTACAAGACCAAGCTGGTCTACGGCGAGGACGACCCGGACCAGCAGGTCTCACAGGTCGAGAACCTGATCACGCAGGGCGTCAAGGCGCTGATCATCGCCGCGATCGACAACAAGTCGATGAACAACGTGCTCCAGCAGGCCAAGGACGCGAACATCCCGGTCATCTCCTACGACCGCCTGATCCTCGGCACGCAGAACGTCGACTACTACGCCTCGTTCGACAACGAGAAGGTCGGCGAGCTCCAGGGCACCTACATCGTCGAGAAGCTCGGCCTGAAGGACGGCTCCAAGAAGGGCCCGTTCAACATCGAGCTGTTCGCCGGCTCCAACGACGACAACAACACCCGCTACTTCTTCGGCGGCGCGATGAAGGTCCTGCAGCCCTACATCGACAAGAAGCAGCTCGTCGTCGGCTCCAAGCAGACCAAGCTCAACCAGGTCACCACCCTGCGCTGGGACGGCGGCACCGCCCAGAAGCGCATGGACGACATCCTCACCTCTGCCTACAAGCGCGAGCGCGTCGACGCCGTCCTCTCCCCCTACGACGGCATCTCCATCGGCATCCTGTCGGCGCTGAAGTCGGACGACTACGGCTCCAAGAGCAAGCCGCTGCCGATCGTCACCGGCCAGGACGCCGAGGTCGCCTCGGTGAAGTCGATCATCTCCGGCCAGCAGTCCATGAGCGTCTTCAAGGACCTCCGAAAGCTCGCCAAGGTGTCCTCGAACATGGTCGACGCGCTGCTCAACAAGAAGAAGCCCGAGGTCAACGACACCAAGACCTACGACAACGGCGCGAAGGTCGTCCCGGCCTACCTGCTGGAGCCGGTCGCCGTCGACAAGAGCAACTACCAGAAGGAGCTCATCGACTCCGGCTACCTCAAGGAGAGCGACGTCAAGTAGTCCCCGCCACCGACCGACGATTCACCACTGATTGGAAGGCACGACCATGGCGGGACCCGTCCTGGAAATGCGCTCGATCGTCAAGACCTTTCCCGGCGTCAAGGCGCTCTCGGACGTCACGCTGAACGTCCGGCAGGGCGAGGTCCACGCCATCTGCGGGGAGAACGGCGCCGGCAAGTCGACCCTGATGAAGGTCCTCTCCGGCGTCCACCCGCACGGCACCTACGAGGGCGACATCCTCTTCGAGGGAGAGGTCTGCCAGTTCAAGGACATCCGGGCCAGCGAAGAGCGCGGCATCGTGATCATCCACCAGGAACTGGCCCTGGTGCCCTACCTCTCCCTCGCGGAGAACATCTTCCTCGGCAACGAGCACGCCACCCGCGGGATCATCAGCTGGACCGAGACCCTGCGGCACGCCACCGAACTGCTGCGCCGGGTCGGTCTCACCGACCACCCGGACACCCGCGTCGCCGACATCGGCGTGGGCAAGCAGCAGCTCGTGGAGATCGCGAAGGCCCTGTCGAAGAAGGTGAAGCTGCTCATCCTGGATGAGCCGACCGCCGCGCTGAACGACGAGGACAGCGGCAAACTCCTGGATCTCATCCTGGAGTTGAAGAAGCAGGGCATCACCTCGATCATCATCTCCCACAAGCTCAACGAGATCCGCAAGGTCGCCGACTCGGTGACGATCATCCGCGACGGCCAGACCATCGAGACCCTCGATGTGAAGGCGGCGGAGACCACCGAGGACCGGATCATCAGCGGCATGGTCGGGCGCGACCTGGAGAACCGCTTCCCGGAGCGGTCGCCGCACCAGCCCGAGGAGGGCGTGGCGCCCGCCCTGGAGATCCGGGACTGGACCGTGCACCACCCGATCGACCAGCAGCGCAAGGTCGTCGACGACGTGTCGCTCCAGGTGCGGCGCGGCGAGATCGTCGGCATCGCGGGCCTGATGGGAGCCGGCCGCACCGAACTGGCGATGAGCGTCTTCGGGCGGACGTACGGCCGGTACGCGGCGGGCACGGTCCTCAAGGACGGCACCGAGATCCGTACGAAGACCGTGCCCCAGGCGATCAAGCACGGCATCGCGTATGTCACCGAGGACCGCAAGCACTACGGCCTCAACCTCATCGACACCATCAACCGGAACATCTCGCTCAGCGCCCTGGGCAAGGTCGCCAAGCGCGGTGTGGTCGACGAGCACGAGGAGCGGCAGGTCGCCGAGGGCTTCCGCAAGTCCATGAACATCAAGGCGCCGACCGTCTTCGAGCCGGTGGGCAAGCTGTCCGGCGGCAACCAGCAGAAGGTCGTCCTCAGCAAGTGGATCTTCTCGGGTCCGGACGTGCTGATCCTTGACGAGCCGACCCGCGGTATCGACGTCGGTGCCAAGTACGAGATCTACACGGTCATCGACCAGCTGGCCGCCCAGGGCAAGGCGGTCGTCTTCATCTCCTCCGAGCTGCCCGAACTGCTCGGCATGTGCGACCGCATCTACACGATGGCCGCGGGGCGGCTGACCGGTGAGTTCTCAAGGGCCGAGGCCTCCCAGGAATCGCTGATGCGTCAGATGACGAAGGACAAAGAGGTATCCCGATGAGCACGGACGTGACCGCCAAGACGCCGGCCCCGGCGCCGACCGGCAAGGGAGGGGAGGCCACGGGCACCGGACTGCTGCAGCTGATGCTGGACGGTATGCGCCGCAACATGCGGCAGTACGGCATGCTGTTCGCCCTCGGCCTGATCGTGGTCCTGTTCGCCGTGTGGACCGACGGCGACCTGCTGCTGCCGCGCAACGTCTCCAACCTGGTGCTGCAGAACAGCTACATCCTGATCCTCGCGATCGGCATGATGCTGGTCATCATCGCTGGCCACATCGACCTGTCGGTCGGATCGCTGACGGCGTTCGTCGGGTCGATGGCCGCCGTGTTCATGGTCAAACAGGACTTGCCCTGGCCCCTCGCCGTGGTGCTGTGCCTGGCCGTGGGCGCGGTCGCGGGCGCCGTCCAAGGGTTCTTCATCGCGTACGGCGGCATACCGTCGTTCATCGTGACCCTGGCGGGCATGCTGATCTTCCGCGGTCTGACCGAGATCTTCCTGGAGGGCCAGACGCTCGGCCCGTTCCCGGAGGGCCTGCAGAAGGTCGCCAACGGGTTCCTGCCCGAGGTCGGTCCGACGACCAACTACCACAACCTGACCCTGCTGCTGGGCTTCGCGATGATCGCCTTCGTGATCTTCCAGGAGGTCCGTGACCGCAAGCGGCAGCAGGAGTTCAACCTGGACGTCCCGCCCGCCAAGCTGTTCCTGCTGAAGCTGGTCGCGATCGGCGCCGCCATCCTCACGCTGACGATGCTGCTGGCCAGCTACAAGGGCGCCCCGATCGTGCTGCTCATCCTGGGTGTGCTGCTCGTCGGCTTCGGCTACGTGATGCGCAACGCGATCATCGGCCGTCACATCTACGCGATCGGCGGCAACCTGCCCGCGGCCAAGCTGTCGGGTGTGAAGGACAAGAAGGTCACCTTCCTGGTCTTCCTGAACATGGGCATGCTCGCGGCCCTGGCGGGTCTGGTCTTCGCCGCCCGCTTCAACGCGGCCTCTCCCAAGGCCGGCCTCAACTTCGAGCTGGAGGCGATCGCGGCCTCGTTCATCGGCGGTGCGTCGATGAGCGGCGGTGTCGGCACCGTGCTCGGCGCGATCATCGGCGGCCTGGTCCTGGGCGTGCTGAACAACGGTATGAACCTCGTCGGCATCGGCACCGACTGGCAGCAGGTCATCAAGGGCCTGGTCCTGCTGGCGGCGGTCGGGTTCGACGTGTGGAACAAGCGCAAGGTCGGTTCGTAAGTCAGATCGGGGCCCCGCCGGGAAGGCGGGGCCCTCTCCTTATACGGGAGCCGCACGCATGGAACTGAACAGACGCACGGTCATCGCCGGAGCAGCGGCGGCGGGCATAGCCGCCACCACCCTCGGCGGCACGGCGCACGCCACGGGAGGCAGGAAGCCGGTGAAGACGCTCTTCGGCAAGCTCGCCGACGGCACCAAGATCTACAGCTGGTCCCTGGAGAACGGCGGCACCCGCCTGAAGGTCCTCTCCTACGGCGGCATCGTCCAGTCGCTGGAGATCCCCGACCGCCGCGGCCGCTACGCCAACGTCTCCGCGGGCTTCGACAACGTCGAGGACTACGTCGCCAAGAGCCCGTACTTCGGCGCGCTGATCGGCCGCTACGGCAACCGCATCGGCAAGGGCAAGTTCACCCTCGACGGCAAGGACTACCAGCTTTCCGTCAACGACGGCGAGCAGAGCCTGCACGGCGGCGCCAAGGGCTTCGACAAGCGCGTGTGGGACATCGAGCCGTTCACCAAGGGCTCCGACGTCGGTCTGCACCTGTACTACACGAGCGTCGACGGCGAGATGGGCTACCCGGGCACGCTCAAGACGAAGGTGACGTACACGCTCACCCGGCACGGCGACTGGCGCATCGACTACGAGGCCACCACCGACAAGGCCACCGTCGTCAACCTCACCAGCCACGTCTACTGGAACCTCGCCGGCGAGGGCAGCGGCACGATCGAGGACCACGAGCTCCAGATCGCCGCCTCCCGCTACACGCCCACCGACGCGGGCCTGATCCCCACGGGCGAGCTGGCCAAGGTCGCGGGCACGCCCTTCGACTTCGGCCGTGCCAAGCCGATCGGCCGGGACATCCGCGTCGCGCACCCCCAGCTGGTGACCGCCAAGGGCTTCGACCACAACTGGGTCCTCGACAAGGGCCTCACCGCCCGGCCCGAGCATGTCGCCACCCTGCGCGACCCGGCCTCCGGCCGCACCCTGAAGATCGCCACGAACGAGCCGGGCCTGCAGTTCTACTCCGGCAACTTCCTCGACGGCACGCTGACCGGCCCGTCCGGCCGCACCTACCGGCAGGGCGACGCGCTCTGCCTGGAGACGCAGCACTTCCCGGACTCGCCGAACAAGCCGAAGTTCCCGTCGACGGTGCTGCGGCCCGGGCAGACGTACCGGACGACGACGGTCCACACGTTCGGCTGCTGATGTCTGTGGCGCCACTGACAAGCCTTCACAGGTAGGACACAAGTTCTGGCCGTATTCCCAACGGTTGAACAGTGTCACCACAGCCTCCGTATCTATGGGCGGCCCGCGCTCCCCCGCGCGGGCCGCCCTTAAACGTCGGGTCCGGCCGTCCCCAACGGACCCGCCTCATACGGAGGTTCCATGGCCGACAACGTCACGTCGCTGTTCCGCAGTACCGCGGCGCACAGCCCGTCGATGGCGGCGTTGACACGTGAGGGCGGCGAAGGCGCCGGGCCGGTGGACTTCTGTATCCCCTGCAACCCGTACTTCCCCACCCCGGCCATGTTCGACGACATGTCGGCCAGACTCCGCGACATCATCACGTACTACCCGAGCGGCGCCGACACCATCACGGCCGAACTGTGCAGCCTGCTCCAGCTGCCGCCGCAGTGCGTGGCCATGGGTAACGGCTCCACCGAGCTCATCACCTGGATCGACCACCTGCTGGTCCGCGAGTCCCTCGCCATCCCCGTCCCCACCTTCGGCCGCTGGACCGACCAGCCCATGGAGACCGGCAAGCGGGTCGACATGTTCCCACTCCAGGAGTCCAGCGGCTTCGCCCTCGACCTCGCGCAGTACGCCGAGTTCATCCGCGCCCGGGGCACGCGTGTCGCGGTGATCTGCAACCCCAACAACCCCGACGGCGGCTTCCTCCACAAGCACGCCATCGTGCAGTTCATGGACGCCATGGCCGATCTCGACCTGGTCGTCATCGACGAGTCGTTCCTGGAGTTCGCGGACGCCGAGGCCGAGCCGTCCGTCGTCCAGGAGGCCATGCTGCGGCCCAACGTCATCGTGCTGCGCAGCCTCGGCAAGAACTTCGGCCTGCACGGCATCCGCTTCGGCTACCTCGTCGCCAACCCGGCGCTCGCGGGCCGGGTTCGCTCGATGCTGCCGAAGTGGAACCTCAACTCCTTCGCCGAGCATGTGGTGTTCATGCTCAAGGAGCACGGCGCCGAGTACGCGCAGAGCCTCCAGCAGGTGCGCCGCGACCGGCTCGACATGGCCAGCCAGCTCTCCTCCCTGCCCGGGCTGACGGTCTACCCGTCGCAGGGCAACTTCCTCTTCGTGCGCCTCCCCGTGGGCGCCGAGGGCACCGTGGTCCGGGACAGGATGCTCACCGAGCACCGGATCCTGGTCCGCGAGTGCGGCAACAAGATCGGCTCGTCCAGCCGCTTCCTGCGTCTCGTCGTGCGCCCCCAGGTGGACGTGCGTCGCCTGGTGTCCGGCCTGGAACAGGTGCTCTACGGGACGTCCAGGAGGGGAGCCGCCGTACCGGAGCTGGGCAACGGGACCAGCTACAGCTCGGGTACGGCGGCCGTGGACCGCCTGGTGAGCGAGACCAACGGGTCGGGCATGCGCGGGCTCGCCGCTCAGGCCACCGGTTTCGGTGGTCCGGGGCCCGCCGCGGCCCCGGCTGCCGCCGGCACCGGCATGCCGCTCCCCGCCGCCGCGTCCGCCATGCCGGCGGGCGCGGGCGGCGGGATGCCGATGCCGGCGGCGGCACAGATGGGCCAGATGACGCAGCTGGGTCAGATGGGCCAGCAGCAGATGCCACAAGCTGTGCCGCAGCCCGTACCCCAGCAGGTGCCGCAGCCCGCTCCGCAGCCCATGGCCGCACCGGTCCAGCAGCCGCTGGCACCCGTGGCCCAGGCCCCGGCACCGGCACCGGTTCCCACCCCAGCCCCGGCGCCGGCCCCTGCTCCGGCGCCGGCTCCCCTGCCCACACCGGCGCCCGCACCGGCCGCTGCTGGGCCCACCCCGCCGGGCGTTCCCGCCCGGGGCGGGCTGACGGCCGCTCAGGTCAGGGGCACGAACGGCTTGTCCCCCGCACCGGCCACAGGCTGGCCGGGCACCCAGGCCTGGCCCAACGCGGCGGGGATGGGGGCTGCGGGGTAGGACCGTCTCGCCGTAGCGACATCAATAGGCGACCGGCCATCCGCTGCTCCAGTTCAGGAGGTTGATGCCCAGCTTGGGTGTGCCGTTGTCGTTGCCGTCGTAGTAGTGGTAGACGATCAGGTCGCCGTCGACGTCCTTCATGATCGACTGTCCGCCGGGTCCGATGACGTTGCCGTGTGACTCCAGGACGGGCGTGCCGCCGTTGTTCATCATCGAGACGCCGTTCCTGTCGACGTACGGTCCCGTGATGCTGGAGGCGCGGCCGACCTTGACCTTGTACGTCGAGCCGGTGCCGGCGCAGCAGGTGTCGTACGAGGCGAAGAGGTAGTAGTAGCCGCCCCGTTTGACGATGAAGGGCGCCTCGACGGCCTTGGTCCCGGTGGGGCGGGAGGCCAGCGAGTGGCGGGTGGTGTTGGAGGAGAGCTGCTTCCCGGTGGACGGGTTGATCTGGATCATCTTGATCCCGGTCCACCAACTGCCGAAGGACAGCCACCACTTGCCGTCGTCGTTGACGAAGAGGTTCGGGTCGATGGCGTTGAAGTCGCTGGAGGAGTTCGACGTGTAGACGGTGCCCTGGTCGGTCCAGCTTCCGGGCTGGCCGGTGCTGGAGGTCGCGAGGCCGATGGCGGACGTGTTCGAGCCGAACTTCGAGACGGAGTAGTACATCAGGTACTTGCCGCCGTGGTACGAGATGTCCGGCGCCCAGGCCTCCGGCACGGAGGAGTAGTTCCGCCACCAACTCGGCCGGCTGGAGAAGGCGTCCGCGCCGTTCCGGAAGGCGGTGCGGTCGGTGGACGTCTTGTTGGCGATGCCGCCGCCGGTGGCATAGAGCAGGTACTGGCCGGACGAGGTGCGGATCATCGACGGGTCGTAGGTGACGATGTCACCGGTGACGCGGCCCGGGTTGGGGTACGCGGACGCCGTGCCCGGGACGAGGGCGAGCAGGAACGCGGCGGGGAGGGCGAACAGGGCGGTTCTCTTGCGCAGGACGGAGCGGCTCATGCGGGTCCTCCTTGCGGTGGGGGTGCTTGCGGTGGGGGTGACAGCACTGACCGATATTTCGAACAGCGATCGCAAGTTCGAACGGGACCGTAGAATCGAACCTCTTGCGCGTCAATGGTCCGCGCAGCAACAGGTGTGACCGGCCTGGGAGATCCGTTGAAGATCCGTCGAGAGGCCGTTTAGGGCCGCGCTGAACGATCGAGGCTGGACAGGGGGGTCGTGCTCGCCAGCGCGGAGAAGGCGTACGCGGCGGGCTCCGGAGGCTCCAGGAACTTCCGCGGCCGCGAGGCCAGTTTCAGATACACCTCGTGGACGGCATCCTCACCTCCCTGCGCGGCGCCGGAGAGGGCAGGGCCCCCAGCTCACCCTCTCCCCCACCACTTGGGCGGCTTTCCTCACACACGCCACCAAGTAACTGTCGAGACCGCCCGCTTCTTTGGCAGTGTCGTGCTTCCACGGCCACTCGGCACCTGCGCAGACGCGGGATCAAGGCGACCATCCCAGTCCCCGCCGACCGCGTCCGCAACCGCCAGAAGCTCGGCTCCCGAGGCGGTCGGCCGCCGAAGTTCGACGAAACCGACTACCGCGAGCGGCATGCCGTCGAGTGCGGGATCAACCGCCTCAAGCGCCACCGGGCCGTGGCCACGAGATACGGCAAGCTCGCCGCCCGCTACGAGGCGACCCTGTTGGTCGCAGTCCTCAACGAGTGGCTGTGACCAGCACCTTCCCAACAAACCCTAGTCGACCCTGACCACGTACTTGCCCCGCACCCCGCCCGCCTCCAGCGCCCGGTGTGCCGCCGCTGTCTCTTCCAGCGGGAAGACCGTGTCCACCGCCGGCCGCAGCTTCCCCTCTGCCACCTGGCGGGCGAGGTCGTCGAAGAGCGCACGTTCGGGGTTGCCGCTGAAGAAGCGCACCCGGCCGCGTCCGTGCACGGCGCTGGCCGCGATGTAGCCCAGCGAGGCGACGGGCCGCGTCAGGTCGAAGGCGATGGTGACCATGCGTCCGCCCGGCTTCAGCATCCGCCGTACGGTACGCAGGTCGGTGCCCGCCGTGTCGAGGACCACGTCGAACAGTCCCAGTTGCGCAGGGGACACGGCCCGGTGGTCGACGGCGTGGTGGGCGCCGAGCGTGCGGACGAAGTCGAGGTTGGCAGCGCGGGCCAGGGCCGTGACCTCGGCGCCGTACGCCTGTCCGAGCTGGACGGCGGCGTTGCCGACGCCGCCCGCCGCGCCCCGTACGAGCAGCCGTTCGCCGGGGCGCAGTGCTGCCTTGTCGCGGAGGGCCGTGATGGCCGTGGTGGCCACCGGCAGCGCGGCGGCGGCCACGAGGTCCAGTCCGTCCGGGACCCGGCCGAGCCGCTCGGGCCGTACCGTCACGTACTCGGCAGCGCTGCCGAATCCGGAGCTGCGGCCCAGGACGCCCCACACCTGGTCGCCGACCGCTACGCCGGTCGCGCCGGTGCCGAGTGCGGCGATCTCGCCAGTGAAGTCCAGCCCGATGCGCTGCGGGAACTTCCGGCCGGTGAGGAGGCGGGCCCGACCGGAACGGGCCGCCAGTTCGCCGCCGTTCACGCTGAACGCGCGCACGCGCACGAGGACCTCGCCGGGTGCCGGTCCGGGACGTGGCACCCGGCCCACATACAGCACCTCGGGGCCGCCGAAGCGGTCGAACAGTACGGCTTTCATCGTGCGGTCGTCCATCGTTGGGTTCTCACCTTCGCCACCAGTGGCCGTGCGGGGGATCGTGGCGCCGAGCGTAGGCTGGCAAGCGGACGAGATCGTCCATTTGACCGGAGGTGAGAGAGAGCGGTGGGGGAATCCTCTCGGATCGCGGGGCAGGACAGTCTGCGGGCGGACGCCCGGCGCAACCGGCGGCGCATCCTCTCGGCTGCCCGCGTGGTCTTCGCCGAGCACGGCATCGACGCGCCCATGGCGACCGTGGCCCGACGGGCGGGGGTCGGCGTGGCGACGCTGTACCGGCGTTTCCCGACGCGGGACGCCCTGGTGCGGGCCGCGTTCGCGCACCAGATGGACATCTGTGCTCGGGCGCTCACCGAGGCGCTGGCCGACCCCGATCCGTGGCAGGGCTTCCAGCGGCTGGTCGAGACAGTCTGCGAACTACAACGGGAGGAAAGGGGCTTCCCGGCCGCGTTCGTCGCGGCCTTTCCGGACAGCACGCGAGAACACGCGCGGCTACGGGAACAGGCCGAGCGGGACTTCATGACCCTGGTCCGCAGGGCTCAGGCGGCGGGCGCGCTGCGGGCCGACTTCCACCCCTCCGACTTTGCCGTAGCCCTGTTGTCCCACTGCGGCCTGGTCACCGCACTGCCAGGTGACCGTGCGGCGTCCCGGCGCCTGGTGGCGTACTTGCTCCAGTCGTTCCGCGCCGAGGCGGCCCACGGAGCGCTGCCGGCGCCGAGCGCACTGTCGCTGCGCAGTCTTCCGCTCGCGGCCGACGGCTCCCAGGGACAGCGGCCCTCCAGAGCCTGATGCGAAGCGGCGCCTGCCCGCGTGGCCCGCCCTTTGCGACAGCGCCACTTTCGCAACAGGCCCTAGTCGTCCCCGCCACTCTGCTGTGAGCGGGAACTCCGGCTCGCACTGCGGGTCAGTTCGCTGCCGAGCAGCGTCGCTTTGGCCACACCCCGTGCCCAGCGCGGGGCGTCACCCCGGGCCGCCCAGAAGACGCATACGCAGCCGCCGATGACGAGCAGAACGACGACCGACAGTATGAGCACGAGCATGCTCGACCCCTATTTCTCGTGATGGTCCGCGCCATCCTCTCAGGCGGCTCACCCGGCGTCGGCAGAAAGGCCCGGCAAGCGGGCACCGGCACCGCTGCCAGGAACGCCGTTGCCGGGTACGCCGCTGCCATAGGAGCGTTTGGGCTTCCACCGCCTCCACCTCAAGGCACCTGACCTGGCCATTGCTCCTCACAGGCGGCCCAAACGCTCCGACCGCTGCTCGCCCCGCAGCCGCCCGCCGGTCGACGGCCGCCAAGTCCGCGCGGCGTGCCCGCACACCCACCGGTCGACAGCCGCTATGCCCGCCCGGCGTGCCGCCACCCCCCTCACGCGCCCCGCAAAGCCGAGCGACCACACCGCCGGCCGAGGGGCCCGACCGCCCGGGCAACCCGCTCCTCCCCCGGCCGCCCGCTCGCTTCTCTCCCTCGCGGAAGCACGACACTGCCGAGAAGCGGGCGGCCTCACCAGCACCTCACAAACCCCCTGTCCGACAAGGCACTTGACGGTACATCACTTTGCCGAACTCACAGCTCCTCGACAGCTGACCTCCCTATGGTGCCGTGTTCATGACAGACGCCTCAGAGACACCCGAACCCAACCCCATCGGCCGCCGTACCGTGCTCCTGGCCACGGGTGCCACCGCAGCTGCCCTGGCCGTAGGCGCAGCTGCCTCCAACACACCGACCGCCGCAACCCCCGTGGCCGCCACCGCCGTCTGCACCCTCACCAAGGAGATGACCGAAGGCCCGTACTACCTCGACGGGCAGTACGTCCGCTCGGACATCAGCGAGGACAAGACGGGCATCCCCCTGAACCTGACGCTCACGGTCGTGGACGACGACACCTGCGTCCCGCTCAAGAACGCCCTGGTCGAGATCTGGCACTCGGACGCGCTCGGCGAGTACTCCGGCTTCGTGGGCAACAACGGCCACGACGAGCCGGACAACGGCACGTTCCTGCGCGGTGGCGTCCTCACCGACTCAGGCGGCGTCGCGAAGATCACCACGATCTACCCGGGCTGGTACCGGGGCCGCTGCGTGCACATCCACATCAAGGTCCACACGGACGTCACCCTGACCCCCGACGGCTCCTTCACCGGCGGCGAGGAACTCCACACCGGCCAGCTCTTCTTCAGCGAAACGATCACGACCAGGGTCGCGGCCCTCGCCGCGTACAAGGTCAACACGGTCCCCCGCACCACCCTGGCCCAGGACTCCATCTACGACGAGGGCGGCGCGGCATCGGGCCTGCTCACCCTCACGCCCCTCGGCAGCACGACGTCGGCGGGGTACGCGGGTGCGCTGACATTGGGCGTTGAGCAGGGCTGACCAACAGGCACGGCAGGGGCCGCTCGCACAGCGGGCGGCCCCCATGTGAGCCCGACATCTTATTCGGTGCGCAGGGCCGTGGCGGTTCGGGCCCTGGCGGCCCAGCCGGCCGGCAGGAGCGCACCCAGGGTGGCGATGACCAGGCCGCCGATTGTGAGCGGGAGCAGTTCGGCCCCGTGGTAGACGGCGATGACGGAATCGGGGAGGCGGAGCCCCACGCTGTCGCCCATCGCCGGCAGGACCCAGCCGTGCAGGGTCACGCCGAGCGGCACGCCCAGTGCGCCCGCGGCCAGTCCGGTCACGACGACCGAGGTGAGGACCATCGCGATGGTCTGCCGGGGAGTCATGCCGAGCGCCTTGTGGACACCGATCTCGCGGACGCGCTCACGGGTGTCGAGCAGTACGCCGTTGAGCACGCCGAGCGCGGCGACGGCGACGAGCATCAACGTGAGTAGCACGGACAGCGCGTTGAGGGTGACGACCATGTCGCCGCCGGCGCCGAGCCCGCCGGCCTGGGCGGTGGCCCCCAGCGGTGCCAGGTCCTTGTTCAGCGCGTCCACGTAGCCGCTCACGTCGGTGCCTGAGGTGAGCGCGATGTGATGGCTCGTCTCCGTCAGGTCGGGACGTGCGGCCGTGAGGGTCGAGGCGTCGGTGAAGACCTGCCTGCCGTCGTTGCGGGGGTCCAGGACTTCGCCGACGATCCGGACCGTGACCGGCTCGGCCAGGCCGGTCAGGGTGACGGTGTCGCCGACGCGGGTGCCGGTGGTGGCCAGGAAGGGGGTGGGGACCACGGCCTCGCCGGGCTTGTCGATCCAGCGGCCCGAGACCATCGTGTAGCCGCCCCAGGAGGCGTCGCCGGTGAAGGCGATCACGTCGACCGTGCCGGTCAGGCCGGACACGGTCGCCCGTACCGTCGCGGCGCGGTAGTACTTCCCGGTTCCGGCTTCGGCCTTGACGGCCGCGGCGACCGCGGCGGGATCGGCCCTGGGCTGCTGCTCGCGGCCAGGGACTTGGGGTCCGAAGTCCGGCAAGGGCGCGGGCACGGTGACATCGGCGGTGTCGTGGGCCTTGGCCTTCATCACCTGGCCGAGCGAGGCGACCATCCCCACGGTGAACGTGACGGCGATGGTGCCGAACAGGATCGCCGTGCCCATGGCCAGCGCACGGCCGGGCCGCGCGAAGGGCCGGGCCAGGCCCAGGGCGACCGGCCGCGGCAACGGCAGCCGTCCGGCCAGGCGGGCCGCCCACCGGCCGCGCCCCGCCGAAGCGGTACGACCGACGGCGAGCGCGTCGACCGTACGCAGCCGGCCGGCCCGCCAGGCACTGGCCCACGCGGTCGCCGCCACCAGGCCGAGCACCCCGGCGATCACCGCCAGGTCGACCCAGGGGGCGATGGCCAGGGACGAGGTGCCGTAGACCTCCTCGGTCTCGGCCAGTACGGGGACGGCGAGCAGGTGGCCCGCGAGGACACCGAGGGCGGTGCCGACGGCCGCCGGGATCAGCGCCTGGCCCACGTAGGCCCGTACGACCTGGGACGGAGTGAAGCCGATGGCCTTGAGGATCCCGATGCGGCGCGTCCCCGTGCCCACGGCCGACGCGACGACGTTGCCGACGATGAGCACCGACATGACCAGGCCCAGGGCGCCGAACGCGACGAGGAACGGGACGTAGACGGCGGTGTCGCGCTCGGCGGACTTCTTGACGGTGAGCCATGACTGTTGGCCGACGGCCGTTCCCGGTGGCAGGGATTCCGTCACGGCCTTGCCGCCCGCGGTGATCTGCGCGGCGGTGCCCGCGTCGGTGAAGCGGTAGAGCATCTGGTAGCCGCCGCTGCCGGGCACGGTGAGCGCCGGCATCTGGGACGGAACCACCCAGGCGTCAGCGGTCTGCGTGACCGAGCGGGCCACACCGACCACCGTCAGCGTCGGCCCGCCGGGCAGATCGGGGAAGGCGATCCTCATACCCGGGGTCGGAATGAGCGAGGAGCCGGCGGACAGCACGATCTCACCGGCGCGCGTGGGCCACCGCCCGTCGAGCAGCGTCACCTCGTCCACGTCCCGGCCGGGGTCGCCCCGGCCGACCACGGTCATCGGCCACCCCGGGTTCGGCCCATCCGGCCGCGGGGTGACCGTCGCCGTACGGAACGGCCCGGCCGCACTGCTCACCCCTTCGGCGTCCTTGGACTCCGACAGGCGCCCGGCGCTCACCTTGCCCGCGTCGAACTGCACGGACAGATGCGCGCCGTGCTGCCCCGCGAAGGCGTCGTCGAAGGGCGCGCCGGAGACCACGAGCAACGATCCGCCGAGAACGGAGGCGGCCACCGCCATCATCGTGGCGAGCCCGATCACCAGCGTCTGCACCCGGCGTCGTGCCACCCCCGAGCGCACCACCTTGCCGAGCGCACTCATCGGACGGCCTCCGGGGCTACGGCCCGCGACCGGACGTCGTCGGTGATCCGGCCATCGGCAATCCGGACCGTGCGGTTCGTGCAGGACCGGGCCAGAGCCAGGTCGTGGGTGACCACGACGATGGTCTGGCCCTCGGCGTTGAGGCCGGTGAGCAGCCTGCTGACGTCCTGTCCGGCGGCCGTGTCCAGGGCCCCGGTCGGTTCGTCGGCCAGGAGCAGCGCCGGCCGGTTCATCAACGCCCGGGCCACCGCGACGCGCTGCCGCTCGCCGCCGGACAGCCGCCCCGGACAGGCGCGGGCGTGCCGGTCGATGCCCAGCAGTTCCAGGAGTTCCGCCGCCCGGCGGTCTGCCGCGCCACGTGCCATACCCGCGAGGCGCGCGGGCAGAGCGACATTGTCGGTGACAGTCAGATCGTCGAGCAGGTTGAAGAACTGGAAGACCATGCCGATCTTCGACCGCCGGTAGAGCGCCAGTCCGGCTTCGCCCAGCCGGTCCACCCGCGACCCGTCCACGGTGACGGTCCCCGTGTCGGGCCGGTCCAGGCCCGCGATCAGATTGAGCAGCGTGGACTTGCCGCTGCCGGAAGGGCCGACGATCGCGACGGCCTCGCCGGGCTGCACGGTCAGCGATGCCGCGTGCAGAGCGGGCGGGCCGTCGTCGTATCGGCGGCTCACCTCGCGCAGTTCGATCGCCGGCACGGTCATGAGAGGGCTCCTTCGACGCGGGCATCAGACCCCTGGGACGCTAGGAGCGCACCCGCCCCGTGCGCGTCGGCCGCCCGAACCCCTTGCCGTACCGCGTCGGATTGATCCGCCGGAACGTCATCCTTGCGATGTAGGCGCACGATGTACGCGAGGTGCCGGGAATTGACCACTGAGGCGGATTCCGAGGGTTCAGGCAGCGGCGACAATGAACCGGTGATGACCGTGCGTACGACGCTCGAGCGGCTGGGGGTGGTGGCCCGCGAGGCGGTCCGCGACGGCAGAGCCCCGACCGGTCCGCCGCTGCGACTCAGCCGTCGCGCCTGGCAGTTCGACGTTCTGCTGGCGCTGACGCTCGGCATCACCACGGTCTACTACGGCATCGACAACACGAACAACGTCGTGGTGCGGGAGATCGCACCCGGGGTGGAGTACTCCGTGCCACGCCCGTCCGGCCCCGGAGGCATGGCTTTCATGGTGACCCTCGCGGTCATCGCCTCAGGTGCCCTGGCGCTGCGCCGCCGCTACCCGCTCACCGTGCTGTTCGTCGTCACGGCCGCGACGCTGGCGACACCGCAGAGCGTCCTGCGGCTGACCTTCTACGCGTTCGTCATCGCCGTGTACAGCGCCGCCGTGTACAGCCCGCGCCGAGTGGCGGCCCTGGCGGCGCTGCCGGTGTCGGTCGTCCTGGTCGGCACCTCGGGGAACTCGGTGACACCGGTCATCCCCAACGAATACGTCGTCTTGCTGATCCTGGTCCCGATGGCCGTGGCCGCTCTCGGGTTGCGCACCTGGAAACTGCGGACCGACGAAGGCCGGATCCGGCTCTCCGCCCTGGAACGTGAACAGGCCGAGGCGCTCCGCCTGGCGGTCGAGCACGAGCGCGCGAGAATCGCTCGCGAACTGCACGACGTCGTCACGCACAACGTCAGCGTGATGGTCATTCAGGCGGGCGCGGCCCGCAAGATCATGAAGTCCGCCCCCGAACAGGCCGACGAGGCCCTGCTCGCCGTCGAGGCGGGCGGGCGGGCAGCCATGACCGAACTGCGGCACGTCATGGGCCTGCTCACCATGGCCGACGAGGACGAGCGGACGGGCGGGGGCGGGGAACTGGGCGATGCAGGCGCGGAGTTGGCACCGCAGCCCGGTCTGGACCAGCTGGACACGCTCGTCGGACGAGTACGGGACGCGGGACTGCCGGTCGACCTGACCGTGACCGGCCGGCCCGGCGAGATCCCGTCCGGCATCGAGCTCGCCGTCTACCGCGTGGTCCAGGAAGCACTGACCAACACCGTGAAGCACGCGTCCGGCGCCTCCGCCTCCGTGACGGTCGAGTACGGACCGGAGCGGCTTCGGGTGGAAGTCACCGACACGGGTGGACGCCCGGGCACGGGCGCGGCAACCGGAAACGGACGGGGCCTGATCGGCCTGCGTGAGCGCCTCGCCGTCTACGACGGATCCCTGAGCAGCGGCCGGCGCCTGACCGGCGGCTACCGTGTCGAAGCCCTGATCCCCCTGGAGGCACCGTGACCGAGCAGCCGCTGCGTGTGCTCCTGGCCGACGACCAGACCCTGGTCCGTACCGGCTTCCGGATGATCCTCGGCGCCGACGGCATCGACACTGTCGCCGAGGCGACCAACGGGGCCGAAGCGGTCGAAGCGGTCCGCCGCACACGTCCCGACGTGGTTCTGATGGACATCCGGATGCCGGAGATGGACGGCCTGGAGGCCACCCGCCGCATCCTCACCGGTGCCCCCGGCGAACCCCGTGTCATCATCCTGACCACCTTCGACCTCGATCGGTACGTCTACGCGGCCCTGTCCGCCGGGGCCAGCGGCTTCCTCCTCAAGGACGTCACCCCCGAGCACCTGGCCTCGGCCGTCCGCACGGTCCGTACCGGTGACGCTCTCCTCGCGCCGGCCATCACCCGCCGCCTCGTGCGTCGGTTCGCCCAGCACGGCAGCGACACCGCCGCTCTCCATCGCGACCTCGCCTCGCTCACCCCGCGCGAACTGGAGGTCTTCGGCCTGCTGGCCCGAGGACTGAGCAACGCCGAACTCGCCACCCGCCTCCACCTGGCCGAGGCGACCGTCAAAACCCACGTCACCCGCATCCTCGCCAAACTCGGACTCCGTGATCGCGTCCAGGCGGTCATCGTCGCCTACGAGACGGGACTGGTCAGCGCAGGCGAACACGAGCCCGCCCAGGGGCCTTCGAAGACGGTGCCGTAGGGACGGGAAGGCGATCGGCATCAGCCTCGGCGGCGCGACCACTCCGACGCCGCCCAGGCCTGCCTCAGCCAGGAGACGGAGCCCAGCGAACCCGGCGTCACCGCCGCCCGCCGGGTTCCCAGGCATGCACCTCGATGTCCGCGTACCGGCCCTCCGTCAGCACCCCACGCGCCGCCTCCACACCCGGCGCCCGCACCAGCGCCGCCGTGCCCAGCCAGGCCTTGCCGTCGTCGGACAGGAGCGGACCGTACGCGATCAGCTCGTCCCGCTCAGCGGGAACTTGAAGATCCGCCTCCGGGTCCGGGCCAAGGCCGATCACGAGGTAGCGGTTGCCGGTGACCAGGCCGCCGGGAAACTCCCACATGGTCCGCCCCAGCAGATTGCGCCACCGCCGCAGCAGCACGTCCCGATACACCCCGGCCTGGTAGTTGGGCTCGTCGAAGGCGAACGCGCGGGCGGCGGCGGAGTCCGGCAGATCGACGATGTGCACACTGCCGGTGGGCGTCTCCCCGTCATCGGCGAACGTCGGCCCACGGGCGATCAGCTCCGCCTCGTACTGGTCCATATAGGCCCAGTGGGCTTCCCCCAACTCCTCACGCAAGGGCAGCGATCCGACCCGGTCACGGTGATAGCAGAAGAACTCCATGACCCAAGACCCTGCCATCCCCACGGCTGACTACCCTCATCTCCCGACCAACTCGCGACCGCAGGAGATACAGACAGTGCGCAGCGCCGCCGTAACGCCCGAGGGCGACCGAATCCGCTGGGTCGAACTGCCGGGGCAGGAGCCGCCGCGTGTCTACGTGCACGGGCTGGGCGCCACATCACCGGCCTACTTCACGGAAGTCGCGGTCGATCCTCGCCTGGCCGGCCGCCGCTCCCTGCTCCTGGACCTCATGGGCCACGGCCTCAGCGACCGCCCTACGCACTTCGACTACACGCTGGAATCACACGCCGACGCGCTCGCCAACGCCCTGACGGCCGCGGGCGTCTCCGCCGCCGAAGTGATCGCCCACAGCATGGGCGGCTCGGTGGCCATCGTCATGGCGGCCCGCCACCCCCACCTGGTCTCCCGGCTGGTCCTGATCGACGCCAACCTCGACCCGATCCGGCGCGCACCCGGCTCATCGGGCAGCAGCGGCATCGCCTCCTACTCGGAGGAGGAGTTCCTGGTGGGCGGCTGGGCGGAGGTCCGCGACCGGGTAGGCCCCCACTGGTGGTCCACGATGCGCCTGACCGGCCGAGAGGCCCTGCACCGCAGCGCGCTCCACCTCACCCGCGGCACGACCCCCACGATGCGCGAGTTCCTCCTGAACCTGAAGATCCCCCGCACGTTCCTGCTCCCCGAGACGGACGCCCCTCTGCCGGGCACCGAGGCCCTCACGGAAGCCGGCGTATCCGTCGTCGCGATCCCCGACTGCGGCCACAACATCATGCTGGACAATCCGGAGGCGTTCGTGGCGGCCACGGCGAATGCCCTCACGTCCTGAGACGGGAACTGACCCCTCGAACGCCAGTCAACAACGGTTGACGCCCATACATGACACACCGTAGAAGCCCTGCCAAACATAGCGTGGCAGGGCCTCTACTCGCGGGCGAGACGTCAAGCCGACGAGATGCCGACCGACTGTTGCCTCTCCCAGATCTCAGGTGGAACCAACAATGGCCCCACTATGGATCGGGCACCGCTGAGGTAGCAGATCCATCTCAACTCGTCACACGCGAACACGGGCTCTCCGCGGGAATCCACCCAGACCTGGATCACATTCCCGCCAGCCTGGGTCGCATCCCACCATTCCCAACTTCTCTGCCTCGGGTCAAACGAGAAGAGGAGATCCTGCATGGTCCACTCCTCTGATCCGCGATGCAGTGCATATCGGAGCTCTGCGTAACGTCGCCGCTCCGAGGTACCTTCCTCGTTCACCCAAGAAGGGACATTGCTTTCTGGGAGCTCATCCGCATCGAAGTCACACCTCACTGAGACTTCAACCCCTGACCGGACGAGGCTTCTGACTCGTCGGGCGAACTCGCTCGTCTCATCCCATCGCTCCACCTCGACGTAGAAGGCTGCCAACGGACCTCGCGGCTCCCTCTCGGGACGCATGGTCGTCCGTGCAAGCTCACCTTCGGGAATCACAGCACCCTCCCCGAGCCGGGAACGATGGCCTTCAAGAGACCAGGGAACATCTCGGACGGGATTCCATACAGATCAGGGGCCCTTTCTTGGATAGGGCCGCCCCCCGCCAGTTCATAGAACTTATGCGCGTCCGTAACGGTCAGGTTGTGAACCGTCGCCCCCGCGGCAGTCCTACCCTCTATTTCCCTGACCTGCGTTCTGGGCCTGGCCCTTGGCGGCTTCCTTGGCCTCGCACCTCCCGCGCGACCTTCTTCACCGCCCGCTTCACCCGCGACGGCTTCGGACAAGCCATTGCCTGCTCGCCGACTGGGGCGGTCTCAGACGATTCCAAACTCACGATGCGCATCATCGGCCTGAGTACCCGTTCTGCTCAAGTGCCACGGACTGTCGCAGGGCCTGCAGGTACGTTTTGTTCCGTGTGGTGACAGCCAACTTCCGGTCGATCAGAACTCCGTTCGACGCATCGAAGCCATCGAACTTGACCTGCGAAAGGCTGCTGCGGCCTGGCATGTAGTACTGCAGCGCGGGCGCGAGTCCTGCCCTTGAACCTGCCGCTCCGTCATCGTAGGCGCGGGCTGCCGGGCTCATATGCGCATTTTCGTCTACCCAGTGAACAGTGCCATCGCAGTTGTGCGTGAGAAGGGGTTCTGCTCCCGCCAGCGCATAGAACGTATGCGCCTCCGTGACGGTCAGGTTGTGGACCGTGGCCTTGCCGGCAGTCCAAGCCTCCACCGCCCCGACCTGCACCCACGTCCCCGACGACGTCCGCAGCCACTGCCCCGGCTTCAGTTCGCCGGCGTCGATCCACTCGCGGAGGGAAGGGACCCAGAAGGGGTGGCCCGCAGTGGCTGTGATCGTGGTCGTGTTGGTGGTGGACTTCGATGAGCCGTCGTGGATCGACAGCGTCACCTTCACCAGCCGCTTGGTGCCCTTGCCGACAATCGTCGCCGCAGCCGTCTGGACCGACGTGCGGCCGGTCTTCGGGCCCGTGGCGACGACCTTGTCACCGACCTTGACCTTCTCGATCGGCTTGGTCGAACCGTCGGCCATCAGGACCCGGGTGCCGGGGCTCTATCACGGCCGCAGCACCGGGGACGCCGACGCGGACGGGATCCCGGACGGCGGCACCGACCCGGCCTCCCTGGGCACGGGCGCCAACCGCACGGCGTACGCCACCGGCTGGACTCCGGCCGCGCGCCCCCTGCTCACGGCGTCGGGCGACTCCGACGGTGACGGCGTCCCCGACCTGTGGACGACGACGTCGAACAGCGCGGCGGGCCTGGAGTTCGTGCCGGGCCGCAGGAGCGGGCCGACCGGCCCGACCGTCGTGGTCGGCGGGGGAGGATGGCAGGCGATCAAGACGATCTCCTGAAAGCGGCACCAGGGGCGGCCCACCGGGCCCGCGGTCACGCGAGGCCGGTGGGCCGCTCCGTTCACACCGTCAGGACTTCGCCGGGCACTCCTTCCACGCCAGGTGGTACACCGTGCTGATGTCCCCGTCCGTCGAGTCCATCGTCATGAAGCTGACCTTGTCGGCCGACTGGGTGCCGGCGTTGACCCGGATCTCGGTGTTGATGTTGAAGTTGCGCTGGACTCCGCAGGGTGCGTAGACCAGTTGGGCCCAGTCCGTCTCGTCGGTGGCCTGCCAGTTGTCGTTGAGGGGGCCGCTGAAGGGGTGGTTCTTGTACACCGTGCTGGGCGAGCCCTGGAAGTAGTACGAGGCCCTCTGGGACGCGCTCGCGCCGCGCTGCAGGGAGGCGAAGCCTCGGTAGTCCGCGCTCGCGATGGCGTAGGTGAAGCCGCCAGGGACGTGGACCTTCAGGTTGAGCTGGCAGTTCCTGCGGAACGCGGTCGGGTCGGAGTTCCCGCCGGCCTGGGCGAGGTAGTCGCTGTAGGTCACCGTGAAGGCGGTGTTGTCCTCGGAGACGGCGACCGCCGCCGTGCCCTGCGGACAGCCGGAGCCGTTCACCGTGGCGACCTGGATGATGATCTTGTCCGGGGGCGGGTCGTCGAACCCGGAGGACGGGGATGTCGCGGGGAGTGCGCTGGTGAGGAGCGCGGCTACCGCGCCGCTCAGGAGCAGGCCACCGGCCATGGTTCTCCCATCGGTTCGTGGGGGGTGGATCATGAAATGGGCATGCGCATGTCAAGATCACAACGGACGACCGCGCACGCACCCCCGGCCTGTGACCATTCCATGAAGGAGCTGTGAAGGCCGGGAGCGGTCGCATCGTACGCAGGGCGGGAGGGGTCGGCCAGGGCGCACTCCGGCCATTCACAGTGGCGGGATTTCGCACGGGGCACCGACGGGCGCATAGGGTGCCTTATCCAGCATCCAGTGCGTCAGCCCCAGGACTCCCCGAGGACGCGATGAGGATCATCCAGGGACTCCCCCACCGGACCACCCGCGGACGCGGCCCGTCAGGGGTTCTCCCAGGCCGCCGGTTCCGCCGCCAGCCGCTCCACCTGCTCGGGCAGCGCGCCGGCCGCGAGGTCCGCGACCGTCACGCCCTCCAGGATCCTGCGCACATTGGCCCGCAGGGCGATCCACAGCGGCAGCAGCGGCTCGGCGGTGCCGCTGTAGGCGAGGCCGGTCGGCCGCTCGCCGCGCACCGAGACGATCGGCCCGTCCACCGCCCGGATCACGTCCGCGACGGTGATCTCCGAGGCCTCCCGGGCCAGCCGGTAGCCGCCGCCCCCGCCCCGCCTGCTGTCGACGACACCCCCACGCCGCAGATCGCCGAGGATCCCCTCCAGGAACTTGTGGGGGATGTCCTGCGCGGTGGCGACGGCCTCCGCCTTGACCGGCCCTTCCTCCTGCCGGGCGGCCAGCTCCACGACCGCTCGTACCGCGTAGTCCGCACGTGCCGAGATCCTCATAGGACCATTGTCGCGGTCGGGCTGTGGACAATGACGCACAGGCACCGCCCAGGCACCACGTAAGCACCACGCACACGTAAGCACCACGCACGGCACGGCAGCACAACAGGAGGCGCTCCCTTGGAGCTCAGCAGGCGTACCTTCCACGCTCTCGCCGGCACGGCGGCGCTCGGCTTCGCGCTGACCGGCAGCGGGTCGCCGACCTCCGCCAACCCGGGACGGACCGCGCCCACGGGCCCGCCGCCGCCGGTGCCGAGCGCGGACGGCCAGCGGCACCGGATCGGCTTCGACCGGTACTCGCTGCTGGTCGACGGCCGCCGCCTGGTGCTCTGGTCGGGCGAGATGCACCCGTTCCGGCTGCCGAGCCCGTCCCTGTGGCGGGACGTGCTGCAGAAGATGCGTGCTCACGGCTACAACGCCGTCAGCGTGTACGTCGCCTGGAACTACCATTCCGCAGCGCCCGGCCGGTACGACTTCACCGGGGTGCGCGATCTGGACCTGTTCCTGCGCATGGCCGCCGAGACCGGGCTGTACGTGATCCTGCGGCCCGGCCCGTACATCAACGCCGAGGTCGACGCCGGCGGCTTCCCCGGCTGGCTGACCGCCACCGAGGGCACGGCCCGGACCTCCGACCCGACGTATCTGAAGTACGTCGACGAGTGGCTGACCGCCGTCAACGCCATCGTCGCGAAGCGGCTGTTCACGCGGGGCACGGGCACGGTCCTGCTGTACCAGATCGAGAACGAGTACGACGCGCACGTCGACGACCCGGCCGGGCGCGCCTACATGGCGTACCTGTACGAGAAGGTCCGCGCCGACGGCATCGACGTACCGCTGTTCCACAACGACAAGGGCCGCAACGGCCACTGGGCGCCCGGGTCGTTCGGCACCGGCGGTGAGAAGGGCCGCTGGCTCTACGGGTTTGACGGGTATCCGGAGCCGGACGAAGTGCCGCCCGACTGGGGGCACTTCGGTTCCGGCGGGGCGAAGGGAGGGACCACGGCCAGTCCGCGCACGCCCGGGTTCGTGCCCGAGTTCGGCGGGGGCTGGTTCGACCCGTGGGGCGGGTCCTGGTTCGACGGGAAGGGCTACGCCGAGGCGCGGCGGACCCGGGACGCGGCGTACGAGCGGCGCTTCTACCTGACCAACCTCGCCAACGGCATCACGCTGCACAACGTCTACATGACGTTCGGCGGCACCTCCTGGGGCTGGCTGCCCGCGCCGGCCGTCTACACGTCGTACGACTACGGCGCGGCCATCGACGAGGCACGCAACGCCACCCCCAAGCTCGCCCCGATGCACCAGATCGGGCAGTCGGTGCGCCACCTGCCCGACCTCGCCAAGCTGGACCGGGCGAAGGCCGTGCGCGCCACCGACAAGCGGATCAAGGTCTACCACCTGACCAACCCGGACACCGGCGCCCACTTCTACGTCCTGCGCAACGACTCCGCCGAGGCGGTCTCGGTGACGCTGCCGGACGCCGGGATCGATGTGCCGGTCATGGTCCCGGCGCGGGACGCCAAGCTGATCGCCGCCGATCTGAGGCTCGGGAAGCGGACGCTGGTGCACGCCACCGTGCAGCCGATGCTGAGCCTGACCGCCGGGCGGCAGGACATCGCCGTGTTCACGGGCCGGCGCGGCGATCTCGCGCAGGTCGTACTGGACTGCGTCGACGAGCCGACACCCATGCGGCTTGACGCCGAGCCCGCATGGTCCTGGAACCTCAACAAGCTGAACATCACCGCTCCGCTCGGCGCCGGCGGGCTGAGCCGGGTGCGGGTCGAGGGCGACGGCGTGGACACGCCGATGCTGGTGCTGTTCGCCGACGACGCGACCGCCCTGCGGCTGTGGCCGTACGAGACACCCTCCGGCGCGCTCCTCGTCTACGGTCCCGCCCTGCTGCGGTCGGCGACCCTGCGCGGCTCCACGGTCCATCTCACCGGCGACACCACCGGCGCGACCGGCCTTGAGGTGTGGGGGCCGCGCGGGATCACCCATGTCACCTGGAACGGGCGCCCGGTGCCCGTCCGGATCAGCGCCTCCGGCAGCCTGCTGGCACTGCGGCCGCTCCCCGGCGTGACCCGGCCGGTCCTGCCCGCGCTCGACGGCTGGCGGCGGCGGACCGAGAACCCGGAGGCCGAGCCCGGTTTCGACGACTCGGACTGGACGGTGGCCGACAAGACGACGTCCTTCAGCACGACGCCCGTCCCCGACGGGCAGCCCGTCCTCTTCGCCGACGACTACGGCTTCCACTACGGCGACGTCTGGTACCGGGGCGAGTGGAGCGACGAGAACGGCCTGGAGTCCGTCTCCCTCGCCTACAGCACGGGCGCGCAGGGCCTGCTCATGGCCTGGCTGGACGGCGAGCCGCTGGGCACGCACCGGATGCCCGTACCGGACAAGAGCCGGGCGCGGCAGGGGACGTGGACCGCGAAGGCCACCTTCGCCCTGCCGGAGGAACTGCGGGAGAGGTTCCGTGAGGCGCGGGACGGAAAGCGCGACCGGCATGTGTTGTCCGTGCTCGTCCGGCCCATGCCACACGACATGGACGGCAAGGCGCTCGACACGCACAAGGCGGCGCGCGGACTGACCGCCGTCACCTTCGAGGGCGCCTCCCCCGACGTGAAGTGGCGTATCCAGGGCGCGTCCACGCCCGATCACGTGCGCGGGCCGATGAACAACGGCGGGCTGTACGGGGAGCGCGAGGGCTGGCATCTGCCCGAGCACGACGACGGGGACTGGAAGGACGCCGAGCTGCCCCGGGCCGACCGACGGCAGGGCGTCACCTGGTACCGGACGGACTTCCGGCTGGACGTCGCCCCGGACGTCGACGCCTCGATCGGGCTCGTCCTCGACGACGACCCGGGTCGCGCCTACCGCGTTCAGATCTTCCTCAACGGCTGGAACATGGGCCAGTACATCAACGACGTAGGGCCGCAGCACACCTTCGTGCTGCCGAACGGGATCCTCCGCACACGGGGGTCCAACACACTGACGCTGGCGGTGCTGTCGGACGGCACCACACCTGCCGGGCCGAAGGACGTACGGCTGACCCTGCTGGGCGCGGCGGCGGGAGGGGTACCGGTCAAGCCCGTGTGACCGGAGCGGCCGGCGTGACCGGATCGAGCCGTCCTCGTGCATTGCCTTCTGCGGCACGCTGGTTCACCGTGTTGGCCTTTCAAGGGCTTTTGACCGGGAGGGGAACTCGTGCGAAGACGGCGTTTCATCAGCGGGTTAGGTGCGGTGGTCGGGGCCGGGCTCGTTCCGGCGAGCGGGGGGACGGCCTGGGCGGCGGCTGAGGGTCCCCTCGGTGAGGCGCGCGAGTGGCAGGCCGTCACCGCCCCGGGGGCCACCGGCGCCGCGCAGTTGATCGACGTGGCGGCCGCGGGGCCGTCCCTCGCCTGGGCCGTGGGTGAGGAAGGCCGCAGCGGCAGCGTCCGGGGGACGGCACTGGCCCTGGCGTGGGACGGCACGGCCTGGCGGCGCACCGGCCCCGGCTTCGGCGGTCACCTCAACTCCGTCGCCGCCGCACCCGACGGCTCCGCCTGGACGGTCGGCACCGACAGCTCCGGCACCGCCCGGCTCCTCGCCTGGGACGGCACGGCCTGGAAGGAGGCCGAGTTCCCGGGGCGCGGGGCGGCCGGGACCTCCCTCACCGGAGTCACGACCGGGCCCACCGGCCACGTCTGGATCTCCGGCCGGAACAGCGACGGCCAAGTGCTGCTGCACGGCCACAACGGCAGCTGGACCTGGCTGGCGGCACCCCCGGTCACGACCACCGTCGCCCCTTCGGGCGTCCACCGCTCGCCGTGCGGCGACATCTACGTCTACGGCAGTGAGCTCGTCGCCCGCTGGGACGGTGCCGCCTGGGCCGTGCTGCCGGCGCCCGGCGGCATCCGTGCCTCCTTCACCGGGCTGCTCCCGGTCACCCCCGACGACATCTGGCTGACGGGCTACGACTACGGCGTCGGCGGCCCGCCCGGCAAGCCGCCGGGTGTCCGCCTGCTGCATGGGGACGGCAGCGCCTGGGAGAGCGTCACGGCACCGTTCGGCGTCGGCATGCTGACCGGCATCGTGGGCGACGCACGGGGCCGCCCCGACCGCATCGCGGGCTGGGACTTCTGGGACCAGACCCGGGCCCACTACCTGCGCTGGGACGGCACGGCCTGGGTGAGCGAGCGGGGGCCGGTGGCCACGACCCCCGTCGTGATGAACTCGCTGGTGTCCGTGCCGGGTTCGGGCGGCTACTGGGCGGTCGGCACGACCTCCACCTCACCGTCCTCGTCCGCCCTGCCCCGCATCGAACGCTGACCCGCCCTGCTGTCTACGCCAGCCGGATCACGTTCCAGGACAGCGGCTCCAGGACGGCGCTCAGCGTGCCGTCCTGGAGAGCCGTGCCGTCGACGGAGTGGGGGGTGACCCGCTCGGGGTCGTCGAGGGTGTTGCGGGCGTCGGGGTCGGCGTCCGCGAGGGCGCTGTGCTCGACGACCGACGACAGGCCGAGACCGCTCAGGGCGACCTCGAGCGGCAGCGCCTCGGTGCGGCCGCGGTTGACGGCGAACACGGTGACCGTGCCGTCGTCGGCGCGTACGGCGGTGGCGTGCAGCAGGTCGGCCTCGCCGTACTTCTTCGTCTCGTACGTCGGTGAGTCGACGCGGACGTCGAGGACCTGGCCGCGGCCGTACCGGCTCGCCTGCGCGAACGGGAAGAACGTGGTCTGCCGCCAGGCCGGGCCGCCCGGCTCGGTCATGATCGGCGCGATGACGTTGACGAGCTGGGCGAGGCAGGCGACCGTGACACGGTCGGCGTGGCGGAGCAGGGCGATGAGGAGCGAGCCGAAGACGACGGCGTCCATGACGCTGTAGTTGTCCTCCAGGAGGCGGGGGGCCTGCGCCCAGTCCCGCGCGCCGGAGTTCTCGATCTCGTGCCATTCCGAGATGTACCAGACGTTCCACTCGTCGAAGGAGAGGTTGATCTTCTTCTTCGACTTCAGCTTCGCGCCGATGTGGTCGGCGGTGGCGACCACGTTCTCGATGAAGGACTCCATGTCGACGGCGGAGGCCAGGAAGGAGTCGAGGTCGCCGTTCTCGGGCTGGTAGTAGGCGTGCAGGGAGATGTGGTCGACGAGGTCGTACGTCTCCTCCAGGACCGTCGCCTCCCAGGCGGCGAAGGTCGGCATGGACTGGCTGGAGGATCCGCAGGCGACGAGCTCGACGCCCGGGTCGATCTGGCGCATGGCGCGGGCGGTCTCGGCGGCGATCCGGCCGTACTCCTGGGCGGTCTTGTGGCCGGTCTGCCAGGGGCCGTCCATCTCGTTGCCCAGGCACCACAGTTTGATGCCGAAGGGGTCCTTGTCGCCGTGCGCGGCACGGAGGTCGGACAGGGCCGTGCCGGCGGGGTGGTTGGCGTACTCCTGGAGTTCGAGGGCCTCGGCGACGCCCCGGGTGCCGAGGTTGAGGGCCATCATGGGCTCCGCCTGGGGGCCGATCTTCTTAAGGAAGGCGATGTACTCGGAGAGGCCGAAGCGGTTGGTCTCGGTGGAGCACCAGGCGAGGTCGAGGCGGCGGGGGCGGTCCTCGGCGGGGCCGACCGAGTCTTCCCACTTGTAGCCGGAGACGAAGTTGCCGCCGGGGTAGCGGATGGCGGTGACGCCGAGTTCCTTCACGAGGTCCAGGACGTCCTGGCGGAGGCCGGCTTCGTCGGCTGTGGGGTGGTCGGGTTCGAAGATGCCGGTGTAGACGCAGCGGCCGAGGTGTTCTACGAAGCTGCCGAAGAGGCGGGGGTTTACCTCGCCGACCGTGAAGGCGGGGTCGAGGGTGAAGCGGGCCTTTTGCATTTTCGCCTTTCGGGGTGGGTGGTTCTGTTGTGTGGCGGCTGCGGGCTTGTGGGGGTTGTTCGCGCAGTTCCCCGCGCCCCTGAAAAGGGGCGATTGTCTACTGGCCTGCCAAGCCCGTGTGCGCGACGCCCGCCACTATCTGGCGTTGGAAGAACACGAAGACGATGATCAGCGGCAGGCCCGCCATCAGGCCGCCGGCCATGAGTTGGGCCCATTGGATGCCGTAGGAGTTCATGACGGTCGCGATGCCGTTCGGCATGGTCATCAGGTCGGGGTTGTTGGTCACCATGTAGGGCCAGAGGAAGTTGTTCCAGGAGGCGATGAAGGTGAAGATGCCGACCGCCGCGAGGGACGGGCGGGAGAGCGGGAGGACGATGGTGAAGAAGACCCGCCAGCGGCCCGCGCCGTCGATGAACGCGGCCTCCTCCAGTTCGCGCGGGATGCCCTGGAAGAACTTGTAGAGGATGTAGACCATCGCGGCGGGTGCGCACTGCGGCAGGATCATGCCCCAGTAGGTGTCCACCATGCCCATCTGCTGGACGGTGGTGAACAGCGGCACGCCGAGCACCGCCGGCGAGATCATCAGACCCGCCATGACCAGCCCCATCAGGGCGTTCTTGCCGCGGAACTCGGTGCGGGCGAAGCCGTATCCGGCGAGGGCGCTCACCAACAGGACGACGGACGTCACGCAGACCGAGACGACCAGGGAGTTCACGAACCAGTTGGTGATGTTGCCGGTCTCGAAGAGGGCCTTCCAGGCCTGGCCCGTCCAGTCCTCGGGGAGCCAGTGCGGGGGGACCTCCACCGCCTCGGTCTCCGACTTGAGCGAGGTGAACAGGCCCCAGGCGAAGGGGGCCAGGAAGACGGCGGAGACGGCGGTGCCGAGGAGCGTGAGCACGATCTGGCTGGGTGTCCACGGCTTGCGGGGGTGCGCGGCTGTACTCATCGGGCGGCCTCCTCACGGCCTCGCAGCAGCCACATCCGGGCGAGGGCGACGGCCGCGATGATCACGAAGAAGATGACGGAGATGGCGGAGGCGTAGCCCACGCGGTAGCTGGTGAAGCCCTCTTCGAGGGTGTACTGGACGAAGGTGCGGGTCGATCCCTCGGGGCCCGGGAGGAAGTCCATCATCACGACGGCCTGGTCGAAGACCTGGAGGGAGGCCAGGATCTGCAGGGCGATGACGAGCCCGGTGATGTTGCGCAGCATCGGCAGGGTGATGTGGACCATGCGGTGCCAAGCGTTCGCGCCGTCCAGCCTGGCGGCTTCGTAGAGGTGGCCGGGGATGCCCTGGAGCGCGGCGAGGTAGAGCAGGAAGCTGAAGCCGACCGTCCACCACAGGGTCTGGATGACGATGGCGAGCATCGCGTAGGACTTGTCGGTCAGCCAGGGCGTCTCGATGCCGAAGACGTGGTTGATCATTCCGGTGCCGGGGTTGAACAGCCACTGCCAGAGGTTGGCGGCGACGGTGGACGGCAGCAGGAACGGGGCGAAGAAGCACAGCCGCCACAGCCATTTGCCGCGTTCGATGTGGTGGGCGAGCATCGCGAGGAGGAAGGCGAGGACCGTGATGCAGGGGACGACCAGGAGCGTGAAGTACGCGCTGTGGCCGAGGGAGTCCCACATCAGCGGGTCCTCGAGTGCCTCGCGGTAGTTGTCGAGTCCGATGAAGCTCGCGCCTTCGCCGGAGATGTTGGCGTCGGTGAAGCTGAGCCAGACGCCGCGCAGCAGCGGCCAGATCACGAACAGGGCGAAGAGCGCGAGGAACGGGGCGACGAACCAGCCGCCGTGCTGGAAGCCCTGGCCGCGGCGGAGGCGGGCGCTGTCGGCGGCGGTCTTCACGCGTGCGGGTGCGGCGATGCTCTGGGCGCTGGTCGCACTCATGCGGCCGCACCTCCCTCTGCGGCGGTGTGGCCGTCCATGGGGTTCTTCATGGCGAGCAGTTGGGTGAGCGCGCTGTTCATCCGGCGGGCGGCGGTCCCGGGCTCGGCGGAGCCCACCGTGGCGGAGACGACGATCGGGCCGACGCGCTGGGCGAGGATGCCGGTGGAGCCCGCGAACCAGACCTTCGGTTCGGTGGCCTGGTGGTCCATGGCCGACACGTACTCGTTCTGCGGGTCGAGCTCCTTGTACGCGGTCGTGGACAGGGTCGGTGTGTAGGCGGGGATGTGGCCGCCCGCCGCCCACTGCTGAGCGTGCCGGACGACGTAGGCGGCGAGGCGGTGGGCGGACTCGTTCGTCGGGCCGCCGCGGTCGGACTGGTGCGGCAGGACGAAGGCGTGCGACTCGGCGTGGGTGGCCTGCTTGCCGAAGACGGGCGGCAGCGGGGTCGCGCCGTAGTCGAGCTTCGCCCCGGAGTAGACCGGGACCGACCAGTTGCCCTCCCAGGCGAAGGGAGCGCCGTTGACGAACTGTTCGGCGCCGACGGAGCCCATGCCCGGATCGGCGTAGCCGTCGGCGGTGTGGCGGCGCAGGAACTCCAGGACCTGGGTGGCCTTGTCGGTGTCGAAGGTGACCTCGGTGTGGGCGGCGTTGAACCAGGTGCCGCCGAGCTGGGTGTAGAAGGCGACGAAGAACCACCACTGGAAGTTCTGGTCGTTGGCCCACAGGCCGATGGTCTGGAGGCCCTTCTTGGTGGCCTTCCGGGCCTCCTTGAGGACGTCGAACCACTCGTCGGGGGAGGTGACCGGCACGATCCGCCCGTCGTCGCCGAGCAGGCCCGCCTTCTTCAGCACGTCCTTGCGGTAGAAGCAGAGCTGGACGTGGATGTCGAGCGGGAGGGCGTAGAGCTTGCCGTCGATGACGGCGCGCTTCCACAGCGCGGGGTTGAAGTCCTCCTCCCGTACGCCGTACTCGGCGAGCAGGCCGACGTCCCAGGGGTCCAGGAAGCGGCCGGGCGAGAAGCCGGTGACCCGGCCGAGGTGCATGACGCCGAGGTCGGGTGCGCGGTTGCCCGCGGCGGCCATGGCGAGCTTGGTGTAGAAGGGGCTGCCCCACTGGAGCGTGGAGTCCTTCACCGCGATGTCCGGGTTGTCCTTACGGAAGGCGTCCAGCATGGCGATCATGTTGGAGCCGTCGCCGCCGCTGAAGAGGTTCCAGTACCGGACGCGGGTGTTCGCGCCGGAGGCGAGGGCGTCGGCTCCGGTGCCGCCCGCGGCGAAGCCGAAGCTGCCCGCGACCAGGAGTCCTCCGAGTCCGCCCAGCAGCTGTCTGCGGTTCAGGTCAGGTCGTCCCATGCCCTGCCTTTACTGTCGGTGTGCCCTAACTGTCGGTATACTCGTTCGGTATTTCGAAAGTTGCTCGTCACTTCGAACGGGACCGTAAGTTCGAAGCGCTTGCGCGTCAATGGTCCGGCCGGACTTTGGACACGACGTTCCGTGCAAGAACGGTCGTTCTCCGTTGAACAACGGGCGTCGGATCGCATGACGTGGACACTTTCGGGCGCGTAGTCTCGGACCCGCTGCCAAGCCGTCGGCCGGCGGTGAGAAGGGGGAGCGATGGACATCGCGGGCGCGCGGATGAGGGCCGCCCGAGTCACTGCCGCGTTCAGGCGCTCGCGACGTGGCTCCGCCATGCGCGACCTGGCCGCCGGGCTCGCCGCCGGGGTACGGGCGAGAGAGCAGTCCCCCACCGACGTACGGTCGTTGTGCCGGGCGCTGTGCGAGGAGATGAGCGCGCGGCGCGGAGGGCGTCCCGTCGAGCTGCGTTTCGAGCGCTTTCCCGACGAGATCGAAGTGACCGGACTGTGGGTCGAGTTCCAGGACTTCGACCTCGTCATCGTCGAGGAGCGGGCCGAGGCGGTGCAGCAACTGGTCATACTGGGACACGAGTTGTGGCATCTGCACGCGGGGCACGACCACCACCATGTCGCCGGCACGGCGGCGGTGCGGGCCCTGGACCGCGAGCCCGGCTGGAAGTCCCTGGCGCTGACGGTGGCCGCCCGCGACGGCTCGCGCGAGCGGGACGAGGCCGAGGCCGACGCGTTCGGGCACCGGCTGGCGGCGGCGTTCCGCTCCTTCGCGGACGGTCCCCCGCGCGATGCGGACGCCGCTCTCGATCCGGTGCGGCGGTCGATGGGCTACCGGGGACGCGGAGGCGGCGCGCGATGACGAACGCCCGGGACGTCCTCGACGGCTTCTCCGTCTCCTTCTGGCTGCCGATCGGGGCGCTGACCGTCGCCCTGGTCATCAAGCTGCCCAGCCTGCTGAAGATGTGGCGGGATCCGATGCTGCGCGCGGTCGGCGGGCTGCTGCTGTTCGCCTGCGCCGTGTTCGTCTTCGCCTCCCCGGCCGTCATCGGCTGGACCAACCGCGTCACCGGCGTGCCGAACATCGCGGCGCCGCTGGTGTACTCGCTGCTCACCGCGTTGTGCGCGTCCTGGCTGCTGCTGATCGTCGCCTGGCGCAACGGCCTGTCCGACCGCTCGGCCTCGACGCGCCGCGCCGCCCGGTGGGTGGTGTTCGCCTACGCGGGTGTGGTCGTCGCCCTGTGGGTGCTCTTCTGGCTCGCGGACGTCCCCGTCGAGCGCCGCCAGGACCTGGACACGTACTACGCCAACACGCCCTTCATGCGCGAGGAGATCCTGCTCTACCTCCTCGCGCACACCGTGGCCTGCTCGATCACGGCCCGGCTGATCTGGAACTGGGTCCGCACCGACGGCCTGGACGCCTGGCTGCGCTGGGGCCTGAGGTTCCTCGGCGTCGGCTACGCGACGAACCTGCTCTTCGACGCCGCCAAACTCACCGCCGTCATAGCCCGGTTGACCGGCAACGATCTGGACTGGCTGAGCACCTACCTGGCCCCCTCGGCCGCCTGTCTGTCGGCGACCATGGTCGCGATCGGCTTCATCATTCCGCACGGCGGCCAGTACCTGCACGAACGCTGGCGCATCCGGCTCGCCCACCGGCGGCTGCGCCCCCTCTACCTGCTGCTGCGCACCGTCAACGGCGGCGGCACCCCCTTCGCCCCGCGCGCCACCGGCGAACTGCGCCTGATCCGCCGCGAGACGTACATCCGCGACGTGCTCCTCCAGCTCTCCCGGCACCTCGACGAGGAGCTGCGGGAACGGTCGTACGACGCGGCCCTGGGTCTCGGCTTCGAGCCCGGCCGGGCGAAGGCGCTGGCCGCAGCCGTCATGATCCTGGACGCCGTCGCCGCCCGGGAACGGGCCCCGCGGAGCGACAGCACCGCCTCCCCCTCCGGCCCCGACACCACCTACCTGTTGCAGGAGATCCAGGCCGTGTCCCGAGCCCTGCGCCACCGCGACCACATCGAGGCGGTACGCTCGCGCGCGGCCGCCCCCGGGAGAGAGAACGCCCGCGCATGACTGACAGCTCCACCCCCGCCAGAACCGCCGTCGTCCTGGGGGGATCCCACTCCGGCATGCTCGCGGCACGCGCGCTGGCCGATGTCGCCGACCGGGTCGTCGTCGTGGACCGCGACGCGCTGCCCGCCGCTCCCGGACCCCGCAAAGGACTGCCGCAGGCACGGCACGCCCACATGCTCTGGTCGGGCGGGGTGCGGGCCATGGAGGAACTGCTGCCCGGGATCACCGGGGCGCTCAGGGAGGCCGGGGCGAATCGGCGGCCGGTCACCACGGACATCGTCGCCCTGGGCACCCGGGGCTGGTTCCGGCGCTGGCCCGAGTCCCACCATGTGATCCTGGCCGGCCGGGACCTGCTGGACGCGACGGTCCGCGCGCGGGTCCTGGCCGACGAGCGGATCGAGGTCGTCGAGCGCGCGGAGGCGGTGGGCCTGACCGGCACGGGCGCCGCGGTCACGGGCGTACGGATCCGGCCCCACGACGGACCCGAGCGGACGCTCGAAGCGGACCTGGTCGTCGACGCCTCGGGCCGCGGCTCCCAGGCCGCGCACTGGCTGACCGCGCTCGGGCTGCCCGCCGTCGAGCGACGCGAGGTGGACGCGGGCCTGGCCTACGCCAGCCGTCTCTACCTCGCCCCCGCCGCGGCCCGCGACGGCTTCCCGGTCGTCAACGTCCAGCCCGACCGGCGGGACGGCGGGCCCGGCCGGGCCGGCTTCCTGCTGCCCATCGAGGAGGGCCGGTGGATCGTCACCCTGTGCGGCACGCGCGGCGGCCGGCCGTCTCGGGAGAACGACGACTTCGTCCGCTTCGCCCGTGAGGACCTGCGGCACCCGCTCATCGGCGACCTGCTCGAACAGGCCGAGCCGCTGTCCGACGTGTCCTTCACCCGCACCACCGTCAACCGCCGGCACTTCTACGAGCGGATGCCGGCCTGGCCCGGGAACTTCGCCGTCCTCGGCGATGCGCTCGCCGCGTTCAACCCGGTCTACGGGCACGGCCTGGCGGTCGCCGCGCAGAGCGCTCTGCTGCTGCGGGACACGGTACGGCGGCACGGCTGGGCCACGCCCGGGCTGGCCCGGCGGATCCAGAAGGCCGCCTCCCGCCCGGTCGGCGCGGCCTGGGACCTGGCCATCGGCCAGGACGTGTTCTACCCGGGCGCGACGGAACAGGGCCCCACCCTCCGGGACCGGCTCGTGACGGCGTACGTGGACCGGCTGATGTACACGGCCACGGGCAACGGGCGGATCGCCCGCCGGGTGACCGATGTGACGTCGCTGGAGCGGGGGGCGGGGGTGCTGCTGACTCCGTCGGTGGTGGCGGCGGCGGCGGTGGGGCCGCTCAAGCCGTCGCTGAGCGGGCCGCCGCTGACGGCCACGGAGCGGAAAGCGGCCGGGCTGGAGCCCTAGGACCTGTCGTTTGGATCACGCCGCAGACGCGGGGCCTGGCACGCGCATCTGCCGCGTTGTCGTCACTCGCCGATGCTCCGCATCGACTCCCTCCTCCGCCTTGCAACTGCACGCACCAGGCCCCGCTCACCGGCGCTAACAAGGTGCCGCCGATTCCCTGCGACCTGATCCAAACGACAGGCCCTAGCGCTCCAGCGGGACTAGCCGGCGAACGCGGGCTGTGCCACGCCCTTGCCCGCCCCCGGCACCACGAACACCGACCCCGCGAGGGCGGGCGGCTCCGTCAGTCCCACCCGAGCGGTCGTGATGTACAGGTCGCTCAGCCCGGCGCCGCCGAACGCACACGCCGTCACCAGGGGCACCGGCAGTTCGATCACCCGGTCCAGCTCACCGTCGGGTGTGTAGCGCCGTACGGCCGAGCCCTGCCAGAGGGCGACCCACACACACCCGTCGGCATCCACGGTCAGCCCGTCGGGGAAGCCCGCGCCGTCCTCGATCCCGGCGAGGGTCCGGCGGCCGGACACCCGCCCGTCCGCGTAGTCGAAGACGTCGACCCGCCGGGTCGGGGAGTCGATGTAGTACATGAGCCGCCCGTCGGGGCTCCACCCGGTGCCGTTGCTGACGGCCACGTCGTCCAGGACGACGTCGACGGTGCCGTCACCGCCGACGCGGGACAGCGTGCCGCCGCCCGGGGCCTCGTCGTAGCGCATGGTGCCCGCCCACAACGCGCCGTCGGGCGCGACGGCGGCGTCGTTGGCACGGCGGCCGGGAACCGGCTCGTGGTGCAGCCAGCGGAACCCGCCGTCGCAGTCGCCGTCGGGATCGAGAAGGCCGACCCCGTCACGCAGGTTCAGGACCAGTCCACCCCCGGCGCGCGGCTTGACCGCGCCCACGTGCTGTTCGGTGCGGCGGACCGTGCGACGCCCGGTGGCCGGGTCGTAGGTGTGCACCCGGGAGCCGAGGATGTCGATCCAGATCAGCCGGCCGGCCGCAGCGTCCCAGGTCGGCCCCTCGCCGAGCTCGGCCTCGGCCCGTACGGCGACCTCGTACGGCT
Organism: Streptomyces sp. NPDC040589; assembly: GCF_055594445.1. Lineage (NCBI taxonomy): Bacteria > Bacillati > Actinomycetota > Actinomycetes > Kitasatosporales > Streptomycetaceae > Streptomyces > Streptomyces sp. NPDC040589. The sequence continues at coordinate 817,279 of NZ_JBVIWP010000003.1, read as the reverse complement.
TCGTCGTCATGCCATGCTCCGGTGGCCGAGGTGCTCGGACAGCTCGGCGGCGCCCTTCGCGGCGAGCTGCTCCAGCTCGGCGCGGCGCTCCTCGCTCCAGCGGATCATGGGCACGGAGATCGACAGGGCGGCGACGACCTGGCCGGTGCGGTCGCGGACCGGCGCGGCCACGCAGCTCACGTCCGGGTTGGACTCACGGCTCTCCACGGCGAGGCCCCGCTCGCGGATCTCGGTCAGGGCCTCGCGCAGGGCGGCCGGGTCGGTGATGCTGTTGGGGGTCATCGCGACCAGCGCGGCGTTGTCGGGGATCCGCGTGGCGAGTTCGTGCTCGGGAAGGGAGGCCAGCAGCATCTTGCCGACGGAGGTGCAGTGGGCGGGCAGCCGTCGGCCGGCCGCCGACACCATCCGCACGGCGTGCGTGGAGTCCACCTTGGCGATGTAGATGACGTCCGTGTCCTCGAGGATCGCCACGTGTACCGTCTCGTCGCAGGTCTCGGCGACGGACCGGGCGACCAGCTGCCCCTCGGCGGCGAGGTCGAGCTGCTCGGCGTAACGGGCACCGAGCTGGTACGGGCGTACGCCGAGCCGGTAGCGTCCCGGCTGGCCGGGCACCGGGACGATGTACTTCCGGGCGGCGAGCGTGGTCACCAGCTCGTGCACGGTGGTACGCGGCAGCTGCAGCTTGCGCACGATGTCGGGGGCGGAGAGCGTACCGTCCCCGTCGAGGAAGAGCTCGAGAATGTCGAGAGCCCGGGTCACGGCTGGTACGAGTCGTCCCACGACCGGCCCCTCCCTTTGTGTCTCAGGCGCCTGTGTTCGAGATTTCAACAGGCGATCGGCATGACGAACACAGGCTAGCCATAGAGGTTTGGCCGGGCAATGGGCAGACGAGACGGAGGCCCAGCGGGCGGAAACCCACGAGCACCCCACGAGCACGTTGCGTGCACATTAAAGTGCCGCATGTGCGGCACGTCACAGGTGTCGCAGAGGTGGGGGGATTTCTGTGCGTGACATGACCATGGGCTCGAACGTGTCTCTGTCGGCCCTGAGCGAGAACGTGAGCTCCGCGATCATCAGCCTGGGCTGGTCCAGCCCGACCGGGGAGGGCGACGCCGATGTGTCCGTCCTGCTGCTGGACGCCGGCGGCAAGGTACGCAGCGACGCCGACTTCTACTTCTACAACAACCCGGTGGCGGCCGACGGCAGTGTGCAGCTCCTCGGCAAGGAGCCGACGGGGGACGGCAGCGAGGACCGGATCAGCTTCGATCTGACGGCGGTCCCGGCCGATGTGGAGCGGATCGTCGTGGCCGCGAGCCGCTACGAGGGGGCACGCTTCGGGGAGCTGGACGATCTGAAGGTGACGCTGGCCGACGCGGTGGGCGAGAGCCTCCTCCGGTTCGTCATCGAGGACGCCGGCGAGGTGAGCGCGATCATCTTCGGCGAGCTGTACCGGCGGGCGGAGGAGTGGAAGTTCCGGGCCGTCGGGCAGGGCTACGAGAGCGGGCTGGCGGGGCTGGCCACCGACTTCGGCGTGGATGTCGACGACGACGAGTCGGGTTCCGAGACAGCGGCGGCCCCGGATGAGCCCGCCGTACCGGCCGCGGCAGCCGTCCCCGAGACGGGACCGCCGGCGATGCTGGAAGCCGTCCCGGCACCGCGCGGGCCTGCCGACGAGGAGGAAACCGCGTCGAAGAGGCGGCCGGCCCGGCCCCGGACCGCGAAGAAGAAGGTCACGCCGCCCAGGGCGCCCGTGAAGAGCCTGGCGGAGAACGAGTCCTGGAAGCAGGCCCGGCTCTTCCCGGTGTCGGCGCTCAAGAGCGACCGCGACCGGGAAACGCGGGCCACCTCGGTGCTCTTGTCGGTGATGACCCAGGTGCCCCGGTTCGGCAGGCGGGTCACCGCTCCCTTTGGCGCGCCGTCCGGCCGCATGGAGACCTACACCGAGGTCTCCCTGCCGCACGGTGACACGCCCCGGCGCCCCGACGGAGTGATCCGCGTCGAACGCGCCGGCAAGCTCTGGACGGCACTCGTCGAGACCAAGACCAACGGCAACCCCCTCAGGTCCGACCAGGTGCAGGCCTACATGGACATCGCGGCCCGGCGGGGCTACGAGGCCGTGATCACGCTGTCCAACGACGTCGCGCTGGAGGGCAGCCCGCTGGTCGACGTCAAGATCGACCGGCGGCGCAAGCACCAGGTGGCGCTCTGGCACCTGTCCTGGGCCGAAGTGGCCCACCAGGCACAGATGCTGATCCGGCACGAGGGCGTCGGCAACGCGGCCCGCACCTGGCTGCTCCAGGACCTCCTGCACTACCTCCAGCACGAGAACTCCGGCTGCCACGGCTTCCAGAACATGGGCGCGGCGTGGGTGCCCGTGCGTAACGGGATCAGCGACGAGACCCTCTGCCAGGGCGACCCGCGCGCCCTGGAGGTGGTGGAGAGCTGGGAGCGGCTCATCCGTCAGGTGTGCCTGCGGCTCGGCGGCGAACTCGGGCAGAAGGTGCTGCCCGCCCAGCGCACCAGGCGCGGCACCGATCCCGGGGCCCGTCGCGCTCGCCTCGCCGACCAACTCTGCCTGGAGGGCAGGCTCCAGGCGGAACTGCGCGTCGAGGGGGCACCCGGCCTGCTCACCCTCAGCGCGGATCTGCGGACCGCCAAGCTGCGCACGTCCGTGGAGATTCCCGCACCCGAGCAGGGCTACCCCCTGACCTGGGCCAAGCGCCTGGTCCGCCGGCTCGCCGAGGCACCGGCGGACCTGCATGTGGAGACCCTGGTGGAGGGCGAGACCGGCGGCCCCCGGGGCACGCTGGAGCGGCTGCGCCCCGAACCGGCCGACCTGCTCCCCAAGGACAACGCCACGCGGATCACCGGCTTCCGCCTGTCCCTCTTCAAGGGCATGGGCAGCGGCCGGGGCAGCGCCGAGTCCGGCTTCATCCGCAGTGTCGACGACGCCGTGCAGCGGTTCTACTCCTCGGTGGTGGTCCACCTGGACGCTCCGGCATCCGGGCGTACGGCGGCGAAGGAGCGGGCCGCAGTGTGACAGCCGGGCGGCGGTGGGCATGGACCGGGTGCGCCGGCCGGAGGGCTCACCGTCGCCCGCGCATCGCCCCCAACTGCCCGCGCAGCCGCTGGGCCCGCAGTACCAGTTCCAGTTCGAAGCGGCGGTCGGGGTCGTCGATCTCGTCGCCCCACAGTTCCCGGATCTGGCGCAGGCGGTAGCGGACCGTCTGGGGGTGGACGCCCAGGCGGGTCGCGACCTCCGGGGCTCCGCCCCTGGTCTCCAGCCAGGCGAGGAGCGTTTCCGCGAGGCGGCGGCCGTGGGTGGGACCGCAGTGGGTCAGGGGGGCGAGGCATCGCAGGGCCAGGTCGTCGATGAGTTCCTCCGGCTGGAGGAGGACCAGCGCCTCGGTGTGCTCGGTGCAGTAGAGGACCTCGCCCATGGGGAGCAGCTCGCGTTCCATCAGACGTACCGCGGCCTCGGCCCAGCGCAGCGACTTCGCCGCGTCGGCGAGCGGTACGGGCGGGCCGATCGCGCCGGACCAGCCGGCCAGGGCCCGGTGCAGCAATTCGGGGCGGCCTGCCGCGCCCGGGTCGGGCACGACCATGCGGGGCTGCTCGTACTCCATGTCGAGCAGGACGCCCTGGCCGACCGCGGGGGCCATCGCCTCGCGGGCCGGGCGGAGCAGCACACCCACCGCGACCTTCGCCGGTAAGGGCCAGCCGATCCGGGCGGCCCGTTCGGTGAGGGCCTCGGCGGGGTCGCCGCGGTGGTGCTCGGCAAGGAGCAGTTCCATCAATCGGCGCTGCAGGCGCAGGCGTTCACCGGCCTGGCGGGCCGCCGCCTCGGCGTAGCCGCGTACGGACTGGTCGACGAGGCCGTCCAGGTACTCGTAGCCCGCGTCGACGAGTTCGTACATCGCCGGGGGCGGGATCTCCACGCGCTGGCCGATGTCGGCGAAGCGACGCCAGGCCAGGCGTACGCCCATGCGGTAGATGGCCTGGAGGGAGTCGAGCGAGCGGCCGTTCAGGCCCTCGCCGCGGCCGAAGTCCTGGAAGACGCCGGGCGGGACGGTGGGCCGGCCCTCCGAGTGTTCCAGGTGCTGCACGAAGACCTCGATGGCGCGGCGGATGCCGACCAGGGCCATGGGCTCGCCGGAGTCGTCGAGGACGACGGGCAGATGCGGGTACTCGCGCTGTATCTCGCAGAGGATCTCCTCGGCGAGCGCGGGCGCCTCGGCCATGGCGATCGCCGCGAACCGGCGCACCTGCAAGCGCGGTACGTCGTGCCAGGCCGAGCGTGCGGTGACGGTTCCGGTGCGGGCGGCTGTCACCGTCAACTCCCCTGGTCCGCTTGCTCGTACGTGATCAGGGGTGTGTTCGGCTGGTCGGGTGTGGCCTGGAGCAGCGCGACCACGCCCAGCGCGGCGCCCACGGCAAGGGCGGCGGCGAGCGCGACGGTCAGCGCGGCAGCGAGCAGTCTCGACATCGCAGGGTCAGCCTCTCTGTCCGGATTCGTCCGGAGATCATCCGGAGGTCGCCCCACCCGGGCACCCCGTCCCTGCCTGTCGCGCCCAGTCTCGACAAGCATTGACACCCCGTCAAGAGCGGCCTACGGTTCCCGGCCCAACCGCATGCGCGCGCTTCGTCGCCGCGCCGGTCTTCTCGTACGTCGAGCCGTCCCAAGCCACTGGAGTGCCCGGATGCGCCGTACAACCTCTCCGTTTTCCCTGGTCCTGCTGGGTCTCGGCACGTTCCTGCTGGTGCTGGCGCCCCTGCTCGCCTGGTATGTGCAGCCGCGTGCCGCGGTGAATCCGATCGACATCGACACGACCGCCGTCTACACCGGCCGGGGCAGCGTCTTCGACACTGACCGGATCGAGACGGTTTCCGGCCGGAAGATCACCGTCACCCAGCGGGTGCGGGGCAATGTCGAGGACAGCGAACGCAGCGGCAGGGCCGTCTGGGACGTGATCACCACGGTCGACACGGACAAGTCGCTGCCGGCCGCCGATCCGCACGACGCGCTGGACTACACGCCGCACCGCTGGGTGATGGACCGGAAGACCACCCGGCCCGTGCACTGCTGCGGGGAGAAGCCGTACATCGAGGGCGAGGCCTATCTGAAGTTCCCCTTCGACGTGCAGAAACGCTCGTACCAGTGGTGGGACAACACCCTCGGCGACACGGTCGTCCTGCGCTACCGGGGCACCGAGAAGGTCCAGGGCTACACGGGCTACAAGTTCACCGGCTCGGTGCCCCCGACCAGGACCGGCACGCGCATGGTGCCCGGCAGCATCGTCGACCAGCCGGGCCGGCCGCAGGTGCTCGCCGAGGAGTGGTACTCCAACCACGGGTTCGAGCTGGTCGTCGACCAGGCCACCGGCCGCGTGATCTACGCGCAGACCGGGCCGAAGCGGACGCTGCGGGCTCCGGGCGGGAAGAAGGACGCGGCGGTGCTGCTGGACAGCCGGAAGGTCTCCTTCACGACGGCGACACAGAAGGAAGCGGTGCGGCAGGCGAAGCGGGACAGTGGTCAACTGCGGCTGGTGGGCGAGACGTTGCCGATCGGGGCGGCCCTGACCGGTTTTGTGCTCGCGGTGATGGGTGGTGTTCTCGTGGCGCGTGGGCGGAAGGAGCCGGAGCAGCCCGTTCCGTCCGAAACGCCTGATACACCCCAGCCCACCCTCACGATGTGATGTGACGTCAGCTCTAACAAAGCCCGAAATTGTCACGCCGGTGAGTAGCCGTGGCGATCGTCCGGGCGAAAACTGTCCAACCCCACCCGAGCACATCCCGTCCACACTCCCCTCCCAGGAAGATCTCAGGCCCCCCACAGGCCGACCTCTTCAAGACTCCCCTTCCAAGACTCCCGTTCGGAACGAACCCCCCACGTTTTCCCACGTTGAGTTCCGCACCCCGAGACGAGTTGGAGCACCCATGCCCCAGCACGTACCGTCCCCGCTGCGTGCCGCGTCCCAGGGCGCGCGGCGACCCCTTCCGGCGCTCCCCCCACATCCGCGCCGGATCGTCTTCCTCGCCCACCGTGATCTGGACAACCCCTCGGCCGGCGGCTCCGAGCTGCTGGTCGACAAGCTCGCCGACGGGCTGACCCGGCTGGGCCACCAGGTGACCCTGCTGTGCGGAGGCCCCGCTGCCTTCCGCGACTACCGGGTCGTGTCGGCGGGCGGCCCGTACGGGCACTATCTGCGCGCCCGTTCCGCCTTCGCCCGCCAGATCGGCGACTGCGATCTGCTGGTCGAGGTGTGCAACGGCATGCCGTATCTGGCGCCCCTGTGGCATCGCGGTCCCACGCTGTGTCTGGTCAACCACGTCCATACCGACCTGTGGAAGATGCGCTTCGGCGGGCCGCTGGCCCCGGCGGCGCGGATCGGCCGAAGACTCGAACACTGGGCGCTGACCGGCGCGCAGCAGGGCAGCCTGATGGTCGCCGTGTCCTCCTCGACGGCCCACGCGCTGCGGGCGATCGGGGTCGAGCGGGACCGGATCCGGGTCGTGCACAACGGGGTCGAGGAGCCGGGGCCCAGAGCCGAGCGCTCGCCCGAGCCGTTGTTCGTCGCCGTCGGGCGGCTCGTCGAGTACAAGCGGATCGATCTGCTGCTGCGGTTGTGGGAGCGGGTGCGGCCGGTGACCGGCGGGCGGTTGGTGATCGTCGGGGACGGGCCGGAGCGTGAACGGCTGGAGCGGCTCGCCGGGCCCGGTGTGGAGTTCACCGGGTACGTCTCCGAGGCCGAGAAGCACCGGCTGCTGTGTGCGGCCTGGTTGTTGCTGCATCCCTCCGCCGTGGAGGGGTGGGGCCTCGTCGTCACGGAGGCCGCGGCCCGGGAGACCCCGAGTGTGGCCTTCGATGTGCCCGGGCTCAAGGACTCCGTCGTGGACGGTGAGACCGGGGTGCTCGCGCGGGGTGAGTCCTCGTTCGCCGCGGCCTGGTGTGCGCTTGCCCTGGGCGGGCGGGAGCGGGAGTTGATGGGGAAGGCGGCTCGGGATCGGGCCGCGCAGTTTCGGTGGGATCGGACTGTGCGGCAGTTTCGGGTTGTTGCCGCGGAGGCGGTGCGGGGCTGGGGGCCGTGAGGCGGCTTGCGGTCCGTCGTGGCTGGTCGCGCAGTTCCCCGCGCCCCTTGGCTACGTTGAGGGACCCCTCGTTTCGAAGATCTCTTGCCCTGTTTCGCGCGTTCCTCCACGAGCAGGACGATCCCGAGGGCTGCTACTCGTTGCTCGCCCGGGACGCCGTCGATCAGGTCGAGGCGTACGACGGGCCCGTTGCCGGGCGTACCGTCCTGGACATAGGCGGGGGCAGCGGGTACTTCACCGAGGAGTTCCGGCGGCGGGGTGCCCATGCCTATCTGTTCGAGCCGGACATGGCCGAGGTGGGCGAGAAGCCGCCCGACGGCACGGTGGTCGCCGACGGATACCTGCTGCCCCTCCGGGACGGCATCGCGGACGTCACCTTCTCCTCCAACGTGCTGGAGCACGTGGCCGATCCGGAGACCTTTCTCAGTGAGCTGGCCCGGGTGACGCGCCCGGGCGGGCTGATCTATGTGTCGTTCACCAACTGGCTGTCGCCGTGGGGCGGGCACGAGTGGGCCCCGTGGCACTACCTCGGTGCCGAGCGGGCCCGGGCCCGCTATCGGCGGCGGACCGGCAGGCCCGCCAAGCACACGCTCGGCGAGAACCTGTTCGCGGTGCACATCGGCTCCACCCTGCGGCAGGTGCGTGCCCGCGACGACGTCACGGTCGTCTCGGCGCGCTCCCGCTACTGGCCCTTCCTCGCGGAGACCGTCGTCAAGGCGCCCGGGATCCGCGAGTTCGCCACCTGGAACCTCCTCCTCATTCTGCGGCGGTGTCCTACTTGACTTCTCCCCCCTCGTGAACGAGGGGAATTCCTACGGCTCGCGCCGTGGGGTTTCCTGCTTCACCGCCGACTGCCCGCCCGGAGTTCTCCGTTGAGGTCTTACACCGGCTCCACAGACAGACACCGCCAGCCCGGCGGCCAAAAGGTTGTTCGCTGCGTTCACGTCCCGGTCATGGGCCGTGCCGCAACTGCCACACGTCCAGGTGCGGACGTTCAGCGGCATCTCCGGCTGGAGGGTGCCGCAGTGGGAGCACAGCTTGGAGGAGGGGAAGAAGCGGTCCACCGCGATCACGTCCCGCCCGTACCAGCCGGCCTTGTACTCCAGCATTCTCCGGAACTGCGACCACGCGGCATCACTGATCGCGCGGGCCAGGCTCCGGTTCTTGACCATGGTCCGCACCGTCAGGTCCTCGATCACGAGCGTTTGGTTCTCACGCACGAGTCGAGTGGTCAGCTTGTGCAGCACATCACGCCTGCGGTCGGCGATCCGGGCATGAATCTTCGCCACCTTCCGGCGGGCCTTGCGCCGGTTGGCGCCATCACCCCTGGCCTTGCGGGACAGCTCCCGCTGGGCCCTGGCCAGGCGCTCGCGGTCGCGGCGTTCGTGCCGGGGGTTGGCGATCTTCTCCCCGGTCGAGAGGGTCAGCAGGTGATCCAGACCGACGTCGATGCCGACCGCCGCTGGGGTGGCCGGGAGCGGCGTGACCGTCGGGTCCTCGCACAGCAGGGAGACGAACCAGCGTCCGGCGCTGTCCCGGCTCACGGTCACCGTGCTCGGCGATGCCCCGTGGGGCAGGGGACGCGAGAAGACGATGTCCAGCGGATCGGCCATCTTCGCCAGCGTCAGCCGGCCGTCTCGGAACCGGAAGGCGGAGGAGGTGTACTCCGCACTCGCCCGCGACTTCTTTCTCGCCTTGAAGCGCGGATACCTGGCACGTTTGGCGAAGAAGTTCGCGAAGGCCATCTGCAGGTGCCGCAGCGCCTGCTGCAGGGGAACGCAGGACACCTCGTTCAGGTAGGCCAGTTCCTCGGTCTTCTTCCATGCGGTCAGCATGGCCGAGGTCTGGTTGTAGTTGACCCGTTCCTGGCGCGCCCAGGCCTCGGTGCGGGCGGCGAGCGCCATGTTGTAGACCTTGCGCACGCATCCGAAGGTGCGCGACAGCTCGGCTGCCTGCGCGTCGGTCGGATAGAAGCGGTACTTGAAAGCCCGCTTCACCTGAGTGGCCATGACTCACAAATCATCACAACTTGTGGCCACACGGTAGCAGTTGGTGACGGGCGCCGAGCCGCCCGGAGCGCGAATCAGCTTTCCCTGCCCTGCCCCGCAGGAGTCCGTTTCCTCCCTCGCCTCAAGGCAGGGGTATCCACGGAGGAGTCCAGATGACAACCACGGTCCAGGCTCCTCCCCCGGCAGCCGTTCCCACCACCGCGATCGCGGCGGGTCCCCCCGAGGGCCCGCGGTCGCGACGCTGGCTGCTGGGATTCTGGGCCGTGGTGTTCGTGTTGTTCCTGGTGGTGCAGCCCGGGCGGCAGACCTTCGACACCAAGCTGGGCGTCACCGTCGATCCGGGGCAGTTCCTCGCCGATCTGGGCCAGTTGTGGCACGACCGGGCCGGGTTCGGCGGGATCCAGGACCAGTACGTCGGCTATCTGTGGCCGATGCTGCCGTTCTACTGGCTGTGCGACCTCGTGCGGCTGCCGGTGTGGCTGGCCGAGCGGCTGTGGCTGTCGCTGATCGTGTCCGTCGCCTTCTGGGGTGCGTTGCGGCTGGCCGAGCGGCTGCGGGTGGGCAGTGGCACCTCCCGGCTGCTGGGGGCCGTGGCGTACGCGCTGTGGCCGGTGTTCACGACCGTCGTCGGGTCGACGTCGGCCGCCGCGCTGCCCGGCGCGTTCCTGCCGTGGGTGCTGCTGCCGCTGACCAACGAGCGGTACGCCGCCCGGGTCGCCGCGCTGCGCTCGGCGCTGCTCGTGCCGTTCATGGGCGGGGTGAACGCCTCGGCGACCCTGGCCTCACTGCTGCCGGTCGGGCTCTATCTGCTGTCCCGGCCGTCCGGGCCCCGGCAGCGCAAGCTGATCGCCTGGTGGACCCCGGCCGTGATCGTCGTGACGGCCTGGTGGTGGGTGCCGCTGCTGCTGCTCGGGGTCTACGGCGAGAACTTCCTGCCGTACATCGAGACCGCGCGGACCACGACGGACACCATGTCGGCGACCGAGGCGCTGCGCGGCGCCGGGAACTGGGTCGCCTATCTGCACTTCGGTGAGGCGTGGCTGCCCGCGGGGTGGGCCGTGGCCTCGTCGGTCGTCGTGATCGTGTGCTCGGCCCTGGCGGCCGGGCTGGGGCTCGCCGGACTCGCCCGGCGGGACCTGCCCGAGCGCCGGTGGCTCGTGCTGACGGTGCTCGTGGCGGCGCTGGTGCTGCTCGCCGGGTACGGCGGGGCGTTCGGGGCGCCGTTCCACGGGGTGGTGCAGGGCTGGCTGGACGGGTGGCTGTCGCCGTTCCGGAACATCTACAAGTTCCAGGCGGGGATGGCGCTGGCGCTCGTGCTGGGCCTGGTCCACCTGGTGGGTGTGGCCGCCGAGCCGCGCGGGGCCCGCCCGGTGCGCGGCCGGCGCCTCGCCCCGCTGGTCGCCGCGGTGCTGGTCCTGCCGGGGCTGCTGCTGCCGTACCTCAACGGCTCGATCCTCAACCCGGGTTCCTTCCAGAAGCTCCCCACCTACTGGCAGGCCACGGCCGACTGGCTGGAGAAGTACTCCCCCGACTCCCGTGCCCTGGTCGTCCCGGCGACCGCGCACGGCATGTACACCTGGGGCTCCCCCATCGACCAGCCGCTCGACGTGCTCGCCGAGTCGCGCTGGGCACAGCGCGACTACGTTCCCTTCGGCACGCCCGGCAACCGGCGCGCGATGGACGCCGTCGAGCAGGCGCTGCTGACGGGAGGCGAAGTCCCCGGTCTCGCCGACTACTTGAGCCGGGCGGGGCTGTACTACGTCGTCGTACGGAACGATCTCGATCCCGATCAGATCGGCGCGGTGCCGACCGCGACGGTCAAGCGGACGCTGGAGCAGTCCGGGTACGAGCGGGTGACGGGGCTCGGTCCTGTGATGACCGGCGGGCGGATCGCGCAGGACGCGCCGCTCCAGGTCGAGGGGCTGTACGCGCGGCAGCGGGCGGTGGAGATCTACCGGCCGGCCGACGCGGACGTGCTCCGGCCCGGGCAGGCCGGGCTCACCCCGGTCTCCGACACGGCCGTGGTGTCCGGCGGCCCGGAGGCGCTGCTGCCGCTGGCGTCCCGGCTGCGCGGGCGGGCGGCCGTCCTGACCGGCGACAACCATCCCGGGCTCGGCACCCCCGCCGTGCAGGTGGTGGGCGACGGGATGCGGCGCGCCGACACCCGGTTCGGCCTGGTCAACGCCGGTACGTCGTACACGTACACGCGGGACGAGCGCAACGCGCCCGACGCCCAGCAGGACCCGGGCGAAAAGCCGCGCCAGATCCTGCCCGCCGAGGGCACCGACCACCAGACCGTGGCCGAACTGCGCGGCGCCCACTCGGTGACGGCGTCCTCGTACGGCAACTGGCTCTTCCACCTGCCGCAGTACGACCCGGTGAACGCCTTCGACGGCAACCCGGACACCGCGTGGGCGGAGGGCGCGCCGGACACGCCGGACGGGCAGTGGCTGCGCGTCGGCTTCACCGGCCCCTACGACATGCCGTCCTCCTTCAAGGTCACGCCGTTGCCGCAGGAGAGCGTGCGGGCGGCGGCGACGAAGGTACGGGTGGAGACCGAGAAGGGCTCGAAGACGAGCTTCCTCCAGCCGAACGGCAAGACGCAGCGGATCAAGGCGCCCGAGGGCGCGAGCCGGTGGATGAAGCTGACGATCGTGGACTCGGTGGAGCGCCGGGCCGGTCTGACGGGCGCGGGCTTCTCCGAGATCGACCTGCCGGACATCCAGGTGACCCGGCTGCTGAAGCTGCCGACAGACGCGGACAACGCCACCGCGCCCGCCACCATGGTCTCCCTGCACCGCGCCTCCGACCCGACGGGCCTGTCCGCGACCGGCACGGAGGCCGGCCTGCACCGCCGCTTCACGACACCGGCCGCCGGAACCTACGAGGTGAAGGCGAACGCGGTGCCGGTGCCGGGCGAGGAACTCGACCGGCTGCTCTACGAGGTCGCACCCGAACAGCAGACCCGGATCGTCGCCACCGCCGACTCCACGGCGAGCCTCGGCGCGGGCCTGACGGCACGCAACCTCACCGACGGCGACCTGACGACGTCCTGGATCGCCGGCGACCGGCCGACGATCCACCTGAGCTGGGAGGGCAAGCAGCCGGTCGGCGAACTCGTCCTGGCCCCCGCGGGCGGCCTGTCCACCCGTGCCTCCCAGGTGCACATCAGCTCACCCGACGGCGCGACGATCGCCGGAGTCGACGAGAACGGCTGGGTCCGCTTCCCGCCGATCACCACGGACCGGCTCGACATCACGGTCACCGAGACCGCCCCGCTGACCCTGCACAACCCGGTCGCCAACGAGGACCTGCGCCTGCCGGTGGGCCTGACGGAGGCGTACATCCCGGCCCTCGACCAGTACCGCACCCCGCGGCCGGACGGCACCCGGAAGTTCTCGCTGCCGTGCGGGAAAGGCCCGGACGTGGCGCTGGACGGCGAGCTGTACCGGACCAGCGTGAAGGGGACGGTGCGGGATCTGGTGGAGCGGCGGGGCGTGGCGGTGACGCTCTGCCAGGAGGGCCGGGGCGACGCGGAGGTGCGGCTCCCCGCCGGTGAACACCGGCTGGAGGGCGGTGACGCGGGCCCGCTCGCGCTCACGGACGTGACGCTGACCCGCGGGACGGTCCCGGAGGCCGCGGCGGCCGGGCGTGAGCTGGGGGTCCGGGACTGGCTGGGCGACCGGCGCGAGCTGACGGTCGGCTCGGGCGCGGCCTCGTACGTGACGACGTACGAGAACTTCAACGACGGCTGGAAGGCCACCCTCAACGGCAAGGAGCTGACCCCGGTACGGCTGGACGGCTGGCAGCAGGGCTGGCGGATCCCGGCCGGGGCGGGCGGCGCGGTCAAGCTGTCGTACGAACCGGCCACCACGTACGACGCCGGGCTGATCGGCAGCGGCGCCGGTATCGCGGTGCTGCTGGGCCTCGCCCTGTGGCGCCGCCGCGCCCCCAACCCCGACGCGCCGCAGCCGGTTCCGCCGCTGCCCGGGCTGTGGCTCGGCACGGTGGCGCTGACGCTGGTCGGAGCGGTGATCGCGGGCTGGCTCGCGCTGCTGGTCCCGGCACTGGCGCTGCTGGCCTCGCGGCGGCACGCCCTGTTGGTGCCGATCGCGTTCGTCGCGCTGGCGGGAGCGGGGGTCGCTGCCGCGATCGGGGCCGGGGAACCGGTGGGGTCGGGTACGGGCGCGTTCGGACACGTGGCCCAACTGCTGGCTTTGATCGGCTTGTTCGCGGGCCTGGTGAGCCTGCGCGAGCCCGACCCGGAGAGGACCGAGCCCGCATGACCCCTCCGACCCGCATCCCGTTCCCGGTGGTGGACGAGGTGTCCCGGCACTGCCTCCAGGAGGAGGAACCGGAAACGGTCCACATCGAGGTCCACCTCCCGGGCCCGCTGGAACCCGCCCGCCTGCGCAAGGCCTTCACGGAGGCCCTGCACCGGCATCCCCGGATCCTGATGCGGGAGGCAGGGGGGCCGTGGTTCCGCCGCCGCTACGAATGGGAGCTGACGGGCGAACCGGACACGGAGGTGGTGACCTTCACGCCCGCGGGCCCGAGGGCGTTGCGGGACGCCAGAACCCGGGCTCTGGCAGAGGCACCATCCCTGTCGATGTCCCCACCGATCCGACTCGAAGCCGTGGCCTTAGCTGCGGGCATGCGTGCCGCTAGGGGCGGCACGGGTGGGCGCAGCAACACCCCGCCACGCCGGGCTGCGCACCCACCCGACCCCAGCCCCAACGCCGGCACCGTCCTCGTCCTCACCATCAACCACACCGCCCTCGACGGCCCAGCCTGCCTCCGCATACTCGCCACCGCAGCGGAGCTCTACGGCGGCAGAGACAACAACCCCGCCGCACCCCCGACCCGCCCCGCAGCACCACCTCAACAAGCCCCGGACACCCCGACCACCTGGTCACCCCCCGCCCGGGTAGCGCAAGGCACCCCCGACCCCTCCCCCGGCAACGGCATGCTCGTCACCGAACTCCCCCTCCCGCACCGCCCCAAGGGCTCCCCCTACACCGTCAACGACCAGCTCATGGTCACCACGGCCCTGACCATCGCCCACTGGAACAGGGAACACGGCGCCCGCCCCCGCCCTCTGCGCATCACCATGCCCGTGGACGACCGCCCCCGTGACGCGACGATGCCCATCGGCAACGGCACCCGCCTGGTCGAAGTACCTTTCGCACCAGGGGAGTTGAAGGCCGAGATGCCCACCCTGCTCCGCCGCACAGCGGAGCGCACCCGCGCGCTGAAAGCCCTGTCCCGCCCTCAACTGGGCCACGGGGCCGCGCTCCTCACCACCCCCTGGGCCCCGGTCGCCGCCCGTGCCGCCCTCACCCGCGGCCTGCGCAGGGCCGCCGCGCCCTGGACGTCGACGACCCTGCTCAGCAACATCGGCCGTATCCCGTACCCGCTGGACTTCGGCGAGGAGGCGGGCCGCGCGCACGCGGTCTGGTTCTCGGCCCCGGCCCGGATGCCGCGCGGCCTGACCGTCACCACCGCCTCCACCGCCGGCCGCCTCCACCTCGCCCTGCGCTGGTCCCGGGCCCTGCTCAGCCACGGCGACGGCGCCCACCTCCGCGACCTCTTCGAGCACTATCTGCACACCACGGAGGTCGCCCCATGACACCGACAACGACCACCACCGGACGACGCCCGCCCCGCGACCTGCGCGACTTCTACGAGAACCCCGCCGTGCCCGTCGCCTCCGGCACCCCGCGCAGCCTCCGCCAGGCCCGCATGCTGGCCCGGGCCCTCGGACCGGCCACCGAACGCCCCCGCACGGTCCTCGACATCGGCTGCGGCGACGGCACCGCCGCCGCCACCGCAGCGCCCCTCCTGCCCGGCCACCGTGTCATCGGCGTCGACTGGTCCCAGGACGCCCTCAGACGCGCCCGCACCCGCATCCCGTACGCGGTCCGCGGCGAACTCACCGGCGGTGGGCTGCCGTTCGCCTCCGAGTCGGCCGACGCGGCGCTGTTCAGCGAGGTGATCGAGCACCTCGTCGATCCGGACGCCGCGCTCGACGAGATCCGCAGGATCCTGCGACCCGGCGGGCATCTGATGCTGTCCACCCCGAACCTGGCCGCCTGGTACAACCGCGCCCTGCTGCTCGCCGGCGTCCAGCCGGTCTTCTCGGAGGTCAGCCTGCGCGGCATCCACGGCCGCCCGGGGAAAGAGGTCGTGGGACACCTGCGCCTCTACACCGCCCGCGCGCTCAGGGAGTTCGTCGCCGCGTCCGGATTCACGGTCGTACGGCTCGAAGGGGCTCCCTTCCACGGCGTACCGCGCCCGCTGCGGCCGCTGGACCGGCTGGCCTGTGCCCGGCCGCGGCTGGCGTCGATCCTGCTGCTGCACGCCAGGAGGACGTAGCCCATGTGGTGGGGAGTGGCCGCGGCCCTGCTGGCGAACGTCCTGTACAGCACCGGATTCGTCCTGGAGAAGCGCGCGCTCGCCGCCCTGCCGGAAGTGACGATCCGGCAGCCCGCCCGGCTGCTGCGCCTGGTGCTCGGCAGCCCGCTGTGGATCGGCGGTTCGCTCTCGCTCGCGGCCGGGTTCGCCGCCCAGCTCGCCGTGTACCGGACGCTGCCGATCGCCGCCGCGCAGGGCATCTTCGTCTCCGGCCTGGTGCTGCTGGTGCTGCTGTCGGCCCGGCTGCTCGGCGAGGAGACGACCGGCCGGGAGCGGTACGCCCTCGGCGCGATCCTGCTCGCGCTGCTGATGGTGGTGCTGTCCCTGCGCGAGGGCTCGGACTCCGTCAGCCAGGACGCGCCCTACCCGCTGATCCTGCTGGTGTGCGTGCCGTCGCTGGCGGCCGGGGTGTGGCTGTACGGCTCCGCCGAGCGGCGCGCCCGCAACCGGCACCGGCGCCCGACGACCGGCGTCGAGTACGGCGTGGCGGTGGGCCTGCTGTACGGCGTCAGCTCGCTGGCCATCAAGGGGGTGTCGAGTCGTCTGACGACCAGCGGGATCGGCGGCGCCGTCCTGGATCTGCTGGCCTCCCCGTATCCGTATCTGCTGCTGTTCACCGGCGTGTTCGGCCTGGTGATGTCGCAGGCGGCGCTGCAACGCTGCCGGGCCTCGCTGATCGTGCCGGTGTGCACGACCGTGACCTGCCTGTTCACGGCGGTGCTCGGCACGCTGTCGTTCGGCGAGGCACTGCCGGACGATCCGCTGCGGCTCGCGTTGCGGGTGGCGGGCACGACCCTGGCCGTCGCCGTGCTGCTGACCATGCCCAAACACGACTCCGCTCCCCAGGAGCCCGCCCCAGCCAAGGAGTTGGCATCCCCATGAAGCCCGACGACCCGCTGCTGAAGATCCTTGCGTGCCCGCTCGACAAGGGCCCGCTGCATCTGCTGGCCGAGGAGGCCGAGCAGGAGGAGGCCCTGTACAACCCGCGGCTGCGCCGCCGCTATCCGATCCTCGACGGCATTCCGCAGCTGCTGCCGTCCTCGGGCGAGCAGGTGCCGGACGACGAGCACGAGGAACTCCTCAAGAGGATGTCGCCGTGACCAGCCTGGCCGCCCGTGTCGCTCCCCTTCTGCCCACTCGGCTGGTGGCCGCGACGGCCCGGGCGCTCTATCCCCGGTTCGAACCGGAGCTGGCCCGGCTCGCCGAGCTGTGCCCGCCCGGGTGCCGTACGGCGGTGGACGTCGGCGGCTGGTACGGCCCCTGGACGCACCGCCTGTCCGGCCGCGCCGAGCAGGTGGTGACGATCGAGCCGGTGCCGCATCTGGCCCGGCTGCTGGCCGCCGCCGTCCCGCCGAACGTACGGGTGATCCGTGCGGCGGCCTCGGACCGCCCGGGCCTCGCCCGCCTGTGGCTGCCGTCGGACGACTCGGGCGACCGGGGCGTGTCCTCGCTGGTCCGCCGTGACATCCACGGCCGGGCGCTGGACGTCCCCTGCGTCACGCTGGACGATCTGGGGCTGCGCGACGTCGGCTTCATCAAGATCGACGTGGACGGCAACGAGCCGGCGGTCCTGCGCGGGGCGACGGGTCTGCTGGCCCGCGACCGCCCGGCCCTGTTCGTGGAGCTGGAGTCCCGCATCCAGCCGATCGCCCCGGTGGTGACCTATCTGACCCTGCTGGGCTACGACGGCTGGGTGCTGCCGGGCGACACCTGGGTGCCGCTGGCCGAGTTCCCGCTGGAGGACCACCAGGCCGGCGCCTCCTATGTCGTCTCCCACGGCCTGCTCCGCCGCGTCCTGCCCTCCCCCCTGCTCAGGGGCCCGCGCTACGTCAACTCGGTGCTGTTCCTGCCCGACGGCCGCCGCCCCGGCACGGCCCCGGTGGGCGACGATGGTTCCCATGCCTTCCGGAAAGCGCCCCGCTAGCCCCTTCACCCCGCTCGATTTCCAGCTGGTGCTGCTGCGCCGCATGGCCGACCACAATCCCGGCCCGGTGGAGGACGCCCGGCACCAGCTGGGAGTCTCCCTCGCGGACATGCGCGAGGCGAACAGGCGCTGGCAGGCGATGATCCGCTCCCCGCGCCCGGCCTTGTCCCGCTATCGCTCGGTCCTCGGCGCCCCGGAGTCCCGTACGCCCCGCCGCATCGGCGACCTCGACTGCGAGGCCTGGATGTGGCCCGTCCCGCTCTGGCCCGGCCTGCGCTTCGAGGTCCTGACCGCCCCGAACGGCGCCGTGTGGAACGAGTGGCTGGTCCGTGCGCCGGGCGCCGAGGGCCCCGAGCTGCGCACCCTCGACGATCTCGCCCCCTGGTCCTGCACGGTGGACGAGGCGGCCCGCGCCTTCGCCCCGGCCCGTCCCCTGGAGGGCACGGCACCGACCCGGTGGGGGCTGGCGTTCGCCGCGCCGGACGCGGCGGGGGTACGGCGGGAGGCCGTCGCGGAGTTCACCTGGGGGCTGCTGCAGCGGGTGGCCGTCACCGGCCGTCAGGGCTGAGGGGCTCCGACCCCGGGGCCGCGCCCTTCGCGGGCACGCACCGCCACGCGAGGAACGCGGCGGACAGATAGGCCAGCGCGCCGATGAACATGCTGGTGCGGATCCCGGTGCCGTAGTCGCCGGCCGAGGCGAGCAGGCTGCCGCCGAGTGCCACGCCCGTGGCGCTGCCGACCTGACGGGTGGTGTTGAACAGGGCGGAGGCGGCCCCCGAGTACGCCTCGGGGGCGGCGCCCATCACGGTGGCGGTCGAGCCGGTGAGGGCGAAGGACGTACCGAAACCCGCGGCCATCATCGGGAGCACCAGCAGCGCGTAGGCGGGGTCGGCACCCGCCGCGGCCCAGCCGGCCAGCCCGAGCGCGGCCAGGAGCATGCCCGAGACCACCAGCGGACGATCGCCGGTACGGCGGGACAGCCGGCCGGACAGGACGGAGGCGAACATGGTCATCGCCACCGCCGGGAACAGCGCGAGCCCGGTGCCGAGGGCGCTGAAGCCCCGCTGGTGCTGGAACTCCAGACTGGCGGTGAACACCATGCCGTAGAAACCGAAGTTGAACAGCAGGCCGATGACCGCCCCGCCGCTCATGGCACGGGAGCGCAGCAGGCCGAGGGGCAGCACCGGGGAGCGGGCCAGCCGCTCGCGCAGCGCGAAGGCCGCGGCGGCCAGTACGGCCAGGCCCAGCCCGGCGAGCACGGCAGGGTCGGACCAGCCGCGCCGTCCGGCCTCGTTGAGCGCCGCCGTCAGCAGGGCCACCGCCGCCACGACCGCGCACTGCGCCGGCCAGTCCAGGGGCCGGTCGGAGCGCCGGGGCGAGCGGTCGACGTGCCGCAGCGTCAGCGCCAGACAGGCCGCGCCGACCGGCAGGTTGATGAGGAACACCCAGCGCCAGCCCACCGTGGCGACGAGGAGCCCGCCCAGCAGCGGCCCGGCGGAGGCCGCGATGCCCGCCATGGAGCCCCACAGCCCGAAGGCCCGCGAGCGTACGGCCTTCTCGGGATAGGCCTGCTGGAGCAGCGCCAGGGAACCGGGCACGATCAGCGCCGCCCCGAGCCCCTCCACCAGCCGGGCCACCACCAGGAACGGGGCGTTCGGCGCCAGCGCGCACGCGGCCGAGGACACGGTGAACACCGCCACGCCCGTGCAGAACACCCGCCGGTTGCCCAGCCGGTCCCCCAGCGCACCGCCCGTCAGCAGGAACCCGGCGAAGACCAGGGTGTATCCGTCGGTGATCCACTGGATGCCGGTCAGCGAGGCCGACAGCTCCCGCCCGATCACCGGCACGGCGACGTTGATGACCGTCACATCCAGGATCACCATGAAGTACCCGGCACACACCGCCAGCAGCGGTGCCCAGGACCGTCGCTCGGAGGGCATGGCCCTACCAGTACACCAAAAGCCTCACCGAGGGATGTATGCCCCACGCGTCGCGATCAGTCGACGGCGGAGAGAACCGCCTCCACCACCCTCGGCACGGAATCCGGGTGCAGAAACAGGAACAGATTCGGCTCGATCAGCTCCAGTTCCATCACGCACGGCTCCCCGTCCGGCCCGGTGACGAGGTCCACGCGCGCGTACAGCAGCTCCTGATCACCGGGCACGGCGGCCAGGGCCCGCTCGGCGACGGCCCGTTCGGCGGGGGTCGGCTCCCAGGGCTGGAGATCCGGGTGGGCGATCTTGTCGGCGTCGTACGGGGTGCCCGGCGCGAGGACGGCGCCCTTGCGGCTGGCGTGCAGCAGACGTCCGCCGTAGAACTGCAGGGCCCGCTCGCCGTGTGTGTCGATGCTGGTCAGATAGGGCTGGAGCATGACGGTGAAGCCCTCGGCGTGCATCCGCTCGACCTGGCGCAGGGCGGCGTCCCGCTCACCGGCCGGGTAGCGGGCGGCGTACCGGGCGCCGGCGCCGGAGGTGGGCTTTACGACGTACTCGTGGTCGTCGGGCAGGTCGACGGGGTCGCCGGGCGCGAAGTAGCGGGTGGGCACGGCCGGCACCCCGGCCTCCGCGAGGCGGCCCAGGTACCTCTTGTCGGCGTTCCACCGCACGATGTCCACCGGGTTGGCGAGCCGCGTGGCCTTCCCGCACCGCTCGGCCCACGCCGTGAACTCCTCGGCCCGCCAGCTGTAGTCCCAGGTGGACCGTATGACGACGAGGTCGAACCCGGCCCAGTCGACGTCGGGGTCGTCCCAGAAAACGACGGCGGTCCCGGCCCCGGCCTCCCGCAGCGCGTCCGCCAGCACCGGCAGGTCCCGGTCCTTGCTCACCTCGCCGCCGGGGTCATAGGTGACGAGCGCGATGCGCGGGGTGCGAGCCACGGCGACTCCATTCTCGTACGAATGTCTCGCACGAACGATCGAAACCCGGTCCGGCGCAGGCTAACAATCCTCGACGGAACCGCGACACCCTGTTTGACCTTCACCTTTGGGGAAGCCCCAGCATCGGTGGCGGAACCGACGAGCGTGACGAGCGCGAGGAAGGCGGGGGCGCATGGACATGCTGACGATCGGCGCGTTCGCGAAGGCGTGCCGGCTCTCGCCGAAGGCACTGCGCCTGTACGACGAGCTGGACCTGCTGCGGCCCGCCCGGGTGGACCCGGACACCGGATACCGCTACTACGCGGTGGCCCAGCTGGAGCAGGCCCGGCTGGTGGCGTGGCTGCGGCGGCTGGGCATGCCGCTGGCCGAGATCCGCCAGGTCGGCCGGCTGTGCGCGCTCGACTCGACGGCCGCCGCCCGCGAGATCCGCGCCTACTGGGCACGGGTCGAGGCGGAGACGGCGGTACGGCGGGACCTCGCCGCGTTCCTGGTCGATCACCTGACGACGGACTCGCGAGAGCCAGGAAAGGACACCGCCATGCTGGAACTGCGTTACTCCGCCCACTCGGACACCGGACGCGTCCGCCCCGCCAACCAGGACACCGCCTACGCGGGCACCCGGCTGCTCGCCGTCGCCGACGGCTTCGGACCGGCGGGCGCGCCCGCGAGCAGCGCCGCCGTGGAGGCACTGCGCTACCTGGACACGGACGAGATCCCGGCGGGCGGCGTTCTCAACCTCCTGGAGGACGCGGTACGGGGCGCGGCCCAGGCCGTCCAGGACGTGGCCGACGGCGCCGACGACGGCACGACCCTGACCGCCCTGCTGTGGACGGGCTCGCGGCTGGCCCTGGTGCACATCGGCGACTCCCGCGCCTATCTGCTGCGCGACGGCGAACTGTTCCTCATCACCCACGACCACACCGTCGTCCAGTCGATGATCGACGAGGGACGTCTGACCGCCGAGGAGGCCGTCTCCCATCCAGAGCGCGCCTTCCTCCTGAAGGCCCTGACGGGAGGCGGCGCCACGGTGGTCCCGGACCTCCGCCTGCACGACGCCCACCCGGGCGACCGCTACCTGCTGTGCTCCGACGGCCTGTCGGGCGTGATCCCCGAGGACCGCATACACGACCTGCTCACCTCGCGGATCACCCCGGACGAGACGGTCAAGGCCCTGGTCGGCGCGGCGAACAAGGCCGGCGGCCCGGACAACGTCAGCTGTGTGGTGGCGGACGTGGTGGAGCGGGCGGCCGCCTGACCCCGGGCCGCTACTCCTCTTCCCCCGGCTCCCAGTCCAGCAGCCGCACCTTCGCCACCGTACGGACATGGCGGCGCATGGCCGTGGCCGCCTGGCGGGGCTGTTCCGCGGCGATCGCGTCGAGGATGGCCTGGTGCTGGGAGAGGGAGCGGGACGGGCGGCCGGGCTGGCGCAGCGACTCGGTGCGGCTCTCGGCGATCTGCTCGGCGATGGAGCGCATGAACTCGGCGAGCAGACTGCTGTGGGCCGCCGCCGTCACGGCCGCGTGGAACAGGCGGTCGCCCTCCACGCCGTGACCGTCCGCCTCGATCTCCTCCGCCATGTGCGCGAGCGCCGAGCGCATCGCCGCCAGGTCGTCCTCCGTGCGCCGCTCGGCGGCCAGTTCGGCGAGCTTCGTCTCCAGCGCCTCCCGGGCCTCCAGGACATCCGGGAGGCGCCTGCGGCGTTCGACCATCCGCTCGACGGGCTCGGTGTCGAGACTGTCCCGCACGAGGTACGTACCGCCCCCGTGCCGGGCCTCCACCAGGCCCTGGACCTCCAGAACCACGATCGCCTGCTTCACCGAGGCCCGGCTGACCCCGAGCCGCTGGGCGAGATCACGCTCGGGCGGCAGCCGGTCGCCGGCGCGCAGCCCGCCCTCGGCGACGTACTGGCGCAGCCGCTCCAGCACCTGTTCGTAGAGGCGCTGTTTCGTCATGGGGCGCAGGGCGTCGGTCACGGAGTCCCCCTCTCGCCCGGAGCGTAACACCGGCCTGCCTGGTGGCCGAGTGGCTGAACCAATTCTCGCGCGACCCCTTGACGGGCGCCCGGACCGCACCCACTCTTTCAGCCAACGCACCTCAAGTGGTTCAGCCACTCGGCCACTCCCAGGTGCTCCCAGCCGCTCCGGGGCCCAACGACGGGAGCCCGTATGTCCCCCGAACTCATCTCGATCCTCGTCCTCGTCGTGGTGTTCGTCATCGCCACCACCCGTTCCGTCAACATGGGCGCGCTCGCCTTCACCGCGGCCTTCGGGGTCGGCGGGCTCGTCGCCGGCCTCGACGCGGACGGCATCTTCGCCGGCTTCCCCGGTGACCTGTTCGTCGTCCTGGTCGGCGTCACGTACCTCTTCGCGATCGCCCGCGCCAACGGCACCACCGACTGGCTGGTGCACGCCGCCGTCCGGCTCGTGCGGGGGCGGGTGGCGCTCATCCCCTGGGTGATGTTCGCGCTGACCGGCGCGCTCACGGCGATCGGCGCGGTCAGCCCGGCCGCGGTCGCGATCGTCGCCCCGATCGCACTGAGCTTCGCCACGCGCTACAGGATCAGCCCGCTGCTGATGGGCGCGATGGTCGTCCACGGCGCCCAGGCCGGCGGCTTCTCCCCGATCAGCATCTACGGCTCGATCGTCAACGGCATCGTCGAACGCGAGAAGCTCCCCGGCAACGAACTCGTCCTCTTCTTGGCGTCCCTCGCCGCCAACCTGGTCATCGCCGGTGTGGTGTTCGTCCTCTTCGGGGGGCTGAAGCTGTGGGCGCAGGGGGCGGTGGACGAGCGCGGCGAGGACAGCCCGGAGGACGCCGGTGGCACCGGCGCGGGAGGCGCCCGCAAGCCGGAGGCGTCCCCCGGCGGTACCGCGACCGCCACTGGCGTGACCACCCGGCCCGGCACCGAAGCGGTCGCCGACTCCACACGCCTCACCCCGTCCCGCACAGCCACCCTCACCTCCCTCCTGGCCCTGGTCGTCGCCGTCCTGGTCTTCGACCTCGACGCGGGCCTCACCGCCATCACCCTCGCCGTCATCCTGAGCACCGCCTGGCCGGAGGACAGCCGCAAGGCCACCGGCCAGATCGCCTGGCCCACCGTCCTCCTCATCTGCGGCGTACTGACCTACGTAGGCGTCCTGGACGAAATGGGCACCATCACCTGGGCCGGCGAGGGCGTAGGCGGCATCGGAATCCCCCTCCTCGCCGCCCTCCTGCTCTGCTACATCGGCGCACTGGTCTCCGCCTTCGCCTCCTCCGTGGGAATCATGGGCGCGCTGATCCCCCTGGCCGTCCCCTTCCTGGAGCGAGGCGAGATCGGCGCGATCGGCATGGTGGCCGCACTCGCCGTATCGGCGACGGTCGTGGACGTGAGCCCGTTCTCCACGAACGGCGCCCTGGTCCTGGCCGCCGCGCCGGACGTGGACCGCGAGCGTTTCTTCCGGCAGCTGATGGTGTACGGAGGAATCGTGGTGGCGGTCGTACCGGCGGCGGCATGGCTGGTGATGGTCGTCCCCGGCTGGGGATGACCGGCCGACGCCCCAGGAACAGACAGACAGGCAAGACAGCTAAGGAGCGGACGCGTGACCCCTCTCTTCCCGGCCCTGACCGAAGCCCCGGCCGACCGGCCCGCCCTCCGGTTCGGCGAGCGCTCGCTGACGTACGGAGAACTCGCCGCCGCGGCCGGAGCGCTGACGGGCCGCATCGGCGAGGCCAGGCGGGTCGCCGTCTGGGCGACGCCCACGATGGAGACCGCCGTCGCCGTCGTCGCCGCCCTGCTGGCCGGCATCCCCGCCGTACCGCTCAACCCCAAGTCGGGCGAGAAGGAACTCGGCCACATCCTGTCCGACAGCGCCCCCGACCTGCTGCTCACGGCCCCGGAGGACCAACTCCCCTCCCCCGCACGGGATCTGCCCCGCCTCGACGTCGATGTGCACGGCAGCGGCCCCGCCCCCGAGGAGCACGCCGACGACGCCGACCCGGCCCTCATCGTCTACACCTCCGGCACCACCGGCCCGCCCAAGGGCGCCGTCATCCCGCGCCGGGCGATCTCCTCGACCCTGGACGCGCTGGCCGACGCCTGGCAGTGGAGCGGCGACGACGTCCTCGTCCACGGACTGCCGCTGTTCCACGTGCACGGCCTGGTCCTGGGCACGCTCGGCCCGCTGCGGCGCGGCGGGTCGGTCCGGCACCTGGGCCGGTTCAGCACCCAGGGCGTGGCCCGCGAGCTGGCCGGCGGCGCGACCATGCTGTTCGGCGTGCCGACGATGTACCACCGGATCGCGGAGGCGGTGACCAGTGACCCGGAGCTGGTGAAGGCACTGACCGGGGCGCGGCTGCTGGTCTCCGGTTCGGCCGCGCTGCCCGTGCACGACCACGGGCGGATCGCGACGGCGACGGGACGGCGGGTGATCGAGCGCTACGGCATGACGGAGACGCTGATGAACACCAGCGTCCGCGCCGACGGCGAGGCCCGCCCCGGCACGGTCGGCGTGCCGCTGCCGGGCGTGGAGCTGCGGCTGGTCGAGGAGGACGGCTCGGAGGTCGGCGCGTACGACGGGGAGACCGTCGGCGAGATCCAGGTGCGCGGGCCGAACCTGTTCACCGAGTACCTCAACCGGCCCGACGCCACCGCCGCCGCCTTCACCGCCGACGGCTGGTTCCGCACGGGCGACATGGCGGTGCGCGACCCCGACGGCTATGTGCGGATCGTCGGCCGCAAGGCCACCGACCTGATCAAGAGCGGCGGTTACAAGATCGGGTCCGGCGAGATCGAGAACGCGCTCCTCGAACACCCCGGGGTGCGGGAGGCCGCGGTCACCGGGGAGCCGGACCCCGACCTGGGCGAGCGGATCGTGGCGTGGATCGTGCCCGCGGATCCCCAGTCACCGCCCGCACTGGCGGAGTTGGCCGATCATGTGGCCCAGCGCCTCGCGCCGCACAAGCGCCCTCGGGTCGTCCACCACCTGAACGCGCTGCCCCGCAACGACATGGGGAAGATCATGAAGCGGGCGCTGACCCATGAGTGACCGGCACTCGGCTCGCGAGATCGTCGCCCTCGTCGCCGACGACTCCACCTTCGCCGAACTCCCCGCGTCCATAAGGGACCCCAGGCCGGACGGCCCCCTCGCGTGGCCGGGCTACGACGCCTCCCGCGCCCGTGCCGCCGAACGCACCGGCGAGCAGGAGTCCGTGGTCTGCGGCACCGCCCGGATCGGCGGTGCCCGGGCCGTGCTGATCGCGTTCGAGTTCGGCTTCCTCGGCGGCTCCCTGGGGCAGCGCACCGGCGACCTGCTGGAGGCGGCGTACACGTACGCCCGTGAGCACCGTCTCCCGGTCGTGCCGCTGGTCGCGACCGGCGGCAGCCGGATGCAGGAGGGCATGCTCGCGCTGACCCAGCTCCAGCGGGTGGCCCGGCAGTCGGCGCTCACCCGGGAGGCCGGGCTGGCCCAGGTCGCCGTGGTGCGCGACCCGACGACCGGGGGCGGCTGGGCCACCCTCGGCGCGGGCGCGGACGTGGTCCTCGCGCTGCCCGGGGCGCAGGTCGGTTTCGCCGGCTCCCGGGTGCGGCCGGCGGACGCGGACCCGGCGGCGTACACGGCCGAGGCGCAGCTGGCGGCGGGCGCGGTGGACGCGGTCGTGCCGCCGGAGGAGCTGCGCGAGGTGCTGGGGCGGTGGCTGCCTCTGCTGACGTCCCCGTCCGGCACGCCCGCCCCGCCGCCGGAACCGCTCGGCGGCAGCGCGGGCCTGCCCGGCACCGGCTGGGACGCCGTACGGCGTGCCCGCTCGCCCCGGCGCCCGCGGGCCGCCGCCTGTCTGGACGCCTACTTCACCCACCGGGTCGCGATCAGCGGCGACCGCTGCGGCGGCACCGACCCGGACGGCATGCTGTGCGGGTTCGGTGAACACCAGGGCCGTACGGTCGCGTACGCGGCGCAGACCGGGACCGCGACCCGGCCCGCCGGCTACCGCACAGCCGCCCGGCTGATCCGGCTCGCGGACCGGCTCGGCATCCCGGTGCTGACCCTCGTCGACACCCCGGGCGCGGCCAACGACGCGGAGGCGGAGCGGCAGGGCGCGGGCGCGGCGATCGCCGACCTGTTCGGCGCGGTGGCGGGCGCCCGTACACCGGTGACGACGCTGGTGATCGGCGAGGGCGGCTCCGGCGGCGCCCTGGCCCTGGCCGCGCCCGGCAACACCTGGGCCACTGCCGACAGTTACTTCTCGGTGATCGCCCCGGAGCTCGCGGCGGCCATCCTCAAGCGGCCGCCGCGCGAGGTGGAACCGACGGCGGACCAGCTCCGCATCCGGCCGCAGGATCTGGTGGAGCTGGGAGTGATCCGCGGGACGGTGGGTCCGTAAGCCCGGTGGGTCCGTGAGTCCGGTGGGTCCGTGAGTCCGGTGGGTCCGTGAGTCCGGTGGATGCCCCACGCAACATCAAGTACCTTCCGTAACAATGGAAATGCTCAGTGCGGTGGGACGACGGGGGTGCCGTGGACGGGTTGGTCGAATTCAGGACCGGTGACGGTGCCGTGGTCGCGGTCGAGGGCGTGGAGGAGCGGTCCGGCTCCCGCCTGGTCTCCCGGGGCGACGGTGCGGTCCAGGCGACCCGTACCTTCGAGGGCGCCCTGGACGGCGTGCGGGCCGCCGCCGAGTCCGCGCTGCGCGTCTTCCGGGACGGCTCGCTGAAGCCCGACGGCGTGGAGATCGAGTTCGGGGTGAAACTGTCCGCCGAGGCGGGCGCGTTCATCGCCAAGGGGACCGCCGAGGGCCATCTGGTGGTCAAGCTGTCCTGGTCCCCGTCCGCGCCGGAAGCCCCCTCCGCTCCGGGGTCCGGCGCTCAGGAGGCCGGCGCCGCGTCATGAACAGCGCCGTGGACAGCGCCCTGGAGACCACCCTGAACAGCGCCGAGTGGCACGCCCGGATCGAATTACGCGGCCAGGTGGCCGGAGCGGGCTTCCTGGTCACCCCCAGTACGGTGCTGACCTGCGCCCATGTCGTCCAGGACGGCGACGGCCCGACGGTGACCTTCACGGAGCTGCCCGGCTCCCCTGCCGTGCCCGCCCGGGTCGTCGCGCACGGCGGCTGGACCGGCGCCGGCACCGACCTCGGTGACCTCGCCGTGCTGGAACTGGACCGGGAGATGCCCATCGCCCCGGCCGCGCTCGCGCCCGTCGACGCCGCACTCGGCACGAGCCCCCGCAAGCTCGTCGTCTACGGCTTCCCGGTCGGCTTCGACGAGGGCACCCTCGCCGAGTACCGCGTCACCGCACCGCAGTTGATCAAACGGGAGTGGCTCCAGCTGGAGGCCTGGCACCAGGGAGGCCAGCCCCTGGCCCCCGGCTTCAGCGGGGCGGCCGTCACCCTGGCCGAGACCGGCGAGGTCGTCGGCATGGTCACGGCGGCGGCCGGCAGCCGGGACGTGCGCAACGGCCGGATGATGCCCACTCAGGTCATGGCCCGCTACTGGCCGGACCTGCAGAGCCTCGTCCCCACCTCGGACCACGCCGGCGCCGACCGGGCCCGGCTGCGCGCCCTGGTCGAGAAGGCGGCCCGGGCGGGCGTGGACTGCGACCCGGCCCGGCTCTACACCGCGGCCGCCGACCCGTTCGATCCGCCGCCGCCCGAGGAGGGGTTCGACTCGCTGTGGTCGGCGGCCCTGTTCGTGCTGTGCGAACTCGACGGCCCGGGCGCCGCGCGGACCGTGTCCCGGTTCGCCGACCGGCTCGAAGCCCTGCTGCACACCCCGGCCGTGGAGCCGTCGGCGCCCGACTGGTCGCCCATCCTCGTCGAACTCGGGCACAGCGGAGCGGGCGACGGCCTGGTCCGGGTCGAGGTGTCCGCGTACAGCGAGGGGCGACGGCACCCGGTGGACTCCGGCACGGTCGAACAGCACCGGCTGCACGCCTACGTGCGGGACCGGATCGAGGCCGCCTTCCGGTATCTGACGCCCGGCGCCGACGAGCTCGTCGCGTTCGCGCTGCCCCGGGACTGGCTGGACTGGCCCGTCGACCTCTGGGAGAGCGCCCCCGACGACGCGACCCCGCTCGGCTGCGTCTATCCGCTGGTCGTCACCGACCACGCCCGGCGCAAGGCCAGCACCCGGCATGTCCTGACCCGGGCGTGGAAGCGCCTGGACGCCCTGCCGGGCGCGCGGATGCACCGCGTGGAGTGCGGCGGCCCGGAGGAGCCCGGGCGGCTGCGGATGCGGATGCGGCGGCCCGACGCCTGCCTCGCCGGGTTCGGCACCGCCCCGGCGGCCTCCCGTACCCGACCGCACTTCGACACCTCGCTCACCGCGCCGGCCCCGGTCATCGTGTGGTCGCGCGGCGGCTGCGACTCGGGGCAGGAGGAGTGCGCCGGAGCGGACGGCTGCACCGGCAAGGCCTTCCTCGACGCGCTCGACGCCTGTGTGGCGGCCGTACCGCCGGCCGAACTCCCGCGCCACGTCCTGGCCCTGCGCGAGGAGGCCGACGCGGAGGAGGACCACTGGGCCCACGGCATCCAGCTGCTGTGGGACGACCCACGCGTCTTCACCGACCCGCACGCGGTCGTCGCCGCGCACGCGGGGTCGCCGGTGTCCTGACCCACCCGGACTCGGTCCGGGGCGCCTTGAGAAACACCAGCACGAAAACGGAGAGCGGAGACCACCCCCCATGCCGCACTGGTCGGTCTACACCGGCAGGAACGAGCCGCACGACGGCATCGACCACCTCCCCCTCCCACCGCCCTGGCGCGCCTTCGACGGCGGACCCGCCCTGCCGCCGCCCGACGACACCGACGACGCGACGGCCGTCTCGCCCGACCGCGTGCACCGGGCCAAGTCGTATGTGGCCACCCCGGAGAGCGTCCGGCTCGTCAACGCCGCGCTCTGCCTGCGCCGCCCCCTGCTCGTCACCGGCCCGCCCGGCACCGGCAAGTCCTCGCTGGCGTACGCGGTGGCGCGCGAGCTGCGCCTCGGCCCGGTGCTGCGCTGGAACATCACCAGCCGCAGTTCTCTCGCCGACGGCCTCTACCAGTACGACCCGCTGTCCCGGCTGTACGCGGCCCGGGAGCGGCAGGGCCGGGAAGGGCAGGACCGGCCGGCCGCCGGCGATGTCGAGGACCATCTGCGCCTGGGCCCGCTGGGTACGGCCCTGCTCCCCTACGACCGGCCCCGGGCCCTGCTCGTCGACGAGGTCGACAAGAGCGACCTCGATCTGCCGAACGACCTGCTGAACGTCCTGGAGGAGGGCCAGTACGAGATCCCCGAACTGGTCCGCGCCGCCCGTCACTCGGACGACACGGCGGCCGAGGTCCTGGCCGACGGCACGGACACCCCGGTCGCCGTCCACCGCGGCCGGGTCCGCTGCCGGGCCTTCCCGTTCGTCGTGCTGACCAGCAACGGCGAACGCGAGTTCCCGCCCGCCTTCCTGCGCCGCTGCGTCCGGCTGAAGCTGCGCCGCCCCGACCGCGACCAGCTCACCGACATCGTCCGCGCCCACCTCGACACCCCGGACGCCGCCGCGGACCGTCTGATCACCCGCTTCCTCGAGCGGGCCAACGGCGGCGAACTGGCCACCGACCAGCTCCTGAACGCCCTCTACCTCACCGGAGTCTCCGGCCTGGACGCCGAGTCCCGCGACGACCTCGCCGAGCAGCTGATGCCGTACCTCAGCGCGACGGCCGACGGCGATGGCTTCTGACCCCGAGCGGGAGCGCCCTCAGGCAGACCGGGCAGACGCTCGCGGCGCGGGCCGCGTCCGCCCGGCCGCCCCGCCGTCGGCCGACGGCACCGACTCGGGCGCCCCCGGTGGCAGCCCCTCGGCGATCAGCCGCCGCGCGGCCGGGGCTCGGCACGCACGCACTGATCGCGAGGCAGGGCAGTCCCCCGTCGCCCGCCTGGCCGCGGCGCTGTCCGCCGCGGGTGCGTCGCCGACGCCCCGGGAGCTCGCGGAACTGCTGTGGCTGGCGGGCCGGTTGGAGGCGGACGGGCAGCCGTCCGGGGAGGAGCCCCGGCCCGTCGGTCCCGCCACGCCCCAAGCGACGGCCGAGGCTCTCACGCCCGAGGGCGACCCTCCGGCCGCTCCCGTAGCACCACGTTCCTCCGAGCCACCACCGAACGCCCAGGCGCCCACACCCGACCGCGTCCCCCTGCGCCTGCCCGCCCCACGTTCCCCGGGCCAACCACAGGGGGACGCGGTCGGCGGCGGATCCCCCCTCCTCGCCCCCGCGCCCCCGATGCTGCCCCACCCCCTCGCACTCCAGCGCGCCCTGCGCCCGCTGCAGCGCAAGGTGCCCTCCCCGCACCTGCGGGTGCTGGACGAACGGGCGACGGCCGACCGGATCGCCCGCCTCGGCGCCCACCCCGACGTGTGGCTCCCGGTGCTGCGCCCGGCCCCCGACCGCTGGCTGCGGCTGAACCTCGTGCACGACACCGGCCCCACCATGCCGGTCTGGCGCCCCCTGGTGAGCGAACTGCACACGGCCCTCGCCCAGTCGGGCATCTTCCGTACGGTCACCCTGCATCCGGCCACGCCCGACGGCCGGGCCCGCCAGGTCCCCGTCCTCGACGACGGCCGTACGGTCACCCTCGTCGTCAGCGACTGCATGGGCCCGCAGTGGCGCCCGGGCGAGGCGGGCGACCGCTGGTACCGCACCCTGCGCCACTGGGCCCGCCGGCTGCCGCTCGCCGTGGTCCAGCCCCTGCCGGAACACCTCTGGCCCACCACGGCCCTTCCCGCCGAACCGGGCCTGCTGACCGCCCCTGCCACGGCGGCGCCCTCGGCGGCACTCGACTTCACCCCGTACGAAGCCACGCCCGCCCCCGGCCAGGCCCTGCCCCTGCCGGTCCTGGAACCGGGCGCCCCCTGGCTCGCCCACTGGGCGGCCCTGGTCGCCGACCCGGGCGGCGCCCGCACCCCGGGCGCGGCGGCCTGGCTGCCGCCCGCCCCCGCGCCACCCGCCGAACCGGTCCCCGACCTCGCCTCGGCGTCCCCGGAGGATCTGGTGCTGCGCTTCCGCGCGACCGCGTCCCCGGAGGCCTTCCGCCTCGCCGGGCATCTCGCGCTGGCGGTCCCCTCGGTCCCGGTGATGCGCCTCGTCCAGCGCACCGTGGACCGCGACCCGCATCCCCGGCACCTCGCCGAGGTGATCCTCAGCGGCATGCTCGCCGCTGTCCCCGGCCCGCCCGGCTCCTATGAATTCCGGCCCGGTGTGAGGGAGTTGCTGCTGCGCTCCCTGCCCCGCACGGCCCGGGGCCGGACCCGGGAGTTCCTCGAACGGGTCGGCGGTCTGATCGACGAACGGGCGGGGCTCGCGGCCGGGGAGTTCCGGGCCGAGACGGACGGCGGACGGAACGGCTCGGGGCCGGCGTTCGCGACGGTGAGCGAGGAGACGGTGCGGCGGCTGGGCGGGGAGGGGCCGCCGGATCCGCTGTTCGCGGGGCGGTACCGGCTGGCCGAGCCGCGAGGGGCCGACCGGCGGAAGGTGCGGGCCGTGGATGTCCGCACCGACCAGCAGGTGGTCGTACAGATGTATCGCGACCAGCCGGCGCCGCACGAGCGGTTCCTGAGGGAGGCCCGCGCGCTGGCCGAGATCGACGATCCGCATGTGGTGCGGGTGCTCGACTTCGGGAGGGAGGGCAACACGCCCTACCTGGTCACGGAGTTCGTGGACGGGCTGACGCTCTCCGAAATCCTCTCGGGCATCTCCTTCCGGACGTTCGCCCGCCTGGTGTGCCAGGGCCTGGCCGGTCTCGACGCGCTCCACGCGCACGGTCTGGTGCGCGGGGAGCCCGGCCCTGCGGGCCTGTTGCTGCGGCCCGACGGCACGGTGATGATCAGCCGGGTCGCGCTGGGCGAGGAGTCCCGGGGCAAGGGCCCCGAGTCGGACGTGAGCGAATTCCGCTGGTTTCTCAAGCAACTGGCCGCGGGCGTGGCGGTTCCCCGCGAGCACAGGGAGCTGCTCGACCGGATCGACAGGCGCAGGATGCGCGAAGCCGCCGGATACGCCGCCGGGCTGCCCGCGACGGCCCCGTGGCCGCCCTCGCACGGCTTCACACTGCTCGGCCCGCTGCGCATCAGCGACGGCACGGACCCCGTCGAGCCCCCCTCGCCGGAAGCCCAGGCGCTGCTGTGCATGCTGCTCCTCCACCACGGCCGCCGTGTGACCCACACCGAGCTGGCCGGAGGGCTGTGGGCGGAGCCACCGGCGGAACGCGAGGCCGAAGCCCGCATCGAGAACCTCATTCCCGAGCTACGACGGGTGCTGCCCCCCGGCGCGCTCGTCACTCTCCCGCGTGCCTACGCCCTGCACGTACCGGACGTGTACGTCGACGCGCTCCATTGCGAGGAGCTTCCCGGCGACACGATGCGCGCGCCCGCCGAACTCCGGCGCGTCCTCGACCTCTGGTACGGCGACCCCCTCGACGGCATCCCCGGCCCCGCCGCCGCGGCCACCCGGGACCGTCTGCGCGCCCTCAGGCTGGACCTCGAGACCACGCTGGCCGAACTGGACCGGAGGTCGTCCGAAGAGGGCGCCGGCCCCACGGTCCTCTTCGAGGCCGACGACCTCACCGGCCACCCCGAGGCACGCATCACCCTCGAGTACGCGGTGCACGAGATGCTCTCCCGCGGCGCCCTCGCCACCCACCAGGTCGACGTCCGGGTCCGCGGCAACGGCTACGTGGTCCACACCGAGCCCGGCACCTACGTCCTCCCCGTGCTGGTCGCGGTGCTGCGCTGGCTCCCCGAGGTCCTGACCGGGCTCGTGGACCCGCCGCCGCTCACCGTGACGTTCTGGGACCGGCCCACCCCGCCGGCGGTGGCGGCGCCCGTGCCCGCCGACTTGCAGGTCGTCGTCTCCCCGGCCGTGTACGAGCAGTTCGCCGGCAGCTCGGCGGCCAAAGGGCCCCAACGCTTCCAGCCTCTCTACCAGGGCGGCGCCACGGACACCCCGCCCGTCGCCTGGTACTGCCCGCTGTCCCCCTCCACGGCCCCGGAACCCGAGGACCGCGACCTGGTGCGGGGGCCCTTCATCACGCACGATCTGCGCCGGCTCGGCATACCGGCCCCGGGCCGCACCGCCGTCGTCCACACCCAGCCGGACGGCCCGCTCACCCTCCTCAACCCCGCCCAGCCGCACGGCGACGGGCCGCCGCGGCACGTCACGTACTACGAGGTGGACCTCACCACGCACCAGTCCCACCACCGGGTCTCCCTGCCGAGCTCCGGCAAGGGCGCCTTCGCCGCCGCGGTCGAGCTGTCCTGGCACGTGGACGACCCGGTCGCCTTCGTCCGCGGCGAGGTCGCCCGGGTGCCGGAGCCGCTGCTGGAGCATCTGCTGGAGGAGGCGGCCCGGATCACCCGCCGGCATCCGCTGCGCCGGGCGGGCGCGGCCCAGCGCGCGGTCAACGCCGGGCTGCGCCGGTGGCCGGTGCCGGGTCTTTCGGTGACGGCGTCGGTGCAGCTGGCCCCGGAGGGGGCGGCCCTGCCCGGACCGCAGGGCCCGGCCCCGTCGGCGCGCCCGCTGTCCGCTCTCCTCGGCGACGCCGAGACCGTACTGCTCGGCTTCGACGGTCCGGTGGCCCGCCTGTTCTCCGCGACCGGCGCGCGCGAGGCCGCCCTCGACCTGCTCGCCCTGGTCGCCGAGCACCGCGACCCACAGGACACCGTGGCGGGGGCGGGGCGGGAGACGTTCGTCCATCCGCTGGACGTCCTGCGGGCGTTCGCCCGCGACCGGCTCGGCCCGCTGCTCCGGGACCGCCTGGAGAAACTCGAAATGCTGGCGCTCCCCGCCGCGCCGACCACGCACAACTGCGTGCCGCTGGTCCGCGCCCTGCACGACTCCGGACGCCGCGTCAGCGTGGTCACGGACGTCGGCGCACCGGCCGTCCACCGCTACCTGGAGCCCTACGGCCTCCCCCTGGCCGGCGTCCACGGCCGCGGCAAGGACCTCGCCCTGCTGACCCCGCACCCCGACTGCCTCCTGCGCGCGATGCACTCCTTGGGCGGCGCCGCCGCGACCGGTGTGCTCATCGGCTCCACGGTCGCCGAACTCACCGCCGCCCAGCAGGCCGGCCTGCGCTTCATCGGCCTCGCCCGCAACACCACCGCCGCCCGGCAACTCGGCGAGGCGGGCTGCGAGACCACCGTCACGTCCCTGGCCCCCCTCCTGGAGG
The DNA here is from genome assembly GCF_055594445.1 of Streptomyces sp. NPDC040589. Lineage (NCBI taxonomy): Bacteria > Bacillati > Actinomycetota > Actinomycetes > Kitasatosporales > Streptomycetaceae > Streptomyces > Streptomyces sp. NPDC040589. Next base: position 782,810 of record NZ_JBVIWP010000003.1, on the reverse strand, counting down.
CCGCGCGCTCGCTCCAGACGTAGCGGGGGCCGAACCCCCCGTTCGGCGGCACCCCACCCGGCCCCCTTGGAAAGGCGGCTCCGTCCCCTCCCGCGCACGATGCGAGGGAGGCCCGCCATCTGGCGGCCCTGCACGGTCTGTGCTCTCGGGAGGACCTGCCATGACCGCCAGTCTGGAGCAGTTGCGCCGCTGCCACTTCGCCGTCGACCTGGGGGCGGCCCGCACCCGCGTCTACGTCAAGGGCGCCGGGCTCGTCGTCGACCAGCCGTCCGCCGCCGCCGTGAACACCCGCACCGGCGCCCTGATCGCGGTCGGCGAGCTCGCCGAGAAGATGACGGGCCGTACGCCGCACTACATCCGGGTGGTGCGGCCGGTCTCCGGCGGCACGGTCGTGGACATCGAGATGGCCCAGCGCATGCTGCGGCACCTGCTCGGCGACAAGATGCGCCGCAGCCTGCGCCGCAAGCCGATCCTGCGCGCCGCGGCCTGCACGCCGCACGACGCCGACCCGCTGGCCCAGCGCGCCGCGATCGAGACCCTGGTCGGTCTCGGGGCCCGCCGCGTGGAACTGGTCGATACGCTGATCGCCGCCGCCGTCGGCTGCGGGCTGCCCGTGGAGCAGCCCGAGGCCACGATGATCATGGTGTGCGGGGCGGCGGCCACCCAGGTGGCCGTGCTGTCCCTGGGCGCGATCGTCACCGCCGAGCGCATCCCGGTGGGCGGCGAGGCCGTCGACCACGCGATCGTGCAGCACCTGCGCCACGAGCACGAGCTGATGCTGCCGAGCCAGTCCGTACGGCCGTTGCAGCTCGCCCTGTCCGGCAACGGCCTCACCTCGCACGGCCCGGCCTCGACGGAGATCCACGGCCGGGACGTCGCCACGGGCCTGGCCCGCTCGGTCCGGGTCGACACCGCCGCCGTACGGGACGCCATCCAGACGCCGCTCACCGCCATCCTCGACGGCATCGGCAAGGTGCTCCGGGACTGCCCGCCCGACCTGGTCGCCGACCTCGCCGACCGGGGGATCATGATGGTCGGCGGCAGCGCCCTGCTGCCGGGCCTGGACGAGATGCTGCGCGAGGCGACCGGCATGCCCGTGCGCATCGCCGAGCGCCCGGACGTGTGCGCCGTACAGGGCCTCGGCGCCATGCTGGAGGGCAAGATCGAACCGCTGGCGCTGGATCCGCTGGGGGCCTGAGCCGCCCCGGGGCCCTCAGCGAACGAACCAGCAGCGCACGGTCGTCCCGCCGTCGCTCCGGTGCACCCGCACCAGGTCGGCGATCAGGTTGACCAGCAGGATCCCGCGCCCTCCGCGCTGGTCGCGAGGGACGGGCCGGCGCCCGGCCAGGACGTCGGCGAGCCGTCCCTCGTCGCGCACCTCGCACACCACGTACCCGTCCTCGGTCCACATCCGCAGCACACCCGAACCACCGCCGTGCACCACGCTGTTCGTGGTGAGTTCGGCCGTGGCCAGGGCCAGGTCGTCCAGCTTGACGCCGGTGAGACCGAGCCGCGCCGCCTCACCGACGGCCACGTGCCGGGCCGGGGAGAGCGAGTCGGAGTCGAAGGGGAACGTCAGCGCGTCCGGCACGGGCGGCAGCGGCTCGTTGTAGCGGTCGACGACGGCCCAGGGGGCGTACGCCTCGCTGTTCTGCTCCGCCCGGGAGCCGGCGGGGATGACGGTGGGGTGGGTGGCGTACGCGTCGGCGAGGACGTGTTCGGGGAGCTGCTCGGCGTCGTACGGACACAGGATGGTCGCCGTACGGCCCCGGAAGGCCGCGTTGATGAGCGCCTCGTGCTGGACGCAGGCGGGGTACTCGGCGGCGGAGCGCCCGGCCCAGATGGGCTCGCCGATGATCCGCACCCGGCGGCCGGACGGCTGGGCGTCGGCGAACGCGCGCAGCACGCCCGGGATGATCCGCCCGGGGTTGCGCCCGGCCTCCCGCATGTCCAGGAACTTCACGGCGCCCGCGGCCTCGCCCAGGGCGTCCCTGATCAGGGCGAGGTTCTTGCCGGGCACCGCGACCGCCACGGGCTCGCCGGCGGCCAGGCCGTCACGTACGAAGGGCACGGTGACGTCGAGGTACTCCTGCTCGTCCCGGTAGAAGAGCGCGGGGTGGACGAAGGGGTCGAGGGGCCCGAAGGGCTCGGTGACGGCAGCGGTCATGACGTCGACACCTCGATCCCTTCCTGGTCGGGCCAGAGCAGGTCCAGCGTCCTTCGCAGGGCCGGCGGCGGGCGGCGCACGACGAACCTGCGGCCGTCCCTGAGCTGCCCGGCCGCGGCCGCGAGCGCACCGGCGCCCGCGACGTCGACGAACGTCACATCGGACAGCTCCAGGTAGTACACGTCCTCATCCTCGCGAACGGCCTGCTCCAGTACGCCTTCCCAGATCGCACGGGTCGTAAGGCCGACTTCTCCCGCCGCCCGGACACCCCGCCGCCCGGCCAGCGGATACACCGCCAGGCCCGGCACGCGGGGACCGGCGGCAGGCACCTGATATCGAGTGTTCAAGCCCCTCTCCCCACGCTGGCGGACCACAGCGCTCGTACCCGTCCGGGAAAATCTCATGCCCCCGAACCGGGTGTAGTACGCCGTAAGGGGGGCAGGCGCACGTCACACCGACGTCCACCGGGGGGCGACGTGACCGTTGCGCAGTCCGGCTGGGACCGATGACGACCGACGAGGAACGACAGGGCGGTGACATGACGTCAGCGGCATCACCACACCTCACAGGAGGGCTGAACACCCTGGTCATCAGTGGCCGCGTCGACGCGGACCGTGCCGAGCTCACCCCGCGTGGTGAGCTCGTTCACGGCTGCGCGGACATCCTGGCCAGAACCCTGGCCGAGCTGCCGGCCACGATCACCCGGGTCGACCTGGACATGGGGGGCGTGCATTTCATGGACACGGCCGGACTGCGGTTCCTGGACGTCCTGGGCGACTACGGCCGGGAGCGTACGACGACGACGGTCACGACCACGAACTGGAACGGCCAGCCGCGCCGGATCCTGGAGCTGGCGGGCCTGGACACCACGGATCCGCTGCGCCCCGCGGCCCACGTCCCCGCCCCGACCGCCTCCTCGGCGGTCGCCCTGGAACGCGCGGAGCGCCTGCACCTCCTCCAGTCGGAGGTCGAGCAGCTCCGCCAGGCCATCGCCTCCCGCCCGGTCATCGACCAGGCCCGCGGCATCCTCATGGCCACCCACGGCTGCACCTCCGACCAGGCCTGGCACATCCTGCGGGAAACGTCCCAGCTCTCCAACACCAAGCTCCGCGACGTGGCCGCCGCGGTCACGGCCAGCGCGGAATCCGACGGCCCTCCTCCGCCCCCCGAACTCCGCACGGCCCTGAACAAGGCGCTCGCCCGACGCCACCACGGCTGACCCGGGGGAGGCGACCGGCCGGCGCGCGGCAACCCACTTGATCAGCGCAATACCTGGACGTACCGCTCTCGTTGTCAGCGATGTGCCTCCTGCGACCCCAGCCCCGGCAGACCGACGCACGACCGCCGCTCGGACGGTGATCGGCGACGACCCGGCACTACGGGCGGCCTACCGGCTGTGCCGGCTCCGGACCAGGCGACAGGACCCCGCGGAGTACGCCCTGATCCAGTTGGTGCCCGCACCGCTGCGCCCGGCGCTCCACGCCCTGTGGGCGGCCGCCAACGCCCTCGACGACCTGGGCGACGACCGCACCGCCCGGGCCGCCGAACGGGCCGCCCGGGTCGAGGAGTGGATCACCGCCCTGCACCGCGAACTGCCCACCGGCACGAGCCCGGACCCGATCCGCCACGCCCTCGTGCACACCGCGGTCCGCTGGCGCCTGGACCTGTCCGAACTGCACGCCGCCATGACCCAGGTCCAGGACGACACCCAGGGCAGGCACTTCGCCGACTGGACCGCGTGGCGCACCTGGGGCCGGGACAATCTGCTGCCCTGGTTCGGCCAGGTCCGCACCCTCTTCGACCGGGCCGGCGTACCCGTGGCGCTCCGGCTGGACACCCGGGAGACCTACGAGGAGTTCCTCGACGGCGTCCGGCTCACGGACATCCTCACCGACCTGTCCGCCGACCTCGCCCAGGGCGACCTCCTCCTGCCCGACGAGGCCCTCGACGACCACCCCGGGTCCGCCGCCGACTTGGCGCACCGCCGCTGGAGCCCCGCCGTGTCCGCCCTGATCACGCATCTGACGGGCCTGGCCCGCCGGTGGGTGACCCAGGAGACCCTCAGCCGCGGCATGCACCCCGGCCCCGCCATCGTCCTGCACACCATGGCGGCCCTGCTGCGCGCCCAGCTCGACGCCATCGACACCGCGGGGCCGGCCCTGCTCCACACTCCGCCCCGGCCCGCGCCCCTCACCCGCGCCCGGATCCTCGCCCCCGCCCGGGCCCGCGCGACCCTGGCCTGGAGCCTGAGCCCGCTGACGGTGCCGCCCGCACACCAGCCCGCCCACGGCAGACGCCCCACGCCCGTTCGCCCGCCCCGCACCGCCACCTTCCGCTCTCCGCCACCCCACCCCACCGGCGAGCGACCACCGGAGATCGCACTCACCCACCTGCCCGCCCATGTCGCCGTGATCATGGACGGCAACGGCCGCTGGGCCCAGCAGCGGGGCCTCCCCCGCCACGAGGGCCACCGCGCCGGCGCCACCGCCGTCCGCGAGGTGGTCCACGGCGCCCTGGACATCGGCCTGCGGCACCTGACCCTCTACACCTTCTCCACCGAGAACTGGCACCGCGACGCCGAAGAGGTCGACGCGATCCTCGACCTCCTGCGCCGTGAACTGGTCGACGACCCCTTCCGCGACCTCGACGTCCGGCTGGGCTGGCACGGCCGCGCCGGCCGCCTGCCGCCCGACCTCGTCGACCTGCTCCACCTCCGGGAGCGCACCACCCGCAGCCGCACGGGCCTGACGCTGACGATGTGCGTCGACTACGGCGGCCGGGACGAGATCACCCGAACGGCCGCCGCCCTGGCCCGCCGCACCCGAGCCGGCCACCTGGATCCGGACCTGATCACCGAGGACGACTTCGCCCGGCACCTGCCCCGCCCGGACCTGCCGGACGTGGATCTGCTCTGGCGCACGGGCGGCGAACACCGCGTCTCCAACTTCCTGCCCTGGCACACGGCTTACGCAGAACTGCACTTCACCCCCGGCCTCTGGCCCGACACCGACCGCCGCGACCTCTGGCAGGCCGTCACCACCTACACCCATCGCCAACGCCGCCACGGCGCGACTCCGGCCACCGCGGGCCCGCTGGATTAGCGCATCCCCGTCGCAAGGCGGTAGGCGACGGTGACGTCCTCGTACTCCCGACCGGGGACGACCGGGTCCGGCAGGTGGGTGCGGTCACTGCGGCTCGTCGACGCCCGCTTCCCGGTGCCGGAGAAGCGAACGGCTGTCCGGGGTTCCTCCGTGAAGCGGAGCCGTTCGGCGTGGACCGTCGACCGGATCGAGATGTCCCCCGTTCAGGGCGGCTCCTCCGGCTCCCTGTCGGCACGAGGGCGACTGGACCTTGGCGGCAGCTTCCCGTCCTCTCCCCGCACCCGGCGCTTGCGGGTGCCGCCCCCACTCCGGCCGGCTCGACCCCGCTCCTCCTCCGCGCCCTTGCGCGCCGCACGCGGCTCGACCCCCTCCGCGGCGCCCGCAACGGCCTGGCCGCTCCCCCGTACCGCGTCACCCACCGCCTCCGTCCCACCCGCGGCCGTTTCGGCCACGCTCCCGGCAGCGCCACCGACCACCTCGCCGGCGCTTCCGACGGCCCGGCCCGCCTCCTGCCCGACGCCCTCCACCGCGCGCCCGGCACCACCGCCCACGTCCTGAACGGCCCTCCCGGCACCCTGACCGACGTCCTGCGCCACGGATCCGACGCCCCGGCCCACGTCCTGGACAGCGGCCCCGGCGCCCTGCCCCACGTCCTGTACGGCGGCTCCGGCGCCCTGCCCCACGTCCCGCACGGCGGCTCCGGCGCCCGTACCCAGCTCCCCCACGGCCTGACGGGCTCCGCCGCCGACATCCTGCACGGCGGACCCGACGCCACGCGCCAGCTCGTGCAGGATCTCCGGGTTGCGGTCGAGCGTGGTGAGCACGCGGTCGATGATCTTTGCGACGTGATGGAGCCGCACCTTGAGCTGGGCCTGCGCCTCGACGCCCGAGATACCCAGATGCACCCGTCCGAGCGTGACGTCGGCGCCCACGTTCAGTCTCAGCAGATCCAGCACCTCGGCCTGCAACGAGACATGCGCCCGCAGGTCCTCGACGTCCAGGTCGATCTCGTCGACCTTCAGGATCGGAACATCGAGGAAGACATCAGGGCTCCCACCGACGCCCTCCTCCTCGTCGTAAGCCTCGGGATCGACGTACTCGTCACCGTCCTCGGCGTCGAGTTCGTCACCGTTCTCGTCGTCGTACTCCTCGACGGAGCCCTCATCGTTCTCGGCGTTGCCACGCATCGCCACGCCTCCGCGGTTTTGGCAGACCTTTCGACCATTTTGATCCCTTTTGGACATCTACGCGCGGTCAGTACCGTCCGTGCGGGGTCACCCCTCCGCCTTGGCCCGGGCGATGAGCAGGGCCACGTCATCGAGGTCTCCCTCGGCGCGCAGGGAGTGCAGAAGCAGGTCGCAGGTGGCGTCGAGGGAGCGGTCGGGGTCGTCGAGGACATCGAGGAGGGCGTCAAGGCGGTCGTCGATCGACTGGTCGCGGGTCTCGACGAGGCCGTCGGTGTAGAGGATGAGCTGGTCCCCCGGCCCGAAGTCGACGGAGGTGGAGTCGAAAGGAATGCCGCAGCCTCCCAAGGGCGCGCCGGTGGGCATGTCGATCAGCTCGCGTGTGCCGTCCGGGCGGCGGAGGACGGGCGGCAGGTGCCCGGCCAGGGAGATGTGGCAGCGCGCGGTGTGCGGATCGAAGACGGCGTAGACGCAGGTGGCGATGGTGTCGATACCGTCCGTGATGTGGTCGAGGTGGTGCATGACCTGGTCGGCGGGCAGATCGAGATCGGCCAGGGTTCTGGTGGCGGTGCGCAGCTGTCCCATGGTGGCGGCGGCCGTGACGCCGCTGCCCATGACGTCGCCGACGACGAGGGCGGTCTTGTCGCCGTTCAGGGGGATGACGTCGAACCAGTCGCCGCCGATCTCGATGGTGGCCTGGGCGGGGCGGTAGCGGCAGGCGACATCGAGACCAGGTCGCTGTGGAGGGGGATGGGGCAGCAGGCTGCGCTGGAGCGTGAGGGCGGTGCGGCGCTGTTCTTCCACGGCGCGATGCCGGTCGGTGACGTCGACGCTGGAGGTGGCCACACCCAGCACTTTCCCGTTGGACGACTCGAGCCGGTAGAACGAGATCGACCAGGCGTGATCGTTGTCCGGGTCGGCCGCCGTACGGCCGACGATGTACTGGTCCACAACCGGTGTACCGGTGGCCAGGACCTCACGCATGGCGGCTTCGAAGGACTGGTCCACATAGGGCAGCACCTCATGGATGTGGCGGCCGATGTGCTCGGCGGCCGGCACGCCGTTCATCCGTTCCTCCGCGGAGTTGACGGAGATGTACCGGAGATCGGTGTCCAGCATGCCCAGCCCGATCGGTGACTGGGACACCAGCTGGGCGGACAGGGCCAGGTTCCGCTCCACCTGCCGCAGCGTCGTCTGGTCGGTGGCCAGACCCAGTACCCAGAAGTCACGCTGGTCGTCCTGCAACCGCATGTTGCGGAACTCCACCATGCGCGCGCTGCCGTCCTTGTGCCGGACGGGAACGACCCCGGCCCAGCTCTTACCGTCCCGCATGACCTGCGCGAACAGCGCCAGCACCGTGTCGAGGTGCTCCTCGTCGATCAGCAGCTGGCCGGCGTACCGGCCCAGGGCCTCCTCGGCGCTGTAGCCGAAAAGGATCTCGGCCTGCGGGCTCCAGAGATCGATCCTGCCCTCGACGTTGAGGAGGACAGCCGCCACGTTCAGTACATCCAGCAGGCCACCCGGCGTGGACGCAACCACACCCGCCGCGCCAGGCCCGCCCCGGAAGGGTTCGGTCGCACCCATACCCCAGGCTCCTTCCGGCCGCCTCCCAGGCCGCCGTCCCGCCGGGGTCCGACCACGCACCCGCACCCCGGCCATCCCATCGTCCCCCTCCGCCACCCACGCGTGCACGCCCACGCCGGCGAAGAGTCCGCAAGGCGCCCGGCCCACGTTTCGAGGTCAGGCCGGTGCGGCACCAGCCATCTCGTCAGTGACTGACACATGGACATCTCTCTGGACGTCGGCTCCGCGGAAACCTTCCGCGACGAGGTCGTCACCTACGCCTCCCGCCTCTGGCAGTCAGGCGCGGCGACCGAACTCCACGTCTGGCCAGGCGCTTACCACGCCTCCGAGGGGTACGCGCCCGACGCCGCCCTCTCCCGGGCCGCTACGGCCGCGCGGGTCGGCTGGCTGCGGCGGCTCCTGGACTTCCGGGAACGGTGAGTCGAGGGCTCTGCCCACCGGACTCTGACGGCCCGGCCTCACTTCAGGTGCCGGCCGAAGAACCGGTTCCCGTCGTCCACCTCGAACCACGGGGTGCCGGTGTGCCCGCCCAGATTGGCGTGGAGCGTCTTCTCCTTGGTGCCGAAGGCGTCGAACAGGTCCAGGGCGCGCTGCCGGGGGTTCCCCTCGTCGTCCCACTGCAGCAGGAACAGCAGCGGAATGGTGACCTGCCGGGCCTCCTCGCGCTGGGCCAGGGGCACGTACCCCCCGGCGAAGAAACCGGCGGCCGCGATGCGCGGCTCGGCCACCGCCAGCCGAATGCCGACGGCGGTCCACCCCGAGTACCCGACCGGGCCGCCGATCCCGGGCAGCGCGAGGAGGGCGTCCAGGGTGGTCCGCCAGTCCGGGACCGCCTTCTCGACCAGCGGGCCGATGTAGGACTCGAAGATCTCGTCGACCGGCTCGCCTGCCTGCATCGCCCGGCGGATGTCGGCGCGGGCCTGCTCGTCGGCGGCGGAACGGGGCCGGTCGCCGCACCCGGCGGCGTCGATGGTGGCCACCGCGTAGCCGTACGCCGCGCAGTGCCGGGCCCGGGCCACCAGCCGGGGTTGCGCCTTGGGCAGGCCGTTGTTGTGGGCCATCAGGACCAGCGGGGCCGGTGCGGCCCCGGAAGGCCCAGCAGAGCCCGGCGTCCACAGGGTGCCGGGAATCTCGCCGAGGGTGAATTCGCGTTCGAGGACGCCGTCGTCGAGGCGTTGCTCGGAAGTGAATCGCATGGTCGTGCCTTTCGGGAGCGCTCGTGAACGGCGCTCCCGGACGACCTATCGCCCGACCGTGACCCCGGAGGGGAGCACCCATGTCGATACTGCGTTCACGGGTACCACCTCCTCGTTCTCTCGCACGGCCTCCCGGAAAGTAGCAGTGGTCGACGCGGCCCGCCAACACGTTTTCGCGGAGGCTCCGTGACCGGCTGCCACGGAGCCAGGCCGTGCGGTCACCCCAGAGGCAGAGCCAGGAATGAGGGACGGCCGTCGGGCGAGCTGATCGTGGTGGTGCTGCCTTCGACGCTCGCGTCGGAGTACAGGGGGTCCTTGCTGGTGATGGCCAGCATCAGCCGGTGGTCCGGGGGCAGGTCGTATCCGGCGGCCTGCAACCTCCAGGTGCTGGTGCGGTCCTGGCCGGGGGTCAGACCGGTGAGGGTGAGGGGCTCGTGCGTGATGATGCGGGCCGTGTTGTCAGGGCTGACGTCGTACAGGTAGGCGACCAGGGTGGTGGAGTCGGCGGAGCTGCGCACGGTCAGCGTGAGTTCGGGAATGCCCCGGATCCGGCGGGCCTCACCGGTGCCGCCGCCGCTGCCGCCGCTTGCCGCGATCGGGTCGCTGGTGAAGACCGCGAGGCTGCGGCGGTCGAACTTGTCCGGCTGGTAGCTCTTGGGGTTGCCGTTCCACTCGGCCTGACCGGTGGTGATGACGGCGTCCACGGCGGTGCAGTCGGTCGACTGCCCGGCGGTGAACTCCCGTGCCCAGCCCGCCTGCGGAGCGGTCCCCAGAACGCCGTCGGGACTGCCCGGCGAGGCGGTGAGGTACCAGGGTTCGACGGAGGTGGTGACGTCCGCCCAGGACTGCCTGGACTCGCGCACGGCCGGCACGGTGATGACGTTCTTCCCGGTGTCCGGATCGGTCCGGGTCTCGTAGGTGAACATGATCTGGCTGCGGACCTCGGACCAGGAGGGCACGTCGTTCGCGACGCCGCCCACGTGGTGGTCCAGCCAGGCGAGCGCCTCCTCGACCGGCGCGTTCGGGCCGCTGAACGGGACGGTGAGACCGGCGCCCTCGGGCGCGGCATGGTCGCCGATCCACAGGTTCAGGTGCTTGGGCACGGTCAGTTGGCTGAAGTGCTCGATGACCTGGTTGGCCGGGAAGAGCGTCTCGTGCCAGGTGTTGGAGAGGAACGTGGGCACGCCGCGGGCGTTGGTCAGGTCGACGTACGACGACGGCGATCGCTCCTTGCCCCACGCCACGACGTCGTCGAGGTTCTGGCCCGCCTGGAAGTCCGCCAGGAGCTGCTGGGTGGCCGGGTCGAACTTCCGCTCGAGCGGGCCGCCGGTGAAGTTGATCAGGGCGCCCACCGCTGCCAGGTGCCGGGTGTCGTGGTGGTAGAGGCTGTCGGCCAGGTCTCCCCAGGTGCTCAGGGCGACCACCGCGGCCACCCGTCCCGCCGGGTCGTGCGCCGCGACCAGCTGGCTGATGCCCGAGCCGTACGACTCACCCAGGAAGGCGATGGCGCTCGGGTTGAAGTGCTGCTGGGCGTAGTCGATGACGGTCGAGCCGTCGGCCCAGTCCGCGGGGCCGGCCACGTCGATCGTGCCCCCGGAGGTGAACGGGGCGTCGACGTAGCCGCCGTCGGGGAGGCGCATGGTGTAGCCGATGCCACGGGGGGTGTAGGCCAGCACGTGATAGCCGCGCAGCGCCAGCTGGAGGTACGTGTACTCGAACAAGGCCCAGCCGAAGGGTGTCCAGCCCGAGGGCACGATCACCACGGGCCGCGGCTCTTCGGTGTTGAGTTTGATCGTGTGCGCCGACAGCCGTACTCCGTCGTCGGCGGTGATGCGGGGGAAGCCGATGGTCGCCTTCTGCCGGACCTGCTCCGTCAGATTCTGGAGGTCAGGGGGCAGCACCGCTTCCTCGGACGTGCCGTTCAGCGTCGCGACCAGGGCCGCGGCGACGTTGGCCGCGGCCGGATCGAGCGACGTGGGCGAAGCGTAGACGCCCTGGTCGGCGATCCGGCTCAGCTGCGCTGTGGTGACGGTGGTGATCGCGTCGTCTTCCTGGGGGTGGCTCACAAGCCCGTCCTCTCGCTGTCGCCGACCGGACGTGGGCGACGGTCGGCACCCTGCTGGCTGCCGGAGACCCCGGCAGCCTCTTGATCCCTTCCATCACCACAGCAGGGCTGCACAGGGGCACAGAAGCACGTTCACCCGTCACCAACGCGTCAGAAGCCCCCCGCGCGCCACGCACGCCCGGCACCCGCCGGCGACCTGCGGACCTCATGGGTCAACCGGACGGCCGGGATGCGACTGCGGCCCGCAGTCGCCCGATGTCCTGGTAGTGCACACCGGTCGCGCCGGCCGCCCGGGCCGCGGCGACATGGCCGGCGGTGTCATCGATGAACAGACAGCGCTCGAGATCGGCCCCGGCCCGCCGGGCTGCTATGCCGAAGACGCGGCGGTCGGGCTTGGCCACCCCGATCCGGGCTGTGTTGATCACCGCGTCGAACGCCTCGTCCAGTCCGATCGCGGCAAGATACGCCTCCAGCGACTACCCAGTGAGCTGGGTCGACTCGTCCTTTGGCCTGTCGGGGAAGATCAGCTGCGCACTACCGCCGATCACGACGAAACAGCTGATCACGAGGGCGAAGCGTGCGAACCTCGCGGCACCCTCCCAGGCGTCCGGAGGCCCGAGGACCAACCAGAACGTGACAGAGATCCCCGCGATCGCCATCACCACGCCAAGCAACCGACGCACCCCATGCTCCATTTTCTAACGATGTTCAACCGGCGGGCTACTCTACTCATCGTCAACTTCGGTCGTGCGCAAGCCCGTTGGTAGCCGTCCCAACCGCTACGGGGGATGCCGTGGCGGCAGCAGCGAGCAGCGCACTGCTTCGGCGCACTGTCATGCGCCGAGCGAGACCCAGCATGATCTCCAGGAGTACGCAGTCGATCACCACCACGGTCGGCCGGAGAGCCCCGCATAGAGGTCTGGCCCCCGGAGGATCGTTCGCGCGCGCCCAGCAACGAACGACAGCGGCGTCCAAGTGGCCTGCCCACCGCAGGCCTGTACTCGCCAACACGTCCACGATGTCCACCGCGGCGGCGCGAAGGTGCTGACGACGCAGAAAGGGGAATTCCTCGGGTCCGAGGAGCACCTCGTCATCTTCGGTGTCCTTGCCCGTGGGCAACTTGCTGTGCGCACTCGGGTAGTGACCCGTGCAGGTCGGCGATCGTCTTCCGCGCGTAGGCGCGGCGATTGGTTCCTCGCGAGTGGAGCGGGCCGGGCTCCCCGTCCTTGAGGTCCAGGATCCACAGGCTGACGTGATCGCAGGTGATCTCGGAGCCCCGACATTCGGCACGGCGTCCAGACCCAGCTCGCCGAAACCGACATCGAACGTCTCCGGGAGCCGTCGGCTCGCCACATCAGCCCGACGCCTCCGTGATCACGCGGGAGCTTCCCTGCGGACGCACGGCCAGGGCGGAGCTTAATCCGGCCGGGAACGAAGACCAGCGCCCCAGCTCGGGAGGCGATCTCGACCCCGCCCGCAGCGGACTCCCTTTCCAACCGCGCGGAGGCTCTCCCCGGGTGCTGAGGCAGAGCCTCTACGCCATTCGGGGAGCGGGGCAGTACGGCGACCAGGCCCGCCGCAAAAACGACAGCTGGGCACCAGAGGCTGAAGCCTGTGCCGTACGCGACCTGCAGACCTGCGGACGACACCGCACGCAAGGCGGCGAGCCAGATCCACGACACGGATCCGGGGCCCCTGAAGGCACACGTCCAGGAGTACGTCATGCCCGACAACAAGTCCCTCGTCGACGTCGCCTGCGGCGCGGCCACGGTGCTCGGCCTGGGCAGGCTGGGCACGCAGCCTGGCCTCCGGAACCACCTCGACCCCTCGCTCAACCCGTCCGACTGGCTTAAAGGCGGTCGCCGGAACAGTTCCCACCCGTAGCGGCAAGCACACTGACGGCACCGCCGTCGACATCCGGATCACCATGCCCAAAGTGACGACCTCCCGCCTCACCTGGAAGTTCGAACGCTGAAGGAGCCCACCGGGAAGTCCCTGGCGCACACCCCTCTTCTGACGCGCTCGCTGCGAGGCCACAGATCCGGGAAACAGACCACCCAGGGGCGCGCGATTCGATATACAATCGATCATGTATATTGGTATACGCCGCAGTGTGCATGAGGAGGCCATCTTGAGCCGCACCGTGATCGACCTCGACGACGAGGCACTGGAAGAAGCCGCCAAGGAACTCGGCACCACCACCAAGCGCGACACCATCAACACCGCCCTGCGAGAGGTCACCGCCCGCTACCGGCGCCTGCGCGCGCTCGAAGACGCCCGGCAACTGGTGACCGACGGAGCCCTGGACATCGACATTCTCCTGAACAAGAGCCAGTACCGGCCGTGACCGTCGCCGACTACCTCATCGACACCTCCGCCCTCGCCCGCGTCCTGCTCCGCCAGACCACCACTGAGTGGGACGACAGGATCGGCGCCGGCCTCGTCGCGATCTGCGACATCACGGAACTCGAGGTCCTCTACTCCGCCAGCTCAACCGCGGACCGCGCGCGACTGAAGGCTGCACTCGACGCCCACTACGTGTGGTGCCCCATGCCGGACGGCATCTACCGCCGCTCCCGCATCGTCCAGGAACAACTGACCACCAAAGGGGAACACCGCAGTGCGGGCCCCGTTGATCTCCTGGTGGCCGCCGCCGCGGAAGAAGCAGGCCTCACCCTGCTCCACTTCGACCGCGACTTCGAAACCATTGCTCGCACGACGGGGCAGCCGGTCCGCATGATCGATCTCAGGCAGTAGAGTCCGCGCGGCTGCACGGACGGGCGTCAAGCCTCTCGCCGACCGCCCACCCGAGGCGGTATCACGGCGATTCCCCCACTGCCGGACGGCCCTCTTTCCGCGCCCTCGCACCCGCCCCGCGCACTGAGTCGCCTCGCCTACACCCAGTCCGGGGCATGGCCCGCGCGGGTGAACTGCCGTACTCACCCGCCGTACTTCGTCGATCACTTGTCGGTGGTCGCGCCACCGAGCGCAACGCCGGGGTCGCACGTCAGGAGTACCGGCAGGCCACGGGTCCTGGCTCAGCTGTCGACCGCAGTTGGTTACTGGTAGGACCGGTCGCGCTCGCCGCCATTCGTTGTCGATCGAGTCACCCACACGTGCACCTGTCCCGGAGGGCGACGTATCGGGGTCCTTGCCACATGAGCTGGTGGTCCAGGGTTCAGGATCCGGTGCGATAGCGGGTGAGCATGAGGGCGACGGCTTCGTCCACGATCGCGGGGTCGGTGGGGTCGGGCGGGACGAAGTCGGTCCGTACGAGTTGAGGCCACAGCAACTGGGCGCAGATCATGCCGAGGAACTGTTCGGCCACTGCGGATGCCGGCTGCGCCTGCCCGTCGGCCGAACGGAAGTCGAGTGTCCCGGCCTGTGCTTCGGTTTCCAGGTAGTCGCGGAGCCGGTCGAAGAACGGTCCGCGGTCGATGGCGAAGCCGGTGCCGACGATGTCGGCGAGTTCCGGCATCTGGGGAAGCTCGGTGATGATCAGGCGGCACAGCGCGGCCGTGCCGGGCCGCGCGACCAGGCAGGCGTAGTCACGGCCGATGTGGTCCAGGCCATACCGGGGATCACCGGGCGGCGGCGGTGCGGCGTACTCCACGTCCAGCTGCCATTGCTCGGAGGTGACGGCAGCGAACAGTGCGGCCTTGGTGGGGTACCGCTTGAAAAGGGTGCCTGTGGAGACGCGGGCCTGCTTGGCGATCTGGGCGAGGGAGGTCTTGTCGTATCCCCGGGCGAGGAAGAGGTCGCGGGCCGCGCGGATGATGCGCGCGCGGTTCTCCTCTTTGATCTGCGCGTGATACCCGGCCTGGCACATGTCGCCACCGGTTGCCGCTCGGTCCTCCACCGACATGCCCACGCCCCTCGCCCGTTTCCCGGCCGCGTCCCCGCCCTCAGAGGACGGTCTGGCCGCCGTCCAGGATAAGGTCCTGGCCCACAGCGAAGGCGGAGGCGTCGGAGGCCAGGTACACGACCGCTTCCGCGACCTCCTCGGGCAGACCCATGCGACCGAGCGGGATGCCGGCGCTGATCCCCTCCAGGACCGCCGCCCGCTGCGCGGGGTCCTCGATCCCGAGCTTGGAGTAGAGCGGGGTGTCCACCGGGCCGGGGCTGACCGCGTTGAACCGGATGCCGTGCGACTTGAGCAGGTCCGCGTTCCACGACCGCATCAGGGAGCCGAGAGCCGCCTTCGTCGCGGCGTAGGCGTTCGAACGCCCGTAGCCGCCGTGCGCGCTGGCGGACGCGTTGAGGACGACCGAGGACGGGTTGGCCAGCACGGGCACCAGGGCCTGCGTGAGAAAGAAGACGCTCTTGACGTTGATGTCGAAGAGCCGGTCGAAACTGTCCTCCGTGTGGTCCTCGAACGGCCGCCAGTCCGAGACGCCGGCGTTCAGGAACGCCACGTCCAGCTCCCCGAAGTGCTCGCGCACCTGCTTGGCCAGGGCGCGCTGCGCATCGAGATCGCGTGCGTCGGCCTGCACCACCGGCACCTTGTCCCCGAGGATCTGCCGGGCCTTGTCGATGCTGGCCGGGGTGACGCCCGTGACCAGCACGTCGGCGCCCTCCGCGACAAAACGCCGCGCGGTCTGCAGGCCGATCCCGCTCGTGCCGCCGGTGATGAGGGCACGCTTGCCCGCAAGACGATTCATGTTCATTGTTCCTTGCCGAGTCGAAAGGTAAGTCGATGGACTCACCATGTGAAGATAACCCTCGCGTCACCCATAAGGCAAGTCGATCCACTTACCATCGACGCCTGGAGGCCGTTCGGTTACGGACGCGTCGCGCCGGAGCAGGCGGCCGACATCGGTCCGCATCCACCTGGGGCAAGGAGTGCCCTGGGGTCCGGTTCCCGCCCGGAGAACCCGTCGGCCGGCTGCCGCCGGTCTGGCAGGGGCCTCTTCCGACAGAGTCGGAAAACAGCACCCATCGCCTCCTCGGAAAGGAGGTCGCGGGCGTCGGCCGGTCAGCCGCGTTGCCGGCGGGCGCGCAGAGCGGCCCAGTGGCGCAGGCGCTCGGTGATCTGGGCTTCGTAGCCGTTGCGGGTGGGCTGGTAGTACGTCTCGCGGCCCATGTCGTCGGGGAAGTAGTCGTCACCGGAGAAGCTGTCGGCTGTGTCCGGGTCGTACTGGTAGTCCTTGCCGTAGCCGAGGTCTTTCATCAGCCGGGTCGGGGCGTTGAGGATGTGCGCGGGTGGCATGAGTGAGCCGGTGTGCCGGGCTGATCGGTGTGCGGCGTTGAAGCCGCGGTAGACGGCGACGGACTTGGGGGCGGTGGCGAGGTGGACGACGGCCTGGGCGATCGCCAACTCGCCCTCGGGAGAGCCGAGTCGCTCGTACACGTCCCAGGCGGCGAGGGCCTGCTGGACGGCGTGCGGGTCGGCCATGCCGATGTCCTCGTTCGCGAAGCGGACCAGGCGGCGGGCGACGAACAGCGGGTCCTCGCCGCCGTCGAGCATGCGGGCGAGCCAGTACAGGGCCGCGTCCGGGTCGGAGCCGCGCATCGACTTGTGCAGCGCGGAGATCAGGTTGTAGTGGCTCTCCTGCGCCTTGTCGTACAGCGGGGCCCGCTGCTGGATGTGATGGGCGAGCCCGGCGGTGTCCAGGGTGGTTTCGGTGTCCGGGAGGGCTTGGAGCTGTTCGGCCATGTTGAGGAGGTAGCGGCCGTCGCCGTCCGCCATGGCGATCAGGGCGCGGCGGGCGTCGTCGTCCAGGGGCAGATGGTGGCCGGTGAGCTGCTCGGCGCGGTGGAGGAGCGTGGACAGCGCGGCTTCGTCGAGGCGTTTGAGGACGAGGACCTGGGCGCGGGAGAGGAGGGCGCCGTTGAGTTCGAAGCTCGGGTTCTCCGTGGTGGCGCCGATCAGGGTGACGGTGCCGTCCTCGACGTAGGGCAGGAAGCTGTCCTGCTGGGCACGGTTGAAGCGGTGGATCTCGTCGACGAACAGCAGGGTGCCCTGGCCGATGCCGCGTCGGCTTCGTGCGGCGGCGAAGACCTTGCGCAGATCGGCGACGCCGGAGAAGGTGGCCGACACCGGCTCGAAGACCAGGTTGCCGGCGTCCGCGAGGAGCCGGGCGATGGTCGTCTTCCCGACGCCGGGCGGGCCCCACAGGATGGCGGAGCCGAGGCGCTGCTGGGCGACCATGAGGCCCAGCGGGGCGTCCGGGGCCAGGAGATGGTCCTGCCCGACGACATCTTCCAGCCGGGTGGGGCGCAGGCGGTCGGCGAGGGGCCGGGCGGGCTCCTCGTCGAAGAGCGGCAGGGTCGGTTCCATTGGTCTCTCGGGTCGGAAGCGGACGGAGTGAGCCGTGCACTGGGCACTGACAGGTGTGGCTCAGCCGCTCGTGGGGAAGCTCGCGGTGCTCATCGGGCACTGGGGCGGTCGCGTCGCGGCAGCCGCTCGGCGACCAGGTCGTAGGAATCTTCGACCGCGTCGGTGACCAGCCGCTCGGTGATGCCGGGGCCAGGCCCGAGCGAGATCCAGTGGCGTTTGTCGAGGTAGCGGCCCGGTGAGATCGAGGGGTAGCCGCTTACATGCGCGCGGGCGTGTTCGGGTTCGCACTTGACCGTGATGATCTGTTCGTCCGGGTCGTCGGTGACGATCAGGAACACTTTCCCCGCGACCTTGTACACGTCGAGTCCCGGGGTGAAGGGGTAGCCGTGGCTGACGTCGGGGAGGGCCAGGGCCGCCCGGCGGGCGGTGCCCTGGAGCCGCTCACCCGCCGCGCTCACCGGGCCCCCCGCGTGCCGGTGCCGTAGGTGTGCGGGTCGACAGGCCGCTCGGCCTTGGGCAGGTGAGCGACAACGAGACGATAGGAGTCGGTGACGAGCTCCCTGACGTGTTCCTCGTCGACGCCTTCTCCGCTCTCCAGGGTGATCCAGTGCTTCTTGTTCATGTGGTAGCCGGGGGAGATGTGGCTGTACTGCTCCCGCAGGGCGTAGGCCTCTCCGGGGTCCGCCTTGAGGATCACGACAGGCCGCCCCGGGACGTCGGTCATCAGCATGAACACCTTGCCGCGCACCTTGTAGACCTCCCAGTCGGGGCCGAAGGGGTGCTCCAGCCGGGCCCCGGGGAGTTCCTCCGCGCAGTCGGCGGCGGTCTTGTGCAAGGCCGATCCATTCATGGGTGGTGAGCCTCCTCAGGTGGTGACGGGCTGCGGCATCGCAGAAGGCGCGGAGCGCGCCGCGCGGGCGCGTCGGCACGTCCCATCCTTCCGCCGCAGCCGATCGGAAGGGCGGTAGGCTGCGGACACGTGATGGTCGACAAGCGACACCCCGACCCGAGCGGAAGCACGGCCGGACCAGCTGCGGTTCCGCTGTACGGTTTCCAGCCCCCGGTCGGTACTCCCTACGGCCTTGAGGTGAGCACCGTCGAGGACTTCTTCGCCCAGCACGACGACTGGCCGTGGAACCCGCCCCGTCCAGGCCGTGCCACCTTCCACTACCTCATCGCGGTCACCGAGGGTGAGCTGCTCCACGACGTCGATCACGTCACGCGGACGGTCGCCCCCGGCCAGTGGCTGTGGGTGCGTCCGGGGCATGCGCAGTGCTGGCATCCGCCCGGCGCGGCCCGCGGCCCGTTCATCCTGTTCGAACCGGATGTACTGCGGCCCGACCTCGCCCGTCTTCTGGCCCCGCTCACCGCGCACGAGGCCCCTGCCGTGCTCAGCCCGCATCCCGACGACACCGCCTGGCTCCAGCAGACGGCACTCCAGCTCCTGGACGAACACCGCGCACTGGGGCGCCGCCCCCTCGACATCCACCACGCCCTGCGGCGCAGCCTGCTCGAATCACTGCTGCTGCGCCTGGCCCACTCCCCGGGCATCGCCCCCATCGGCACGGCCACGGCCCACGCGGGCAGCGCCGACCGGTACCGGCGCTTCCTGGACGCCTTGGAGCTGCACTTCCGCGAACTCCACCAAGCCGCAGACTACGCCGAGTTGCTCGGTTGCTCGGTCCGCACCCTCAGCCGCGCCGCCCAAGACGCCACCGGCAAGGGAGTACGTGAACTCATCGACGAGCGGCGCCTCCTCGAAGCCCGGCGCCTGCTGAGAGGCGCCCAATGGGATGCCCGGACCGTGGCCGTGCACCTCGGCTTCACCGATCCCGCGAACTTCGGCCGCTTCTTCCGCGACCGCACCGGCCTCACCCCGTCCGCCTTCGCGGCCGGCGAATCCTCGATTCTCCCCCCTCGCTCCCTTGATTGACGAGATCTCGGTGGTTTCCGGCTGGGTCTCGGTCGATGGCCTCGATGGCGACGTCGACCGCGCCGTCGTACTTCTTGAGGGCATCGGCCCCCAAGTGGTCGATTTTCCCGAGGATCACGATGCCGGGGTCGGGGATGGACTCGCCGTAGGCCCACTCGGACGCCGCGTTCATCGGGTACGAGCTTCACTTCGGCACGGACCGCGTGAAGGCAACTTCGACGTCACCGCGATGGCAGGTCGGTTGACTTACCACTCTCGGCCGCCGGGCCGGTTGACGATGATGACCCGCACGTCACCTGTGCGGCGTCACCGGCTGCTGTCGACTGGCCCGTGCGGGCCGCGTGGAGGGGCGGTTCAGTCGGTGGTGAAGCTGGACAGCATCGCGGCCGGGAGGCGGCTGCCTGCCGAGCCGTGGGGAAGGATCTCGGCGATGCGGGCCAGATCGGTGGCGGAGAGCTGGACGTCGGTGGCGCCGGCGTTCTCCTCGAGGCGCTTGGTGCTGCGGGTGCCGGGAATGGGCGCGACGTCCTCGCCCTGGGCGAGCAGCCAGGCCAGCGCGAGCTGGGCGACGGTGATACCCGCGGTGTCGGCCAGGTCCTTGAGCTGCTCGGTGGCGTGCAGGTTGTACGTGTAGTTCTCGCCCTGCCAACGCTCGTCCCAGCTGCGCATGTCGTCCGCGGGGTATTCGCCGGCGGGCTTGACCTGGCCGGTGAGGAAGCCGCGACCGAGCGGGGAGTAGGGCACCAGGCCGACGCCGAGTTCCCGCAGAACGGGAAGGATCTTCTCCTCGACCTCCCGCTCGAAGAGCGAGTACTCGTACTGGAGCACGGAGACCGGGGTGACGGCGTGGGCGCGGCGGATGTACTGGGGGCCGACGTTGCTCAGACCGAAGTACTTCACCTTGCCTTCGGTGATCAGTTCGCCGACCACGCCGGCGACCTCCTCGACCGGAACGTCCGGGTCGGAGATGTGCTGGTAGAAGAGGTCGATGCGGTCGCTCTGCAGGTAGCGCAGGCTGTTCTCGGCGACCTTGCGGATGTTTTCCGGGCGGCTGTTGAAGCCGGGGCTGAGCGCCGGGGCGGTCATGTCGAAGCCGAACTTGGTCGCGAGGACCACCTCGTCGCGGAAGTCTTTGACCGCCTTGCCCAGGAGGATCTCGTTGCTGCCGGTACCGGCGCCGTACAGCTCGGCGGTGTCGAAGAAGTCGATCCCGAGTTCGTGGGCGCGGCGAATGGTCGCGAGGCCCTCGTCGTCGTTCGAGGCGCCGTAGGCCATGGACATGCCCATGGTCCCCAGGCCGAGCGCCGAGACGCGCAGGCCCTGAGAGCCCAGATTGCGGTGCTGCATGAGTTCACTCCCTCAGTGGTTTGCCGGCTTCACCCGCAGAGGCCAAACCGAACTGTTCCGTTTGACCCTACGCGCCGATCGCCCGGACGCCAAACCAAACGGTTCGGTGCTCTATCCTGGGCCCATGTCCCAGTCCCGCGACTCCGGCCAGACCGCAGCTCCCGCCGCCGCCGGCGACACCACGCGCGAGCGCATCCTTGCCGCCGCCATGGAGGAGTTCGCCCGCCACGGCATCGCCGGCGCCCGCGTGGACCGCATCGCCAAGCTCGCCAAGACCAGCAAAGAACGCGTCTACGCCTACTTCCGCAGCAAAGACGCGCTCTATGCCGCTGTCGCTGCACGGGAGTATGTCGTCATCGCCGAGGCCACCCAGATAGACCCGACCGACCTCCCTGGCTACGCGGGCCGCCTGTTCGACTACTTCGTCGCCCGTCCAGACCACCACCGCCTGATCACCTGGGGCCGCCTCGAACTGCCGGGCACCGCTACCGGTGCCGACGATCCCACCCAGGCAGCGATCACCCGCAAAATCGACCTGCTCCGCCAGGTGCAGCAGGCCGGACAGCTCGACCCCGCCTGGGACCCGGCCGACGTCCTCGCCCTGGTCAACCAGATCGCCACGACCTGGGCGTCACAACCCGAACTCAGCGAGGCCGCCGCCGCACACGCCGTGGACCCCACCACCGCCGCCCGCCGCGCCGCGGTGGTGACCGCTGTCGAGCGGCTTTTCCCTCGAGCACGCTGAGGTCGCCCGGACCGGCGGCAGCCTGCTCGAACATCACCGAAACAGTGCCGGCCGCCGTTGCCGCTGCCCATGGGCGCATCCTGCTGACGCATCAGAGCTCCTGGCCAGGGGAACAGGTGCCTGGTGGGGCAGGCACGGGCGCCCCTTGTGCCTCACGCCGTGTCAGGATTTCGTGCTCACCGGCGCTTACGTTGTCGGCCCTCGCGCATCGGGAGTGGTTGGTTGTCGTTTCTCGGTTGCCTGGGTCTCAGTCGTCCAGGACGACGACGTGCTTGCCCGGCGTGGCGCCGGACTCGACGTCGGCCTGGGCGTCACGGACCTGTTCCAGGCCGTGGTAGACCTTCGCGACCGGGACGTTGAGGCGTCCTGCGGCGATGGCCTGGAGCTGGTGGGCGAAGACGTCGGCCGGGAGGTCGGCTGCCTGACCGCCATAGGACGTCAGCCGCACCCCGCCCGGGATCATGAACGGGCTGAAATCGGGGATCGTCCACTGGCCCGCCAGGGCTCCGGTGAAGCAGACAGTGCCGTGCCGGCGAACGGTGCGGAGGGTGTCGGCGAGGACCGAGCAGCCCACCAGCTCCAGTACGGCGTCGACACCTTCCGGCATCAGCTCGCGCACCTGGTCGGCGATCGTGCCGCTGTCGACGAGGGGATGGTCGACGCCCGCGGTCCGCAATTCCCCGGCCCGACCGGGGCTGCGGGTGGTGGACAGCACGGTGGCTCCGAGGTCCTTCGCGATCGTGGCCGCGCTCAGCCCGACCGTGGAGGTGCCGCCGCGGATCAGCAGCGTCTGCCCGGCCTTGAGGTCCAGGCCGGTGGTCAGCGATCCGTAGGCGGTCTGGAACATCTCCGGCAGCGCACCGACGACCTCCCACGGCAGACCGGACTCGAACGGGATGACCTGCCCGGCTGGGACGCTCACGTACTGGGCGTACGTGCCGTCGTAGGAGCGGCCCATGCCGCCCATCATCGTGGCCACCTGCTGTCCCGGCCGCAGCCCGCTGTCCTCATCGGCCTCATCGACCACGCCGACGCCCTCGATGCCGGGCACACGCGGGTAGCTGACCTTCGCATCCGACTCGCCCTTGCGGGTGGTGACCTCGGACTCGTTGACGCCGAACGCCTTCACCCTGATCCGCACCCAGCCGGGCTTGCGTGCGGGCACCGGCACATCCTGGATCTCCAGTGCGTCGAGGCCGCCGGGCCGGGTGACGACGACGGCCCGCATCGTGGCTGGTGCGGCCTCGCCGGCTGCTGTCGGTTGGCTCATGTCGGATTCCTCACTCTGTTCGCCCCGGTGGTGCGCGGTTGGGTATCGCCCGATGCCCGTCAGGGGCGGTCGATGCCCTCCCACAGGTCGAGGGCCTGCTGGTAGTGGGTGGTGGCCTCGAAGGGAGGGTTGCCGACGCTTTCCGAGGTGGGCCGGTTCGTGACGGCGGGCCACAGCCGGGGCTGCTCGCCGGTGGCGAAGTCGAGCACGATGTCGCGGATACGCCTGTCACGCTCGGCCTGTTCCGCGCTGCGGCCCGGCCGCTCCTGGCCGACCAGCGCGTACATCTCGGTGCCGTGCACGGCGGGCGCGCCCTCGGCGGGCCCGATCAGAAGGAGATGGGCGTTGCCGCCCGCCGCGGTGTGCGCCAGGGCGCCGCGGGCTGCGGGGAGCCCGAAGATGTAGTCCGACAGGAGTGCGGCGCGGACTTCGGCAGGGGTGCGGCCGCCCTGGTCGTATGCGTCGACGATCTTCTTGGCGCGGGAGCGGGGAATGCGCCACCCGGCGACCTCGTCGACGATGCGGTCGACGGTGTGCGGGTCGAACCGGTCGAGGTCGTTCGCCACCCACCAGCCCATGTCGTCACTGGCCATGCTCAGCAGCACGTCGACATCACGGTGTGCGCCCGAGGCGAGTTCGTCCATGGGGTGGGCGTGCAGCACCGCGCCGGGCTGTCCGGCGTCCAGGACGACGCCGAGGCTCTTGCTGTCCATCCCGCCACGGACTCCGAGGTCCGTCGGGGTGACCTTGTGCAGGGCGGCCACCAGGGAGGCCGAATCAAGGTCGAGCAGCTTCTCCGGGTCGTCCGCGACGCCGAGCTCGGTGACGAACCGGTGGGCGAGTTCCTCGGCCCACCAGGCCGGCTGGAGACGCGAGGGCCCGGCGGAGAAGCCGGCCAATCGCCGGTACAGGCCGCCTGCGGAGGCGGCGCCGAGCAGCCCGAAGGTGGCATAGGCGCCGCCGCTGTGGCCGTAGACGGTGACGTTGTCGGGGTCGCCACCGAAGTGGGCGATGTTCCGCTTGATCCAGGTCAGTGCGGCGATGACATCCTGTAGGCAGAGGTTACTGGCCTCGGCGAGCCGCCCGCCGTACTGCGACAGCGAGAGCGCACCCAGCGCGCCGAGCCGGTAGTTGACCGACACACCCACCACGCGCCCCGACGCGGCGAGGCCGGAGGCGTTCGAGGTGATCTGCGTGTTCGCGCCGTACTCGAATCCGCCGCCGTGGATGTACACGGCCACCGGAAGCGCCGTCCCGGCCGGCTGCTCAGGAGCCCACACGTTCAGGTTCAGACAGTCCTCGCCCATCCCGCTGTCCGCTTCCAGCCAGTCGCCGCTGTCGGGCTGGACAGAGACGACGCCCTTGCGGTCATAGGGACGGTTCGGATCGAAATCCGCGACCACGGGGCGGCGGTACCGCTCGGCGGTGGCGTACGGGATTCCCCACCAGGACCGCACCCGGGGTGCAGTCGGGGCCTTGGGAGCGGTGGCGGTCAAGGCATGTCCTTCCAGCGCGATTCGGGTGTTCGCGCGGTGCTTCGGCGGCTGGTTGCTCGCGGTGACGTCTCCCATCGTTTCCAGGGATCCGGCAAAACGCCCGGCGGGTGGCGGTCACCCGGTGGTCATCAGGTGACACTTCGGCAACAAGATCTCGGTGCAGGCCATGAGCTTCTCCTACACGGCCGACGGCCGGATCGTTGGCCAACGGGCCAGCCTGACCTCCCGCAAGAGGTCGGTCTCTTCTTCTTGATCCGGCGTCTTCGCGCGAACAGCGCCCGCTGCGGTGAGAGCTGTACTCCCTGTCACCGAGACCGTAGGGGTGCGGTGTTGCGGCTGCTGAGGCGGTCGAGGGAGATGCGCAGGAGGAGGCGGCGCTCCTGGCCCGGATAGCTGTCACCGGTCGTCAGGGCGGCCTGGCTCAGGGAGCTGCTGAACAGAACCAGACCTCGGCGGTGAGATCGGGGCACAGACTTTCCCCCCGCCGCGCTGTCGGGCACGGTCGTGCTCGACAGCGTCCGTGACGCGCCGTGCGACGAACCCGAGGACGGCTGCGTCGGCCTCGTCGATCCACGCCACGTCGTCGGCGATCAGTAGCAGCACGCGCTCGGCGGCCCTGGGCAGCGGACCACGTCCCGCCTGAGCGATAGCCGTCGCTGCCCCGGGAGGAACGGGATGAGCAGGAACGGCGGCTGTATGTGCGGGAGCCGCCCAGCCCGGCCGCTCCCGCCCCGCCTGTCGGTCCTCTCTGGGCCGTTTCCAGTACGGGCTGTTTTCGCGTCCCAACTCGGACCGCACGCCATTCGGACCGCGTCCGTGCCCCGCCGACCCGCCCACTCGAAGGTCCCTGGGCAGCACTTCCGGATCCTCGTGTCCAGCCAGCGTCCAGAATCCGACATCCAGACGCTCGCACAGCCCACCCACGAGACCGTCCTCCAGCCGTGGGCTGATACGTCTGTGGACCAACGCCCTGAATCCGCACCCCAGATGAGACGTTTCCGCAGGTCACAGGGGCGCATGGTGGGGCGGGTGGGACTCGAACCCACGGCCGACGGATTATGAGTCCGCTGCTCTAACCGGCTGAGCTACCGCCCCATAGCGGCGTGTCGCGTACATGTGTGCGCGCCGTCTGCCGCAGCATAGCCGCTCATACGATCTCCTGCTTCGGATGGTCGGCTTCGCACGGCCTTCGTGACCATGAGGACTGCGCGGGGCTCCGCGCGGTTCCCTGGACATCGGAACGGACATGAAAAAGGACCCCTGAGAGGGGTCCTCGTTCACCATGCTCCCCCGACTGGACTCGAACCAGTAACCTGCCGGTTAACAGCCGGCTGCTCTGCCAATTGAGCTACGGAGGACCGAGCTCCCCGGACTGGACTCGAACCAGTAACCTGCCGGTTAACAGCCGGCTGCTCTGCCAATTGAGCTACCGAGGAATGCCTCGTTGCATCGAACGTACCTACCTGGGTATTCGCCAGGGGGCGCTCGCTCGCTGCGACACATACATTAGCGCAAGCAGGGGGGTGCTCCGCCAATCGGTACCCGGCGGGGCGCCGACACCGCACCGGAGACCTACAAGGGAAGGGTGGCCGCCATGCGTTACCGGCTCACGTTCGTCGCCGGAGTCGTCCTGGGTTACGTGCTGGGCACGAGGGCCGGACGCGAGCGCTACGAGCAGCTGAAGAAGACGGCCCAGCAGTTCGCGCAGAACCCCGCCGTCCGCAACACCGCGGAGTCGGCGGCCCACCAGGGCCGTGAGTTCGCGGGCAAGGCGTACCACGTGGTGAGCGACAAGGTCGGGGACCGCGTCCCCGAGTCGGTGGCCGACCGCGTCCGCCACCTCCGCGACCGCGCCACCCACAACGGCGGCGAGGACGACTGGGGCACGAGCAACACGTAACAGTTCTGCTGTGACGCAGGGCGGGGTCACACCCTCAGCGGCGCGGGGAACCGCGCGACCAGCCACAACGCGCCCGCACACAGACTCGGCGACACACCCCCACGGCGCCCACGGCCCAACCCAAGCGGAGCGTGCGGCAGAATTTTGGCCATGGGGATAGTCGCCGGGTTGGACAGTTCACCCGATTTCACACGTATCGTCGTCTGTGACACGGACTCCGGAGCCGTGCTCAGGCAGGGATATGCGCAGCATCCGGTGGAGAGCCCCGAGGGCGGCGGTCGGCCGTCCGACGTCGATCCGCAGGCCTGGCTGCTCTCCCTGGGCGAGGCGGCGGGCGGCGGGCTCCTCGAAGGCGTGCAGGCCATCGGCGTGTCGGCGCAGCAGAACGCCGTCGTGCCGCTGGACGCGCAGGGCAACACCGTGCGGCCCGCGATGGTCGGCAGCGACAAGCGGACGCAGGTCGCGGCGGCCGATCTGGTCGACGCGCTCGGGGGGCGCGAGGCGTGGGCGCAGGCGGTGGGCTGTGTGCCGCAGGCCGCGCAGCCGGTGACGAAGCTGCGCTGGCTCGCGCGGACCGAGCCCGACAACGCGCAGCGCACCGCGATCCTCCTGCAGGCGCACGACTGGCTGGTGTGGCAGCTGCTGGGCCGGCCGGTCAGAAGAACCACCGACCGGGGCGGGGCGTCCGGCACCGGGTACTGGTCGGCGGCGACCGGCGGCTACCGGCCCGATCTCGTCGAGTTGGCGCTCGGGCAGCAGGTGATGCTGCCGGAGGTGATCGGCCCTGCGGACGCGGCGGGCAGGACGCCGGAGGGGCTGCTGATCTCCGTCGGGACCGGCGAGACCATGGCGGCGGCGTTCGGACTGGGCATCGGGCTCGGGGACGCGGTGGTGTCGCTGGGCGCGTCCGGGTCCGTGATGGCCGTGCACCCCGAGGCGCTGGTCGACGGCTCCGGGATGATCACCGCGCTGGCCGACGCGACCGGCATGCACCTGCCGGTCGTCACCACGCTGAACGCCGTACGGACGCTGCGCGGGACCGCCGAGCTGCTCGGGCTGCCCGATCTGGAGAGCCTGTCCGACCTGGCGATGAAGTCGACGCCGGGGTCGCACGGGCTGGTGCTGCTGCCCTATCTGGAGGGTGAGCGGACGCCGAATCTGCCGCACACCGCCGGGACCCTGGCGGGGCTCCGGCGTGAGTCGATGAAGGCGGAGCATCTGGCGCGGGCCGCGTTCGAGGGCATGCTGTGCGGGCTCGCGGACGCGCTGGACGTGCTGCGCGGCCGGGGTGTGGAGGTGCGGCGGGTCTTCCTGCTCGGGTCGGCCGCCGAACTTCCCGCCGTGCAGGCCGCCGCGCCCATGCTGTTCGGAACGCAGGTCGTGGTGCCGCAGCCCGCGGACTACGCCGCGATCGGCGCCGCCCGCCAGGCCGCCTGGGCGCTCGGCGTGTCGCAGGGCGCGCTCGACGCGCGGACCCCGCCGACCTGGCAGGGCGCGGTCGCCCAGGTGCTCGAGCCCGGGGAGGAACTGGCCGTGGGGCAGGCGGTGCGGCAGCAGTTCGTGGCGGTGCGGGAGCAGACGCATCCCGGAGCGCTGCGGCAGTAGGCCCGGAGGCCCTGTTGGGTTAATTCGGTTGAGGTAACGCGGGTGGAGTGTTCGACGATAGGGGCCAGGGGCAACCAACCGCCCCGTCGCCCACTCCGAGAGAAGCAGCGTGCTCATACGACTTCTGCGGACCTATCTCAGGCCCTACAAGAAACCCATAGCCCTGCTGGTGCTGCTGCAGTTCCTGCAGACCTGCGCCACGCTCTACCTGCCCACGCTGAACGCGGACATCATCGACCAGGGTGTCGTGAACGGTGACACCGGCTACATCGTGGGCTACGGCGGCCTGATGATCGGCATCTCGCTGGTCCAGGTCGTCACCAACATCGGTGCCGTGTACTACGGCGCCCGTACGGCCGCGGCGCTCGGGCGGGACGTGCGGGCGTCCGTGTTCGACCGGGTGCAGTCGTTCTCCGCGCGCGAGGTGGGTCACTTCGGGGCGCCGACGCTGATCACCCGTACGACGAACGACGTCCAGCAGGTGCAGATGCTGGCGCTGATGACGTTCACGCTGATGGTGTCGGCGCCGATCATGTGCGTGGGCGGCATCGTGCTGGCGCTCGGCCTGGACGTCCCGCTGTCCGGGGTGCTGGTGGCGGTCGTGCCGGTGCTGGGCGTCTGCGTGACGCTGATCGTGCGGCGGCTGCGGCCGCTGTTCCGGGCGATGCAGGAGCGGCTGGACACGGTGAACCGGGTGCTGCGCGAGCAGATCACCGGCAACCGGGTGATCCGCGCCTTCGTCCGGGACGAGTACGAGCAGCAGCGCTTCCGCAAGGCCAACACCGATCTCACGGACTTCGCGCTGGGCACCGGCAATCTGCTCGCGCTGATGTTCCCGATCGTCATGACGGTGGTGAACCTGTCGTCGATCGCGGTGGTGTGGTTCGGCGCGCACCGCATCGACAGCGGCGGGATGCAGATCGGTGACCTGACGGCGTTCCTCGCCTATCTGATGCAGATCGTCATGTCCGTGATGATGGCCACCTTCATGTTCATGATGGTGCCGCGCGCGGAGGTGTGTGCCGAGCGGATCCAGGAGGTGCTGGACACCTCGTCGAGTGTGGTGCCGCCGTCGGCGCCGGTGCGGGAGCTGCGCCGGCACGGGCATCTGGAGATCCGGGGGGCGGGCTTCCGCTATCCGGGGGCCGAGGAGCCGGTGCTGCGGGCCGTGGACCTGCTCGCCCGGCCGGGCGAGACGACCGCCGTCATCGGCTCGACCGGCAGCGGCAAGTCCACGCTGCTCGGGCTGGTGCCGCGACTGTTCGACGCGACCGACGGGCAGGTGCTCGTGGACGGTGTCGAGGTGGCGGAGATCGATCCGGTGCTGCTCGCGCGGACCGTCGGGCTGGTGCCGCAGAAGCCGTATCTGTTCGCGGGCACGGTGGCGACGAACCTGCGCTACGGCAACCCGGACGCCACCGACGAGGAGCTGTGGCACGCGCTGGAGGTGGCGCAGGGCAAGGACTTCGTCGAGCGTCTGGAGGGCGGGCTCGACGCGCCGATCGCGCAGGGCGGGACGAATGTCTCCGGTGGTCAGCGGCAGCGGCTGGCCATCGCCCGGACGCTGGTGCAGCGGCCCGAGATCTATCTCTTCGACGACTCCTTCTCCGCGCTCGACTACGCCACGGACGCCGCCCTGCGGGCCGCGCTGGCGCGGGAGACCGCCGAGGCGACCGTCGTGATCGTCGCCCAGCGGGTGGCGACCATCCGGGACGCCGACCGGATCGTCGTCCTCGACGAGGGCCGGGTCGTCGGCACCGGACGGCACCTCGAGCTGATGGCGGACAACGAGACCTACCGGGAGATCGTGCTCTCCCAGCTCACGGAAGCGGAGGCTGCCTGATGGCCGGGCCGATGGGGCGGATGATGGCCGGGGGCGGCCCCGACCAGCGCTCGCTGGACTTCAAGGGGTCGGGCAAACGGCTGGTCGCGCGGTTCCGGCCGGAGCGGCTGACGATCTGTGTCCTGCTGCTGTGCGTGGTGCTGAGCGTCGGGCTCAGCGTCGTCGGGCCGAAGATCCTGGGCAAGGCGACCGACCTGGTCTTCGCGGGCATCGTCGGGCGGGGCATGCCGGAGGGGGCGAGCAAGGAGCAGGTCCTCGACTCCATGCGGCAGCGCGGGGACGGTGACGTCGCCGACATGCTGCGCAGCACCGACTTCACCCCGGGCCAGGGCATCGACTTCACTGCCGTGGGGCAGGTGCTGCTGCTCGCGCTGGGCGTGTTCGCGGTGGCCGGGCTGCTGATGGCGGTGGCGACGCGGCTGGTGAACCGGGCCGTGAACCGGACCATGTTCCGGATGCGCGAGGACGTGCAGACGAAGCTGTCGCGGCTGCCGCTGTCGTACTTCGACAAGCGTCAGCGCGGCGAGGTGCTGTCCCGGGCCACGAACGACATCGACAACATCGGGCAGACGCTCCAGCAGTCGATGGGGCAGCTCATCAACTCGGTGCTGACCATCATCGGCGTCCTCGCGATGATGTTCTACGTCTCCTGGATCCTGGCGCTGGTCGCGCTGGTGACCGTGCCGCTGTCGTTCGTCATCGCCACGCGGGTGGGCAAGCGGTCGCAGCCGCACTTCGTGCAGCAGTGGCGTACGACGGGCCAGCTGAACGCGCACATCGAGGAGATGTACACCGGTCACACCCTGGTGAAGGTGTTCGGGCGGCAGGAGGAGTCGGCCCGGCAGTTCGCCGAGCAGAACGAGGCGCTGTACGAGGCCGGGTTCAAGGCGCAGTTCAACAGCGGGGTCATGCAGCCGCTGATGATGTTCGTGTCGAACCTCAACTATGTGCTGGTCGCGGTCGTCGGCGGGCTGCGGGTCGCCTCGGGCTCGCTGTCCATCGGTGACGTACAGGCCTTCATCCAGTACTCGCGGCAGTTCTCGATGCCGCTGACGCAGGTCGCGTCCATGGCGAACCTGGTGCAGTCGGGTGTCGCCTCGGCGGAGCGGGTCTTCGAGCTGCTGGACGCGGAGGAGCAGGGGGCCGATCCGGTGCCGGGCGTGCGGCCCGAGGAACTGCGCGGGCTGGTGGCGCTGGAGCGCGTGTCGTTCCGCTACGACCCCGACACGCCGCTGATCGAGGACCTGTCGCTGAAGGTCGAGCCCGGGCAGACGGTGGCCATCGTCGGCCCGACGGGTGCGGGCAAGACGACGCTGGTGAATCTGCTGATGCGGTTCTACGACGTCACCGGCGGGCGCATCACCCTCGACGGGGTCGACATCGCGCGGATGTCCCGGGACGAACTGCGGGCCGGGATCGGCATGGTGCTCCAGGACACGTGGCTGTTCGGCGGCACGATCGCGGAGAACATCGCGTACGGGGCGTCCCGGAAGGTGACCCGGGGGGAGATCGAGGAGGCGGCTCGGGCCGCGCACGCGGACCGGTTCATCCGTACGCTGCCGGACGGCTACGACACGGTGATCGACGACGAGGGGACCGGGGTCAGCGCGGGCGAGAAGCAGCTGATCACCATCGCCCGGGCGTTCCTGTCCGACCCGGTGATCCTGGTGCTGGACGAGGCGACGTCCTCGGTCGACACCCGGACCGAGGTGCTGATCCAGAAGGCCATGGCGAAGCTGGCACACGGGCGGACATCGTTCGTCATCGCACACCGGCTGTCGACGATCCGGGACGCCGACGCGATTCTCGTGATGGAGAACGGGGCGATCGTGGAGCAGGGGACGCACGGGGAGCTGCTGGCCTCGGACAAGGCTTACGCGCGGCTGTACAAGGCGCAGTTCGCGCAGGCGGTGGCGGAGGTCGACTGAGTCGCGCTTCGGGGTGCCGTGTGATGTCGTCGGGCGGCTGCGGGCCAGTCGTTGCTGGTCGCGCAGTTCCCCGCGCCCCTTCAGGGGCGCGGGCGGCTGCGCGACCAGCCCCCCCCCACCGGGCCCACGGACGGCGTCAGTCCAGATAACCCCGCAGCTGATCCGCGAAGGCGTGGTCCCTCAGCTTGTTAAGGGTCTTCGACTCGATCTGCCGTATCCGTTCCCGCGTCACGCCGAAGATGCGGCCGATCTCCTCCAGCGTGCGGGGGCGGCCGTCGGCGAGGCCGTAGCGGAGCTGGACGACCTTGCGTTCCCGCTCCCCCAGGGTCGACAGGACCGCTTCCAGGTGCTCCCTGAGGAGGAGGAACGCGGCCGACTCCACAGGGCTGGTCGCGTCGCCGTCCTCTATGAGGTCGCCGAGGGCGACGTCGTCCTCCTCGCCCACCGGCGCGTGCAACGACACCGGCTCCTGGGCGAGACGCAGGACCTCGCTGACCCGTTCCGGCGCCAGGTCCAGGTGGGCGGCGACCTCCTCGGGTGTCGGCTCGTACCCGCGCTCCTGGAGCATCCGCCGCTGCACCCGTACGACCCGGTTGATGAGTTCCACGACGTGGACGGGGACCCGGATGGTGCGGGCCTGGTCGGCCAGGGCGCGGGACATGGCCTGGCGGATCCACCAGGTGGCGTAGGTGGAGAACTTGTAGCCGCGGGCGTAGTCGAACTTCTCCACGGCCCGGATGAGGCCGAGGTTGCCCTCCTGGACGAGGTCGAGCATGGTCAGCCCGCGCCCGACGTACCGCTTCGCCACGGACACGACGAGCCGCAGGTTCGCCTCGATGAGCCGGCGTTTGGCCATCCTGCCCATGACGACGAGCCGGTCGAGATCCAGCGCCAACTGGCTGTCCAGATCAGGTGTGTTGCTCAGTTTCTCCTCGGCGAACAGGCCGGCCTCGACACGACGGGCGAGTTCGACCTCCTCGGCTGCGGTCAGCAGGGGGATGCGGCCGATCTCCCGCAGGTACTGGCGGAACAGGTCCGAGGAGGGACTGCCGCTCTCGGTGCGGGCAGGCGGCCTCACGACGGTTTCCGGAGCCTCGGCCGTCTCGATGGCCTCGGCGGGCGGCTCCTCCGGCTCCGGCTCCGGTTCCGTCTCGGGGTGGTGCACGACGAGGCTCTGCGCCGGAACCGCTGGGAGGGTGTCGGCCTCCGCGTCCGGCGCGGCACCGGCGTCGGTCTGGGTGAGGGTCTGGGTCTGCACGGGGGCGACCTCCAGGATGATCGCTGCCAAGGTGTGCGGCAGCGGTACTTCGGGGGCGGAGTCGACGGCCTCGCCGCTTTCCGTCCCGTACGCGATGAGCGGAACCGCGGGGGTCTGGGACCCGTGGGTGACGGATCGGCCGCGCTCCGAGGACTCAGGCACCGCAACCCAGTGTGGGGGAAGACACATCGTCGCCACGAGGGGCGTGCGATGACTTTTTGCGTCCGGGACGTAACCGCGCGGTGACCCTCCCGGGAAACCCGGGTGCCTCTGCCACCACTGATCTGGCACGATCCGCGGGTGTCCGCTTCCCTGTACGAAACGCATGTGACGGTCCGCTGCTCCGGTACCGGCGCGGCGGAACGGCTGGGCCGGTGGGCGGCCGAGGCCGGTCTCAAGCTGACGCACATCGTGCTGGCCCGGGGCCGGATGCGCGACCAGCCGATGCTCACCCTGTCCGGTTCGGCGTCGTACGCCGAGGAGTCCCGGCGGGCGCGGGAGGTGGCGGCGCGCCTGCGGGCGGACGGCTTCGAGCCTGTGCGCGTGAAGATCGAGTCGTCGCCGTGGGCGCCGGAGGTGCCGCGCCGGCCGTGCGCGGACGGACGGTACTTCGAGCACCATGTGAAGCTGCTGCTCGCCCCGGACACGGACCTCGCGGGTCTCGCCGCCCGGGTGCTGCCGCACGGCGCCCATCTGTCGTGGAACGCCCGGCGGGTGCGGGACGCGGCCCGGCACGAGCGGTTCGTGACCCAGCGGTGCCACGGGGTGGACGCGGAGGGCGCCGGGCTGGCGTTGGAGGGGCTGCTGTCGGCGCTCGCCGGCCTCGAAGTGCTGCAGGTGGAGCGTGAGTTCGTGCTGCACGACAGTGATGTGTCGGTGGACGACGGATGGCTCGGGGAGCCGGTGGGGGTGTCGGAATGAAACAGACGTGGCAGGACTTCGGCTGGACGAACACGGAGATTCCCCGTGAGCCCCTGGACGACGCCACCCGCAGGGCCGAGCAGCTGCCGAAGTCGCTCCGGCCGGTGCCGGGGGACGACGTGGTGCAGCTCCCGGTCTTCGATCCGGCCCTGAAGCACTACCAGAACGCCTACCGCGCCACCGACCCGCGCTTCGCCGACCCGGCCCGGGGCGAGGCGTGGCGGGCGGCCCGCCGCGGGGCCCTGCACCTCGTTCTGGACGCGATCGCCGACTCGGAGTGGGTGGACTCGCTGGTGCTGCGGGGCAGCGTGCTGATGTCGGTGTGGTTCGGGGACGCGGCCCGAGAGCCCGGGGACCTGGACTTCGTCGTCGTACCGCACACCTGGCGGATCGACGACGGGCGTACGGACCGGATGCTGGCCGGGATCGCCGAGGCCGCGCAGACGCTGGCCGATGCCCGCGGGCGGGAGATCGGGATCTCGGCCCGGGGCGCGGTGGTCGAGGACATCTGGACCTACGAGCGGGTGCCGGGCCGTCGGATGCTGCTGCCGTGGGGTGCGCCCGGGCTGCCCGGCGGGCACGTGCAGCTCGACTTCGTCTTCAACGAGCGGCTGCCCGAGGAGCCCGAGCCGGTCGAGCTGCCGGGCGGCGCGATCGTGCAGGCGGCGACGCCGGAGCTGTCGCTGGCGTGGAAGCTGATGTGGGTGATCAACGACATGTACGCGCAGGGCAAGGACCTGTACGACGCCGTACTCCTGGCCGAGCGGCATCCGCTGCGCCGGGAGCTGCTGCACGAGGTGTTCCGGCTGTCGGGCGAGTGGCCG
Organism: Streptomyces sp. NPDC040589; assembly: GCF_055594445.1. Classification (NCBI taxonomy): domain Bacteria; kingdom Bacillati; phylum Actinomycetota; class Actinomycetes; order Kitasatosporales; family Streptomycetaceae; genus Streptomyces; species Streptomyces sp. NPDC040589. The sequence goes on along the minus strand of NZ_JBVIWP010000003.1, from coordinate 748,163 downwards.
TACCCGTACCGCGAGGAGATCCTTCTGGAGGATGTGGTGGAGGCGGTCGGGTACGTGGAGTGGAACCACTTCGTCACGGAGTATCCGCGGTACAGGGACGACGAGCGGGCGTTCGCGGACCGGTTGGTGCGGGCCGTGACCCCGACCTTCGAGGGGGCCGGGGCCTGACCCGGTCTACAGCGCGGCGGCGCCGTGTTCGCGCAGGGTCTGGTCGTACTGCTGGAGGACCCAGAGTTCGTTCTGGACGGCGGCCAGCTGGGCCGGGTCGCCCTGGGTGGCGAGGCGGGTGAGCTGGCCGGTGATGTCTCGGATGCGGCGTTCCACGGCGCGGCGGCGGACGGTGACCAGTTGGGCGCCGGCGTAGGGCTCGTCGACCGCCCGGCGGAGCATGATCGCCTCGACGGCCAGTTCGGTGACCATCGCGCGGACCGCGTCGTCGGGGGCGGCCTCGCGGACCTTGACCAGGTAGTCCTGGGGGTCCGCGACGCCCAGTTCGGCGCCGCCCGCGTCCTGGATGGCCATGCGTACGGCGGCGTAGGGCGGGGCGGTGAACTCGTCGGCTCCGTAGGCGTCGAAGGCCGGGGAGACCAGTTCCGGGCGCTGGAGGGCCAGTTTGAGGAGTTCGCGTTCGGTGGCGAAGACGGGGTTGCGGAGGTTGAGGGCCGGGCCGCGGGGGGCGGCGGACGGCTGGGCGGAGGCGTACTGCTGTGACGCCTGCTGGTGCCGGTCGGGGGCCGGGCCCTTGCCGCCGCGGTCGCGGGCCCAGCGGGCCAGCTGGGCCACACGCTTGACCACGAACTGGGTGTCGAGGATGCCGAGCATGCCGGCGAGCTGGACGGCGACCTCGTGCTGGGCGCCGCTGTTCTTGATGCGGGCGACGACGGGGGCCGCCTCGTCCAGGGCGGCGGCGCGGCCCGCCGGGGTGTCGAGGTCGTAGCGGGCGACGATCTGGCGCAGGGCGAACTCGAAGAGCGGGGTGCGGGGTTCGGCCAGGTCGGCCACGGCCTCGTCGCCCTTGGCGAGGCGCAGGTCGCAGGGGTCCATGCCGTCCGGGGCGATGGCGATGTACGTCTCGGCGGCGAACTTCTGGTCGTCCTCGAAGGCGCGCAGGGCCGCCTTCTGGCCGGCGGCGTCGCCGTCGAAGGTGAAGATGACGCGGGCCGAGCCGTTGTCCATGAGGAGACGGCGGAGGATCTTGATGTGGTCGCCGCCGAAGGCGGTGCCGCAGGTGGCGATGGCCGTGGTGACGCCGGCCAGGTGGCAGGCCATGACGTCCGTGTAGCCCTCGACCACGACCGCGCGGCTCGACTTCGCGATGTCCTTCTTCGCCAGGTCGATGCCGTAGAGGACCTGGGACTTCTTGTAGATCGCCGTGTCGGGCGTGTTGAGGTACTTGGGGCCGTTGTCCGCCTCGTAGAGCTTGCGGGCTCCGAAGCCGACGACCTCGCCGCCGATGTCGCGGATGGGCCACATCAGACGGCCGCGGAAGCGGTCGATGGGGCCGCGGCGGCCCTCCTGGGAGAGCCCGGAGAGGAGGAGTTCCTTGTCGGTGAAGCCCTTGCCGCGCAGGAAGCGCGTGAGGTGGTCCCAGCCCTGGGGGCTGTAGCCGACGCCGAAGTGGACGGCGGCGGCCTGGTCGAAGCCGCGCTCGGCGAGGAAGACCCGGCCGGTGTCGGCCTCGGGGGATGTCGCGAGCTGTTCCGCGTACCACTCCGCCGCGATCTTGTGGGCCTCGACCAGGCGGATCCGTTCGCCGCGCTGGTGGGAGGGGTTGTACCCGCCCTCCTCGTAGCGCAGGGTGATGCCCGCCTGGCCGGCCAGGCGCTCGACCGCCTCCGAGAAGGAGAGGTGGTCGATCTTCATCACGAACGTGATGGTGTCGCCGCCCTCCTGGCAGCCGAAGCAGTGGAACAGCCCCTTGCCGGGGCTGACCTGGAAGGACGGCGACTTCTCGTCGTGGAACGGGCAGAGACCCTTCAGGTTCCCGCCGCCCGCGTTGCGCAGCTGCAGGTACTCGGACACCACGGCGTCGATCGGGACCGCGTCCCGTACCGCCTTCACGTCCTCGTCGTTGATCCGTCCTGCCACGCGTGAATTCTACGGGGGCCGGAGCGGGCCTACGGCGCCAGGCTTTCCAGCGGAACGTGCGGGTCCGCCAGGGACTCCGTGTTCACCTGGGCCTTGGTGCGGATCAGGTGCTGGATCTTGTCTGTGACGTCCCACACGTTGACGTTCATCCCGGCCAGGACGCGGCCCTCCTTCACCCAGAAGGCGATGAACTCGCGCTTGCCCGCGTCCCCGCGGATCACCACCTGGTCGTAGGTGCCCGGAGGCGCCCAGCCGGAGTACTCCATGCCCAGGTCGTACTGGTCGGAGAAGAAGTAGGGCACGCGGTCGTACGTCACCTCACGGTCGAGCATGCAGCGGGCGGCCGCCGGTCCGCCGTGCAGCGCGTTGGCCCAGTGCTCCACCCGCAGGCTGGTCTCGAAGAGGGCGTGGTGGAAGGAGGCCACGTCGCCGGCCGCGTAGATGTCCGGGTCGGAGGTGCGCAGCCGCTCGTCGACGACGATGCCGCCGCCGTGGGCACGGTCGGCGATCTCCAGGCCGGCCGCCTCCGCGAGGTGGGTGCGGGGGGCCGCGCCGATCGCGGCCAGGACGTCGTGCGCCGGGTGCTCCTCGCCGTCGTCGGTGCGGGCAGCGAGGACCATGCCGTCCTGGCCGACGATCTCGGTGAGCCGGCCGCCGAAGTGGAAGCGGACGCCGCGCTCGCGGTGCAGCTCGGCGAAGAGCCCGCCGAGCTCCGGGCCGAGAACGCCGTGCAGCGGGGTCGGCTCGGGCTCGATGACCGTGACCTCGGCGCCGTACTCGCGGGCCGCCGCCGCGACCTCCAGGCCGATCCAGCCGGCGCCCGCGATCACGAGGTGGCCGTTGTCGCGGCCGAGGTTGGCCAGGACGTGTTTGAGCCGTTCGGCGTGGGCGAGGCGGCGCAGGTGGTGTACGCCCGCCAGGTCCGTGCCCGGGATGTCGAGGCGGCGGGGCTCGGCGCCGGTCGCCAGGAGCAGCTTGTCGTAGCGGACGACGGTGCCGTCCTCGCCGAAGCGGACCGTCTTGGCGGTGCGGTCGATCGCGTCGACGGTCTGGCCCAGGTGCAGCTCGATGTCGTTGCGCGCGTACCAGGCGGGCTCGTGCACGAAGACGGTGTCGCGTTCCTCCTTGCCGAGGAGGTAGCCCTTGGACAGGGGCGGGCGCTCGTAGGGGTGGTCACGTTCGTCGCAGATCAGTATCACGCGGCCGGTGAAGCCCTCCGCGCGGAGCGTCTCGGCTGCCTTGGCGCCTGCCAGTCCGCCTCCGACGATGACGAAAGTCTGATCCGCGTCGACCACTTGATGCCTCCTACGGGGGTCTGGGGGGGTGTCTCCCCAGTAAACACAGCCGGTGTCGCCACTTGCGAGCGTCCCGCACGGAGCGTGATGCGGGAAGAGGGAGTGACCCGTTCAGGCCACGGAGGGTCACATTCGGGGGTGCTCACGTCCCGAGCGTCGCGTCAGTCTCATGCCTGCCCCGTCAGACGGGCGTGAAGCGAACGGGCCGACGTGTCGGTGAGGGAGGCGATGTGGTCGACGATCACCCGCTTGCGCGCACGGTCGTCCGGCGCCTGGTCGAACAGGGCGCGGAACTGCGGGTCCAGGCCGTCGGGGGCGCGGGCGGTGAGCGCCTCGGCCAGTTCGGCCACGACGATGCGCTGGTCGGCGCGCAGGCGTTCCTGCTCGGCGCGCTGCATGACGTAGAGGTCGGCGACGGCCTTGAGGACGGCGCACTCCATCCGGGCCTGGCGGGGCACGACCAGTTCGGCGGCGTACCGGGTGAGCCGTCCGGTGCCCCACGCGGCGCGGGTCGCGGACTCGGCGGCCAGGCAGAAGCGGCCGATGAGCTGGCTGGTGGCGTCCTTCAGCCGGGCCTGGGCCACGGCGGTGCCGTCGTAGCCGTGCGGCCACCACTCCTGGGCGAGGAGTCCGTCCAGGGCCTCGGCGAGTTCCGCGGGATCGGTGTCGGACGGTACGTAGCGGCCGCGGGCGACCTCGAAGACGTCCTGGCGTTCGGCGTCGGCGTGCAGGCAGTTCGGGTCGATGTGACCGGCGTGCAGGCCGTCCTCCACGTCGTGCACCGAGTAGGCCACGTCGTCGGCCCAGTCCATGACCTGCGCCTCGAAGCAGGTGCGGGTGCCGGGGGCGTCCTTGCGGAGCCAGTCGAAGACGGGGCGGTCGTCCTCGTAGACACCGAACTTCGGGGAGTTCGGGTCGGTGGGGTGGGCGCCTCGGGGCCAGGGGTATTTGGTGGCGGCGTCGAGGGCGGCACGGGTGAGGTTGAGGCCGACGGAGCCCTCGGGGGTGAACCGCTTGGGCTCGATGCGGGTGAGGAGCCTGAGGGACTGGGCGTTGCCCTCGAAGCCGCCGCAGTCCGCCGCGAACTCGTTGAGGGCCTGTTCGCCGTTGTGCCCGAAGGGCGGGTGGCCCAGGTCGTGGGAGAGACAGGCGGCTTCCACGAGGTCCGGGTCACAGCCGAGGGCCGCTCCGAGCTCCCGGCCGACCTGGGCGCATTCGAGGGAGTGGGTGAGGCGGGTGCGGGGGCTGGCGTCCCAGGCCGGGCCCATGGTGCCGGGCGTCACCACTTGGGTCTTGCCGGCGAGGCGTCGCAGGGCGGCGGAGTGGAGGACTCGGGCGCGGTCGCGTTGGAAGGCGGTGCGGCCGGGGCGTTTGTCGGGTTCTTGGGCCCAGCGGTCGACTGACGTCGAGTCGTAGGCCGGGGGGTGTTGCGCGGTGCCGTCCATGTGACGACAGTATGCGCCCGCGCGACGCCGGGTTCCGCCGTCGGGACTACGCCCTGACCGTGGTGCGGGTGCAGGTCCCGTCTTCGTAATGGTCGCCGTGTTTCAGGCAGATACCGAGCACCAGCTTTTTACCTTCGGGAAAGTCGAGGTTGAATTCTCGACCCGAGAGTCCATCCGGATCGTAGTACGCGAAATCCTTTCCACCGATGGACACCGAGACGCTACGGCCGTCGTCGGCATAGTCGATGACGGTGAGACGGTCCCCCTTGCTCTTGAAGAGCGCTCGCCCGGCACCCGCTTTCAGATCACCCCACGCAAGGGTCCTTACCTTGCCGTCCGCCTGTGCCGGAGTGGCGAACGTCAGAATCAGCAGGGCGCTCGATGCGAGGACGCCCATGACCGTTCGGTTGCGACTCACCATGCTGAATCCGATTCCCTTTCGCGATACATCGCTCAATGGTGTACGCGATTCACGCTAGGCGGCGGCAGCATGGGTTTCATCAGCACTGAGTGCACATTTACTTGGCGATGCGTCTACTCGCGCCGGTATACGCCGTCCGTGCCAGGCGAGGCGATGTCTCAGGCCGAGGCCAGGTGCGGTACGGCGGGCGACGTCGCCAGGGCCTCGTCGTAGCGGTGGAGGAGGAGCTGGGCCATCGCGGGGTGGGTGCCGAGGGGGGACGCCGCGATCCAGGGGGCCGATTGGGTGCACTCCGTGGCGAAGCGGCCGGGGGCGGTGAAGTAGGAGGACAGGGCTATGTGGCGGCGGCCCCTGGCGAGGAGGGTGCGGACGGCCGACTGGACCGTGGGGGTCGCGGCCGAGGCGTAGGCGGGGAGGACGGGGACGCCCAGGCGGGACGCCAGGAGGTGGGCCGTGCGGGCGGTGTCCCTCTTCGCGTCCGGGTCGCGGGAGCCCGCTGCCGCGAGGACGACCGCGCTGGTGCTGCGGGGTGTGCGGCCCCAGCCGGCCTCCGTCAGGCGGGACTGGAGGGCGTCGACCAGGAGGGGGTGCGGGCCCAGGGGGGCCGCCAGGTGCGTGCGGGCCGGGGAGGCTGCCGCCATCTCGGGGATGTCCTGCTTGACGTGGTAGCCGCGGCTGAGGAGGAGCGGGACGAGGACCGCTTCCGTGTCTCCGAGGGCGGCGAGCGTGTCGGGGAGCAGGGGGGCGTTCAGTTCGATGTGCCCGAGGTGCACCGGCAGACCGGGGCGCAGCGCGCGGACCCGGTCGAGGAGGGCGCGAACCGTGCTCAGCGCGCGCGGGTCGCGGCTGCCGTGCGCCACGACGACGAGGGCGGGCGGGACCGGGCGGCGGGCCGCGGTCGGCGGGACGAGGCTGAGCTGGCTGGGCATGTACCGATGGTCGCGGCACCACGTTGCCTCCCCGTTGCGTGGGGGTCACGGGTGTTTTCCGGCGGTTCACCATGGGGGGCACGGCCGGTGTGAGCGCCCTTGACCTGGGGATTCGGGGTTGCGCGTGAAGCTGGTCACCTGCCGTGCGGTGAACCGGACGGGCTGATCGGACGTCCTCGAGGGTCAGACCGACCTGGGGAGGGACCTGTCCGATGCGTGATCCGAAGTTCCGCAGACCGAGGCTGCCGCGTACCCGCCGGGGGCAGCGGCGGCTGGTGCAGGCCGTGATGGCCGGGTGCGTGCTCGCGCTGCTTCCGGCGACCTGGATGTACGCGGTGGCGGGTGACCGGCTGCGGACGGCGGCGGACGTGCCGCGTACCGATGTGGCCGTGGTGTTCGGGGCGGGGCTGTGGGAGGGGGAACCCTCGCCGTACCTCGCGCACCGGCTGGACGCGGCGGCGGAGCTGTACCGGAAGGGGCGGGTCGAGGTGGTGCTCGTCACCGGGGACAACAGCCGCGAGGACTACGACGAGCCGGACGCGATGCGCGTGTATCTGACGCGGCACGGGGTGCCCGACGGGCGGATCGTCAGCGACTACGCGGGATTCGACACGTGGGACTCCTGCGTGCGCGCGAAGAAGATCTTCGGCGTGGACGAGGCCGTGCTGATCAGCCAGGGCTTCCACATCCGGCGGGCGGTGGCGCTGTGCCAGGCGGCGGGGGTCGAGTCGTACGGGGTCGGGGTGGACGCGGTGCACGACGCGACCTGGTACTACGGCGGTGCCCGGGAGATCTTCGCGGCCGGGAAGGCGGCGATGGACGCGGTGTTCCGGCCTGATCCGCGGTTCCTCGGGCCTCAAGAGCCGGGCGTGGAGCGGGCGTTGGCCACGGCCGAATAGCCTGTCGGATGAATCAGGACGTTCTGCCGGAGTGGGTTTGACGCGCACATTTCACCCCAGGGTATGAAATACGACTTGGACGCTCTCCGTGTTCACGCGATCACGCTTAGTGTCTTCGCCGTGCGGCGGCGGATCGGGCCGCCGTCGCGAACTGGGGGAAAGGACACCTGATGAATCGACTTCGCTCCGCGCTGGTGATGGCCGCCGCGGGCGCGCTGCTGGCCGTGCCGGCCGCCATGGGGACCGCCTCGGCGGCACCCGTGGCCGCCCCGGCGGTCAAGGCCCCGGAGCCGGGCTGCGCGAAGCTCGGCGCCTCCGGCCAGTGGTGGGCCGACATCCACAACGTGTGCGGGCACACCATCTCCGCCAGCGTGGAAGTCGACGGCTTTGACCCCTCGTGTATCCAGATCGGCCCCGGCGGGGTCGGGAGGATCGGCCTGGACGTGGGCGACGAGCCGTACTACGCGTACGAGTGCTGACCGGGGCCGTGCCCTGACCAGGCACAGCCCCTGAACGCGGCCGGGGACGGGGGCGCGGCCGGCGCGCTCCGCGTGTCCCGTCCCCGGCCTCTGCCGTAGCGGTCAGCTTCCGTGGAAGCGCGGTGTGCGCTTCCCCAGGAACGCCGCCATCCCCTCCTTCTGGTCGTCGGTCGCGAACAGGGCGTGGAACACCCGCCGTTCGAAACGGATGCCGTCTCTGAGGCCCGTCTCCAGGGCCCGGTCGACGCACTCGCGGGCCGCCCTGACCGCCGTACGGCCGTGAGAGGCGACGGCCGCCGCCGCCCGCAGGGCCTCGTCGAGGACCCGGGCGTCGGGGACCACGCGGGAGACCAAGCCGCAGCGCTCGGCCTCCCGGGCGTCCATCGTGCGGCCGGTGAGCACCAGGTCCATGGCCTTGGCCCGGCCTGCCAGGCGGGTCAGCCGCTGGGTTCCGCCGATGCCGGGTATCACGCCCAGCTTGATCTCCGGCTGCCCGAAGAGGGCCGACTCCCCCGCGACGACGAGGTCGCACATCATGGCCAGCTCACAACCGCCGCCGAGCGCGTAGCCGTTGACGGCGGCGATCTTCGGGGTGCGCAGGTCCGCGAAGTCCTCCCAGGCCGCGAAGTAGTCCTCGGACAACATGTCGACGGCCGACTTTCCCGCCATCTCCTTGATGTCCGCTCCGGCGGCGAAGACCTTCTCCGAGCCGGTGACGACGACGCAGCCCACCTCCGGGTCGTGGTCCAACGGGCCGAGGACGTCCAGGAGTTCGGCGAGCAGCTCCGAACTGAGCGCGTTGAGGGCGTGCGGCCGGTGCAGGCGGACGGTCACCACACGGCCGTCTCGCTCGACCTTCAGATTGTTCATCTTCCGTCTCCTTCAGCAGGGTTACGCAGCGGGATCACGAGTCCCAGATCGCGCCGTACGCCGGAATGCCGCGCCGTTCCAGGCCGTGCACCACCTGCCAGGTGAGCCGCTTGTTGGAGATGCAGATGACGGCCTCCGCCCCGAAGTCGCGGTACGCGGCATGGGCGAGGCGCACCATGTCGGGCTTGCCGTGCCGGGAGGTGTCCCAGACCAGGGCGTGCGGCTGGACGGCGAGGATCTCGTCGACGAGGGCGTCGCCGTAGGTGGCCCGGGGGTCGCGGGTCGCCCAGACCAGGCGGGAGGGCACCTCGGCGGCGAGCAGATGGGGCAGGCAGGGGCCGATGCCGCTGCCGGTCGCCACGTACACCACCTTCCTGAACAGGACCTCGATGTTGGCGACTCCGGCCGTGGTGATGCCCTTGACCCACACCCGCTCGGGCAGGTCGTCGATGAACGAGCCGGTCCAGTCACCGGCGCGGGAGATGGTGAGCCGGAAGCCGGAGCGGCCGGGGGCGGGGACGTTGGCGAAGGAGTGCCACTCCTTGAGCGGGCTGCGGCTGATCGCCGTCGAGGAGCCGGCGAAGGGCGTCTCGCCGTAGTCGAAGCGGGCCAGTGCCACGTGCGGTGAGGGGCGTTCGGTGCGGACGTCGACCTTGCGCAGCCGCAGCCAGGGCAGGGCCACGCTGAACGTGACGACCGCGAGGACCGCGAGCGGGACCGGGCCCTGGCCGGAGAGCAGGGTGTGGGTCCAGAAGAGCGCGAGGGCGCTCCAGCCGCCGAAGCGGTGGATCTTCTCGAAGTGGTCGTGGTGGCGGGAGCGGAAGGGCGGCAGGGCGGTCGCGATGATGAGCGCGAGGAGCGCCAGGAGGGCCCAGCCGACGGCCATGAGAGGGCCGTTCGGGGTCGTGATCGTCAGCGCCAGGAACCAGGCCGTGCCCGCCAGCGCCCCGCCCACGTGCAGTCCGCCGAAGTGGTACACCTTGCCGAGCGTCCAGCGGATCTTCAGCGGCCAGTGCGTCGGGACCGAAGTCGCCAGCCGGAAGATGAGGTTGATGACGTACTGCTGGCGTACGACGACGGCGAGGGCGAGGTTGGCGAGGGCGGCGTGCCCGAGGGTGGGGGTGGCCAGGGGCCAGGCGGCCCACAGGAATGCCGCGTTGGCCAGCAGCACCAGGGCCGCCAGGCGGTTGTAGTGCATCAGGCGGGGGTGCTTGAGCAGACGGCGGGGTGCGGGGAGGAGCGGCGGGAGCTCGCCCGTGTCCTGGTGTGCGCGGGGCGGGGACGTGGTCATCGGGCCACCGCCAGGCGCTCCTCGATCATGCGCAGCAGCACCTGTTTGTCGACCTTGCCGCGGTCGGTCTCGGGGAGGCAGGCCAGCGGCAGGACCTGCTCGGGGACGCAGTAGTACGGCAGGGCGTCCGCGACCGCGCGACGGGCCGCGTCCGGGTCGACGTCCGCCGGGCAGACGAAGGACACCAGGGTGCGGGCGTCGCGTCTCAGGGTGACGGCACGGGTGCAGCCGGCCGCCTCCAGTACGGAGGAGACGGAGTCCAGCTCGACGCGGAAGCCGCGCACCTTGACCTGGTCGTCGGTACGGCCGAGGTGTTCGAGCCGGCCGTCGAGGGTCCAGCGGCCGAGGTCGCGGGTGCGGAACATCCGGCGGCCGCCGCCGAGGAACGGGTCGGGGGCGTAGCGCTCGGCGTTGAGCACGTCGTTGCCGAGGTAGCCGGCGGAGACACAGTCGCCGCCCGCCCACATCTCGCCGGTCTCGCCGACGGGCAGGGGGCGGCGGTCGGCGTCGAGGACGTAGACGGTGTTGTTGGGGGTGGGGCGGCCGATGGTGAGCAGCGGGGCGTGCGGGTCGTGGCGGCTCATGGTGTTGACGATCGTGGTCTCGGTCGGGCCGCAGGAGTTGTAGAAGACGGCGTGCCGGGCCCACCGGTCGGCCAGCGGGCGCGGGCAGGGCTCCCCCGCCACGGCGACCGTGCGCACGCGGGGGCAGGCGGCGGGGTCGAGGCCGGACAGCACGGTCGGCGTCGCGATGATCACGTCCGCCGTGCGGGCCGCCGCGGCGATGTCCTTGCCGCGGATGAGGAGGGTGCCGCCGTGGGTGAGGCAGCCGAGGATCTCCCAGGCGGCCATGTCGAAGGCGATGCTGAGGAGCTGGGCGACCCGGTCACCGGGGCGGATGCCGAGGCCGCCCGGTTCGGTGAGCAGGAGGTTGGCGACGTTGCGGTGGGTGACCTTCACGCCGTTGGGGCGGCCGGTGGTGCCGGAGGTGAACAGGACGTAGCAGCCGTCGTCGGGCCCTACGGCGGTGACCGGCCGTGGCGCGTACGGCAGCGGCTCGTCGAGCGGGAGCAGCAGATGGCCGGCCGGCAGCGGCACGCGGTGGGCGTGTTCGGCGACGGTGAGGACGACCCGGGTGCGGGCGGTGCGGATGACGTGGGTGAGCTGGGCCGGGGGTGCGAGGCCGATGTCCTGGGGGACGTAGGCGGCGCCGGCCTTCAGGATGCCGAGCAGGCCGACGAGCATCGGGAGGGAGCGGCGGACGAAGAGGCCGACGTGGTCGCCGGGGCGTACGCCCTCGCGGATCAGGCGGGCGGCGAGGGCGTCGGCATAGCGGTCGAGCTCGCCGTAGGTGAGGCGGGCGCCCTGGTGTTCGGCGGCCACGGCGTGCGGGGTGGCGGCGGCGTGCCGGGCGACGGCGTGGTGGAGGAGCGGGTCGGGGACGGGGACGGTGGGGCCCCGGCCGTACTGCCGGAAGAGGTGCTGGTCGTGAGGGCTCAAGTGGCGCAGAGGCATGATCGGGTGGCCTCCTGGCTGTTGCGAGTGTGGGATTGCCACCGGCGGCGGAGCCGCAGGTGGATGCAGCCGTGAGCGGCGGGCATGCCCGGGTGTCGAACGCCGTGCGGAGTCGTGCGAGCGCTGCGCGTAGCGAGAGCGTAGTGCGGCTGCTTCAACTCTCAACGAGGGCGGATCGGACAAGAAAGGAACGCAATGAGCCACATGTGGCGTTTTTCGTCCCACAGGCAACGTCCGTACCGGTCGGCGACGACCTGAAGGCGGGCAGGCGTGTGCCTCACGCGGGCGGGTCTGTGCGCCTCACGCGGACCGGGCGGTGCGCCTCACGCGGACCGGGCGGCGGCGGGGAGGTCCCCGTCCCGGCCGCGTAACAGGGAGCCGTGCCGCGCGTAACACGGCCGAAGCACGCTGAACGGTATGCAGAACACCGCCACGCCCACGCACTGCCCGTACTGCGCCCTGCAGTGCGGGATGAACCTGACGCCCACGCCGGACGGGACCGTCGAGGTGAGCGAGCGCGCGGACTTCCCGGTGAACCGGGGCGCGCTGTGCGGCAAGGGCCGCACGGCACCCGCGGTGCTGGCGTCGAACGTCCGCCTGACCTCGCCGCTGGTGCGTTCCGGAGGCGAGTTGGTGCCCGCCTCCTGGGACGAGGCGCTGGACCGGATCGCCGCGGGGCTGCGCCGGACGCGCGCGGCGCACGGGCCGGACGCGGTCGGGGTCTTCGGCGGGGGCGGTCTGACGAACGAGAAGGCGTACACGCTCGGCAAGTTCGCGCGGGTCGTGCTCGGCACGTCCCAGATCGACTACAACGGCCGTTTCTGCATGTCGTCGGCGGCCGCCGCCGGCATCAAGGCGTTCGGGCTCGACCGGGGGCTGCCGTTCCCGCTGGAGGACATCCCGAGGACGGGCTGTGTGATCCTCGTCGGGTCGAATCTCGCGGAGACCATGCCGCCGTCGCTCCGCTTCTTCAACGAACTGCGGGAGAACGGCGGCACGCTGATCGTGATCGACCCGCGCCGTACGAAGACCGCCGAGCAGGCGGACCTGCACCTGGCGCCCCGGCCGGGCACGGACCTGGCCCTGGCCCTGGGCCTGCTGCACCTGGTGATCGCCGAGGGGCGGGTGGACGCGGAGTACGTCCAGGAGCGCACGGTGGGCTGGGAGGACGCGCGGGCCGCGGCGATGGCGCACTGGCCGGAGTACGTGGAGCGGATCACGGGGGTGTCCGTTCCTCAACTGCGCGAGACCGTACGGCTGTTCTGCGAGCCGGAGTCGGCGATGGTGCTCACCGCGCGCGGGCCCGAGCAGCAGTCCAAGGGCACGGACACGGTGGGCGCTTGGATCAACCTGTGCCTGGCGACCGGCCGGGCGGGCCGCCCGCTGTCCGGGTACGGCTGTCTGACCGGGCAGGGCAACGGGCAGGGCGGGCGCGAACACGGGCAGAAGGCCGACCAGTTGCCGGGCTATCGCAAGCTCGACGATCCGGCGGCGCGGCGGCATGTCGCCGAGGTGTGGGGAGTCGACCCGGAGTCACTGCCGGGCCCGGGGCGCAGTGCGTACGAGTTGCTGGACGCGCTGGGCACGGACATCAAGTCCCTGCTGCTGATGGCGTCCAACCCGGTGGTGTCGGCGCCGCGTGCCGCGCACATCGAGGAGCGCGTCAGGTCGCTGGACTTCCTGGCCGTGTGTGACGTGGTGCTGTCGGAGACGGCGGCGCTGGCCGACGTGGTCCTGCCGGTCACGCAGTGGGCGGAGGAGACGGGCACGACGACGAACCTCGAGGGCAGGGTCCTGCTCCGCCGCCGGGCGATCACCCCGCCCGAGGGCATCCGCAGCGACCTGGAGGTCCTCCACGAACTCGCCGCCCGCCTGGGCGTGGAGAAGGGCTTCCCGACCGACCCCGAGGAGGTCTTCGAGGAACTCCGCCGTGCGAGCGCGGGCGGCCCGGCGGACTACTCGGGGATCACGTACCGCAGGCTGGTGGAGGAGGACGGGGTGTTCTGGCCTTGTCCGGGGGGTGCGGAGGCGGCGGAGCCGGAGGGCGGGGCGGGGCTCGGGGCACCGGCGACGGAGTCCGGGGGTCCGGCCGCCGCCCCGGCGACGGCACCGGGCAGCCCGACCGACGGCCCGGCGACGGCATCCGCCAACCCCACCAACGGCCGGGCGACAGCCACCGCGGCAGGGCGGGGAAGCGCGGATGGAGCGACGGCGGGTGGTCCGGCCGCACCCCAGAACCCGGCGGGTGGCCCGGTCGCGCAACGGAGCGCGGCGGGCCGCCCGACCGGCACGAGTGACACGGCCGACGGGGCACACCCCGGCACCCCATCCGCCAACCCCACCAACGGCCGGGCGACAGCCACCGCGGCAGGGCGGGGAAGCGCGGCCTACGCCCCCGCGACGGCAGCGGCGACCGGAAACCCGGCCGGCACCCCGGCAACGGCGAAGGCGCAGGGTAGCCCCGCGGGCGGCACGCCCGGAGCGACGGCGGGTGGCCCGGCCGCACCCCAGAACCCGGCGGGTGGCCCGGTCGCGCAACGGAGCGCGGCGGGCCGCCCGACCGGCACGGGTGACACGGCCGACGGGGCACACCCCGGCACCCCCCGCCTCTTCCTCGACCGGTTCGCCACCCCCGACGGACGGGCCAGGTTCGTCGCCGTCTCGCATCGGGCGGCCGCCGAGGAACCGGACGACGAGTACCCCGTGCTGCTGACCACGGGACGGGTCGTGGCGCAGTATCAGTCCGGGGCGCAGACGCGGCGCGTGGCGGAGTTGAACGCCGCGGCGCCCGGGCCGTTCGTGGAGTTGCATCCGCGGCTGGCGGCTCGGCTCGGGGCGGCCGAGGGGGATCCGGTCGCCATCGTGTCCCGGCGGGGCCGGGCCGTGGCGCCCGCGAGGATCACCAACGCCATCCGGCCCGACACCGTGTTCATGCCCTTCCACTGGCCGGGCGAGGGCCGCGCCAACACCCTCACCAACCCCGCGCTCGACCCGACCTCCCGGATGCCGGAGTTCAAGGCGTGTGCGGTGCGGTTGGAGGCCGTGCGGGACTGAGTGCCCGGGGTCTATCGCCGGGCCAGGGCCTCGCTCAGGTCGGGGATGTCGTCCCGGCTGCGCAGTGCTGTCGCCGCCGTCAGGTGGCCGAGGCGCAGCCTGGACGGCTCGTCGAGATCGGCCAGGACACCGGACAGATACCCGGCGGCGAAGGCGTCGCCCGCGCCGACCGGTTCGACGACCTCGACGGCGAGGGCGGGCGCGAAGGTGACCTCGCCCGCCGCGTACGACGTGGCGCCGTGCTCCGCGTCCTTGACGACGACGAGCGGTGCCGGGGCGAGCAGGCCCGCGATGTCGTCGGGGTGGGCCGTGCCCCACAGGGCCTCGGCCTCATCGCGCCCGACGAACACCAGGTCCGCTGCACGGGCCAGGTCCCGCAGCGCCGGTGCCGCGTCGGCGTTCCGTCCGCTCCACAGGGCGGGGCGGTGGTTGACGTCGAAGGAGACCAGCGGCCGAGGCCCCGCGTCGTCCCACGGGGTGCGGTGTACGACGATCTCCTCCAGCAGCCGGGCGCAACTGCCGGACAGCGCCGCGGTGATGCCCGACACGTGCACGATCCGCGGCCCCCGCAACCCGGGCGCGCCGGCCAGTTCCGGTCCCATGTGGGCGGCGGCCGATCCGCTCCGGTAGTACAGGGGGCGGGTGGCGTCCGGGCCCGGGTCCTTGAAGTACACGCCGGTCGGATGGGCCGGGTCGACGGCGACGGCGTCCACCTCGACTCCCCGGGCCGCGAGTTCGGAGCGGATGCGCCGCCCGAACGCGTCGTCGCCCACCCGGCTCAGCCAGGCCGCGCGGTGCCCGAGCGCGGCCAGTCCGCAGGCCACGTTGGACTCGGCGCCGCCGACGGAGAGGCGGAGCGCGGACTGGTCGGCGAGCGGCCGGTCGTCCGGCGGGCTGAGCACGGCCATGGTCTCGCCGAGACACACGACGTCCGCCGGCACGTGCTCGGGGGATACGGCGGTCGGGTGGGGCACGGAGTTCTCCTACGGGAACGGTGGGACTACGGGCGTGCTGTCAGAGGACGGCCGGCGCTCCCCCGCCGAGCCGCAGCATCACCTTGCTGCTCGCGCTCGCCGGGTCCGCCGCGACCGTGAGGGCCCGCTCGGCCTGTTCCAGGGGGAAGCGGTGGCTGATGACGGGTGAGACGTCCAGGCCGTCGCGCAGGGCGGTCAGGGCGTCGTCGATCTCGTCGACGAAACGGTAGGAGCCGATCCAGGTGATCTCCCGGGTGACCAGGTCGCCCAGGACGGCGGGCGCGGCCGTGCCCGGCAGGTTGCCGACCTGTACGACGGTGCCGCCCCGGGCCGTGGCCCCGAGGACCGCCCCCAGCGCGGCCGGTGCGCCGGACGCCTCGAAGACGACGTCGACGTCGTGCGGCAGTGCCTCGCCCCGGGAGACGTCGACCGTCGCGTCGGCGCCCATACGACGGGCCACGGCGAGCGACGCGGAGGACAGGTCGGCGGCGCACACCGTGTCCGCGCCGTGGTGCTTCGCGGCCGCGACGACCAGCGAGCCGATCGGGCCCGCGCCGTTGACCAGGACCGTGCGGCCGCGCAGCGCCGGTACCCGGCCCACGGCGTGCAGGGCGACCGCCAGCGGCTCCGCGAGGGCGCCCGACTCGGTGTCCACGCCCTCGGGCAGCGGCCGGACCTGGGCGGCGCGGACCGTACGGAACTCGCTGAACCCGCCGTCGGTGTGCGGGGTGAGGGCCGCCGAGCCGAAGTAGCGGACCCGCTCGTGGAGGTTGGTGCGCCCGGCGAGCCGCTCGGAGGGCTCGCCGACGAGCTGGGCGGGGTGGACGGTGACGGGCTGTCCCTCCGACAGGCCTGTCACCCCGGAGCCCAGCGCCGCGACCCGGCCGGCGAACTCGTGGCCGAGGACCAGCGGGTGGGCGAGGGCGGCGGTGCCGGAGGCGCCCTTCTTCCAGTACGCGACGTCGGAGCCGCAGATGCCGCCCCACTCCAGGGCGAGCAGCACCTCGTCCCGCGCGGGCTCGGGCCGGGGCCGCTCGTCGATCCTGACGTCACCCGCGCCGTGCACGACGACGGCTTTCATCGCGGTCACAGGGCTCATACGGCGTCCTCCAGCCGGACCAGGTCGCGTCCGCGCGTCTCGGGCGAGAGCAGCGCGCTGACGAGGGTGATGAGGGAGTAGACGACGAGCATCGCCGCGATGGGCCACCAGCTTCCGGTGGCGGCGGTGAGGCTCGCCGCGAGGACCGGCCCGATCGCGGTGGCGAGGACGCCGCCGATCTCCTTGGCCAGCGCGAGCTGGGTGAACCGGGTGCGGGAGCCGAAGAGTTCGGCCATGGTCACGCTCTCCAGCGCGAACAGTCCGAGGACGCCGATGTTCAGGCCCAGGACCATGCCGAGCATCAGGGCGGGCGTGCTGCCCGAGGTGATCAGCATCATCAGCGGGAAGGCCGCCACCGCCGTGAGCGAGGTGAGCGCCAGATACATCCGGCGGCGTCCGAAGCGGTCGCCGAGCATGCCGATGGCCGGCACGGTGAGGAAGCCCAGCAGCGACCCGTACACGATGGCGTCGGTGGGCACGGAGCGCTCGGCGGCGAGTTCGGTGGCGATGTAGCCGACGAGGAACGTCTGGATCAGCCCGGAGTTGCCGGCCTGCCCGAAGCGCAGCCCGAGCGCCAGGAAGAACGCCTTGCCCTTGCGTTGCTTCAGGCCCGCCTCCAGCAGCCCGGCGTCGTCGTCCGCGCCCTTCGTGACGGCCGTCTCCACCTCGCGCCGGCTCATCGCGACGCCGTCCACGACGTCGGGCCGCTCCTCGAAGACCGGGCTCTCCTTGAGGTTGCGCCGCAGCCACACCGCGAACAGCAGCAGCCCGAAGCTCAGCAGGAAGGGCAGCCGCCAGCCCCAGGACAGCAGCTGGTCCTCGCTGAGCACGGCGAGCAGCACCGCCCACAGCCCGGAGGCGGCCAGCGTCCCCGAGTTGGTGCCCAGCGACACCAGCGAGGCGACCAGACCGCGCCGTTTCACCGGGGCGTACTCGGCGAGCATCACCGTCGCGCCCGCGATCTCCGCGCCCGCGCCGAAGCCCTGGGCGAGCCGCAGGACGACGAGCAGGACGGGCGCCAGGATGCCGATGGTCGCGTAGGTGGGCAGGACACCGATGAGGGTGGTGGAGGCGCCCATCAGCAGGATGGTGATCGTCAGGACCTTCTTGCGGCCGAGCCGGTCGCCCATTCTCCCGAAGTAGACCGCGCCGGCGAGCCGGGCGACATAGCCGACGCCGTAGGTGGCCATCGCGGCGATGAGGCCGATGGCGGGGCTGACGTCCGGGAAGAAGATCTTGTTGAAGACGATCGCGGCGGCCAGCGAGTACAGCTGGAAGTCCATGAACTCCATGGCCGTGCCCAGCCAGCCCGACACGGCGGCCTTGGTCAGGTCACGGGTGGTGCGTCGCACGCCGCCGGCCTGCTCGGCCGTGGTCGTGGTGTCCTTCATCGTGAACTCCGTTGTTCCGGGGACTGGTTGGGTGGACGGGCTCAGATGTCCACGTGTCCGGCACGCAGCGCCGGAAGATGCCGTACGACGGCGGTGACGAGACCGGAGTCGCCCGCGAGGTCGGACGCGCCGACGGTGGTGAGGAGCGCGCGGACGACGGCCGTGTCGTCCGCTCCGGTGCGCCAGCAAGCGGTGAGCGCGTCCCGCGCGGGGTCCGGGAGGTCGTGGTCCCGGGTGAGGTGCGCCCAGCCGGCCAAGGCGAGTTCGAGCACCGGTGTGGCCATGCCGCGCTCGCGCAGGACGCGCAGGGCCGGCAGCCAGCGCTCGGGGATCTTGAGCGAGCCGTCCGAGGCGATCTGCCGCAGCAGGTGCCGCATGCCCGGGTTGCGGAAGCGGGCGACCAGGTCGTCGGCGTACCGGCCGGGGTCCGGGCCGCCGTCCGGCAGCGTGGGCGCGACCTCGGCGCACAGGGACCTGACGAGCCGCTCGCCCCAGCCGTCGGCCATCGCGTCGGCGACGGTGGTGCGGCCCGCGGCGATCCCGAGGAAGGCGAGGGCCGAGTGCGAGCCGTTGAGCAGCCGCAGTTTGGTGAGCTGGTACGGGGCGACATCGGGCACGAGGAGGGCGCCGTCCAGCTCCCACGGCGGACGCGGGGCCGTGAAGCGGTCCTCCAGGACCCACTGCCGGTACGGCTCGCCGCTCACGGGCAGGGCGTCGTGGACACCCAGCGCGGTGGCCGTCGCCGTGAGGTCTCCCGGGGCGGTGGCGGGGACGATCCGGTCCACCACGGTGGCAGGGAAGGCCACCTGCCGGTCGAGCAGTTCCAGGGTCCGATCCACCTCGCGCCCGCCCGCGGCACGCACGGCGTCCAGGACCGCCGCCCGCAGCACGGCGCCGTTGTCCGCCATGTTGTCGCAGGACACGACGGTGATCGGGGCGGCACCGGAGCGCATCCGCGCGGCCAGCCCGGCGGCGAGGCGCCCGACGACCGTGTCCGGGCCGGCGGCCCGGTAGCCCTTCTCGGTGATCGTCAGCGTCACCACCGTCACCTCGGGGTCGGTGAGCAGGGCGTCGACGGCCGCCCCGTCCCGCCCGAGCGCGTACGCGCCGGTGAGCGAGCCGACGACCCGGGGGACGCCGCCCTCGTCGCGGCGCTCGGTCACCGAGTACAGGCAGTCCTGGGCGCGCAGGGCGTCGACGGTCGCCGCCGACCGGGGAGCGACGGCGGCGATGCCCCAGGGCTCGCCGGAGTGCGCGACGGCGTTCTCGGTGTAGAGGGCCTGGTGGGCCCGGTGGAAGGCGCCGATGCCGAAGTGGACGACGCGGGTGCGCAGTCCGGCGGGGTCGACGCGGGGGCGCGAGGCGGGCGGGAGTGCGCCGAGCGCGGCGCGGTTCAGCTGCTGCACGCCGCTCACCAGTCGTGCACCGAGCCGTCGAGACGGCGGGCGACCGGGAGATAGCGCCGCTGGTACGGGAAGCGTTCGGCGGCCTTCTCGTCGTACTCGACCCCGAGGCCCGGCTCGTCCGAGGGGTGCAGCATGCCGTCGGCGAAGGTGACGCCCGTGCGGAACACCTCGGCGGCCTCGTCGGGGTGGCCCATGTGCTCCTGGATGCCGAAGTTCGGCACGGCGAGGTCGAGGTGCACGGCCGCGGCCATGCTGACCGGGGAGAGGTCGGTGGCGCCGTGCGAGCCGGTGCGTACGTGGTAGAGCGCGGCGAGGTCGAAGATCCGGCGCAGGTGGGTGATGCCGCCCGCGTGGACCACGGTGGTGCGCACGTAGTCGATGAGCTGCTCGGTGATGAGGTGCTGGACGTCCCAGATGGAGTTGAACACCTCGCCGACGGCGATCGGCGTCGTGGTGTGCTGCCGTATCAGCCGGAACGCCTCCTGGTTCTCGGCGGGCGTCGGGTCCTCCATCCAGAACAGCCGGCAGGCCTCGACGCTCTTGCCGAAGCGGGCCGCCTCGATCGGCGTCAGCCGGTGGTGCACGTCGTGCAGGAGGTGGAAACCGAAGCCGAAGCGCTCCCGTACGGCCTCCAGGTACGTCGGGGCGAAGCCGAGGTAGGCCTCGGTGTCCCAGGGCTGCTCGTCGGGCAGGTCGGTCGCGGCGGGTTCGTAGACCTTGCCCTTGCGGACGCCGTAGGTGCCGCCGACGTCCGGGACGGCCGCCTGGGCGCGCACGGCCTTGTAGCCGAGCTCCAGATAGCGCTCGACGTCGTCGAGGAGAGAGGGCACGTCCGTGCCGCTGGCGTGCGAGTAGACCAGGACGCCGTCCCGGGACCGGCCGCCGAGCAGCTCGTACACGGGGAGTCCGGCGGTCTTGCCCTTGATGTCCCACAGGGCCGTGTCGACGGCGGCGATGGCCGTCATGGTGACCGGGCCGCGCCGCCAGTAGGCGCCCTTGTAGAGGTACTGCCAGGTGTCCTCGATCCGCGCCGGGTCGCGGCCGATCAGCAGCGGGGCGAGGTGGTCGCGCAGATAGCTCGCCACGGCCAGCTCGCGCCCGTTGAGCGTGGCGTCGCCGAGGCCGGTCACGCCGTCCGAGGTGGTGACGCGCAGGGTGACGAACGTGCGGCCCGGGGAGGCGACGAAGACCTCGACGCGCTCGATGGTGCTCACTGAGGGCTCTCCTTCCCTGTCGTGCAGTGCTTGTATACAAGCATCTGTCGAACAGGGGAGCAATACCCTCGCTTCGATACGTAGGATGTGCACATGGCCCAGACGAACCGGCGGACCAGCCGGCGCTCCATCTACCTGAAGCTCCGCCAGATGGTGCTGACCCTCGAACTCCCCCCGGGCGCCGCTCTGTCGGAGAACGAGCTGGCCGCGTCCCTCGGAGTGAGCCGCACACCGGTGCGGGAGAGCCTGATCCTGCTGGCCCAGGACGGACTGGTGCAGATCTTCCCCAAGATCGGGTCGTTCGTGTCCCGGGTGGACCCGGCGCAGGTCGCGGACGCGCAGTTCCTGCGGGAGGCCGTCGAACTGGCCTCACTGGACGCCCTGCCGTCCGAGCTGGACGCGTCGGTCGTGGCGGAGCTGCGGGACAACCTCGGGCGTCAGCAGCGCACGCGGCTGAGCCTGGAGGAGTTCTTCGAACTGGACGAGGCCTTCCACCACGGCCTGATGCGGCTGGGCGGCCACGGGAACGTGTGGACCACGGTCGCCGCGGCCAAGGGCCACCTGGACCGGGCCCGGCGACTGGGCCTGCATGAGAACGTCTCCCCCGCGGTCTTCGCCGACCAGCACCAGGAGATCTTCGACGCGGTCGTCAGCGGCGATCTCGCACTGGCCCGCACCGCCATGCGTACGCATCTGCGCGCCGTCTTCAGCGACATCGAGCGCATCCGGGCCCACTCACCCGAGCTCTTCGCCACCGGTTCCTCGTCCGTGCCGGTGCGGCGCAACGTGGTGGTCTGGGAGTAGCGGAGCGGAACACTCCGGCACAGGCCTCGGTGGTGTCCGCACCCGAACTGCGGACACCACCGAGTGTCGTGAGGGGGCGGTTCAGCCCACGTCGACGGCGCTCCAGGCCGCGGCCACGGCCTTCTGCTCCGTGCTGCCGCTGCCGTAGAGGTCCTTCGCCGCGTTCAGGGTCGCCTTGCGGGCAGCCGCGTAGTCGGTCGAGGAGGTCATGTAGACCGTCAGGGCGCGGTACCAGATCTTGCCCAGCTTGGCCTTGCCGATGCCCTTGACCGTGGCGCCGTCGCAGGTCGGGGAGGAGTGGCTGACGCCGTTGATCGTCTTGGTGCCGCTGCCCTCCGCGAGCAGGTACGCGAAGTGGTTGCCGACGCCCGAGGAGTAATGCACGTCGAGGTCGGCGACCTTGTCGCTCCAGCAGTCGGCGGACTTGCCGTCCTTCGACGGCTTGTCCATGCGGCGCAGGGCCTCCCGGCCGAGCCCGGAGCGGACGACCTTCTCGCCGATGAGCCAGTCACCGGGGTCCTTGGCGTTGTTCGCATGGAACTCGACCAGCGTGCCGAAGATGTCCGACGTGGCCTCGTTCAGTCCGCCGGACTCGCCCGAGTACGTCAGCGCCGCCGTCTTCGAGGTGACACCGTGGGACATCTCGTGCCCGGCCACGTCCAGCGAGACCAGCGGACCGAGCTGCTTGCCGTCGCCGTCGCCGTACGTCATGCAGAAGCAGTTGTCGTCCCAGAAGGCGTTGTTGTAGTTCTTGCCGTAGTGGACGCGGTTGAACGAGCCCTTGCCGTCGCCGGCTATGCCGCTGCGGCCGTGGACGTTCTTGTAGTAGTCCCAGGTGACGTCCGTGCCGTACTGCGCGTCCACCGCCACCGTGGCGCGGTCGGAGGTCTGGCCCGTGGCCCAGTGGTTGTCCGCGTCGGTGAAGAGCGTCGCGGGGGCGCGGGTCACGCAGACCGTCAGCAGGCACCGGTCCGTCTTGTTCTCCGCGTCGCCGGTGTACGTGCCGCCACGGGTCGGGTCCTTCAGCCGGTACGACGACCCGGACTTGGTCGTCTCCAGCGGAACCGTGCCGCCGTAGAGGGACTTGCCGTCGCCCGACACCGTCTCCATGGTGTCCCAGGCGTCGATCCGGTCGCCGGTGGTCGCGTCGGTCAGCACGGTTTGCCCGACGGGGTTGCCGAGTCCGTCGTGCGCGACCGCGTCGGTCTGCCAGGCCAGCTTCGGGGCGCCGTGCAGGGCGTCGACGACCAGGCGCGGCTTGGCGGTCAGCTTCTTCAGGGTCTCGCCGAGGTGTGCGGCGCGCAGCAGGCTCGCGGCCAGGTCGGCGGCCTTCGGGGCGGTCACCTTCGGGGTGACGTCGGCTATGGACAGCGCGGACTTCGTAGCGCGGTTCGCGCTGCGGTACGTGCCGTCCGGGTTCAGGTGGAGTACGAAGTCGCCGCCGAGGACCGGGAGTCGGTGGTAGGTGCGGTCGTAGCGGACGTGCTGGGTACCGTCCTTGTCGACGACCACGTCCCGGACCTTCGTCTCCTGGGCCGAGCCGAGGCCCAGTTCGGCGGCCCGGTCGGCGAGGACCGTCTCCGCACTCTCGACCGCCTCGGACCGGGTCGGCCGTTCGTCCGCCTGGGCGGTGGGTGAGAGTACGGCGGCCACCAGGGCGCCGATGCCGGTGGCGGCCACGCCTGCGGTGGCGAGACGGGAACCTCGGACGGGACGTATCCGACTCATCGGTCTCCTCATACGGGCGCACCCGGTCGCGTGGGGTCGACCGGGGGCGGCGTTGATGTTGACCGCGAGTTAAGGCGGCTCGGACCTGGCATGTCCATAGGCCCGTTGTGCAGGTGTGTGTGGGTGCAGAATCGTTCCTGTGACCCTCCCTTTCTTCGTCTACGGCACGCTCCGCCCCGGCGAGGTCAACCACGACCTCTTCCTGCGCGGCCGCACCCGCTCCGAGGAACCGGGCCGCCTCGCGGACGCGGTGCTGTACGCCGGGCCGGGCTATCCCTACGCGGTCGAGGAGCCGGGTGGCGGCGAGGTGAACGGGGAGCTGGTCACCGCGCCGCCGGAGGCGTACGGGGCGCTGCTCGCGGAGCTGGACCGGCTGGAGGACTACGTACCGGGGGATCCCCGCAGCCTGTATGTGCGCGTCGAACGGAAGATCGTGAGGAACGCGGACGGGGCGGCGGTCCGGGCCTGGGTGTACGTCGCCGGACCGGCCGTGGCCTCGCGGCTTCGGGCCGGGGGGAGGCGGATCGCGGGCGGGGATTGGCGGGGGCGGGGGTGAGGGGATGCGGGCGGTGGATGTGCCGGGGGCGCCGGGGTGGTCGTAGCCGCGATGTCCTCAGTCGGTAGCGGGGCGGAGGCGGGCGACGGCGCGAGGGTGGGGGCGTCGGGCGGGTCGCGGCCGCGACGCCCAAGGACAGCAGCGGGCCGACACAGGCGAGGTGGGCACGCAGACGCCGGGGCCTGTCGCGGCCGCGACGCCCCTGGCCGGCAGCGGGTCGGACGCAGGCAGCGCATGAGGCAGGCCGCGGACACGAACGAACCCCGAGGCGGGTCGAGACCGCGCCGCCCACGGCCCATCGCAGGCGAGTCGGGCGGCGCAGGGCAGGTCGCGACCGCAGCGCCCGGAGAGATGAGCGGGCCGACGCGGGCGATGCAGCCATCCAGGCGCCGAGGCCAGTCGTGATCACGGTGTCCGGGGTCGGCAGCGCCCGAGGCGGCCGCGCTCGCGGATGGACCCCGGGCGCGGCGAGAGCGCGGCGCCCTCGGCAGGTCCGGGGGTGGCAGCGCGCCCAAGGCGGGCCGGGCACGCGGATGGACCCCGGGGCGCGGCGAGAGCGCGGCGGCCTCGGCAGCAGCGGGGCGGGCGGGTGCGGCACGCGCTGCGGGGGCGCCGAGGCAGGTCACGCCCCGGGGCCGGTAGCGGGCGACCCGTCAGTCCGCGTACGGGCGGGCCGCCCTCGCCTCTCGCAACGCCTCGCCCCACCACACCAGTTGGTCCAGCATGGTCTTCGCCGCGGCGTCCGGGCCCGTGGGGTCCCGTAGGGCGCCCCCGTCGTCGAAGGACGCGCCGGCGTTGTGGAAGGAGACGGTGTCGCGGACCGTCACGGCGTGGAGTTCGGCGAAGACCTGGCGGAGGTGCTCCACCGCGCGCAGGCCGCCGGACAGGCCACCGTAGGAGACGAGGGCGACCGGCTTGGCCCGCCACTCGGCGAAGTGCCAGTCGACGAGGTTCTTCAGGCCCGCCGGGTAGGAGTGGTTGTACTCGGGGGTGAGGACGACGAAGGCGTCCGCGCGGGCCAGTTTCGGGGTGATGCCGGAGAGGGTGGCGGTCGCGTCGGGGGTGCGCTCGAAGGACATCGGCAGGTCGGTTTCGGCCACGTCGACGACCTCGATGACCAGGTCGTCCCGGTTCCGGAGATGGTCGAGGAGCCAGTCGGCGACGACAGGGCCGAAGCGGCCGTGGCGGTTGCTGCCGACGACGAGGGTGACGTGGAGGGGCCGGGTCGTGGACCGGGCGGCGGCGGGTGCGTGCGTAACGGCTGAGTTCATGCGGCACAGCCTCGTACCTCAACTTTTGTTGAGGTCAAGCCCGGATGCGCCCCCATGCCCGGGTCACCCGTTCACACGTGCTCGGCGGGCTTTTCCGGGACCTGCCCACAGAACGTCCCTGACCTGCCCAAACACCCCCGAGTGGCCGTCGGGCGACGCACCCCCTGACACCCATTCACCCCAATTCTGACACCCCATCAGAAAGCGCGGTCGCCGCGCTGCCCGTTACCTCGGAAGGGCAGGTGCACGAACGAACCGCTCGAAGGAGCACCGATGCGACGTACCGCCCGGCCGCTGACCGGCACCGCGCTCGCCGTCGCCGCCGCGGCCCTCGCCGCCGCCCCCGCGTACGGCGCCGCCGGCGGCCTGGAGGTCTCCCCCTCCTCGGTGATCCCGGGCGGCGAGGTCACCGTGCGCACGGCGGCCTGCGGCGACGGCGGCACGGCGACGGGTGACGCCAGCGCGGTCGGGGCCGGTTCCCTCAGCCTGGTCCCGGGCCCGGACGAGCAGGACGCGACGGGACGGTTCAGGGTGCCGCCGAGCGCGCAGCCGGGAACGTACGAGATCACCGCGACGTGCACCGGGAGCGGCCGGCTGGTCACGGGTGACCTGGTGGTCACGCTGACGTCCGTGCGCCAGCAGGTACCTCCCAGGGGGAGTGTGAAGACGGGGGTCGGCGGCGCCCTGGGCGCCGATCCCGTGCAGACCGCGGCCGGTGTGGCGGCTCTCGCCGTCGCCGCCGCGGGCGGTACCTGGCTCCTGCATCGCCGGGCGAGAGGCGACGGGATCTGACGGACACCCTCCGCTGTCCGTCGCCGGTACCGCATGTCCCCTCCCCCTCCGGGTCCGACGCCCCTCGCGGCCCGGAGGGGGGCACGGGGCCCGCAGGGCTCCTGGAACGCAGAGGGGTGATCAGGAAAGGGTGGGCCATGCGCAGATTCCCCAGGTACGGCAGCACGCTCGGCAACCCGGCCAACGCCGCCATGGCGGCCGTCACGGTGTTCGCCCTGTGCTCCGGGGCATGGCTGCTGCGCAACGGCGCCGAGACGCACGCCCCGCCCCAGCCGTCCCTCGCCCAGGCCCGCGCGGGTCAGGACGGGCAGGAGGAGCAGGACGGGCAGGAGCGGCAAGACGGGCAGGCCGGCCGGGCCGGTGAGCGGCATGCCGCGCCCGCGCTGCCGCCCTCGCCGCCCGACCGCATCCGCATCCCGGCGATCCGCGTGAACGCGCCCCTGACCGGGCTCGGCCTGACGAGGACCGGCAGCCTGGACGCACCGCCCGCCGCGCGCGCGAACCTCGCCGGCTGGTACGAGGCCGGCACCACCCCCGGTGAGCGGGGCACCGCGATCGTCGCCGGCCATGTCGACAACGCCGACGGCCCCGCCGTCTTCTACGGCCTGGGCGCCCTGACCAAGGGCAGCACGATCGAGGTGGACCGGCGCGACGGCAGGGTCGCCGTGTTCACCGTGGACGCCGTCGAGGCGTACGCCGCGAAGGACTTCCCCGACCGGAAGGTCTACGGCCCCGCCCGCCGACCCGAGCTGCGGGTCATCACCTGCGGCGGCGGCTACTCACGGGCCACCGGCTATCAGGGCAACGTGGTCGTCTTCGCGCACCTGACCGGGAGCCGGTGACCCGCCCAGGATGTTGGTCCTGCCCCAGGCTCCCAGAGGTCCCAGGGCCTCGTTCAGGGACACGCCCCGCGGCGTCAGCGAGTACTCCACGCGGGGCGGCACCTCGTCGTACGCCTCGCGATGCACCAGGCCGTCTGCCTCCATCTCCCGCAACTGCGAGGCGAGCACCTTCTCGGTGACGCCCGGCAGCTCCCGGCGCAGTTCGCCGAAGCGGCAGGGCCGCTCGTTCAGCGCCCAGAGGATGAGCACCTTCCACTTGCCGCCGATCACGTCCATCGCCGCGTCGATCCCGCAGATGTACGCACCCGGCCGCCGCGCCGTCGTCCCCATGCCCGAGTCCCTTCCCCCGCTGCCGCCTGCATGCTTCCCCTGGGGTAACCACCCACTTCCAAGTGCGTACTTGAGCAGGCCGTTCCCTTGAGACGAGCCTAAACGCCATGACCGACAACGCTGTTGCTTCCCGTACCTCCCTCACCCTCCTCGGCGCCGGTGCCATGGGCACCGCCCTCGCCCGCGCCTGGCTCGCCGCCGGTCACCCGGTGACCGTCTGGAACCGCACCCCCGCCCGCGCCGAAGCCCTGGCCGCCGAGGGCGCGACCGTGGCCGCGAGTGCCGCCGAGGCGGTGGCCGCGAACCGCCTCGTGGTCGCCTGCCTGCTCGACGACGCCTCCGTGGGCGACGCCCTGGAAGGGGCCGACCTGACGGGGCGGGACCTGGTGAACCTCACCACGGGCACCCCGGCCCAGGGCCGTACCCGCGCCGCCTGGGCCGAGGCCCGCGGCGCCCGTTTCCTGGACGGCGGGATCATGGCCGTACCGCCGATGGTGGGGCAGCCGGAATCAGGAGGCTATGTCCTCTACAGCGGCTCCCCCGAGCTGTTCGAGGAGCACCGCGACACCCTCGCCGTCCCGGTCGGAACCCGCTGGGTCGGGGCCGACCCGGGCTTCGCCGCGCTGTACGACGTGGCGCTGCTGAGCGCGATGAGCGGCATGTTCGCGGGCATCACCCACGCCTTCGCGCTCATCCGCCCGGAGGACATCGCGCCGAAGGACTTCGCGCCGCTGCTCGCGGACTGGCTGACCGCGATGGCGCCGGCCGTGCACCAGACCGCCGACCAGCTGGAGAGCGGCGACTACACCAGCAACGTCGTCTCCAACCTCGCGATGCAGGTCGCGGGCAACACCACACTGCTGCACACGGCCGAGGAGCAGCGGGTCAGCCCGGAGTTGCTGACCCCGTACATGGCCCTGATGGAGCGGCGCCTCGCCCAGGGGCACGGCGAAGAGGGCGGGACGGGGACGATCGAGCTGCTGGATCTGCGGCCGGGGGCGTCCGCCTAGGCCGCCCACTGCTCGTACGCCAGGTTCGCCACCAGGGCGAACACCACCGTCAGCAGCACCACACGGACGAAGCCGCTGCCCTTCTTCAGGGCGGTGTGGGCGCCCAGGGTGCCGCCCGCCAGGTTGAAGACGGCCATCAGGGCGGCCAGTTGCCACAGGACCGCGCCCTGCCAGGCGAAGGTGGCCAGCGCGCCCGCGTTGGTGCAGCAGTTGACGATCTTGGCCGTGGCGGAGGCGGAGACGAGGTCGAGGTGGAGGACGGCGGTGAGGGCGAGGACCAGGAAGGTGCCGGTGCCGGGGCCGATGAGACCGTCGTAGAAGCCGATGCCGAGGCCGGCGAGGCCGATCGCCGCGAGGATCTGGCGGCGAGTGGCCGGGCCGGTCGCGGGGGCCGTGCCGAAGGCGGGCCGCAGGATCACGAAGGCCGCCACCGCGAGCAGCACCACCATGATCACCGGCTTGAGGACGTCGGTGCTCATCCCGGCCGCGAAGAAGGCCCCCGCGGACGATCCGGCGAGGGCCGCGAGGCCGATGCGCACCGCCGTCCTCACATCCACCGGGGCCTTGCGGGCGTACGTCACCGCCGCGCCCGTCGTGCCGACGATGGCGACCGCCTTGTTGGTGCCGAGCGCGTGCGCGGCGGGTGTGTGCGACGGCAGCCCGAGCAGCAGGACCGGCAGCAGCAGGAGCCCGCCGCCGCCGACCACGGCGTCGATCCATCCGGCGGCGAGCGCCGCGAGGCAGAGCAAGACGATCATGGTCAGCGATATGTCGGGCATGATCGAGACCCTATGCGAGGCCCCCGCGCGCCCCTCACAGTCCGCCGTCACCGCACTTCAGGAACCCTCACATCCGGCCCCCGCCCCCGCTGAGGGCAGCGTTCCCCGTGGGAAACAGACGTGATGCTGCCGGGTAACACCGGCACCGCACGCTCAAGGACATGACCTCGAATGAGCGTGTGGTGGTGATCGGCACCGGCCTCGCGGGCGTACGGCTCGCCCGGCGGCTCGGTGAGCTCGGCACGCCCGCGCTGCTGATCGGCGAGGAGGAGCACCAGCCCTACAACCGGGTGCTGCTCGCCGAAGTGCTGGCCGGACGGTACAGCCCCGAGGTGATCGCCCTGCCCGCGCCCGCGGAGCTGACCCGCGGCCGGGTCACCGGCATCGACCGCGAGCGGCGGACCGTCGCGTGCGCGGACGGTTCGGTGATCGCATACGACCGGCTGGTGCTGGCCACCGGTTCCAACCCCGTACTGCCGCCGCTGCGCGGGCTGTTCACCGAGAACCACCAACTGCCCGAGGGCGTGCACGCCTTCCGGACCATGGACGACTGCCTGGGACTGTCCAAGGCGGTCCGGCCGGGAGCGCGTGCGGTCGTCATCGGCGGCGGGCTCCTCGGGGTCTCCGCGGCCCGGGCGCTCGCCCTGCGCGGCGCCCAGGTCGTGCTCGCCCAGCAGTCCGAGCGGCTCATGGAGCGCCAGCTCGACCCGGCCGCCTCGAAGCTCGTCAAGCGGCACCTGACCGACCTGGGCGTGGAAGTGCACACCGAGTGCCGCGTACGGGACGTGCGGTGCGTCGGCGGCGCGGTCCGCTCGGTGGAGATGGCCGACGGGTACGCGCTCGACGCCGACCTGGTGGTCGTCGCCTGCGGTGTCCGCCCCCGGGTGGGTCTCGCGCAGGCCGCCGGGCTCGACATCCGCAAGGGTGTCGTCGTCGACGACGAGCTGCGCACCTCCGACCCGTACATCCACGCGATCGGCGACTGCGCCCAGCACGACGGTGTGCTCTACGGCCTCGCCACCCCGGCGCTCGAGCAGGCCGACGCGCTCGCGGAGTCGCTGGCCGGTGACGCGACCGCCCGGTACACCGGCACGCGTTCGCTGACCCGGCTCACGCTCACGGGGCACGACAGCCCCTTCGACCTCGCCGCGTTCGGCGAGACCGAGGCGCTCCCGGGCGACGACGTCGTCCAGCTCGCCGACGCCACCCGCGGCACCTACCGCAAGGTCGTCGTCCGCGACGACCGCCTGGTCGGCGGGGTCCTCGTCGGCGAACTCGGCACCGTCGGCGCGCTCGCGCGCGCCTGGGAGGGAGCAGAGCCGCTCCCCTCCGACGGCGGCCCTCTGCTCCACCTGCTTACCAACGATGGAGGCTCCTGATGTCCACCGGCACCCCCACGATCGTGCTCGTCGGCCACGGCATGGTCGGCCAGCGCTTCCTCGAAGCGCTCGCCGAGCGCGGCCTGACCGCCACGCACCGCGTGGTCGTGCTCTGTGAGGAGCCGCGCCCTGCGTACGACCGCGTCCAGCTCACCTCGTACTTCTCGGGCAAGACGCCCGAGGACCTGTCCATGACGGACATGGAGTTCATCAAGGACCACGGCATCGAGCTGTACGTGGGCGATCCGGCGGAGACCGTCGACCGGGAGGCCCGCAGGGTCACCGCCCGCTCCGGTCTCGTCGTCGACTACGACGTGCTGGTCCTGGCCACCGGCTCCTACCCGTTCGTGCCGCCGGTCCCGGGCAAGGACGCCGAGGGCTGTTTCGTCTACCGCACGATCGAGGACCTGCTCGCGATCGAGGAGTACGCGAAGAACGCCCAGGTGGGTGCCGTGGTCGGCGGCGGTCTGCTCGGCCTTGAGGCGGCCGGTGCCCTCAAGGGACTCGGACTGACCTCCCACATCGTGGAGTTCGCGCCCCGGCTGATGCCGGTGCAGGTCGACGAGGGCGGCGGCGCCGCCCTGCTGCGCACCATCGAGGAGATGGGCCTGAGCGTCCACACGGGCGTGGGCACGCAGGAGGTCGTGGCCGGCGAGGACGGCGCCGTCACCGGCATGAAGCTGTCCGACGGCTCCGAACTCGCCACCGACCTGGTGGTGTTCTCCGCCGGTGTCCGCCCCCGCGACCAGCTGGCCCGCGACTGCGGTCTGACGGTCGGCGAGCGCGGCGGCATCACGGTCGACGAGCAGTGCCGCACGGTCAACGACCCGCACGTGTTCGCGATCGGCGAGTGCGCACTGGCCGCCGACGGCCGGGTGTACGGCCTGGTCGCCCCCGGTTACGAGCAGGCCGAGACGGCCGCCGCGACGATCGCCGCCGACGAGGCGTCCTTCACGGGTGCCGACCTGTCCACCAAGCTGAAGCTGCTCGGCGTGGACGTGGCGTCCTTCGGCGACGCGCACGGCACCGCCGAGGACTGCCTGGACGTCGTCTACTCCGACTCCCGCTCCGGCCTGTACAAGAAGCTGGTCATCGGCCGCGACGGCACGCTGCTCGGCGGCATCCTCGTCGGCGACGCGGACGCCTACGGCACGCTGAAGGCCTTCACCGGCTCGGTCCCGCCGGTCTCCCCCGAGTCGCTGGTGCTGCCCGCCGGCGCCGGGGAGTCCGTCCAGCTCGGCCCGTCCGCGCTGCCGGACGACGCGATCGTCTGCTCCTGCCACAACGTCTCCAAGGGCACGATCCGCGGCGCGGTCACCGACCACCAGTGCACGACCGTGCCCGAGGTGAAGAAGTGCACCAAGGCCGGTACCGGCTGCGGCTCCTGCGTCAAGGTCCTCGGCCAGCTCGTCAACGCCGAGCTGGAGGCCAGTGGCATCGAGGTCGACAAGGGCCTGTGCGGCTGCTTCGGGCAGACCCGCGAGGAGCTGTACGAGATCGTCCACGCCCTGCGCATCACCACCTTCCAGGACCTGCTGGACCGGCACGGCCGCGAGGAGGCCCGGGGCGGTGACGGCTGCGAGGTCTGCAAGCCGGCCGTCGGCTCGATCATCGCCTCCCTCGCCCCGACGATCGGCGCCAGCGGCTACGTCCTGGACGGCGAGCAGGCCTCCCTCCAGGACACCAACGACCACTTCCTGGCCAACCTGCAGAAGAACGGCTCCTACTCGGTCGTGCCGCGTATCCCCGGCGGCGAGATCGCCCCGGAGAAGCTGATCGTCATCGGCGAGATCGCCCGCGACTTCGGCCTCTACACGAAGATCACCGGCGGTCAGCGGATCGACATGTTCGGCGCCCGCGTCGAACAGCTCCCGCTGATCTGGGCCCGCCTGGTCGACGCCGGCTTCGAGTCCGGCCACGCCTACGGCAAGTCGCTGCGCACGGTGAAGTCCTGCGTCGGCCAGACCTGGTGCCGCTACGGCGTCCAGGACTCGGTGAAGATGGCGATCGACCTGGAGCTGCGCTACCGGGGGCTCAGGTCGCCGCACAAGCTCAAGTCGGCGGTCTCCGGCTGCCAGCGCGAGTGCGCGGAGGCCCAGTCGAAGGACTTCGGCGTGATCGCCACGGCCAACGGCTGGAACCTCTACGTGGGCGGCAACGGCGGCGCGACCCCCCGCCACGCGGACCTCCTGGCCCAGGACCTGTCGGACGCCGAACTGGTCCGCCTGATCGACCGGTTCCTGATGTTCTACATCCGTACGGCCGACCGCCTGGAGCGCACCTCGACGTGGCTGGAGCGGATCCCGGGCGGCCTCGACCACGTACGGGACGTCGTCGTCCACGACTCGCTCGGCATCTGCGACGAGCTGGAGAAGCTGATGCGGGCGCACGTCGCGCACTACCGCGACGAGTGGGCCGAGACCATCAACGACCCCGAGAAGCTGGCCCGGTTCGTGTCCTTCGTGAACGCGCCGGACACCCCGGACCCGGTCGTCGCCTTCGTGCCCGAGCGCGACCAGATGAAGCCCGACCTGCCGCTGCTGTCCATCGGTATGCGACCCGCCGACGTTCTGGAAGGAAGCGCCCAGCGATGACCCTGGCACCCGAGACCACCGAGCTGAAGATCGAACTCTCCCTGGACGGCGACTGGTTCACGGTCTGCGACCTGAGCACGCTGCTCCCGGGCCGCGGGGTGGCGGCACTGCTGCCGGACGGACACCAGGCCGCGATCTTCCGCGACCGCTCCGGCGAACTGTTCGCCATCGACAACCGCGACCCCTTCACCGGCGCCGCCGTCCTCTCCCGCGGCCTGACCGGCACCCACCAGGGCCGCCCGTTCGTCGCCTCGCCGCTGCTGAAGCAGCGCTTCGACCTGGCGTCCGGGCAGTGCCTGGACGACGAGGAGGTACGTGTGACGGCGTACCAGGTGCGCACCGCGTAGGAGCATCGGACTGAGACACCCCTCTTCCGGAGGGGTGTCTCTGCTGTCTCTTCTCTTTCTTCTGTCGGGTTCCTGTCGAGTTCGCCAACCGGGTTCGGTTCACGGGGTACTTCGCGTTTCATCGAGTCACACCCCCACCTTCCCTCCCACGGAGGCGCGCTCATGACTCGGAACCACTTCCAGCCGTCCCGGCGGACCGTGCTCGGCGGGGCCCTCGCCGCCCTCGCGGTCACCGGCACGGGCACGGCACAGGCCGCGCCCGGGGCCGCCGCCTGGCCGAGCGAGTTCCCGCTGCCCGACGGGTGGCTCCCCGAGGGGATCACCATAGGCAGCAGGCCGTACGCGTACATGGGTTCACGCGCCGACGGCTCGATCTACCGCACCGACCTGCGCACCGGCGAGGGCGGGGTCCTGCACGAGGGCGGCACCGGACTCGCGTCGATCGGCCTGAAGCTGGACGGCGACGGCCTGCTGTACGTGGCGGGCGGCGCCGGAGGGACCGCGAAGGTCGTCGACGCGCGCAGCGGTGAGCTGCTGACCACGTACCAGCTCACCCGGAACGCCGCCCCCTTCATCAACGACGTCGTCCTGCACCGGGACCGCGCCTGGTTCACCGACTCCCGGGACGCCGTCCTCTACGGCGTCCCGCGCGGCCGCGAGGGCGAGGTCCGCGCCCTCCCGCTCACCGGCGAGTGGGTGCAGGCACCGGCCGGGACCAACAGTGCCAACGGCCTGGTCGCCACCCCCGACGGACGCGGCCTGGTCGTCGTCAACGCGGGTCAGCTGTACAACGTCGGCCTGCGGACCGGTCACGCCACCAAGGTCACGCTGGTGGGCGGGACCGACGTGACCAACGGCGACGGCCTGGTCCTTCTCGGCCGCACCCTGTACGTCGTCCAGAACCGCCTGAACAAGATCACCGTCTGGGACCTCGACAAGAAGGCCACCACAGCCACCCTGGCCAGGACGATCACCGACCCCCGCTTCGACGTCCCCACCACCGCCGCCCGCTTCGGCAGCCGCCTCTACCTCGTCAACGCCCGCTTCACCAGCCCGCAGACGCCGGAGACGACGTTCAACGCGGTGGCCGTGTCGCTGTGAGGGGTGTGGCTCCGGCGGCCCGTGCGCAGTGCGGCCAGTCGCCGAAGTCGCGGTCCTGGCTCCACAGCCGTCTGGCGGCCTGGATGTTCCACTCCGGGTCCAGCGCCTGACGCGGGGTACCGCCCAGTTCGCGCAGCCGGGCGTCGGAGATCTGGAACAGGCCCCAGTTCCGGGTGCCGTTGGTGTTGGGGAGGATGTGCAGCGGGTCCAGGAAGGACTGGCAGCCGGCGATGGCCACCGCCTTGTCCGGCGCCTCGGGGAACACCTCGCGGACCCGCTGCCGCACCTTCTCCTGCGACCACACCCTCATCCGGACCCGTGAGGCGTACAGCGCCTTCTTGGTGGGTTCCCCGACGACGCCGTTGGGCTGGATCCCGGCCAGCACCTGGAAGGCGGTGACGCGGCGCAGGGTCTGCGGCCCGAAGTCGCCGTCGACGCCGATGTCCGCGCCCTTGGCGTGCAGCAGGCGCTGCACCTCCCGCACGCACTCGTCGTGCTCGCCCATGGCGATCACGGGTGGGCAGTTGGCCGAGAACAACGGCCGGTCGTCACCGGAACCGCGCCCGCCACCGCCGCTTCCGGACGGCGTCCGGGCGCTGTACAGCGCCCACGCGGAGACGCTGAGGGCCGCGAGGATCGCGGCGGTGACCACGGAGGTGCGAAGGCGGCGCCGGCGGGACCGGCCGGCGGGCTTGGGGGCCGGTTCGGGGTCGGGCACCCCGGCGATGTCAGGGACCGCTCGCCCCTCGCTCCCGGGTTCCGGTTTCTCTTCTGCCCCGCCCTCCGCTTCTTCCGCTTCCTGAGGTGCTTCCTGCCGCTCTTCCGCTGTCGCCGCCTCTTCCTCGGCTCTGGCCGCCGCGGTTCTCGCCGCGTCCGCCAGGGCCCACAAGCGGTGCAGGGTGCGGAGTTCCTCCGGGGTCGCGCCGCAGACCGTGGCCAGCCGGTGGACGCTGCCGTAGTCCTGGGGCACCGACGTGCCACGGCAGTAGCGGTGCAGTGTCGAACCGGCCAGGCCGGACTTCCTGGCGAGTGCCTCGTAACTCAGCCCGGACCGGCTCTTCAGCGAACGCAACAGCGCGGCGAACCGCTCCGTTTCTGGGCATGCGGACATCGGGTCTCCCCCCTTGGATACCCCCACGGACGCTGGTCGGGCGTCTCGGAGCGCCACTGTGCCACCAAAGGCATCCCATGGCCGTCCCAACGGTTCCGGAACGCGCCAGTTGACCGGCGTCCCATCCGTCCCGGCATCCCAGCCGCCCCCGCTGTCCTTGCCCGGCCAGGTCGTGCCTTGCCAGCGTCGGGCCGTCCGAACGACCGGCCCCGACCTCTCGAGGAGACCAGGCTCATGCGCCTTTCCGTCCGCAGGAACTCCCGCACCACACCGCTGTTCGCGGTCCTCGCCGTCAGCGCCGCCGCGATCACCACGCTGGCCGTGCCGTCCTCCGCGTCGGCCGCCCCGGCCGCTCCCGCGGCGGTGGACTGCGCGAGTGGGCACATCTGCTTCTGGACCGGCGCCAACTTCACCGGCAGCAAGTGCGCGTGGGACGTGGCCGACCCCGACTGGCAGGGCGGCGCCGTCAGGTGTTCCTGGGCCGCCACGACCAACGTGAAGTCGGTGTGGAACGCCGGCACCGGCGACTACAGCGGCGTCGCCTACTACCGGGGCGCCAACTACAGCGACCGGGTCGGCTGCACCCGGCAGCAGCACGGCGGCAACCTGGCCGGTACGTACAAGGTCCGCTCCCACCAGTGGATCAGCGGCAGCTGCGGCTGACGGGCCCGGGGATCCACACGCGGTGGGGGGGGGGGGGGGGGGGGGGGTGGGGGGGAAGGGGGGGGTGGGTGGGGTGGGGGGGGGGGGGGGGGGAGAAGGGGGAGGAGAAGTAGGGGGATCGTAGG